>NZ_JBEGGL010000004.1:0-431071 GCF_040203315.1 Xanthomonas sp. WHRI 8393 | reverse complement strand
CCGCAAGTACGTCCTTGTAGGCTCTTACGCGGCATCCATGCCGCGTAAGGTCCCGCGACGGTGGGCGGACAAGGACCAGTCAGCATGGCCGGTTCGTTTGGTTGCGAGCACCGGATTGCTTCCGGTTGTTGGACGATGCGGCGCTTTTAAAGCACACGACGAAGGACGCTAAAAAGCTACTGCACTTACCGTCAGACAGGTGCGGCTGCCGCTCGGCACCGGTATGCACCACGCGTACACTCCGGTGCCTCCGCGACGTCCGTACATCACCTGACGACTACTCGCTCCGTTTTGTTGGCCGCTCTGAATCAAACCCGCGATGTCTTCCGTTGGCCGTCCAGGCATCACCACACGACAACCGCAGAATCAGCGCTTCGACAACTCGAGCAACGCCTCGGCAGCCTTCTCCGACGAAGCCGGGTTTTGGCCGGTGACCAGCAAGCCATCGGTGACCACATGCACGCCCCAGTCGGCGCCCTTCTCGTAGCGGCCGCCAAGTTCGGTCAGCACGTCTTCGACCAGGAACGGCACGATCTTGGTCAGGCCCACGCCCTCTTCTTCGCTGTTGGTGAAGCCGGTGACGCGGCGGCCGTTGACCAACGGCTTGCCATCGCTGCCCTTGACCCGGCGCAGCGCGCCCGGTGCGTGGCACACCAGGCCGTGCGGCTTGTTGGCCGCGGCGAATGCCTCGATCAGCGCGATCGAATCCGCGTCTTCGGCCAGGTCCCACAACGGGCCATGGCCACCCGGATAGAACACCGCATCGAAGTCATCGGCCTTGACGTCGGCCAGGCGCTGCGTGCTGGCCAAAGCCTGCTGCGCGTCGGTGTCCTGCTTGAAGCGCTTGGTAGCCTCGGTCTGCGCATCGGGCTCGTCGCTCTTGGGGTCCAGCGGTGGCTGGCCACCCTTGGGCGAGACCAGGGTGATGTCTGCGCCGGCATCCTTGAACACGTAATACGGCGCGGCAAACTCCTCCAGCCAGAAGCCGGTCTTCTTGCCGGTATCGCCGAGTTGGTCGTGGGAAGTGAGCACCATCAGGATTTTCATCGTATCGCCTCGTGTCATGGCCCATCTCGGGCAAGGCGAACAGTGTCCGGTGCAGTCCGTTGCAGCATCGTGTAGAACGCGTCGGCACGATGCTTACCGTTCAGCGCCTTGCAGTGGAAGCAATGCACTGCCAGGCACGTGTCAGGCGCTGCGCGGTGTTGCCCGACTCGCGCCAGCGGCAGCTTCGCCGCGCCGCCGCGCTGGCGCAATAACTGCGCGCAAGTTGCGCGGCAGGCTTCAGACGTTCATCGCCGGTGGCTGCAGCTGATCCATGCGGATGCGATTGGCGAACAACGAAAACGCCAGCATGCCGGCCAGGCCGCTGACCCGGCTCACCCACGGCGGCAACCAGCGCGGGGCGACCAGCACGCCGCTGTCGAACAAGGGCGCAAAGCGCGCCACGTCGCCCAGGGCCATCTTGCCGGCGAACAGGTAACGGCACAGCTGCAGCTGATCGCGCTGCAGCGCATGCCGGAAGAAGGTGTGCACCGCCACCAGCCCGCGCAGGTACACCGTGTCCTTGGTGAAGGCACCGCCGCCGGAGGTCGGCACGCCGCGGAATACGCGCTGCGCCGAGGAAAAGCTTTCCGCCGCGCTCTGCCCGCCTGCGGTGAAATAGCGGAACACCTCGATGAAGTCCGCACCCGAGCGCGCCATCGCAATCGCCTCGATACGCAGGCTGATGCGCTTCATGCGTTCGATATCGATGCTGCCGGTGATCTGCTCGGCAAACGTCGCCAGGCCTTCCTGCGTCGCGGTGGTCCGCGGCGAGGAAATGCCCAGGCTGGGCAGGTGCACCTGCGCGCGCCCGTTGAGCGCGGTCAGCGAATGCACCAGCGCCTCGTGATGGAACAGCTGCGCGCGGTCGTAATCGCTGAAGGTGGCGCCGCTGCGCAGGCGGATGCGATGCGCGCCGGCCGCCGCCTTGGCCAGCAGATCCGGATCCAGCGTGACGGTGATGACGCGCCCTTCGAAGAAGGCGTCCAGATCGTTCTGCAGCTGCATGCGCAGGGCGGTCGCCGACACCGGCACCTGTTCTTCCGGCGCCAGCAGTTCGCGGTCCAGCTCCTGCGCGATCTGGATGAAGTGCCGCGCCGCCTCGCGCGTGCTCGGGCCGTTGCCCGGCATCGGGTCGTCGGGCACGCCGAACAGCTGCGCCGAGTAATCGCTGACTGCGGGAGTACCCAGCGATTCCAGCAGGCCGGCGGCCAGGCCCCAGCTATGTGTCGAGTCGATCAGGTAGGCGCCCAGCGGGTGATGCGGATCGGCCTGCTTGGCAATGGCCGCCAGCTCGCGCCGGGTATCGCCGAATTCCAGTCGCGGATACTCCACCTGCGGCAGCTCCGGCTGCCCACGTGCCACGCTCTGCAGGAACGGCTCCTGCAGCGAGCGCGGCCAGCTGGCCAGCGCGAGCAGGCGCACGCCGCGCACGGCCTTGACCAGGCGCGCATCCAGCGCCGCATGGTGGACGATGTCCGGCGGCCCCTTGCGCAACGGCATCAGCGGCGTCCGTTGCGGTCGACGCTGGCAGGCCGCCGGCCCGATCCCTTGCCCCGGTTGTTCTGCGCAAGGCGTGTGGCGAGCTTTTCGGCCGCAGCGGCCACTTCCACGCGCAGCTTCATGTAATTGGCCACCCGCTCCGGATCCAGCGTATCGGCCTCGATCGCCGCACGCACCGCACAGCCGGGCTCGGCGATATGCGCGCAATCGTTGAAGCGGCACTGCGCCGCCAACGCTTCCACATCGGAGAAGCCGCCCTCGGCCAGATCCTCTTCGCCGGTGGGCTTGAGCTCGCGCATGCCGGGCGTATCGATCAGGCAGGCACCGGACGGCAACGGAATCAAGGCGCGATGGGTGGTGGTATGCCGGCCGCGCGAATCGTTCTCGCGCACCGCATTGGTCTTCATCTTCTGCGACCCGAGCAAGGTATTGGTCAGCGTCGACTTGCCGGCACCGGACGAGCCCACCAGCACCGCGGTACGGCCATCGCCCAGCCACGGCCGCAGCGCCGCCACGCTGTCCGGATCCTTGGCGTTGACCGCGCGCAACGGGATGTTCTGCGCTTCCAGTTCCTCCAGCACGGCCAATGCATCCTCGGCGTATTCGGTCTGGTCGGCCTTGGTCAGTACGACCACCGGTTCGGCACCGCCGCCGCCGACCAGCAGCAGGTAGCGTTCGATGCGGCGCGGATTGAAGTCCGCGTCCAGCCCGCACACGATGAAGACCGTATCAATGTTGGCCGCGATCACCTGCTGGTGGTAATGCTCGCCGGCCGCACCGCGCTTGATCGAGGTGCGCCGTGGCAGCAAGGCCACGATGCGCTTGCCCTCCATCAGCACCCAATCGCCCACCGACGCCCGCTCATGGCTGGGAAACCGCGGCCGCTGCCACTCCGGCAACGATTCGGCCTTGAGACCGGCCTCCGGCGTATCGGCCACCACATAGCCGGTGCGGTGCTGCTCCACCACCCGCGCCGGCAACGCCTGCGGATGCGCGGCAAAGAGCGCCTGCCAGGCCGGATCCTCGGCAGGGCCAGGCCAGGGCCAGCCAATGGATTGGAGGGTGGGGTAATCGGGGGACACAATGCTCATGGGGCGATTCTAGCTGGCTGGCCGCAGCGGCTTGTGCAATCGGGCCTTGCGCCTGGGCTGAAGCGCCCCTTGACATCGTTGCCGATGCAAGCATGTCCGCCTGTCATATTTCCGCTACCATGCCAAGCCTCACGCCTACAACCGGCCCGTCGCATGTCCACTGCCCCGCAAAAGCCGCTCGCCATCCGCGAGCGTCTGTCCGAAGTCCGCTACGAAATCCGGGGCGAGCTGGCGCGACGAGCGCGGGAACTGGAGGCGCAGGGCCGCAAGCTGATCAAGCTCAATATCGGTAATCCGGGCGCGTTCGGGTTCCGTGCGCCCGAGCACCTGCAGCGCGCGATCGCCGATGACATGGGCCGCACCGATCCGTACACCCATCAGCAGGGCCTGCCGGAAGCGCGCGAGGCGATCGCCAAGGCATATTCGCGGCGCCAGCACCCGGATGCACATCCGGACCGCATTTTTGTCGGTAACGGGGTCAGCGAGCTGATCGACCTGTCGCTGCGCGCCCTGCTCAATCCCGGTGACGAAGTGCTGGTGCCCTCGCCCGACTATCCGCTGTGGTCGGCCGCCACCATCCTCAACGATGGCCGGCCGGTGTATTACCGCTGCGCACCGGAAAATGGCTTCCAACCGGACCCGGTGGAAATCGAGACGCTGGTGTCCTCGCGTACCCGCGCCATCGTGCTGATCAATCCGAACAATCCCAGCGGTGCCAGTTATTCGCGCGAACTGCTGGAGCGCATCGTGGCCATTGCCAGCAAGCACAACCTGCTGCTGATGGTCGATGAGATCTACGACCAGGTGCTCTACGACGACGCCGCCTTCGTGCCGGTGGCGCCGCTGGCCGGTGCGCATCCGTGCATCACCTTCGGCGGCCTGAGCAAGGTGCACCGCGCCTGCGGCTGGCGCGTGGGCTGGGCGCTGCTGTCGGGCGAGCAGTCGCGCATCAACGACCTGCGCAACGCGATGGACCTACTCGGCGCCTTGCGCCTGTGCGCCAACGTGCCGGGCCAGTACGCCATCGACGCGGCAGTCAACGGGCCGGACACCATCTCGGCGCTGTGCGCGCCGGGCGGCCGTCTGTACGAAACCCGCCGTGCGGTGATCGAGGCCTGCGCGGCCAGCGAGCACCTGTCGCTGGTGGCGCCGGCCGGTGCGCTGTACGCGTTCCCTGCGGTGGTCGGCCCGGCCGCGCGCAACTTCGACGACCATGAATTCGCGCTCGACCTGATGAACGAGGAAGGCGTGCTGGTGGTGCCGGGTTCCAGCTTCAACGTGCCCTACCGCCACCACTTCCGCGTGACCCTGATGCCGGAAGCGCCGGTAATGCGCGATGTGTTCGCACGTATCGACCGCGCCCTGGCACGCCGCGCCGAGGCGGTCACCAAGGTCGTGCCGCTCAAGTCGCGCAGCGTGGCCTGATGGCGGCGGCCGGCACGCCGCTGCGCTATCTGGCGCTCGGCGATTCCTACACCATCGGCGAAGGCGTCGCCCCCGAGCAGCGCTGGCCGGTGCAACTGGTCGACGGTTTGCGTGCCTACGGCTGGAACGTGGCGCCGCCGCAGATCATCGCCACCACCGGCTGGACCACCGACGAGCTGCAGGCCGGTCTCGATGCCGCTGTGCCGCAGGGGCCGTTCGAGCTGGTGAGCCTGCTGATCGGCGTCAACAATCAATACCGCGGACGCTCGCTGGACGAATACCGCAGCCAGTTCGATGCGTTGTTGCAGCGTGCAATCGGGTTCGCCGGCGGGCTTGCGGCACGCGTGTTTGTGCTGTCGATTCCGGATTGGGGGCTGACTCCGTTTGCGCATACGCAAGGCGGCGATGCGCCACTGATCGGCGCACAGATCGATGCCTTCAACAGCGTAGCCGCCGAACGCTGCGCCGCGCGCTCGGTGCGCTTTGTCGACATCACCGCCACCAGCCGCGATGGCGGCGACGCTGCCGACATGCTGGTCGACGATGGCCTGCATCCCTCCGGCGCCATGTATGCGCGCTGGACCGCACTTGCACTGCCAGCGGCGCGCGATGCGATAGCGGCTGCCAACGCGATCGGGATGGACCACGCCACGCGTGAGCAGTCCCAATCGCCTTAGCAGACCCCAAGCTAGCCGCGCACCAAGCCTCATTGCCAAGGAACGACATTGCACAGCACCGCCACCCAACCCATGAGCCGCGCGCAGGCGCTGGCGATCGCGCGCGCGTTTTTGCCGCCGCATCCGCTGGGCAATCGCTACGACTATTACTACACCCAGGCCAAGCTGCGCACCGATCCGCTGTATCCGGGCGTGCTGGCCGAGTTGCGCAGCACCACCGCGCCCGTGCTGGATCTGGGCTGCGGGCTGGGCCTGCTCGCGCACGCATTGCGTGCCGATGGCCAGGCATTGGCGTATCACGGGGTGGATGTGGACGCGTCCAAGATTCGCCGCGCGCAACACATCGCGCAGCGCTCGGCATTGGGCAATACACAGTTTGCCGTGGTCGATCTGAGCGTGGCCTGGCCGCAACACCGCGGCAGCGTGACCATTCTGGACGTGCTGCAGTATCTGCAGGCCGACATGCAGGCCAGCCTGCTGCGCAGCGTGGCGCAGATGCTCACGCCGGGCGCGAAGCTGGTGATCCGCAGCGCATTGGGCGATGCCAGCAGCCGTGGCCGCACCAGCCGCGTGACCGACGTGCTGGCGCATCTGAGCGGCTGGATGCAGCGCATGCCGCGCAGCTATCCCACCCGCGACAGCCTGCAGGCGCAGCTGGATGACGCCGGTCTGCGTGCGACGTTTGCGCCGTTGTATGGCAACACGCCGTTCAACAACTGGTTGATCGTGGCCGAGCCGCGCTGAGGCCGTGCACAACGTGCCTGGCTCGCTTTACAACGACTGACAGAACGTAACGCGCGGTCGCCGGACGGATGTGACGGCACGCAGAAACCGGGGTGTACGCATAGCAAATGCCGCACCGGGCACCGGCCGCGCAGTCGTTTTGACAGCCGCTGTTGACGTCATGCGGATGATCCCGGGCCACGTTGTTCAAGGGCGGTGTCCCACGCGCCAGAGAGTCCGCTGGTTGCCTTGTTGAAAGCCATGCACACCGACCATCTCGACGGGCCCTTGCCCGCCTACCGTCGCGGGACCTTACGCGGCATGGATGCCGCGTAAGTGCCTACAGGGACGTACTTGCGGCGTGTCCCGCGACGGTGGGCGGGCAAGGGCCGTGCAGCCAAGCGGCGGATCAGCCGCTCTACAACTGATCCATCCGCGCCGACCAATCACTTCGGGACAACCAACTCATCGAGCCGCCGCTTTGTCTAGATGCAGGCAAAGGCCTAGTTCGCCGAGTGCGCGGCGCCCTCACCGCTCGCGGGACACGCCGTGAATCCGTCCATGGAGGCTCGGTGGCGGCATCCTTGCCGCCACACGGTCCCGCAATCGGTAAGGGCACCGCGCCAGAGAATTTGTAGGTTGCGTTGTTGAAGGCCATGCATACCGACGCTATCGACTGGTCCTTGTCCGCCCACCGTCGCGGGACCTTACGCGGCATGGATGCCGCGTAAGAGCCAACAGGGACGTACTTGCGGCGTGTCCCGCGACGGTGGGCGGGCAAGGGCCCTGCAGCGAGTCGCAGATCATCCGCTCTACAACTGACCCCTCCGCGCTGACCAATCACTTCGGGACAACCAAGTGATCGAGTCGCCGCGCCGTTTGGATGCAGGCAAAGGCCTGGTTTGCCGAGTACGCGGCGCGCTGGCCGCTAGCGAGACACGCCGTGAATCCGTGCGTGGAGGCTCAGTGGCGGCATCCTTGCCGCCAAAGCCTGTCGTCTGGAGCAAGCTCAGAACTTCCAGGACAGCGTCAGCTCCACATCGCGCGGGTCGCCGTAGATCAACTGGCTTTGATAGACGATGTTGGCGTAGTACTTGCGGTCGAACAGGTTGCGCACGTTGAGCTGCGCCGACCATGCCTGGTTGATGTCGTAGCGTGCCATCGCGTTGGCCAACACCACGCTGCCCTGGGTCAGCCGTTGCGTTGTGCCCTGTGGCCCGGACATCAATTCGTGGATGGCCGACTGCCAGCTCAGGCCACCGCCCACGCGCCATGGCCCGGTCTGCCAACTGGTGAACAGGGTGGCCTCGCGACGCGGGCTGGTCGGATTGACGTCGACACCGCTGGCATCGTTGGCATCGAACTGGGCAAAGCCGAACGCGATCCGCCACTGCTCGGAGAGCTGCCCATCGAGCTGGAATTCCACCCCTTGGCTGACCGTGCCCTTCGCCGCCAGGAAAGCCTGATTGGTGGTGCCGGGCACGAATTGTCCGGGGTCGTTGACCGCCAGGTTGTCCTGCTCGATACGGAACAACGCCAGCGCCGCGTTGAGCTGGCCACCGAGGTATTCGCCCTTGGCGCCGACCTCGTAGCTGTTGCCTTCCAGCGGGGCGAGATAGCGCCCGCTACGGTCGCGATTGTTTTGCGGCTTGAAGATGCCGGTGTAGCTGGCGTAGAGCGAATGGTGGTCGTCCACGTCCAGGATCAGGCCGGCGTACGGCGTGGTGCGGCCGCGACGCTCGTAGGTATTGGCCGGCACCAGTTGATCGGTGTTCTTCCAGTCGGTGACGCGTGCGCCGACGATGGCAGTGAGCGCGTCGGTCAGGCTGAAGCGGCCGGCAGCATAGGCGGCCACCTGGCGCACGTCGCGCTCTTCGCCCTTCACCAGCGGCGTCCATTGCGGCTGCGCCATGCTGCCGGTCCAGGCATAGACGCTTTCGGCCGTCAGCACCTGCGGTGGCTGCGGCCCGTTGGACCAGCTGCGCACGTTGCGGTTCATCCAGGTGGCACCGGCGACCAGTTCGTGGTTGCGGCCCCACCAGGTCAGCGGCACGCTGAGGTAGGCATCCAGGCTATTTTGCGCCGTGAGTGCGGGATAGCGCCCGCCAAAAGTATTAGCAAGGCCCAGGCCGGTCTGGCGGTCCGGGTAATCGAAGTAGCCGAACAGCACCGACTTCCAATCGGCTTCGAACCGCTGATGCGAATATTCCACGTGCAGCTGCGCACCGTTGTCGAAGCGATGGGTCAGGCCGGCAAACGCATTGGTGGTGTCGGCCACGCCGCGCGCCCAGCGCGGTGTAAACGAATCCGAGCGTGCAAAATCGGTGCGGCTGCCGTCGCTGAAGTACGCCGGCACCCCGCCCCAGGTGGCGCCGCGGCCGTCGTTGCGCTGCTTGTTGATGCCGATGTAGGCGCTGGTGGCATCGCTGAAATCCGCATCGACGATGCCGTAGAACAGCGACGATTGCTTGCTGTAGTAATCGCGGAACGACTGCTTGTCCTCGTAGCTGGCAACCACCCGCCCACGCACGTTGCCGGCGGCGTTCAACGGCGATTGCAGGTCGACGGTGCCGCGATAGCGGTCCCAACGCCCTGCCGACAGATCGACCCGACCGGTGAACACATCGCTGTCGGCATGCTTGCGCACCAGGTCGATCGACGCGGCCGGGCTGCCCGCGCCGGTGGTCAGGCCGTTGGCGCCGCGGATGATTTCCACCCGGTCGTAGATCGCCATGTTCTGCTGCACATCGCCGGTGTAGTCGGTAGGAATGCCGTCGATGCGGTAATAGTCCACTTCGAAGCCGCGCGCGTTGATGTAGGTGCGCTCGGTGTCCCAGGTCGGCGAGTTGAAGCCGGCCACGGTGTCGGTGACGTCCTGCAGCGATTGCAGGTTGCGGTCGACGATCTGCTGGCGTGTCACCACCACCACCGACTGCGGCGTCTCGCGCAGTGACAGCTCCAGCTTGGTCGAACTGCGCGCGACATCGGCGGTGTAGGAGTCGCTACCTTCGGTCGCGGCCCCGCGGTGTGCCTCGATCTGCAGGCGGTCCAGATCGACCGGGTCGCGCGTGCTCGATTGCGCGGCAGCCGCCAATGGCCATGCGCAAGCCAGCGCCAGCAGGGAGTACGCCAGCGGGAGCTGCGGCGAACGGAGATCCGCACGCGCAAGCGCGCGCGCAGGGACGATGCGATGGGACATGGGGTCAGCCTCAGGAGCGAATATGGCCGTCGATGACGGCTATTGAGGCTGGCGTCGGCAGCGCCATCGGAAGGCGCGCACCGTTTGCTGGCTGGGGCGCATGTTCGATCCGCGTTAAATCGCTGTCAATACATGCGCGGGTCGACGCCGGAACTCAGGAGCGCCAGCTCCGGGCAATCCGGCGAACAAAAAAGACGCGTCGCACCAGAGCGTTCCCGACGACAGGGGCGATGGATCCGGCAACGCACGCTCCGCTTCCACGCCATCGGCCACGCCGTGCGCAGGACCTCAGAGCGGACGCCGCCCGGCCAGGCCGCGCGCGTGCATCGCGTCAAGCACGCCGCGCAGGATGGTGAGGTTGTGGCCGTGCGCGGCGCCTTCGTGCAGCAGCACGATGGCGCCGGGGCGCAGGTCGCGCACGATGCGGGCCACGGTGGCCTGCGGCTCGCAACGCACCCCGTCGAAACCGCGCGCGCTCCAGGCCACGCGGGTCAGCCCGTGCGCACGCAGCGGCGAGGCGACGAAGGGATTGGTCATGCCCACCACCGAGCGGTACAGCCGCGGCGCCTGCCCGGTGATGGTGGCCAGCACGCGCTGTGCCTGGCCGATTTCCTGCGCCATGCGGTGCGGTCCCAGCGCCCAGAACCAGGCCTGCGGATGGGTATGGCTGTGATTGCCGATGCCATGCCCGCGGCGCACCATCTCGCGCACCAGTTCAGGCCGTTGCTCGGCGCGCGCGCCGACCACGAAGAACGTGGCCTTGGCATCGTAGGCGTCCAGCAGATCCAGCATCGCCGGGGTGTCGTCGGAGGGGCCGTCGTCGATGGTCAGCCATACCTGCGGGGCGCGGCCCGGCAGGCGCGCCAGCACCGGCGCGTACAGGCGCGCGCGCGGCAAGAACACCGGCACCACGAACAAGGCGTGCGACACCAGCAACGCCGGCACGCCCCAGGCCCAGCCCAGATGCCACCACAGCAGCGCCACCGCCGCCTGCGACAGGGCCAGCAGGCCCACCCAGCGGTACGGGTGCGAGGGGATGCGATACAGCGTTTGAAGCGTGGTCATGCCGCATGATGCCATGCGGCGTAGAATGCCCGGACTCCACGATCTGACCGAAGTGCTGCCATGTCCCTCGATCCCGCCCTGCGTTCCCGCATCGATACGCTGCTGCAATCCAGCCGCGTGGTGCTCTTCATGAAAGGCCAGCCCGGCATGCCGCAGTGCGGTTTTTCGGCCAAGGCGGTCGGCGTGCTGGACGGTCTGGGCATCGACTATGCCCACGTCAACGTGCTGGCCGACCAGGAGATCCGCGAAGGCATCAAGGCCTACGGCGACTGGCCGACCATTCCGCAGCTGTATGTGGACGGCGAGCTGATCGGCGGCAGCGACATCATCCTGCAGATGGCCGATAGCGGCGAGTTGAGCAGCATGCTGGGCCTGCAGGCGCCAGACCGGACTCCGCCCAAGATCACCATCACCCCGGCCGCGGTCGAGATGCTCAAGGGCGCGCTGGCCGATGCGCCGGATGCCTCGCTGACGCTGGCCATCGATGCCAACTTCCAGCCGAACTTCCAGCTGGCGCCGACCAACCCGAACGCCATCGCGGCCGAATCCAACGGCCTGCGCGTGCAGTTCGATCTGGCCAGCGCCCGCCGCGCCGACGGCATCACCATCGACTGGGTGGACGACATCCGCGGCCGTGGCCTGGCCATCGACAACCCCAATGCGCCCAAGCCGGTGCAGGAGCTGTCGGTGCGCGATGCCGACGACCGCATCAAGGCCGGTACGCTGACCCTGGTGGACGTGCGCCCGGCCGACGAGCGTGCCCTGGCCAGCGTTGCCGCGCCGTTCCGCACGCTGGACGCGCACGAGCGCGCCGCCATCGAGCAGTTGCCCAAGGACACCCCGCTGGCGTTCCTGTGCCATCGCGGCGGGCGCAGCCTGCAGGCGGCCGAGCATTTCCGCGGCCTGGGCTTCAGCAATGTCTACAACGTCACCGGCGGCATCGACGCCTGGTCGGACGAGGTGGACAACGGCGTGGCCAAGTACTGAGCAAGCCAGCCGGCACAGCAGGTGGCGGAGAATCCGCATCCGGCGATGGCCCGCCGCAACCACCGGCCAGGTCTTGAGCAGCGTTTGCTACAGTGCACACCCCGAACGGGCGCTCCACCGAGCGTCCGTTTTTTCATGGATCGATATGCACAAGGACGTCGCTGCAATGCACACCCGCCTGCTCTCTCTTGCACTGGCCGCGCTGTTGCCGCTGGCCGCACAGGCCGCCGAGCCGGCACGCGCGGTCATGCTGGTACAGACCTACGACAACCAGCCGGGCGAAGACCCACTGGAATACATTCCGGTGTGGCTGGGCAGCGGCGTAGCGAAGGAGTCCAGCATGCCCAGGTCGCTGCTGAGCCAACCGCTGCAGGTCTTCAATGCGGGCGTTTCCAGCGGTACCGTGCGGCTTGCGTCGCTGAGCGTCGACGACAACAGCATGTGCGGCGGCACGGCAAGACTGCGCTTGAAGGGCACCAGCACGCTGTCCGATTCGCCGCTGTTATCGACGGTGGATCTCAATCCCGGCAAGCGCTTTGCCAGCCGTGACGCCACCGCTGCCGAACAGGCCGAGCTGTTGCGCCAGGCCGGCGCTGTTGCGCAGCTGCGCAACAGCGTCAAGCCGGCGGCGCTGGCCCAGGCGTTGACGGCATTCCCTGCAGATCGTGCGCAGGATCTGGCGGCGCTGCAGATCGTGACCGACACCCGGCAGCCGCAGCGACGCGTGGCCGTGCTGACCTCCCATCACCCGACCAGGACCGGCAACCCGGACAACCCGACCGGTGTCCTGGCCGTGCTTGCGATCTTCGAGCATGACGGCAGCCGCTGGCAGTTCCGCAAGGGCAGCGCGGCCAACGGCTGCGACGACTGCGAAGACCTGCCACTGCGTACGCACCTGCTGCAGTTCGGCGATATCGACGGCAACGGCACGCTCGACTTCGTGCTGTCGGAAAGCGGCTACGAGAGTTACGGCTTCTACCTGCTGCTCGGCGAAGGCACGCACTGGCGTTCGGAAGCCTTGATGGGCGGCTGTTGAGCGATTGCCGCGCGATGGCCGATGCCCGCAGCGGTATCGGCGTCACGTTGCGGCACGCACCGGATCCGGAAGAGCGCAACTCGCCGCCGCGCAAGTCATTCGCATCGTCGGTGCAAGGCTATTGGTGTGATTGCACCGCCGCACGATGTCGATCAACGCGCGACATGATGCGCGTGTGCGCCATCAACCGATCGCGTCGATCGCCCACTCGCTGCACGTGGCCATACGCAATGTGCAGCGCGGAAAAGCCACAGCGGCGTGCAACCGCGGCAGGCCAATCGTCGCCTCCCTCAGCCGGCAAATCCGCCGTCATCGAGAAACTGCTGCTCTTCGGCGGTGGTCTCGCGCCCCAGTACCGCATTGCGATGCGGGAAGCGTCCGAAGCGCTGGATGATCTGCTGATGCTCCACGGCCCAGCGCGTGGTTTCTGCATCGTCCAGCGCGGTGATCAGCTGCACCGAGCGCGCCTGCTCCTGCAGATCTTCGGCATGCTCGAACGGCAGATAGAAAAACAGCCGCAACTGCGCGGACACCTGTTGGTCGAAGCCGCTGGCGATTGCCTGCCTGGCGCAGGACAGCGCCAAGCCATCGGTGGCGTAGGCATGCGCGCTGCCGCGGAACGCGTTGCGCGGAAACTGGTCGAGCAGGATCAGCAAGGCCAGCGCATCTTCGGCACGTTCCATCCAGTGCGCGTACTCGCCACGCGCCGCTGCAAAATGCTGCTCGCTGAAATGCTGGCGGAAGTTGGCATCAAACGCATCGTTGTGCGTGAACCAGCGGGCCGAGCCGGCCAGTTCCCAGAAAGCCAGTACCACATCGGCCTGTTTGTTGCGCTCTGACTTGACGATCATCGACGTATTCCCTGACGAATACGGCATAGCATGCACTGGCGCATGTGATGAGCCCGCCGCCGCCGACGGTGCAGCACTTGGCAAGCACGCCGCCGGCCGCTAGGTTTGCGGCTGACGTTTTCGTTGCACCGGGGAAATCCATGCGTTCCATCCTGTTCGCCGCGTTCGGCGCGGCCGTGCTGTGCGGTCCTGTGTCTGCGGCATCGCGTTTCGTGCAAGACCCCTATCCCAGCACCTACCGTGCGCTCGCGTCCGCTCCGGTGTTGATCCAGCACGCCACCGTGCTCACCGGCACCGGCCAGCGGCTGGACGACGCCGACGTGCTGCTGCGCGACGGCAAGGTGGCCGCGGTCGGCCGCGGGCTGGAGGCGCCGGCCGATGTGCGCCGCATCGACGGCACCGGCAAGTGGGTGACCCCCGGCATCATCGACGTGCACTCGCATCTGGGCGTGTATCCCAGCCCCGGCGTCAGCGCGCACAGCGATGGCAACGAGATGACCGCCCCGGTGACGCCGAACGTGTGGGCCGAGCATTCGATCTGGCCGCAGGATCCCGGTTTCGGCACCGCCCTGGCTGGCGGCGTCACCTCGGTGCAGGTACTGCCCGGCTCGGCCAATCTGATCGGCGGGCGCGGCGTCACCCTCAAGAATGTCGCCTCCACCACTTACCAGGGCATGAAGTTTCCCGGCGCCCCATGGGGCCTGAAGATGGCCTGCGGCGAGAACCCCAAGCGCGTGTATGGCCAGAAGGGTGGCCCCGGCACGCGTATGGGCAACGTGGCCGGCTACCGTGCCGCCTTCATCGATGCGGCCGAGTACCTGCAGAAGAATGCGCCGAAGAAAAAGACCGCGAAAAAGCGCCATTGGTGGAGCAGCGGCGGCGACAACGACAGCAGCGGCGACGCCGGCGGCAAGCGCGATCTCAAGCTCGACACGCTGGCCGGCGCGATCAACGGCGACATCCGCGTGCATATCCATTGCTACCGCGCCGACGAGATGGCGACCATGCTCGACCTGTCCAAGGAGTTCGGCTTTCACATCGCCGCCTTCCATCACGGCGTGGAGGCCTACAAGCTGGCCGACCGGCTGGCGCAGGAGAACGTTTGCGGTGCGCTGTGGGCCGACTGGTGGGGCTTCAAGATGGAAGCCTTCGATGGCATCCAGGAAAACATCGCGCTGGTCGACAGGCCGGCCAACAGCTGCGCCATCGTGCATTCGGATTCGGAAGAAGGCATCCAGCGCCTGAATCAGGAAGCGGCCAAGGTGCTCGCCAACGCGCGCCGCAGCGGGATGGAGATTCCACCCGAGCGTGCGATCCGCTGGCTCACCAGCAATGCCGCCAAGGCGCTTGGCATCGAGCAGCAGACCGGCGCACTGGAGCCGGGCAAGATGGGCGATATGGTGGTGTGGAACGGCAATCCCTTCAGCTCCTACGCGCTGGCCGAACAGGTCTATATCGACGGCGCGCAGGTCTACGACCGCCACGATCGCCGCCTGCAGCCGGTGTCGGACTTCATGCTCGGCCAGGAGGTGGCGCGATGAGCCGCACAACTGGAATGCGCCCGCGTCTGCGCGTGATCTTCGCGGTGGTCCTGGCAGTGCTTGCATTGCCCGCATTCGGCCAGCAGGTGCTGATCCGTGGCGCGACCGTGCATACCGCCACCGCACAAGGCACGCTGCGCAATACCGATGTGCTGGTGCAGGGCGGCATGATCCGCGCGATCGGCAGCAACCTGGCCGTGCCGGCCGATGGCCGCGTGGTCGAGGCCAGGGGCCGCCCGCTGACGCCGGCCCTGTTCGGCGGCATCACCGAGATCGGCATCGAAGAAGTCTCCGGCGAAGACAGCACCGTGGACAGCGGCGTCAAGCTCAGCGACCAGCCGATGCGTCCGGAATTCGACGTCACCCTGGCCTACAACCCCGATTCGGTGCTGGTGCCGGTGGCGCGCGTGGAAGGCATCGGCTTCACCGCGCTGGGCGCGACCACCAGCGGTGCCTTCATCGCCGGGCAAGGCGGCGTGGTGCGGCTGGACGGCAGCCCGGACCCGCTCGGCCCGCATGCCCTGTTCATCCGCATCGGTGCGGCGGCGTCCGATCTCACCGGCAGCTCGCGCGCCGCGCAATGGATGCTGCTCGACCAACTGGTGGCCGAAGCGCGCGGACGCGTGCCGGCCGACTCGCCGCATGCGCTGCTGACCCCGGTCGGCCGCAGTGTGCTGGCCAGGTACCTGGCCGGGCAAGGCCGCATCGTGGTGCAGGTGGAGCGTGCCGCAGACATCCGCCAGTTGCTGCGTTGGGCGCAACGCGAAAAGGTGCGCATCGCCATTGCCGGTGGTGCCGAGGCCTGGAAGCTCGCGCCGCAACTGGCGCAGGCCGGGGTTCCGGTGCTGGTGGACGCGCTGGCGGACCTGCCGTCCACCTTCGACCAGATCGGTGCCACGCTGGAAAACGCCGCGCGTCTGCGCGCGGCCGGCGTGGAGGTCAGCTTTGCCCAGAGCGGCGATGCCTCGCATAACGCGCGCAAACAACGCCAGCTGGCCGGCAATGCGGTGGCCAATGGCTTGCCGTGGGAAGCCGGCCTGGCTGGCCTGACCCGGGTGCCGGCGGAGATCTTCGGCGTGGCCGATCGCATCGGCAGCATTGCGGTCGGCAAGCAGGCCGACCTGGTGCTGTGGGAAGGCGACCCGCTGGATGTCGCCCACTACGCCGAGCAGGTGTGGCTGGGCGGTCGCGACATGCCGATGCGCTCACGCCAGACCGAGCTGCGCGAGCGTTACATGCAACCGGCCGGCGCGTTGCCGCGGGCCTATCTGAAATGATCGGGAGCGGCGTGCGCATGGGAGCGCGGTGACCCGCATGGCGTTGGGCGTGCGCTGCACCTACCTGTTGATCGCATTCGCCGTGTTTGTCATCGAAGTGGCGATCGGCGCAGGCACACTGGGCGGGCCGTGGGTGCGCGGCAGTCTGGGCGATGTGCTGGCGGTGATCCTGGTGTATTGCGGATTGCGCGGTGTGCTTGCGCTGCCGCCACGCTGGGCGTGCGTGCTGGCGGTGGCGATCGGGTGCCTGATCGAAGGGCTGCAGGCGCTGCATCTGGCCGACCGGCTCGGGCTGCGCCCGGGCAGCGCGGCCTACATCGCGCTTGGCAATACCGCCACCGTGCACGATCTGCTGATGTATCTGGTCGGCGGCGGGGTGGCGTACATCGGCGATATGGCATCGTGCCGCGTCGCCGCGTCTTCCCAGCGATAAACAACTGCATTGATACACTCCCTCGGGCCTACCGCATGTTCTGCGTCTCCTCATCGACACTGATCGACAGCGTTGGCATCCCGTCCCGGCAACGGCAGCAACGGCGTGCCCGCGCCGCCGCCGCGTCGCAGTGACCTCGCTGTTCCAGGGAGGCGGCTTGCGCTCGATCGATCGCGTCGTATTGCGCCAGGCGCCGGCCAACCTGCTACGCGGGCTGGAAGCGGTCGGCGGGCGGCTGATCCTGACCGCCGATGCACTGCACTTTCAGCCGCATCCCTACAACATACAGACCCGGTCGTTGACCGTGCACCTGCGCCAGATTGCAGCAATGCAACCACGCTGGACGCGCCTGTTCGGGCTGCTGCCGGTGGCGCCGACATCGCTGGCGGTGCAGCTGCACGACGGCGGCGAGCACCGTTTCGTGATCGGCAAACGCGAACAGTGGATGGCTGCCATCGCCTCGGCACGCGACGCCCTGGGCTGACGCCACCCCCGACAAGTGCATTGCGATGCACCAGGTGGCAATGCACGACTGGCGCACCGCAACGCCCTGGCGTCGTCCCACCTGCCTGCGCATCGCAGAGGGAGCGTGAACTGCGCTGCGTTTCAGCACTGCATCTTGTACGCGGTGCACGCTCTGCAGGTCCGGCCATCGCCGCCGTTGTCCCGCCCGCCTAGCATCGCGCGTCGGCACCATAGCGACGCCCCTACTTCGGCATGGAGATCGATATGCCCCGCCCTATCCTGCGCATCCTGGCCTGCACATTGTTCCTGTACGGCGGCGTCAGCGCGCCGGCCATCGCCGCATTTGGCGTCACCCGCAGCGGCGACCGTGTCGTTGTCGATACCGGCGCCGAGCTGGTGTTTGCGGTCAACGCCGGCAACGGCGACATCGTCTCGATGCGTTATCGCGACAACGCGCTGCAGACCACCGAGTCCAAGGGCTCGCAGATTGCCTCCGGCCTGGGCAGCGCCAGTGTGGAGGCGCGCGTGGTGGACGCCACGATCGTGGTCTCTGCCAAGGCCGGCGACCTGACCCAGTACTACATTGCACGCAAGGGCCGCAACGCGATCTACATGGCCACCTATGCACCGACGCTGCTGCCGATCGGCGAGCTACGCTTTGTCACCCGCTTGAACGTTGCCAAGCTGCCCAATGCGCAGCAGGAGCCCGACTCCAATGTCGGCAGCCCGGTGGAAGGCGAGGACGTGTTCCTGCTGCCGGACGGACGCACCAGTTCCAAGTTCTATTCGGCGCGCCGCATGATGGACGACCAGGTACACGGCGTCAGCGGTTCGGGCGTGGCGGTGTTCATGCTGATGGGCAACCGCGAGCGCAGTTCCGGCGGGCCGTTCTTCAAGGACATCGCCACCCAGAAAACCCGCGTGACCCATGAGCTCTACAACTACATGTATTCCGATCACACCCAGACCGAGGCATTCCGCGGTGGCCTGCATGGGGTGTACGGGCTGCTGTTCACCGATGGCGGGACGCCCTCCAGCGCACAACTGGACACCACCTTCGTCGATGCAACGCTGGGGTTGACCGGTTATCTCGCCAACGACGGGCATGGCGCGCTGAGCGGCCGGGTGAGCGGCGTGCTGTCCGGCCAGCCTGCCGTGATCGGCCTGCGCAACGACCAGGCCCAATACTGGGCCACCGCCAACGGCAGCGGCGATTACCAGATTGCGGGCGTGCGCCCGGGACGCTACCGCATGACGCTCTACCAGAACGAACTGGAAGTCGCGCAACGCGATGTGGAGATCCACGCCAACGCGACCACGCAAGCGGCGCTGCAAGCGGTTGTGCTGCCGGGGACCATCAAATGGCAGATCGGCACGGCCGATGGCACGCCGGCCGGTTTCCGCCATGCGGATCTGCTGCCACGCGCGCATCCATCCGACAAGCGCATGCGCTGGACCCCGGTGACCTACACGGTTGGATCGAGCAGTGCGGGCAGCTTTCCGGCAGTGCAATGGCGCGGCATCAACACCCCGACCCGTATCGACTTCACCCTGGGCTCCAGTGAAGTGCGTGGCTATCGCCTGCGCATCTTCGTGCCGCTGACGCAGGTCGGCGCGCGCCCGCAGATCAGCGTCAATGCGCGCTGGAATGGCCCGGTGCCGGCCACGCCCACGCAACCCAAGACACGCGGCATCACCCGCGGCACATGGCGCGGCAACAACACGCTGTATGAGGTGGACATCCCCGCATCCGCGCTGCAATCGGGCAGCAACCGGATCGAGATCGGCATCGCCTCGGGATCGCCGGACAACGGCTTTCTCAGCCCGGCCGTGGTGTTCGACAGTATCCAGTTGGTGGCGCTGTAAGCACTTTGGCGAGCGGGATGGCCGGACAGACAAGGTCTCACACGCATCACAGAGTCCGTGGAACGTGCCGCATTTGATTGGTAAGAGCGCAGGGCTGGCGATGGCAGTGCAAGACACACCGATGTCGCATTCACCGCACGCGGCTGCGTGCGGTGAATGCGATGGCGCATAAGGCTCAGGAAATGGCAGGCCCTAACAATGCGTGGTCAATGCACGTCGTCATGCACAAGACCTACGCGCTGCTCTGCCTGCCTGACTGCCGCCAGTCGATCGCTGTCGGCAAGCATGCTTACTTGGCGGCAATCGACCCGCTGAGCGACACCGTGCCCATGCCGCCGGTGACCTCGAAGCCGCCCTCCACCACCTGCAGATACAGCGCATTGCTGTAGCGGCCATCGCTGGCACGCAGGTCCTGCAACCTGGTCAGGAAAGCCTTGACGTCGACATTGACACTACCCTTGGCCGGCAAGGCATTGCTGTTGCCGGCCGTGCCATGTGGAATGAAGGTATAGACGTAATAGCCGGCGGCATCGTTGTTGCCTTCCCACAGATCGTAGGTGACGCCGCCTGAGGTGATGGCATTGGAGGTCGTCAGGGTGCCCAGCGGGTACGAATTGTTGGCACCCCAGATCATCACTTCCAGCTGCGGATTGCCCTTGCTGGTGTCCTTGCGGAAGAACAGGTCGTATGCGAAATCGCCGGTCTGCCCGCTACCCTTGGTGGTGAATGCCAATGCGCCGCTCAAGCTGGCGATCTTGGATACCTGATGCGGAAAGTAGCTGTCGGTGGCCGGATTCATCGTGTAATGCCAACCGCGGCAGATCGCCGGGTAACCATACAAGGTGCCGCTGGGCAGGTTGTAGCTGATTGTCATGCTCGGCGTGCTGCCCGACCCGAACGTCGCCTGGATATTATTGTTTTTGTCGTTGAAATTATTGTTGTACGCATACTGCGTGCCGTAGACCTTGGTCTGGCCGGTATAGGCACTGGCGCTGGCAGCGGCCAGTGCCAAGGCCAGCGCAGCGGCGCGCGGCAACCACAAGCCGCAACGCAGGGACAGCAGCGAACGAAGACCGTCGTGCACTTGCATGGGGTGTACTCCGATGATGGATGGTTGGACACAGGCCCCCACCACAACGGCGCAACACCGCGCAGTGGATGACCGACCCTTGCGCATCCGGCACCACGACACGGGTGCGCGGTATTCCGAATGTCCACGCACTGACGGGGCGCAGAAGTGGTCATCCATGCGAACCGGTCACCGTGGCCTCATCCAGTACGCGAGGCATGCAATGCGTGCGTCGCGCACATGCCACCTCGTTGGCTCTCAAGCGGCCTGCAATCGTCGACGATTGTCAGGCCAGCGCCGCAGGTGCGATCACCGGCGTGCGGTGTGCTGCACGCCGGTCTTTACGCTAATGACGCACCCTCGGCCATGTCGCCGATGGGCATCGTGCTTACTGCGCGTCCAGCGTCGCGCTCACCTTGGCCCAGCCATTGCCGCGCACCACTTCAAAACCCGCTTCGGCTGCATGCAGGTACATGCTGTTGTTGTAGCGCCCATCCTTGGACCGGTTGGTCTGCAGCCAGTTGAGGAAGGGCTTGGCGTCCACGTTGAGGCTGCCGCTGGTCTTGAGCGTGGCCTGCCCGGCGGTGCCGGTCGGGATGAACGTATAGACGTAATAGCCGGCGCCGGAGTTGAAGCCCTCCCACAGGTCGAAGGTACGCCCGCCCGCGGTGATCACCTTGCTGGCAGTTAGTGTGCCGATCGGCCAGGAGTTGTGGTCGCCCCAGATCATCACTTCCAGCTGCGGGTTGCCCTTGGCGGTATCCCAGCGGAAGAAGATGTCGTAGGCAAAGTCGCCTGCGAGATTGGTCCCGCCGGCGCTGTAGGTGAACTTGAGCGGGATCTTGCTCAGCGAGGAAATCTGCCGCGGAAACAGCGTGTCGCTGGTCGGGTTCCAGTCGTAATGCCAGCCGCGCACGATCGCCGGATAGCCGTAGAGATTGTAGTCGGCGAAGTTGAAGGTCACGGTCAGCTCGGGCGTGCTGCCGGTGCCGAACGTGCCCTGGATGATGTTGTTGGGATCGTTGAAATTATTGACCCACGCATAGTGGTTACCGAAGATCTTGTAGGGACCGGCCAGCGCCGCCGGCGTCAGCGCGACCAGACCCACGGCCAGTGCAGCCTTCCACCAGCGCGATGCGCGCCGCCGTGTAGTCGGCGCCTGTGCGCCAGTCTGAGTAAGGGTGCTGGATTGGCTGTTTTGCATGTTGACTCTCTCCGAGTAAGTTCAGCGCGGCGATGCCGGTGCGGCAGCGTCGAGAGCCGCTTTGCAGCGGTCGCGTCGGACCCTAGCAGCGGCGTTGTGACGGGAGCTATAGCAATTGCAGCAGGCCTCGCTCGCCATCTGCGATAGCGGGCGCCACCTTGCAGCCGAAGCGTGCGCCGATCCTCAGTTCGCAAGGTAAATCGCAGTGCGACAGGATGTACCGGTCATCTGCATGACGGCGCGGTGCGCGCCAATGCTGCGGAGCCACATCGGGGCGATCTGCGTTTTGACAGCGCCTGCAGCTGCTCGCGGCGGTCCATTCGCCTCCGTCGAGCTTGCCTGATGACCGCGCGCCAGGCTCCCGTCCGCGGCTTGCGCGCTTCGGCACCCGGCCTTCGACCGCGGCCCTACTCGCCTCCGCTGTTTTGCGATAGCGTTCGCAGTTACAGATAACGCAACAGCCGGAGGGGGCGACGATGCGCATCGGAATCGTGGTGGACAGTGCCTGCGATTTGCCGCAGGACTTCATTCAACAAAACAACGTCATCGTATTGCCGATCAGCGTACGTATCGGCGAAGCGGTATTGGCCGATCACCGCGATGAGGAAGCGACGCTGAGCTTTCTGCAGGCACATGTGGCCGAGCGTGGGCACGAAGCGGAAACTACGCCGTTTTCGGTCAACCAGATTCGCGACCTGTTCCTGCAACGGCTGGTCATCGACTACGACCACGTGTTCTGCCTGACCATCTCCAAGCTGCGCAGCCAGATCTTCGATAACGCGATGCAGGCCAGCTTCGCGATCCTCAACGATTACAAGCCGATCCGGCAGGCCGCCGGCCACACCTCGCCGTTCGCGCTGCGCGTGATCGATACGCTCAACCTGTTTGCCGGCCAGGGCATCACCGCAGTGGAAGCGGTACGCCTGCGCGCGCAGGGTCAGGGCGTGGCAGCAATCCGCAGCCGGCTCGAACAGCTGGCCGAACACACCTACGGCTACATGATTCCGCGCGATCTCTACTACCTGCGTGCGCGCGCACGCACTAAGGGCGATCGCAGCGTGGGCCTGATCAGCGCCGCGCTCGGCAGTGCGCTGGACATCAAGCCAGTGCTGCGCGCCTACCGCGGCGTCACCGAACCGGTGGCCAAGTTGAAAGGCTTCGAGCCGTCGACCGAAAAGCTGTTCGGCTTCACCGTGCGCAAGATCCGCGAGGGCTTGATGACACCGACCGTCTGCGTGGGCTACGGCGGCGAACTGGCCGAGCTGCACGCCCTGCCCGGCTACGCCGCCCTGCAAAGCGCCTGTCAGACCCACAACGTGGAATTGTTCGAAAGCGTGATGAGCCTGACCGGCATGGTCAACGTCGGCAAGGGCGCACTGGCCGTGGCATTTGCAGCCGAACCGCATACCTTTGCGGCCTGAAAACAAGGCCGGCGCGCGGCGCCCTCGCCGGCTTCAGGACACGCCGATCTACAGCTGACCTATCCGCGCACCCCGGATCTCCAAAGACAACCACGCACACCGACCATCTCGACATGTTATGCGCTGCTTGCCCGTGCACACCGACCATCTCGACTGGTCCTTGCCCGCCCACCGTCGCGGGACCTTACGCGGCATGGATGCCGCGTAAGAGCCTACATGGACGTCCTTGCGGCGTGTCCCGCGAGGGTGGGCGGGCAAGGGCCCTCCCGCCAGGCCGCAGAGCAACCGCTCTACAACTGATCTATCCGTATTGTTCGAACTCTCGAAACACAAACGCCTAACCCAATCGCGACTTAGAACGTTGGCATTGTCTGGACGCGACCAGATGCTTAATTCAAAAACTCGATGAGTCGAGCGCGCAGCACCCTCATCACTTGCGGGACACGCCGTGAATCCATCCCTTGAAGCTCCTTGGCGGCATCCATGCCGCCAAGGGTCCCGCAAGCGGCGAGGACACCGCTCTGAGAGTTAATCGATACTTTCCAAAGCTTGCGCGTTGCTCGCGCTTGCATTGGGACCATGACTGGACGCGGCACCATCCGAGTTAGTCCAGCGCAGCGTTACCGCAGCGGCACGTTCAATACCGATGGCGTTGCCGCCGGCGAAGTAAACGTCACCGTGCCGCCGCCGTCGCTGGCATCGGTGTAGCGTACGTCCTGCGTGTCGATCACCAGCACCAGGCGCTGCCCTGCCGGAATCTCCGTAGCAGCCGCTTGCAGTGGCCAATCCAGCGTCACTGCTTGGCCAGGTCTAGCCCCGCGTAGCGAGTACGGCGCATGCGTGATCAGTTGCGCCACGCCTAACGCATCCATGCGATACAGATAGGCGAACAGGCTCACTTTCGATTGGCTGGGTACCACGGTCACGCGCAGCGATGGACTGCCGGCCAGCCGCCGTAGCGTGTTCGATGGCGCACCCACCCACACTGCCGCGCCGATGCGATTGACCAACGGAATCGAGGTGGTGACCGGCACACCGATGCCTTGCAACAGGCCACTGACCAGGACCACGCCCGAGTCGGCCAACGTCGGCACATCGGTGGCAATGCGCGATTGCCAGCCGCTGGCGGTGCCGCCGATCAAGCCGCCTGTCGGGCTGAGCAATCCGGAAGGTGCAGATAACCCCAGGCGCATGTTGACCTGTTGCACCGACGCCCAATCCGCGTACTCCAGCCATTGCCCCGCGCGCGGCGACAACCGCACCGGCGCTTCGCTGTCCACGCCGTTACGCAGCTGCTTGAGATGACGATCGAACCAGCGCGTGGTCGCCGTGTAGACCTCGTTGGGCAGGCCGAGCGCGCCCGGCAGTTCTGCGGTGGCATGATCGCCCTGACTGAGCAGCAACTGCTTGGGCCCGCGCAACTGATTGAAGAATGCGATGGTCTGGTTCGGCGGAAACAGGCCGTCGTTGAAGGCATTGCCCAGCAGCACCGCCGTGCCACGCGCATTGAGCGCGGCCACATCGCTTGCCGGGCTGCGCGACGCGGCCTGCGGCAGGAAGCCCTGCACGGCGCCGTCGTAATCGCCAACGGCAACCCGTGTGCTGATCTGCGCCAGATCCGGGCCGGGACGTCCGGTCAACGCGCCGGCACCGACCAACAGCCCAACGCCTTGCTGGCTGACGGTGCGGTTGGAATACAGCGACGCTTCCAGGTCCGCCCAGCCGCTGAGCGCAGCCACGGCCTTGATGCGCGGATCGCGCTCGGCCGCCAGCAGGCTGATACCCGCGCCATACGAGATGCCCGACGCACCGATCGCATTCGCATTGGCCGGCGTATGCGCCAGCGCCCAGTCGATCACCGCGCTGACGTCTTCCACGGTGTCGGCGCCGGCGATATCGATCTGCCCGGCCGAATCCCAGAACCCGCGCGAGGTGTAGCTGACGACCACGTAGCCATCGCTGGCCAGCTGGGTCGCGCGACCGAGGTACTCCAGATTCGGCAACGACCAACTGGCCGGCATCACGATCAGCGGAAACGGCCCGCTGCCCTGCCCCTGCGGCACCAAGACCAGTGCGCCCATCGGCGCGCCGTCCCAGCCGGGAATCCGTTCGTAGGTCTTGCTGAAAGCGCCCGCGACCGCCGACGCCGATGCCACCAGCAACGCCAATGCGGCGATGCCTCCGATCCAACGCTTGTTCATGCGGATCTCTCCCACGCAAGGCCAGGCCGGGATGGCCCAGCGGCAACTGCCATGCATCCGTGGTTCAGGGGGAGAACGTCGCGAACGTACCAGACGGTACGGTATGGCTCAAGGGCCGGGATTCGGGATTCGGGATTCGGGATTCGGGATTCGGGATTCGGGATTCGGGATTCGGGATTCGGGATTCGGGAGGCGGGAGGCGGGAGGCGGGAGGCGGGAGCGTAGGCGCCGCAATGGCTGGCACGTGCTGAAGTGCAAGCCGGTGGACGCCATCGCATGGCCGCTCCCGACCCGCAGACGTTGGCTGCAACGCAGCACGCCCGCGCAACGCTTCCTGCGCGCTCAGCTCAGCCCACGAAGTGCTGATATCCGCGTTGCGGCGGCTGCCACGGGTTGCCGTCGGCGTCGTGGACCACCACGCCCGGCGTGGCGACGATCTGGCCGATGCGCGTCACCGCGACTCCGGCGAAGTCCATCGCCTGCACCACCGCGTCGCGGTGTTGCACGGCGGCGGTGAAGCACAGCTCGTAGTCGTCGCCGCCGCCGAGTTGCCAACCGATGCATTGCAGCGCACTGATCCCGGTACTGCGCGGCATCGCCGGCAGTGCCGCCAGCGCCAGCTGCGCGCCCACACCGCTGCGTTCGCACAGATGGCCCAGATCGGCGAGCAAGCCGTCGGAGATGTCCACACAGGCATGCGCAAGCCCACGCAAGCGCAGCCCGGCCTGCACGCGCGGCTGCGGGCGCAGCAGCCGGCCGCGCCACAGTTCGTGCAACGGATCGGCCGCCGCGCAGGTCACGTCCAGCTGGCCGGCCTGCCACAGCGACAAGGCCGCCGCCGCCTCGCCCGGCGCGCCGGTGACCCAGACGTCGTCGCCCACACGCGCGCCATCGCGACGCAGCGCCGCGCCCGGCGGCAGGCTGCCGATCGCGGTCACCGCACACGCCAACGGCCCGCGCGTGGTGTCGCCACCGACCAGCGCAATGTCATGCGCATCGGCCAGTGCAAAGAATCCATCGGCGAATGCGTCGACCCAGGCAGCATCGTCGTGCGGCAACGACAGCGACAGGGTGCACCAGCGCGGCTGCGCGCCCATCGCCGCCAGGTCGGACAGATTGACCGCCAGCGTCTTCCAGCCCAGATCCTCGGCACGCGTCTCGTGCGGGAAATGCACGCCCGCATTGAGCGTATCGGCGGTGATCGCCAGTTGCTCACCCGGCGGCGGCTGCAGCAGCGCCGCATCGTCGCCAATCCCCAACGGCACATCCGCACGCGCCGCAATGCGCGCGCGCAAGCGGGCAATTAGATCGAATTCGGGCATTTGAAGGGCCGGGATTGGGGATTTGGCAGTGGGGATTGGTCACGGCGCACATTGGCAGGTACCAGCTCCGCGGCCAATCCCCAATCCCAACTGCCCAATCCCGAGGCGCCTCAGGCGCCGCTAGCGCCCGACTCCACCTTGCGCCACTCCACCGAGGCGCGATCCAGCACGCCGTTGACGTAGGTGTGGCCGTGCTCGGAGCCGAAGCGCTTGGCGGTTTCGATCGCTTCGTTGATCACCACGCGGTACGGCACGTCCTGGCGATACAGCAGCTCGTAGGCAGCCAGGCGCAGCACTGCGCGCTCGATCGCGTCGACTTCTTCCACGCCGCGATCCAGATACGGGGTCAGCGCGGTATCCAGCTCGGCGCGGTTGCTCAGCACGCCTTCGACCAGGTTTTCGAAATAGGCCAGATCGGCCACTTCGTGCGCCTGCTCATGCGCAAACTGCGAGATCACCTGCTTGGCGAACCCGCCGGAAATCTGCCAGGCATACACCGCCTGCAAGGCGCGCCGACGCGCGCGCGAACGCAGCACCGGGTCGATGCCGTCGCGACGGACGTGGCGGGCGTGTCCACCGGACTTGCTCATGGCAACAACTCCATCAAATTGACCAGTTCCAATGCCGCAAGCGCGCATTCTTCGCCCTTGTTGCCATGGCTGCCACCGGCACGCGCCTCGGCATCTTCCACGCGCTCGACCGCGAGCACGCCGTTGAGCACCGGCACGCCGGTCTGCAACTGCACGCTCATCAGGCCTTCGGCACAGAGGTCGGCGACGTGTTCGTAGTGGCGGGTGTCGCCGCGGATCACGCAGCCCAGCGCGATGATCGCCGCATGCTGTCCGGATTGCCCCAGGCGGTTGGCGGCGATCGGGATTTCCCAGGCGCCCGGCACGCGGATCACGTCGATGGCGTCCTCGCCGATGCCGTTGCCGGCCAGGCTCTGACGCGCACCGGTGACCAACGCGTCGGTGATGCGGGCATTCCAGCGGCTGGCGATGATCGCAAAGCGCGCGGTGGTGGGGCGGAGATCGCCTTCGTAGTGGGTCATGCGGGTCGGCAACTCGAGGGGGCGGCAAGTTTAACAGCTGCCGGGGCCTGGCCCCGGCCGGTGCGTGGCGGCCGGGTGCCGAAGCAGGCCCGGCCATGTCTCCAGGAAACGATTGTGGAGCGCGCAGCAGGGGCTGGTGCGGCGGCAGCTGGCAGCTCGCAGCGGGCATGGTCGATACGCAACAACCGCAGGAACCGCTCGACCAGCGCGATTCCTGCTGCGCCTCCGGCAACCACCGGACAGCGGCGGCTCCATGCCGCCCGCGCTACATCACGGCAGCGCGGCCGCCGGCACCGAGCGCACCCCTTCGCCCGCGTGGCATTCCAGGTACTCCACCACCTCCAGCCCGAACCCGGCCAGACCCACCTGACGCCGCGGCGTGCCCAGCACGCGCAGCTTGCCCAGGCCCAGTTCGGCCAGGATCTGCGCCCCGGCCCCGTTACGCCGCCACTGGCTGACGTCCTTGGCGTTGGTGGCCGCTTCCGGTTGCTGGCGCAACCGCGCCAGCAAGGATTCGCTGTCGCGCGGCGCCGACAGCACCACCATCACGCCCTGCCCTTCGGCGGCGATCGCACGCAATGCATCGGTGGCGGCCACGCCAAAGTCGTCGCGCTGCCAGTGCAGCAGATCGGCCAGCGGGTTCTCCACCTGCACGCGCACCAGCGTCGGCATGGCCGGATCGGCAGTGCCGCGCACCAGCGCAAAGTGCAGGTCGTGGGCGATGCGGTCGCGGTAGGTCACCAGCGTGAACGGGCCGAACTCGGTGCTGATCTCGCGCTCGTCCACGCGCTCGACGGTGTGCTCGTTGGCCAGGCGGTAGGCGATCAGATCGGCGATCGAGCCCATCTTCAGCCCGTGCTCGCGCGCGAACACTTCCAGCTGCGGGCGGCGCGCCATGCTGCCGTCCGGGTTGAGCACTTCCACCAGCACGCCGGCCGGTTCCAGCCCGGCCAGCATCGGCAGGTCGCTGGCCGCTTCGGTATGGCCGGCGCGGGTCAGCACGCCGCCGGGCTGGGAGATCAGCGGGAAGATATGCCCCGGCTGGCTCAGATCCTGCGGCTTGGCATCCGGCCGCACCGCGGTGCGCACGGTGTGTGCGCGGTCGTAGGCGGAAATGCCGGTGGTCACGCCTTCGGCCGCCTCGATGCTGACGGTGAAGTTGGTCTGGAACTGCGCGGTGTTGTTGCGCACCATCGGCGCCAGGCCGAGCTGCGCGCAGCGCTCGCGGGTCAGCGACAGACACACCAGCCCGCGCGCGTGGGTCACCATGAAGTTGATGTCCGACGGCTTGACCAGCTCGGCCGCCATGATCAGATCGCCTTCGTTCTCGCGGTCCTCGTCATCGACGATCACCACCATGCGGCCGGCGCGCAGTTCCTCGATCAATTCCGGAACGGGTGCGAAATTCATGCCGCACCCCGCGTGCCCAGCAGGCGTTCGACATAGCGCGCCACCAGGTCGATTTCCAGATTCACCGCCGCGCCAACCGCGGTCTGCGCAAACGCGGTGTTGGCCACCGTGTGCGGAATCAACGCGACCTCGAAGCCGTCCGCGTCCACTTCATTGACGGTGAGGCTGACCCCGTCCACGCAGATCGAGCCCTTCTTGGCGACATAGCGCAACACCGCCGGCGGGGCGGCAAACCGCCAACGTTGCGCCCGTGCATCGCCATGTACCGACTGCACCTGGCCCAGGCCGTCGACATGCCCGCTGACCAGATGCCCGCCGAGGCGGTCGGTCGGGCGCATCGCGCGCTCCAGATTGAGCAACGCACCTTCCGGCAAGGCGCCCAACGTGGTCAGCGACAGGGTTTCGGTGGAGGCATCGGCCTGGAAGCTGCCCGCGTCGAAAGCGATCACGGTCAGGCACACGCCGTTAACCGCGATGCTCTCGCCCAGTTGCACCGCCTCGAACGGCAGGTTGCCGGTGGCGAAGGTGAAACGCACATCGCCGCCCTGCGGCTGGCGCGCCGCCAGATGGCCGACGCCTTCGATGATTCCGGTAAACATCAGCGCCCCCCCGTCGTTGATGACGACAGCGCGGACGGGGTGCGGTGGAAGATCGCGACGCAGCGCGACGGGTGACGCATGGACATAGTCGTTTCTCGCAGGAGTTGAGCGAAAAACGCCACAAGGCAAACAGGCGCGCGCACAGCCGCAAAGCTGCGCGTTGGCCGTCTTCTTTCATCCGGACTATACCGTCGGCCCCGGCATCGCACCGGATCTGCTGACCTTGCGCAGCAGGGGTTTCGCGTGGATCCGCTCAACCCTGAAGTGCAAGCGCTCGCGGGCTCGCATGCTTGCGCATGCCTACCGCCGGTGGGGAATCGCACCCCGCCCTGAAGACGTTCGTGAGTACCGGCGAACCGGTGCGCAAAGTCTAACAGGGCACATCGGCGCGATGGCTGAGCGTGGGCCAAGGCTGACAGGACACTGCGTCATGTGGGGAAATCCCCCATAGCCAGGATTGTGAAGGATCTGTTAATTTACGCGCCGCGACGGGAGACGTCGCTTTTTCCCTCCCGCAACGGGGACGGAGACACGGACATCAATTCGGAGAGAGACATCCAATGCGTAACACCCTGATTCTGGCTGCCCTGCTGGCCGCCGCACCGTTTGCCGCATCGGCCGAAGGCCTGAGCTATTCCTATGTCGAAGGCGGCTGGAACCGGACCGAAATCAACGTCAACGACGCGTCCGACGACATCGATGGCGGCTACATCCGCGGCTCCTGGCAGATTGCCCAGCCGGTCTACCTGCTGGCCAGCTACGAGCGTGCCACCAAGGACTACAACCTCGGCAGCGGCTTCGTGATCGACGGCACCCTGCAGCAGGCCACGGCGGGTATCGGTTACCGCCAGGAAATGACCGAGCGCGTCGAGTTCACCGCCGACATCAGCGTGCTGCGCACCAAGGTCGAATCCGATCTGCGCCTGCGCGGCCGTTCGATCGACAAGGCGTCGGACTCGACCAACCTGGGCTTCGCCAACCTGGGCCTGCGCGGCAAGCCCTCGCCGCGGACCGAAGCCTGGATCAAGGCCGGCTATATCGACGGTAGCGACGTGGACGAAGGCGAGTTCGTCGGCACCCTGGGTGGTCAGGTCAACTTCACCCGCACCTGGGGCCTGGTCGCCGAAGCGCAGTTCGTCGACAACGCCAACCAGTACAAGGTCGGCGTGCGCGCGAGCTTCTGATCGAGGCGACTCAGATACACCAAGGCCCCGCATGCGGGGCCTTTTTCATGCGCGCAACAGCACAGCTGCGCTGCATCGCGCGCGCCATGCAGCGCTCACCCGGCAACAACCGGCGCATAGCGCAGACGCAGATCCTGACCGAGCTGGCGCACATCCAGCAGCTGCAACGCAGCGCGCTGCGCCATCGTCTCGATGCCCAGCCCGGCCAGCAGCGGCCTGGCGGTATCGCCCAGCAGTACCGGCGCCATGTAGACCAGCAGTTCGTCGACCAGCCCGGCCTGCAGCAGCGCACCACCCAGCGTTGCGCCGGCTTCCACATGCACCTCGTTGATGCCGCGCTCGCCAAGCAGTGCCACCACCGCCGCCAGATCGAAGCGGCCGGCATGCAACGGCATCGCAAGGAACTGCGCATCGTCCAGCGACGGCGCGGCCACATTCTCGCCATGCAGATACAGCGTGGGCGCATCGCCCTGACGCAGGTTCCTGCATGCCAACGTCCGTAGCCCAGCATCGAGCACCACGCGCAGCGGCGGCACGACCGGCGTGTCATCGCCCAGCCGCACCGTCATGGAGGGGTCGTCGGCCAGCACCGTGCCCGCACCAGTGAGGATCGCGCCCGCACGCGCGCGCCAGCGCTGCACGTCTGCGCGCGCGTCACTTCCGGTGATCCACTTGGATTCACCGCTGGCCAGCGCCGTACGCCCATCCAGGCTGGCGCCAAGCTTGACCCGCAACCACGGCCGCCCACGCTCCACCCGCGACAGAAACCCACGATTCAGCGCGCGCGCCTGTGTTTGCAGGACACCACTGAGCACTTCGATTCCGGCCTCGCGCATCAGCGCAAATCCGCCGCCGTTGACCTGCGGAAACGGGTCGGCCATCGCCGCAACCACACGCGCAACGCCGGCATCGATCAAGGCCAGCGCACAGGGCGGCGTGCGTCCGTAATGCGCACACGGCTCCAGCGTGACATAGGCGGTGGCGCCACGCGCCAGCGCGCCGGCTGCGCGCAGCGCGAACACTTCCGCATGCGGGCCGCCGGCACGTTGATGAAAGCCCTCGCCCACGCATACGCCATCGCGCACGATCACGCAGCCAACCATCGGATTGGGGCGGGTGGTGTAGGCGCCACGCTCGGCCAGGCGCAATGCCTGCGCCATCCAGCGATGGTCGTCGGCCGTTGCGCTCATTGCGTTGCCGCTTGCAGTTCGATACACATCACCACGATCTGCATCGGCCCCAGCAGTAATTCTGCATGCGTCTGCCAGCCCAGCCGCTGATAAAACGGCACCAGCACTGGTTGGCAATACAGGTACAACGCCGGCACGCCCATGCGCGCGGCGGCCTGCACGCAGTGCGTCACCAGCGCCTCGCCGATGCCCTGCCCGCGCGCCTGCGGCTGCACGTACAGCGACGCCAGCCATGGCGACCATTGCCGAATGCGCGAATCGTCGTTTTCCAGCAGGCTGACCGACCCGAGCCACTGCGCCTGATCGAGCGCCACCCACGTGGTCGGGATCACCCCGTCGCGCGTGTGGCTACGCAACTCGCTCAAGGCCTGATCGAAATTCCAGTCCGGCAACAGACTGCCGAAGGCCTGCAGATGCGCCTGCGCGATGGCGGGCAGCAGCTGCGGCGCGTCGGCCACGCACGCGATGCGCATCGCGCTCACCGCTTGCCGGGCTTGCCGGCGCGCTCCAGGGCCGCTTCCAGCAACGGCAACTGCTCGATGCCGACCGGGAGCTCGCGCTCGAGCTTTTCGATTTCCTCGCGGAAATCGGCCACGTCCTGAAAGCTGCGGTACACCGAGGCGAAGCGCACATAGCCCACATGATCGAGCTTGCGCAGCTCGACCATGACGTATTCGCCCACGCGCAGCGAGCCCACCTCGCGCTCGCCGGACATGCGCAACTGATGCACCACCGCGCGCACCGCCGCTTCGATCTGTTCTTCGGACACCGGACGCTTTTGCAGCGCGCGGTCGAAACTGGTGCGCAGCTTGCGCGCATCGAACGCCTCGCGCCCGCCATCGCTCTTGACCACGGTCGGCAGCTTGAGCTCGATCGTCTCCAGGGTGCTGAAACGCTCGCCACACGCCTCGCACTCGCGACGCCGACGAATCGTCGTTCCGTCTTCGGACACCCGCGAATCGATCACGCGGGTGTCGTTGTGCTGGCAGAAGGGGCAGTGCATCAGGTCGCCGAGATTGGGAAGTGGGGATTGGGGATTGGCAACAGCAGGAGTAAGGACGCGCTTGTCGCGCATCCCCAATCCCGAATCACCAATCCCGGCACCTCAGCCATACACCGGATACTTCTTGCACTGCGCGGTCACCGCGTCGCGGACCTTGGCCAGCACCGCTTCGTCGCTGGGGGCGTCGAGCACGTCGGCGATCCAGTTGGCCAGGTCGATGCTGTCCTGCTCCAGGTAACCGCGGGTGGTGATTGCCGGGGTGCCCAGGCGCAGGCCGGAGGTGACGAACGGCGAGCGCGGGTCGTTGGGCACCGAGTTCTTGTTGACGGTGATGTGCGCCTTGCCGAGCGCGGCCTCTGCATCCTTGCCGGAGACGTCGCGGCCGATCATGTCCACCAGCATCAGGTGATTTTCGGTGCCGCCGGACACGATCTTGTAGCCGCGCGCGATCAGCGTGTTGGCCATCGCCTGCGCGTTCTTGACCACCTGCTGCTGGTAGGTCTTGAATTCCGGCTCCAGCGCCTCCTTGAACGCCACCGCCTTGGCCGCGATCACGTGCATCAGCGGGCCGCCCTGAATGCCGGGGAACACGATCGACTGCAGCTTCTTCTGCAGCTCTTCGCTCGCGCCCTTGGCCACGATGATGCCGCCGCGCGGGCCGCGCAGGGTCTTGTGCGTGGTCGAGGTGACCACGTGCGCATGCTCCAGCGGGCTCGGATACACGCCTGCGGCGACCAGGCCGGCCACATGCGCCATATCCACGAACAGATACGCACCGACGCTGTCGGCGATGGCGCGGAAACGCGCCCAGTCGATCTTCTGCGAATACGCCGAGAACCCGGCCACGACCATCTTCGGCTTGTGCTCGGTGGCCAGTCGCTGGACTTCGTCATAGTCGATCAGGCCCTGCTCGTTGACGCCGTACTGCACGGCGTTGAACAGCTTGCCGGAGACGTTGACCTTGGCGCCGTGGGTGAGGTGGCCGCCATGGGCCAGGCTCATGCCCAGGATGGTGTCGCCGGGCTGCAGCAGCGCCAGATACACCGCCTGGTTGGCCTGCGAGCCGCTATGCGGCTGCACGTTCGCATAATCGGCACCAAACACCTGCTTGATGCGCTCGATCGCCAACTGCTCGGCAATGTCGACGAACTCGCAACCACCGTAGTAGCGCTTGCCCGGGTAGCCTTCGGCGTACTTGTTGGTCAGCTGGCTGCCCTGGGCCTCCATCACCAGCGGGCTGCAGTAGTTTTCGCTGGCGATCAGCTCGACGTGATCCTCCTGGCGGCCGGCTTCAGCAGCGATGGCCTTGGCCAGTTCGGGGTCGTAGGTTTCCAGTCGGACGTCGCGCGAGAACATGCAGAGCTCCGGGGCAGCTGTTGCCAGTAGGGGCGCAGATTGTAAGCCCCCGCATGGACAGGTGACCAATTGAGACGCTGGCGAGGCCAGGCGCGCCATGGCAGGTTCCGCCCTGAACGACAAAGGCGCACCGGAGTGCGCCTTTGCGGGTTCCCTGCCTACCCAGGCCTGACCCGGACGGTAGACAGGCTTAGTTGTTGAGCACCAGGTCGGCGATCACCCCGGTGGCGATGGCCACCAGCAGCAGATTGCCGGTGTTGTCGCGCTGCCAACGGTAGCCATACGGCGGGCGGCGCAGGTTGTAGCGATCGTAGTCGTTGATCACGTAGACCGGGCCGTGGTAACGCTGACCGCGGGCCCAGTACGGGCGCGGCGGCGGGCCGGGGCGGTAGTAGCTGGGGCGATCGTAGACATAGACCCGGTTGCGGTCGTAGCGACGGTCCTGATAACGGGCATCGCGATACCCCTCGCGGTAGCCGTTGCTGTAGTAACGGCGGTCATCGCGGCGGTCGGCCCGGCGCTCGTCATGCCAGTCGCGGCGGTCGTTGCGCCAATTGCCACGGTGATCGCGGTCGTGGCGATCGTCGCGATCATGACCACGACGGTCGTGGCCGCGGCCCCAGTCGTCGGCAAACGCTGCCGGGGCCACGGAGCCCAGCGCCAGGATGGAGGAAAGCACAACAGTCACGATGCGTTTGCGGTTCATGGGATTGCTCCTGTCTGCGATGTCGCAATTTCATTAAGGCGCTGGCCGCCTTAACGCATTCTTGCTGGAATCGATTACGAAAACGCCCATTCAGGTGGAAGGTAAGCTGCCGTTTAGCTGCCGACGCGCCGCCGCGAGCCAGGCCGGTTGCCCGTATAATCGGCGCAATCCCTTTTCCGCTGCCTCCGGCCCCGGCCGGTGGGCTGCCTGCGTCCACGGAGCACCCATGTCGCAATACATCTACACCATGAACCGCGTCAGCAAGGTGGTCCCGCCCAAGCGGCAGATCATCAAGGACATCTCGCTGAGCTTTTTCCCGGGCGCCAAGATCGGCCTGCTGGGCCTGAACGGCGCCGGCAAGTCCACGGTGCTGAAGATCATGGCCGGCGTGGATACCGATTTCGAGGGCGAAGCCCGTCCCCAGGCCGGCATCAAGGTCGGCTACCTGGCGCAGGAACCGCAGCTCAACCCCGAGCACACCGTGCGCGAAGCGGTCGAGGAAGGCGTGGGCGACGTGCTGCAGGCCCAGGCCGCGCTGGATGCGGTGTACCTGGCCTATGCCGAGGAAGGCGCCGATTTCGACGCCCTGGCCAAGGAACAGGAACGCCTGGAAGCGATCCTGGCCGCCGGCGATGCGCACACCCTGGAAAACCAGCTGGACGTGGCCGCCGATGCGCTGCGCCTGCCGCCGTGGGACGCGGTGGTCGGCAAGCTGTCCGGTGGCGAAAAGCGCCGCGTGGCGCTGTGCCGGCTGCTGCTGCAGAAGCCGGACATGCTGCTGCTCGACGAACCGACCAACCACCTGGACGCCGAATCGGTGGAATGGCTGGAGCAGTTCCTGGCGCGCTACACCGGCACCGTGGTGGCGGTAACGCATGATCGCTACTTCCTCGACAACGCCGCCGAGTGGATCCTGGAACTGGACCGCGGCCGCGGCATTCCGTGGAAGGGCAACTACACCGACTGGCTGACCCAGAAGGACGAGCGCCTCAAGCAGGAAGACAACCAGGAAAAGTCGCGCCAGAAGGCGATCCAGAAGGAACTGGAATGGTCGCGCCAGAACGCCAAGGGCGGCCGCACCAAGGGCAAGGCGCGTCTGGCCCGCCTGGAAGAACTGCAGTCGGTGGACTACCAGAAGCGCAACGAGACCAACGAGATCTTCATTCCGCCAGGCGAGCGCCTGGGCAATGCGGTGATGGAGTTCAAGAACGTCTCCAAGAAGTTCGGCGACCGCCTGCTGATCGACAATCTGTCGATGATCGTGCCGCCCGGCGCCATCGTCGGCATCATCGGCCCCAACGGTGCCGGTAAGTCGACCCTGTTCAAGATGATCACCGGCGCGGAGAAGCCCGATTCCGGCGAGATCGTGGTCGGCCCGACCGTGCAGCTGTCCTACGTGGACCAGAGCCGCGACAAGCTGGAAGGCAACCACAACGTGTTCCAGGAGATTGCTGGCGGCCTGGACATCCTCAACATCAACGGCGTGGAGATCCAGTCGCGCGCCTACATCGGCCGCTTCAACTTCAAGGGCCAGGACCAGCAGAAGATGGTCGGCTCGCTGTCCGGTGGTGAGCGCGGTCGCCTGCACATGGCCAAGACCCTGCTGCAGGGCGGCAACGTGCTGCTGCTCGACGAACCGTCCAACGACCTGGACATCGAGACCCTGCGTGCGCTGGAAGATGCGTTGCTGGAGTTCCCGGGCAACACCTTCGTGATCTCGCATGACCGCTGGTTCCTGGACCGCATCGCCACGCACATCCTGGCGTTCGAAGGCGACTCGCATGTGGAGTTCTTCCAAGGCAACTACCGCGAGTACGAAGAAGACAAGCGCCGCCGCATGGGCGATGACGCAGGTCCCAAGCGTCTGCGCTTCAAGGCGCTCAAGTAAGCACGACAAGGGCGCCGCAAGGCGCCCTTGTTACATGCGGGTGCAGCTGCGACCGATGGCCTACAGGTCGTAGGACAGCACGTCTTCGAAGCCGAAGGTGGCGAAGTTCTCGATCCGCGAGGGATACAGGCGGCCGACCAGATGGTCGTACTCGTGCTGCACCACGCGTGCGTGGAAGCCTTCGGCCTCGCGCTCGATCGGGCTGCCGTCCGGCGCAAAGCCGCGGTAGCGAATGTGGCGATAGCGCGGAATGACCGCACGCAAGCCGGGAATCGACAGACACCCTTCCCAGCCGTTTTCCATTTCTTCCGACAGCGGTTCGATCTGCGCATTCGCCAACGCGGTGCGCGGCACCGCCGGCGCATCGGGATAGCGTTCGCTGGCTTCGAAGCCGAACACCATCAGCTGCAGGTCCACAGCGATCTGCGGTGCGGCCAGGCCCACGCCACGCGCATCGTCCATGGTCTCGAACATGTCGGCCACCAGCGCGCGCAGCTCGGCACTGCCCAGGTTGGTCACCGGCGGCGCCACGCGCAGCAGGCGCTTGTCGCCCATGCGGATAATCTCGCGAATCATCTGACTGCTCCCGGGAAACGTTGCGGCGATTCTAAGACCTGTGCGGGAGGTGGGGGTGAGGTTCGGGGAGTCGGGATTGGGGATTGGGGTTCGGCAATGGAGAATGGGAAATTAGTAATTGGTCGCTGGGGTGTCAGTGGCGCTGCTTGGCGTTTCGCATCTGAGCTGAGGTGGCTGCGCTTGATGTGGAGCGACTGGGTTTCGGGTATCTGTCTATTAGCCCGTTACGCGTTGCCCGGCATCGTCCAGCCCGCGTTCGCCGTCTTCCTTGACGAAACCGCTCGTCGCGGGCGGCAGCAGGTCGAGCACGCGTTCGGAGGGGCGGCACAAGCGCGTCCCCAACGCGGTTTGCACGAAGGGGCGGTTGATCAGGAGTGGATGCGTGAGCATTGCGCTCAGCAACGCTGCGTCGTCCAGCGCGGGATCGTCGAGTCCCAGTTCCAGATACGGGGTGCCTTTCTGACGCATGGCCGCGCGAACCGGGATGCCGGCGGCGGCGATCAGGGACTGCAGCGTTTCGCGGGTGGGCGGGTGCTGCAGGTCATCGACGATCTGCGGTTCGATGCCGGTGTGGCGGATCAGGGCGAGCGTGTTGCTGGAGGTCCCGCAGTTGGGGTTGTGATAGATGACGGCGTGCATGGGAACCTGGTGCGCGGAGTCACCAAGACTGTAACGCGCTGCGGCCGAATGGCGCGCGGCGTGCAGAGCCAGCGCAGCGTACGCGCAGCCGATGCCGATGCCGATGCCGATGCCGGGCATAAGCATCTCCCAGCAGGCCACCAACGCATGGCTTGCGCGCATTGGTACGACCGCACTGCCTGCGTGGGCTTGGCCAGGGTGCGGGGCGAGCTCAGGTGCACCCGAATCCCTGCTCTCAACCTCCACCAGGCTTCGCACGACCCCTCATCCGCCCCTTCGTGGCACCTTCTCCCGATGGGAGCAGGGAAATGAGTCGTCCGGATCTTGGCTGAGGCACCTTCTCCCCAGGAAAAGGGAGGCTTCCGGCCCGGTTGGTTCGTGTCAAAAATCTGGCCGATCTGGGTCCAGCTGCCGCTGCAATCCCCGGAAATTTCCCCAACGCAACTGCCGCGATGACCGTTTCAGGCTCTCGCTTCGCATTCAGCGGCCAATATGTCAAAAGATTGACACACATCACGGATTCATGATTCAGTCATGAACAGACTGAAACGGAAGGATTCCCCCGATGCCGGTGTCTGCACGGCGTCCCTTTTCCCTGTTGGACTCAAGGAAACCCCAACGATGATGAGCTTTCGTAAGCCCGGATGGATGCTGTCCGGTGTGTTGTGCGTCGCCTGCCTGCCGGCCCTTGCCGTGGCGCAAGAGGCTGCAAGCAGCGGTTCCAAGGTGGGTATCGATCCCGTCACCGGCAAGCTGCGTCCGCTGACTGACGCCGAGAGCGCGGCGCTGGATCAGCAGGCCGCGTCGGCTGCCCGCAGCAGCGCTGCCCGCACTACGGTTCCGCAGACCGAATCGGCCGCACGCGCGACCGAGCGACGCCTGCCCAACGGCACCGTGGCGCGCAAGTTGCCGGCCACGCAGATGAGCTCGCTGGTGGCGACCCGTCAGGCCGATGGCCGCATCGTCATCGAGCACAGCGAAGACGCCGACACCCAACCCGCCCACGCCGAGCACGGAGCGCTGCCGCATGAATAAGCCCTTGTTGCTGTTGTCCCTGGCCGTGGCTGCGGCCATCGCGCCGCTGCATGCAAGCGCCGCCAATGTCACGCTGATCAATGGCGATGCCGGCACCAGCGTCGGCTTGAACGATCCCACCAGCGCAGCGCCGTTGGGCGGCAACCCCGGGCGCTCGGTCGGCGAGCAGCGTCGCATCGCCTACCAGTACGCGATGGACCTGTGGGGCGCGGTGCTGCAGAGCAACGTCGAGATCAAGGTGTATGCCTCGTTCGCGCGGCTGACCTGTACCGCCACCGGCGGCACGCTGGGCCAGGCCGGCCCGAACTGGATCGTCAACGACTTCCCCGGCTCCAAGCCCAATACGCTGTATCCGTCCGCGTTGGGCGATGCGATCGCCGGGCAGGATCTGGTCCCCGATCCCAGCGATCCGGCCGACGTGTTCTCGCAATTCAACGGCGATCTGGGCAAGCCCGACTGCCTGGCCGGCTCGGGCTGGTACCTGGGCCTGGACGGCAAGACGCCCGAAGGCCAGATCAACTTCCTCAACGTGGTGATGCACGAGATCGGCCACGGTCTGGGTGCGGCGGGCTTCCTCAACAAGACCACCGGCGTGCTCGGCTCGGGCAGCGGCCTGACCGACGTCTACACCGCGCAGGCCTACGACAACGTGCAGAACAAGCGCTTCGACGATCCGGCCATGACCAACGCGCTGCGTGCCGAAGCGATGCGCACGCCGGGTCGTACGGTGTGGGCCGGCACGCGCGTCAACCGCGAGGCGGCGCTGATCCTGGATCCGCGCACCCTGTTGCAGGTGAGCGCACCGGCCAGCGCGGCGGGCAAGTTCGAGGTGGGCTTTGCCAGCTTCGGGCCGCTGGCCACGGCGGCCAATTTCCCGGCCCGCGCAGTGGTGACGGTCAACGACGGAGTGGCTGCCGCATCGGCCAGCGATGGTTGCGAAACGCCGTTCGTCAATGCGGCCGAGGTGGCCGGCAAGGTGGCGCTGATCGACCGCGGCACCTGCGCGTTCGCGATCAAGGTCAAGAACGCACAGCTCAACGGTGCGGTGGGCGTGATCGTGGCCAACAACGCGGCCGGCGTGCAGACGATGGGCAATGCCGCCCCGCCGATCACCGACATCACCATCCCGGCGATCATGGTGTCGCAGACCGATGGCGCGCGGCTGAAGGGCAGCGCCGGAGTGGTGGCGGCGTTGTACGAAGACCCCGAGCTGTTGCAGGGCACCGATACCGCGGGCCGCACGCGGCTGTATTCGCCCAGCGTGGTGGCCGGCGGGTCGACGTTCTCGCACTTCGATACCGACCTGCAGCCGAACGCGTTGATGGAACCGTTCGATACGCCGGAAGTGCAGGCGCATCTGAACATCGACCTGACCCCGGCGCTGTTTGCCGATATCGGCTGGACACTCAATCGCGGGCTGGCCAAGCTGGGCAACTGCAATACGCTGGTGCCGACGCTGGAGACCGGCGGGCTGATTCCCGGCGCCAACATCTCGGCCGAAAATAGCCTGTGCAAGTCGCAGAATGCCGGCAACCGTCTGGGGTATCTGACCTGCATGGACGAGCACGCACGCGAGTTGCAGAACCAGGGTGCGATCAGCCGCATTCAACAGGCAGCGGTGTTTGTCTGTGCCACCAAGGTGCGCCCGTAACAACAGGCGCAGCCTGCGTTAATCGATGCAATGCGAACGGCGCCGGGAGGCGCCGTTCGTTTATCCGTGCTCACACTGTTCGCGCTGCGCCACACGCGGCGATGCCCATGCCCCACCGAGGGCGCGCGCGCGTCAGCAAGCGTGTACAGCGCGCAGCAAAACGCCGGCCAGAGACACCCACCACAGCGCAGACCAACCGCCACGGCCCGATGGCCGCGCGGTCGGTCTGCCTTGTCCTCAACGATCGGCAGCGTATGGCGAGGTCAGCACCTGCGGCGCACGACCCAGTGCCGCACCCAGGCGATCCATCACGAACCGCAGATAGAGATTGCTGCTGAACTGGTTGTAGTCGCGCGCATTGTTGAAGGTCATGCGCCCGCCCAGGAACAGCTGCGGCGCCACCTGCCATTCGGCCGCGCCACTGAGGTTGTAGGACACGCCGGTGCGGGTTTCGCCCGCATACACCGGGTCGGTGTAGCGGTTGACCAGCCCGAGCAAGGCCGCCAGCGAGGCGGCATCGTAGGCGGCCTGCTGCAAAGTCGGATCGGTCGGGAAATACGGCGAGGGGTCGGTACTGAAGTGCTGTACGCCGATGCTGGCATCGACCTTCCAGTTCACCGTCTGACCGGCGCTGCGGCCGCTCCAGTGCACCGGGAAACCCAGGTCCACATAGTCCTGCGGGCTGAAGTAACCGCCATGGCCGTAGGTGAAGCCGCTGAGGTTCCTGTCGTACTGCATGGCGGTCAGATTGATGCCGGCCGTCAGCGACTGGTGCCGGGTTTCCAGTGCATGCACGTAGAAGCCCAGGTCGAGCTGGCGCTGGTCGTTGTCGGCGACGTTGTTGCCGAGCAGACGGTGCGCGGCAAGATTGGCATAACCACCCAGCAGCCCATTGTCGGCAGTGGCCGACAACGACACGCCATTGCTGGTCACCCCGCCCCATTCGCGGCCGCTGCGTGCATCCTGCGCGCCGGCGAACGACAGCACGCTGTCGGTGACCGCACGCCGCGAGGCTTCGGCCGACCAGCTCACCGCATCGCCAAGCTCGCCGCGATAGCCGACGCCGCCGATGAGGTTCTGCTCCTGGAAGCCGATCGGGGTGCTGCCGATGTCGGCACTGAACCCGCCATTGCGATAGCGCACACCGACGCCCACCCCGGTGTCATCCTGGCTGAGCCGGCGCGTGCCGTTGCCGGTGGCGGCCATGGTGTTGAGCGTGGCGGCCAGCCCGGTCGGGGTCTGTTGTGCGGCGGCGGTGCTACCGGCCAGCGCGCGCAACGCGGCCGCATCGCCGGCAGCCAGCTGTTCGCTAAGCGCAGCGTTGCCGAGGATGTCGCGCGCCAGTTGGGCGATCGGCGTGTTGGAGGCGTTGATGCCGAGCAGGTAGGCCGGCAACGGTTCGTTGGCCAGCGCCGCCACGGCGGCGGCATTGCTGTTGTTGTTCTCGACCAGCAGGTCGTTGAACAGGCCGGTGTTCAAGGCGTAGCGACGCAGGCGTTCGCGCGTGGCGGCGGTGTCGCCTTCGGTGGCGAGCAACTGGTACATCGACGAGCTGACCAGCGTATCGATCGGGCCGCGATCGGCCGCCAGCGCATCGTTGATGGCGGTCTGCGGGCCGCTGCCGAAGCGGCTGGCGGTGACGTAATCGGTGGTCAGCGTGCCGGCATCGACGATGGTCGGGGTCAGGGTGACGCCAAGCTTGCCGTCGCCGACGGCGAACTCGGCCTGGACCGGCATTTCGATATCGTCCAGGCGGCCCAGACCATCTTCGCCATCGCGCGAGCGGTACAACGCGCCGCCGGCGAGGTTGTCGCTGTTTTCCGACTGCACCGCACGCAACTCGTCGAGCACGCCGTTGCCGCTGCCGAGCGGCGGCAACGCCTGTGCGGCGGGCTTGGTCAGACGTGGACCGGCGTCTGCGGCGATCGGCGCAACCGCGCGCGCGGCAAGCAGCCCGTCGCCGCGCGACGAACCGCGCATGCGGCCGCTGGAGACCGGCAGCATGGCGGGCGCAGCGCCGGCGCTGGCCGGCGGCGGCAACGTATCGCCACCGTTGTCGGCAGACGCACCAATCGGTGCGGCAGCGGCGAACCGTGCAGAGCCCGGCGACGCTGCCACCGGTGCAACCACCACGTCGCCATAGGCGCTACCGGCGTCCATGCGCTCGGACAACACCGCCGGCGAGCGCGGCATGCCGCCGGTCATGCCGGAAAACGGATTGAGCGGGCGACTGGAGGACGCGACCGCGGACGGACCGCGCGCAGACGGCAGGCCATTGTCCAGTTGCCCGGCCTGACGCTGCTGGGCGGCCAGCGAGGCACGGAAATACTGCTCGGCCTTGCGGTTCTTGCCGGCGCTGCGATACACGCGGCCGGCCGCGGCCAGCACCTCCGGCGACTCCGGTGCCTGCGCCAGCGCGCGTTGCAGGTAATGCTCGGCATTGCGCAGGTCCGACTGCGCGGCCGCGCTGTTGGCGGCGGCAGTGAGCGTGTCCAGGTCGTCGGGATGACGTTGCAGGATCTGCTGATAGATCGCCAGCGCCTGACGCTGGTCGCCGGAGGCGGCATACAGCCGTGCGAGCGCGGCCTGCGCATCGCGGCTGTCCGGCTGCTGGGCCAGGATCGGCGACAGCGCGTCGTAGGCGCCTTCCAGGTTGCCCAGTTCGCGCAGCGCATCCACCTGGCGCAGCGTGTAGGCGCTGCGCAGGCGTTGATAACGACGCAGCTGTTCCGGGGTCAGGGTGGTGGCCTGCAACTGGCGCAGCACCGCCGACAGTTCGGCGTCCTGGCGCGCGCGCAGCAGCACGCCGGCATATTGCAGGCGATCTTCGCTGCGCACCGTGCCACCGGTGACCAGCCGCTGGGCCAGGGTCAGCGCGCGCGGGGCGTTGCCGGCATCGGCATGTGCGCCGGCCAGTGCGGCCAGCAACTGCGGGTCGTCGAGCTGATTGCCCAGCGCGGTTTCGGTGCGCGCCAGCAACTGCTGCGCGTCGCCCGGCCGGCCCTGCTCCACCAGCAACCGTGCCTGACGCGCCTGCAGTTCGATCCAGGCGGTGGTGCGCAGCTGGGTCATCTCCGGCGTGCGCGATGCGACCGGAATGCGCTCCAGGCTGTCGTAGGCGCCCTGCCAGTCGCCGCTTTCCTGCGCCAGCAAGGCGTTGGCCTGCAGCGCTTCGGGTTGGTCGCCATGCACGGCGAGCAGGCCATCCATCACGCTGCGGGCCTGGTCGGGGCGGCCGGCCTGTTGGTACAGGCGAGCCAGATCCAGACGGATCCAGGCATCGCCCGGGCGCTCGACCATCGCCGCTTCCAGCTCGGTCTGCGCGCTGACCGCATCGCCGGCTTCCAGCGCCTGGCGCGCGCGCGCGCGCTGCACGTTGGAACGCAGCAGGGCTTGCCCGCCGGCTTTGGCACGTTCTGCAGCAGGCAGGCGATTGAATACGTCGCTGGCTTCCTGCATGCGGCCCTGGCGGCTGTACAAACCGACCAGGCCCTGCAGCGCGCCGGCATTGTCGGCATCGTGCGACAGCGCCTTGCGGTAGCTGGCCTCGGCGGCGGCCGGGTCGCTGGCGGCCTGCAAGCCGCCCAGCGCCACCTGCGCGGCCGGCTCGTTGGGCAGCAGCTGCACCGCCTGCTCCACCAGCTGGCGCGCCTGTGCCAGATCGCCACGTGTGCGTGCGGCCTCGGCCTGCTGCAGTTGCAGCCAGTAGCGCGCGCTATCCAGCGCACCTTTCCATTTGCCGTTATTCGCCGCGGCCGGGCGCAGCAGCTCCTGCGCTTCGGCAAAGCGCTGCTGACGCAGGCGCACCGAGCCCAGGCCGCCGAGCGCTTCCGGATCACGCGCACGTGCGCGCAACACCTGCGTGAAGCGTTGTTCGGCAGCGCCCAGATTGTTGGCGCCCAGCGCGCGGAAGCCTTCGCCCAGCAGCACGCCATTGGGGTCGTCCGGCGCGGCGGTGGCCGCACTGCGTTGTTCGCGCAGCTGGCCGAGTTTGGCGGTGACTTCCGCATCGGCCGGGGTGCCGGCCAGGAATGCCTGGTACAGCGGCGCATCGGCCACGCCGGCGTTGAGCCACAACAGCGCCTGGCGCCAGCTGGTGCGCGCCGGCCCGCCGACATCGGCGCGTTGCGCCAGCGTGCGCAGCTGCGCGATGCCGTCGCGGCGGGTGGGTTCGCGGTAACTCAGCACCTGCGCCAGCGCCAGTTGCACGGACGGGTTGCCCGGTTCGCTGGATTGCAGGCGTTGCAGGCCGTCACGCGCACGCTCCCAGCCGGTGGGAGTACCGGCCAGCGACTGGTAGTACTCCAGCGCCAACGCCGGCGGCGGCGGCTTGCCGGCGAACAGCGCTTCGTAGTTGCGCGCGGCTTCCACATAGCGCCCGGCCGCGGCGGCGCGGCGTGCGTTGCGCAGGTTCGGATCTTCGCCGGCAGCGCTGCTGCCACGGGCGCCGATCGCCACGCGCAGGCGCTGTGCCTGTGGCGATTGCGGGTGTGCGGCGTCGAGTTGCTGCAGGCGCTTGCGTGCTTCGGATTGACGGCCCTGCGCCAGATCGATCTGCGCCAGGCCGAGCAAGGCGTCGGGCTGATCCGGATCGACGCCGAGCAGCTTGCGCCAGGTGTCGGCGGCCAGATCGTCGCGGCCCTGGTCGTGCCAGTAATTGCCCTGCCCGACCAGTTGCTGGGTGGCGCTGGTCTGCGCCTGCACCGGCGAGGCGAGCAGGCACAGGTCGATCATGCCGACGAGGTACAGCGGGGTCAGTTTTTTGCGGAGCATGCAGGCGTTCTCCAGGCGGGCAGCAGGCGCCCGTCTGCGGCAAAGCGGTAGCGGTTCTCAAGCCAGCCCTGTCCGAACAGGGCCAGCGTGCGTTCGAAGTACGGCAGCGCAGCGGCTGCCGCTTGTGCGGCGGCGGGAATGCGCTGCGCCTGCGCCTTGAGCAGCGCGGGCTGGCCCATCGCACTCAGGTAAGGCAGCAGCGCGGCAGAAAACCCGACCGGCAATGCGCCGCTGCCCACGCCGCGCGCGGTGTCGACCTTTTCCGCAAACGGGGTCTGTGCGGCGAGCAGGTCGGCCGGGCCGGACAGGTCGCGCAGCAAGCCGCTGCGCAGCGGCTCGCCGGCATCGAGCATGCCGGCCCACAGATACACGCGGATCGCGTCATAGCTGCCGACGTTGCCGCGCTTCGGATCGGGACTGAAGCGCTCGCCATCCCACACCGTCCAGTCCGGCGCAAAACCCACCGGCGCGCTCTCGCGCAACACGCGCGCGGCATTGCTGGCGATCGCCGCCCACGGCCCCTTGGGGTCGGCGTTGGCGCAGCGCCGCAGCACCTGGATCGGCAGGTAGCTGGGATTGAGCGTCCAGCGCTGCTTCTCGGCAAAGCCGGTGCGGCCGGGCAGCAACATCGCGCCCAGGCCCGGCAACGTGGCCACCTCCTGCTGGCGCATCAGTTGCAGGATCTGCTGGCCGGCCTTGCCGTAACCGGGCCGGCTCCACAGCCGCCCGGCTTCCAGCAGCGCGTAGGCAATCCACAACTCGCCATCGCTGGCGGTATTGGCATCAAGCACGCGCCAGTTGCCGCTGCCATCGCGCCCCCACAACCACGCCGGCAGATTCAGGTCCGGGCGGCCGCCGCACAGATTGTGGCGGGTCCAGCCCAGCACCTTCTCGAACAACACCTGGTCGTTGTTGACCAGGGCGAAGAACAGCGCATACGACTGACCTTCGGAAGTCGAGCGCTGGTCCGGATTGAGGAAATCCACCACCCGCCCGTCGGGCTGGATGTGCTTGTCGACGAAGGCATTCCACAGCGGCCACGGCCCGCATTGGCCGGCCGCCGCCGCTGCGCGCGTGGGCAGCAGCGCGGCCAGGCCGGCCAGCGCACCGGCGCGCAGCAGGCTGCGGCGCGTCATCGTCGCGGCGCTGTCGTGCGCGCTCATGCGCTGCCGCCGTCGTTGAGCCGCTCGGCGGCATGCCGGCGCAGCAGTACGCGCGCGGCCAGCGCCAGCAACAGCGCCAACAGCACCACGGTCAACGCCAGCCACACCGGGTGGTGCGAGAAGTACCAGCGCAACCAGGTCGGGATCGGCAGATGGCCGACGTAGTAGGTCTGGTTGCCGACCAGGCTGATGACCTTTTTCTGCTGCAGCAACACCACGCTGCCCTGGAAGTCCTTGAGCAGGGTCGGGTCGAACCAGGCATCGAACAGCCGGCTCATGTTGGCCGGGTCTTCGCTCTGGAACGCGACCACGCTGCGGCCGGACTTCAACGGCGATTCGAAGCCCATCAACAGCACATCGTCCGGCTGCGGTTGCAGGGCGATTTCGGTGGTGGTCGGCAGGTCGGTGCGGCGCGCATCGAAGGACAGGAAGCCGGGCAGTTTTTCCAGCACCCAATCGGTCAGCGCAAAGCGGGTCGCCTGCCCGTCCTGGCCCACCGGCAGCTGTGCGCGCCATTGCTTGAACAATGGCTGCGACTGCGCACTGCCGAGCAGCAACAGGTCGCGGTCGGCATGCTGCTGCACCGCGCCGGCACCGATGATCTGCGCATGCAGCGCCGGATACCCGGTAGAGGCGCCGAAGCGTCCAAGCAGGGTCAGCACATTGCCCAGGTCCTGGTCGCCCGGATTGTCGGGCAGCACGATGGTGGATTCGGACAGATCAGCCAGGCGGGTGAAGGGGTAACCGGCATTGGCGAACGCGGCCAGGTTCGGCATCGCCATGTAGTGGTGGAAGCCGCTCAGGTCGATGCTGGAATCGGCATCGATGGCGCCGGACACATCCGGGAAGGTGTTCTTGCACTGCTCGCCCTGCGGGCGATCGAAGAAGAAGTGGAAGCGCAACTGGCTGTTGGCCGAGAACGCAGCCACCGGCAATGTCAGATCCTGATGCACCGGCATGCTGCCGCGCGCGCCCAGGCTGTTCCACCAGCGCCTCGGGGTGGACTCGGCGAACGGGCGGCCGGTCAGCGGCAGCGTGGTCACGAACGACTCGTTGATGCTGACGTTGAGCGCAGACTTGTTATCCACGTCCGGCACCGTGTAGCGGTATTTCAGCGCGACCGGAATGCCGTCGCGCTCCCACACGAACAGGTCCGGCGGCAACTGCAGGCCGATCCGGATCAGGTCCGGATGATAGCCGCTGACATTGAGCTGGCCGGGCTGGGTCACCAGATCGCCGAAGCGCACCGGATGCTCGCTGGACACCCACTTGGGCGCGTCGTACGGCTGACGCGGCGCCGGCGCGCTGACCTCGCCGATGCGGGCGACCGCCCCGGTCAACGGCGCGCGCAAGGCCAGCGCGGTGGCCGCGCGTTGCAGGTCTTCGCTGTTGCGGCCGAGCACCAGCAGCAGCTTGCCGTTGGGATCGGTCGGGTTGACCACCACTGCCACGGTCGGGCCACGGATATCGGCCACGCCACTGTCGACGGTGGCGAACTGCTCCGGCAGCGTGCTGGGCGTGGCGAACACCACTGCGTTGCCGGTGGCCGGCAGCGCTTCGGTCGAGGCCGGGAACACCGCGCCGCGGTAGCCGGCCAGGGTACCGAACCACGAGGCCACCACGCCGGCCGCCTGCAGCGTGGCGTTGTCCGGGCGCTGCGGAAAGTAGAACGGCAATTCCAGCCGGCGCGTGTCGCGCACATCGAAGAACGGCACCGGCAACAACGCCAGGTTATTGGCCAGCGCCAGCGGCGTGGTGGTCAGCGACAGGCTGGTGGCCGCGTCCACATTCGCCCACAGGCTGCTGTGGTCGGGGTCTTCGCACTCGCGCGTGTAATGGCCGATCAACTGCAGGTTGAGCTGGTTGTAATCGGTGACCAGACGCGGGCCGATCGGCAGATCGGCCGAGAGCAGCTTGCCGGCATTGGCCTTGTCGGCGGGCAAGGTGCCCACGGTGACGCCATTGATGGTGACCTTCAGATGCGACAGGTCCGGCAATAGCGCGGGCGAATAGCTGTATTTGAGGTTGAGCGTGGCGGCGGTGACGATCTCGTCGCTGCGCACGCTGAAGGGCACGCCGGCACTGCCCTGCACGCCGCGCAGGGTGATCTCGTAGTCGATGCCGAGCTCGCGCAGGCTGGAGGTGCGGGTGCTGCCGGCCGGCATCGGTGCCGGTGCGGGCGGCGCGCTCGCGGCGGTGCCGGCCGGCCCGGTCGGCGTGGTCGTCGATGTTGCCGGCACGGCCTGCTGCGCCTGCGCCAGGCCGGTCAGCAGGGTGAGCACACAGGTCAACACGGCCGGGGACATTCGCATCGGTGGCTTCTTGGCAGGGAAAAGGAAAACGGCAGGCGTCACGCTCACGACTCCAGATCCAGCGCGCGCGCCGGGCGGAAGCCCTGACGCGCACTGAGTGCGATATGTCCGCCCAGGCGTCCGAAGCCGCGCGCGCTGGCGGCCAGCACCTGGCCCAGCGAGCGCCAGAACGCATCGCGGTCGTGCTGGCCCCATTGCGACAGCCAGATGTCGGCGCGCGCAAAGGTCGAGGCCACCAGCCAACGCTCCTGTTCCATCGACATCGCGGTGAACTGCACGCTGACCTGGCCGTCCCGGTCCTGGCGCACCACCGCCGGCAAGGTCTGCTCCACGCCGCGGTGACTCAGGCCGATCTGCACCGGCAACCCCGGCTCGATCGGCTGCGGCTGGGCGAGCCTGATCGCCATGCCGCCGGTGGAAAAATTCAATGAGCGACTGGGCAGCACGCTGCCATCGGGCAGATACAGATTGACCGGGACATCCAGCGGCACGCGATGGGCGCTACGCACCTGGCGGGTTTCGCTGGCCGTGGCGATAGTGGCGCCCAGCAGCACCATGTTGTAGAGCGTCCAGGCCAGGTTGAACCAGATCGTCTGCTGCTCGCCGCTGCCGCCGACATAGATCAGGCGCAGCACGCCGGCAGCCACACCGGCCAGGTTGAGCAACAGCAGGAACAGGTATGGCTTGGCGATTTGCGCATCGAAATAACTGCGCGCCACCAGCCCGCCCTTGGGCGTGACATTGAACTTGCCCAGCTTGGGGTTGAGCAGCGCGACCAGGGTGGGACGGAAGATGTACCAGGCCAGCGTGGTCTCGTAGACCTCGTTCCACAGCAGATGGCGGAAGCGGCTCTGCACCCGCAGGTTGGTCAGATTGGCCTGCAGGATGTGCGGCAACGCATAGGCCAGGATCATCAACGCCGAGGCCTGGATCACGTGCGCGCCGAAGAACAGATAGGCCAGCGGCGCAGTGAGGTAGATGATGCGCGGCAAGCCGTAGAAGAAGTGCAGCATCGCGTTGAGGTAGCACAGCCGCTGCGAGAGCCTGAGCCCGCGCCCCAGCAGCGGATTGTCGATACGCGCGATCTGCGCCATGCCGCGCGCCCAGCGGATGCGCTGCGCCACATGCCCGGACAGGCTTTCGGTGGCCAGGCCTGCAGCCTGCGGCACTGCCAGGTAGGCGGTGCGATAACCGCGACGCTGCAATTTGAGCGCGGTGTGCGCATCTTCGGTCACGGTTTCCACCGCCACCCCGCCCACCTCTTCCAGCGCGCTGCGCTTGATCACCGCGCAGGAGCCGCAGAAGAAGGTCGCATTCCACTGGTCGTTGCCATCCTGCAGCAGGCCGTAAAACAGCTCGCCTTCGTTGGGCACCTTGCCATGCGTGCCCAGGTTGCGTTCGAACGGGTCGGGCGAGAAGAAATAGTGCGGCATCTGCACCAGGGCCAGCCTGGTGTCGCGCAGGAACCAGCCCATCGCCACCTGCAGGAAACTGCGGGTGGGAATGTGGTCGCAATCGAAGATCGCCACGTACTCGCCGCTGCACTTCTTCAGCGCGGCATTGATGTTGCCCGCCTTGGCGTGCGCGTTGTTGGTGCGGGTGACGTAGTTGATGCCGACCTCGGCACAGAAGTCGCGGAACGCGTCGCGGCGGCCGTCATCGAGCAGATGGATGGTGATCTTGCCGGCCGGCCAATCGATCACGCTGGCCGCCAGCACGGTGGTGCGCACCACCGACAACGGCTCGTTGTAGGTGGGAATGAACACGTCCACGCTCGGCCACAAGGCTTGGTCGGCCGGCAACGGCACCGGCTTGCGATCGAGCGGCCACAACACCTGGAAATAGCCCAGCACCAGGATCACGAACGCATACAGCTCCGCGCCCAGCAGGCCCAGGCCCAGGATGAAATCCACCGCGCTGCCCACGCCCATGGTCTGGGTCGTGCGCCACCAGATGTAGCGGCACGACACCGCCAGCGACATGCCCATCATCGTCAGGATCACCACCCGCCCGCCGCGCTTGCGCACCGCCAGCGCAACGGCGAACAGCACCCCGGAGAACACCAGTTGCTGGGTGACATCCATCGGCACGGCAACCACGAACACCAGCAGCAAGCCGCCCAACAACCACAGCGCCCAGGTCGCCAGCATGGGCAGCGGTGATCCGGAACGGCGGCTGGCAGCAGTCATCAGATAATCCTTCAAGTGTGGCGGCGTGCGGCAAAACGAGGCGAAACGGGCGAGCGCAGCGGCGCTTGCAGAAAGTCACGCGGTGGTGCTGATCAACGCGAGCGCAGTCGCTGCAGCGGGCTTTGCGTCGCGCTGGGCGCATCGGCCTGCAACAGCCGCTGGAACAAGCACTCCAGCGGCGTCTGCGCCTGGCGCTCGCCCGGCTGCGCTGCAGGCTCGTCGAGCTGGCGCAATTTGCGCAGCGGCGCGAGCGCATCGAGCGGCGGGCCTGCCGTCTCTTCGGCAGGCACGGACCGGTGCGCCGCCGGCACTGCCTGCATGGCGATCGAAACGCTCGGCACCGATGCGGTAGGCGCCAACAGCGGCGCCGGCGTCTGCACGGCGTCCGCCGCAGCGGGGGCCTGTTCGACCGCTGCCGGGACCGGCGTTTGCGTCACTTCCGGCCTGCGCGGCGGCAGCTGGGTGTGGGCGAAATCCTGATAGCCCGCGCTCGCCGGCGTCCCCAAGCGCGCGAACAGGCCGGACACATCGTCGTGCCCGGAGCTTGCCTTGTTGTTCTTCGGTGCCATCACACTCCCCTTGCCCGACTTCAGCCGTTCATGCCGTCCGCAGCAACACGAAGTTGCGCAGATCGACGCTGTCGCCTGGCGCGGTCTGCACCGCCAGGCCTGCCAGCATCCCCAGTTGCTGGAACCACCCTTCGTACACGCCCTGCAGGAACCCATCGCTCCATGCCGTGCCATCCAGCGCTGTGCTCAATGGCGCGCCGGCGTGCTGGATCCGTACGTGGTCGGCGTGGTCGTGCATCGCGCACTGGCCCCAATCACAGCGCTCCCACACGGCGTTGGCGGCCTGCTGCATCTCGTCCAGGGTCGTGCAGTGCGCCAGCCGGTGCTCGCGCGCGAAGCGCCGGCCGATGCGCGCCATCAACGGGGCCAGATCGTCCTCGGGCAACTCGGCGCCGAACTCGGCGGCCATCGCACGCACAAAGCCCAGCCACTGCCGGGAGCAGCTGCGCGCTCGGTACAGCGACAATGGGTCGGGTGCAGTCATACGGGCATCGCGTGGGGAGGAGGCAGTCCGTCAACGTCGCGTGCATCAAGCGTGAAGGAAGCGTGATGTCAATGTTAACGAACCCAAGCGGCCAATTGAGCGCTGCATCGCATTTTTTTGGCCATTCCCTGACAGGGCCGCCAAATCCCGGCACAAGCTGCCGCTACACGTCAGTCACTGCCGCGCGCGGTCACCTGCTTCCGGCATCGGCGGCAGGCCGAATACATCGCGCAGATAGCGCAGATAACCGGCGTCCTCGCACATGCTCTTGCCCGGCGAGTCGCTGAGCTTTGCCACCGGCTGCCCATTGCAGCGGACCATCTTGATCACGATCTGCAGCGGCGTCGGCCCCAGGTCGTTGGTGAGGCTGGTGCCGACCCCGAACGCCAGCCGGCAGCGCGTATGGAAGTGCGCGTACAGCCGCATCACCTTGTCGATGTTGAGGCCATCGCTGAACACCAGCACTTTGGTCGCGGGGTCGATGCGGTGTGCCTGCAGGTGGGCGATGACGCGCTCGCCCCATTCGAACGGGTCGCCCGAATCATGCCGCATGCCGTCGAACAGCTTGCAGAAATACAGATCGAAGTCGCGCAGGAACGCGTCCAGCCCCACCACATCGGACAGGGCGATGCCCAGATCGCCGCGGTACTCGCGCGCCCACGATTCCAGCGCGGCCACCTGCGAGTCGCGCAGCCGCGGCCCCAACGCCTGGAATGCCTGCAGGTACTCGTGCGCCATCGTGCCCAGCGGAGTCAGGCCGTAATGCTTGGCGAAATACACATTGCTGGTGCCGACGAACTGCTCGCCCAGGCCATCGCGCAGCAACGGCAGCAACTCGCCGTGCCAGTGCCGCGAATAGCGCCGCCGGGTGCCGTAATCGGCGATCTTGCAGCCGGCCGGCATGCTGCGCAGGCTGCTCACCTTCTCGCGCAGGCGGCGACGGCCTTCTTCGTAATCCGGCTCGGAGGTGTTGCGGAACCACACCTCGTTGATGATCGCCAGCAACGGCACTTCGAACAGGATGGTGTGCAACCACGGGCCGCGGATGGTCAGCTCGATCTCGCCCGGATGGGTGGTCGATGCCGACAGCTGCAGATACTTGCGGTCCAGATGAAACAGCGCCAGGAAGTCGGCGAAATCCGGCTTGATGAAGCGCAGGCCGCGCAGATAGGCCACCTCGTCCTCGCGCAGCCGCAGCCGGCACAGCGCATCGATCTCGCGCGAGATCTCGTCGATGAACCGGGCCAGATCCACGCCGGGCGTGCGGCACTTGAAGCGGTAGTCGACCTGCGCGGCCGGATGCTGATGCAGCACCGCCTGCATCATGGTGAATTTATACAGGTCGGTGTCGAGCAGCGAATGGATGATCATGCTGCCGGATTATGCCCGCAGCGGCGATCGCGCTGCGTGCAAGCCGCCGATGCGTCCGGGAGGCGATGCGCTGCGCGGCGGCAGTGCGCTTCGCCCCGGCAAGTCACCTCGGCAATTGCGCCTGGCGTTCTCTTGGAGAGTGCCAGGCGCCATCGCTCAGCGCGCCAGCACCTGCTGCGCTGGTTTGCCCTGCACGGTGAAGTCGCTGTCGCCCGGGCCGCCGGCCTTGGGGTCGGTGTACCAGCACCACAGCGCGATACCTTCCACGCCGTGCGCCTGCAGCACCTTGCGCCACTGCTGCAACACCTGCAGCTGCAGGCGGGTGTCCACTGCAGCGGCGCGTTGCTCCGGGCTCTCCCATGGCGCGGCCAGGCTACCGCGTGCAGAACGCAGCCCCAGCTCCGCTACCCACACCGGCTTGCCCACGCGCTGGCCAAGTTGCTGCAGGCGCTGCGCGGCGGCATCCATCTCGGCCGTGCGCGCGGCAGCCGCTTCGGACAGCCGCGGATACAGGCTGGTGCCCACCGCATCGAACAAGGACCAGTAGCGGAAGCTTTCGGCGTGCTCCATGCCGTCGGCCACATACAGCAGCTTGCCGTGGTAGACCTTGCGCACTTCCGCGACCAGACCGGGCCACTGCGGCGCGTCCTGCAGCTTGCGCAGTTCGGTGCCGATCACCAGCGCTTCGGCGTGCTCGTCTTCGGCCAGTCTGGCCAATGGCAGCAACGCGTTCTGATACGCGGCAAACCAGGCTGCCTGGTCGGTGGGCGCGGTGTCGCCGGCCCAATGCCCGGGAATCCACACATGCACCTTGAGCGTGGCCTGCAGGCCGGCGTGGTGGCTCTGCCGCAACGCGGCGCGCATGGCCTCCACGCTGCTGTCGCTGCCCAGCACCGGGTCGTTCGCCTGCGGGTTGGCTTGCCACACAAACGCAACCAGCAAGGCCTTGCTGGCGCCGGTCTTGGCCAGCGCATCCAGCGACTGTCCCGCCGCCTCGCTCTCCCACGGCGCATTGGCCGAGACCTTGACGTTGGCGCCCATCCACGTCGATGCATCGGCGTTGCAGCCATTGACCAGCATGCACGCCCCGACCAGAAACGCGGTACTCAGAACGCGTTTGAACATGCGGCGGATGCCTTGGTGATGGACGCGGTCGTGGTGTGCGCGCAGTCCATTGCACCGATGACCGCAGTGTTCTTGTCCGGCTGCACGATTGCAGCAGTGGCGGGCGCGCTGACGCCGGACGCGAGCTGCGTGGGCGCGGCCACGTCCGCGGCAGTCGCCACGGTGGGCTGCGCCTGCACGGCGTCCGCTGCCGGCGTCGCCGCGCCGGTTGGCAACGACACAGGCGCGCTCACGACCACCGCCTCGCCCTGCAGCAAGGACTGCGCATCGGCAGGCGCCGCACGCATCCAGCTGCCCCAGCCCTGCGGCTGTACCCAGGCCGCACCGATCAGGCCCAGCAACAGCAGGCCGGCGGCCTGACTGCGCTGATCGGCATGCAGCGCGCGCAGCAGCAACGCTGCCGGCACCCACAGCAGCAGCAAGGCATCGAACCCGGCCCAGCCGAAGACGAACGACAGTGCCGCCGCACAGATCACGGTGCCGGCACTGGCCAGCACGCCGCGCGTGAGCGCGCCGCTGCGGCTACGGGCCAGCAGCGCCAGCACCGGGAAGCAGACCACCGCTGCCACGCCCCAGCGCACGGCCGGCGACCAGCCTTGCGCATGCTCGGCCAGCGGCAACGGCAGCGGATGCGCGCCCTGCCCGATGCTGGACAGCGTCGGCCACGGGGCGTTGAACACGGTCAGATTGACGTAGGCCCACATGCCGACCAGAAACGCGAACGGCAGATAGCACACCAGATAGAACGAACCCGGCGCCTTGCGCAGCATCTGCGGCGGCATCACCAGCAGCAGCCACGGTGCCACCATCGTCGACAGCGCCAGTGTCTGCAGATCCAGGCACAGCAGGATGCACAACCAGCCGGCGATGCGCAGATAGGTGAAGGCCTCTACCGGCGTCTGCAGGCGGCGCAAGGTGCGGCACAAGCCGTAGAACGCCAGCAGACCCACCGCCTGGCTTCCGCCTGCAGCGATCGGCAGCAGGAACAGCGGATTGCAGCCCACCAGCACGGTCAAACCACTGGCCCAGCCGCGCCCGAACACGCCGGCCAGATCGCGCCACAGCAGCGACAGGAACAACGCGTTGGCGGCAACCGCCAGGAACGGCCAGACCTGGAACGGCAGGTTCCAGCTGTCCAGCCCCAGATTGATCGCCCACGACAACAGACCGGTTGCCGGCAAGCCGGCTGCTGGTGCGATTGCCGGTGTGGCGGAGCCGACCGACTGCAGCAGCAGCGGCTGGCTCAGCAGCGACAGGGCCACCACGGCAACCAGAAACGCCGGCAGCCCGCTGTGACGGCGCGGGACCGCCGACTCACTCTTCGAGTGCGGCGCGGCGCTCGTTTTCCGAATGCTTGCTGATGCCATGAGTGGTCTTCTCCCAATAGAACGGATTGTGGATCAGCTGCCAGAGACCCTTGTACGCGGCGATCGACTGCAGCACCCAGTAAAAGGGCACGGTCAGCGCGTAGGGCGCCAGCTTGAAGTAGTCGCGCTTGAACGCAGCCACCAGCGTGATGTAGATGAAGAACGCATTGGCCAACAGCAGATTGACCAACGACACGGTCGCCAGCCACGGCGGGAAGAAGCGCTCGAACGCGGTTGTCCCGGTGACTGCCCAGACCACATACAGCGCCCACAGCACCGGCACACCCAACGCGGTGAAGAAGCCGCCGCCAATGAAGAACTGAAAGCCCCAGAAGCCCTTGAACCCGGTGCTGCGGTACAGGTGCACCGGGTCGCGCATGTGCACCAGCCAGGTCTGCATGTAGCCCTTGAGCCAGCGCGAACGCTGCCGGATCCAGTTGGGAATGCTGACGTTGGCTTCTTCGAACGTGGTGGAGTTGACCACGTTGACGCGGTAGCCGTTCTGGATCAGCCGCACGCCCAGGTCGGCGTCTTCGGTGACGTTGTACGGGTCCCAGGCGCGCACCTGGCGCAACACATCCAGACGGAAGTGGTTGGAGGTACCGCCCAACGGAATCGGGATGCGCAGGTATTCCAGCGCCGGCAGGTAGAAGTCGAACCAGAGCGTGTACTCCAGCGTGAACATCCGCGTCAGCCAGTTCTCGTCGGCGTTGTAGTAGTTCAGCCGCGCCTGGATGCACGCCACATCCTTGTCGGCCTTGCGGAACGCGGCCACCACGCGCTTGAGCTGATCCGGCTCGGGCTTGTCTTCGGCGTCGTAGATGGTGAGCAGCTCGCCGCGCGCAAAATGCAGCGCGTAGTTGCAGGCCTTGGGCTTGGTCTTGGGCTGCGAAGGCGGCACCCGGATGATTTCGAAGAACGCCTCCAGGCCGAGTTTCTTGGCGGCCTCGATGGTGTCGAAATCGTCCGCCTCCAGCACCAGCTTCACGTCGAGCTTGCTGATCGGGTAATCCAGCTTGCGCAGCGCGTTGGCCAGGATCGGCAGGACTTCCGGCTCCTTGTACATCGGCACCAGCACGGTATAGACCGGCAGGTCGTCGTCGCGCAGCGCGGCCACTTCGGCCTCGGTGACCTTGATGTCGATACGGTGGCGCGAGCCGAACCACACCAGCAACAGCTTCAGTCCGAAGGTCGCCAGAAAGCCCAGCGCCACCAGCACGTTGACGGTGATCAGGGCCGGCACCGGGAACAGCACCATCGCGATCACCATCACCGCGGCGATCGCCCACAGCGTGAACTTCTGTCCGCGCGTCACCACCTGGCGCGCCGAGTACGTCGGCGCATGCGATGCGAGCAGGTTCAGCGCGTTGTCGGTGAGCTGCTCGTCGGCATAGCGCTGCAGGCTCCAGATGATGTCGAACTTGGCGGTGCCGACAAAACGCACGTCCTCGCCGTAGTGCGCGCGCGCCCAGGCAAACACCGCCGGGTCGGGATCGGCCACGGCCAGCACCAGCACACCGTCTTCGCGACGCCACGGCAGCAGCAGGCGCTGCGCGTAACTTTCCAGATCGCCCGGGGTGAGCAGTTCCGGATCCGGCGGCTGCTGCACCAGATCGATGAACTCGAGGCCGAAGTGCGCGGCAACGATGGCGTAGAACCGCTGCGCCGGCACGCCGCGCTGGGCCAGGATCACATCGCCCAGGCGCGAGTTCCAGCGTTGCTGCAACGCCAGCGCCGAGCGCAGCTGTTCGTCGGTGATGACGCCTGCCGTGACCAGCGCGCGACCCAACAGACCGCGTTCGCGGCCGATGTCCGGTGCTCGTCCCAGCGCGTCCATTTCGCAGGTGACCGTCATTGTCGTGGCGTCCTTAGAACCGCCACCAGGCGGCCACGAATGGCCCACCTGCGGCGCCGGTGTTGCGGCCCATCACTGGCTGCTGATATCCCACCTGCCACTGGCTGCCGCCCGGCGCGGTGTACAGCGTGGACAGCTGCAGCTTGGTGAGGTCGTAGTTGGTGCCGGTGGCGACGAAGCCGGAATCGCCAAGTGTCGAGCCAACGACAAACGCGTCGTTACGCCCGTTACCCAGGCCCTGGATCACGTTGACTTCGCCAAGCAGCAACCAGCTCGGGGTCAGGCTCAGGCCGGTGGACGCGTCCACCCGCACTTCGTCGGAAGCGGCACTGCCGCGCAGGCGCACCGCGCCACCCAGATCGACGTAGCCATTGCGGCCGCCCAGCGTGTAACCACGGCCGCGGCTGTAACGCAGCTCCAGACCGTAGTCGCCCAGGCCGAGCGCGGGGTCGCGTCCAGGATTGTTCGGGTGATAGGTCTTGCTACGGCCATAGGCCGGGATGCTGACCAGGGCCTGCACCGAGCTACGCCAGACATCGTCGGCCGCGCCTGGCAGTGCGTAGCGCAGGCCGATCTCCTGATCGGCAAAACCGGTGGTGCTGCGGCGTGCCCGTCCGGGCGCACCGTTCACCGGTTCGTCGTTGTTGAAACCGACTTCGGTGAAATAGAAATTGCCGATAAAGCTCAGCTTGTCGCTCAAGCCATGCTCGACGTAGACATTGAGCTGGTCCTGGCGGCTGCGTCCGTTGTTGCCGAAATCGCCACGGTGATGGGCATCGTCGAACCAGCCGGTGCCATCGCTATGCAGCGCCTTGACGATCACCAGGGTGTCGCCCTGCGGCTGGGTCCAGGCGCCTGCCACGGCCGTGTCCGGCAAGGCCGCCATCAGGCAGCTCAGCGCGAGCGCCGACAGCGCAGCTACCGGCGCGCGGCGCGCGATGGAATCAAGAGAAGAGGGCGAGACAACCGGACTGGACTGCAGCGCGGCGGCGCACGGCTGACGTCCCCGCAATTGCGGGTCGTTCTGTAAGGACATTGCACGATTCCTGATGGGGGACCCGGAAGGGACAGGAAGCTAGTGATTGATCACACTTCGAGGCGAAACGTATCACACATAAGTCCCGCCACCCATCACTGATTTATCACAAATTTAACGCGAGCGAACTCATCTCTTTCGCAGCAATTTCGGTACCTGGGCGACGGCATGGGTCCAGATCGCCAGCCATACGCCAAGCCGGGTGAGCCACCCGCGCCGGCCCGCCTCGAACTTGCGGAAATAGCGCCACAGGCCGCGGTGCTTATGCCATTCGACAAAGAACGGCCGCGAACGACTGGACACGCCACGCACATGCACGACCCGCAGATCGTTGGCCACCGCCACCAGCGCACCGGCCTGGCGTGCCCGCCGGCACAGGTCCAGGTCTTCGGCATGCAGGCGGTAGGCGCCGTCCCAGCCGTCCAGCCGGTCGAACAGGCTGCGTTGCATCAGCATCAAGGCACCGGAGATGGCGTCCACCACCTGCAGGGGCGCAGAGGGATCGGCCGGCACCGCCAGCTGGGCGGCAGCGCGCGGTGCGCGCAGCATGGCGGCAAAATCCGGATCGCGACGGCGCACCGCGGCATCCGGCTGCCCGTCCTCGTCCACCTGCTCCACGCCCAACAGCACCGCCGCATGGCCGGCCGCGCGTGCGCACAGCTGCGCCAAGGTGTCGCGCTCGACCATCAGGTCCGGGTTGATGAACACCAGCCAGGGCGCCTGCGAGTCGCGCGCGCCCTGGTTGCAGGCGCTCGCAAAACCCGGGTTGTCCGGATTGGCGATGAAGTGCAGCCGCGCATCGGCCAAGGCATGCCGCTGCACGACCTCCAGGGTGTCGTCGCTGGAGGCGTTGTCGACCACCCGGATCTCGCTGATGCCCTCGGCCGCGCGCAGCCGCGACAGGCACGCATCGATGGTGCTGCTGCTCTGATAGGTGACGACGACGGCGGCAATCTGGACGGGAGTCATCCGGCCATTATCCGGTGCCGGGGTGGCGCAACGCCATCGTGCGTCTGCCAGCGCCGACATGGCGGCTGGCAGCGGCAACAGGCATACTGCGCGCCCGGAACCGCCCAGCGGTTTTGCGCAGGCGCCGCCCACGGCGCGTCCCACATTTTTAGTGTCGAGATGACGGCCAGCGACCTTTCGGTGTTGCGCTGCCTTTTCATTCCCTGCAGTGCAACCGCCTGATGGCGGGCGCGCCGCAACGACGGCCTGGCAGCGCCGTCCGTGTTGTCGCCGGCGCGCGCGCCGGGTCCGCCGCTTCGGCACCGATCGACTGGTCTATACCACTGACCCGCACCGCATTGCCGGAGCCGGGCGCATGAGCACCTCGCATCAGGTGCATGGCATGAGCCTGGAGTTGGCGCTGCCGGATTGGCCGGTGTTGACCGCCGACGAAATCCGTCGCGTGCTGCAGCACTTTTCCGCTCCCGTCGGTAGCGAACTGATTCGCTGGCATAGCGCCCGCCCGTTTTCCGCCGCCGCCTGCGTGGACACAGCCGGCGGCACGCTCATCGTCAAGCGACATCACCGCAGCGTGCGCAATGTCGCCGCGTTGCGCGAAGAGCACGTCTTCATGGCGCATCTGCGCTGGGCCGGCGCACCGGTGGTCGAGGTGCTGCACGATGCCGCGGGCCGCACCGCCCTGGCCGATGCGGACTGGGTCTACGAAGTGCAGCGCGCCGGGCTCGGCCAGGACCTGTATCGGGATGCCCTGTCGTGGACGCCCTTTACCAGCGTCCCGCATGCGTCGGCGGCAGGTGCCGCGCTGGCACGCCTGCATCTGGCAGCGCAGGGATTCGATGCGCCGCCACGCCGCAGCAGCGTGCTGGTGGCCAACCTGGCCCTGTTCGCGCAGGCCGACCCGCTCCGGGCGGTGGAACAGGCCTTGCTGTCGCGCCCCGGCCTGGCCGCCGATTTTCAGGACCGGCCCTGGCGCCGCGACCTGACCGACCACCTGTTGCCCTGGCACGCCCGGGCCTGGTCGGTGCTGTCGGCGCCTGGCGCCCTGCCGCCGCTGTGGACGCATGGCGACTGGCATGCCTCCAACCTACTGTGGCGCACACACGACGATGGCGACGTCGAGGTCAGCGCGGTGTTCGACTTCGGCCTGTGCGACCGCAGTTTTGCGATGTTCGACCTGGCCACGGCGATCGAACGCAATCTGATCCCTTGGTTGAACCTGGATGCGGGGCAGCGCGCGCAGCCGCAGCTGGAGCAGCTCGACGCCTTGCTGGACGGTTACGCCCGGCACTGCGCACTGGGCGCCGCGCAGCTGCGGCAGCTGGCCGCCTTGCTGCCGATCGTGCATGCCGACTTCGCCCTGAGCGAGATCGAATACTTCGCCGGCATCACCCGCTCGGCCGACAACGCCGACATCGCCTATCACCGTTACCTGCTCGGCCATGCGGACTGGTTTGCCAGCGCCGATGGCCAGCGTCTGCTCGATCACCTGCACGCGCGCGCGCGTCGGTTGCCATGAGCGTTTTTCCTTCTCCTTTTCGAGCCCTGCGCATGCACCTGCCCGCCCCTCTTCACCACCGCCGCCCGCTCGCGCTTGCACTTGCGCTGTGCATCGCCACGCCTGCCCTCGCGCAGCAACAACCCGGTGCCGAGGCGGTCGAACTGGATGCGGTCAACGTGCGTGGCGAACGCGCCGACGCCAGCACCGCCTTGACCGGCTTCGGTGCCACGCGGCTGCTGGATGCGCCGGCCTCGATCGCGGTGATCGAGCGCCAGCAATTGCTCGACCGTCAGGCACGCGTGCTCAGCGAGGTATTGCGCGCCGATGCCTCCGCCGGCGACGCCTACGCCCCGATCGGCTACTACGAGAATTTCGTCGTGCGTGGCTATTCGCTCAACGCCGCCAACAGTTACCGCATCAACAGCCTGAGCGTGGTGGGCGAGCAATCCATTGCACTGGAAAACAAGCAGCAAGTGCAGATCCTCAAGGGCCTGCCCGGGCTGCAATCAGGTGTCAACGAACCGGCCGGACTGATCGACTACCGCACCAAGCGGCCCGAGCACGTGCGCAGCGTGACCCTGGGCACCGACGAGCAGGGCTCGCGCTATGTCGCCGCCGACCTGGGCGACTGGTTCGGCGCCGAGCGCAGCCTGGGCCTGCGCGTCAATGCCGCGCGCGAGGACATCAACAGCTATGTCGACCACGCCGACGGTTATCGCAATTTCCTGTCGCTGGCCGGCGACTGGAAGATCAGCCCGCAGTCGCTGCTGCAGCTGGATGTGGAGTATCAGCATCGCCAGCAACGCTCGGTGCCCGGCTACCAATTGCTCGGTGGCACGCAGGTACCGCGCGACATCGATGTGCATCGCCTGCTCGGCTACCAGCCGTGGTCGCGGCCGGTGGAGATGGATTCGCTCAATGCGCAGCTGCGCTACGCCTACCAGTTCAACGACAACTGGCGCGCCACCGCTGAAGCGTCACGTAGCCGCTCGGTGATCAATGATTTCTCCGCGTTCGCCTGGGGCTGTTATGGCGCGGCCAGTTGCGCCGACAGCGCCACCCCGAATTTCTTCAGCGCGCAAGGCGAGTACGACGTCTACGACTACCGCAGCCCCGACGACACCCGCGTGCACGATCAACTGCGCGCCACGCTCGAAGGCCGTGTGCTCACCGGCGCGCTGGATCACCGCCTGAGCATCGGCGGCGACTGGCTACGCCGCACCATCGACCGCTTCGGTTCGGTCAACGAATTCGTCGGCAGCGGCAGCATCGACCGCGACCCGGAGGTGTTTGCACAGACCGACGTCGCGCTGGACCCGAAGCAACGCCGCCTGGACAGCCGCCAACGCGCGTTGGTATTGGCCGACCGGATCGGGCTGGGACCGCAATGGGAGCTGTCGCTGGGCGCGCGCTATGTGCGCCTGGACGAGCGCAGCTTCGACCGCGATGGCGTGCTGGAGCGACGCACGCGCAAGGACACCCTGCTGCCGCAGGCCGCGCTGCTGTTCAAACCGCAGCAGCAGGTATCGCTGTACGCCAGCTATGCCAAGAGCCTGGCCGCCGGCGGCACCGCCCCGTGGTTTGCCGACAACGCCGATGAGATCCTGCCGCCGACCAATGCGTACCAGCTGGAGACCGGCGCAAAATTCGATTTCGACGGCCTGCGCCTGGGCGCGGCGCTGTTCGACATCCGCCAGGCCTACCAATTCACCCAGCCGCAGGCCGATGGTGACCTGCGCTATGTGCAACAGGGCCGCCTGCACAACCGTGGCCTGGAGTTGTCGGCCGATGGCGCGGCCACCGCGCAGCTGCGCATCTTCGCCAGCGTTGCCGCCATCCGCGCCCGCGCCGAAGACACCGACATTGCCGAGTACGAAGGCCACCAGGCCATCAACGTGCCCAAGCTGCGCGCCAGCCTGCAGGCCGATTACAGCGTGCCCGGCATCGATGGCCTGGCGCTGCTGGCAGGCGTGCAATACAGCGGGCGCAAGTTCGCCGACCGGCTCGGCAACGCCAGCGTGCCGGCCTACACCGTGGCCAACCTGGGCGCGCGTTACGCCACTGCACTGGGCGGGCTGGCCACCACCTGGCGCCTGAACGTGGACAACGTGTTCGACAAGCGGTACTGGCGCGATAGCGGCGAATACCAGGGCGATGCCTATCTGTTCCCGGGCGCGCCGCGCACGGCGCGTCTGACCGTGCAGCTGGACTTCTAAACGCAGCCGATGCGGCCATGCGATCCGCTGACGTGTGAGCTGCATGGGCTACGCGACAGCGGTGCTGCGCGGGCCGCGTGCGCTGCCGGTATCGGCTGCAGGCGATGAACGCGCTCGGCCTGCTCGCACGGTCACGTTGAACTGTTCTGCGTCCCTGCCCTCGATCCCTCTTCCATCAGACATCTTCCCCCTGACCTTCCATGTCATTGCTCGAATCTGCCGCCGTCGTGATCAACCTGCTCGGTGTCTGGCTGACCGCGCGGCGCATTCGCTGGTGCTGGCCGGTCGGCATCGTGGCGGTGGCGCTGTATGCCTGGCTGTTCTATCAGTGGAAGCTGTACTCGGACATGCTGCTGCAAGGCGTCTACGTGCTGACCCAGTTGTACGGCTGGTGGCTGTGGCAGCGCGGGATGGCCGCACAGACACGCATTCGCCCGTTGCCGATGCCGCAGGCGGAACTGTGGATCTCTCTGTGCATCGGTGCCGTGTTCGCTGCCACACTCGGTGCCTACATGCATCACCGCACCGATGCCGCACTGCCGTGGCTGGACGCAGCGCTGGCCAGCTTCAGCCTGGTCGCCAGCGTCTGGGCCGCACGCAAGCGCATCGCCAACTGGATACTGTGGGTCGTGCTCGATTGCATCTACGTGGGCGTGTTCGTCAGCAAGGGGCTGTATCCCACCGCACTGCTGTATGCAGGCTTCGTGCTGCTGGCGCTGTATGGATGGCGCAGCTGGAAAACCCAACAGCAGCAGAACCTGGCAGGCCTTGCCTGAGCCACCTGCAGTTTGCGGGCGCGTTCTTCTTTACCATCGCTGCATGCACCTCTCTCACCCAACTGCCTTGCACCTGCGCCGCAGCCACCATCGGCGGATCGCCGCATGAGCGCGTCGCGCCAACACGCCATCACCGAAATCGTCTCCGCGCAGATCGCCGCCGGCGAATGGGGCCCGGATCAGCGCCTGCCGGTAGAGCGCGAGCTTGCCGAACGCTTCGGCTGCACCCGCATCACCTTGCGTGAGGCCTTGCAGCAACTGGAAGCGCAGGGCCGCATCTACCGCGAGAACCGGCGCGGCTGGTTCGTCAGCGCACCGCGCGTGCGCTACGACCCCACCAGCATCGCCGGCTTCATGCAGTACGTGGCGGCGCAAGGACGCAAACCGCGCACCGAGCTGTTGAGTGCCACCCGACAGGCAGCGGGGGCTGCCTACGCGGCCGCACTACGGCTGGAGACGCCGTACGAAGAGGTCTTCGTGCTGCAACGCCGGCGCTGGATCGACCGCCGCGCGGTGCTGCTGGAAACCAACGTGGTGCTGGCCGCCTGGGCGCCGGGCCTGCTGGAGCACGACCTGGCCGGCTCGCTGTCGAGCGTGTTCAACCAGAAACTCGGGCTGTTCCTGAGCCGCGCGCAATTGTCGATGCATCCGGCCGGGCTGGACGCCACGCAAGCCCTGTTGCTGCAGTCCACCACCGGCACACCCTGCTTCCGGCTGCAGCGGATCAGCTTCGCCGAAGACGGCCGCGCGGTGGAGCTGGATATCGAATCCTGGCGCCACGATGCACTGGATGTGGTGGTGCGCACCGAGGCACCGATGCGGCCGGCGCTTTAGCGCCGGGAATCGGGAATCGGGAATCGATGGTGAGCATCACGCGCTGCTTTCTTCGTTGCAGCTGTAGTGCATCGTTGCGATGCTCTCTGCGGTTGACCACATGTCGCAGAAACGACTGAGGTGGCGACGGGTACATGCTCAAAAAGATGATGCAGGCCGCAGCATCTGTGCCCGCCTAACAACTGCATTGTTGTTCGCGTCAGTGGCTCTTGGTCATTCCATCGCCGCTCCCGCCCAACGCAGCGGGCAGGCTCGGCCGCGAGACCGCTATGCGTCGAACAGCGTGCGCTGCGGGTCAGGCGGCGGCAGGTCGGCGAGCAGTTGCGCGAGTTGATCGCGCTGCGCACGCAGCGGGTCGTGCATCAGGAAGTTGGCCAGGCGTGCGTGCCAGGCCGGCCAGCGTGTGGCCAGTGCATCCATGTCGCCATCGGCAGGGCGGCCTTCGTGCGGCGAGGCGACGAAGGCGGTGTCGCACAGCACGTTGCGCCATCCCAGCCCACCCATGCGCAGGCTCAGGTCCACCAGTGCCGCATACCAGGAGCCATAGCTGCTGGCGTCCAGGCCGCCGGCCTTGCGCCGCGCGCTGCCACGTAGCAGCACCGCGTGGCCGATTGCCGACGGCAGTTCCGGATGCAGTGGCGGCATCGCCGCACACGCAGCGGCGAGCCGCTCCGGCGCGGCAGGCATCGGATTGAGTTCGCCCAGGCGTGGCCAGCTGCAGGCTTCGCCCACATTGCTCCACGGGGTGGCGGTGGCGATCGCCGCATCGCGCGCAAAGCAGGCGTCGAGCTGATTCAACCAACCCGGCAGCGGGCAGGCATCCACACCCAGCACCACCACATCGGCATCGCCGCAGCCGCTGAGCATTTCGTCCAGATGCGCCACCTCGCCGAGCATGCGCTGACGACGGTTGTGATGCGCCTGCAGCCGCGTGCGCGCCAGCCAGTGCGCGATCACCGCGCGGCCGCGCGGGCCGGCCTGCGCATCGTCGGCCAACCACACCCGCGTGCCGGCGGGCGTGGCGGCATCCAGTGCGCCCAGGCAGGCATCCAGGGCCTCGTCGTCGGTGCCGACCGGCACCAGCACGACGGGCAGTGCCGCACTCATTGCGGCTTCTGGCTGGGTTTCAGCGGCTCCATGGCCTTGAACTTCTGGCCGTATTCGTCGGTGAGATTGCGCGCTTCCTGCGGGTTGCGCACGATCGACGGGGTGATCAACACGATGACTTCGCGGCGGGTGTTGTTTTTGCCTTTAGTTCCAAACAGCGCACCTACTACGGGCAACTTGCTGAGGAACGGAACGCCGTCGCTGGTGTCGGTCGTGCTGTCGTCGATCAGACCGGCCAACATGATGGTGTCACCGCTCTGCACTGCGGCCTCAGTTTTGACCCGACGTGTATTGATGTCGACATTACAAGCTGCAGCATTGACGGTTGCCGTTGCTGACGTACACGCAGCTGGACGGTCGCCTGGACTGCTGACTTCTTGAACTATATCCAAAAACACCATTCCATCCTTGGTTACGCGTGGACGCACTTTCAGAATCACGCCCGTGTCGATGTATTGAACTGAAGAGAAGCTGCTGTCGCTACCAAGACCGGTATTGATGGAAGTCGAGTTAATTGCGATACGCGAGCCGACATTAAGTGTAGCCTCGGCATTGTTTCGAACAAATACCGATGGCGTTTGCAACAGGCGGACATTGGTTACACGGTCCAGCGCAGTGATTATGGCCGCAGCATTCTTGCCGAGAAAACTCCAAGCAACCCCTCCACTACCAACTTTCCCAGCGATATCACCCCAGATGTTACGTCCCGCTGCATTTGCAAGACCAGCTCCCAGACCGATGCCCGTTCCATTGGTCAGACCGCCATCGGTCGCGGTTGCCGGTGCATTTACTGCATTTTCAAAATACCAGTTAACGCCGTAACTCAGCGCACCGGTCAAATTCACCTCGGCCACCTGCGCTTCGATATGCACCTGCATCGGCATCACATCGAGCTTTTCGATGACGTCGCGGATCGAACTCCACGACTGCGGGGTGGCGCGCACCAGCAAGGTATTGGTTTCGGCCACCGCCGACACACCCACCTTGTCGCCGGCCACTTCCAGCGTCACCGCGCCATTGCCGTTGCTGCGCGGCGACAGTTGCAGGCTGCCGTTGCCCAGTCCACCGCTGCTGCTGCCACTGCCACTGCTGCCGCCGAAGCTGCTGCCGGAGGAGCTGCCATCGCTGCTCTCGCCGATGCTGCCGCCGGTGGTACCCGAGCTGCCGCCCATGCTGCTGTCGCGGTTACCCAGGGCCCCTCCGAGCACGCTGGTTTCCGAGCCCGGGGCCAGCGAGGCGTTGGAGTCGCTGTTGTTGCCGCGCCCACCGAATACTTCCGACAGGCGGTCGGCCAGGTCCTTGGCCTTGATGTACTTCAACTCGTAGGAGAACAGCCGCACGCCGCCACCTGCGCTGTCGATGCGGTCCAGCCACTGCTGGATCTGGTCCAGATAGCGCGGCTGCGGGGTGATCACCAGCACCGCGTTGGCGTTTTCCAGCGGCATGAAACGGAACATGCCGGCGCTGGGTGTCTTGCTCTGTTCGCCGAATACCTTCTCCAGATCGGCCGAGACCTTTTCGGCCTTGCCGGACTGGATCGGGAACACGCCCACCGACATGCCCGACAGCCAGTCCACGTCGAAGATCTGCACGGTGCGCAGGTAGTTCTCCAGCTCGGCGCGGGTGCCGCCCAGGGTGATCACGTTGCGCGAGGGATCGGTGCCGACGATGGCGTTCGGACGCGCATAGGGCTCGAGCACCTTCTTCATTTCGCTGGCGGAGATGAACTTCAACGGCACCACGCGCACTTCGAAACCGCGCGCGGCCGACGGCGATGCGGTGCTGGGCGCGACGGTACCGGCCAGCGCCTGGTCGGCGGGCACGATGTTGTAGCGGCCGCCGCTGAACACCATGCGCGCGTTGTTCCAGCCCAGCACCATTTCCAGCAGGTTCAAGGCCTGCGCCGGCGAGACCGGATTGGGCGTGGCCAGGGTCACGGTGCCCTGCACGCCGGGGGCGATGACGTAGTTCTGCCCGAGCATGTCGCCCAGGATTGCCTTGACCACCGCCTGCACCGATTCGCCTTCGAAGTTGAAGGTGGCGCTGCCGCTGCTGGCCATGCCCAGCGTCGGTGCCGGCGCGCTCGCCGCGCTCTGGTTGATCATGGTGCCGCTGCCACGCCGGATCACCGGGGTGGGCTTGGCGCTGGCATTGCCCTCGGCGCGTTGCTCGGCACCGGTCTGGGTGGCGCCGGCGGCGCCGACTTGCGGGTCCAGGCGCGCGTCGCGGCGCACGTCCGGCGGCGGAGTGGTGGCGCAACCGGCCAGCAGGCCGATCAGCAGGGACACGGGAAACAGGCGCTGCGTCATGCGTTCACTCATTGGGTCTGACCGGGGGTAGAGCCGCTCTGGCGCTGCTGTTGCAGCTGGCGGCGTCGGGCTTCGATACGTTCGCGGATGGCGCGCATCTGATCATCGGAGGGGCGTGGGGCTTCCTGGGCGCCGTCGCTGCGCTGCGGCGGCACCGTCGGCGGTGTCTGCCCACCGGGCTGCTGTGGCGGCGTGGCGGGCTGGGTCTGCGGCAGCTGCGCCGGTGCGGCCGCGGCGGCATCGGGCGACGGTAACGGCGGCATGGCGCCGGCAGCGCCGCGCGCGCCCGCATTAGCGGTGGGCGGTTGCCCGCCCAAGCCGTTGAACACGTGCAGCTCCAGTGTCTGGGTGCCGCCAGGGCCTTCGATGGTTGCGCTGCGCGGCTGCAGGGCGAGCAGGCGCCAGCCCTTGACCGCTTCGCCGCCCAGCTGCACACGCACCGAATCCTGTGGATCCAGCGTCAGCGTGGCCATCTTGAAGTTGTCCGTCAGCAGCACGCCGGTCAGGCGCACCGTCGAGGCGGCGCTGCTGCCGTCGTTGCCGGACAGGAAGAACGGATGCGGCAGGCGGTCTTCGGCGAAGGCCGGATGCGCGGCGATCTCCGAATATTTTTCGAACGCGCCCAGCCGTTCCGGCGCCGGTGCCGGCAAGGTGGGCAGGCGCTGCACCAGCGCCGGGTCGTCCGGCAGCAGCTCCACGCGCTTGCCCAGCCCGGCCACCGCCAGCACGCACACCAGCAGCGCCCAGCCGACCACGGTGGCCAGCAGCCAGGTGCGCAGGCCGATCATGTCAAGGCGCATTGCTGGCCTCCGCGGCGTCGGGGGCGGCGGGCGCGGCGTCGGTGTTCAACGGCGCGGCGCTGGCGCCGGGGCGCAGGTAGCCGGCCAGTTCGAAGGCGATATCCAGGCCGTTGCCGCTTTCGTTGGGCGAGAGTTGGTAGCGCTGCGCCATTACGTTGAGGTTGTCCACGAAAAGGCGCGGGGTGCCGTTTTCCAGGCTGTACAGCACCGAGGCCAGCTCCGGGGTGCCGCAGCGCAAGCGCACCTGCACCGCAACGCGGGTGAAGCGGTCCTTGCTTTCCGGCTGCAGCGGCGAGCGGTTGCTGATCGCGCAGCTGCGGTTGCCGGGGCTGGCTTCCACCACCGCGCGTTCCAGCCGCTGCACCAGGCCGGCCGATGCCAGTTCGGCCGAGGTTTCCGGCAGGAAGCCTGGGCGGCTTTCCAGGGTCTGGCGCGCCTGCTGTAGCCGTTTGCTGACTTCCGGCGCCTGCTGCAGTTGCACGCGCACGCGTAGCTCGCGCTCGCGCAGCGCTTGCAGGTCGTCCTGCACGGCGATCATCGGCTGGGTGAACCAGGGGTGCACCAGCACCAGATAGGCCACGCCGATCACCAGCAACAGCAGGCCCAAAGCGATCCAGCGATCGCGCTTAACGCTGCGTGGCATCGGCCGCCTCCTTGGCATCGGGACCGGCCAGTTCGGCGGTGATGGTGAAGCGGTCGACGTTGCGACCGGCATCGCTCTGCAGCACGCCGGTCAGCGAGGGCGTGCGCCACAGCGGCGAGCCTTCCAGGCGCCGCACCAGCGAGGAGGCTTCGTTGCTCAAGCCGATCAACTGCAATTGCCCACCTTCGACCGAAAATTTTTCCAGGTAGGTGCCGCCCGGCAGACGCCGGCTCAGTTCGTCCCAGATTTCCACCGAGGTGGGGCGGGTAGCACGTTGCTGCTGAAAGAAGTTGGCCCCTTCGACCAGATCCAGCAATTGCTGGCGTTCGGCGGCGACCTGGCGCGCACGTGCGGCGTTGGCCTGCACCTTGGCACGCAAGTCGTCGGCGGCCTGGCGGCGGTTGTCCAGCAGCAGCCAGCCGGCCACGGCCAGCAGCACCAGTGCGGCGGCAGCCAGCAACAGATTCCAGCGCTGCATCGGGTCGCTGCGCCGCAGCCGCCGCGCCGGCGGCAGCAGGTTCACGCCCAGTGGCAGGCCCTGCGCATTGGCGACATCGATGCCGGACAAGGCGCTGGCCCATGCGTCGGGCACGCCGTCCGGGCCATCGATCAGGCGCCGCGGCACCACCACCAGTTCGGCATCGAGCTGGCCGTCCTCGCGCACGTCCAGCACGCGCGCATCGAAGTACACCTGGTCGGCAGTGAACGGGGTTTGCCGATCGATCTCGAAGCGCGCCACATCCTGCAGGCGCGCCGCTGCCGCAGCAGGCAGGCGCAACGGACGACGCAAGGCATGCGCGGCCGGCAGCAGCCAATGCCGCGGCAGGCCTTCCAGCGCGGTCGGTAGCAAGGCATGGACTTCCTGCGGCTGCACCGGCCACGGCAGGCTGGCGATGGTCTCGCTGCTGTGATCGCGCTGACGCAGCAACTGCAACGCCTGCCCGTCGGGCTGCAACAACAGCCGCGACGGCGACAGGCCCAACTGCCATTGCCAGCGCTGCGGCAGCCAGGCCAGCAGCGATTGTTGCCACCAACGCCAGAAGCCTCCGGCTCCCGGCATGGCGCGTACGCCGATACGACCCAAGGTGTCCCGCCATGCGGTCATTGCACTGCTGCTCCCTCTTCCCAACGCAACACGGTATATGCCGACCCAGGTAATGCGGACGCACTGGTGGAGACCACCGCCCGCAACACAGCCTCGCGTCCCTGACTCAGTCGCGCCCGGCTCTCGATACTATAAGTGTCCGACCCACCGACCGTCGCCTCGCTGCCCGGCAAACCCGGCGGCGCGTCACGCTGGGCCAGCAGTTGCCGCGCATCCAGGCCCATCGCGGTCAGCACCGGGCCCGGCGCAAAGCGCGCTTCGGGGCGCGAGCGTCCGCTGTACAAGGTAAGGTTGGGCAACAGCTTGCGATACAGCTCGCCATCCATTCCCAGCACCAGGCGCAACTCGCCCAGCGTTTCGAACGGGCCATCCTTGGCGCCGTACGGCAATCCGGCATCGGCATAATCGCGATCTTCCGCGCCGCCGCCGGGCTGGCTCAGCGAATCGCCATCGCGCCAGTCGACGATCGCACCGGCAATGCGCGTATCGCGGCCCTGTTCGCCACCGACCGCGCGTACCAGGCCGGCCAGCAGCGCGGGCTCGGCCATGTTCAAGTCCACCTTGCCGCTTTCGTCGGTAATGCGGATCTCCACCGTGGCATCGTCCATCTGCCAACGATAGCGCCGGCCGTCTGCGAGCCAGCGTGCCTGAGTGTCGGTGCTTTGCAGGCGGGACAGTGCGTATTCCAGCCCGGAGCGCGCGTATTCCTGCGCCTGCGCGCCATTGCGCAGCATGCTGCCCTGCAGCGCTTCCACCCGCGCGGTCAGCGCGAATGCGCCGATCATCGCGGTGAGCAGCGCAATCAGCCACAACACCAACACCAGCGCGGCACCGCGCATTGCGCTCATTGCCCCGCTCCCGGGTTGCTGGATTGCGGCAAGGCCACCACCAGCGGCGGCCAGGCGGCACCGCTGCTACGGATCTCGATGCGCACCAGCAACGGCAGACGGTCGTGCCATTCCCACTGCGGCAACCATGCGCTCAGGCGGCCGCTCTGCGGATCCATCCCGCGATACCGAAAGCTCACCTGCTGCACGTCTTCGGCGAGTGTTTCCGGCGGCAGCGTGGTGCCCTCTTCGATCGACTTGCCCGATTGCAGCATGGTCAACGCGATCCGCAGCGTGCGCTGTTCGCCATCGCCGGCCACCGACAGATCGTGCAGGTACGGCCCGCCGCGGCCCAGGTAATCCGGTACATCTGCGGCAAAACGCATGCGCTGCGGCTCGCCGATGAACAGCATCGGCTGCTGACTCTGCGGGTCGATGCCCATTGCGATCGGCAGTGCCGCCGCCAGCCGCCGGCGCAGGAATTCTTCCACCGCACGCACGCGTTCGCTGCGCTGGGCGATCGCCTCGCCGCGCTGGCTGACCGCGCTGGCCGAGCGCAAGGTGGCAAACGCCAATGCCAGCCCGCCGACCAGCAACATCGTCGCCAGCAATACTTCGATCAAGGTGAAGCCGGCACTGCGCGAGCGACTCATGGCGCGCTGCCCGGCTGCGCCGCAGCCACCAGCCGCAAGGTGCGCCACTGCAGGACCTGGTTGGGCTGCTCGCCCCAGCGCACCACCAGGGTCAGCTGCAGCAGCGTGTGTGCGCCGGGGGAGACCGGCGCCTGCGGATTGCGTCGCGGCTCGTCGTACGGGCGCACATCCATCGACCAACGGAAATGCCCGTCTTCGAAGGTGCCTTGCTGCTGCTCGGGCACCAGCGGTTTGTCCATGCCCTGCGCTGCCAGCAACGATTGCGCATGCAGGGTGGCGCGCGTGCTCTCGTCAGCCGCACGCACCTGACGCGCGGCACCGGACAGCGATCCCAGCAACAGGCTCAACGCCAGCGCCAGCAACGCAAAGGCGACGATCACCTCGATCAGCGTGTAACCGCGCTGGCGCTTCATGGCGCAGGCGTCCGCAACTGCCCGGAACGCACTTCGCCGGTGATCCAGCCCACGTCCACGCGCCAGGTCGCGTCCTTGACGCGCAGATCAATGCGCCCGCCGGTGGAGGCGCCATCGGGGAAGAACTGGATGGCGCCCTGATCCTGCCGCGACTGCACCTGCCGCGCGCCGGTGAAGCGCACCTCCAGCGACGACGGCAGATCGCCGTGATGGCCGCCGGGTGCTTCCCAGCGGCGCTGCTGCGGATCGATCAGAAACCGCTGCGGCGTGCCGGTGGCAATCGCCTGGGTGCGCGTATAGCGCAGCTGCGAGGCGATCGCCTTGCCGGCGGTGCGCAGGCGCATGCCGTCGATTCCGCCATTGAGCGCAGCGGCAGCCAATACGCCGGCCATCGCGATCAGGGCGATGACCAGCAACATCTCCAGCAACGAACTGCCACGCGTGCGGGGACGACCAGGGCCGACCACTCCATGCGGATGACGCAACGGCTGACACGCAACGCGCATGGCAAACGGCTTATTGGTACTTGATGTCCGCGTCGTAACTGCTGCCACCGGGGCGGCCGTCCTTGCCCAGGCTGATCAGATCGAACGGCTGGCCATCGCCGGGCGCGCGGTATTCGATGGTGTGGCCCCACGGGTCATTGAGTTCGGCCGGCTTGGCATACGGGCCCAGCCAGCCGCTGCTGCCACCGGGCTGGGTCACCAGGTCATCGAGCTTGCTCGGCAACTTGCCGGTGTCGAGCTGGAAATTCTCGATCTTGCCGGCCAGGGTCTGGATCTGCGATTTGGCCAGGTTGGCCTTGCCGCGATCGGCACCACCGAGCACACGGCTGCCGACCAGGGTCAGCACCGCGCCGATCAGGACGATGACGATGATGATTTCCAGCAGGCTCATGCCGGCCTGGCCTGCACGCGACGGACTACGGGTGATGGAGCGCTTGATCATGAACGATTTCCTTGCACGTCGATGAAAGATGCTGCCGCCAGAAGATGACACGGCGGGCATTGCAATGGTTCCCGCATGGGTGTCGCGCGGTCACCGGAAAGTTGTTGTGAATCCGCCGCCACGTTATCCGATGGCATTGGTCAGGTCATACAGCGGCACCAGCACCGAAATGATGACAAGCCCCACTACCGAGGCCAGCATCAGCGTGATCAACGGCACCAGCGCGGCCAGCGCGCGGTCGATGGCTTGCGCGGTTTCCAGCTCGAAGGTGTCGGCGGTCTTGAGCAGCATCGTGTCCAGGGCGCCCGATTCTTCGCCGACCTGGATCATCTGCAGGGCCAGCCGCGGGAAGCGCTTGCCGCGTGCCAGTGACATCGCCAGGCCATGGCCGTTCTTGACGTCGTCGGCTGCGGCGTCGACATCTTCGACCAGCGCCAGATTGGACATCACATTGCGCGCAATGCCGATCGCCGCCAGCAGCGGCACGCCGTTGCGCAGCAAGGTGCCCAGCGTGCGCGTCAGCCGTGCGGTTTCCAGGCGCGCGATCAGGCTGCCGACCACTTTCTGCCGCAGCAACCACTCGTCCAGCGCGGCACGGAACGCGGCATTGCGGCGCTTGCGATCCAGCCACAGCCCGAGCACGCCCGGCACCACGATCAACACCACCCACCAGTCGCGCACCAGCAGGCCCACGCGCAACACCGCCTGGGTGAACCACGGCAAGGCCACGTCCAGGCTTTCGTACATCTGCGCGAACTGCGGCACCACATAGCCGAGCAGGAACAGCAGCGCGCAGCCGACCACCGCTAGCAGGATCGCCGGATAGATCAACGCGTTGATCACCTTGCCGCGCAGCGCACGGCTGCGCTCCAGGTAATCGGCCAGGCGCTGCAGCGTGTCCTGCATGCTGCCGCCGGCTTCGCCCGCACGCACCATGTTGATGTAGAGCTTGGAAAACAGCCCGTGCTGGCGTTCCAGTGCCGAGGACAGCGGCGCGCCGCCACGCACGGTGTCGCGCACATCGCCGATCACACGCCGGCTTTTGTCGTCTTCGGGCAGATCCATCAGGATCGACAAGGCGCGATCCAGCGGCTGGCCGGCACCGATCAGCGTGGACAATTGCTGGGTGAACTGCACCAGCGCGGCGTTGTCGAACGGCTTCTTGCGCAGCAGCATGCGCAGCGACGGCGAGTCGTTTTCGCCGGTGGCCAGGCGCGTTTCCACCGGCAGGTGGCCCTGCTCCTGCAGGCGCAGCGCAACGTCTGCGTCGCTGGCCGCTTCCATCTGGCCATCGAGCATTTCGCCATGGGCGTCGAGCGCTTTGTAGCGGTACAGGGGCATCAGGCTGGACGGCTGGGAGTGGGGAATCGGGATTCGGGAATCGGGAAAAACAGGAGCCTGCGCTGCGTTGGCGCCATCTGGCGCACACGCACGCGTGCGCGACGCATTGCCGGGACCTTGCCCTGCTTATCTTCCGATCCTGAGCATCCGATGCTCGTTGTGGCTCCGTTGCCTCTCACGCATCCTCCGTCACGCGCAGCACTTCTTCGATGGTGGTCTCGCCGCGCAAGGCCTTGGACAGGCCGTCCTCGTACATGGTGCGCATGCCGGCCTTGCGCGCCAGTTGTTCGATCTCGCCCATGCCGGCGCGGCGCATCACCGCGCGCCGCAATTCGTCGTTCATCACCAGGAACTCGACGATGGTGGTGCGGCCCAGGTAACCGGTCGGCGCTGCAGCCGAGGCACGCGGACGATACAGGTAGATCTCGCCGTCCGGTTGCAGCCGGCGCAGATTGAAGCGTTCGATTTCTTCCGGCGATGCCAGGTAGCGCTCGGCGTTGGCCAGGTCGAGTTTGCGCACCAGGCGCTGCGCCAGGATGCCGTTGATGGTGGAGGTGAGCAGATAGTCTTCCACACCCATGTCGAGCAGACGGGTAATACCGCCGGCCGCGTTGTTGGTGTGCAGCGTGGACAGCACCAGATGGCCGGTGAGCGCGGACTGGATCGCGATGCGCGCGGTTTCCAGATCGCGCATTTCGCCGATCATGATGATGTCCGGATCCTGACGCACGATGCTGCGCAGCGCGTTGGCAAAATCCAGCCCGATCTGCGGTTTGGCCTGGATCTGGTTGATGCCTTCGATCTGGTATTCCACCGGGTCTTCGACGGTGATGATCTTCACGTCCGAGGTGTTGAGCTGGCTCAACGCGGTGTACAGCGTGGTGGTCTTGCCCGAACCGGTCGGGCCGGTCACCAGCATGATGCCGTGCGGTTGCTCCAGCACCTTGCGGAACTGCGGCAGAAACTCTTCGGTGAAGCCGAGCTTGTAGAAGTCGAACACCACCGTTTCGCGATCGAGCAGGCGCATCACCACGCTCTCGCCGTGCGCGGTGGGCACGGTGCTGACACGCAGATCCAGCTCCTTGCCCTGCACGCGCAGCATGATGCGGCCGTCCTGCGGCAGCCGGCGTTCGGCGATGTTGAGCTTGGCCATGATCTTGATGCGGCTGATCACCGCGGCGGTGAGCTTGGCCGGCGGGCTTTCGCCTTCCACCAGCACGCCGTCCACGCGGTAACGCACCTTGAGCCGGCTTTCGAACGGTTCGATATGGATGTCCGAAGCGCGCAGTTCCACCGCGTGCTGGATCACCAGATTCACCAGCCGGATCACCGGCGCTTCGGACGCCAGATCGCGCAGCGCTTCGATATCGTCGCTGCTGTTGGCATCGCCATCGGCGGTTTCCACGATGGTGCCCATCGCGCTGCGGCCCTGGCCGTACCAGCGTTCGATCAGGTCATCGATTTCCGAGCGCAGGCCGACCTGCAGCAGCAACGGGCAACCGGTCGCAAGCCGCACCGCGTCGATCGCGTAATCGTCATAGGGATCGGCGATCCACAACTCCAGCCGGCCATCGCGTTCGCCGACCGGGCATAGATGAAATTGTTTGAGGAAGCGCAGCGACAGCCCCTGCACTTCCGGCAGCATTTCCGGCGGGGTATCGCCAAGCTGACGTGCATCCACCAGCGGCAGACCCAGCACATCGGCGCAGGTCTCCGCATGATCGCGTTCGGACACCAGGCCCAGACGGCCCAGCAAGGCCAGCAGACCCATACCGGATTCGGTCTGCAACTGGCGCGCGCGCAGCAGATCGGTGTCTTTCAGACGACGGCGTTCAAGCAGCGCTTCGACGATGCGTGTCTCCGCACTGCGATGCTCAATTGGATCGACGGCAACCGCGTTCACACTCGTCTCCACTGGTCCGGCGCCGACTGTAGCAGTTTGCCGCGACGATCAACCGTACGCATCTGAATCGTCCTGAAAAACGATGCCTCCGGTAGTTGGCCGGGGGCATCGGTCACACTATGGGACGGCTTACTGTCGTGCGACGAGCGTCAGCTTCGCGTAGTCGGCAGCGCCCACCAACTTGATGTAGTAGGTGCCAGCCTTGGGGGCAGTGAAACGCACGGTTTCGCTGTTGCCCGGGCGGGTCGACTTGGCGTCGTAACTGGTGGCGCTGGGCTCGGCTTCATGGCTGACGTACACCGACACATCGCCGGTGCCGCCATAGGTCATGAAGCTGAGCACGGCACCGGCCTTGGCTTCGAAGCTGTACAGCGTGGAACTGGCGTAAGCACCGCTCAGGCCGGTCAACGGGGCCTTGTTGGTCAGCGCGATGGCGGTCGGCGCGCAGCTCTCGGTGGCCGGATCGCAGGGCTCCACCAACACCGCTTCCAATGCGGCCTTGGCATCGACGATGCCGCTGCCGATCGGGGTGCTGGCCGGCGGGGTCACCGGGAAGCGACGGCTGGTCTGCTTGAGCAGGGCTTCCACCGCGGCCGGGGTCAGCGGGCCGTCGCCCAGACCGATCGCCGCGCTCTGCACCAGGGCGACGACACCGGCCACGTGCGGCGATGCCATCGAGGTGCCACCCAAGCCCATATAGGTATAGGTTCCCGAGGTCGGCGTGGTCGCACCGGTGTAGCCGGCCTGCCAGATGTAACCGCCCGGATTGCCGTCCACGCTGCCACCGCCGCCCGGGCCGGACAGGTCGACCTTGCTGCCGTAGTTGGAGTAGTAGGTGATGCCGCCGGTGATGCGCGTGGCACCCACGGTGATGGTGTTGTTGCAGCTGGCGGGCGAATGGTTGGCCGCATCTTCGCCGCTGTTGCCGGCCGCTACCACCACGGTGGTGCCGCGCGCGACCGCGCCGTTGATCGCCAGCTGGGTGGCCGAATCGCAGGGCTCGCCGCCACCCAGGCTCATGTTGATCACCTCGGCCGGGTTGGTGTTGGCCGGCACGCCAGCGACCGTGCCGCCGGACGCCCAGACGATCGCATCGGCGATGTCGGAGGTGTAGCCGCCGCAACGGCCGAGCACGCGCACCGGCAGGATGGTCGCCTTCGGCGCCACGCCAGCCATGCCTACTCCATTATTGGTCGCCTCGGCCACGGTGCCCGAGACGTGGGTGCCGTGCCAGGAGCTTTCCTGTGCCACCGAGCCGTCATAGCAGACGTTGTCGGCCTCTTCCCAGTCGCCGTAATCCAGCGCGCCCGGCACGCGGGCATCGGTGGGACGACGCGAGACTTCGGCATCGGTGATGAAGTCGTAACCCTGCAGCAGGTTGCCGGCAAAGTCCGGATGGCCGGGCAGGATGCCGGTATCCAGCACTGCCACCACCACGCCTGCGCCCTGCGACAGATCCCATGCGGCCGGCGCATTGATGCCGCCGTTGGGGTTGCTCAGATGCCATTGGTACTGCGCGTACAGCGGGTCGTTGGGGACCAGTTGCGGGGTCACGTCCGTAGCGGCAACGCTCTTCTTGATGTCGACCGGGCGCAGCATGCGATCGATCTGCACGTCGGCCACGGACGGGTCGTTCTTGAGCTCGACCACCACCTTGTCCACCTGGGCGGTGGTCAACGTGCTGGACAGCTTGATCAGGTCCGAGCCGATACCGAGCTTGCGCACATACGTCGCCTTGGCGGCGGCTGCGCTGCTGCGTGCGCCGGTGCTCGTACCGACACGGCCGACCGCGGCCTGCACCGCGCTCAGCTTGCTGGCGCGATCGGTCGCGGCAGCAGTGTTGTCCTTGTAGCGCACGATCAGGCGACTACTGAACGCAGCGCCGGCCGATGCTGCCTGGGTCGGTTCCTTGACCAGCAGTTTCGGGGCAGCAGCGAGCGTGCCCGATGCACCGAGCGCCATCATCAGGATGGCGCCGGTCAGCGGGGAGAGACGGAAATTCTTGTCGATCACGGTGAAGTCCTCTTCGTGTTTTTCGTCGATCAGCTGGGAGCGGTTCTCGAACTGCGGCGCAACTGCGATGCAGCGCGCTGCGTTCGATCAGCCACTCCTGGTAAGGCCATCACTCCATCGAATCCGTTGGCCGGCCCAGCCACGGTCCTTGCCCGCCCCCTCAGGCCTTGCTCTGGCGCGGCGGCGCACATCGGCGCCGCCGCGTGTCATGCAGCGGCGCGTTACCAGCCGAAGCCGGCACCCACACCGATCGAACTGTCGTCACCGCTGAGTGCGCCGCCTACCGTCAGGGTGGCGCGCGGGCTGATCGCACGCTGATAGCCCACCGACAACGCCGACTCGCCGTTCTGGAAACCGACGCCGGCACCGACGCGGTTCTGCGTGGCGATGCCACCGACGCTGGCGGCCATGTTCAACATCGCCGAGCTCATCGCACCCTGACGATCCAGGCGACGGTTCTGCCGGCGCAGACGGTCTTCGATATCGCCCTGGTAGGTCTCGAAGCTGTCGGCCATCGCGTTGTAGCGGCTGTCGGTATAGCTGTTGGCCGCGGCAACGCCGTTGTCCAGCTGGCCCTTGTTGACCGCATCGGTGGCTCGCGTGCCGGCGGCCACATTGGCCACCTGACGCTCGCCGCCGACGCTGCCCACCGACACCGTGTTGGCACGATCGGCAACCGACCCCTGACCCAGCGCAACCGCACCCTGCGCACTGGCACGTGCGCCCTGGCCGATCGCCGTGCCGGAGGCCGCACTGACCTGCGCGCCTTCGCCCATCGCCACCGCATTGGTCGCCACCGCGGCAATCTGCGTGTTGGCGCCGACCGCGGTGCTGCCATCGGCATTGACGCGTGCGTTGCTGCCGATCGCGGTGTCGTTGGGGCCATGCGCATACGCGCTGCCGCCGATCGCCGTGCCGGTCACGTGGTTGGCCACTGCGGCCGTGCCCACGGCGGTAGACGTTGCAGCCGGGGTGATGCTGCCGACCACTGCGGCGGTCGGCGTGCCCTGCACGCCTGCGCCGGTATCGGCAACGGCGTTGCCCGACGGGCTCACTGCGCTCGCAGCCACCGCAGGCACCCCTGCAGTGCGCAGCGACAGCGTGCGTGCCGCGGTGCTGGCCGTTGCGGTACCACCGCGTGCATCCAGCTCGGTGACCTTGCTGTCCAACGCGGTCAATGCCGCACCGACATTGTTGTAGCTGGCACCCTGGATCACGTAGGTCGGCGCGACGAACACGCCCTGCGCACCGATCGCCGCGCCACCGCCGAGGAAACTGGCGGCGTTGCTGAGCGACTGGAACAGCTGGCCGCCGTTGATCGCATCGGTACTGGCACCGGCAATCGCACCGTTGCCGACGTTGACGATGCGGCGCGTGGCCGGGCCGCCGCGGCCATCGCCGCTACCCACTGAGACCACGTTGGCGTCATAGGTACGCGAGCCCGAGCCCAACGCCACCGAGTCGGCACCACTGGCACCGGCATTGGCACCCAGCGCCACCGCATTGGCACCGCTCTGGCGCACGAAGGAGTTGTAGCCCAACGCCACACCGTTTTCGCCGATGGAATTGGTCTGCCGGCCCATCGCGGTGCTGTTCACGCCGCTGGCGCTGCTGTCCACGCCCATGGCGCTGGCGCCGGTGGCCGAGGCGCGGCTGCCGGAGGCGATCGCCACGCTGCGTGCGCCGCTGGCGGTTGCACCGGCGCCCGCTGCAGTGGCGCGATCACCGGTTGCGCTGGCCACCCCTTCACCGGTGGTTTGCACCATGCCGCTGGTGGTCTGCACATCGGCCGCCAGGGCATCCAGCTGGCCCTTGTTGACCGCATCGGTCGCCGCCTGGCCGTCGCTGACATTGACGATGCGACGCGTGGCCGGACCGCCGCGGCCATTGCCGCTGCCGATCGACACCGTGTCGGCTTCGTAGGTGCGCGAGCCCGAGCCCAGCGCCACCGAATCGGCACCGGTCGCACCGGCGTTGGCACCGAGGGCCACACCATTGACCGCGCTCTGGCGCACGAACGAGTTGTAGCCCACCGACACCGCGTTCTCGCCGATCACGTTGACCTGACGACCGACACCGGTGCTGTTGATGCCGGTTGCCGATGCATCCACACCGACCACGCTGGCGCCGACCGCATCGGCGCGGCTGCCGCCACCCAGGGCAAGCGTATTGTCGGCAAGGGCCGCCGCGCTCTGACCGAGCGCGGTGGCATTGACGCCGTCGGCATACGAATTCCAGCCGATGGCGGTGGTGTAGTCGGCCGTGGCCCACGCGCCCGCACCGAATGCGGCAGCGCCGGTGCCGGAGGCACGCGCCGGGATGAAGCCGAAGAACGTGCTGCCGCCGACGGCCACGCTTTCTTCGCCGGTGGCTTCGCTGAATTCGCCCACGGCCACTGCACTTGCGCCGGAGGCCAGTGCGGCGGCACCCACGGCGGTGCTGTAGTCACTGGACGCCACCGCACCATAGCCCAGCGCCGACGACAGCCTGCCGCTGGATTCGCTGTAGCCACCGAAGGCGGCGCTGCCGACATTGGAGGCGGTGCTGCGGAAACCAGCCGCAGTAGCCTGGTTGTCCGATGCCACCGCTTCGCTGCCGAGCGCGGTCGCATAGGTCGAAATTGCCTGCGCGCCGGCACCGTTTGCGCTGGCGCCGACATCGCTGGCCAGGGCATTGCTGCCGACGGCGCTGCTGTTTTCGCCGGTGGCCTGGGCGTTGTTGCCCACTGCCGCTGCGCCGGTTCCGCTGGCCAGCGCACTCACGCCAACCGCCGTTGCGTTATCGACCACCGCCTGCGCACCGGCACCCAACGCCGTGGCGCCGGTACCGGTGGCATTGGCGCCCTCGCCTGCGGCCAGGGCGTTGTCGCCCTCGACGTAGGCGCCGGCATCGCTGTCATCGCTGCCGCTGGCCTGGAAGTACTTGCTGGTGGATTGTGCGGTTTCGGCAACGGCGTTGAGCTGATCCAGATTCACCGCGTCGGTGCCCTGCGTACCGGCGGCCACGTTGGTGATCTGACGCTCGTTGCCGGCGCTGCCCACCGACACCGCAAAATCGCGATCGGCCACCGAATCGGCACCCAGCGCCACGCTGCCTTCGCCGGTGGATTCGGCAAAATTGCCGAGCGCGGTGCTGTTGAGGCCCGGTGCCCATGCCGCGCCGCCGAGCGCGGTGGAGTAGTCCCCGGAGGCTTCGGTCGGCAACAGGCCGAGCAGGGCGCCACCGACCGACACGCTGTTGTAGCCGCTGGCCACGCTGCCCTGGCCGGCCGCAACGCTGTAGTCGCCGGTTGCGGTGGCATCGCCACCCACGGCCACGGTATTGGAGCCGCTGGCGGTGCTGAAATTGCCCAGCGCGGTGCTGTTGAAACCGGTCGCACTGGAATAGCCGCCCAAGGCGGTGGAGTAGTTGGAGGTGGCCTCGGCACCGAAGCCGAACGCCGCCGCGCTGGTGCCATCGGCCACGCTTTCTGCGCCGACCGCAGTGGCCGACTCGCCACTGGCGCTGGCGAAATAGCCCACCGCGGTGGTTTCGCTGCCATCGGCCACGCTCAACGTGCCGGCGGCCAGGGAACCATCGCCATACGCACCTGCCGCCGCACCCAGCGCGGTGCTCTGCGCGCCGGCGGCTTCGCTCTCGCCACCCACGGCCACGGCGTAATCGCCGCTGGCCTGACTGAAGGCGCCGTTGGCGATGCTGCCGTAGCCACTGGCAGCGGCGTTGTAGCCGGCTGCATTGGCGTACTGCGCGGTGGCGCTGGCACCGCTGCCGATGGCGACGGCGCCGATCGCAGTGGCCTGGCTGCTGGAACCGAACGCGCTGCTGTAATCGCCGTCCGCAGTGGCGTTGGAGCCGGCTGCGGTGGCGTCCTCGCCCTGCGCATCGGCCGTGCCGGTGCCGGTGCCGGCAAACAGACGCGCAGTGGTTTCGGCGGTTTCGCCGACTGCGTTGAGCTGGTCCAGGTTCACCGCATCGGTACCCTCGGTACCGGCGGCGACATTGGTGATCTGGCGCTCGCCACCGACGCTGCCGACCGCCACCGTATTGTCGCGATCGGCAACCGCGCCGGCACCCAGCGCCACGCTGTTGTCGGCGTAGGCCACGCTGTCGGTACCCAGTGCCGTGCTGCCCTGGCCCCACGCCACGCTGGCCACACCCACCGCAGTGGATGCAGCACCGTTGGCAAGGCTTTCATAACCGAGTGCGGTTGCGCCGCGCCCGCTGGCGATACTGCTGGCACCCAGCGCCGTGCTGTTATCGGCGAGCGCCGACGCATCGGAACCTGCCGCAACGCTGTCGGCGCCTTCGGCAATTGCGGTGCCGTCACCGGTGGCGACGAACGTGCGCGCGGTGTTGGCGGCGCCATCGGACACTGCCGTGAGCTGATCCAGATTGACCGCATCGGTGCCTTCGGTACCGGCAGCGACATTGGTGATCTGACGCTCGCCGCCAACCGTGCCCACCGACACCGTGCTGGCGCGATCGGCCACTGCGCCGACGCCGAGCGCAACGCTGTTGTCGACCGCAATCCGCGCGCCGTCGCCGATCGCAATGCTGTCTGCGCCTTCGACGACTGCCTCGGTGCCCAGCGCAATGCTGCGATCGCCATAGCCGACTGACTGCGAACCGATGGCGATTGCACGCCCACCGCCGGCATAGGCGTTGTCGCCGATGGCGACCGAAACGCTGCCGCTGGCGGCCGAGGTGATGCCCACCGCGACGCTGCCCGCGCCGTAGGCGGTGCTTTCCGCACCCACGGCGGTGCTGGTGTCGCCCCAGGCCACGCTGGCAAAGCCGAGTGCGGTGGATTCGAGGCCATTGGCGATGCTTTCGAAACCGATCGCGGTACCGCCACGACCATTGGCCACGCTGGTGCCGCCGACTGCAGTGCCATAGAAGCCCGATGCCGTGCTGTCGGCACCCACGGCGGTGGCATAGCGGTCGCTGGCGATACTGTTGAAGCCGAGCGCGGTGGCATTGTTGACATTGGCCACCGCACCACTGCCGACCGCAGTGGTGTTGACCGCTGACGCCAGGCTGCTCGAACCCAGCGCAGTGCTGTAATCCTCGTAAGCCGATGCATTGGAACCGGCCGCAACGCTGTCCACGCCTTCGGCAATCGCGGTGCCATCGCCGGTGGCCACGAACGTGCGTGCGGTGGTGGCGGCGACGTCGGACACGGCGGTGAGCTGATCGAGATTGACCGCATCGCTGCCTTCGGTACCGGCGGCGACGTTGGTGATCTGACGCTCGTCGCCAGCCGCACCCACCGACACGGTGTTGGCGCGCGTGGCCACTGAATTGGCGCCCAAGGCCACCGAGTTGGCGCCGCGTGCGGTGCTGTAGTAACCCAGCGCGGTGCTCAGCTCGCCGCTGGCCCAGGATTCCGGGCCAACTGCCGTGGCACCTTCGCCAGGTGCATAGGCGAAGTAACCCACCGCGGTGGCTTCGGTGCCGGAGGCTTCGCTGAGCGTGCCCACTGCCGTGGTGTAGCTGCCCGATGCGATCGCACCGGCGCCGAGCGCGGTGGAGGCTTCGCCGCTGGCCTGGGTCTGTACGAAGAAGCCCAGACCCGGAATGTAATCGACCGGACCACCGACAGCGGTGCTGCTGGTGCCGCTGGCGCTGGTCTGCGTGCCCACCGCAGTGGCGTAATCGCCCGCCGCATTGGCCACCGCACCGAACGCGGAAGACTGCGTCCCGGCCGCATACGCACCGACGCCGAACGACGAGGCGGCGAAGCCATCGGCATTGGCGCTGGCGCCGACTGCGGTTCCGCCGACGCCGGCACTGGTGGCGCCGGTGGTGACCGGCACGCCGCCGTTGGTGACCAACGGCTCGCCGTCTTCGTCCACGGCAGCGCCGCCCACGGCCACGCTGCCAGGGCCGTTGGCCTGCGCGTTATGGCCGAATGCCGCGCTGTTCTGCCCGGATGCGAGCGCATTGGCGCCGACCGCAGTGGCATTGTCGGCCACCGCATTGGCACCGGTTCCCAGCGCAGTGGTCGCCGTGCCTACCGCATTGGCCGCATCGCCGGCAGCCAGCGCGCTATCGCCTTCGACATAGGCGCCGACGCTGTCTTCGCCCGGGGTCGCCTTGAAGAACGTGGCCGTGTCTTCGGCCACGTCGGCCACGTCGCGCAACTGCGCCACGTTCACCGCGTCGGTGGCGTTGACGCCGGCGCCGACATTGGTGATGCGGCGCGTGGCCGGGCCGCCGCGGCCATTGCCGCTGCCGACCGACACCACATCGTCTTCGTGGGTGCGCGAGCCTGCGCCCAGCGCCACCGAGTTGGCACCGGTCACGCCGGCGTTTGCACCCAGCGCGACGCCGTTTTCGCCGCTCTGGCGTACGAAGCTGTTGTAGCCGATGGCCACCGCGTTCTCGCCGATCGCATTGGTCTGGCGGCCGATCGCGCTGCTGTTCACGCCGCTGGCGCTGCTGTCGGCACCGCTGGCGAGCGCGCCGGTGGCGCTGGCGCGGCTGCCGGCGCCGAAGGCAGTGGCGTTGGCGGCAGGTGCCGATGCGCCGCGGCCGATCTCGACCGATTGCGCCATTGCAGAAAGGGGGAGTGCGATGCCGGCGCTACCCAGCGCCAGGGCGATCGCGGCAACCAGGCAACGGCTCTGGCGGCGGTCGATGAATGCGGCGGTGCTCACTGCGCCCGGGCTGTCGCCGCTGGCCAATTCCGATGCCACGGCCCACACGCCTAACGATTTGTTCCAGACCTTGCGATAAATCCGATTCATCGACGCACTGCTCCTGAATGTTGGGACTGGTTTTTTGACGAACACCCACCATCGCGAGGCATTCCAGCCGCTGCGGTTCCCCGTGGTGATTGGCGCCATGGGCCAAATGGCGGTGCGCGGGAAGCTGCACCCTGGGTAGTCAAAAAGTGAACGCTACCCAACCATAGAACTGAGCGAAGTGTTAACAGCGGTCAAATCAGGCGTCAAGTTTTTGACAGAAAGCGAAGCTGAGCGTGCGTTCCATCACACTTCTGCTTGCTTTTATTCGTTTTTTGATAATTCTTTGGAAAACAGCGATCTAGGTCATGTCTTGAGAGACATTTCCAAGCTGAATGCGCATGTCCGCAGCAGACAAAAAAGCCCGCTGGCAGGACGCCAGCAGGCTTGGTTGCGCAAAACCGCGCGCCGAACAGGTCAGGAATCGGACCAGCGCTCCCCGCGCCGACCACTCAGCCCATCATGGTGCAGGACGAGAGCGGTTTTGCCCGTACCGTTGCGTCAGGAAACCGACGTCAGTGCCCCCTCGCGCCGCCATGTGTCGGATCACTGACGCGCCAACAGGCTCACTCCATCGAAGCCGCTGCCGTCGAGCCGGATGAAATAGGTCCCGGCACGCGGTGCGGTGAAGCGCACCGTCTGGCTGGTTCCGCTGCGGCTGGACATGCCGTCGTTGTCGGTCGCGCTCGGCGCGCGGCCCAAGGCGACATACAGCGCCGCCTGCCCGCTGCCGCCGAAGCTGATGAAGTTCAGCACCGCACCCGCGTTCGCCTCGAAGGCGAATACACCGGCATCGCCGGCCACATTGGACAGGCCGCGCTCGGGCACGCTGTTGCGCAGCGTCTGGGCATCCAGCTGGCAGCCCAGATCGCCGCTGTCGCAGCGACGCAGTGCACGATCGATCGCCGCGCCGGCATCCACGATGCCGGTGCCGGCCGGCGTGCTCAACGGCAACTGCACCGGAAACGCGCGTGCACTGCGCTTGAGCAGGCGTTCCAGCGCCGCAGGTGTCAGCGGCGGCCTGCCATCGGCGATCAGCGCGCTCTGCACCAGTGCGGCCGTCCCCGCCACGTGCGGGGAGGCCATCGAGGTTCCGGCAAAGCCGGGCCCGATGTAGTCGAATTGGCCGGACGTGGGCGTGGTCTTGCCGGTGTAGCCGGTCTGCCAGATCCAGCTGCCGATCGGGCCGTCGTACAAGGTGTCGGTTGCCAGATCGCGTGCGCCACCACCGGGTGCGGCCAGATCGATCAAGCTGCCGAAATTGCTGTAGTACGCCAGGCCGCCGGTCAGGCGGGTGGCCGCCACCGACACCACATTGGCGCAGTTGGCCGGCACCGCACTGGACACATCCGAGCCGTCGTTGCCGGCCGCCACCACCACGGTGGTGCCGCGCGACACCGCACCGTCGATCGCCGCCTGCATGACCGAATCGCAGGGGCCAAAGCCGCCCAGGCTCATGTTGATGATTTCCGCCGGGTCGCGATTGTCCGGCACGCCCTCCACATGCCCGCCGGACGCCCACACGATGGCATCGCTGATATCCGAGAAAGAACCGCCGCAGTGACCGAGCACGCGGACCGGCAGCACCTTGGCCTTGTAGGCCACACCGGCACCGCCAATGCCGTTGCCGGTGGTCTCGGCGATCGTGCCGGCCACGTGGGTGCCATGCCAGGAGCTGTCATGCGCCGCGGAAAAAATGCCGCACTCGCCGTCTTCGGCCTCCCAGTCGCCACGGTCCAGCGCACCCGCCACGCGCGTATCGGTCGGACGTCGCGACCGGCCGGCATCGGTGATGAAGTCGTAGCCCTGCAGCAGATTGCCGGCCAGATCCGGGTGCGCCGGCAGGATGCCGGTGTCGATCACCGCCACCACCACGCCCTCGCCCTGCGCGGTCTTCCACGCCGCCGGCGCATCGATGCCGCCGACCGGATCGGTGAGATGCCATTGATTGCTCGCCAGCAGCGGATCGTTGGGCAAGCTGCCGCCGCTGCTCTGCAACGGATAGGCGCGTGCATCGATCTGCGCATGTTCCACCGCCGGATCGGCTTGCAGCTCGCGCACCAGGCGGTCGGCGTCGCTGCGGCTGAGTTGCGTGAGCAACCGGATCAACTCCCCACCCACCGCCAGGGTACGCACATGCGTCGGCGCGGCCTGCGCGCCGCTGCGCGTGGCCGACGCCAGGCGCACTGCCGCGCGTGATGCCGCTGCAGTGATGGTGGCGGTGGACGCGGCGCCGACGTTGCGCGCGCTCACTGTGCCGCTGCGATAGGTGACGATGATGGCGTCGACCGGCGCATCGCGCATGGCCTGCAGCTGTTGCGCGCTGCGCATGCCGGCGTCCGGTGTGGCCGCGCTGGCGATGCCGCTAGCGAGTGACAGCACGGCGCTGCAGGCAATGGCGAGGGTTCGGGAACGATGGGTCTGAATCACGATGACGTCCTCTTCAAGATGAAATGCAAATGAGTGAGCACGCAGCCGCCGCAAGCGCAGCCGCTGCGATGGCAAGACCTGCGCTACCAGCCGAAGCCGGCGCCCAGGCCGATCGACCGGTCGTCACCGCTGAGTGCGCCGCCCACCGTCAGGGTGGCGCGCGGGCTGATCGCACGCTGATAGCCCACCGACAACGCCGACTCGCCGTTCTGGAAACCGACGCCGGCACCGACGCGGTTCTGCGTGGCGATGCCACCGACGCTGGCGGCCATGTTCAACATCGCCGAGCTCATCGCACCCTGACGATCCAGGCGACGGTTCTGCCGACGCAGACGGTCTTCGATATCGCCCTGGTAGGTCTCGAAGCTGTCGGCCATCGCGTTGTAGCGGCTGTCGGTATAGCTGTTGGCCGCGGCAACGCCGTTGTCCAGCTGGCCCTTGTTGACCGCATCGGTGGCACGTGTGCCGGCGGCCACATTGGCCACCTGACGCTCGCCGCCGACGCTGCCCACCGACACCGTGTTGGCACGATCGGCAACCGACCCCTGCCCCAGCGCGACCGCACCTTGTGCACTGGCACGTGCGCCCTGTCCGATCGCCGTGCCGGAGGCCGCACTGACCTGCGCGCCCTCGCCCATCGCCACCGCGTTGGTCGCCACCGCGGCAATCTGCGTATTGGCGCCGACCGCGGTACTGCCATCGGCATTGACGCGTGCGTTGCTGCCGATCGCGGTGTCGTTGGGGCCATGCGCATACGCGCTGCCGCCGATCGCCGTGCCGGTCACGTGGTTGGCCACTGCGGCCGTGCCCACGGCGGTGGAGCTTGCAGCCGGGGTGATGCTGCCGACCGTTGCTGCGGTGGGCGTGCCTTGGAGCGCGTTGCTTGCAGCAAGCCCGCTCGCCGTTGCGGTGACGGAGGACACCGCGCTGTCGGCCACGCCGTCAATGGCCAGCGATGTCGACTGCAGGCCATCGGCTGTCGCATCTGCGGTAGTGGCGACAATCGAGGCGTCCGCAGCCGGGGCTGGCGCCGTTGCCGCACGCGCTGCAGCCGAACGCGCCGCAGCGCCAGGCGTCGCGGTACCACCACGCGCATCCAGCTCGCTGACCTTGCTGTCCAGCGCAGCCAGCGCCTCGCCCACATTGCGGTAACTGCTGCCCTGGATCACGTAGGTCGGCGCAACGAACACGCCCTGCGCACCGATCGCCGCGCCACCGCCGAGGAAGCTGGCGGCATTACTCAACGACTGGAACAGCTGGCCGCCGTTGATCGCCTCCAGGCTGGCATCGGCAATCGCGCCGGCGCCAACGTTGACGATGCGGCGCGTGGCCGGGCCGCCGCGGCCATTGCCGTTGCCCACCGACACCACGTTGGCCTCGTAGCTGCGCGAACCTGCGCCCAGCGCCACCGAATCGGCACCGCTGGCACCGGCATTGGCACCGAGTGCGACGGCATCACGGCCACCCTCGCGGGTAAACGCGTTGTAGCCCACTGCCAGACTGTTGTTGCCCAACGCATTTGATTGCACGCCCAATGCCACCGCCGCGCTGCCCGTTTCGCCGACGAACACGCCCACGTTGGCATTGCGCCCGATCGCGATCGCATCGGGCGCATCCGCCTTGGCGTTGCTTCCCAGCGCGATATTGTCGCCATAGAGGATCGACGTATTGGCACCGCTCCCGATCGCGATGCTCCTGCTGGAGGTGGCACGCGCGTCATAGCCGATGCCGATGCCCTCCGCGCCCTCGGCCGATGCCAATGCCCCCAGCGACACCGTGCGTGGAGCGAACGACGCGGCGCTATGGCCGATCGCCACCGCGTCGGTATTGTTGTCGTTGGAGAACACGTTGGCGTTGTAGCCAAGCGCAACGGCGTAATCGCCGTCGCTACGCGCACCGGCGCCAATGGCAACGCCACCGACCCGGAACGCACCCGCCGGCCTGAGCGAGGAGCTGATCAGCGACATGCCGCCGAGCGTCACGCTGCGCTCGCCGGCGGCAACCGCCAGACTGCCCACGGCAACACTGCTCTCGCCAAGACTGGAGGCATTGAAGCCCACCGCCGTGGTCATGCTCGCGTCGGCCCGCGCACCAAAACCGAAGGCCGACGCCGCCGTACTGCGCGCGGTCGAGAATGCGCCCACCGCGGTGGCAACATCATCCTGCGCACGTGCGCTGAATCCCGCCGCCATCGATTGCTCACCGCTGGCCGCTGCCCCCGTGCCGACCGCGGTGGCGAAGCTGCGCGTGGCAATCGCCCCGCTGCCCAGCGCCGCTGCGCCGCGCGCCTGGGCCAAGGTGGCCTGTTCCTGCGCACCGATGATGGAACCCGCCGCATCGAATACCGGCACGGACGCGACGCCACCCACTGCAACGGCCGAGGCATCGGCCGCGCTGGCGTTGCGGCCGACGGCCACGGCATCGCGCCCGAGTGCCAGACTGCCAGAGCCCAGCGCATTGGCACCATCGCCGATCGCGTTGCTGGCGCTCCCCAGCGCCAGCGCATTGAGTCCGTCGACATGGGCGGCGGCTTCGTCCGTATCGGTCTTGCCAATCGCCAGCGTGCTGTCGAGACGGTCGGCCACCGCACGCACGCTGTCGAGCTGGGCGACATTGACCGCATCGTTGGCCTCGGTGCCTGCCGCCACGCTGGTGATCTGCCGCGTCAGCCCCGCCTGCACATCGCCAACCGATACCGTATTGCTGCGGTTCGCGTAGGAATGTGCGCCCAGTGCGACGGCGCTGGAGGCAGAACGATTCCAGGCATCGTCGACAAAATCGCCCACACGCGCGCCATAGCCGATCGCCACCGCATCGATGCCATTGGTTTGGGAATCTGCACCGATCGCGGTGTTGTTGCCGTTGAACCACGAGGTGCCGGCACGTGCGCCCAGCGCGATGCTGTTTTCAGTGTAGGCGGTGCTGTCGTGACCGATCGAGATGCCACCATCGCCCATCGCCAAGGCGAAGCCACCCAGCGACACCGTGCGTGGCGCGAACGAACCGGCGCTGTGGCCGATCGCCACCGCATCGGTATTGCCTGGCGCATTGGGAAAGATGTTGGAATCGTAGCCAATGGCAATCGCATAATCGGACTGGCTCTGCGCACCAGCGCCGAGCGCGATGCCGCCTGTTCCCGTGGCAGCGGTGATCGAGCCGAAGTTGCTGATGCCACCGACCACCACGCTCTGCACGCCACTGGCCAATGCGGTATCGCCCACCGCAATACTGCTGCTGCCTTGGCTACGCGCCCGGTAACCGAAGGCCGTGGACGTGTCTCCGCTGGCACGCGAAATGTAGCCGCCGGCGGTGGAAAGAAAACCACTTGCCGTGGACAAACCGCCGATCGCGGTGGCGCCATCGTTGAAGGTCTGTGCGCGATAACCCACCGCCGCGCTCTGCACGCCAGTGGCGCTGGCGCCGCTGCCAACGGCGCTGGAAAACGGATCCCCAGCCACTGCACCGCCGCCGACGGCGGTGGCCCCCACACCGGACGCCTGCGTGGCCTGTTCGCGTTGCCCGATGACAAATCCGGATGCGTCGTAGTCGTAGACCGTTGCCACGCTGCCGACGGCGGTTGCCGATTCCCCTGCGGCCGACACGTTATGTCCGATCGCGGTGGCGTCGCGCTCCAATGCCAGGCTTCCGCCGCCGAACGCGCTGGTTCCATCGCCCAGCGCATTACTCGCATTGCCCAGTGCCAGCGCATCCTGCCCATCCGCAAACGCCGGTGCATCGGCATCGGCCGCAGGTGTTGCCGCTGCTCGCGCGCTCGCGATGGCAGGCGCGGCGCTGTCGCTTGTCGCCGCATCGGCGTCGCAACGCTGTTGGCCTTGAACCACCGTGCAAGGTGCAAGCGCGTCGGCTTGCGTGGTCGTGGCCTGGGCAACTCCAGCCACGCCGGCAAGCGCCAGCAGCAGTGCCGCCGCCAGCCTGCCGCGCGCATGCCCCGCAGATCGATATAGCGCTCGATTTCCCGCATCGCGGGCAAGCCTCACCGTTCGGCGATGAGCACGCTGCTCACCACCGGCATCCAATTGAATTCGCTTCATTACCGACTGACTCCCCATTGGTCTGGCATGTAAAAACCGACCACCGTGCGATTACATCGCACAGTCCCCCTGAGGTTTATCGAAAACGCACTCGTCCTGCTTCTGCAGCGGCAACTACCCGCGCAAAAGCATCCACGATCAATCCATAAAGTGCTGCAGAAACGCCATGAATCGAAGATTCATAACGTGTGCTGAATCTATTGAAAAACCAAAAGTTCAATTGAGATTGACGTCACACAAGCAGCATCACCAGATACTTCGACTAAATACCTAGTAGTTTTGATAGTTACTTAAAGTAAACCATGTTTCGACCTTCATTAAATGCAGTTCATCGCAACAGCGCCAATGCGACCGCAGGCGTTTACCTCCACCAGCAACGCATGCAACGTGATGGCGACAAGCCGTGTGCTGGCCGTAGGCCAGGCTGGAAAGCCGCGTTTTTCTCGAGTGTCCTGCCGCTGCGCGCGCTGCGTGCAAGGACGTGGCTGCCATTGGCAGCTGTTGCAGGCGAGCCCGGCTCCTTGGGAACCTGCAGTCGACCCAAACGCGGCCATGCATTTTCTTGCTCATAAAGCACCACGCATCGCCACGCCGCTCGCGGCAACGGTCGAAGGACTCGATACCACCGCAGGCCGTCGCGCAGCTCCGACACCGGAAACGACAACGGCCGTGTGCATCGCTGCAAACGGCCGTCCAATGACACGGTTGGTACGGCGCTTCAGCTCACGCCGCACACCTCCCTACCGTCAACCGCACCAGACCCGCGCGTTGCGGAACATGCGCAGCCACGGCGAATCCTCGCCCCAGTCGGCCGGGTGCCAGCTCAGGTTTGCCGTGCGCGGAGTGCGCTCCGGATGCGGCATCAGGATGGTGGCGCGGCCGTCGCTGCTGGTCAGGCCGGTGATGCCGTCCGGCGAGCCGTTCGGATTGAGCGGGTACTGCGATGCCACCGCGCCATCGCCATCGATGAAGCGCAGGGCCACACGGGCAGCCGCCTGATCCACCACGGTGTCGAACTCGGCACGGCCTTCGCCATGCGCCACCGCCACCGGGATCCGTGAGCCGGCCATGCCGCGCAGGAAGATCGACGGCGACTCCACCACCTCCAGCAAGGCGGTGCGCGCTTCGAACTGCTCGCTGCGATTGCGCAAAAAGCGCGGCCAATGCTCGGCACCGGGAATGATGTCCTTGAGCTGGCTGAGCATCTGGCAGCCGTTGCACACACCCAGCGCGAAGGTATCGCTGCGCGCAAAGAACGCGGCGAACGCATCGCGCAAGGCCGAGCGCTCCAGGATCGAGGTGGCCCAGCCACGGCCGGCACCCAGCACGTCGCCGTAGCTGAAGCCGCCACAGGCGGCAAACCCGGAGAACTGCGCCAGATCCACGCGGCCTTCGATCAGGTCGCTCATGTGCACGTCGAACGCACGGAAACCGGCGCGCTCGAAGTTGTAGGCCATCTCGATCTGCCCGTTGACGCCCTGCTCGCGCAGGATCGCCACCTTGGGCCGCGCACCGGTCGCCACGAACGGCGCGGCCACGTCTTCGGACGGGTCGAATACCAGCTTCGGACGCAATCCCGGCGCCTGGAAGTCGCGTGCCTGCGCGCGCTCCTCGTCGGCGGTTTCCGGGTTGTCGCGCAATTTCTGCATGGCGTGCGTCACCGACCACCAAGCATCGAACAATTCTTCCCAACGCCACTCGGCCAGCACCCGGCCCTGCCCGCTCACGCGGATACGCGGCGCGCCGGTGGGGCGTGCGATGCGCTGCGCGCACTCGGTCAGCGCATGCCGCTCGACCAAATCGGCAAACGCGGCGCGATCCTCGCTGGCGATCTGCACCACCGCGCCCAGTTCTTCGTTGAACAGGCTGCGGAATGCATCGTCGCCCCAGGCATCGAGGGTGATATCCAGGCCCTGCCGCGAGGCAAACGCCATCTCGCACAGCGCCGCAAACGCACCGCCATCGCTGCGGTCGTGGTACGCCAGCAACAGGCCGCTCTCGCGCGCCGCGCGGATCAGTTCAAAGAAGCTGCGCAGCCGCTGCGCATCGTCCAGATCCGGCACCTCGCCGCCGAACGCCGGCAATGCCGCAGCGTCGGCATACACCTGCGCCAGCACCGAACCGCCCAGGCGCTGCTTGCCGCCGCCCAACCCGATCAACCACAGCTCGCTCTCTTCGTCGCTGCGCAACAACGGCGTCAACTGCGTGCGCACATCGCCGACCGGCGCGAATGCACTGATGATCAGCGAGACCGGTGAAACGCTCTTGTGGGCGATGGGATTGGAGATTGGGGATTGGGGATTCGCAACGGCGGAAGGCTGCGGCGTTTCGCCATTCCCGATTCCCGATTCTCCATTCCCGACAACCCACTGCGCCTGCATCGACAGCGAGTCCTTGCCCACCGGCACGCTCAGTTCGAGTGCCGGGCACAGCTCCATGCCGATCGCGCGCACGGCGTCGTACAGCAAGGCGTCCTCGCCGGCGTGACCGGCGGCGGCCATCCAGTTGGCCGACAGCTTGATGCTGTCCAGCGTCTGCACCGGCGCGGCGCACAGGTTGGTGATCGCCTCGCCCACCGCCATGCGCGCCGATGCGGCGGCGTTCAACAACGCCAGCGGGGTGCGCTCGCCGATCGACATCGCCTCGCCGGCGAAGGTGTCGAAGCCGGCCAGGGTGATCGCGCAATCGGCCAGCGGCAGCTGCCACGGCCCGATCATCTGCTCGCGCGCGGTCAGGCCGCCCACGCTGCGGTCGCCGATGGTCACCAGAAAGCTCTTGGACGCCACCGTGGGATGCGCCAGCACGCGCAGGCCTGCCTGCTGCAGGTCCAGCGCGGCGGTCTGCAGCACCGGCCACTGCGGCACCGGCGGATGCACCGCATCGCGATGCATCTTCGGTGCCTTGCCGAAGAGCACATCCATCGGCAGGTCGATCGGGAGCGGGGATTGGGGATTGGGGATTGGGGATTGGTTGAAAGCAACGGCAGACCCGGCAACTGACGAATCGCTTTTGCGAATCTCCAATCCCGGCTCCCCAATCCCGTCCCCAAACACGCCATAGCCAACCACCAGCCGCTCCTCGGCCGTGGCCACGCCGACGGCGGCAAACGGGCAGCGTTCGCGCGCGCAGATGGCGGCGAATTCGTCCAGGCGTGCCTGCGGTACGCCCAGTACGTAGCGCTCCTGCGATTCGTTGCACCACAATTCCAGCGGCGACAGCGAGGGGTCGTCGGTGAGCACGCGGCCCAGGTCGATGATGCCGCCCACGCCGGAGTCGTGCAGCAACTCGGGGATGGCGTTGGACAGGCCGCCCGCGCCCACATCGTGGAACCAGCGGATCGGGTTGTCGCTGCCCAGCGCCACGCAGCGGTCGATGACCTCCTGGCAGCGGCGCTCCATCTCCGGGTTTTCGCGCTGCACGCTGGCGAAATCCAGCGCCTCGGCGCTGTCGCCGGCCGCCACCGAGCTGGCCGCACCGCCGCCCAGGCCGATCAGCATCGCCGGGCCGCCCAGCACGATCACCGCATCGCCGGGCTGCAGGCGCAGCTTCTCGACCTGATTGCGATCGATCGCGCCCAGGCCGCCGGCCAGCATGATCGGCTTGTCGTAGGCGCGGGTCAGGCCCTCACCTTCGGCAAGCTCGAAACTGCGGAAATAGCCGAGCAAGTTCGGCCGGCCGAATTCGTTGTTGAACGCGGCGCCGCCGAGCGGGCCGTCGAGCATGATGTCCAGCGCCGGAGCCATGCGCGGGTTGAGCGCGCGCGGCGCCTCCCACGGCTGCGGCAGGGTCGGGATGCGCAGGTGCGACACCGTGAACCCGGTCAGCCCGGCCTTGGGCTTGCCGCCGCGGCCGGTGGCGCCTTCGTCGCGGATCTCGCCACCGGCACCGGTGGCGGCGCCGGGAAACGGCGCGATCGCGGTCGGGTGGTTATGCGTTTCGACCTTGATCGCAAACGCCGACGGTAGCACCGCCTCGGCACGGTACTCGCCACTGGCCGGATCCGGGCGATAGCGCGCGGCCGGCACGCCTTCCACCACCGCCGCGTTGTCGCTGTAGGCCGACAAGGTGTGCTGCGGGGTCTGCTGGTGGGTGTGCTTGATCATGCGGAACAGCGAGCGTTCCTGCGGCTTGCCGTCGATGGTCCAGCTGGCATTGAAGATCTTGTGCCGGCAGTGCTCGGAATTGGCCTGGGCGAACATCATCAGCTCGACATCGGCCGGGTCGCGGCCCAGCTCGGCGAAGCGTTCGCGCAGGTAGTCGATCTCATCCTGCGCCAGCGCCAGACCGAGGTCGCGGTTGGCCTGTTCCAGCGCCGCCAGCGGCACGCGCTGCAACTGTCCGCGATCGGGCACGTTGAACAGCGCCTCGGCGGCCGCGGCCGAGCCGAGCAGCGACTGCGTCATCGGGTCGTGCAGCAGCTTGGCCACGGCGGCCTGCATCGCTTCGTCGGCCGGCCAGCCGGCCAGATCGATGCGGGTGCCGCGCTCCACGCGCTGGATCGGCTGCCCGGCCCCGCGCACCAGTTCGGTGGCCTTGCTCGACCACGGCGACAAGGTGCCCAGACGCGGCACCACATAGCGCGAGGAAGCATCCTCGGCCCGCGGCGCGGGGGCGGCTTCGGCCTGCAGGATCCGCTGCAAGGTGGCCTGGTCGGGCGCTTGCCCGGCCTCGGCGCGGATGAAGTACACGTGCCAGGCGCCGGTGATGCGCAGCGCGGGAACGAGGGTTTGCAGGCGGGTTTCGAGCCGAGCGCGGCGGAACGGCGAAAGGGCGGAAGCGCCCTCGAGGACCATCATGTCCGGGGAACCGTGTCAGAAACGGGGCTGCAGATTGTAACGGAGCTGATGCGTCGGCGCCGGACCCGGCGTGGGTGGGCCGCCGATCCGTGTGGTGATCATTCGCATAGCCCGGGCCGGATTCGGCGCGTTCCGGCCGATGCGGCAACGGCAAAAGCGGATGGCGATGCCGGCAGGGATTGTCGCGCCCAGCTGCCTTGGGGCCGGTCTCAGCGCGGTGGCAACGTCCGCAGCGCTAGCCACCACCGGTCCACCGTCGCTCTCACCGCATCAACCGTGCAGCCAGCCCGACCCTGAAACGCAGGAGGCCGGAATGCATGCATTCCGGCCTTCTGATCGATCACACCGACCGCCGCAGCGGCCAGCATCCCGGCTCCGCTGCCGGATACCTCAGCGGCTGCCGCCGGCAGTGCTGACCGCGCGCTTTTCCAGCGCCTCACGCAGCTGCGCCGGCGGCAGGTAGCCACCGAGCTGGGTGCCGTCCGGCGCAAAGATCGCCGGGGTGCCATTGACGCCCAGACGCTGGCCCAGCGTGTATTCCATGGACACCGGGTTCTTGCAGTCCTTGGCATTCACCGGCTGACCGGATTTGGCTGCGGTCAGGGCCTGCTTGCGGTCGGCGGCGCACCACACCGCGATCATTTCCTTGTGGTCCTGGCTGCCCAGGCCCATGCGCGGAAACGCCAGATATTCCACCGCGATCCCCTGCTTGTTGAGTTCGCCGATCTCGCTGTGCAGCTTGCGGCAGTAGCCGCATTCCACGTCGGTGAACACCGTCACGGTGTACTTGGGGTTTGCCGGTGCGAACACGATGCGGTCGGCCTTGGGCACTGTCTCCAGCTGCTTGCGGCGGTAGGCCAGCAGGCCCGGGCTGGCAGCGAACTGCTTGTTCTGGATGTCGAACGGCTGCGCCTGGATCAGGTAACGGCCGTCGTCGCTGACGTATAGCACCTGCCCGCCGACCACCACTTCGCGGAAGCCGGGAAACGGCGCGGCGCCGATGTAGTCCGGCTTGAAATCCGGATCCAGCGCCTTGAGCGCGACGCTCACACGCTGGTCCACATTGCCCGCAGCGGCGGGGGCAGCGGCGGCAGCTGGCTTGGCGCCGGCATTGCTTGCCGCAGGCTGCGAGGATTGCGCGCAGGCGGTAAGGCTGATTGCGCCCAGCAGCGCGGCGATGGCAAGACGATACATTCACGCATCCAGTGGAATGGGGTGCCTGGATTCTCGCACAGCGCAGATGAAGCCAGGCAGCGAGCGGGACGCTTTGTTTGCCGGCCGAGCCGCTGAATGGGCCGCGGGGGGATGCCGCTGCGCCTGCGACCGCAGTCAGCCGCGCGGATGATGGGCGGCGTGCAACTTCTGCAGGTGCTGACGCGCCACCAGGGTGTAGATCTGCGTGGTGGACAGCGAGCTGTGACCCAGCAGCATCTGCAGCGCGCGCAGGTCCGCACCGTGGTTGAGCAGATGGGTGGCAAAGCTGTGCCGCAGCCCGTGCGGGCTCACCGTGGCGGGGTCGATCCCGGCCACCGCCGCATAGCGTTTGACCAGCGCCCAGAACTGCTGGCGGCTGGGCGGCTGCCGTGCTGCATCGATGAACAACGGCACCTGCCCGTCCACTGCCGCCACCGCCTTGTGGCTGGCCAGCAGCGGGCGCGCCTGGCTCAGATACCGCTCCAGCCAGTGCTGGGACTCCTCGCCCAACGGGACCAGCCGCTCCTTGCTGCCCTTGCCGGTGACCCGCAGCACGCCCTGGCGCAGATTGACCCCCACCGCCGGCAGGTTGACCAGTTCGCTGACGCGCAGGCCGGCCGCATACATCAGCTCGAGCATTGCGCGGTCGCGCAGGCCCAGCGGCGTGTCGATCTCGGGCGCGGCCAACAGCGCCTCGATCTGCGTTTCGGTCAGCGCCTTGGGCAAGCTACGGGGCAACTTTGGTGGGTCGATCAGCGCCGTCGGGTCGTCGCTGCGTACCCCATCGCGCAGGCACAGCGCGTAGAACGCCCGCAGCGTCGACAATAGCCGCGCTGTGCTGCGTGGGGAGTAATTGGCCTGAGCGCGCCAGCGCAGATAGTCGAACAACGCCGCCCGATCGACACCCAGCAGGCCGCCGCCGGCACCGTCGCGCCAGCGCGCCAGGCCTTCCAGGTCGCGCCGGTAACTGTCCAGGGTCTGCCGTGCCACGCCCTGCTCGGCCCATAACCGGTCCAGGAAGCGTTCGATGGCGGCGGCATCGGCCGCCTGCACCGGGGGCAGGTGTTGCGCCAGTTGGCGACGTTCGGCGGGACTGCTGGCTGACATCGCAACAGCATAGAGCGTGACATGCGATTTGCGGCGCGCCGTGTTGGCCCGGCGCGGGATTGCCGCAGCGCGACGTTGCCCGATCGGCTGCGCCGGCTATGCTCGCGGCATGACCTCGCCCCCTTCACCGCGCAGCGCGCGACCGCCCGCCCTGGTGGTCTGGCGCCTGCTGGCCCTGTGCTACGACGCCTGGCCGGTCCTGGCGCTATGGATGCTGATCTCCGCCGCGTTCACGCTGGGCTTCACGCTTGCCGGGCACCCGGCCCGCGAAAACATCGCCCCCTTCAGCGGCTGGCAATGGCTGTTGTGGCTGTGCTGCTGGATCGCCGCCGGGGTGTACGCCACCGTCAGCTGGCGACGGGGTGGCCAGACCCTGGGCATGCGCCCGTGGCGGCTGTCGCTGGTCGGCCCGCAAGCCACCTGGCGCGCGCTCTGGGTCCGCTATGCCGTCGGCACACTGTCGCTGGCCTTGGCTGGCGCAGGATTCTGGTGGGCCTGGCTGGACCGCGACCGCCTGGCCTGGCACGACCGCGCCAGTGGCACCCGGCTGCAACGCACACCCAAACGCTGAAACGACCAGACCGGCCTCTTTCCGATCTCGACGGCAGGCGACAAAGGAGTGCGGCCGTCATGCGAAGCACCCACCAGGCAACTGCTCGCGTGCAGGCAGTTAACTGCGGCGAACCGAGACGGGTGTGGACTCAATGCCCGCGTGCCGAGGGGCGCTCAATCAGCCACTGCACGGCATAGCCAAACAGATACAGCGCCACCAGAAATGGCGGAACCAATAGCAGATAGCTGTGCACCCAGGGCATATCGGTCAACCAGGCGTCAGCACCCATGGCATCAAGCACAGTCAGCTGTGGTGTCAGCGGCAACTGCAGCAATACAAAATGGCCCTTGGGGTCGCCACCAGCGTCGCTGGCCGCCCACACGCATAGAGCAGTTCCAGCGACGTATAGCAGACAGAGCACGGTTCCGAACACGCTGAACCGACGCATCGGCGTCAGCTACTGCGCCGTCGGAACAGCCATGCCGACACGCCCAGCATCACCATCGGCGGCAGCGCGTAGGCGATGCGGTAATCCAGCTTGAGTGCGCCGGCCATGCGGCCGAAGAACAGCTGCAGCAGCCAAAACCCCAGCGCGAACAGGATGCCCAGGAACAGCCGCTTGCCCAGGCCGCCGCTACGCAGCGAACCGAACGAGAACGGAATCGCCGCCAGGCACAGCGCCAGGACGTTGAGCGGATAGAACCAACGGCTCCAGTACTGGTCTTCGTAGTCGCGCGCGTCCAAGCCGTTGCGGCGGCGGTACTCGATGCTCTGTTCCAGATCACGCGCGGACAGGTTGCGCGGCTTGGCCAGCCCGGCCGCCAGCGCCGCCGGGCTGAGCTGGGATTGCCACGGCAGCTCGGGGAAGGTTTCGCGCTGCACCGAGCGCTCCTGGAAGGTGTCGCGGCGCACCTGGCGCAGCGTCCAGGTCCCATTGCGGTTCTCGGCCAGTGCCGCATAGGTCAGCTGCTGCATGCGGCCGCTGGCATCGAGGTGGTACAGCCGCACATCGTGCAGGTCCAGCGCGGTGCCGCCGCCATCGAGCAGCTTTTCTTCGCCGCTGAGCGCATTGAGGAAGGTGTCGCCCTCGCGCGCCCACAGGCCGGAATAGCGCGAGCCGGCCATGTTGCTGTTGTAGCGGGCGCTGGTCTTGAGGGTATCGGCCTGGTTCTGGGCCCATGGCCCCACCGTCTCGCCACTGATCACCATGGTGGCGGTCAGCAGCGCCATGGCCGCCACCACCGAGGCCGACATACGCTTGCGCGACACGCCGAGCGCGCGCAGCGCGGTGAGCTCGGACGTTGCCGCCAGCTGGCCCAGGCCCATCAAGGCACCGATCACCGCCGCAGTGGGAAACAAGGTGTAGGCCCGGCGCGGCACGGTATAGGCCACGTAGGCCACCGCATGGCCAAAGCTGTAGCTGCCCTGGCCGATGCTTTTGGCCTCGCTGGCAAAGGCGTTGACCAGGTCCAGGCCCAGCAGCACCGCCCATGTCAGCAGCACGGTGAACAACACCGCACGCCCGATGTACCAGTCATGCACCCGCGGCATCAGCCTCATGCGCGCACCCTCGGCCGACGCACGCGGCCATCGCGCGCATACGCCCAGATCGCCACCGCCAGCAGCGGCAGGGTCAGCCACCACAGACCGAGCGCGGCCGGCGTCTTGCCATTGGCGATCCACTGGGTGCCGACGATCATCAGATTGGTGCCCACCATGTACGCCAGGAAGGCCAGCATGATCCGGCCATACCGCTGCTGCCGCGGCGCGCTGCGCGACAGCGGCAGGGTCAGCAGCGCGAAGGCCAGCGCCAGCAGTGGCGGCGCCAGGCGCTCATGCAGCTGCGCGCGCGCGGCCGGGCGCTGGTCCGACAGCAGCTGCGTGGTCCACATCACTTCTGGATCGTTGGCATCGTGCACCTGGGTCCGGTCGGGCAAGGCCACATCGTTGCTGGCGAACTTCATCAGGCGGTAGTCCAAGGTGTTGCCGGCGGCCGGGCCTTCGATGCGGTAGCCGTCCTCCAGGCGCAGATAACGGTCGGCCTTGCCTTCGAAGAACATCGCGCCGCGGTCGGCGGTGACCACATCGATGCGGTCGTCCTTCTGGCGCTGCATGAAGACCTTGCCCAGGCCCTTGCCGTCGGCCGAGATTGTGGTCAGGTACACCACGCCGCCACCGGACAGCGGGGTGAACTTGCCCGACTCCAGGCCGGCCATCACGATGCTGCGGTTGGCGTCTTCCAGCATGGTCTCGGCGGTGCGGCTGGCCCAGGGGCCCAGCCACAGCGAGCACAGCCCGATCACCACCACCACCGGCACCACCAGCATCAGCATCGGCCGCAACAGGCGCCGCGGGCCCACACCGATGGCGGTGATGACGGCCATTTCTGAATCGCGGTACAGCCGCGCCAGTGCCAATAACAGCCCCAGCATCAGCGCCAGCGGCAGGATGATCGGCAGATATGCAACGAATTGCAGGCCCACCTGAGACAGCAGCAAGCGAGCAGGGATGCGGCCGTCGGCGATATTGCCGAGGATATCCACCAGCACACCGCCGACGCTGACGACCAGCAGCACGATCAAGGTGGCCAGGAAGCTCTGGGTGAAATCGCTAAGCAGGTATCGATCGAGCTTCGGCATGGGGTGGGCTTGTTTTAAACTCTCGGATTCGTTCGCGGCGGCGCCAGCCTAGTCCGGTTGGCGTAAACAGCCCGCGATTGTACGGATTTGCCTACGGAATCTGATCAATGGCCCTGCAATTCACCCTGAACCAAGACGCGCCGGCAAGCGCCGCCGTCGACTGCATCGTGGTTGGCGTGTTCGCCGACAAGACCCTGTCGCCCGCCGCCCAGGCACTCGATAGCGCCAGCCAGGGCCGTCTGACGGCCCTGGTGGCACGCGGCGATGTGGCTGCCAAGACCGGCAGCACCAGCCTGTTGCACGATCTGCCCGGCGTCGCCGCCCCGCGCGTGCTGGTGGTCGGCCTGGGCGAGGCCGGCAAGTTCGGCGTGGCGCCGTACCTCAAGGCGGTGGGCGACGCGACCCGCGCGCTGAAGACCGGCCCGGTCGGCACCGCCCTGCTCACCCTGACCGAATTGCCGGTCAAGGCACGCGACAGCGCCTGGAACATCCGCCAGGCCATCATCGTCAGCGACCACGCCGCTTACCGTTACACCGCCACGCTGGGCAAGAAGAAGGTCGACGAGACCGGCCTGACCACGCTGGCGATCGCCGGCGACGACGCCCGCGCACTGGCCGTGGGCGTGGCCACCGCCGAGGGCGTGGAGTTCGCCCGCGAGCTGGGCAACCTGCCGCCGAACTACTGCACCCCGGCCTATCTGGCCGAGACCGCCGCCGCATTCGCCGGCAAGTTCCCCGGCGCCGAGGCCGAGATCCTGGACGAGACGCAGATGGAGTCGCTCGGCATGGGCTCGCTGCTATCGGTGGCGCGTGGCTCGGCCAACCGCCCGCGGCTGATCGTGCTGAAGTGGAACGGCGGCGGCGACGCGCGTCCCTACGTGCTGGTCGGCAAGGGCATCACCTTCGATACCGGCGGCGTCAACCTCAAGACGCAGGGCGGCATCGAGGAAATGAAGTACGACATGTGCGGCGGCGCCAACGTCATCGGCACCTTCGTGGCCACCGTCAAGGCCGAGCTGCCGATCAACCTGGTGGTGGTGGTGCCGGCGGTGGAGAACGCCATCGACGGCAATGCCTACCGCCCCTCCGACGTGATCACCAGCATGTCCGGCAAGACCATCGAGGTCGGCAACACCGACGCCGAAGGCCGCCTGATCCTGTGCGATGCGCTGACCTACGCCGAGCGCTTCAACCCCGAAGCATTGGTGGACGTGGCCACGCTGACCGGCGCCTGCATGGTGGCGCTGGGCCACCAGACCGCCGGCCTGATGAGCAAGCACGACGACCTGGCCAACGAACTGCTGGCCGCCGGCGAGCACGTGTTCGACCGCGCCTGGCGCCTGCCGCTGTGGGACGAGTACCAGGGCCTGCTGGATTCCACCTTCGCCGACGTCTACAACATCGGCGGCCGCTGGGGCGGCGCGATCACCGCCGGCTGCTTCCTGTCGCGCTTTACCGAGAACCAGCGCTGGGCGCATCTGGACATCGCCGGCGTCGCCAGCGACGAAGGCAAGCGCGGCATGGCCACCGGCCGCCCGGTGGGGCTGCTGACCCAGTGGTTGCTGGACCGCGCGGCCTGATGTCGCCACGCGCTGCACTGGCGCTGATTGCCGGCTTCTCCGTTGTGAACGGAGCAGCCAGCGCGGTGCCGGGCTGGACCAACCCCGGCATCGATCTGCTGTGGATCGTCATGCAGATTGTGCTGTTGTTTGTCTGGCTGGCGGCCGACAGCCGCCGGCTCGGCTACCGCCGGCCGGCCTGGATGAATATCGGCATCGTGGCGTTCGCCGTGCTGTTCCTGCCGGTGTATCTGTACCGTTCGCGCCCGCCGGGGCGCCGCCTGCGTGCATTCGGCGGCCTGCTGTTGGCCGTGCTCGGCTTTGCTGCGCTGTTCGTGGCCGCCGGCATGGCCACCGAATTCTTGCTCTCCTCCCGCTTTGTGACCGCCTGATGCCCCGTGCCGACTTCTACCTGATCGCCAAACCGCGCTTCCTCAACGAACCGCTGCGGCTGGTCTGCGAGCTAGCGCGCAAGGCCAACGACGCCAACCTGTCCACGCTGATCCTGGCGCGCGACGCCGCGCAGGCCGAGGCACTGGACGACCTGCTGTGGGCGTTCGACGACGAGGCCTACATCCCGCACCAGATTGCCGGCACCGACGAGGAAGACGAACTGGCGCCGGTGCTGATCGCCGCGCCGGAGTTCGATGCCCCCTCGCGCCCGCTGGTGATCAACCTGCGCGACGACCCCTACCTGGGCGCCTGCGACCGCGTACTGGAAGTCGTCCCGGCCGACCCCGCCGCCCGCGAACCGCTGCGCGAGCGCTGGAAGCAGTACAAGGCCCTGGGCCTGGAACTGACCAAATACGACATGTGAGTGGGCGGGGATTGGGGAGTCGGGATTGGGGATTGGCAAAAGCAGGTTTTTTGCGCATCCCAGGGCTGCATCCAACGACGAATCCGCAATAGCCGATCTTCGCTCCACCGCACCACCGCACCACCGCTGATGTTGATGAGTGGATTGCCAGTGCTTCTCGCCGGCCCCATGACGCAACCAATCCCGAATCCCGAACAACGAATCGCCGCCTCTCTATGACCACCCTCGCCTCCAGCTACGAACCCTCTTCCTTCGAATCGCGCCTGTACGCGCAGTGGGAGGCGGCCGGTTATTTCGTGCCGTCCGGCAAGGGTGAGCCGTATACCGTGCTGCTGCCGCCGCCGAATGTGACCGGGACGCTGCACATGGGCCATGCGTTCCAGCAGACACTGATGGACGCGTTGGTGCGTTATCACCGCATGCGCGGCTTCGATACGCTGTGGCAGGTGGGCACCGACCACGCCGGCATCGCCACCGAGATGGTGGTGTCGCGCAACCTGGCCCTGGAAGGCAACGGCGAAACACGCGACTCGCTGGGGCGCGAGGGCTTCATCGCCAAGGTGTGGGAATGGAAGGCCGAGTCCGGCGACACCATCGAGCGCCAGATGCGCCGGCTGGGCACCTCCAGCGACTGGTCGCGCAGCACCTTCACCATGGACCCGCAGCCGTCGGCCGCGGTCAACGAAGCCTTCGTGCGCTGGTACGAGCAGGGCCTGATCTATCGCGGCCAGCGCCTGGTCAACTGGGACCCGGTGCTGAAGACCGCGATCTCCGACCTGGAAGTGGAAAACGTCGAAGAAGACGGCTTCCTGTGGTCGATCCGCTACCCGCTGGCCGACGGCGTGACCTACGAGCACGTCGAACACGATACCGACGGCGTCGAGACGCTGCGCGAAACCCGCGATTACCTGGTGGTCGCCACCACGCGCCCGGAAACCATGCTGGGCGATACCGCAGTGATGGTGCATCCGGAAGATCCGCGCTACGCCACGCTGCACAGCGCCCGCATCGTGCTGCCGCTGACCGGCCGGCAGGTGCCAGTGATCACCGACGATTATGTCGACCGCGCCTTCGGCACCGGCGTGGTCAAGGTCACGCCTGCGCATGACTTCAACGATTACCAGGTGGGCGTGCGACATGACCTGCCGCTGATCAATCTGTTCACCGTCACCGCCACCATCAACGAGAATGCGCCGGAGCGTTATCGCGGCCTGGATCGTTATGACGCACGCAAGCTGGTGCTGTCGGAACTGGAAGACCTGGGCGTATTGGTCGAAACCAAGCCACACAAGCTGCAGGTGCCGCGCGGCGATCGCACCGGCCAGGTGATCGAGCCCTATCTGACCGACCAGTGGTTCGTGAAGATGGACGCGCTGGCCAGGCGCGGCCTGGAGCTGGTCGAAAGCGGCCAGGTCAAATTCGTGCCGCCGAACTGGATCAACACCTATCGCCACTGGATGGAGAACATCCAGGACTGGTGCATCAGCCGTCAGCTGTGGTGGGGCCATCGCATCCCGGCGTGGTTCGACGAGGCAGGCAAGTGCTATGTCGGCCACGACGAAGCCGAGGTGCGCGCGAAACACGTCCTGGGTGCCGACGTCGCGCTGCACCAGGACAGTGACGTGCTGGAAACCTGGTTCTCCTCGCAACTGTGGCCGTTCTCCACGCTGGGCTGGCCGGATGCGAACGCGATGGCCGAGCGCGGCTTCGAGCGCTACCTGCCGTCGTCGGTGCTGGTCACCGGCTTCGACATCATCTTCTTCTGGGTGGCGCGCATGATCATGGCCACCGACAGCTTCACCGGCCAGGTGCCGTTCCGCGATGTCTACATCACCGGCCTGATCCGCGATGCGCAGGGCCAGAAGATGTCCAAGTCCAAGGGCAACGTGCTCGATCCGCTGGACATCATCGACGGCATCAGCATCGAAGACCTGGTGGCCAAGCGCACCAACGGGCTGATGCAGCCGCGCATGGCCGAGAAGATCGAAAAGGCCACGCGCAAGGAATTCCCGGACGGCATCATCGCCCACGGTGCAGACGCGCTGCGCTTCACCATCGCCGCACTCGCCACGCACGGCCGCGACATCAAGTTCGATCTCGGCCGCGCCGAAGGCTACAAGAATTTCTGCAACAAGCTGTGGAATGCCACGCGCTTTGTGTTGATGAATACCGAGGGCACGCGCTTTGCCGGCGTGCCGCAGCCGCGCACCGAAGCCGAGCAATGGATTCTGGCGCGCCTGGACAAGGTCACTGCCGAAACCCACGCGCACTACGCCAACTACCGCTTCGATCTGCTCGCGCAATCGCTGTACGAGTTCGCCTGGAATGCGTTCTGCGACTGGTTCGTCGAACTGGCCAAGCCCGCGCTCAATGGTCAGGACAGCGAAGCTGCCGCCAGCACGCGGCACACCCTGCTCCATGTGCTCGAAGCGCTGCTGCGCCTGCTGCACCCGCTTGTTCCCTTCGTCACCGAAGAACTGTGGCAGCAGGTCGCACCGCGCCTGGGCATCACCGCCGCCACGATCTCGCTGCAGGCATTCCCGCAGGCAGGCGATATCGATACCGCCAGCTACGCCGGCGCAGAGGCCGATGTCGAATGGCTGAAGTCGATGGTGTCGGCCCTGCGTCGTGTGCGCAGCGAGTTGAACGTACCGCCGTCCAAACAGGTACGCCTGCTGCTGCAGGCCGGCACTGCCGACGATCGCACCCGTATTGGCCGCTTTGCCTCGCAGCTGTCGTTCCTGCTCAAGCTCGAAGCGATCGACTGGCTGGAGGCCGGCCAGGACACCCCGCCGTCGGCCACGGCCATCGTCGGTGAGCTGACCCTGCTGGTGCCGCTGGAAGGCCTGGTCGACATGGATGCCGAACGCACGCGCCTGGACAAGGAAATCAAGCGCGTGGAAGGCGAGATCGGCAAGTGCAATGGCAAGCTGGGCAACGCCACCTTCGTGCAGAACGCACCGGCCGTGGTGGTCGAACAGGAGCGTGCGCGCCTGAACGACTGGACCACGCAGCTGACCGGCCTGCGCGAGCAACGCGCCAAGATCTAACGCCGCCAAAACGCACAACGCCCGCAGTGTTGCGGGCGTTGCGGAAACAGATGCAACGCTGCATGCGTTGCATGTGGCAGACGCCTTACAGCTTGCCTGCGCCGGCTTTTGCCTTGACGTCCGCAGCGACCTTGTCGGCCGACAGCAGGCTATAGGTGTACGGCGGGGTCCAACCGATGTTGCTATTCCACGAGCAGGTCAGTGCCTTGCCGTTGAGCAGTGAGCCCTGGTCGCGGTACACGCTGCCGCCGTAATCGGCCGCAATCTTGTCGCAGCTGCTCACCCCACTGATGTCGAACACGTTGCGCTCGGAGAAGATCTTGGACTCCTTGCCCACGCCGTGCGCGTGCGAGAACGGGTAGACCTTATTGCTGGTGCTGCCGACGTGGTAGTTGTTGTACAGGTGCACCTGGCCGAAGCGCACCCGCGGCGCGCGTGCGGAAATGTTCTCGAACAAGGTGTTGTGGATGGTCACCTTGAGCTTGCCGCTGTCGGTGCTGGAGGCGCTGTCGCTGGAGCCGATCAGGTCGTTCTTCTCGTGCGACTTGAACGCCGAGTAGGAAATGGTGACGAAGTTGGCGCCCTTCTTGACGTCCATCGCACCGTCATGATGCTGCTTGGGGCGTCCGTTGGCGGTGCCGTTCTGATCGTCGGTGCGGCGACCGTCGGTGAAGGTGACATGGTCCACCCACACATTGGTCGCACCCTCGACCGTGAGACCGTCGTACTCGGAATTCCAGTTGCCGGCACTGCCGTCATCCGGGTCCCAGACCGGCTCCGGATCCCACGGATTTTCGATGGTGATGTTGCGGATGATGACGTCGTTGGCCTTGACGTAGAAATAGCCTTCGCGAATTTCCGCGTTGCTGGTGATGCCGATCAGCGTGGTCTTGGTCGGGATGTCCAGCCGCGCGCGGCTCTTCATATCCGAGGTCGTGGTGTACGGCTTGCCCTCGCTGACATCGATGATGCCGCTGATCTTGATGATGCGCCCGTTGCTGCCCACGCTGGCTTTCAGCGCACTCTTCAGCTCGGCGGCAGTCTTGACCGTGTAGATGTTGGCAGCGGCCGCCTTGGAGCCGCCCTTGGTTCCCCCGTTCTGGGTTGCCCAACCAGTGGTTGCAACTTCCAGTGCAGGATCGGCGCAGGCAACGCCAACGACCAGCAACGACCCGACAAACAGCGACGCGGCGGCCGCCGTTGAAAATTTCGGCTTCATCTTGATGTCTCCCTCGGATGGGTTCGATGCGCCGCGCGGCGGCACACCCCTCGTCTAGCAGGCGCGGAACATACTTTTCATCTCTGTAATGTTCAGTTCCGCGACGCCGATACTAGGAGCATCGCAATGGCTTGTATCTAGCCGATGCATCGATGTGCACGCGCAGTCACGCAAACGGTTGCGGGACACGCAAGAGAAGACAAAACGCTGTAATCAAGACACGTGGAGACAGTCGCTAGGACACTGCAGTGCAGCATGATCTGCAGCGCAGTACAGACGGGCGCGGGTCCAGCACGGTGTGCCACCACGCTCACAGACCTGCATGTTTTTTTGACGCGCACAGCGGCCGCAATGCGCTCTAGCGCCTTCGAGCGGCATCTCGCATGCGAGGACGCAACCGGTCACGTCACCGAAAAGAGAAATGCAAGATGGCGAAAGAATCACCATGATGTGTGCGAGCACGTCATGCCAGATGGCGGCGCGCGAGCGGCCGACGCACGCGGTGCGTCAGGAACGATGTGCGCCTTGCTGCGATCGATTGCAGTGACGCGCAAGGGCGCTGCTCACGGCATCGGCGATTGCCTGTTTACCCGATCGTCTGCTGTAACGACGAAGCCGCAGCTGCCGTGAGGCAGCGCAGTGCCGGCGCAATCGTCCGCCCGCGACGCAAGCGCCGGGCGGAATATCTGCGGGTCGTCAGGCCCCTACCAAGGCAAACGCGCGGCGCCTGTCAGGTGAGTGGCTGACAGTGCCAGCCGGACGTGCGCGAACGCTCCCATCAGCAACCGCCGATGCCGCTCAGGAAAACCCTTCGAAGGACAACTCGATCGCCATCACCAACGCATCTTCGCGGCCGGTGTTGGAGGGGTAGTAGCGTGGGCGCCGTCCGATTTCATTGAAGCCTTCGGAGTGATACAGCGCAATCGCCGACGGGTTGGACGGGCGCACTTCCAGAAACGCCCGCCGCGCGCCGCGATCGCAGGCGCCCTTGATCAGCGCGCGCAACAGCACCCGGCCATGCCCCTGGGATTGCGCCTCCGGTGCGATGCAGACATTGAGCACGTGCGCTTCGTCGGCGGCGATGCTGATCACCCCGTAGCCAATGACCTGCCCGCCCTGCTCCATCACCCAGCCCGGATAGCCGGCCTGCAGGCAGTCGCGAAAGATGCTGCGCGTCCACGGAAACGGATAGGCGCGGTGTTCGATCTCCATCACCACATCCAGATCGCTCTCGCGCATGGCGCGTAGCGAGGTGGGCAGCGGCACGTTCAAGGCGCTCATGCCGGATCCCGACGCCGCCGCAGCGCACGCAGTTGCGGCCACAGCGCGCGCTTGGCCGCCGGGTTGCCGCGCAACTCGGCCAGCGGCCAGGATGCCATCAAGGCCTGGGTATTCGGATCGCCTGGATTGCAGCCGGAGGCGCGCAGCAATGCCATCTGCAGGCGATCGGGCATGCCGACCCGGCTGCGCCGCTGCGGCGCTGCCGATGGCGCAGTCGTGACCGCAGACGGCGCGTCGGCCGGCGCAGCGGGTGCGCTGCGCCGGACCACAGGCGGCGCCGCGGGTGGCGGCATCGACGGCGCGCGCTCCACGCGTGACGGTGCAGCCGCCGCCGGCGCATGCTCGCTCGTCTCGTCAGGTGCCGCCGCGTCCACGGCGTCGCGGTCCAGATACACGGTGTGCCCCAACGCCTGCAGATAAGACACCTGCAGATCGGACCACATCGGCTCGGAGGCCAATTGACTCATGGCAACTCGGGCGTGCGCCGCCAGCGCCGCCACAGCCACATCACCGGGCCGGACAGCGCATACAGCACGCCGATCACCAGCAGCGAACGGGCCAGATCGATCACCAGCAACGCGATCACCACCGTGGCGATCGCCAGCGCCAGGAACGGCACACGGTCGGCGCGCGGACCACGCGCGCCGCCCTTGAAACTCCAGAACCGGATCCGGCTGACCATCAGCAAGGCCGCCACCACGGTGACCGCCAGCGCTAGGTAACGCAGCTGCTCGCCGTCGAAGCCCAGGCTATCGTCGGCAAAGGCCCAGACGAAGGACATCATCAGGCCGGCGGCCGCCGGGCTGGCCAGGCCGATGAACCAGCGCTTGTCGACCACGCCGACCTGCGTGTTGAAGCGCGCCAGCCGCAGCGCCGCGCAGGCCGCATACAGAAAGGCGGCCGACCAGCCGACCCGACCCATCACGTTGCTGTCGTACTTCAATGCCGACAGCGACCAGTGGTACATCACCAACGCCGGGGCCATGCCGAAGCTGACCAGGTCGGCCAGCGAGTCGTACTGCACGCCGAATTCGCTGCTGGTATTGGTCAGGCGCGCGACCCGGCCGTCCAGCCCGTCCATCACCGCGGCCACGAACACCGCCATGGCGGCCTGGACGAATTGCCCATTGGCGGCGGCGATGATGGCGTAGAAACCGGAAAACAGCCCGGCGGTGGTGAACAGGTTCGGCAGCAGGTAAATCGTGCGCGAGCGCGGGGGCGGTCTCATCTCATCCATCCGGCAAGTGTAGGGCCTGAGGTCCGTCCGGCGGTAGCGCGCCTGTGCGCCTGCAGCGTCACTTGCCAGCGCGGGCCGCGGATGCTGCAATCGCCGCGGGAATCATCCAGGGGAAGCCACATGCACCTGTCGTCCGGGCTTTGCGCCCTGCTGATGCTGGCCAGCGCCGCCGCCGGCGCGACCGATCTGTATAAATGGAAGGACGCCAAGGGCGTCACCCACTACACCGAAACCCCGCCACCGGCCGGCCAGCGCTACGAAGCGCGCCGGATCGATGCGCGCAGCGGCACCGCTGCCATCGCCGCGCCGGAAACCACCACGCCCGAATCGGCCGACTGCCTGACCGCACGCCGCAACCTGGAACTGCTCAGCGGCAAGGGCGAGGTCACCATGGGCGCCGGCGCCGACGGCAAGCCCGGCACCCCGCTGGACCCGGACGCACGCGCGGCGCAGCGCAATCTCGCCGAGGCGGCGGCCAAGGCCTATTGCAAGCCGGCAGCGAGCGGCAATCCGGCCACCTGAGCCGGCGCGGGACCGGCCTCAGGCCGGTCCCGGCATCCGGCCGATCGGCCGGTGCCCCTGACCGGCAGGGCGCGAGACTGGCAAACTATGGGCTTTCCGCCCAAGCGAAGCCCGATGCGTCTTTCCCAGTTCCACCTGCACACCACCAAGGAAACCCCGGCCGACGCCGAGCTGGTCAGCCACCGTCTGATGCTGCGCGCGGGCATGATCCGCAAGCTGGCCTCCGGGCTGTACACCTGGTCGCCACTGGGTCTGCGTGTGCTGCGCAAGGTCGAGGCTATCGTGCGCGAGGAGATGAACCGCGCCGGGGCGGTGGAAGTGCTGTTCCCCACCATCCAGCCGCGCGAGCTGTGGGACGCCACCGGCCGCTGGGAGAAGTTCGGCGGGCAGTTGCTCAAGATCAAGGATCGCAAGGAGCAGGAGTTCTGCTACAGCCCGACCGCCGAAGAGGCCGCGGCCGAATTCGCGCGCCAGGAGATCAACAGCTACAAGCAGCTGCCGCTGAACTTCTACCAGATCCAGACCAAGTTCCGCGATGAGATCCGCCCGCGCTTCGGGGTGATGCGCGCGCGCGAATTCCTGATGAAGGATGCCTATTCCTTCCATCTCACCGATGCCGACATGGCGCGGGAATACGACAACATGCGCGCGGCCTATACCCGCATCTTCACCCGGCTGGGGCTGGAATTCCGCGCCGTGCAGGCCGACTCCGGCGCCATCGGCGGCGACGCCTCGCAGGAATTCCACGTCATCGCCGCCTCCGGCGAGGACTCGCTGGCGTTCTCCACCGGCTCCGATTACGCCGCCAACGTGGAAACCGCCAGCGCCGCCCTGCCCGCCCCGCGCGCTGCGGCTGGCGAGGCAATGCGCCAGGTCGCAACGCCCACCCAGAAGACCTGCGAAGACGTCGCCCAGTTGCTGGGCATCGCGCTGCAGCGCACGGTCAAGTCGGTGGCGGTGATGACCGAAGCCGGCTTCGTGCTGGTGCTGGTGCGCGGCGATCATGCCGTCAACGAGATCAAGCTTGGCAAGGTCGCCGGCCTGGCTGGTTACCGCCTGGCCAACGAAACCGAAATCCGCGACCACCTCGGCTGCGAGCCGGGCTTTCTGGGTCCGATCAATACCGCCCGCCCGGTGCGCGTGGTGGCAGATCGCGATGTCGCGGCGCTGGCCGATTTCGTGGTCGGCGCCAATGTGCCCGGCGTGCACCTGGTGGGCGTCAACTGGGGCCGCGACCTGCCGGAACCGGAAACCGTTGCCGATGTGCGCAACGTCATCGACGGCGAACGTGCGGCCGACGGCGGCGAGCTGCGGCTGGCCCGCGGCATCGAGGTGGGGCATGTGTTCCAGCTCGGCAGCCAGTATGCGCAGGCATTGCAGGCCATCGTGATCGACGAGAACGGCAAGCCCGCAGTGATGAAGATGGGCTGCTACGGCATCGGCATATCGCGCATCGTGGCCGCGGCGATCGAGCAGAATCACGACGATGCCGGCATCATCTGGCCCGCGCCGATGGCACCGTGGCAGGTGGTGGTCTGCATCATCAACCCCAAGCAGGATGCGCAGGTGATTGCCGCCGCTCAGGCATTGCTGGACGAATTGCTTGCCGCAGGCATTGAAGCGGCGCTGGACGATCGCGGCCTGCGCCCGGGTGCGATGTTTGCCGATATGGAACTGCTGGGCATTCCGCATCGGGTGGTGGTCTCCGAACGCGGATTGGCCGCCGCTACCTTTGAATATCGTGCCCGTACTGCGGAAGCAGCAGAAAACCTGGATAAGGCCGGATTATTCTCCCGCCTGGGTCGTTGATCAAATCACCCGAAACTACTTCGATTAGATGAACACAATGCGCCGGAGTATTTCGGCGCATTTGTCACCCGGGTTTTCTGACATTATGATGGCCAGCGCTGCCACGGACCGGCATTCTTTTCTCTCTCATCTTCCGGAGTAGTGATGTCGATCGATCTTAGCGGCCTGTCGGCCAAGCAATTGGGTGCCCTGATCAAAAACGCGAAAAAGCAGCAGACCGTGGTTGCCAAGCGCGCCCCGATTGCCAAGGTCCGCACGCAGCTGACCCGCGCGGCAAAAGCCCAGGGTTATTCCATCGAAGAATTGTTTGGCGCCAGCGCCGGTGCGGGCCGTTCGGCTGCCGCTGCCAAGCCGGGTCCGCGCGCCGGCCGCAAGCTGGGCAAGGTTGCGCCGAAATATCGCAACCCCGCCAATCCCCAGGAAGCCTGGACCGGCCGCGGCAAGCAGCCGCGTTGGCTGGCTGAACTGACCGCCGCCGGCAAGAAGGTCGAAGACTTTCTGATCAGCAAGGTCAGCGCCAAGAAGACCCCGGCCAAGAAGGCCGCGCCGCGCAAAGCCGCCACCAAGCGCGCGACCAAGAAGCCCAAGGCGGCTTGATTGTTACCAATAAAAAACGCCGGCAGTGCCGGCGTTTTTTATTGCGCGTTTTTCTGCCGGTCATAAATTCTTGCGGGCCGGAATCAACAGATTGCCGAACAGCAATCCGGCCATCAAGGCCATCACGATATTGGTCACCGCCAATAGCGCGGCCTGCCCCACACTGACATCCTGTTGCTGTATCAGGGTCAGAAAGCCGCGCAGGCTGACACTGCCCGGAACCAGCATGATGATGCCGGGCAAACGGATCAATGCCCCGGGTTTTTGTATCACCCGCCCGAACAGATTACCGGCGGCGGTCAATGCCATGGCCGATGCAAAGACACCGGCCGGACCGCCCCAGGCGTGCCCGGCATAACGCGCGATGACATACCCGGACATGGCCGCCGCCATGATCCATAAATAATCGCGTCGATTGGCCTTGAACAACACCGCAAACGCATAAGCGGCCACCAGCAGCGAGGCCCATTCCACCCAGCCGGCCTGTGGACGCAGTGCGGCCACCTGCGGGTGCAGGCCGAGCACCTGGGTCAGCGTCACCGCGATCACTGCACCGACGGTGAGCTTGAGCACCGTGGTCACCGCACCGGCCAGCCGCGCCGTGCCCGAGACCCAGTGCTGGCTGGCCAGTTCGTTGAAGGCATTGGTCAACGACATGCCGGGCAGCAGCACCACCAGCGAGGCGATGATCACCGTGTTGAGGTTCAGTGGCCCGACCAGCGACGCCACCACGGCGGCCACCACCCCGGCCAGCAGGCCGGCCAGCGCCTCGCCGGCTTCCTTGGTCGCCGGCCGCCTGTCGGTGTATTGGGTCAGCAGGCCGATCGACATGCCGATCGCGCCGGCGGTGGCGATATCCAGCCAGGGCAGTTTCCACAGCCCTGCCACGCCGGCGGCGGCCAGCCCGAATGCCAGCACCTGCATGGTCTTGCCGCGCCGATCGACCTCGCGGTCCAGCCGCCGCAGCGCGGTGTGGCCCTGCGCGATGCTCATGCGCCCGTTGGCCACGCCGTCGGCCACGTAATCGGCCACGCTGAGCTTGTAAAGGTCATTCTCGCCCGGGGCCAGCCGGATCACCCGGGTGATGTCGCTGGAGCCGATGGCCTTGGTCGGGTCGCTGAAGCTCAAAATGATCCCGGTGGGATTGGACCAGGGCTCGCAGTCCAGGCCCAGCTTGTGCGACAGCCCGACCACGGCGGCCTCCAGACGCTGCGCCGTGGTGCCGTAGGAATGCAGGCGTCCGGCGATTTCCGAAACAAAGGCGACGCGCTGGGCATAGGTGGCGCTGGCGGACGGTTGGACGACGGTGGCAGCGGACATGCGTGGCGGGTCGGATCGGAGAAACGCCGTCTGGCGAGGCCGTCAGTGTATGCCGCAGCGCACCTGGCCGGCGCGCCGATTGTCTGTGCCGGGACCGCAGCTGCGAAGCGTCCCCATCATTCGCTCACGCCGGGCGCGGTATGCTGGCGCCACGGACAGGCCACCCATGATCAAAGCGCAACCTCCACGCATCGAACAAGACTCGCAGGATCACGCACAGGTCCGCCTTGCTGGCAGTTGGGTCCTGGCGACCGCGTTGCCCCAGGCCGAGCTGCTGCAGGCCGTGCCCGAAGGGATCCGGCGCATCGACGCGCGCGGCATCGGGCAACTGGACTCGGCCGGGGTGCTGCAGCTGCTGCGCTTCGCCAGCCGCATGGGCCTGAAGGAAGACGCGATCGACTTCCGCGATGAGCACCAGGCGCTGGTGTGCACCATCGAGGAACTCAACGACGAACGCCCCAAGCCCAAACGCGATTACGGTTTCGTCGCCGCGCTGGACCGTCTGGGCCGCACCACCCACGGCGTTGGCCAGGGCATTCTGGAGCTGAACAGCTTTCTGGGCGAGAACCTGGTCAAGATCGCGCGGCTGATCCACGAGCCGCGGCGCTTCCGCCTGACCTCCACCGTGCACCACATGGAGCAGGTCGGCCTGGATGCGGTGCCGCTGGTGGTGCTGCTGTCGTATCTGGTCGGCGCGGTGATCGCGTTCCTGGGCTCGACCATCCTGCGCGACTTCGGCGCGGAGATTTACGTGGTGGAGCTGGTGTCGATCGCCTTCCTGCGCGAATTCGCGGTGCTGCTGACCGCCATCGTGCTGGCCGGGCGCACCGCCAGTGCGTTTACCGCGCAGATCGGTGCGATGAAATCGCGCGAGGAAGTGGACGCGATCCGCACCCTGGGCCTGGACCCGATCGACCTGCTGGTGATTCCGCGCCTGCTCGCGCTGATCTTCACCCTGCCGCTGCTGACCTTCATCGCGATGATCGCCGGCCTGGCCGGTGGCGTCACCGTGGGCGCATTCGATCTGGATATCCCGCCGCAGATGTACCTGGCGCGCATGCACGACACCATCCAGCTGCGGCATTTCCTGGTCGGCCTATCCAAGGCGCCGCTGTTTGCGCTGGTGATCGGCCTGATCGGCTGCCTGGAAGGCCTGAAGGTCAGCGGCACCGCGCAGTCGGTTGGCGAACGCACCACCTCCTCGGTGGTGCAGACGATTTCCTTGGTCATCATCCTCGACGCGGTCGCCGCGCTGTGGTTCATGAAGATGGGGTGGTGATGAGGCTGGGATTCGACATTCGGAATTCGGGATTCGTGCAAGGCAGGAGCGCAGCTGGCGCCCTGACACTCGGGAGAACTGTGCTGTGACCAATCCCGACTCCCAAATCCCCAATCCCGGCACAGAGACCGACGACGACGACGACCAGCTGGCGATTTCGGTGCGCGGGCTGACCAATCGCTTCGGCAGCCAGGTCGTGCATGAGGACCTGGACTTGGACGTGCGTCGCGGCGAGATTCTGGGCGTGGTCGGCGGCTCGGGCACCGGCAAGTCGGTGCTGATGCGCAGCATCCTGGGCCTGCGCGAGCCCGACGCCGGCAGCATCCAGGTGTTGGGTGCGGACGCACGCTCGGGCCGTTTCGCCGACCGCCAGCACATCACCCGCAATACCGGGGTGCTGTTTCAGGACGGCGCGCTGTTCTCGTCGATGACCGTCGGCGAAAACGTGCAGGTCCCGCTGAAGGAACATCACGGCGAGTTTCCCGAGCGCTGGTATTTCGAGCTGGCGCTGCTGAAGATCAAGCTGGCCGGCCTGCCGGCCGATGCGCTGGACAAGCTGCCCTCGCAATTGTCCGGCGGCATGCGCAAGCGCGCCGGCCTGGCGCGGGCGCTGGCGCTGGATCCGCCGCTGCTGTTTCTGGACGAGCCCACCGCCGGGCTGGACCCGATCGGCGCGGCCGCCTTCGACCGGTTGATCCGCACCCTGCAACAGGCGCTGGGCCTGACCGTGTTCCTGATCACGCACGACCTGGATACGCTGTACGCCATCTGCGACCGCATCGCGGTGCTGGCCGATCGCAAGGTGATCGCCAACGCGCCGCTGGCCGAAGTCGAGCAGATCGACCACCCCTGGATCCAGGAATATTTCCACGGTCCGCGCGCCCGCGCCGCGCGCGCGGCCAAGACCGACTCCACCGAGACCGCCTGAGCATGGAAACCAAAGCCAATTACGTCCTGATCGGCGCCTTCACCATCGTGGCGGGCCTGGCCCTGCTGCTGTTCGGGCTATGGGCCGCGAAATACTCCTCCGACCGTACCTGGCAGCAATACCGGGTGGTGTTCCGCGAGGCGGTGACCGGCCTGTCGGTCGGCAGCCCGGTGCAATACAACGGCATCGCGGTCGGCTCGATCACCGAGCTGACGCTTGCACCAAACGACCCGCGCCAGGTGGTCGCGCACGTGCGGGTGAACTCCACCACGCCGATCAAGAGCGATACGCGCGCCAAGCTGGCCATCACCAGCCTGACCGGCCCGTCGATCATCCAGCTCTCCGGCGGCACGCCCGAGGCCCCGTCGCTGACCACCATCGACAAGAGCGATGCGCCGATCATCCAGACCACGCCGTCGGCATTGCAGAACATCACCGACACCGCCAACCGCATCGTCGAGCGCATGGACCAGATGCTCTCGGACAAGAACGTGGCCAGCATCACCGCCACCTTGCAGAATCTGGAAAAGATCAGTGGTGGCATCGCCGACCGCGACGAAGGCATGCAGGCGCTGATCGTCAGCGCGCGCGATGCCGCACGCAATCTGGACACCACCCTGACCACCACCAATGGCACCATCAAGCGGCTGGACCAGAACCTGGTGCAGCAGCTGCCGGGCATCCTGGAAAAGCTCGATGCCACCCTGGTCAAGCTGGATTCGGCCGCCGGCAACGCCGACAACATCCTTGGCGAGAACCGCGCGGCCATCAATAGTTTTGCCAACGACGGACTGGGCCAGCTCGGGCCCACGCTGACCGAATTGCGCGGCCTGATCCGCGACCTGCGCCGGGTCAGCGACAAACTGGACAACAACCCTGCGCGCTACCTGCTCGGCCGCGACGCACCCAAGGAGTTCGAACCGAAATGACTGCCATGCGCCTGTTGCGTCCCATGTTGTGCGTCTCGTTGCTGGCGCTGGGCGGCTGCTCGGTGTTGACCGGAGGCGACAAGAAGCCGGCCACCATCTATGCACCTAACGTGCGGATTGCGCCGAACCCGTCCTGGCCGCAGGTGAGCTGGCAGCTGTCGGTGTCCAAGCCCAGCGCCGCGCGGGTGATCGACAGCCCACGCATCAACGTGCGCCCGACCCCGGGCGAGTTGCAGGTCTATCACGGCGCAGGCTGGGCGCAGCCGGCCACCGACATGCTGGAAGACAGCGTGGTCCGCGCGTTCGAGGACTCCGGCAAGATCGCCGCCGTCGCCCGTATCGGCACCGGCATCCGCTCCGACTACAAGCTGGCGATCGACCTGCGCCGCTTCGAGTCCGATTACGCCGGCCAGTCGCTGCCCTCGGCCACCATTGAACTCAATGCCAAACTGCTGCACGCCGCCGATCAGCGCGTGGTGGCCTCGCGCACTTTCCTGGTCGCACGCCCGTCCAGCGGCACCGACACGGCTGCGGTGGCAGCGGCATTCGAACAGGCGATGACGCAGGTCACCACCGAACTGGTCGGCTGGACCTTGGTCACCGGCCAGCAGGACAGCCAGAGCCTGCCGCGTCCGCTGTAAGCGCAGGCGACAGATCTTAGAGCGGTTAACAAAGCACTTCACGCCGGTCTACCGCAGGGCGGCTGATCTGCGGCCTGGCTGCAGGGCCCTTGCCCGCCCACCCTCGCGGGACACGCCGCAAGTACGTCCATGTAGGCTCTTCTGCGGCATCCATGCCGCAGAAGGTCCCGCGATGGTGGGCGGGCAAGGACCAGTCGAGATGGTCGGTGTGCATGGCTTTCAACAAAGCAGCCAACAAACTGTCTGGTGCGGTGTCCTCACCGATTGCGGGACCGTGTGGCGGCATGGATGCCGCCACCGAGCCCCCAGGGACGGGTTCACGGCGTGTCCCGCGAGCGGTGAGGGCACCGCGCCCTCGACCCACTCAGCGTTTGACTCGCACTGCTGACTACATCCCCCCAGATGTGGACAACAAAACCACTGCACTCACCGCCAGCCAAGCGCTCGCTGCGCTTCGTTAGCCGCTCTTATGGCTGGGACACGCGCGGCGCAATTTGGCGAAAGGTCAGATTGATGCGCTCGCCGATGGGCTTTGCGGTGCGCGGCAATGCATGCTTGTAGTGGCGCTGGGTCTCGCCTGCCATCAGCAGCAGATCGCCGTGCCCCAATTCCAGCGTCTGCTTCAACGCAGCATCGTCACGATGCTTGAATGCAAAGCGCCGCGTCGCGCCCAGGCTTACCGAGGCGATCAATGGTCGCGCCCCCAACTCCGGCTCGTCGTCGCTATGCCAGCCCATCGCATCGTTGCCGCTGCGGTAACGGTTGGCCAGCACGCTGTTGAACGGCGCCCCGGTCTCGGCCAGCAGGCGCGTGCGTAGAGGCTGCAATACCTCCAGCCACGGCTGCGGCGCGAACTGCGTGCCCGAGTAGCGATAGCTGGCGTCCGGGTCGCCCATCCAGCTGCTCAGACGCGGCGAATCGACCGTGCGCCCGAACATGCGGATGCGATGTACCTCCCACTGCACCTGCGTCAGCAGCGCCTGCAGCAGCGCATCGGCCTGCGCGCGCGGCAACCAGCCGCGACACCAGGCTATCTCCGCTTGCGGCAATGCCACCCGAATCTTCATGCATCAAACGCTAGCACGCGCCCGCTGAGTGGAGGCTGCGCGGCGCGGATGAATCGATCCGATTTGCCGCCGTCACATCGAATCCCGGAAAATGCGCGGCAGCCATCGAGCCAACGGGAGCGGAGCAATGTCGGAAGCAGGAGTCGGCGCAAATGCGCCAGAGACGGTCGAGCGCGACGTGATGGAGTACGACGTCGTCACCGTCGGCGCCGGTCCGGCCGGGCTGGCCTTTGCGATCCGGCTCAAGCAGCTCGATCCGGCCATCAGCGTCTGCGTGATCGAAAAATCCAGCACCATCGGTGCGCATATCCTGTCCGGCGCGGTGATCGAGCCGGGCCCGCTGGATGCCTTGCTGCCGGGCTGGCGCGACAACCCGCCGCCGATCTGCGTGGCTGCCACCGACGACGAATTCTGGTTTCTCGGCAAGGACAGCGCGCGCAAGTTCCCGGTGGTGCCGCCGGGCATGCGCAACCACGGCAATTTCATCGTCAGCCTGGGCGCAATGTGCGCCTGGCTGGCGCCGCAGGCCGAAGCGCTGGGTGTGGAGATCTACCCCGGCTTCGCCGCCGCCGAAACCCTGCACGACGACAACGGCCAGGTCATCGGCGTGCGTATCGGCGACATGGGCGTGGCCAAGGACGGTTCGCACAAGCCCGGTTACACCGCCGGCATCGATATCCGTGCCAAGGTCACCGTGCTGGCCGAGGGCGCGCGCGGGCATCTGACCAAGCGCCTGCTCAAACGCTTCGACCTCACCGCCGATGCCGACCCGCAGGGCTATTCGATCGGTATCAAGGAGCTGTGGCAGGTACCGGAAGGGCGCGTCAGTCCCGGCAAGATCGTGCACACACTGGGCTGGCCGGCCGACAACCGCACCTACGGCGGCAGCTTCCTGTATCACCTGGACAACAACCAGATCGCGCTCGGTTACGTGAGCGGGCTGGACTACAGCGACCCGAAGTACCAGCCGTGGGAAGCCTTCCAGCAATGGAAGAACCACGCGCTGATCAAGCCATTGCTGGAAGGCGGCAGCATCCTCTCGGCCGGCGCGCGCGCCATCGTCACCGGCGGCTGGCAGTCGCTGCCGAAGGTGGAAATGCCCGGTGCCCTGCTGATCGGCGACACCGCCGGCCTGCTCAACGTGCCCAAGATCAAGGGCACCCATCAGGCGATCCGCAGCGGCATGCTGGCCGCCGAACATCTGGTGCAATCGCAGCTGGCGCCGCAAGGCTTCGACGCGAAACTGCGCGCGTCCGATGCGATGGCCGAGTTGAAGCAGGTGCGCAACATCAAGCCCGGTTTCAAGAAGGGCCTGTGGTTCGGCCTGCTCAATGCCGCCTGGGAAACCGCGCTCAAGGGCGCCTCGCCATGGACGCTGAAGAACAAACCCGACTGGTCGGCATTGCACAAGATCGGCGATTACGAGCAACCCAACCGCGACTACGGCACGCGCGAGCTCGCCCCGCGCGACCGCCTTCAGGCGGTCTACTTCGCTGCCACCGAGCACGACGAAGACCAGCCCGTGCATCTGAAGGTGCTCGACACCGACGTCTGCGCCACCCGCTGCGTACAGGAGTACGACAACCCCTGCACCCGCTTCTGCCCGGCCAACGTCTACGAAATGGTCGCAGACACCGGCAGCCCCTCCGGCAAGCGCCTGCAGATCAACGCCGCCAACTGCGTGCACTGCAAGACCTGCGACATCAAGGACCCGTACGAGATCATCACCTGGGTCACCCCGGAGGGTGGTTCGGGCCCGAACTACCAAAATCTATAAATAAAAAAAGGCGCTCATATGGCGCCTTTTTTCAGACCCAATAATCTGTACAGATTATTTAACAGGGTCAAGCTCCAGCGTTGGCTGTCCGAAATCAGAAAACCAGCTAACACCTTCCTGTACGAGGTCAACCTTGAGCTTACGTCCATCCAAACGCGATTCTAGTGGGAACTGCACAGTGACGGACGCTGCGTTACCTGGCGCAATGTCGGGCAAGGACGTACGCGAAAAATCTCTTACCATCCCTTCTGCGCTACCGCCAGGGCCAAGAATCTGAACCCCTAAATTAACAGGCGGATTGCTAGCCCCTGAAAGTGCCGCAACGCCATGGTTTTCCACTTTCACCACAAAACTGACAGACCCAGAGGCTGTGTCAACCTTGGGCTGAGACTCAAGCGTTAACTTCACACCAACTTGATCTGCTGTAAGTCTTATAATTTCCTGAGCAGCAATAGGCTTTGCAGGTTCAGAAGATTTCGCAGCAGCAGTGGAATTTTTAGAAACCTCGGGTGCATTTGACTCATTCTTACTGCATGCCACCGTCATCATCGCCATCGCGATAGACAGCGTAAATATATATGAGCGTTTCATCATTTGACCTAAAAGTGGTTAATTAAAATGATCGTGAAGAATTCACCAAGAAAATTGGTGCTACTGGCACATACTACACTGCAAACGCCCGCTTGAATTGACCTCCTACACGATACTCGACACCTGTTCTCTCTCGAAGGTCAAGCTCACTTACCCCATCCGCCGCCTCCACCAGCACCAGCCCGCGATCGGTGACGTCGAATACCGCCAGGTCGGTGATGATGCGATCGACCACGCCGACGCCGGTCAATGGCAGGTCGCATTCGCGCAGGATCTTGTGGCTGCCGTCCTTGGCGACGTGTTCCATCAGCACGACAACGCGCTTGACGCCGGCCACCAGGTCCATCGCGCCGCCCATGCCCTTGACCATCTTGCCAGGCACCATCCAGTTGGCCAGGTCGCCGCGCTCGGTCACCTGCATCGCACCGAGAATCGCCAGATCGATGTGCCCGCCGCGGATCATCGCAAACGAGTCGTGGCTACCGAAATAACTGGCGCCGGCACGCGCGGTCACTGTCTGCTTGCCGGCGTTGATCAGGTCCGCATCCACCTCGTCCTCGCTAGGAAACGGACCGATGCCGAGCAGGCCGTTCTCCGATTGCAGCCACACGTCCACGCCATCGGGAATGTGGTTGGCCACCAGCGTCGGCAGACCGATACCCAGGTTGACGTAGGCACCATCGGTCAATTCACGCGCCGCACGTGCGGCCATCTGGTCTCTGGTCCAGGCCATCAGTGCTGTCCTTCGCGCACGGTGCGCTGTTCGATGCGTTTTCCCGGGGTGGCGTTGAGCACCAGCCGGTCGACATAGATGCCGGGCAGATGCACCTGGTCCGGATCGATCGTGCCCACCTCCACGATCTCCTCGACCTCGGCGACGCAGACGCGACCGGCCATGGCGCAGGCCGGGTTGAAGTTGCGCGCGGTCTTGCGGAACACCAGATTGCCGGCCGTGTCCGCACGCCAGGCCTTGACCAGCGCGACGTCGGCCTGCAGTGCGGTTTCCATCACGTACTGCTTGCCGTCGAATTGCCGGGTTTCCTTGCCCTGGGCGACGATGGTGCCGTAGCCGGTTGCGGTATAGAACGCGGGAATCCCCGCACCGCCCGCGCGCAGGCGTTCGGCCAGCGTGCCTTGCGGGTTGAACTCCAGCTCCAGTTCGCCGGCCAGGTACTGCCGCTCGAATTCCTTGTTCTCGCCCACGTAGGACGAAATCATCTTGCGGATCTGCCGGGTGGCCAATAATTGACCCAGCCCGAATCCATCGACGCCTGCGTTGTTGGAGATCACGGTCAATCCGCTGACCCCGCTCGCGCGCACTGCCGCGATCAGCGCTTCCGGGATTCCGCACAATCCGAAGCCGCCGACCGCCAGGGTCTGGCCATCGGCCAGCACCCCATACAGCGCCTCCCCGGCATCGGCATAGCGTTTGCCGCTTGCCGCACCACGTCCACCATTGCTCATCACCGCCCTCGCCTCGCTGATGTGAAGCGGCCATTCTAGCCGCTGACTGTTCCCTGTCCCCTATCGCAATTCCGCCACACCCAAGACACGGCACAGCCGCTAAACTCGGAATTCCCCCATCCCAGGAATTGCCCATGACGCTACCCGCCTTCAAGGCCTACGACATCCGCGGCCGCGTGCCGGATGAACTCAACGAGGACTTGGCGCGCCGCATCGGCGTGGCATTGGCGGCGCAGCTGGAGCAAGGGCCCGTGGTCCTGGGCCACGACGTGCGCCTGGCCAGCCCTGGCCTGCAGGAGGCGCTCTCGGCCGGCCTGCGCGCCAGCGGCCGCGAAGTGATCGACATTGGCCTGTGCGGCACCGAGGAGGTTTATTTCCAGACCGATTACCTCAAGGCGGCCGGCGGCGTGATGGTTACCGCCAGCCATAACCCGATGGACTACAACGGCATGAAGCTGGTCCGCGAGCAGGCGCGACCGATTAGCTCCGACACCGGCCTGTTCGCGATCCGCGACACCGTCGCTGCCGATACCGCCGCACCCGGCGAGCCAACCGCAAGCGAGCAGAGCCGCACCGACAAGACCGCCTACCTGGAGCATCTGCTCAGCTACGTGGACCGCAGCACGCTCAAGCCGCTCAAGCTGGTGGTCAACGCCGGCAACGGTGGCGCCGGCCTGATCGTCGACCTGCTTGCACCGCAGCTGCCGTTCGAGTTCATCCGCGTCTTCCACGAACCCGATGGCAACTTTCCCAACGGCATCCCCAACCCGCTGCTGCCGGAGAACCGCGACGCCACCGCCAGGGCGGTCAAGGAACACGGCGCCGACTTCGGTATCGCCTGGGACGGCGACTTCGATCGCTGCTTCTTCTTCGACCACACCGGCCGCTTCATCGAAGGCTATTACCTGGTTGGCCTGCTGGCCCAGGCGATCCTGGCCAAGCAGCCGGGTGGCAAAGTCGTGCATGACCCGCGCCTGACCTGGAACACCGTCGAGATGGTCGAGGACGCCGGCGGCATCCCGGTGCTGTGCAAGAGCGGCCATGCCTTCATCAAGGAAAAGATGCGCAGCGAAAACGCCGTGTATGGCGGCGAGATGAGCGCGCACCACTATTTCCGCGAGTTCGCCTATGCCGACTCCGGCATGATCCCGTGGTTGTTGATCGCCGAGCTGGTGTCGCAGTCGGGTCGTTCGCTGGCGGATCTGGTCGAGGCGCGCATGCAGAAATTCCCCTGCAGCGGCGAGATCAACTTCAAGGTGGACGATGCCAAGGCAGCGGTTGCCCGCGTGATGGATCACTACGGCGATCAGTCGCCGGAACTGGACTACACCGATGGCATCAGTGCCGACTTCGGCCAATGGCGTTTCAACCTGCGCAGCTCCAACACCGAGCCGCTGCTGCGTCTGAACGTGGAAACGCGCGGCGACGCCGCCCTGCTGGAAACGCGCACACAGGAAATTTCCAACCTGCTGCGCGGCTGATTCACTCCCTCTCCCACCTTATAGACGCACTTTGGAGTTTCCCCCGCCCATGAGCGACGTCCTACCTATCATCCTATCCGGCGGTTCCGGCACGCGCCTGTGGCCGTTGTCGCGCGAATCGTATCCCAAGCAGTTCCTGCCGCTGGTCGGCGAGCACAGCATGCTGCAGGCCACCTGGCTGCGTTCCGCCCCGGTGGCGGCGCATGCCCCCATCGTGGTGGCCAACGAAGAACACCGCTTCATGGCCGCTGAGCAGTTGCAACAGTTGGGCGTGAAGCCGTCGGCCATCCTGCTCGAGCCTAAGGGCCGCAATACCGCACCGGCCATCGCCGTTGCTGCACTGGAAGCGACTCGCGACGGTAGTGATCCGCTGCTGCTGGTGCTGCCGTCCGATCACGTGATTCAGGATGAAGCGGCATTCCAGGCCGCGGTCACCTTGGCGGCGACTGCGGCCGAACAAGGCAAGCTGGTCACCTTCGGCATCAAGCCCACCGCGCCCGAAACCGGCTACGGCTATATCAAGGCAAGCGCGGGTACCGGCGTCAGCGCCGTCGAACGCTTCGTCGAAAAGCCCGACCTGGCCACCGCGCAAGGCTATCTGGCCAGCGGCGAGTATTACTGGAACAGCGGCATGTTCCTGTTCCGTGCCTCGCGCTATCTGGAAGAACTGCGCAAGTTCCAGCCCGCCATCGCCGATGCGTGCCAGAAGGCGTGGGAAGGCGGCAAGCGCGACGCCGACTTCACCCGTCTGGACAAGGATGCGTTCGCCTCCAGCCCGTCGGATTCGATCGACTATGCGGTGATGGAAAAGACCGCCGATGCAGTGGTGGTGCCGCTGGATGCCGGCTGGAACGATGTCGGTTCGTGGTCGTCGCTGCTGGACGTGTCCAAGCAGGACGCCGACGGCAACGCGCATCATGGCGACGTGATCCAGGTCGACTGCCGCAACACCTACGCCTACGGCTCGCGCTTGATTGCCATGGTCGGCCTAGAAGACGTGGTCGTCGTCGAGACGCCGGACGCCGTGCTGGTCGGTCATCGCGATCGCATCCAGGAGGTCAAGGATGTGGTCGGCCAGATCAAGACGGCTGGCCGTTCAGAGGCCACCTGGCATCGCAAGGTCTATCGCCCGTGGGGCGCCTACGATTCGATCGACATGGGCCAGCGCCACCAGGTCAAGCGCATCACCGTCAAACCCGGTGCGGTGCTGAGCCTGCAGATGCACCACCATCGCGCCGAACACTGGATCGTGGTGAGCGGAACCGCCGAAGTCACCCGTGGCGACGAGGTGCTGCTGCTGACCGAAAACCAGAGTACCTACATCCCACTGGGCGTGACCCATCGCCTACGCAATCCGGGTAAGTTGCCATTGGAGCTGATCGAAGTGCAGTCCGGCAGCTACCTGGGCGAAGACGACATCGTGCGTTTCGAAGACACCTACGGGCGCGCCTGATCGGTCGCTTGCAGGACTTTGCAACACATACGCAAACAGCCGGGGATTCCCGGCTGTTTGTTTTTGCGGCCTGCATGGATCGGCGGAACTATCGCCACCGCCCGGAGTCGCCGATTTACTGTCTGGCAGCGGCGATTTCGGCAATCACGCGCTGCAGGCCGAGCTGCCAGTCCGGCAACACGATGTCGAAGTCGCGCTGCAGTTTGTCGATCGACAGCCGCGAGTACGCCGGCCGCGTTGCGGGCGTCGGATAGTCGGCGGTCGTGATCGGCACCACGCGCGGTGCGCGCGACAACAGGCCTGCGCTGACAGCTTGCTGGAAGATCGCCTCGGCAAAGCCATGCCAGCTGGTCTGCCCTGCCGCCGTGAGGTGCCAGGTACCCGACGTGTCGGGTGTGCGTTGGCGCAGCAACTGCGCAGTGACATCGGCAATCAGGGCGGCCGGTGTCGGTGTTCCGACCTGATCGGCCACCACCCGCAGCTCATCGCGCTCGGCACCGACACGCAACATGGTGCGCAGGAAATTCGCGCCGTGCGAGGCATACACCCATGCCGTGCGCAGGATCAGATGCTGCGCACCCGAAGCACGGATGGCCTCCTCGCCAGCAAGCTTGGTCTCGCCATACACACCCAGCGGCGAGGTGTGCGCATCCTCCGGATACGGCGCGGCGCCCTGACCGTCGAAGACGTAGTCGGTCGAGTAATGCACCAGCGGTACGTCGTTGGATGCACACCATGCGGCGATGACGCCGGGCGAGGTCGCATTGGCGCGCAATGCGCCGTCGCGGTCCTGCTCGGCGCGATCCACTGCGGTATAGGCGGCGGCATTGACGACGCGGCTCGGGCCGATCCGCTCCAGCAAGGACGTCAGCGTCTGCGGTGCGTCGAAGTCCGCCACCTCGCAGGCACTGCCATCAGGCAACTGCCCGCTGCGCGTGGTGGCCTGTACTGCACCATCGGCTGCCAGTGCGCGCAGCAGCTCGGTGCCGACCTGCCCGTTCGCTCCAAAGACCAATGTGGTCACGGGGTAAACACCGGCAAGCGATCGACCGCCACGTCACCCAGGAACGGCGCGTCGGCATCCTTGGCAGACAGCAACGGATCGCTGATCGGCCAATCGATCCCGATCGCAGCGTCGTCCCAGCGCACGCCGGCATCGGCTTCCTTGACATAGACGTCGGTGCACAGGTAACTGAACACTGCACGTTCGGACAACACTGCAAAGCCGTGCGCGAAGCCTTCCGGAATCCAGAACTGCTTCTTGTTCTCCGCGCTCAGCACCACAGCCGCCCATTGACCGAAGTTGGGCGAGCCGTGGCGCACATCGACGGCGACGTCATAGACCTCGCCCTCCAGCACGCTGACCAACTTGCCCTGCGGACGCGGCCATTGGTAGTGCAGACCACGCAGCACGCCCTTGGCGGAGGTGGACACGTTGCTCTGCACGAATTGCGTCGGCAAGCCGTGCTGACCAAAGCGTTCGGCATTCCATGTTTCAAAAAAATAGCCGCGCGCATCGCCGAACACCGCCGGTTCGAGGACGACGCAGCCAGGCAACGCCGTTTTGATCACTTTCAAGGGACAACCCCTCGACTCGCTAATTCGTATAAATATTTACCATAGTCATTCTTCAACAACGGCGCCGCCAGACGCTCCAGCTGCTCGGCATCGATCCAGCCCTGACCAAATGCGATTTCTTCCGGGCAGCACACCTGCAGGCCCTGGCGCATCTGGATGGTCTCGATGAAATTGGCCGCTTCGTGCAATGACTGATGCGTGCCGGTATCCAGCCATGCATACCCACGCCCCAACGGCTCCAGGTGCAGATTGCCGGCATCGAGATAGCAGCGATTGAGATCGGTGATCTCCAGCTCGCCGCGCGGCGAAGGCTTCAACGCAGCCGCGTAGTCGCTGGCCTTGCCGTCATAGAAGTACAAGCCGGTGACGGCGTAGTTGGAACGGGGCTTTTCCGGCTTTTCGGCAATGTCGATGACCTTGCCTTGCTGATCGAATTCGGCAACGCCGTAGCGCTCCGGGTCGTTGACCCAGTAACCGAAGACGGTTGCACCCTGCTCACGCGCATCGGCGCGGCGCAAGGTATCGGTCAGGCCATGCCCATGGAAGATATTGTCGCCCAACACCAGGCAACTCGGCTTGCCGTCGACGAACTCGCGGCCGATCAGATAGGCCTGCGCCAGACCATCGGGGCTGGGCTGCACGGCATACTGGATATTGACGCCCCACTGGGAACCATCGCCCAGCAGCGTCTGGAACAGCGCCTGCTCGTGCGGCGTGTTGATGATCAGGATGTCGCGGATACCCGCAAGCATCAGCACGCTCAGCGGGTAGTAGATCATCGGCTTGTCGTACACCGGCAACAGCTGCTTGCTGACGCCCTTGGTGATCGGATACAGGCGCGTGCCGGAGCCGCCCGCCAGAATGATGCCTTTACGTTGTGTCATCAGGTATGTCCTGTTGAGGCCCGCACACGCTTACATGCGCGGACTCTTGCCTAAGGGCTCGCGTTAGGCCGCGGCGCCGATCCGTTCCAGCCGATAGCTGCCATCCAGCACTCCCTGCACCCAGGCCTGGTTGGTCAGGTACCACTCCACCGTCTGCGCGATGCCTTGCTCGAAGGTATAGGCCGGCTCCCAGCCCAGATCGTTCTTCAACTTGGAGGCATCGATCGCGTAGCGACGGTCGTGTCCGGGGCGATCGGTGACATGGGTGATCTGGCTCGCGCGCGGCTTGCCATCCTCACGCGGGCGATGCTGATCCAGCAGCGCACAGATCGCCTGCACGACCTCGATGTTCTGGCGCTCGGAGTTGCCGCCCACGTTGTAGGTCTCGCCGACCTTGCCCTTGGCCAGCACGGTGCGGATCGCCTCGCAGTGGTCGCTGACGAACAGCCAGTCGCGTACCTGCTTGCCATCGCCGTACACCGGCAACGGCTCGCCGGCCAGCGCCTTGGCGATCACCAGCGGAATGAGCTTTTCCGGGAAATGGTATGGGCCGTAGTTGTTCGAGCAGTTGGTGGTCAGCACCGGCAGCCCGTAGGTGTGGTGGAACGCACGTACCAAATGATCCGAGGCGGCCTTGGATGCCGAGTACGGGGAATTGGGCGCATACGGCGTGGTCTCGGTGAACTTGCCGGTCTCGCCCAGCGTGCCATAGACCTCGTCGGTGGACACATGCAGGAACCGGAAGGCCTCGCGACGCGCATCCGGCAGTGCTTTCCAGTAGTCGCGCACGGCCTCGAGCAAGGCCAGGGTACCGACGACGTTGGTCTGGACGAACGCGCCAGGGCCTTCGATCGAGCGATCCACATGGCTTTCGGCAGCGAAGTTCAGCACTGCGCCCGGCTGATGTTCCTGGAGCAGACGGGTCACGAGCGCGCCGTCGCCGATGTCGCCCTTAACGAAGACATGGTCGGCATTGCCTTCCAGCGAGGCCAGCGTGTTCAGGTTCCCCGCATAGGTGAGCGCATCGAGATTGATCACGCGGATCCCGCGTGCAACTGCTTCAAGAACAAAGTTTCCGCCGATAAAGCCGGCACCGCCGGTTACTAGCCAAGTCGCCACTGTCTATTCCTCCTGGTCGCGCGCACCGCGCTGCGTTTCAAACCACACAGGATATACGGTCCCTGACGAGATCGGGCTTAAGCGACACTCCGCTGAGGCGTCGAAGTGCCGCACTGCAGCATCCATACCCCATCGCATGGTGCCACTGCTTGGTTAGAATGGCTCCACTCCCGAGCTTGCCGCCGCGGCCGGGCCTTCCCGCAACAGCTGAAGGATCTCGTACACGATGAAAATCCTCGTCGCCTACAAGCGCGTGGTGGACTACAACGTCCGCATTCAGGTCAAGCCCGATGGTTCCGGTGTGGTCACCGATGGCGTCAAGCTCTCGCCCAACCCGTTCGACGAAATCGCCCTGGAAGAGGCGTTGCGCCTACGCGACGCCGGCATCGCCACCGAGGTGGTGGTCGCCACCCTGGCCCCGGCCGATGCAGCCGCGCACCTGCGCAACGGGCTTGCGATGGGCGCCAACCGCGCCATCCACGTGGTCACCGACGCGGCAATTCAGCCCTTGACCGCCGCGCGCACCCTGCTCAAGCTAGTCGAGAAGGAACAGCCGGACCTGGTCATCCTGGGCAAGCAGGCGATCGACGACGACGCCAACCAGACCGGCCAGATGCTGGCCACCTTGTGGGGTCGCCCGCAGGCGACCTTCGCCGGCAAGCTGGTGGTCGCCGTTGGCAAGGCCACGGTGACCCGCGAAGTCGATGCCGGCCTGGAAACGCTGGAAGTGGACCTGCCGGCGGTGGTGACTACCGATCTGCGCTTGAACGAGCCGCGCTTCATCAAGTTGCCGGACATCATGAAAGCCAAGAGCAAGCCGCTGGAAACGCTGGCCTTTGCCGATCTCGGCGTCGATGCGCATGACAGTCTCAGCACCACCCACTACGCCGCGCCGTCCAAGCGCAGCCGCGGCGTGATGGTCAAGGACGCCGCCGAGCTGGTGGCCGCACTCAAGCAGAAGGGGTTGCTGTAATGGCCAAGGTTCTCATCGTTGCCGAACATCTCAACGGCCAGCTCAATGCGGCCACTGCCAAGACCCTCAGCGCCGCGCTGGCGGTGTCGGCCGAGTCCATCGACATCGTCGTGCTGGCGGCCGATCCGGCCGCGGTTGCGGCGCAGGCCGCGCAGCTGGCGGGTGTTGCTCGCGTGCTGACGGTGGCAAACGCCGCCAACGAACATGCCATCGCGCAGGTGCTGGGGCCGCAGATCGCCCAGCTCGCCGGCCAGGGCTACACCCATGTATTCGGCCCCTCGACCACGTTCGGCAAGGACCTGATGCCGGTGGTTGCCGCGCTGCTGGGCGTCAACCAGGTCTCCGACCTGATGGCGGTCGAAGATGCCTACACCTTCAAGCGCCCGATCTACGCAGGCAATGCGATCATCACGGTGAAAGCGCCGGCCGACCAGATCGTGGTCGCCACCGTGCGCAGCGCCTCCTGGCCGGAAGCGGCAGCCGGCGGCAGTGCGACGGTCGAAGCGGTCACCGTCGATGCCGCGCTGCCCACCCATACCCGCTTCGTCGGCCTGGCCGCAGGCAGCTCCGACCGCCCGGACCTGCAGAGCGCCAAGCGTGTGGTCTCCGGCGGCCGCGGCGTCGGCTCGGCCGAGAACTTCCAGCACATCTACAGCCTGGCCGACAAACTCGGCGCCGCTGTGGGCGCTTCGCGCGCCGCCGTGGACGCCGGCTACGTACCGAACGAGCTGCAGGTCGGCCAGACCGGCAAGATCATCGCCCCCGAGCTGTACGTGGCGATCGGCATCAGCGGGGCGATCCAGCATCTGACCGGCATCAAGGACGCCGGCACGATCGTGGCGATCAACAAGGACCCTGAATCGCCGATCTTCGAGATTGCGGATATCGGACTAACAGGGGATTTGTTCAAAATTCTACCAGAGCTCGAATCTGAACTAAGCTAGTGCCCCATTTTCGGGCGGCCGAGTAGCCGCCTTGATTCATACTTCAGGATATCCATGACTACGCCCATCCCCGTCAATGCCCTCGACCGCCACATTGGCCCAATCGCCCAGCAACTCGAAGAGGCTGCTGCCCAGGCTATCGGCAGCGGTTATTACGTGCTTGGCCCGAGCGTCAAAGCGTTTGAAAAGGAATTCGCTCAATGGTGCGGAGCTGGCGATTGTGTCAGTGTCGCCAATGGCACCGAGGCGCTCGAACTGGGTTTGCGTAGCTTAGGGGTCAGTGAAGGAAAACGGGTGGGCGTAGTCGCCAATGCCGCCATGTATGGGACGACTGCGGTGCTTGCGTGTGGGGCTGAACCAGTTTTTATCGACATTGAGCCAGTCACTTGCACCATGTCACCAGCTGCGCTTGAGGCTGAGCTAGCCAAGGGCAAAATCGACGTCGTCATTGTTACCCATCTCTATGGAAAGTTAGCCGATATGGCTGCTTTCACAAAGTTAGCAAAAGAGCATAACTTTGCCATTTTCGAGGACTGCGCACAGGCGCATGGCGCAAGCGATGCCCAGGGGCGCAAGGCCGGCACTTTCGGAAAGGCCGCCAGCTTCAGCTTCTACCCCACTAAGAATCTGGGTGCGCTAGGCGATGGCGGTGCCGTCACTACTAACGACCCCTCCATCGCCGACAAACTCCGCAAATTGCGCCAATACGGCTGGACAGCAAAGTACCGCAATGAACTGCTGGGCGGCCGCAACAGCCGCCTCGATGAAATCCAGGCAGCCTTCCTGCGAGTAATGCTGCCATTGCTCGACGGCTGGAACTCCCGCCGCCGTGACATTGCCAACCGCTATTCGCGCGAGATCAAACACTCCGACATCGTGGTACCTCCGGTGGGTGGCGAGGATTTTGTGGCCCATCTCTATGTAGTGCACACCAGCAATCGTGCAGGGCTACAGCAGCACCTCGCCGATGCTAGCGTGAACAGCGAGGTGCATTACCCTACCCCCGATTACCGGCAGCCCCTGTTCGCAGGGCGCTTTGACGGCATTGCGCTCAAGGCCACGGACCATTCGTGCTCACACGTGGTAACTCTGCCTTGCTTTCCGGAGCTTACTGACGCAGAAGTGTCCCGAGTCATCGAGGCCTGTAACTCGTGGTAAAGCCGCGCTACTCGGTAGTGATCCCCGTTTACAAGAACGAGGGATCCATTCCAGCATTACTTTTGGCTCTGGATAAACTGGCCAGCGACCTCGAAGCGCCACTTGAGGTGGTCTTTGTCGTCGATGGAAGCCCCGATGCCAGTTTTGCTCTTCTGGAACAAGGCCTCCCCACAATGGCCTTCCAGGCACGTTTGATACTACTGTCACGCAACTTCGGCGCGTTCGCGGCAATCCGCTGCGGACTCTCCGAGGCCGCCGGCGAGTACATTGGCGTCATGGCAGCCGACCTGCAAGAGCCGCCGTCGCTCATGCGCGAATTTTTCGCCGCGCTGGCTACGAAACCGCTAGACGTCGTCTTTGGCAAACGTGTCGGCCGTGTCGATCCAGGCCTCAGCAAGCTCGCTTCCACCATTTTCTGGGGAGCATACCGGCGTCTGGTCCAACGCGATGTACCTCGTGGTGGTGTGGATGTGTTTGCCTTGACGGCACCATTCCGTGACCGCCTCGTCGCGCTAGGGGAAGCTAATAGCAGCCTCCTGGGTCTCTTATTCTGGCTGGGCGGTCGTCGCGAGTTCATCGGTTACGCGCGCCTCCAACGTGAACACGGCAAGAGTGCATGGACCTTGAAAAAGAAGGTCACCTATCTACTCGACAGCGTATTCGCTTTCTCCGACCTGCCAGTACGCATTTTGATGGGTGCAGGCATGCTGGGACTCGGCGTGGCGGTGCTTCTAGGCCTGGCGGTGCTTATAGCTCGTTTCGCAGGCAGCTATGAAGTGCCAGGTTATTCCATGTCAATGCTCGCAATCCTCTTCTTCGGCGCGCTCAATACCTTGGGCATCGGCATTGTTGGCAATTACGCGTGGCGTGCCTATGAAAATACCAAACAGCGCCCTCTCGACATTGTTTCCCTGCAACTCGATTTTCCCGGAAAACAACAATGAACTTTTATGTGCATGAAAAAGGACTTTGCGAATCGACGGCCATCGGCGATGGCACGCGAATCTGGGCGTTTGCCCACGTGCTACCAGGCGCACGCCTAGGCGCTGGTTGCAATATCTGCGACGGAGTATTCATCGAGAATGACGTCGTTGTCGGCGACAACGTTACGGTGAAATGTGGCGTCCAACTGTGGGACGGAATCACCCTTGAGAACGACGTATTTGTTGGCCCCAATGCTACGTTCACCAACGATCTCCGCCCCAGGAGCAAGATATATCCTGAGACGTTTCTTCGCACGGTGGTCGAGGTAGGTGCATCGATCGGTGCAAACGCTACGATCCTGCCTGGCATCCGCATCGGCCGCAACGCGATGGTTGGCGCTGGTGCAGTCGTTACGCGCTCGGTTCCCCCTAATGCCATCGTAGTGGGCAATCCTGCCAAGATCGTGGGTTATTCCAATACCGGCACCGTCGCGGTGGACAAGCTGCAACCCCAAGGAACGAAGACAGGTATCCATCCGTCGTCTGTTCGCGGAGTACAGATGCACACGTTCAATGCCATCGCTGACATGCGCGGCAGCCTGTCCGTCGGTGAATTTGAAAAAGAGATTCCATTTGCGCCAAAACGTTACTTCCTTGTTTATGCCGTACCCACTGCGGAAACCCGCGGCGAGCACGCGCACTTGGAATGCCACCAGTTCCTTATCGCGGTGAAGGGCTCGGTGCACGTTGTGGCCGACGACGGCAGACAACGCGAGCAGTTCGTACTCGACAAGCCAAACTTCGGCCTATACCTGCCGCCCATGACGTGGGGCATTCAATACAAATACTCCGAGGACGCGGTGCTGCTCGTATTCGCATCGCATTTCTACGACTCGGCAGATTACATCCGCGAGTACGGCGCTTTCATCGAACAGGTGCGTGACAAACACGCATGAGCATGTTGGTCCTGCAACGGGCAATGGAGCTAGTAAGAAAATCTAGCTTCGTTCGCTTCCTCATCTCGGGAGGCATCAATACAGTTGCCACCTACGCTGCGTATCTCGCACTCCTCCAGGCCACCTCTTATAAGGTGGCTTACACCGTTGCGTACTTAATCGGCATAGTCATCTCCTTTTGCATCAATCGCCTCTTTGTCTTCCAGACGCACCGTGGGTGGCGCTCACTGGTGATGTTTCCGTTTGTTTACCTTGCCCAATACTTGGTTAGTCTGACTGTTGTATTTCTATGGGTGGAATATCTCGAACTGCCATCAACCCTCGCACCGCTCATGGCAATAATAGCCACTATTCCAATGACGTTTGCATTGTCGCGCTTTGTTTTCGGCAAAAGTGCTCTGAGCAACAGGATGCCTAACAGCCGACCGGCATCTTGCAGGGTTCGTCGCCGAGATCGAAATAACGCGTAAATCTAATCTCTGTCCTGTATTCCATCCGTGCTCTGAGGCAGCTACCCTACTGAAGAAAAGATTAAAAAAATTGGCCTTCAGGAGCTGCCGATTCACCACTTGCAGATCCGAGAGCGCAAAAAGGCTAGTCACCCCTAAAGCATTCTTGGCGAGCGACGATGGCGGACCTAGTTATATCCACACTGCCGCTGGCTATCAAAAATGTATATGACCTACGCCAGCTTACTGCTCAAAATGCGCCTTCCCGAGCGCGTCCATTCTGCCTCCTATGACGTGAATGGTCGAAGGCCGGCGGCAAAAAACGCGGTCTCTCAGGCACGCAATTCTTCGCTTTAGTTCGCATTGTATAGCCGCGGTCTCCAAACACGTGATCATCTTCTGACATTATCCCTACGTTAAGCCCGAGAAGAACTGGGAAGTTCGGTTTTTGGTAGACAGGCGAATCACGGGGCAAACTCAGCTTGCGACATACTGCCGATCAACGAACACCTGGGGCATAATTATTATCGACCATCTGGTTTTCGCTCTTCTCCTGAGTATCGTGGAGCGACAGAAAGCAGCGCACGTTGGGACTTATCCCGAAACTGCCGTTGAACGACTAAATGAATGAGTTGTAGTGAGGTTTGCCGGGTGGAATAATCCATTGCCTGCTTTGTCGTAAGCTCAGGGAGCTATCATCATGGAGATGAACTTGCCGCCATTATCTAGAAGCGCTGTGGAAGGTCACGTCAGTGGCGCAAGCGTTCCGCCACTGACACCACTTCTTACCCCCAGAGGTTTTGACTCACTTCGATGGCTACACTTTCATTGGTAATTTGTCATGATGATCTGAACCCGAAGCAGGATACGTTAAACAAGGCGTCGACGACAAAATCCATCTCTCAGACTTGATTGAGGACAAGTCAGCACCATGCACTCCAGACTATGTGCTGCGACCCTCGTGCGTGCACGGAAGCTTGCATCTTAGTCGAGACCAACTCGACAGCACAGCCGATATGCATTTACGGTTGGAACTATAGCCTTTCCTTGCGCAACAGTCCTAACGTCAACCCAAACCTTGGTTGACCTGCGTAGATGCGATCTTTTTTTAACTCACCGATGTGATGGTGCAACATCATTGCTCGGGCCTGGTATTAGCAGCTGACCGGATTTGTTCGAAGCCGGCTCGGGCTTGGCGACTCCCAACGCCTAATGGTCAACAAGACTGCCTACGAGCGTCTCGCGCTGTGTGGGACCTAATTTTTTGTCGGCATGTCCTTCAGCTTGGTCTTGTCTAAACTTAGGTGGACGAATAGTTGCTTGCATCGCCGATTCTTTTCCTCAAGCTGACGCAGCCGGTGTAATTCGGCCATGCCTAGCCCACCGCTCCTTTCGCCGCGTGTAGAACGTGGCTTGACTGATGTCCATTTTGCGGTAGCCCCACCCCCCTCGACCGTCGTGCAGGTCTCGGCATGCGTTAGGGCGAGCGCGATTTGCTCTTAGATAAACTTCGAAGTCTTTATGGCAACGAGCCTCCTTGGAGGTAAGCGTAGCCGAATTTTTAATTTCTCGCCTTTCCGAATTTATAATTAACTACTTGACTCAACCAAAAATTACTGAGAATCGCAAGAATAAGCCAATTTCGAAAAGAAAACACCCAGTCGCCTTGAATCAACACTTCCACCAGGCAGCTCGGCAGGGACGGTGACTTTTGACAAAGAAAATAATACAGGAACTGGCCTAACCGTTGCAGGTAGCTCAAGGCTATAGCTAGAACCAGGGCTCAACTCGACCTTCGAGGGGGCCAACAGCACTCCGGTTATTTTCATTTCCCTCCTCTCAAAATTGCTCGGAAGAAATAGAGAAATTATCAGAGGACAGCTGCATTGAGACAACCGAATCCCAGCGGACTGACTTATCCAACGCCCATCACTCTCTGGCTCATACCATCCACCACTATAGCCTAAAGCGGAAATTTTACATTCATCTTCAATCTTTTGAGAGAATACTGAAAGCTTATTAAAAAATAACGACTCACGCCCTTTTAGCGCGTCATTAAGTGGCGCCTGGAGCAACTTAGCATTTCTCTCGTCAATGTCACCTCCGAGGAGAAGATTATTCATTTCCTGAAATGCCTGAGCTCTATAGGGAGCGGCACGCCACTCGCGGTAGTTAGTTAGTAGAAGGCCAGCAACGATCACTCCGCAGTATGCCAAAGACAATATCTTCCAACCAAATCTCTCTTTTCGACTGACACCATTTATAATGGCGTAAACCACTAGCCAAATCAACGCAACAGGCAGCAGTAGAAAGTCCATGAAATATCTTGATGCAATTACCGAGGTAATGCCTGCTCCACCTCTCGCCAAACAAATAGATACTGAAGCAAAGATTGCATAAGCACTTAAATAAAGAGGGAAGGCAAGCTCAACTATCCGACGCCTAGCTAAAGTGGTGATAAGGATCGCACCCAAAATACCAATCAAGCCCGCCCCCAAGAATGTTAGCGCAATAACTGGAATATTGTAAAAGGACAAAGACTCCGCACCAATTAAGGACGACCCAAGAGCTGCAAGTACTAATCCAATCAAATCCCCAGCTGCCGGCATAGTATTTTTAGTTGAGGAGCTGGCCGCCGAAGACTGACCTAGCAAAATGTAGCCAGAAATACTGACAATTAGCGCGAAGCCCACAATTGCAGAGCGCCTTAATAGAATCTTACCGGAAGCCAGACAATCACAAGACCAAATGATAAACTGAACACTAAAAAAAGCGGCAACAAAAGCGTAGGACCAGCCCATTCCAAAAATAAGAACAATAACTGGCCCTAATATGCAAAGAAAAAGAAGGTTCCATGATGCAGCCTGCTTTTTTTGCAACTGAGAGGCCGAAAGAAAAAAGCAAATAATTAAGAAGTTTTTGAGCCAAAGTCCGAGACCTAGATCTAGGGTTAAGACCTCAAAACCAGCAAGCGAAAAGAAAATTGCTCCAGATAGGATTATTGCAGCATAAACATATGCCGGACGATATACCAATCTCATTTCAGAAAGCAGCATCCTTAGGGCGCCGAACGCTACTAAAAAAGAGGACACCGCAATTAAGTATCCAGTTAAACGATTTGCCAACAATGGATCTAGAGCAAAAAGCTTTACATTCAGCCCAAGAATCGCTTGAAAAACGAAACCCCGGTGTGATCCTTGATTCCAGTACTCGTGAAATGTTATCCGCCCCGAGCGCCAGTCGTACCATTGATGCAGCAGCCGCAGAGAATCCATATATACTGCATCTGGATGCACCTTAAAAATATAAAACTGATGAAAAAAAAGAAACAAAATTGAAACAAAAAATATTCCAGTCGTCAGCCCCAACGGACTGGAAATAAACGTCCTTAAATTTTTTTTCATGAAAATTCATTCCCATTGGTTCGCGGCAATTCATTAGCGAACACATGAAATACCGTCTCACTGGAAAAATTTTTCAAGATAAAAGCTTGTCCAGCCTCAGATCTAGCTAACCACTCCGCATCTTCCTCAAGCAGTTCTAAAATAAGTTCTGCGAAAGTTGCGGCATCGTTGGCCTCATAAATAAATGACGCCGCATCAGATAGCCCCTGCAACCCTGTTGTGCTTGTAACCATAGGTAGGCCATGCCTCATGGCCTCGAGTACTTTGCCTTTCATCCCGCCACCAAAACGTAGCGGAGCTACCGCTACGCGCGCCTTTTTATAAAACTGCTCCAATGTAAGATCGCTAATGAAACCAGTGACAGTGATCTGAGAGTTAGCGAGCGCCTTTACGCGCTCGGTAGGATTAGAGCCAGCGAGCGTCACTCGCACACCGGGGCGCTGTGCGCGCACTAGGGGCATAACATTATGCACCAACCATTCGGCGGCATCTGCATTAGGCGGATGACCAAATCCGGCAACAAATAAAATGTCCTGACGCGACGCTAGGTTTTCCTGTGCTCCCACAGTGACACCGTCGTAAGCATAAAGAGGTACTGTGCGGATAGCTGCCTTGATTTCACGCCCCGAGGCCCACTGTTTTACATACGCAGTCTCAAGCTCAGATGGATAGTAGATGCCATCCATCTGAGTCCAGAGCGTCTCTTCAATCGAGCGGAAACGATTTAGTTCTGCCTCTACTGCCGTAGAGGGCTCGACCTTCATCTGTTCCGCAAGGCGTAAGTGATGGATATCATGCCCATAGTACAGACGTCGTGCCTTGCTGTGAGCAATGACTCCATCAATGAAACCAATGCTGACATGTGGCCGACTGAATATCACCGCATCAATATTAGCGCCGTTTTCAGTGATCCACTTATCAAAACCACCCACGTATTCGCCGCCGTACATTACATCCACACCTGCATCCTGCAGTGGGCGCGCGTAGTGGGCATCGTGCCACATATTCTCTGGCCAAAACTTTACTGAATAGCCCTTGACCACCAGCAGGAGTAGCAGTTGATACATCGCACGCGACCCCGCGTCGCGATCGGGCTGCGGAATGTAGTGGTCAATGACCAATATCACCTTTTTCAGGTGGCTACGGTCGCGAGCCAGGAACGGCCGATCAGCGTTATCTAGATGATCACGCTCAAGTGTGTCCTTCCAGCGCTCACGGAACTTTCTCTGATTTTCAATCTGAAAAGCTTTGATGCCGCCACCCGTATCGGTGCCGTGCGAAATCCCTTCATAGTGAACGACGACAGAGCGTGGCTCGTACACGACTTTACGCCCTGAAGCACGTACCTTGAAGGCCAAGTCGGTATCTTCGAAATAAGCGGGCAGGTATAGCTCATCAAAACCACCGAAAGAATCGAACAGCGCCTTCTCGATCATGATCGATGCACCAGAAATATAATCCACTTCCCGCGTGTAGTTGTAGATGCTACGGGATGGGTCGTCCAAACGACCATAGTTCCACGCACTTGCATCTTTCCAGACGATGCCGCCAGCTTCTTGCAAACGCCCATCTGGGTAAATCAGCTTAGATCCCACTAAACCGCACTCAGGCCACGATTTTGCCGTATTGACCAAGGCATCCAGCCAACCCTCGGTTACTTCCGTATCGTTGTTAAGGAAGTAGATATAACGGCCTTTCGCTAGCGACGCGGCTTGATTGCATGAGCGCAAAAATCCCAAATTAACTGGATTTTCCGAGTACCGCAGACCTGGGACCTGACCCAGCAAACTGATCTTTTTATCGCCAGATGCATCTTCTACGACTATAACCTCCACCGGTATATCAGGGAGATTGGTGTGAATTGACTTGACACAGGCAGCGGTATGATCGAGCCGGCCGTATGCGGGAATAATGATGCTTACTTCAGGCACCTCGACCGTCTGGAAAGAAATGCCTTCAAGTAATTGCGCAGGATCGTCCTGGGTATGCGTCAGCAATCCCTCAGGCGGCGTTGGAGACACCACGTCGCGCTGCATAATAAAACGCTTTAAAGGAGTGCGCACCACATCTAGTAGCGGCGATTGCGCCCAAGGCTTGCCACGGACGGATGCAGCAACGGCATTCCAATCCCCGCGCATGATCCGCATTGCGAAGCGCAACGGCTTTGTCATCCGCCACGACTGCGAAGCGACCACCGCATCGTAAGCCTCCTGAGCCAGCACAACCTGGTTTTCGAGTGCCCCTATGCGCTTTTCAGCGGCCATCAGCTCCGAAGACTGCTGCCTAGCAAAGAGCACCTCCTCTTCCATCCTGCGCTGCATTTCAAGTGCAGCCACTTCGCGCTCCGCCGCGACTTTCTCGCGCTGCGCCGCTGTATTCTCGAATTCTATAATGGCTCTCTCACGCTGCATCACTGCATTCCTTTCTATAGACTTCCCTACCTCCATGACTTCCAGCAGTTTCCTCAGCCTCGCCATATCGGATTGCAGCGCGTCATCATGACGCTGCAGCAATTCGAGGCGCGCTAATGCATCCATCTCACCAGCCAGCGCATGCCGGAGTTCCGTCTCGGCGGTCTCCGCACGGAGCAGCAATTGCGCGCTTTGGTTTTCTGCCTCGGCTGATCGAGCTTTGGCTGCCTCCATCTCGGCGATAGCTCGCTGCTCTTTACGCTTCAGCAAACCATATTCACGGCGAAGCGTGACGAGTTCCAGCAAGTAAGCGCCTAAGGTTGCCGTCTCAAGATTTCCATTCTGGTCCGCCTGCAGGATGATCTCATCCAAGCTCTTAGCGGCATGCTGGACCTGTTCATCTAAGCCAGTCGCCCAGTGCGCAACCTCCTCGTGCTCAGCTACCAATTCGGCGTGACGCGCCCTATTTTCTATAAGTTCTTTATCGAGACCCTTTGCCCAGGCAGCAACTTTACCGTGCTCAGCAAGCAGAGCGTCATGGTGGGCTAGAAGATCATTGAGTTGCTCTCGCACCTCTCTGGCTTCAATCAACGAAGTGACCAATGGTCCCTCTACTGTCGAAGTCGCCGTAACAGGCATTTTCGCCTCAGCCAGCACTTGATGCTCAAGCGCAGCCGACGTACCAGACGCGGCGCGCTGAAAACGGCGTTCCAATGCTATATAGCGCTCGATATCTGAAGCAGAAGGCGCGAGCATGCCTCCGCACTCGCGCATCGCGTCGGTAATGAAATTCATGAGATATAGGTGTCGCTCCTCGTAAGGACGCGCCACGCTCACACAAGAAGACACTACCTCCAACAGACCCCTAAAGACTAGATAACCTAATGAGACAGGCTCAGCACTACGCCACTCCAAGTCTATGAAGCAAAGAGATCCATCTGCTTTCTCCATTAGGTTGTGGGGCACGAGATCGATAACGTCGCCCGGCAACAACATTTCCGCATTGTAATCGGAGTTAATCAACGCATCCGGATCCAGGTCCACATGACGTGCAACTGCCTCCAGCCAACGCCGTAGCCATGGACCTGCGCCACCAATCTGCCATCCATCATGCAACAGCGTTTCATATAACGATTCGGTCAGGGCACGACCTGAGATGTAACGCTCATCCTTCGGAGCACATAAAAATCCGTCGACTTCGCGCACCTGGTCAGGCACAAGGAAGCGACGACTCACCCAAGATTCTTTGTCGCGCAATTCGAAACGCGTCACTTTTGCGAATGGCCTATCTCGCTCCGTAGATAAGTGATACCCGGCCACGTCGCGATTTTCCGATCCAAACGGCGCATCAGTTGGTTGCACATGAGCGACGAAAAGAAAGGAATTGGCCATTTCCGGCAGCAACCCATTGCGAGCGACCACATTCCAGACCCGATCGACCGCAAACAGTGGGGGTCGTCCAATTTGAGGATCGCGCGTCACTGAAGCAGCAGCGAGTGCAGCACCGTTATCGAATCCGGTTGCAGCCTCTCCATCTTTGGAAAACCAGATCGATGTAGGAAGCTTGTAATCCGGAAAGGGCAACGCAAGTGCGACATCGGCAAAACCTGCGAAGCGCATCATTCCTTCGAGCTGTCGACGTCCGTAGGTTCGTGCCCCGCTACCTGCATAAATCTCCTCCAAACCGAGCATCGGCCGACCTAGGTGGTCTTCTGGCGCACCAGCGAAGTATTTCAGACCAATCTGATTTTCAATGGCGACCAACAACACACCGCTGGGTTTAAGCAGCTTGCGAGCGCAAGCGAGCCAGTGAGCTGCCGCGTCGGGCCGATCCGAGAAGCGTTCGGCGTATTCAAGAACCCCGATCAATGTTATGGCATCGAACCTGGCTTCGGTCGAAAAAGCCTCAAGGTTATCAACAACCAGATGAACATTGGCAAGGTCCTCACAGCGCTTTTTCGCTACTCGCGCACGACGCGGAGCAGGTTCTAGCGCCACCACGGTACTAGCAGTTTCGCCCAGATAGCGCGTGATTGCCCCACACCCTGCACCTATCTCTAACACGTCGCCTCGAAGCAGCTCGGACACCGGTCTAAGCAGATTTGCTCGACGTGGACTGAAGTAGTACTTAGTCGGCCAATCGGTAATACACTCGGTCAATTCGAGAGACTGAACACTTCGGTCTGCACATCCAGCAACTAGTCGATAGAGATTATCTTCAACAGCGTCGCCGTCCGAATAGGACCACTTAGCCCCTTGCCTGGCAGGAAGCCAGCAATTAGTTTTTTCATCGAACCTATAAGAACCAAGGCTGGTGGAGGGATCGAAAATCCGCGTCATAGAAATTTCAAATTAGCTCGAAGGTCGGTGATCCCGATGAAGGGAAGAGTCGTCTCGACACACAAATGAATTGCATCATAGCGCCGATCGTGAGGAACAACCTCGCCATTTGTTTCACGACTAGCCAGCCCCACTGAAATAAAGTAATCGCCAGCTGCACAATTCAGCTTCATATGGCAAAGCGCGATACCGCTCTTTCCTTCTTCCGCAAAATTACCTTCCACTGCCGCCATTTCGGTATTTGTTCCATAGACCGTTAATCCTTCCTTGGTTTTTAAAGTAATGCCTAAGATAGGCCGGACAAGATCAGCAGAGCAGCGATAGCGCAAATATAAATCGATTTCTGCTCCCGCAGGCAAGCTCGGAGGAAAGGGTTGTCCTTGCGAGAACAGCGCAAAGTCCAACAGCTCTGCCTTACCATCACCCCAGCGATGCTCGTAGGGATTGAACGCGGGGCGCAAGGCAAACAACGCTTCCTCTCTATCACCGAAGGCCGAATCCAGCTGAGCCAATTGCTCATCAAGCTGCGAGCCAAGTGTGGCTACCGCCTGGGGCGAAACTGGCGCCGCCACTGATTTCTGCCGGCCATACAGCAGATCCAGATACATGTTCACAACAGGGCGAGGTGCGCCGTCTTCGAGCTTCTGCCCATGATCGATGAGGATAGCTCGATCACAGTGAGTAACTACCTGCTCAGTTGAATGAGTTACGAGTAAAATTGAAGTTCCACGCTCTCGCAAAGATTTCAAGCGAGCAAAACACTTTGCCTGAAAGCGTGCATCGCCAACAGCCAATGCTTCATCGACTATCAGCACGTCGGGGTCAATCTGGGCTTGCACGGCAAATGCCAGGCGGACGGTCATTCCGCTGGAATAAGTGCGGACAGGCTGATTGACAAAATCGCCAATGTCGGCAAATGCCAGAATCGCATCAAGCTTGGTGTCGACTTCCTGACGAGATAAGCCTAAAAGAGATGCATTGAGATAGACATTTTCAAGCCCGGTAAACTCGGGGTTGAAGCCGGACCCAAGTTCAAGCAGCGCCGCCACACGCCCATCTACCGATGCCGTCCCAGTGGTTGGCGTCACTGTGCCCGCAATAATCTGCAACAACGTGGATTTTCCCGAGCCATTGCGTCCAATAAGCGCAACACATTCACCACGCTGCACCTGCAACGACACTCCATGCAGTGCCCAAAATTCTTTGAAGTAGCGGCGTTCACGCATTGGCACAAATTTGCCCAAGGCCGAAACCGCCATTTGCTTAAACCGGTCTGATGGTTCCGCGTATATTTCGTAGCGCTTGCTGACCTGATCGACGGTGATAACTGAATTTTCAAAGGACATCGGCGAACCCCTTGCGCGTCGCCTTAAAACCCGACCAGCCCAACCACGAAATGAGTAAGGACACCAGCAGATATAGCAAGACGTGCTCCACCGATGGCAGTTTATCCCAGAGCAGCGCGTCACGGCCGGTCTCAACGACAAAGGTCAAGGGATTGAGCATTTGAAGCCACTGATATTCCTGCGGCAGACTACTGCGCGGGTAGAAAATGGGCGCCAAGAATACCAAAGCCGTTGTGAGCACCATCATAATTTGCTGCGCATCGCGAAAGTAAACACCCAACGCAGAAACAAACCAGGTAACTCCTGCAACCATTGGAAGAAACAACAGCATGACAATCGGGAAAAACAATGCCGTAGCGGAGATCGAAGCACCAGTAAGTAGCATGGCGACAAGTAATACAAGAAAGCTGATCACCGCGTGAAACATTGACGTGCCCACAACTACCCAGGGAAGAACCTCGAGGGGGAAAATTACTTTCTTCACATAATTTGGGTTAGAAGTGATAAGCACGGGTGCTCGACTCAGACACTCAGAAAACAAATTTCCAAAGATCAAGCCCGAAAACAATACAACGGCAAAATGTGTATCGCCCGCACCCGCTCCCGACCAACGTGACTTAAAGATATAGCCGAAGACAAAAGAGTAGATAGCTAACATAAGCAGCGGGTTCAGAAACGCCCAGAGCGAGCCCCCAATAGATCCGCGATATTTTCCAGCAATGTCGCGCTTACAGAGCTCCCACACCAGGCGGCGGTGACGCGAAAGTGAAGCATACGGGGCAACTGGGCTTGAGCCCGTATGGAGAGAACTGCTTAATTGATTTGAACGTATCATCGCAACGCTTTATCCAGATCACTTCGCAAATCCCCCACATCCTCAACCCCCACGCTCAAACGCACCAGCGCATCGCTGATGCCAAGCTGGTCGCGGCGGGCCACCGGGATGGAGGCATGCGTCATGACGGCGGGATGGTTGACCAGGCTTTCGACGCCGCCGAGCGATTCGGCCAGGGTAAACAGTTCGGTCTTCTCGCAAAAACGTTTGGCCGCCTCGAAGCCGCCCTTGAGCACGATCGAGACGATGCCGCCGAAGCCGGACATCTGGCGCTGCGCCAGTGCGTGCTGCGGGTGCGAGGCCAGGCCGGGGTAGATCACCTTTTCGATCGCGGGGTGGGTTTCCAGCCATTGCGCCAGCGCCAGGGCGTTCTCGCAATGTGCGCGCATGCGCAGCGGCAAGGTCTTGAGGCCGCGCAAGGCGAGGAAACTGTCGAACGGGCCTTGCACGCCGCCGATGGAGTTCTGCAGGAAGGCCAGTTGCTCGGCCAGTTCGGCGTTGTCGCCGACCACCGCGATGCCGCCGACCATGTCCGAGTGGCCGTTGAGGTACTTGGTGGCCGAGTGCACCACGATGTCGGCGCCCAGGCCGAGCGGGCGTTGCAGCATCGGCGAGGCGAAGGTGTTGTCGACCACGATCAGCAGGCCATGCTTGCGCGCGATCGCAGCGATGGCGGCGATATCGACCAGCTTGAGCATCGGGTTGGTCGGGGTTTCGATCCACACCATCTTGGTGTCGGGACGGATCGCGGCTTCGAAGGCGGCCGCATCGGTCAGGTCGACGAAGCTGAAATCCAGGCCGGCGGTGCGGCGACGCACCCGCTCGAACAGGCGGAAGGTGCCGCCATACAGGTCGTCCATCGCCACCACGTGGCTGCCGGCGTCCAGCAACTCCATCACCGTGGAGGTGGCGGCCATGCCGGAGGCGAACGCGAACGCACGCGTGCCGCCTTCCAGCGACGCGACGCAGCGCTCATAGGCAAAGCGCGTGGGGTTGTGGGTACGCGAATACTCGAAGCCCTGATGCTCGCCCGGGCTGGACTGCGCATAGGTGGACGTCGCGTAGATCGGCGGCATCACCGCCCCGGTGCTGGGGTCCGGCGACTGCCCTCCATGGATCGCCAGCGTGGCGAGCGAGAGTTCGCGCTCGCCATCGTGGCTGGGTGTGGTGCGATTGGACATGGAGGTTCCCGGAAAAAGTGGCGGATTGTAGCAAGCAGGTCTGAATGGCCGGTGCCGCGCGTCCCATCCGGGCGCGCGGCCAGCTGCGATCACTGCACGCGGCGGCGCAGGTAGTTGAGCAGGTCGATGCGGGTGATCAGGCCCAGGAACTGGTTGCCGTCCATGACGATGGCGACCTGGCCGCGGTCGAACACCGGCAGCAGCGCTTCGATCGGCGAAGCGACATCCAGGCGATCGAGCTTGCTGACCATGGCGGTGGAGATCGGGTCGCGGAAGCGTGCCTCGTCGCCGTACACATGCAGCAACACGTCGCTCTCGTCGACGATGCCGACCAGCTCGCCGTCATCGATGACCGGCAGCTGCGAGACGTCGTACAGCTTCATGCGCTGGTAGGCGGTGGTCAGCAGGTCCTTCGGTCCGACCACCACGGTGTCGCGCTTGTTGTACGGGCGCAGGATCAGGTCGCGCAGGTCGCCGTGCTGCGGGCGTTCCAGGAAGCCGTTGTCCAGCATCCAGTAGTCGTTGTACATCTTGGACAGGTACTTGTTGCCGGTATCGCAGACGAATACCAGCACGCGCTTGGGCGTGGTCTGCTCGCGGCAATACTTCAGCGCGGCGGCCAGCAAGGTACCGGTGGACGAGCCGCCGAGGATGCCCTCCTTGGCCAGCAACTCGCGCGCGGTGTGGAAGCTTTCCGCGTCGCTGATCGAATAGGCCTTCTTGACCCGCGAAAAATCGGAGATGTCCGGCAGGAAGTCCTCGCCGATGCCTTCGACCAGCCAGCTGCCGGACTTCTCGCTGACCGTGCCCTCTTCGATGTACTGGGTCAGGATCGAGCCGACCGGGTCGGCCAGCACCAGCTCGGTGTGCGGCGAGGCGGTGGCGAAGGCGCGCGACAGGCCGGTCATGGTGCCGGAGCTGCCGCAGCCGAACACGATCGCATCCAGATCGTTGTCCATCTGCGCCAGGATCTCCGGGCCGGTGCCGAGTTCGTGTGCGGCCGGGTTATCCGGGTTGCCGAACTGGTTGATGAAGTAGGCGCCCGGGGTCTCGGTGGCGATCTTGGCGGCCAGGTCCTGGTAGTACTCCGGGTGGCCCTTGGCCACGTCCGACCGGGTCAGCACCACCTGGGCGCCCATGGCCTTGAGGTTGAAGATCTTCTCGCGACTCATCTTGTCCGGTACCACCAGGATCAACCGGTAGCCCTTCTGCTGGGCGACCAGTGCCAGACCCAGGCCGGTGTTGCCGGCGGTGCCTTCGACCAGGGTCGCGCCCGGGGTGAGGTCGCCACGCTGTTCGGCCGCCTCGATCATCGACAGGCCGATGCGGTCCTTGATCGATCCGCCGGGATTGGCCGCCTCCAGCTTGAGGAACAGCTCGCAGACGCCGGTGTCCAGGTGCTGTGCCTTGACGATCGGCGTGTTGCCGATCAGTTCGAGTACGGAGGAATGGATCGCCATCGGAATATCGTCACTGCGTCGCGCGGGGCTTGGCCGCCCATTATCCGACGAACGGCTGGGGAATGCTCATTCAGACTGGAACCGATCACGCCGGCCAATGAACGGGCGGGCTCAGCCAGCGCTGCGCCACTACCACCGGCCTGACTGCGCGGCCGCCAGGCGGGCATCGCGCCCTGCCGCCAGGCGCGTGACACGGGTTGCGCAAATAAAGACGCGGACGGTGGCAAGCCGACGAGGAGGCCGCCACCGCCCGCGGCGGTGAACTTGTTCTAGCGGTGGGGAAGGATCAGTGGGTGAGCTGGTCGTACATCCGGGTGAGCTTTTCTTTCGCCTGCAACTTCTCGCGCTTCATCTGGCCCAAGGTCACGTCGTCGATGGGGAGTACCCCGAGTTCGGCATCCATGCATTTCTTGTTCAAGAGCTTGTGGCGTTGGTACAGCTGCTTGAACTCGGGATCGGACTTGACCAATGCGTCGATTTCGGTCTGCGGTTGCCCTTCGAACATGGCGTTACCTCCTTCACTTGAAACACTTAAAACAAGAACGCCCCGGCCGCGGGCGGCACGGGGCGCTGCTTGGGGATGGAAGACTCGCGGATCACAATGGCAAGCGCACTGGCGGAACCAAAAAGCTGTCCACCGAATTGCGTTGATGCGTGCCCTTGCGTCACTGACCCGGCCCTCCGTACTTCCAGGCAGCGGAGTGCTGCCCGGGAGTACGACCCTACGCCGGTCGCGGAGGGGGTTCAAGGCCAGAACGGCTGCTTTTGCCGTTCCCTGCCTCAATCAGTGACCGCGGTTCAACCGGGCGTCATGCCCGGGTTAAAACACCTTAACTTCCAACCACTTGCATTACGGCGCGACAACCACCTCGGCAGCGCGCGTCTTGCTGGCGGCGGCCTTGGTGCCATTGACCTGCAGCCGTGCGCTGGCGACACCGGCAGCCACCAGGGCGTCGCGCACCGCTTCGGCCCGCTTCTTGGCGGTGGCTGCATCGCTATCGTAGCCGACGATGCTGACCCGGCCTTTCTTGCCGATGTTCAGATACTCGGCCAGTGCCTTGGCCTGCCCCGCGGCATCGCCGGACAGCGCGGCCTTGCCACCGAAGGCGCCACTGCCCAGCGAAAACACTTCGCCGCGGCTGTCGAACTTGGCGGACGGCAACTTGGCCCCGGCCACCAGTTCGGCTTCTTCATGCGCCAGTTGCACCGCTTTCTGCTGGGCCGCATTGAGCTTGGCGGTCTGCTTGCCGGCCACGCTGGTCAGCGCCAGCTCGGCGTCCTGGCGGGCCAGGGTCTCCTGTTCGGCCGCCTGCCGCATGCGCTCGGCCTCTTCGGCCTGGATCTGCGCCTGCACGCGCAGACGCTCGGCTTCCTGGCGCGCGCGCGAGGCGTCGCGGCGGCTGGCTTCGATCAGCAGGTCGTTGCGGGTGCCCTCCAACCGATCCAGCTCGCGCCGCGCCAGTGCGGTGCGGGCGGTGAGTTCGGCGATTTCGACCCGACGATCGGCCAGGAACACCAGCTCGTCGCGGTCGCGCCGCTTGGCCTCGGCCAGCGCCGCCACGCTCTGCTGCGCCTGCAGCCGCTCGAAGCGGGCCAGTTCATTGGTCTGCGGGTCGTTCTGCAGCGCGGCCAGGCGCCGGTTGAGCGCGTCGGCCTGCGGGTCGTCCTTGGCCGCCATTGCCAGCGACGGCAGGGTGCCCAGGCTCAGTACGCCCAGATAGAGAAGCGGACGCAGTTTCATCGGCCGGCCTCCCCGGTGTTGAGGCTGTTCTGCAGTTGCGCCACTTCCTTGCGCCGCTGTTCCAGCTGGGCGGTGACCACCGCCTCTTCGCTGCGCGCCTTGGCCAGATCGGCGTCGGCCGCTGCGCGCAAGGCGATCTGTGGCACCTGCTTGCGCTGGCGCTTGTCCAGTTGAGCCTGCTGGGCCTGCATCAGTTCCTGGCGGGCCAGATTGACCAGATCGGGTGCGTACTGGTCGGCATCGGCCTGGGTGGCGCGTTGCACCGCCTGTTCGGCGGCGGTGAGCTCCGGTGCCACCTGGGCGGCAGCCGGAGAGGAAAGAACCATGAAACAGGCGATGCCATACAGGGATCGCCGCAAGTATGCGAAGCTAGCCGTCATTAGGGGAGCCGTAGCGAGAAGTCTCGAGCACGGCCATTGTCGGAAGCCTGCGGCGGACTTGCAACGAGACGCTGCCGTTTGTTGGGGAACCATTGCGCATGGATATCGGCTACTTCCTGAAGCTGATGACCGAAAAGAATGCCTCGGACATGTTCTTGACCACCGGCGCACCGGTGTACATCAAGATCGAAGGCAAGCTCTACCCGCTCGGCAATACGGGGTTGCCGCCGGGAATGGTCAAGAAAATCGCTTATTCATTGATGGACGAAGGCCAGGTACCGCAGTTCGAGCGCGAGCTGGAGCTCAACATGGCCATCGCCCTGTCCGACGCCGGGCGCTTCCGCGTGAACGTGTTCAAGCAGCGCGGCGAGGTGGGCATGGTGATCCGCGCCATCCGCAGCCGGATCCCCAGCATCGAAGAGCTCAACCTGCCGCAGGTGCTCAAGGACGTCATCATGACCCCGCGCGGGCTGGTGCTGGTGGTCGGCTCGACCGGCTCGGGCAAGTCGACCTCGCTGGCCTCGATGATCGACCACCGCAACAGCACCACCACCGGGCACATCCTCACCATCGAGGACCCGATCGAATATCTGCACAAGCACAAGATGTCGATCGTGAACCAGCGCGAGGTGGGCCTGGACACGCACGCCTTCCAGAGCGCGCTGAAGAACGCGATGCGCGAGGCGCCGGACGTGATCCTGATCGGCGAGATCCTGGATGCCGAGACGATGGAGGCGGCGATCGCCTTCGCCGAGACCGGCCACCTGTGCCTGGCGACGCTGCACTCCAACAATGCCGACCAGACCATCGAGCGCATCCTCAATTTCTTCCCCGAGAGCGCGCACAAGAACGTGCTGATGAACCTGGCGCTGAACCTGCGCGCCGTGGTGTCGCTGCGCCTGGTCAAGGGCGTGGACGGACGCCGCCGGCCGGCGACCGAAGTGCTGCTCAACACGCCGATGATCCGCGACCTGCTGCGCCGTGGCCAGGTGCACGAGGTCAAGCAGGCGATGGAGGAATCGCTTGAAGAAGGCATGCAGACCTTCGACCAATGCTTGTTCCGCATGGTCAAGTCCGGCGAAATCGAGCAGGAGGAAGCGCTGCGCGCGGCCGACTCGCGCGATGGCCTGGCGCTGAAGTTCCGCCTGTCCGAGGGCGGTTCCGGCGAGCACGACCCGTACGCGGATTACGAAACGGCAGCAGCGCCGAAGATCAGCCACGGCTTTATCTGATCATCGGCAGGTGCGCGGTGTTGCCGCGCACCTGCCCGGCGCGGCGGATTGCGCAGGGCCGTTGCCGGCGTACGAGCGGTGCGCACGGTTGGGGCAGCGCAGCGGCCAGCTCCGATCAACCCATGAGTGCCGCCGAGCGCGGCCGGTGCCCAGTGCGCGGAGACAGCGCGCCCGCCTGCGCACCACCCGGCCAACCGACAACCGCTCGCTACCGGTACCTACCCTGCCCGGGCTGCGATTCAACGCGGATGTGCCCCCGCACCAGGCGAAGGCCTGCCGCCGATCAGGCCGGCACCGCGTCGGCCTGCATTTCCGGCCGCGCCGCCGCGAATGCCGGCAATGCCAGGCAGGCCTGTTCGATGCGTTGCAGGATCGGATACGCCGTCAGATCGACGTCGAAACGGCGCGCGTTGTAGAGCTGCGGGATCAGCAGGCAATCGGCCAGGCCCGGCGTGTCGCCGTGGCAGAACGTGCCGGCATGCGGATCACCGGACAACTGCGCTTCCAGCGCCGCAAAACCGCGCTGCATCCAGTGCCGCGTCCATTGCTGGCGCTGCGCAGCATCCAGCTGCCATTCGCGCTCGAAAAACTGGGTGACGCGCAGGTTGTTGAGCGGGTGCACGTCGCAGGCGATCACCTGCGCCAGGGCGCGCACGCGGGCGCGCGCGGCCGGCGCGGCGGGGAGTAGCCGCGCGCTGTCCGGGAACGTATCTTCCAGATACTCCAGGATCGCCAGCGACTGCGGAATCACCACCGCGCCGTGCCGCAACGTGGGCACCAGTTCCTGCGGGTTGAGCTGCGCGTAGGCGGGTGCATGCTGCTCGCCGCCGTCGCGCACCAGATGCACCGGATGCGCGAGGTAGGCCAGTGCCTTCAGGTGCAGGCCGATGCGCACGCGATACGCGGCGCTGGAGCGCCAGTACGAGAACAGTTCCAGTGGCGCGCTCATGCCCGGCCTCGCATGCAGTGTTGTGCAGACGCCCTTGCCGATCTCATGGCAGCGGCTGACGTTCGACCCGCTGTTCGATCGCACCGAAGATGCTGGCGCCATCGGCAGCGAACATCTCGATCCGCACCACGTCGCCGAAGGACAGGAACGGCGTGCTCGGGGTGCCGTCGCGCAGGGTTTCCACCACGCGCTGCTCGGCAAAGCACGAGGCGCCCAGCGTGGTGTCCTGGTTGGCGATGGTGCCGGAGCCGACGATGGTACCGGCCGAGAGCGGCCGGGTCCTGGCGGCGTGGGCGATCAGCTGGGCGAAGTCGAACTGCATGTCGTTGCCGGCCTCCGGCGCGCCGAACCAGGCGCCATTGACGTGGGTGACCAGCGGCAGATGCACCTTGTTGTCGCGCCATGCCTCGTCCAGTTCATCCACGGTGACGAACACCGGCGACAGCGCCGAGCGCGGTTTGGATTGCACGAAGCCGAAGCCCTTGGCGAGCTCGGCCGGGATCAGGTTGCGCAGCGATACGTCGTTGACCAGGCCGACCAGCTGGATATGCGCGGCGGCCTGCTCGGGCGAGGCGCCCATCGGCACATCGTCGGTGATCACCACCAGCTCGGCTTCCAGATCGATACCGTGGTCTTCGCTGATCACCTTGATCGCATCGCGCGGGCCGTAGAACCCGGCGCTGGTGGCCTGGTACATCAGCGGGTCGGTGTAGAAGCTTTCCGGCACCTCGGCATTGCGCGCACGGCGCACGCGCTCCACGTGCGGCAGGTAGGCGCTGCCGTCGACGAACTCGTAGGCGCGCGGCAACGGTGCGGCCAGCGCCTGCAGATCCAGATCGAACACGCCATCGGCGCTGCCCTCGTTGAGCGAGGCCGACAAGGCATTCAGGCGCGGCGCGACATTGCTCCAGTCTTCCAGCGCGCGCTGCAGCGTGGGCGCGATGCCGGTGGCGCGGACTGCGGTGCGCAGGTCGCGCGCGACCACGATCAGGCTGCCATCGCGGCCGCCCTCCTTCAGGGAACCTAGCTTCATGACCGTCCTGTGCTGTGGCTGATCGGTCGATTGTACGGCCTGTCGCAACAGTGGTTGCAACTGAAACAACTGACCCGTAGCCCAACCGATGAACTCGCCTTTTGTGCAGCGCGCCAAACGCGCGTACACTGGCGCGGTCTGCATGCGGCCGTCCGTTTCCCTTAGGGACAGCCGGCGAGGCCAGGATCGATCGATCCGCTCGCCCGCCCCACCCGACGCCTTTCGTGGTGCCGACAAACCCATCGCGTCTTGATTGGGTTGTTCCACCATCTCGCAGCGCGGTTCACGGGAACGCTCCGAGCCTCACTTTTTTGCATCTGCAATGCGTTTGCGCTCCGGGCCTGGCCTGGCGGCGACGCTTTACTTGGAGCTTCCTGATGTCTTTTGAATCCCTGGGCCTGGCGCCCTTCCTGCTGCGCGCGTTGGCCGAGCAGGGCTACGAAACCCCCACTGCGATCCAGCAGCAGGCCATCCCGCTGGTGTTGGCAGGGCATGACCTGCTGGCCGGCGCACAGACCGGTACCGGCAAGACCGCCGCGTTCGGCCTGCCGTTGCTGCAGCACCTGGGCACCTCGCCGCAGCCGGTCAACGGCCCGCGCAAGCCGCGCGCGCTGATCCTGACCCCCACCCGCGAGCTGGCCACCCAGGTGCACGACAGCCTGCGCGGTTACAGCAAGTACCTGCGCATCCCGAGCGCGGTGATCTACGGCGGCGTGGGCATGGGCAACCAGCTCGATACCCTGCGTCGCGGCGTGGACCTGCTGATCGCCTGCCCGGGCCGGCTGATCGACCATATCGAGCGCCGCAGCGTGGATCTGTCCGGCATCGAAGTGCTGATCCTGGACGAAGCCGATCGCATGCTCGACATGGGCTTCCTGCCGTCGATCAAGCGCATCCTGACCAAGCTGCCGCGCCAGGACCGTCAGACCCTGCTGTTCTCGGCAACGTTCGAAGAGAACATCAAGCAGCTGGCGCTGGAGTTCATGCGCAATCCGATGCAGATCCAGGTCACCCCGAGCAACACCGTGGCCGAGAGCATCACCCACCGCGTGCACCCGGTCGATGGCGCGCGCAAGCGCGACCTGCTGCTGCACCTGCTGGCGCAGGACAGCCGCGAGCAGACCCTGGTGTTCGCCCGCACCAAGCACGGCAGCGACAAGCTGGCGCTGTTCCTGGAAAAGTCCGGCATCAAGACCGCTGCGATCCATGGCAACAAGAGCCAGGGCCAGCGCATGCGCGCGCTGAGCGACTTCAAGGCCGGCCGCGTGACCGTGCTGGTGGCCACCGATATCGCCGCGCGCGGCATCGACATCGACCAGCTGCCCAAGGTCATCAACTACGACCTGCCGATGGTGGCCGAGGATTACGTGCACCGCATCGGCCGCACCGGCCGTAACGGTTCCACCGGCGAGGCGATCTCGCTGGTGGCGCAGGACGAAGCCAAGCTGCTGCGCCAGATCGTGCGCATGCTGGGCCGCGACGTGGAAATCCGCGACGTGCCGGGTTACGAGCCGCAGACCCCGATCCGTTGGGGCAACAGCGCGCCGGGCCGTGCCGAGCAGCCGGGTGGCGATCGCGCCCCGCGCAAGAGCCACGCCCGTCGTCCGCATGGCGATGCACCGCGTCAGGCGCATGCGCATGCCGGCCCGAAGAAGCCGGGCGGCCAGCGCAGCAGCGGTCCGCGTCAGGCCGGTGTTGCCGCCGGTGCCGGTGCAGGCCGTCGCGATGGTGGCCGTGGCGGTCAGCGTCCGGGCGGCTCGCGCTGACGCCGGAGCGCCGGTACGACCTGCGCCCAGGTCTGCGTTGAACTGAAAGAAAAAGCCGCCCTTCGGGGCGGCTTTTTTGTGGGCACAGTTCAGGCGATACGCGTGATGCAGCGCGAAGGAGATGGCGCCCGAGCCTCGTGCGTGCCATCCCAAGAGGCCGCAGTTATACAGCGATCCCTAGGAATGACGGGTGGCTGCGCAAGCAACCACCGTTCGTCGCTCGCCTAGCCTTCGATCAACGCGGTATTGCGATCGATCGCCTCGCGATACCGATCCAGCACCGCGGCGGTCTGCACGATGTAGGCGCTCAGATCCTCCCAGCGCCGGTCTTCCAGCGCTTCGCGGATGCCGGGCAAGGTCTTGACCTCGTATCCGGTGGCCAGGCCGGGCGCGTAGATCAGGTTCCGGTACCACGGCCGCCCCGGCAGACCGCCTTCGGCCAGCAGGGTCTGATCGATGCGCTGCAGCGAGGCATTGAGCGTGCCGCGCACACGTGCATCCAACCCGCCGCCGCGCGATGCCAGTGCATCGTCATAGCGTCTGGCGCTGGTTTGCAGGCGGGTAATGGCCTGATCCAGTGCGGCAAAGTCGATCTGCGGCACTGCGGCTTTCGGCTCGGGGGCGCGTTGCGGCCGGTTCGGGTTATCGATGGCGGCATAGGCACCGGCCTGCAACAACTCGGCCTGGGTGCGAGCGGCAGTGCGGTCGCTGTCGGCCTGCTGCTTGAGCTCCTGCGCGTAGCCGGCCACCGCGTCGGCGAAGTCGCCGAAGCGTTGCGGCAACACCGGCGCGTTGGCGACGCGCAGCACCGTGCGGCCGACCGTCTGCGACAGCAGCGGCAGATAGCTGAAATCCGGGTCGATATAGCGCGCGAAATAATCGTAGGAGTCGTACAGCGAGTGATAGACACCGCTGCCACCGCCCTGCCCGCCATAGCCCAGATCCAGCGTGGTCAGCCCCAGATGCTGCAGGAACGGGCTGTAGTCGCTGCCCGAGCCCAGCGCCTTCAGCGGCACGTCGCCGCCGGCCGCGAGTTGCTTGGCAACGTCTTTTTGCGCCGGCTTGGCGGTGGGCGCCAGCGCGTCGATGCGGGCACGGGCGCGTTGCCGTTCGAGCACGCTCACGCCGCTGTCGGGGTCGCGCAGATCCGCCGCCACGCCGTTGACCAGGCGTTGCAGCGCATGGCTGCCACCGGCATTGAGAAAGCCGCGCCCGTTGCCGTCGGTGTTGACGTACAGCACCGCCTTGCGGCGCAGTTCGTCGGCGTGCTGTTCGGCCCATTCGGTGGAGCCGAGCAGGCCGGCCTCCTCGCCGTCCCAACTGGCGTAGACGAGCGTGCGCTTGGGGCGCTGCCCCTGCCTGGCCAGCTCGCCGATCGCCTTGGCTTCGGCCAGCAAGGCGGTGGTGCCCGAGAGCGGATCGGCCGCACCGAACACCCAGCCGTCGCGGTGATTGCCGCGCACCACCCACTGGTCCGGATACTCGCTGCCACGCAGGGTGGCGATGACGTTGTAGATGGTCTTGCTGCCCCACTCCGCATCCACCTTGAGATGCACGCGCGCGGTGTCGTCGCCGCCGATGCGGTAGGTGATCGGCAGCGCGCCGCGCCAGTCCTCCGGTGCCACCGGCCCGCCCAGCGCGGCCAGCAAGGGCTGCGCATCGCCCCAACTGATCGGCAGGGTCGGGATCTTCAACACGCTGCCGGCCTGGTCGATCTTCAGGCGTTTGGCGCCCTTGCTGGCGCCGACGCCCGGGGTCAGCGGATCGCCGGGATAGATCGCGAAATTGGCGACCGAGCCGCGTTGCACGCTCCACTGGTTGCGCGCCGGGCCATCCGGATACGCCCGATCCTGGAAATAACCGTCGTCGCGCGGATCGGAATAGATGATCGCGCCGATCGCGCCATGCTCCTGCGCCAAGCGCGGCTTGAGCCCGCGCCAGCCCTTGCCGTAGCGGGCGATGACGATCTTGCCGCGCACATCCACGCCGTTACGCGCCAGCGCTTCGTAGTCTTCGGCGATGCCGTAATTGACGTAGACCAGATCGCCGGTGACATCGCCGTTGCCGCCGTAGATCACATACGGCGGCAGCACGTTTTCGGTCTGGGTGGAGGTGCTGTCGCCCGGCAGCGGCGGCTCCTTCAGACGCGCGACGTACGGCTTGGGGCCGAGCAATTCCAGCTGCGAGCTCCTGGGCGAGGGCCACAGCACCTCGAAGGTTTCGATGCGCGCATCCCACCCGTAGCCGCGCAGGCGGTTTTGCAGATCGCGGGCGTTCTCCAGGTTGTGCGGCGCGCCAACGTGATTGGGCGCCGACGACCATTGCTTCAACCAGCCGCGATAATCGGCGTCCTTCAGGCCGCTATCGAAACGCGCTTCCAGCGCGCGCTGCGCCTGTGCGGCAGCGGCGTCGTAACCCGGCAGCGCGACGGGTTGGGCCGCAGGTTGGGCAGCGAGGGAAGGTGCGACAAAGGCCAGGGCGAGCAGCCAGGCATGCGGCGAAGACGTCATCGGAGTTCCTTGAGAGTGTCCGGGGGCGAATGGCGATTGGGTTGAGACAGCACGCTGGAGCACGCACGCACCATCGCACGGGCGTGCATGGGCCGTGCGTATTCCGATCAGAATCGATAGTCCAGGCCAACGGTGAAGTAACGCCCGCGCAGGTCGTACTGGGTAAAGTCGTAAGGCGCACGAATGCCCGGGAACGAGGCGTCGACCGGCGGCTGCTTGTCGGCCAGGTTCTCGATCTTGGCGTACAGGGTCAGCTTGTCGATGCCGGTGTAACCCAGATACAGGTCGAACTGGTTGTAGTCGCCCACACGCGACTGCACGGCAGTGGCCGCGGCGCTGGCCTTCTGGTCGTAGCCGCCGGTGTAGTACCAGGTCAGTGCGGCGCTGACGGTGCCCAGATTCCAATCCAGCGTGGTGGTGGCCTTGTTGCGTGGCAGCGACGGGCCGAGATTGCTGCCGGCGTAATCCTGCAACGGGCCACCGACCACGGTGGGGCGGCGGTAATCGCGCACATGGGTGTAGGCGGTATTGAGGCCGAAGTTGCCGGCCGCCTCGGTGCGCCAGCGCTGGCGCAGTTCGACATCGATCCCCGAGGTCGTCAGCTCGCTGAGGTTCTGGTAGCGGTTGTACACCGCCACCAGCGTGCCGCGCTCGTTGCGGATAACGTCGGCCGGGTCGTTGTTCTGCACGATGGTGGCGTTGTTGCCGGTGCCGACCAGATTCTCCAGTTCGATCTTGTACCAGTCCACGCTCAGGCTGGTGTCGGCCCACGGCGACAGCACCACGCCCAGGTTGTAGCTGCGCGTGCGCTCGGGTTCGAGCGCGGTGTTGCCGACGGTGAAGAAGGTCGGGTTCTGGCGCGAGCCCGGCACGTCCGGATCGAACGGGTCGACCACCGAGCCGTAAGAGATGTTGGTGCTGGCCGCATTCTCCGACAACGACGGTGCGCGAAAGCCGCGCGAGGCGGCCGCGCGCACCAGCACGGCGTCCAGCGGCTGCCAGCGCAGGCTGGCCTTGGGCGAAAACGCCTCGCCGAAATCGCTGTAGTGATCGCCGCGCCCGGCCAGTTGCAGTTCCAGCGATCGCAGCAACGGCAGGTTGACCTCGGCATACAGCGCCGACACCCTGCGCTCGCCATCCACCGCGGCAATCGCGGGGCGGATCTGCAGGCCCTGGTCGATCTGCCAGGGATTGCGCGAGACCAGTTCCTCCTGCCGCCACTCGGCGCCGGCAGCGAACCCGACGCTGCCGGCCGGCAGCTCGAACAGGTTGCCGGACACCTTGGCATCGACGCCGCGCAGCGTCGATTGCGCCGGGCGCAGCGTGCTGAGGTTGATGCCATCGATCACCGACTGCGGCGTGGCGGACGGGTCGAGCAGGTTGTAACTGCCATCGGCCAGCGCCTGCGCCAGCGTGAAGCGGTTGGCGAAGCCACCGGACACGCTTTCGTGCTCGGTGCTGCGTGCGGCGAACGCAGCCGCCTCCCAATCCCAGCGTTCGGTCTTGCCGCGCACGCCGCCGAGAAAGCGATAGGACTGCGAGCGATTGGTTTTGACTGTCTGGCCCAGGTCGAAAAAGGTGTATTCGATCGGCACCGAGGTGCCGTACGGGTTGTATGGGCTGGAGGCCGGCAACAGGTTGGACACCGGCTCGGCCAGCCCGCTGCTGGCGTTCAAGGCGAAGCGGCCGCCTTCCAGGGTGAAGTACGGGCTGGAGCCGAAGATCGACACGCCCTTGACCTCGCTGTAGAGCGCCTCGCCGAACGCTTCGACATTGTCGCTGAGCCGGAAGGTGGCGTTGGTGTAGGCCTGATAGCGCTTGGTTGAGGGAATCAGCGTGGTGAACGGGGCCTGGTTGAAGCCGCAGGTGTCGCCGGCCAGGCCGTCGATCGGCGCGCTGGCGGTCAGCACGGTGCCGGCGGGGCAGTTGCCTTGCGCATCCAGCATCGGCACCGAGCGGCCGCCGACCAGATAGCGCGCGCCCTTGGCCGACCAGCCGTTCCAGCGCCCGCCGGGCAGGTCGGTGTAGATGCCCGAGCGGGTCAGCGCGCGCTGGTCCTGATCCAGCCGGTCGCGGTTGTAGGCGTCGAAACTGAAAAGGATGTTGTAGCCGTCGCGGTCCAGGTCGCCGATGCCGCCGATGAACTTGGCGCGCTGGGTATCCATGCCGCCCTGATCGGAGGTGCCGCCGCTCACGCCCAGCTCTGCGCCCTGGAAATCCTGCCGGGTGATGATGTTGACCACGCCGGCCACCGCATCGGAGCCGTACACGGCAGAGGCGCCGTCCTTGAGCACTTCGATGCGTTCCACCGCCACCAGCGGCAATGCGTTGAGGTTGACGAAGGTGTCGCCCAGGCCATTGGCGGGAAAGCCGTAGTTGGCCAGGCGGCGTCCGTTGAGCAGCACCAGGGTGTTCTTCTGCGACAGCCCGCGCAGGCCGATGCCCGCCGAGCCGGACGCCCAGCCGTTGTTGGTGGTTTCGTTGGTGGCGTTGCCCGTGTTGGCCGAGATCGAGCGCAGCGCGTCGGCCACGGTGACCTTGCCGGACTGCTCCAGCTGCTGGCGGTCGATGACCTGCACCGGGTTCGGGCCTTCGCTGTCGGTGCGTTTGATATTGGAGCCGGTGACACTGACGGTGGCCAGGGTCTTGCCCGTGTCGGGTGTCGCGTCGTCGGCATGGGCAAGGGGAATCAGCGCCGACAGAACGGCAGCAGACAGCAGATAAGGCATCGGGCGCTTCACGCACGGCATCCATGAATGGGGGTTTTGCAGTGGGCCATGCGCAATCGATTAACAAAAATTACAGATCTGCATAGAGATATGACGCGCCGTGACACACGCCGCTGGCCGGACGCGGTAGAGCGCGCGTCGCACTTTGTGCGGGCGACCGGGTGCGGCGCTCCGGCGCAACGCGACCACCCCGTGTTGCGGGTGCCACGCCAGGGCGCAGAGACGCTGTGTCGCCGCGATCGGGTCAGCCCGGCAGGCACCGGCGCACTTACAATGGCGCGCATGGATATCTTCAAAGTCTTTACGCTCGAAGCCGCGCACCGGCTTCCCAATGTGCCGCCCGGCCACAAGTGCGCCCGCCTGCACGGGCATTCGTTCCGGGTCGAGCTGCATGTCAGCGGCGAACCCGGCGCCGAGACCGGCTGGATCATGGATTTCGGCGACATCAAGGCCGCCTTCCAACCGATCTACGACCGCCTGGACCACCACTATCTCAATGACATCGAGGGGCTGGAAAACCCGACCAGCGAGCGGCTGGCGATCTGGATCTGGGACCAGCTCAAGCCGGCGCTGCCGCAGCTGAGCGAGATCGTGGTGCATGAAACCTGCACCTCCGGCTGCCGCTATCGCGGCTGATCACGCAGCGCAGTGGTGTGACGCAAGGCCGCCTCCAGGGCGGTCTTGTCGTTTTTACGGCGGGGATAATGGATTGATTTCAAAAGGCTTCGCAGGCGATTTCGGAAATTTTCAGCAAACGTGTTGCATCGCAGCAATATCCGCGTATGCTGCAACGCAACAACGGTCACAGCCTTCCCCAAGGGGTTCGCAATGTCGGCGCAGTTCGAAAACGGCTTCAACAGCTTTGCCTCTGCAGCGGCACGCGCCAACCAGTTGGCGATGGAACACGCGGAAAACGCGTTTGGCCTGCAGCTGAAGACGCTCGAACGCAACGTCAGTGCGACCACCAGCTTCTTCGGTGAGTTTGCCCAGGCCCGCGACCTTGGCGCCTACCAGACGCTCTGGCCGAAGGGGCTGCAACTGGCCCGCGACAACCTGGAACGGCTGGCTTCGGTGAATCAGGAAGTGGTCGGACTGGGATTGAAGGCATCCGATGCGCTCGGCCAACTGGCCAAGCAGCAGTTCGAGGCCAACAGCGAGCAGGCCGCCAAAGGCAAGACCCGGCGCACGTAAGCGCCAACAAAAAATTCAGCGTCTTTGCATGGGTCCCTCCCCCCATGCAATCCGGCCCGACAGATCCCTCCCTCTGTCGGGCTTTTTTATTGTCTGCGCATTGCGCGTGCTACCGATTTGACCAGGTGGTATCACGGCGCGGCGCGGCGCAGGTGCACTGGAAACGCCGGGACGCAGGGTGAGTCCCCGGCGGCGCGCAAGGCTGGGACGGCATCTGGCGATCCGCGTCGCAGTGACGCGGCCGCCAGACCGCCAACGTCACTCAGACCGGCACGTGCAGCCCCAGCGACTGCGCCGCGGCATCGGCGCCCGGCCGCCAGCCGATCCGGCCCCAGCACGGCATCGCCAGGCGCTGGCGCAGCATGCCGATGTTCTCCTCGATGCGCTCCATCTGCGGGTCGACCTCGTTGGCGATCCAGCCGATGCAGTCCAGCCCGTCGGCAGCGATCGCCGCAGCGCTCAGGCGCGCGTGATTGATGCAGCCCAGCCGGATGCCGACCACCAGCACCACGGGCAGCTTGAGCGCACGTACCAGATCGGCCTGGTCCAGATCGGCGCTCAAGGGCGCAGCCCAGCCGCCGACACCTTCCACCACCACCACCTCGGCCTGCGCGCGCAATTGCGCGAAGGCCTGGGCGATCGGCTCCAGCGACAGGCTCACGCCGACATCGGCGGCGGCCAGTTCCGGCGCCAGCGGTGCCGGCAAGGCATAGGGATTGAGGGTGGCGTAGTCGGGTTGCGGGGCGCTGGCAGCCTGCAGCGCCAGCGCGTCCTCGTTGCGCCAGCCCTGCGGCGTGTGCTCGCAACCGCTGGCCACCGGCTTCATGCCGACCGCCGTGTGGCCCTGTCTGCGCAGTGCGTGCAGCAGCGCGGTGCTGGCCATGGTCTTGCCGATGCCGGTGTCGGTGCCGGTGACATACAACGCCGGAAGCTGCATGCGTGTGTTCCTGCGGCCGCGCCGCGGTTGCCGTGGGGCGCGCAGCATAGCGTGCGGATCCGAACGCGCGGCTGAGTCGCAATGCCGCTGCGGATGGCCGCTGCTAAACTTCGGCCATGTTCGCAACCTCTTCGCTGACCGGCAGCAAGCCGGAACAATACGCCCAGCTCACCGCCCAGGCCCAGGCCCTGGTGCATGGCGAGCCGGACCGGATCGCCAATGCCGCCAACCTGGCCGCGCTGATCTTCAATGCGTTGCCGTCGCTCAACTGGGCCGGCTTCTATTTCTACGACGGCCGCGAGCTGGTGGTGGGGCCGTTCCAGGGCCTGCCGGCCTGCGTGCGCATTCCGCTGGACAAGGGCGTGTGCGGCGCGGCTGCCAGCACCCGACAGAGTCAGCGCATTGCCGACGTGGATGCCTTCCCCGGGCATATCGCCTGCGATTCGGCCTCGCGCTCGGAGTTGGTGATTCCGCTGGTCAAGGGCGATGCGCTGATCGGCGTGCTGGATCTGGACAGCCCGGAGCTGGATCGCTTCGACGCCGACGATCAGCGCGGCCTGGAAGCCATTGCCCAGGTCTTTGTCGGCGCGCTGACGTGACCACCGAACGGCTGCGCAACATCGGCCCGAAAAGTGCGGCGTGGCTGCGCCAGGTCGGCCTGCGCACGCAGCAGGATCTGCAGGCGGTGGGCGCGGTGGGCGCATTCGTCAAAGTGCGCCGCGCCGGCTTCAAGCCCAGCCTCAACCTGCTGTATTCGCTGGAAGGCGCATTGACCGACTGCCATTGGCAGGACGTGCCGGAAGCGCGCCGGCATGCCTTGCTGGCCGAATACGAGGCGGCCAGTGCGCTGTTGCCGGTGCGCGGCCGCGCGGTTGGTGGGCCGGTGGAAACCGTGCACTACGCACGCGCCGACAACGACGATACGCACGGTGAGATAGGCGAAGCAGACGACGAGACTGCGGACCAGAGCGACACGCGCGACGATTGAGTGCCTGCGCCGAGGTGTCACCGCTGCATGCGTGCGGCATCAACACTGCGATCCGCAGCAGCGTGCTTGTCGAGCGGGTTCTCCTCAAACGCCTGCTTGATGGGACGTCATCGACGCGTCGCTGCATCCCGCAACGTTGGCGCAAGCGATGCGCCCAACGTCTGGCCATGGCTAAGGCCTGGCAGCGGTTGATAGTCGGCGGTGAGGCCGGGTAACGACGACAGCAGCACGACGAGGCGTCGGGCGGCCTGTGGATCCGCGCGCGGCCGCCCCGGGCGATCCGGTTTTGCCTGGTTCGCCGATGGTGCGCCCTCGCCTGCCATCAGCGTCAGCCGACGCCTGGATGGCTGCGTGCTTGCCAAACCCTCCCGTGCATGGTCGACCACACGCTGCGCCTGCTGGACAATAAATCCATCGCCCCACCACAGCGACGGATCGACCGCGACGTAGTGCTGGAATAGCTGCGGCTGCGTCAGCAACACCTGCAGCACGAACAATCCGCCATACGAATGGCCCCACAGCGTCTGCCGCTGACGGTCCACCGCCACGCGCGCTTCCACCTGCGGGCGGATGCGTGTTGCGATCAGCTGCGCGAACGCCGCCGCACCGCCGGTTCTGCGCTGCGGGTCGAGCGGATCGGTTTCCACCCGCCCGTCGCTGTAGCGCGCAGGCGTGTAGTCCAGGCTGCGCCCCACCGCATCGATGCGCAATGCGCTGTCGTCGGCGATGAACACCAGCACCGGCGCATCGCCGTGGGTGGTCAGGCTGTCGAGCAGGCGCTCATCCAGCTCCATCAGCGCGGCATTGCCATCCAGCAGATACACCACCGGATACCCCGCAGCCGGTGGCGCAGCTTTGGGGGTGGCGATGCGCACGCGGTAATGGCGCTGGCCATCGGCCGAATCCAGGCGCAACGCGCTGAACACATACGAGGCACTGGGACGATCGGCGACGGTGCTGCCGATCGTGCGGCTCAGGTCCGGCTGTGCGAACGCCGGCACAGCGCCGGCGATCCACATCAGCGCAGCGGCACACGCAAGCCGCCAACGATGCTGTCGGGTCATTGCACTCTCCTGTTGCGGCGCGCACGTTCCCGCGCGGCGCCGCGTCGCTGTCAGAAACCGAAACTCAGGCTCGCCCAGTACGCGCGACCGGGTTCGTTGTAGGTGGCTGCACCCGCCGCGCCGCCGGTGTTGTTGGTGCCTTCGCGGAACAGACGGGTGTCGAACAGATTGTCCACACCGACGCCCACGCTGACCTTGCGGGTGATCCGGTAACGCGCACTGACGCCCCACAGGTCATAGGGGTCGAGCGAGTCGGGCGCGATGGCGCCGCCGCTGGTGCTCGATTGCGTGGCCGACTCCTGTTTGCCGTAGAAGGTCCCGGTGAGCAGCAGCGACAAGGCCTGGGTCGGCTGCCAATCCAGCGTGGTGTTGACGGTGTATTCCGGGATCACCGACAGCGGTTGATCGGTCACGGTGTTCTTGTTCTCGATCATGTAGGTGACATTGGTGTTCCACTTCAGCTCGCGGCCCTGCTCGCCCAGCAGCGGCAACGTGAGATTACCTTCCACGCCCTGCACGATCGCTTCCGATGCATTGGTCCACTGGAACACCTGCCCGCGCCGGTCGACGGTGATACCGACCGGCGTCATGCCGGCGACGATCTTGTTGTCGTAGGCGTTATGGAAGTACGTCAGCGAGGCATGGTGACCGGTTTGCGGTGCCCACTCGATGCCGATCTCCTTGTTGATGCTGGTCTCCGGATCGAGGTTGTCGTTGCCCTGGATATAGCAGCCCGAACCAAGATTGGGGAACAGCACCGGGCAGCCATTGCCGCGTGTGTAATACAGATAATTGGCGTTGGACTGATACAGGTTGGGCGCCTTGAAGGCGCGCGCGATGCCGCCCTTGAGCAACCAGTCTTCGCTGAGTTTGTACTGCACGTTGAGGCTGGGGCTGAGGTTGTTGCCGAACTGGCTGTGGTGATCCAGCCGCAGACCTGGCGTCAGCGTCAGCCGCTCGCTGGCGTAGATGTTGTCTTCCAGATACACCGCGTTGAGCGTGGCCTCGCTGCGTGGGCTGCGCGTGCCATTGGCAAGACCGGGAAAGCCGCCGCCGGCGCTCACCGTCTGCGACATCGAATACGCATCGCTGAGGCGACTCTGGCGGCGCTCGAAGCCCAGCGTCAGTACCTGCTCGGCCCAGGCCTGCAGCGGCATGTTGAACTCGCCGTCGATGTTGAGATTGTCGAGCGTGGCGGTGGAATTGAGCAGGCTGGCGGCAATGGAGCCTTCGGGGCCGCCGGCCAGGCCTTCGTTGAGGCGGGTATTGTCGGTGCCTTCATAGGCGGCGGTGAGGCGCGAGGTACCGAGCGCCCAGGTGCCGCGATGGGTCAGCGAGGCGGTGCGGCGGATCATGGTGTTGGTTTCGCTGCCGAACAGTGCGCCCAGATCGGCACCGGCCAGGCCATCGGCGCTGACCGCACGATCACCGGCGTACAGATTGCCCTGGCGGCTGAAGCCGGCATCGAGTTCGATCACCTGGCCTTCCATCGGATCCCAGCGCAGCAGGCCGTTGATGTCCTTGTTGCGCACGCCCTCGCGCCCGGCCGGCGGCACCGCAGCGGCACTGCTGGCAAAGCGGCGATTGAGCTCCAGTGAATCCGGATCGGTCTTGTTGAGGTTTCCATACAGGCGGAACGAGAACGTGTCGCTCAGCGGCCCGCTGAGCTGGAAGCCGGCACGCTGGCCACCGCCTTCGGCACTGTGCTGCGGCACCAGTCCGAACACCGTCATCGAGCCGGTCAGGTCGCCGGTCGGCTTCTTGGTGATGATGTTGACCACACCGCCGGAGGCACCGGATCCGTAACGTGCCGCGGCCGGGCCGCGCAGCACTTCGATACGCTCCACCGCTTCGGCCGGCACCCAGTTGGTGTCGCCGCGCGTATTGCGCTCGCCGCTGCGGCCCATGCGCACCGCATCGCGCGATCCCACCGGCTTGCCGTCGACCAGGATCAGCGTGTTTTCCGGGCCCATGCCGCGCAGATCGATCTGGCGGTTGTTGCCGTACTGGCCGGAGGCGCTGTTGCCGGTGAGGTTGACGCCCGGCATGGTGCGCAGCAACTGCGACAGATCGTTGACCGGTGGGCGCCGTTCGATGTCTTCGGCGGTGATCACCGATGACCCCAAGGCCTGGCGTGCGATCTGCGCGGCGGTGACGTGAACGGTGTCCAGCGACTGCGGCTCGGCCGCGTCTTCGGCCGATGCGCTGCAGATGCAGCTGCCGCAACCGAGAGCAATGGCCAGCACCAGCTGACGGTGGGACAACACGGGACGACGTGCAGGCGCAGACATCCATGACCGGCGTGATGCGGACATTCTCAAACCTCTCGACAGGAGATGGACCTCTGGCGACGGCTTGAGGTGACACGATGGGGGTGATGCATGCAGCGCCGCGCACGACGTGCATGCGCGGCGCTGACGCAGTCAAACTTGTCCGCGCATTCTACACAGATGCGATTCATTCTCAAATCGGAACGCTGCGCTGGCATGGTCGCACGCAGGCATTGCCGCTTCCGGCAGCGCAGACGTCACCAATGACGCACACCGGTGGAGAACCGTACGCGTTAGCTGGCCGACGATGCGGCCAGCGTGCGAAAGGCCTTCATTCAAGGCGACAAACGCCGCCAGCCGATGGTGGTATTGGTTGCCGCGCCGCGGTGTGGACGATGCCTGCATCCGCGCTGGCAACACTGCGCGTCTTACTTCAACGTCAGCAATTGCCGCATGTCATCGATGATGGCCACGGCACCGGCGCTCTGCACATCGAAGCCGCGCAGATAGCCGTAACGCACCATCGCCAGCGGCATTGCCGCGGCGTTTGCAGCCGCCGCGTCGGTGGCCGAATCGCCGACCATCAGGCATTGCTGCGGTGGGTGCCCGAACTGCCTGGCAAGGTGCAGCAGCGGCGCTGCATCGGGTTTGCGCTGCGGCAGCGAATCGCCGCCGAGCACGCTACTGAAATGCGCAGCGATGCCCAGGTGTTCGAGCAGCGGTGCGATGAAACGCGCGGGCTTGTTGGTGCATAGCGCCAGCGTGGCACCGGCCTCGCGCAGGCCGGCCAATGCCTCGGCAACACCGGGATACAGCTGCGGGTTGTGCAGCAGGCTGGCCTGGTAGTGGCGCATCATCAGCGGCATCTCGGTATCGGCATCGTGGCTGCCGCCGGCTTCGCGCAAGGCGGTGGCGAGCAGCACCTGCACGCCTTCGCCGATCCAGCTGCGGATCGTCGCCTCGCTGAACTGCTGCAGCCCGAGTTCCCGCAAGGTGGCATTGAGCGCTTCGGCGATATTGGGTGCGCTGTCCACCAGCGTGCCATCCAGGTCGAAGATCACCAGCGGATACGGAAACATGCGCACAGTCTCGTTGGGGGAGCGGCCTGCAGTGTACGAGCTGCGGGATTCAGGGCGCGTCACCGTGGCGCGATGCGAACGGCCGATGCCAGCGTCGATGCCTGCGTGGCTGCAGTCATCGCTGCATGCACCGCACGCTGCGGCCGCGGTGCAGCAGCCATGCCGCCACGCGCTCACTGCGCCGGCGGCATGTCGCCGAACAACTCGCCCTGCACCGCGCCCTCTTCCGCGTCGCTGAAACCGCTCAATCCCACCCCGACCAGGCGATAGCGCGTGTCGTCGGGCAACTCCACGCGCCGGGTCAGCGCCAGCGCGATCTCCGCCAATGCCTCCAGCGAAGCCGGTGGCTGATCTGGCGTGTACGAGCGGGTCAGGATGCGGAAGTTGGAGGTCTTCAACTTGAGGACCACGGTGCGCCCGATGCGCTCGGTGCGCCGCGTGGCCAGCCAGGTCTTTTCGGCCAGGCGCAGGATGTGCGGATCCAGTGCCTCCAGCGCGATGTCCTCGCTGAAGGTATCTTCCGAGGACACCGATTGCACCTCCTGATCCGGCTCGACCGGGCGCTCGTCGATGCCGCGTGCGCGGCGGTACAGGCTCTGCCCGAAGCTGCCGAAATGCGCTTGCAGCTCTTCCAGGGGACGCAGCCGCAGATCGCTGACGGTGACGATCCCCAACGCGGCCAACTTGCCATCCATCACCTTGCCCACGCCGGGAATGCGGTTGACCGGCAGCGGCAGCAGGAACGCATCGACACGACTGGGCGCGATGACGAACTGCCCGTCGGGCTTGCGCCAATCCGAGGCGATCTTGGCCAGGAACTTGTTCGGTGCGATGCCGGCCGATGCGGTGAGCTGGGTTTCCTCGCGGATCTGGCTGCGGATCAGTTGCGCGATTTCGGTGGCCAGCTGCATGCCGGTCTTGGCTTGCGTGACATCCAGATAGGCTTCATCCAGGGACAGCGGCTCGACCAGATCGGTGTGGCGATGGAAGATCTCGCGCACCTGCCGCGACACCGCCTTGTAGCGCGCAAAATCCGGCGGCACGAATACCGCATCCGGACACAGGCGCTCGGCACGCAGCGCGGGCATGGCCGAACGGATGCCATAGGTGCGCGCTTCGTACGAGGCCGCGCACACCACCGAGCGCGCACCGCGCCAGGCCACCACCACCGGCTTGCCGCGCAGCGATGGATCGTCACGTTGCTCCACGGACGCGTAGAACGCATCCATGTCCACGTGCACGATCTTGCGCATCAAGCTGGCATCTCTCCGAAAACGTCGGGCCATGATAAATCAGCCGCGTCTCACGTCTTGCGCCGCGCCATCGCGCAAGCCCGGGCGCGAACGGACGCGAGCGCTGGCGGGACGCTCTGCTGCGTCTGTCCGGGCGCCGATCCACGCCGAACAGGCATGCCTGACCGCGTTCCGCTGAATGCCGTGATCCGCGTTGGACCCTGTCTGCCACACATGCTTGCCGCACTGCGCAACCGGCTGAAAACAGCACGCATGCGTACGGATAAAACGTTTGATTGAACCGCGCGCCCTCATGCACCCTTGCCGGCCTCGCCTTTCGCTTCTTGCAGGAAACGTTCGTCATGACTCGTCAAAGTGCGTACTCGCGCGACCAATTGCTGGCCAGCGCGCGCGGGGAATTGTTCGGAGCCGACAGTGCCCGCCTGCCCAACGACCCGATGCTGATGTTCGACCGCATCACCGAGATCAACGACAGCGGCGGCGCGCATGGCAAGGGCCTGATCCGCGCAGAACTCGACGTGCGCCCGGACCTATGGTTCTTCGGCTGCCACTTCATCGACGACCCGGTGATGCCCGGCTGCCTGGGCCTGGACGCGATGTGGCAGCTGACCGGCTTCTTCCTCACCTGGATCGGCGCAGCAGGCCGCGGCCGCGCGCTGGGCTGCGGCGAGGTCAAGTTCACCGGCCAGGTGTTGCCGAGCGCCAAATTGGTCAGTTACGAAATCGATATCAGCCGCGTGATCAACCGCAAGCTGGTGATGGCCCAGTCCGATGCACGCATGCTGGTGGACGGGCGCGAAATCTACACGGCCAACGATCTGCGCGTGGGCATGTTCACTTCAACGGAGAATTTCTGATGCGTCGCGTCGTCGTCACCGGAATGGGCATCACTTCCTGCCTGGGCAATGATCTGGACACCGTCTCCAGCGCCTTGCGCGAGAGCCGCTCGGGCATCACCGCATTGCCCGATCATGCCGACGCCGGCCTGCGCAGCCAGGTCGGCGGTGCGGTGGCGCTGGATCTGGACAGCCTGATCGACCGCAAGCTCAAACGCTTCATGGGCGATGCCTCGGCCTACGCCTATCTGGCGATGCGCGATGCGATCGCCGATGCCGGACTGGATGCCGAGCAGGTCAGCGACCTGCGCACCGGCCTGATTGCCGGCTCCGGTGGCGGGTCCAGCCAATGGCAGGTGGAAACCGCCGATCTGCTGCGCAACCGTGGCGTGCGCAAGGTCGGCCCGTACATGGTGCCGCGCACGATGTGTTCGTCGGTCTCCGCTTCGTTGGCGACCGCGTTCAAGATCCGTGGCCTGAGCTATTCGCTGTCGGCCGCGTGTGCGACCTCGGCGCATTGCATCGGCGCGGCCGCGGACCTGATCCGGCACGGCGCGCAGGATGTGATGTTCGCCGGCGGCGGCGAAGAACTGCACTGGACCATGAGCGTGATGTTCGATGCGATGGGCGCGCTGTCCACCGGCTTCAACGATCGCCCCGCCGTGGCCTCGCGGCCCTACGATGCGCAGCGCGACGGCTTTGTCATCGGCAGCGGCGGCGGCATGCTGGTGCTGGAAGACTATGACCACGCCATCGCGCGTGGCGCACGCATCCATGCCGAACTACTCGGCTATGGCGTGACCTCCGATGGCGCCGACATGGTGGCGCCCAGCGGCGAAGGTGCGGTGCGCTGCATGCACATGGCCATGCAGGGCCTGACGCAGCCGATCGACTACCTCAACACGCACGGCACCTCCACGCCGCTGGGCGATGTGACCGAGCTGGGCGCGGTACGCGAGGTGTTCGGCGACAACATCCCGCCGCTGTCCTCGACCAAGGCGCTGTCCGGCCATTCCTTGGGCGCGGCCAGCGTACACGAGGCGATCTACAGCCTGCTGATGCTGCGCGACGGCTTCATGGCCGGCTCGGCGCATATCGACGAACTCGACCCGCGCGCCGAAGGTTTCCCGATCCTGCGACAGACCCAGGACGCCACGTTGAACACGGTGATGTCCAACAGCTTCGGCTTCGGCGGCACCAACGCGGCGCTGGTGTTCGGGCGGGTGTGAGGGCGCGGCGCCGGGCGCCGCGCGGAATTGGGAATTGGGGATCGGTGTGCGGAGAGATCGCTCTTGCCACTCCCCAATCCCGATTCCCCACTCCCGGTTCAGCCGGCCATGCCGTTGTGCCGCAACAGCGCATCAATGCTCGGCGCACGCCCACGGAAGGCGCGGAAGTTGTCGGCCGCGCTGCGGCTGCCGCCACGCGATAGCACTTCATGGCGGAAGCGCGCGCCGGTGTCGGCCACCTGCTCGGGCGCTTCTTCGAAGGCGGCGTAGGCATCGGCGCTGAGCACTTCGGCCCACTTGTAGCTGTAGTAACCGGCTGCATAACCGCCGGCGAAGATGTGGCTGAACTGGTGCGGGAAGCGATTCCATGCCGGCGGGCGGTTGACCGCCACCTCGTCGCGCACGCGCTCGATCAGCTGCAGCACGTTGTCCTGGGTCGGGTCGAAGCTGCTGTGCAGCTGCATGTCGAACAACGCAAATTCCAGCTGGCGCACGGTGAACATGCCGCTCTGGAAATTGCGTGCAGCCAGCAGCCGGTCGAACAGGTTGCGCGGCAGCGGCTCGCCGGTCTGCACGTGCGCGGTCATCGCCTGCACGCGCTCCCATTCCCAGCAGAAGTTCTCCATGAACTGGCTCGGCAGTTCCACCGCGTCCCATTCCACGCCGTTGATACCGGCCACGCCCAACTCGCCGATGCGCGTCAGCAACTGATGCAGGCCGTGGCCCATTTCATGGAACAGCGTGGTGACTTCGCCATGCCGGAACGTGGCCGGCGTATCGCCACTGCCGCGGCCGAAGTTGCACACCAGATACACCAGCGGCGTCTGCACGCCGTTGGCGGTGTCGCGGCGGTTGCGGCAATCGTCCATCCACGCGCCGCCACGCTTGCCTTCGCGCGCGTACAGATCCAGATAGAACTGGCCGACCAGCTCGCCCTGCGCGTCTTCCAGACGATAGAAGCGCACATCCGCATGCCAGACCGGCGCGCGGTCGGGCTTGACGGTCAGGCCATACAGGCTGTGGATCACATCGAACAGACCGGCCAGCACCTTGGGCTCGGTGAAGTACTGCTTCACCTCCTGCTCGGAGAAGCTGTAGCGCGCCTGCTTGAGTTTTTCGGAGGCGTAGGCCAGATCCCAGGCCTGCAATTGGTCCAGGCCAAGTTCGTCGCGGGCGAAGGCTTCGAGCTCGGCACGGTCGCGTTGCGCATACGGCCTGGCGCGCACTGCCAGATCGCGCAGGAAGCCCATCACTTCATCCGGGCTTTGCGCCATCTTGGTGGCGACCGAATACTCCGCGTAACTGGCAAAGCCGAGCAGCTGCGCCAGTTCGGCGCGCAGGGCCAGGATACGATCGATATTGGCGCTGTTGTCCAGCGCGGCATCGCCGAACTCGGAGGCGCGCTCGGCGTTGGCGCGATACAGCCGCGCGCGCAACTCGCGATTGTCCGCATCGGTCTGCACCGGCAGATAGCACGGCATCTGCAAGGTCAGCTTCCAGCCCGGCACGCCGTCCTTTTCCGCGGCCGCGCGTGCAGCGGCGACCACCTCGGCCGGCAGGCCAGACAGCTCGGTTGCGTCCTCGCTCACGTACGACCATGCATCGGTGGCATCGAGCACGTTCTGCGAAAACTTGGCGGCCAGTGCGGACAGTTCTTCCTGGACCTGCGCAAACCGCGCCTTGGACGCGTCATCGAGCTCGGCACCGCCGAGGCGGAAATCGCGCAGCGCGTTCTCCAGCACCTTGCGCCGCGCGGCGTCGTAGTGCGCGGCTTCCGGCGCTTCGGCCAGCGCCTTGTACTGCGCATACAGCGCCAGGTTCTGCGCCAGCGCACTGCCGAAGCGGCTGAGCTTGGGCAGATTGTTGTTGTAGGCCTCGCGCAGCTCCGGCGTGTTGACCACCGCCTGCAGATGGCCGACCTGGCCCCAGGCACGCCACAGCCGCTCGGTAGCATCGTCCAGCGGCACCACGAAGCTGTCCCAGCTGACCGGGCTGACCTGCTCGGCCGCTTTCACCGCGGCCTCGGCCTCGGCCAGCAGTTGATCGATTGCCGGGCCCACGTGTTCTGGGCGGATCGCATCGAAGGACGGCAGTCCGGACAGGTCGAGCAGCGGGTTGGTCATGGGGCGCTCCGGCGATGGACTGGATCAGGAATCAGGGCGAGGGGTGGCAGACGCTGCCAGAGGCAGCGGTTTTGCCAGCAGCTGATCGGATATGGCGGTCATTCCAGCGCCGCACAAGGCAGCGCAGGCAAGTCGCCGCCGTTGACGGCGATGGCAATGGCCGCATCGCTGTCGGTGACGTCGATGTCGCGCGCCACGTACCAGGCCGGGTCGTAATAGCTGTGCGCATAGCGCTCGCCGGCATCGCACAGGATGGTGACGATGGAGCCGCTGCGGCCGGCCTGGCGCATGCGCTGGGCGGCCTGCAGCACGCCGACGAAGTTGGTGCCGGTGGAGCCACCGACGCGGCGGCCGAGCGTGGCGCTGACATGGCGCATGGCGGCCAGGCTCAGGGCGTCGGGCACCTTGATCATCACGTCCACGCAGCTGGCGATGAAGCTGGACTCCACCCGCGGGCGGCCGATGCCTTCGATGCGCGAGCCGCCGGTGATGGCCAGCTCCTTGGGGCACTGCCCGTCCACCGCGCGGCAATAGCCGTCGAAGAACACCGACACTTCCGGGTCGGCGCAGAGGATGCGGGTGGCGTGGCGCCGGTAGCGCACATAGCGGCCGAGCGTGGCGCTGGTGCCGCCGGTGCCGGGGCTGCAGACAATCCAGTCGGGAATCGGATGCGGCTCCTCGGCCAGCTGCTTGAAGATCGATTCGGCGATGTTGTTGTTGGCGCGCCAGTCGGTGGCGCGCTCGGCGTAGGTGAACTGGTCCATGAAATGACCGCCGGTCTCGCGCGCGAGCTGGTGCGAGGCGCTGTCCAGATCGCAGGCACGCTCGACCAGATGGCAGCGGCCGCCCTGGAATTGAATCGCGGCGATCTTTTCCGGCGAGGTCGAGGCCGGCATCACCGCGATGAAGGGCACCCCCAGCAGCCGCGCGAAGTAGGCCTCGGAGATGGCGGTCGAGCCACTGGAGGCCTCGATCACCGGCCGCCCGGCCCGCAGCCAGCCGTTGGTCAGCGCGTACAGGAACAGCGAGCGCGCCAGCCGGTGCTTGAGGCTGCCGGTCGGGTGGCTGGACTCGTCCTTGAAATACAGGTCGATGCCCGGAAAACCCGGCAGGTCCATCGGAATCAGATGGGTGTCGGCCGAACGGTTGAAATCGGCCTCGATCTTCTGGATGGCGGCGGCCACCCACTGGCGCTGCGACATGGCAGGACTGTGCGGCGAAGGAAGCGTCAATTCTACCGCTGCCGGGCGCGCGGCCACGGCAGGCGGGTCATCGGGCGGACAGCTGGGAGCCGGTGCTATGCTCGTCGCACCCGACTGCCCGCCCTGACTGCCCGTGCTGCGTTGCCTGCTCCGCCTGCTGCTGTGCCTGTGCCTGGTTGCCAATACGGCCACCGGCGCGTGGGCGTCGGTGGGCATGGCGCTGCCGGGGATGGCGTCGGCCGGGGCGGTTGCGACCGCGTCGATGGCGCACGCGTCGATGCCGGCCGCGATGCCGTGCCATGCCGACATGCCGCCGCCGGATGCGGCGCATCCCCCCGATAAAACCCGGCACGCGCACGCGGCCGACTGCTGCAAGCTGGGCAGCTGCGACTGCCTGCAGCACTGCAGCCTCGCCTTGCTGACCCTGCCTGCGGTGCCCGCCGGCCTGCCTGGCCGCGCCACCCTGCCTGCCACCCTGGCCGAAGGGCGCGGCAGCCCGGTGCCCGAGCAACCCGTTCGACCTCCCATCGCCTGAGCGCTGACGGCCTTGGCCGTCATCGGGTCCGCGCGCTTGCTGCGCGGGGTTTCTAAGCGATGCGATGCGTCCGCCTTCATCGGTGGGCCGCAGCGGAGATGTCATGTCTTTCGATCCCAATTGTTTCGATCCACCCTCCAACGGCGGCCTGAGCCGACGCCGCTTCGTTCAGGGCATGGCCCTGGGCGGTGTCGCCGCCACCACCGGCCTGTGGCGCAGCGATGCGCGTGCGTCCAACCCGGTGAGCACGCCGGTCCTGCGCGGCAGCAGCCAGACGCTGCAGATCGGCCGCATGCCGGTCAACCTCACCGGGCGCCGCCGCCCCGCCATCACCGTCAACCAGAGCCTGCCGGCCCCCACGCTGCGCTGGCGCGAAGGCGACACGGTCAGCGTGCGCGTGCGCAACGCGCTGGCCGACCAACCCACCTCGGTGCACTGGCACGGCCTGTTGCTGCCGGCCAACATGGACGGCGTGCCGGGGATGAGTTTCGACGGCATCGCGCCGGGCCAGGAGTACCACTACCGCTTCGCGCTGCGCCAGTCCGGCACCTACTGGTATCACAGCCATTCGATGTTTCAGGAACAGGCCGGCCTGTACGGCGCGATCGTCATCGACCCGCTGACACCGCCGCCGTATCGGCACGATCGCGAGCATGTGGTGCTGCTCTCGGACTGGACCGACCTGGACCCGGCCGCGCTGTTCCGGCGGCTCAAGCAGATGCCCAGCCACGACAATTACGCGCAGCGCACGGTGGGCGATTTCCTGCGCGATGCGCGCGACGACGGCCTGCGCGCAACGCTGGCCGACCGCGGCATGTGGGGGCGCATGCGCATGACCCCGACCGACCTGTCCGACGTCAACGCCAACACCTACACCTACCTGCTCAACGGCGTCGCCCCGGCCGGCAACTGGACCGGCCTGTTCAAGCCTGGCGAGAAGGTACTGCTGCGTTTCATCAACGGCTCGTCGATGACCTACTTCGACATCCGCATCCCCGGCCTGCGCATGACCGTGGTGGCCGCCGACGGCCAGCACGTGCATCCGGTCAGCGTGGACGAGCTGCGCATTGCGGCGGCCGAGACCTTCGACGTGCTTGTCGAGCCCATCGGCCAGGACGCGTTTACCTTGTTCGCGCAGGACATGGGCCGCACCGGATTCGCCTGCGGCACGCTGGCGGTGCGGCAGGGACTGCAGGCACCGATTCCCGCGCTGGACCCACGCGCGATCCTCACCATGCAGGACATGGGGCACGGCGATGGCATGGCGCATGCAGGTCACGCCATGCACGGCGCCGACACGCCGCACAGTGACCCGCATGCGGCGCACGCGATGGCAATGCCGATGCCAGCCGCACAGATGCACGGGCATGCAAGCGGCGATGCGCAGCGCAAGACACCGCACCACCCTGCCAGCGAAGACGGCAACCCGCTGATCGACATGCGCAGCAATGCCACTTCACCGCGCCTGGACGATCCCGGGGTTGGCCTGCGCGACAACGGCCGCCGGGTGCTGCGCTACGCCGACCTGCACAGCCTGTTCGAGGATCCGGATGGACGCGAGCCCGGGCGCGAGATCGAACTGCATCTGACCGGGCATATGGAAAAATTCGCCTGGTCGTTCGACGGCATCGCCTTCGCCTCGGCAGAGCCCTTGCGGCTGCAGTACGGCGAGCGGCTGCGCATCGTGCTGGTCAACGACACCATGATGCAGCACCCCATCCATCTGCACGGCATGTGGAGCGATCTGGAAGACGCCGATGGCAATTTCCAGGTGCGCAAGCACACCATCGACATGCCGCCCGGCACACGCCGCAGCTATCGCGTCCGCGCCGATGCGCTGGGTCGCTGGGCCTACCACTGCCATCTGCTGTACCACATGGAAGCGGGCATGATGCGCGAAGTGCGGGTGGAGGCATGAGTACGCTACGGATGCAATACATGGCGCTGCTCGCGCTGTTGTTGAGCGCATCGGCCACTGCACAGGAGCATCAGCATGCGGCGATGGAGTCATCCGCGCATGCCGACGGCGCACATGCAATGCAGATAGCCGACCAGGCAACGGCGGCCCAGCCGCAGACATCCATCGCAACGGAGGCATCGCCGCCATCCGCGCAGCAGAGCGCAGAGGCGATGCAGATGGAGCATGCGCAGATGCAGCACGCGCAGCACTCCAGCACTGCATCGGCAAACGCTGCTGACAGCACGCCTGCGCAACGCCCGGTACAGGCCGACGTTTCGGCAGCGCCGACATCGATGCACCACGCAGGCATGCAGCACGCCGATGTCCAGCACGCCGCACACCAGACCTCTGCAAATCCACAACTGGACCACACCCGGCAATCACAGGCAGACAGCGACCACGATGCAATGGATCATGCATCGATGGATCATGCGTCGATGCAGCACGGGCAACAGCACGGGGCGATGGATCACTCCGACATGGAGCACGCGCCGCATGCCGAAGCGGTGACGCAAACCCCGGCATCGCCCGGCACCGGCGCACTGCCACGTACGCCGATCCCCGAGCCCACTGCCGAGGAGATCGCGGCGGCATTCGCCCCCTTGCAGCACCATGCGATGCACGCGCCAGGCATCAATCACTACGTGTTGCTCGATCGACTGGAAGCCTTCGACACCACGCGCGGCAGTGGCCAGGACTGGGAAGCGCGCGCCTGGATCGGCGGCGATATCGACCGGCTCTGGTTGCGCAGCGAAGGCGAGCGGCAGGACGGGCGCACGCAGGCCGCATCGGTGGAGGCGTTCTATGGCCACGCCATCTCGCCGTGGTGGGACCTGCTGGTCGGCGCACGTCAGGACATCGGAGCGGGTGAGCAGCGCAGTTGGGCCGCCTTCGGCGTGCAGGGCCTGGCGCCCTACAAGTTCGAGACCGAAGCCACGCTCTATATCGGCAGCGGCAGCCGTGCCGCGCTGCGACTGGAGGGCGAATACGAGGTGCTGCTCACCAATCGGCTGATCCTGCAGCCGCGCGTGGAAGCCGATATCGCCCTCACCGACGATGACCGGCGCGGCGTCGGCAGCGGGCTGGAGCAGGTCGAGGTGGGCCTGCGGCTGCGCTACGAAATCACCCGCCGCTTCGCCCCCTACATCGGCTGGGTGCACAGCCGCAGTTTCGGCGACACCGCCCGCCGCGCCGCGATCGACGATGAGCCTGCACGCGACAGCCGGTTTGTTGCCGGCCTGCGCATCTGGTTCTGAGACAACCGCTGTGCGCATGGGCCTGACCGTTCGGACTCGGATGCAGGCCCATGCCACGACCTTGAACAAGGCAGGTCGCGCTGTCGCACGATCGACCACAGAGCGACGCCAGACCACCGACGCGCACGGTGCAGACATACCGACAACCATTGCCCCGCTAACATCCACCTCCAGTGCAGCATGACCTGCCCCCGCATTCCATCGAGGAGACCGCAATGCCTTTGACCGACCTGCAACACGTCCCCGGCGCCAGCGCCGCACCTGCCGACACTGCCGGTTTCGTGTTCAACCACACCATGCTGCGCGTCAAGGATGCGCAGCGTTCGCTGGATTTCTACACGCGCGTGCTGGGCTTCCGCTTGCTGGACGCACGTGATTTTCCGGATGCGCAGTTCAGCCTGTACTTCCTGGCCCTGCTGCCCGACGGCACCGCGATCCCCGACGACGATGCCGCGCGCCGGCTGTGGATGGCCGGCATCCCAGGCGTGCTCGAACTCACCCACAACCACGGCACCGAAACCCAAGACGGCCCGGTCTACCACGACGGCAACAGCGACCCGCGCGGCTTCGGCCACATCTGCATCTCGGTGCCCGACATCCACGCCGCCTGCGCACGTTTCGACAGCCTCAACGTGCCGTACCAGAAACGCCTGGAAGACGGCCGCATGAAGCACCTGGCCTTCATCAAGGACCCGGACGGCTACTGGGTGGAGATCATTTCCAATACGCCGCTGGCGTAACGCACAACAAAATGCCCGGGCTCCCGGGCATTCTTGTTTCAAGCACATGCACTGTCGGTATTTCGCTTTCGAGCAGGGCATGTCGGCAGAGAACGCCCACCCGGTTGGATGCGCGCAGCGCACTTCCAGCGACTAACGCAACCTAGCGCGTGGTCATCAGGTGGGTGCGGACGGCGCGCTCAGAACCGGAACGTACGAGTGGCACATGCCGATTCCGAGCACCGGCCGCGCCCGCCTGACGGCGGCGCAGTAGTTCTGGTAGCTCTTCCCAGATGCAGGCGCCATCCTGCGGCATCACGCGTTACCTCAGTTGGAGGTGGCAACTGCCTCTCTATCCGGGAACCACTGCGGTAACTGCTCGGCAAATTTTGTGGCGCATTCCTCGCTGTAGGCCTGTGCGGCCTGCTTGACCAGCGCGTAGTCGTTTGCCTCCCACTCCTCGAGCGATGCGGTGCGCGGTGTGGGCGCGCAGTCCAGATTGACCGGACTCGCCTTGCGCTTCAACAGTCCGGAGCGTTCACCGCCGATCGTCACCGCGTAGCGCAACTCGTAGGGCGACTTGGTATCGGCCAGGCTCTGGTAGACGAGCAGCCAGTCGGACATCAGGACCTGCAGCGGGAACGGTTCTGCCGGCAGTGCTGCCGGATGTCCGGTGAAGTAGCTCTTCAGGCGCGCATTGACCGCATCGCGCTGCAGTTGATAGCCGGGATTGCCCACGCCCTCCATCCTTTCGCCTTTCAGCTGCCCCTTGCCGAAGGCCGACACTGCGACGCCGCGTGTGAACAGGCTGGTGGCGATCTGCAGGCCCACCACTGCCCCGGTGTGCCCGCGCCGCACCACGCGCAACATTTCGTCGCCGTTGGGCAGGCCGTTAGACCCCACGCGCATGCTGGCATGCAACGGCAGCTGCAACGCCCAATCCGCCGATGGTGCAATGGCTGCGTCGGCATCGCCCTGCGTCTGTGCGGAGGGCTGTTGCTCTTTCTCGGCGACCGACAGCGTGCCGGCAACTGCAGCCGCGGCATAGGTCGTTGCCGTCGAAAAATCGCCGTTGGCAAATGCGCGCACCACTGCCACCGCCTCGGCACCACGGGTGGCGGTACAGAACGCGCTGGAGGCACGCATCTGCACTTCATGAAATGCGATGCCGTTGACTTGATGCACGGCCGCATCCTGGCCGTACTGCGCAACCAGCCTGGCAACGATGGCGTCCTGCCCGACAGGCTGCTGGCCGCAGACCTTGGCCGCAGCGATGCGCGACCAGGCGAACTGCAGCGCCGGATCCCACCCCATCGCGTCTTCGCCAACGAAGCCGTGGTCGTAGTGATAGGCATAGATGGCCGGGTCGATGTCCTGCAAGGTCATGCCGCCCACGCCCGCATAACCGGGCGGAACATCGCTGGCCATTGCGGCGCCGCTCAGCGCCGAGATCGCCACTGCAATTAATGCTTTCATGGATTCCTTCCCCTGGAGAGCGTCGCATTGCGTGTCCCCCACGCAATGCGACATGACACTGTCAGATCGCGCGGACAGCGATCAACGGCACAGTGCTTTGGTCCATCAGACAACGGTCCGCAGTCGGCTAGAACGCTCAGTTGCGAACTTAGTGTGAGCGCATCATGCGCAATTGGCAGTCGGGGCGGTCCCCACAGCTGTAGGGACGGCCCCGGAAGTGACGCTTATCTACGCATGCAGCAGCCCGCCGTGACTGCGCTGCCACTCGCGCGGCGGGCGCAGCGCCGCAAGCGTGCGGACCAACTCGCGATAGGTGGCGGCCAACTGCGCGAACAGACCCGCATCGCTGTAACGCTGTCGGCCACTTCGAAATACGCGCCGCGGCCCAACGCGATGAAGTAGTCGACGCTGAGCCGCCGGTGCTGCGCAATCCCGGGAAACAGGCCTGCAATCAGCAGGCATTGATCACCGATGTCGCGCAATGCATCGGCCCGCAGACTGCCGGTCTGTTCGTGCGCGTGCAACCAGGCCAGGGCCTGCGTGCGCGAAAACAGCTGCGCATCGCGCTGCAGGCGCAGCAACACGAAAACCAGATAGTGCTCGCGCGATTCGTCCAGCGGCTGTGCAATCCGCTGCCCCGCCTCACGTACCAACGCCTGCCACAATTCCGCCGGTGCGCCCTGTTTGAAAGACTCGTGCATACGTCCTCCTGCGTGATGGGACCCTCGCAGGAAGCGTATGCATAACCTGGGCCATCACGTTGGCAGCCGGAGCGGCAGTCTGCCAAGCTGGGGTTGCTGCGGCACCGGCAGCGACCCGGGCGCGTTGCGAAACACGCCTCCACGCGGCCACTGGGCGATACCGACGCGGGCCCCAGCAACGCCACCGATGTCCGCAGGCTGCAGGCAATCGCGACAAAGAAACAGGGCGGGCAGTCGTTGGGCATGCGCACCGAGCCACAGCGCATGCAGGGAGATGCCGCACCCGGCGGCGGCGACGCTGATCGCGGCGAGCGCAGCCCCCTCGATCGGCCGCGCTACTCCACCGTCACCGATTTGGCCAGGTTACGCGGCTTGTCCACATCGGTGCCGCGCGCCAGTGCGGTGTGGTAGGCCAGCAACTGCACCGGGATGGTGTGGATCACCGGCGACAGCACGCCGGCGTGGCGCGGGGTGCGGATCACGTGCACGCCTTCGGACTCGCTGAAGTGGCTGTCCTGATCGGCGAACACGAACAGCTCGCCGCCACGGGCGCGCACTTCCTGCATGTTGGATTTGACCTTTTCCAGCAGGCGATCGTTCGGCGCGATCACCACCACCGGCATCGCCGCGTCCACCAGGGCCAGCGGGCCGTGCTTCAACTCGCCGGCCGGATACGCCTCGGCGTGGATATAGGAGATTTCCTTGAGCTTGAGCGCGCCTTCCAGCGCGATCGGGTAATGCAGGCCGCGGCCGAGAAACAATGCGTTTTCCTTGGCCGAAAAACGCTCGGCCCAGGCCATGATCTGCGGCTCCAGATTCAGCGCGTGCTGCACGCTGCCCGGCAGGAAGCGCAGCTGCTCCAGATACTCCGCTTCCTCGGCCTCGCTGATGCGCTCCTGCAACTTGCCCAGCACCATGGTCAGCTGGAACAACACCGCCAGCTGGGTGGTGAACGCCTTGGTCGAGGCCACGCCGATCTCGGCGCCGGCACGCGTGTAGCAGACCAGCTCGCTGGCGCGCGGAATCGCGCTTTCGGGCACGTTGCAGATCGACAAGGTGTGCAGGTGCCCCAGCGATTTGGCGTATTTCAGCGCCTCCATCGTGTCCAGCGTTTCGCCGGACTGGGAGATGGTGACGATCAGGTGCCTGGGATTGGCATAGGCGGCGCGGTAGCGGTATTCGCTGGCGATCTCCACGCTGCATGGCAGCCCGGCGATGGCTTCGATCCAGTAGCGCGCGGTCATGCCGGCGTAGTAGCTGGTGCCGCAGGCCAGGATCTGCACGCCTTCGATGTCGCGCAACACCGCTTCGGCATTGGGCCCGAACAATGACGCGGGGAAGCCCTTGGCATCGATCGCCGCCTCGATGGTGTCGGCCAGCGCACGCGGCTGCTCGTGGATTTCCTTCTGCATGAAATGGCGGAACGGGCCCAGTTCCAGCGATGCCAGCGACACATCCGACAGGTGCAGCGGGCGCTCGACCGGCGCGTCGTTGCCATCGAAGATGCGCACGCCATCGCGGCGCAGGTCGGCGGTGTCGCCCTCTTCCAGGAAGATCACCTGGCGGGTGGCCTGCACGATGGCCGAGACATCGGAGGCGACGAAGTTCTCGCCCTCGCCCACGCCGATCAGCAGCGGGCAGCCCATGCGCGCGCAGACGAAGCGCTCCGGTTCGGCCTGGCTCATCACCGCCAGCGCGTAGGCACCGGTGAGCTCCTTGACGGTGCGCTGCAGCGCGGTCAACAGGTCGCCTGCGCTGCCCAGATGGTGATGGATCAGGTGCGCGATCACTTCGGTATCGGTCTGCGACTCGAAGGTGTAGCCCAGCGCGCGCAGCTTCTCACGCTGCTGTTCGTGGTTTTCGATGATGCCGTTGTGCACCAGTGCCACGCCGTCACTGATGTGCGGGTGCGCATTGGCCTCGGTGACGCCGCCATGGGTGGCCCAGCGGGTGTGGCCGATGCCCAGCGTCGCGCCGAACTGCTCGGCCTGCGCCGCCTGCGCCATCTCCGCCACGCGCCCGGTGCGGCGCACGCGGCGTACCTGCGCGCCATCGAGCACGGCGATGCCGGAGGAATCGTAGCCGCGGTACTCAAGGCGCTTGAGTCCTTCGATCAGGACCGGGACCACATCGCGCCCGGCGATCGCTCCGACAATGCCGCACATAGGACAACCCTTGAGGACGAAGCCGGGCATTTTAGCGTGTCCGCTCTTGTCCGCTGCATGACCATGCCCGGACAGCGTGTCCGCACCGGTGTCCGCGGACACTGCGGACACCGGCCGAAAACATCTAAAATCGAATACATTCAATGACTTGTAGGTTGGCACACGTCCTGCTTTATCGCAGTGACGCCACCGAGCCAGCCGACCATGATTCGCGATACCTCCGCCCAGGACCAGGTTCTCCGTACACCCGCCCAGAGCGCGCCCTGGCGCCGCTGGCTATGGCCCGGCATCGCGGTGGTCGCGGTATTGGCCGGCATCGGCTGGGCAGTCACCGCGTGGAGCGCCGGCAGCCGCTCGTTCGATGCCAGCCGGGTGCGGATCGCCACGGTCAGCCAGGGCGACCTGGTGCGCGACATCGCCGCCGACGGGCGCGTCATCGCCGCCAACAGCCCCGTGCTGTACGCCATCTCGGCCGGCACGGTGACGCTGAGCGTGGTGGCCGGCGACGTGGTCAAGCAGGGCCAGGAGCTGGCCCGCATCGACAGCCCGGAGCTGCGCAGCAAGCTGGCGCAGGAGCAGGCCACCCTGGCAGGGCTGGAAGCCGAGTCCAGCCGCGCCGCCCTGGATGCCACCCTGGCTCGCGCCACGGCCAGCAAGCTCACTGACCAGGCCAAGATCGACAAGCAGGCCGCCGCGCGCGACCTGGAGCGCTACCAGCGCGGCTACGATGGCGGCGCGGTGCCGCAGGTGGAGCTGGCCAAGGCGCAGGACACCTTGAAGAAGACCGACATCGACCTGCAGCACGCCCAGCGGGATGCGTCGCTGAAGAGCCAGGGCGCGGACCTGGATTCGCGCAACAAGCGCCTGCTCGCCGACCGCCAGCGCGCGGTGGTGGCCGAGGTGCAGCGCCAGGTCGATGCGCTCACGCTGCTGTCGCCGTTCGATGGCCAGGTCGGCCAGGTGCAGGCGGTGCAGCACACCCAGGTCGCGGCGAACGCGCCGATCCTGGGTGTGGTGGACCTGTCCAAGTTCGAAGTGGAGATCAAGGTGCCGGAAAGTTTTGCGCGCGATCTGGCGATCGGCATGCCGGCGCAGCTCACCAGCGGCAGCGGCGAACCGTTCCCGGGCGCGATCTCGGCGGTGTCGCCGGAAGTGGTCAATGGCGAAGTCACCGCGCGCATCCGCTTTTCCGACAAGCAGCCGCCGGGCCTGCGCCAGAGCCAGCGCATGAGCGCACGCGTGGTGATGGACACGCGCCGCAACGTGCTCAAGGTCGAGCGCGGCCCGTTCGTCGAACAATCCGGCGGCAGCTACGCCTATGTGATGGATGGCAACACCGCGGTGCGCCGTCCGGTGCGCATGGGTGTCAGCAGCCTGGGCGAGGTGCAGGTGCTGTCCGGGCTGCAGGTCGGCGACCGCGTGGTGGTCTCCGGTGCAGACAACTTCGGGGATGCACCGCGCGTCACCGTTCACTAAAGGCGGCCAGCACCTGCTGCGCAGCCGTCAGGCTGCTCGCCACGGTTTGTCAGCCACTCTCAATCTCTTTCGCACACACCTTCTTCGTAAAGGAATCGGCAATGCTCAAGATGCAATCGGTCTCCAAGGTCTTCCGCACCGAACAGGTGGAAACGCACGCGCTGCGCTCGCTGGACCTGCATGTGCGCGAAGGAGAATTCGTTGCGGTCACCGGCCCCTCCGGCTCGGGCAAGACCACCTTCCTCAACCTGGCCGGGCTGCTGGAGACCTTCACCAGCGGGCAGTACCTGCTCGACGGCGAAGACGTCAGCCACCTGTCCGACGACGCGCGTTCGCGCTTGCGCAACCGCAAGATCGGTTTCATCTTCCAGGGCTTCAATCTGATTCCCGATCTCAACCTGTTCGACAACGTCGATGTGCCGCTGCGCTATCGCGGCATGGCCGCGGCCGAGCGCAAGCAGCGCATCGAAGAAGCCTTGACCAAGGTCGGCCTGGGCTCGCGCTTGAAGCACTACCCCACCGAGCTGTCCGGTGGCCAGCAGCAGCGTGCCGCCATCGCGCGTGCGCTGGCCGGCAGCCCGCGCCTGTTGCTGGCCGACGAACCCACCGGCAACCTGGACTCGCAGATGGCACGCGGGGTGATGGAACTGCTGGAAGAGATCAACAGCCAGGGCACCACCATCGTCATGGTCACCCACGACCCGGAACTGGCCGCACGCGCGCAGCGCAACGTGCATATCGTCGACGGCCAGGCCACCGACCTGGAACGCAACCCCACCCTGATGCGCGCGCGCGACAGCGCCGCCACCCTGGCCGAGTAAGAGGCACATCCATGTTCGGCTACTACTTCAATCTTGCCTTACGCAGCTTCCGCCGCAACAAGGTGCTCACCGCGCTGATGGTGCTGGCCATCGCGCTCGGCATCGGCGCCAGCATGACCACATTGACGGTGTTCTATGTGCTGTCGGGCGATCCGATTCCGCAGAAGAGCGACCGGTTGTTCTATGTACAAGTCGATGCGCAACCGAAGTCCGGCTATCAACCGGGAGAAGATCCCGACTATCAGTCCACCCGCTTCGACGCTGAAACACTGCTGCGCGAAAAGCGCGCCGTGCGCCAGGCAATGATGACAGGCGGGAACGTGGCGATCGAACCACAGCGAAGTGGGCTGAGCCCGTTCAAGCTGGAATCACGTTTCACTTCAGCAGATTTTTTCCCAATGTTCGACACACCGTTTCTTTACGGCCAGGGCTGGTCAAGTGCCAGCGACGAGCGACATGAACGCGTTGTGGTAATCAGCAGGTCGCTGAACGACAAGCTGTTTGACGGAGGTAATAGCGTCGGGCGCGACCTGCGCATCGACAAGAACACCTTCCGGATCGTCGGCGTCTTGGATGCATGGAAGCTCAATCCACGTTTTTACGACATCACCGACACCTATGGTTCCAACGAACAACTCTACGTGCCCTTCAGCGTTGCGATGGACTTGAAGATGACCCATGCCGGCGGAACCAACTGCTACGGCAAGGTCGAGGGTGGTGATTCCACCGCACTCAATGCGCCCTGCAGCTGGGTGCAGTACTGGGTGGAACTTGAGAACGCCAAGCAGGCAAGCGACTACAAGGCCTACCTGGAGAACTACTCCGATCAGCAACGCGCCTCCGGACGTTTCACGCGGCCGAACAATGTGCGCCTGCGCAATGTGATGGAATGGCTGGATCACAACAAGGTCGTTCCCAGCGATGTCCGCCTGCAGCTTTGGCTGGCGATGGGCTTTCTGCTGGTGTGTCTGCTCAACACCGTGGGGCTGCTGTTGGCGAAGTTCCTGCGCCGCAGCGGAGAGATCGGAGTGCGCCGTGCACTCGGAGCATCGCGAGGCGCGATCTTTGCGCAATGCCTGGTGGAGGCGGGAACCATCGGCCTGGTCGGCGGCATCTGCGGACTGGCTTTGGCGTGGCTGGGGTTGTGGGCCGTACGCCAGCAGCCGGTGGACTATGCGGCACTGGCGCACCTGGACATCAGCATGTTGCTGCTGACGTTCGCGATCGCGCTCGCCGCGAGCCTGATCGCCGGCATATTGCCGTCGTGGCGCGCCATCCAGGTCGCCCCCGCGTTGCAGCTCAAATCCTCCTGATCCTTTTGCCCTCCGCAATGCGGAGCGCCACGCCCATCCATCGAAGGTCAGCCCCATGGACATCCGCCCTATCGTTTCCACCCTCCGCCGCCACAAGACCGCAGCCGCACTGATCGTGCTGGAGATCGCCCTGGCCTGCGCCATCATCTGCAATTCGCTGTTCCTGATCGGCAACCGTGTGGAAACCCTCCATCGCGCCAGCGGCATCGCAGAAGAGGAATTGCTCAGCATCAGGCTGGATGGCATCGGGACGCAGACAAATGCAGACGTCCGTACCCAGGAGGACCTTGCGGCATTGCGCGCTGTTCCCGGTGTGCGCAGCGCGGCCATCACCAACCAGGTTCCGTTCGTCAGCTACTCGTCCAACACCGGACTGACCTTGACCGCAGAACAGGAGCGCCCGACGCTCAACGCCGCGCAGTATCTGGTCAGCGAAGGCAGCCTCAAAACGCTGGGCCTTCAACTGACCGCCGGGCGCGACTTCACACCAGAGGAATACATCAGCCAGCAAAAGGCGGACAACGACGACAACGTCCGCAAGAAAGGCGCCGCTATCATTTTGACGCAAGCTGCTGCAGACAAGATGTTCCCGGACCACAGTGCGCTCGGCAAGACCATCTACTCCGGTGACGTCCCGTTACGGGTCGTTGGGATCGTGCATACGCTGGCGCGCCCGAACAACGTCAATGGGCTGGATCAAAAGGATTATTCGATGATGCTGCCGATCCGTCCTCCTTATAACGAGGGACAGTACATCCTGCGCGTGACCGATCCGTTGCGGCGGCAGGAAATACTGCAGGCGGCGGTGGCAGCCTTGATGAAGCTGGACAACAGCCGGTTGGTGCTGAAGCAGCAGACCTACGAGGATATTCGCGACGAGTATTTCCAGAACGATCGCGCAATGATCTGGCTACTTGGCGCAGTGTGCATCGCGCTACTGATCGTCACCGCGCTGGGCATCGTGGGCCTGGCCAGCTTCTGGGTGCAGCAGCGTACCAAGCAGATCGGCATTCGCCGCGCACTGGGCGCCACACGCGGCCAGATCCTGCGCTATTTCCAGATCGAGAACTTTCTGCTCGCCTCGGTCGGTATCGTGCTGGGCATGCTGCTGGCTTACTCGATCAATATCTGGCTGATGGCCCGCTACGAATTGCCGCGCCTGCCGGTGATCTACCTGCCGATCGGCGCGCTCACGCTGTGGGTACTGGGCCAGATCGCGGTGTTCTGGCCCGCACGTCGCGCGGCGCTGGTACCGCCGGCAGTCGCCACGCGCAGCGCCTGAGCTGGCCATGGGACGCTGCCTCAAGCCCACCACACCCTTGGGCCCGGCGCTGCCGGGCACTGGTCCGCTGCGCATGCCGACAAACCGCGATGCTTCCCTACCAAGGACCTTCTCCCTATGCATTCGATCGTCCATCCCCGCAGCGTCGCCGGTGTATTCGCCATCGCTGCGATGATCGGTACGCTGCATGCCGGCAGTAGCGCCTGCGCGCGTGCTGCCACGCAGACCACTAGCGAGGTGACCGAGCGCACCGTGCTGCGCATCGACGATCATCAACTGCGCTGGCGCCACAACGCACAGACGCTGGTGCTGACCGCCACAGCCGCCGGCCTGCTGGTCACGCAGGCCAGCGACATACCGGCACTGCAGCTGCGCAAAGGCGACCAGCTGCGCGCAGCCGATGGCCGTAGCATCGCAACCGTGGAAGATCTGCTGCACGTCCTGCGCGCTGCGGCCGGCCGACCAGTGCAGGTCCAGGTGGCACGCGGGCAGGCACGGATGGGCCTGACCTGGACCGCAGCGACGTATGCGCCGCTGCTTCCGCCGCTGGCGCCTGCGCCACCCGCCTCGCCACAACAGGTGCGGTAGCCCTCGCTTGCGACCGGAGTACATGCTGGCCTGTCGCACGAGCAACCACTACGCCGGGGCACTGCGCAGCTGCAACGTCCGTTGCCATCGACACCGGCTTGCGCCGTATGCTGTGGCGAGCGCTTTCTCCCCCGACACCTTTCGCCTTCCGAGCACCGCGATGCCGCAAATCCTGATCATCGACGACAACAACGCTGTGGCCACCGCGCTGGAGGTGCTGTTTTCCCTGCACGACATCGAAGCGCGGCATGCGTCATCGCCGCAGGCCGGATTGGCGCTGCTGGACGAACAGGTGTTCGACCTGGTGATCCAGGACATGAACTTCACCGCCGACACCACCTCCGGCGAAGAAGGCGAGGCGCTGTTTACCCAGATCCGCCAGCGCCACCCCGACCTGCCGGTGATCCTGCTCACTGCCTGGACCCACCTTGGTAGCGCGGTGGGTCTGGTCAAGGCCGGCGCCGCCGATTACATCGCCAAACCATGGGACGACACCAAGCTGCTCACCACGGTCAACAACCTGCTGGAGCTGTCCGAAGCGCGGCGCGAGCTCGCGCGCCGCCGCGAACGCGAGCACCGTGGTCGCGAGCAACTGACACAGCGCTACGATCTGCGCGGCGCGGTGTTCGCCGACCCCGCCAGCGAACGCGCCATCGCGCTCGCCTGCCAGGTCGCACGCTCGGAGTTGCCGGTCCTGATCACCGGCCCCAACGGCAGCGGCAAGGAGAAGATCGCCGAGATCATCCAGGCCAATTCGGCCAACAAGCGTGGCCCCTTCATCGCGCTCAACTGCGGCGCCCTGCCGGGTGAATTGATCGAGGCGGAATTGTTCGGTGCCGAAGCCGGCGCCTACACCGGTGCCAACAAGGCGCGCGAAGGCAAGTTCGAAGCGGCCGATGGCGGCACCCTGTTCCTGGACGAGGTCGGCAACCTGCCGCTGGCGGGCCAGATGAAACTGCTGCGCGTGCTGGAAACCGGTCGCTACGAGCGGCTGGGCTCCAACCGCGAACGCCACGCCAAGGTGCGCGTGATCAGCGCCACCAATGCCGACCTGCCATCGATGATCCGCGACGGCAGCTTCCGCGAGGACCTGTACTACCGTCTCAACACGGTGGAAATCGCGCTGCCTGCCCTGGCCGAGCGTCCGGGCGATATCGCGCCATTGGCCGATCACTTCCTGGCGGGCGGCAAGCCCCTGTCTGCACAGGCGCGCGATGCGCTGCAGCGACACGCCTGGCCGGGCAATGTGCGCGAGCTGCGCAACGTGCTGCAGCGTGCGGCGCTGCTCGCACAAGGCGCGCGTATCGAAGCCAGCGATCTGAACCTTCCGCGCGCCGCCGCGCCACGGCCGGCGGCGGCTGTTGCCGGCGAGCCGGATCGCGCACGCATCGAACAGGCCTTGGCGCGCGCGCAAGGCGTGATCGCACAGGCCGCCGCCGAACTGGGAATGAGCCGACAGGCGCTCTACCGGCGTATGGACCGTTACGGCATCAGATCGGAATGACTCCGCGCATGTGGCATCGCTCCTTCACGTTCACCCTGTTTCTCAGGCTGTTGCCGGTACTTGCACTGGCCGCCGCCCTGCCGTGGTTCATGGCGTACTGGCTAGACCACGGCTGGCAGGTCGCTGCAATGTCGGTCGTCGTTGTGCTGGCCGCGATGTGGTTCAGCCTCAACCGCGCCACCGCACCGATGCGCTCGCTGTTCCGTGCGCTGGCCGGCACCACCAGCAGCTACCGCGATGGCGAGTACAACTTCGGCGTGTACTGGCGCGGCACCGACGAACTGGCGCAACTGGTGCAGGCGCATTCGGAACTTGGCGATGTGCTGCGCGCGCAGCGACGCGACCTGGTGCAACGCGAGTTGATGCTCGACACCATGCTGCAGAACACACCGGTGGCGATGCTGCTGGTGGTGGCCGGTGGCGATGGCGTGCGCCGCATCGGCTTTTCCAACAACGCCGCACGCAAGCTGCTGCACGATGGCCGCAAGCTCGAAGGCCAGCACCTGGACGACGTACTGGCGCGCATGCCCGGCGAACTGCGCGATGCGCTGGCCCGCGGCGGCGATTGCCTGTTTGCGGTCCGCGAGGACGGCGATGACGAAGACGACGAGCAGATCTATCACCTGTCACGCCGCAGTTTCCATCTCAACGGACGCGGTCACGAGCTGCTGCTGATCCGCACCCTCACCACCGAACTGCGGCGCCAGGAAGTGCAGACCTGGAAGAAGGTCATCCGGGTGATCAGCCATGAATTGAACAACTCGCTCGCGCCGATCGCCTCGCTGGCGCATTCCGGTGCCGAGTTGCTGCGCCGCGAACGCACCGACCGGCTCGGCACGGTGTTCGAGACCATCGAAGAACGCGCACGTCATCTGGAAGGCTTCATCCGCGGCTACGCCCGCTTTGCCAAGTTGCCGCAGCCACAGTTGCAGACCATCGAATGGGCACCGTTCCTGGAGCGTTTGCGGCAGCAGATTCCGTTTCAGCTGCAGGGCGCACTGAACGATGTCTCCAGCCGCATCGATGCCGCGCAGATCGAGCAGGCGCTGCTCAACCTGCTCAAGAACGCGCACGAAGCCTGCAGCGAAGCACAGCCGCCCAACAGCGATGTCGCCGTGCGCGTCACGCGTGTGCCGCAATGGCTGCGGATCGAAGTGCTGGACCGCGGCAACGGCATGAACGAGGCCGTGCTGCATAACGCACTGATGCCGTTCTACTCGACCAAGCGCAATGGCACCGGGCTCGGGCTTGCGCTCACCCGCGAGATCGCCGAAGCACACGGCGGGCGCATCTCCCTGCATAACCGCGAACACGGCGGGTTGTGCGTCACCTTGCTGCTGCCGGCGGCGGTGGCCGGCTAGTTGCCGCGCACCGTCCCGCGCTCTTGGATCCGCGGTTGTTTCAACGCACCGCAGGCATCGTCGGCACCGCTGGTGCGGGTGGCGGCGATGGCGCCGTAATAGCCGGCTCCCACGGTGTTGTCGACGAACTGCCCGCCTTGCGACGGACATTCGCCATCGGGCTTGATCCAGTCCGAAAACGCCGCGTACTTGCCGGCCCGGACGAAACGGTTGGACGCCACGTAGGTGTTGTCGGAGGCATCGCGGGTACGCACGGCATCACCGTTGACGTCGGTGAAGGTATTGCCTTCGATGCGGTTGCCGGAGGAGTGGCGCGCCAGGTAGACCGCGTGCACGAAACCCGAGGTCCGGGTGTCGTTTTCGATCGACGCGAAGCGATTGCGTTCGATGCGGTTGTCGCGCGAGTTTTGCAGGCGGATCGCCGCGAACGAATAGGCGGCCTCACTGCTGCTGCCGTGGACCCCGCCGATCCGCTCGAAGGTCATGTTGCGGATGATGTTGCCGCTGTTGCCGTCCGCGCTGCGCTTGCTGCTGCCCAGGTCCATCGCCATCCAGTAATTGCTGACCTTCAACCCGGTGAAGGTCAGCCGGGTGGCTACATCGCCGCCGCCCTTCAGCGTGAACCAGGTCGCGCCACCGCGCCCGTCGAACCACGGTGGCGTGGCAGCGTCGGGCGCGGCGATGAAGCGAATGGGCGCCCCGTTGGTGAACGTCCATTGCACCGACTGCCGCAGATACGTGCCTGCAGCGATCACCACGTCCACCGCACCGCTGGGCCGCTGCTCCAATAACCGCTGCTGGGCGGCCGCCAGACTCCGCAACGCGGTCGTTGCGCTGGTGCCTGCCGCCGCATCGTTGCCGTCCGGCGCCAGATACAGCCGGTAGGTCTGCGCATGGGCCGCAGCTGGCAACACTGCCGCCAATAGCAGCAGCCATGCCACCAGCAACACGCAACGCGGCGTTCGCATCGTGCACCTCCTGAGCCATCGTGACGGGCATAGCCTATGCATGGCATCGCTTTACAGCAGCTGTGCGCGCTGCAGCGACATGCAGGCAGGCTACTTCTTGGTCGGGCGTTGCCAGCCTTCGACCACGGTCTGACGCGCACGCGTGACGCTGAGCTGCCCGGCAGGCGCATCGCGGGTGATCACCGAGCCTGCGCCAATGGTGGCCATGGCGCCGATCTCGATCGGTGCCACCAGTGCGCTGTTGGAACCGACAAAGGCGCCATCGCCGATGCTGGTCTGCGACTTGTTCACTCCATCGTAGTTGCAGGTGATGGTGCCGGCACCGATGTTGACCTTGCTGCCGATCACCGCATCGCCCAGGTAGGTCAGATGGTTGGCTTTGCTGCCCATGCCCATCGTGACCTTCTTGGTCTCGACAAAGTTGCCGATATGCACGCCATCGGCCAGCACGGTGCCAGGACGCAGCCGCGCGAACGGACCGATCTGCACCGCCCCTTCCGTCACCACGCCTTCCAGATCGCAATGTGCGCGTACCTGCGTACCGGCGCCGAGCGTCACATCGCGCAGGCGCACGAACGGACCGATCACCACGCCATCGCCCAGCGTCACATTGCCTTCCAGGATCACATCGATATCCAGCTGCACGTCACTGCCCACGCTCACCGTGCCGCGCTGCTCCACGCGCGCCGGGTCGGCCATGCGCACGCCCTGCAGGCAGAGCGCACGGGCGGCACGCAGCTGCCAGGCGCGTTCCAGCTGCGCCAGTTGCCAGGGGTCGTTGGCGCCTTCCACATCCTGCACGTCGGCCACATGCACCATGTCGGCCGGGGTGAAATCGGCTGCGGCGCTGGCAAACACGTCGGTGAGATAGAACTCGCCCTGCGCATTCTCGTTGGACAGGCCGGCCAGCCAGCGGCGCAGCGCCGTGGACTCGGCAGTGAGGATGCCGGTGTTGATGGTGCGGATGCGGCGCTGCTCGTCGTTGGCATCCTTCTGCTCGACGATCGCGGCGACCTTGCCCTCGGCATCGCGCAGGATGCGGCCGTAGCCGGTGGGATTGGGCACATCGGCCACCAGCACCGCCATGCGCCCGGGTGCGTGCAGCAGCTGCAGCAGGTCCTGGGACTGGATCAGCGGCACATCGCCGTACAGCACCAGCACCGTGGCCGCATCCGGAATCGCATCCATCGCCTGCTGCACTGCATGCCCGGTGCCCAGTTGCTGACGTTGCTCGGCCCAGTGCAGATCGCCCTGCGCGGCAAACGCCGCCTGCACCTGCTCGCCGCCGTGCCCGTGCACCACATGGATCGCTGCCGGCTGCAGCTGCCGCGCCGTGGCGATCACATGTGCCAGCATCGGCTGGCCCGCCAGCGGCTGCAGCACCTTGGGCAGGGACGAGCGCATGCGCTTGCCCTCGCCCGCGGCCAGGATCACGACGTGCAGGGGCAGAGTCATCGAAGCGTTCCAGAACATGGGAGAGCCAAATTCTAGTCGCTGTCCCGGCAGTGCGTCGTGTCCTGCCTGCAGCATGCGCGACGATGACACTTTTCAAGCGCCGCTGCCGTTAGCATGAGCGCCCTTCCACGATGACCCGGCCTGCATGAGTCTGTTCCGCCAAGGCAGCCAATTCATGATCATTGGCGCCCTGCAGCTGGCGGTGGACTGCGGCATCTTCATCGCCGCCACCGCGGCCGGCATGCCGGCCGTGCCTGCCAATCTGCTCGGGCGGATCAGCGGCGCGGTGCTGGGCTTCTGGCTCAACGGCCGCTACACCTTTGCCCAGGAAGGCGGCGCACGTCTGGGCTGGCCGCGTTTTCGCCGCTTTGCGCTGATGTGGCTGGCGCTGACACTCATCAGCACATGGCTGCTGTCGGCAACGGTGGATCTGGTCGGCCTGCGCCAGGCCTGGCTGGCCAAACCGCTGGTGGAAGGCGGCCTGGCGATCGTGTCATTTTTCCTGGGCCGGCACGTGGTGTATCGCTGAGCGAGCGTCCCTGAGCCCGGGCAGTGTCGGAGCCGGCGCGTATCAGTGGCAGAAATCGCCCAGGCTTCTCACCAGTGCCGCACGATGCAGCGCGTCCAGCTGCCATTGCGCGGCGTAATGGGCCGCCGCACGCGCGGTGCTGGTCGCGCATTGCGGCGCTGTACGTGCCGGCGCGACCTCGGCCAGTGCGTCGAGCAATTGACCTTGCAGTTGATCCAGACGCGTGCGCAGGATCGCCAGATCCGGACGCGCCGTGTCCGGCGCGCGTCCGCGTTCGCGCCAGTGGTGCAACAGCGCGTATTGCACCGCCTTGTTGGCCTCGATCTGCGCCGCGAAGAAACGCGCCGCATCGTCGGCCTCCAGCCCATGCGCAGGCGCTTGCTCGCGCACGCTCTGCAGCACCGCCGCCTCGCGGGTCTGGTCCAGCACCGGCTTGCCGCTGTCCCACTTGCTCAGCGCCACCGCATCGCCGATGGCATTGCGTTGCACGATGCGATCCAGCAGCGGATCCAGCGGCGGCTGGCTGCGGGCCGGCAGCGCGCACCCCAGCATCGCCACGGCCAGCAGGCCGCTCAGCGCATAACTACGAAAGCCATCGATCGTGCGGGTCATCGGGTATTCCTCGACGTGCGTGAGTGAGAGGCCGCCGCCTGCAACCGGCGGCATAGCGCGAGGCAGGCAGTGTGCCTGCTGTGCCCAGGCATGGGGGCGGCGCCACGCACGCGCAGCTCCAGAAACGAAAACGCCGACCCTGAGGTCGGCGTTTCCAGTCCACACCGGCGTGCGGCGCTGCATCGGGTATCACGTCTGCGTGCGCTAGCAAATGCGCGCACGCCCGCGTGCTTAGTGCTTGAGGTTGCGACGCAGGCGTTCCAGTGCCTGCAGCTGCACGGTCGCCTCGGCGAGCCGACGCTGCGCATCGGCCACATCCACCGTGTCGCCACGGTTGGCCAGCAGACGCTCGGCCTCTTCCTTGACCTTGCGCACGGCAGCTTCGTCGATGTCCTGCGCGCGCACCGCGGTGTCGACCAGCACGGTCACCACCTGCGGCTGCACTTCCAGAATGCCACCGGAAATGGCGAAGTCCAGCTGTTCGCCGCTGGCGGTGGTGACCACCACCTTGCCCGGCTTCAGGCGCGTGATCAGCGGTGCGTGCTTGGGCGCGATGCCCAGCTCACCCAACTCGCCGGTAGCCACGACCAGCGTCGCCTCGCCGTGGAAGATTTCCTTCTCGGCGCTGACGATGTCGCAACGGATAGTGCTCATGGTGCCTCACTCTGTGAGGCGGGGATTGAGGATTGGGGATTGGGGATTGGCAACAGCGGCGTTCACCGTCGTTCCCATCCTCATCCACCGTCCCAATCACCGCCGTACCAAATCCCGAATCCCGAATGCCAAATCCCGGCTCTTACGCCTTGGCGCTCATCTTGTTGGCTTTCTCGACGGCTTCTTCGATGCTGCCGACCATGTAGAACGCCTGCTCCGGCAGGTGGTCGTACTCGCCGTCGCAGATCGCCTTGAAGCCGCGGATGGTGTCCTTCAGCGAGACGTACTTGCCCGGCGAGCCGGTGAACACTTCGGCCACGTGGAAGGGCTGGCTGAAGAAGCGCTCGATCTTGCGTGCGCGCGACACCGACTGCTTGTCTTCTTCGCTCAGCTCGTCCATGCCCAGGATCGCGATGATGTCCTTCAGTTCCTTGTACTTCTGCAAGGTCTGCTGGACGCGCTGGGCGGTGTCGTAATGCTCGGTGCCGATCACCAGCGGGTCCATCTGGCGGCTGGTGGAATCCAGCGGATCCACCGCCGGGTAGATACCCAGCGAAGCGATGTTACGGCTCAGCGTGACGGTGGAGTCCAGGTGGGCGAAGGTGGTCGCCGGCGACGGGTCGGTCAGGTCGTCCGCAGGCACGTACACGGCCTGGATCGAGGTGATCGAACCGCTCTTGGTCGAGGTGATGCGCTCCTGCAACACGCCCATTTCCTCGGCCAGGGTCGGCTGGTAGCCCACTGCCGACGGCATGCGGCCGAGCAGCGCGGACACTTCGGTACCGGCCAGCGTGTAGCGGTAGATGTTGTCCACGAACAACAGCACGTCCTTGCCCTTGCCGTTCTCGTCCTTTTCGTCGCGGAAGTACTCGGCCATGGTCAGGCCGGTCAGCGCAACGCGCAGACGGTTGCCCGGCGGCTCGTTCATCTGGCCGTACACCATCGCGACCTTGTCCAGCACGTTGGAGTCTTTCATCTCGTGGTAGAAATCGTTGCCCTCACGGGTACGCTCGCCCACGCCGGCAAACACGGACAGACCCGAGTGCGCCTTGGCGATGTTGTTGATCAGTTCCATCATGTTGACGGTCTTGCCGACGCCGGCGCCGCCGAACAGGCCGACCTTGCCGCCCTTGGCGAACGGGCACATCAGGTCGATGACCTTGATGCCGGTTTCCAGCAGCTCGGTGCTGGAGGACTGGTCTTCATACGACGGCGCAGCGCGATGGATTTCCCAATGGTCCGAAGCCTGCACGTCGCCGGCCTCGTCGATCGGACGACCCAGCACGTCCATGATGCGGCCCAGCGTCCCGGCACCGACCGGCACCGAAATCGCGCGCTCGGTGTTGGTGGCCAGCAGGTTGCGCTTCAGGCCGTCGGTGGAGCCGAGCGCAATCGTGCGCACCACGCCATCGCCGAGCTGCTGCTGCACTTCCAGGGTGATTTCGGTGCCTTCGACCTTCAACGCGTGATAGACCTTCGGCACTTCATTGCGCTGGAATTCGACGTCGACGACCGCGCCGATGATCTGAACGATCTTGCCCTGACTCATTTTGCTGCTCCGGTTAGCTTTGTTCTGTCCGAGTGGCAGATGCCATCTCGTGGAATTTTGTGATTTGGGATTCGTGATTGGGGATTCGCAAGGGCGCAGTTCGCTGCGCTCCTACCAATCCCGAATCCCCAATCCCGGCCGTGCTTATACCGCGGCCGCGCCGCTGACGATTTCCGAAATTTCCTGGGTGATCGCCGCCTGACGCGCCTTGTTGTAGACCAGTTGCAAGGTGCCGATCATCTTGTTGGCGTTGTCGCTGGCGGCCTTCATCGCCACCATGCGCGCAGCATGTTCGGAGGCCACGTTTTCCAGCACGGCCTGGTACACCAGCGACTCGATGTAACGCGTCATCACGTGCTCCAGCACGGTCGCGGCATCGGGTTCGTACAGGTAATCCCAATCGTGGTGCGCCACCTTGTGCTCGGCGGCCGGCAGCGGCAGCAGCTGATCGAAGCTGGCCTTCTGCGTCATCGTGTTCACGAAGCGGTTGTAGACCAGATACACGCGGTCCACCCTGCCCTCGACGAAGGCATCCAGCATCACCTTGATCACACCGATCAACTGCTCGATCTGCGGACTGTCGCCCAGATGGGTGACGCTGCCGACCATGTTGACCTTGATACGACGGAAGAACGCCGAAGCCTTCTGGCCGATGGTCACCACGTCGATCTCGGCACCCTTGTCCTGCCACGGGCGCACTTCGCCCAGCATCCTGCGGAACAGGTTGTTGTTCAGGCCGCCGGCCAGGCCGCGGTCGGAAGAGATCACGATGTAACCGACCCGCTTGACCTGCTCGCGCTCGACCAGGAACGGATGCTGGTAATCGGTGCTGGCCTGCGCCAGATGCCCGATCACCTGCTTCATCGCCTGCGCGTACGGACGCGAGGTCTTCATACGGTCCTGCGCCTTGCGGATCTTGGAGGCCGAGACCATTTCGAGCGCGCGCGTCACCTTGCGGGTGTTCTGCACGCTCTTGATCTTGGTTTTGATTTCGCGTCCGCCTGCCATACTCGCTCGCTTCGATGGTGGGATTCGAGATGGGTGATTCGGGATTGGCCAAAGCCGCCGACGTCACCTCACCCACAAACCCCGAGTACCTGAATCTGGAGATCCGAACTGGTGATCCTGGGCGTTCAAGCCCTCAGATCACCGCTCCTACGAATCCCGAATGCCCAATCCCGACTCCCGGCGCTGTTACCAGCTGCCCGTGGTCTTGAACTCTTCGATGCCCTTCTTGAAGGCAGCTTCGATGTCGTTGTCCCAGCCGCCGGTGCTGTTGATCTTGGAGACCAGCTCACCCTGGGTGTTGGCGAAGTGCGCGTGCAGGCCTTCTTCGAACGCCAGCAGCTTGTTGACCGGCACTTCGTCGAGGTAGCCCTCGTTGACGGCATAGATCGACAGCGCCTGGTTGGCGATGGACATCGGCGCGTACTGCTTCTGCTTCATCAGCTCGGTGACGCGCTGACCGCGCTCGAGCTGCTTGCGAGTGGCTTCGTCCAGGTCCGAGGCGAACTGCGCGAACGCGGCCAGCTCACGGTACTGCGCCAGCGAGATACGGATGCCGCCGGACAGCTTCTTGATGATCTTGGTCTGGGCCGCACCACCGACGCGCGACACCGAGATACCGGCATTCACGGCCGGGCGGATGCCGGCGTTGAACAGGTCGGTTTCCAGGAAGATCTGGCCGTCGGTGATCGAGATCACGTTGGTCGGCACGAACGCGGACACGTCGCCGGCCTGCGTTTCGATGATCGGCAGCGCGGTCAGCGAACCGGTCTTGCCGGTCACCGCACCGTTGGTGAACTTCTCCACGTACTCCTCGGACACGCGCGCAGCGCGCTCGAGCAGGCGGGAGTGCAGATAGAACACGTCGCCCGGATAGGCTTCGCGGCCCGGCGGGCGCTTGAGCAGCAGCGAGATCTGGCGGTAGGCCACGGCCTGCTTGGACAGATCGTCGTACACGATCAGCGCGTCTTCGCCGCGGTCCATGAAGTACTCGCCCATGGTGCAGCCGGCATACGGGCTGATGTACTGCATCGCGGCCGATTCGGACGCGGTCGCAGCCACCACCACGGTGTGCGCCAGCGCGCCGTTCTCTTCGAGCTTGCGCACGATGTTGGCAACGGTCGAGGCCTTCTGGCCGATCGCCACGTACACGCACTTGATGCCGGTGCCCTTCTGGTTGATCACCGCATCGATTGCCAGCGCGGTCTTGCCGGTCTGGCGGTCACCGATGACCAGCTCGCGCTGGCCGCGGCCGATCGGGATCATCGCATCGACCGACTTGTAACCGGTCTGCACCGGCTGGTCGACCGACTTGCGCCAGATCACGCCGGGCGCAACGCGCTCCACCGGTGCGGTCTGGGTGGCGCCCAGCGGGCCCTTGCCGTCGATCGGCTCGCCCAGCGCGTTGACCACGCGACCGAGCAGTTCCGGACCGACCGGCACTTCCAGGATGCGGCCGGTGGTCTTGGCCACGTCGCCTTCGCGCAGGTTCTCGTAATCGCCCAGCACCACGGCGCCGACCGAATCGCGCTCCAGGTTCAGTGCGAGCGCGAAGGTGTTGTTCGGCAGTTCGATCATTTCGCCCTGCATCACGTCGGCCAGGCCGAAGATGCGCACGATGCCGTCGGACACGCTGGTCACGGAGCCTTCGTTGCGCGACTCTGCGGACAGCTTGACCGCCTCGATGCGGGTCTTGATCAGGTCGCTGATTTCGGAGGGGTTGAGCGTGGTTGCCATCGTTCAGTCCTAGGTGCCGGCCGCGAGGGCCATGCGTTTATGTGAATTCAGTGGGCGAGCGAGCTTTGCAGACGCGCAAGCTTGCCCTTCAGCGAGCCGTCGATGACCACGTCGCCGGTGTCGATCACCGCGCCGCCGATCAACGAAGCATCCACCGCGGTGGTGATGTCCACCTCGCGGCCGAAACGCTTCTTCAGCGCAGCAGCGATCGTGTCCAGTTCCGCCTGGCTCATTGCAGCCGCCGAGGTCACCGTCGCCTTGACGACGTGTTCGGCTTCGGCCCGCAGTTGTTCGTACAGTCCTGCCACTTCCGGCAACAGCGACAGCCGCTGCGCGTCGGCCAGCAGGCCGAGGAAACGCAGATAGTCTTCGCTCGCCTGCGGCGGCGCCAACAACGTCACTGCCTGATCCTGGCCCAGGGCCGGGTTGAGCAGCAGCGCGGCCACGCGCGGGTCGCCGGCCACCTGCGCCGAAAACGCCAGCGCATCGGACCAGGGCGCGAAGTTGCCGCCCTCACGCGCGATCGCAAACGCGGCGCGGCCGTACGGACGGGCAAGTGTGAGGGCCTGACTCATCGATTAAATCTCCGCCGCCAGCTCGTCGAGCAGCGCCTTGTGGGCGTTGGCATCGATTTCGCGCTTGAGCAGCTTTTCGGCACCGCTGACGGCCAGCACGGACACCTGCTTGCGCAGTTCCTCGCGGGCACGCGTGGCGGACGCGTCGATCTCGGTCTGCGCCAGATCCTTCTGACGGTTGGCTTCGGCAATTGCCTCGTGCTTGGCCGCTTCGATGATCTGGTTGGCGCGCGCATGGGCCTGATCAATGATCTCGTTGGCCTTGGTGCGTGCGTCCTTCAGTGCTTCGTTGACCTTTTCCTGCGCCTGCGCCAGATCCTTCTGACTGCGATCGGCCGCAGCCAGACCTTCAGCGATCTTTTGCTGACGCTCTTCGATCGCCTGCAGCAGCGGCGGCCAGATCTTGGTCGCGACGATCCAGATCAGACCGGCGAAGGCCAGCGCCTGGGCAAAGATGGTAAGGGTGATATCCATGGGTCGCTCAATCGCTGTTTAGGGGTGAAAGCGCCACCGCATGGCGACGCTTTCCGACCTTCATCCGCGGACGCAACCGCGCACGGTTGCCTCCACATCCTGCTACCGCTGGATCAGCCGGCAGCCTGCGACAGACGCTCGATGAACACCTGGGCCAGCGGGTTGGCGAAGGCGAACAGCAGGCCGACGGCGACGCTGATGATGAACGCGGCGTCGATCAGGCCGGCGGTGATGAACATGCGGACCTGCAGCACCGGGATCAGCTCCGGCTGGCGCGCAGCCGATTCCAGGAACTTGCCAGCCATGATGGCCAGACCGAGGCCGGCACCCAGCGCGGCCAGGCCGATCATGATGCCGACGGCGAGGACGGTGGAGCTCTGGACTTGAGCGAGGTTGGTCAGGACGGCGAGGTACATGGTGATCTCCGAACGAAAGTTTCTAAGGGTGATGGATGAATCGGGATGAAGCGTATGAAGGGTGCAGCGAAACTCAGTGACTGTCTTCGGCAAGGCTCAGATACACGATCGACAGCATCATGAAAATGAAGGCCTGCAGCGGAATCACCAACAGGTGGAACAGCATCCAGCCGAGGCCGAATACGCCGCCAGCGACCATGCCGGCGATGCCCGCACCGCCCAGCACCCAGATCAGCAGGAAGACGATCTCGCCGCCGAACATGTTGCCGAACAGTCGCATCGCCAGCGAAATCGGCTTGCTCAGCCACTCGACGATGTTCAAAAGCAGGTTGAACGGCATCATCCACTTGCCGAACGGCGCCGTCAGGAATTCCTTGGTCATGCCGCCTACGCCCTTGGAGCGCAGCGAGAAGACGATCATCAGGAAGAACACGCTGATCGACATGCCCAGGGTGGCATTGACGTCGGCGGTGGGCACCGGCTTCCAGGCGTGGATGCCGGCCCAGCCCAGCGGGATGGCGATGAAATCGGCCGGGATCATCTTGATGAGGTTCATCAACAGGATCCAGAAGAAGATGGTGATCGCGATCGGCGTCACCAGCTTGCTGCTGCCGTGATAGGTGTCCTTGGCCTGGCGGTCGACAAACTCGAGGCAGATTTCGACAAACGCCTGCCACTTGCCCGGCACGCCGGCGGTGGCATTGCGGGTCGCCGTCCAGAACGCGAAGACCATCACCAGGCCCATCAGCACCGCCATGACCAGGGTGTCGACGTGGATGGTCCAAAACGTGCCGCCACCCTCGCGAACCGGATAGATCAGGTTCTGCAAGTGATGCTGGATATAGGAGGTAGGTGTTGCTGCCTCGCCCGCCATGTGTCCGGAGCCCTTTAAGTTCGAATCAACGCCTGGCCAGAGCCAGAACCTGAAAAATCAGCCCGATGGCGATACCCGCCAGCAAGGCCAGAGGAGGCAGCCGCCACAGGCCGAAGCCAAGCGCCAGCGCCACGAAAACCAACACCCACTTCAACACCATCGCCAGGATCAGCCGGACCATGGCAATGCCGGCTGCCTGGATACCGCCACCTAGCGCGGTACGTGCTGCCACCCAACCGCCCAGCACCGTCGCAAACCCGGTCAATGCCAGACCGGCAGAGTAACGGGGACCGACCAACAGCAACCCCAGACTGGTTATAGCTACAGCGGCAAGCGGATATACCGCAGCGCGCAGCATCAACCGCCGACCCGCGTCAACGGAGTTCAGCACTACGGTTACCTTACGTGTGAATGAGTGGGAAGCGCAGATGCGCCTCGTCGAGCCGCGAAAGTATAGCAATGGGACAAATTGCGAGACAACCGGCAGAGGTCATCCGTTGCTGCGTCGCACCATACAGGGTTGCCGCGGCGGGTGGGAACTTTGCCACAAACCGGCGGTCATAACCCGCGAGGCCTGCACATCCTCGTCGAAAGGTCCCGCCGCAGGTCGCGTATGGGAGCCCCGGAGCATCGGGGCTCCTGCTTTTTACGCATTTTGTCGCACCCTGCGACCTTCCCGTTGGCGGTCCAATCGGTGCCATGGCGGCATGACCCATGCCGTGGCGCTTCGCGCCTGGCGCCCGGATTGCGCAACGTACGACTAAAGTCTGACCCCTGCAGCAGCGGACCGTTTTGTCCGATTGCTATCTCGGCCTTCACAGCAATGCGACAGCTCCTTCACTTATGGAAGACGCCGTCTTATCGAAGATGCGCCGCACAGGCCGAAACGCCTGACCATTCCAAGAATTCGGAGCTCCCCATGAAACACCTTCTCGCACTGGCCATCCCGTGCGTATTGGCTGCCGCCTACGCCGCGCCGGCGCACGCCGAAGATACCGATGACCGCTTCCAGCTCCGTCTGGGTGCGATGAACGTCGACAACGACAACACCATCCGTGGCAACACGCTGGTGGCAGGCAACAATGTGTCGGTCAACGAAGACTTCAAGCTCGGCGGCAAGGAATGGGAGCCGCGCGTCGACGGCGTGTTCCGCATCAGCACCCGCCAGCGCCTGATCTTCGATTACTTCAAGTACGACAAGGATCGCCGCGAGACCCTGACCCAGGACATCAGCGGCGGTGGCGTCACCGTCCCGACCGGTAGCTTCATCAAGGGCGAGCTGAAGTATCAGGTTGCCACCCTGGTGTATGACTACTCGGTGATCGATTCGCCGGAATTCAGCCTGGGCCTGCAGATCGGCGCCGAATACGCCAAGGTCGAAGCCAACGCGTACGCCGACCTGGGCAGCGTCTTCAGCGGCGATGTGCTGGACGAAAGCGAAGACGGCGTTGCGCCGGTGGTCGGCATCCGCTTCACCGCGCGCCCGAGTGAGCATTGGCTGTTCAACGTGCAGGGCCAGTACCTCAACACCAGCTGGGGCGACTTTGGCGATTACGACGGCGACCTGAGCCGCGCCAACGCGATTGCCGAATACCGCTTCACCAAGAACTTCGGCATCTTCGCCGGCTATGACTGGTTCAAGCTCGACGTCGACCAGCGCGGCAGCGATGGCCTGATCGGTCTGAAGCAGGAGTTCAAGGGCCCGGTTGCGGGCGTGACGTTCGCGTTCTGATCGACGCGCAGCGTTGCACCAAAAGGCCCGCGTTTTGCGGGCCTTTTGTTTTCTTGTGCGGTGCCGACAGCACCAGCGAGTGCGCGGATATCGCCATGCGCGACCTGTTGCGTCAGCGCACCCGACATCTGCGCCTTGAAGACCGGATCGGCATGGCAATGCCGCACCAGCATCCACACCGTCACGCCCGCCTGCGCCGCACGGCAGGTCATTGTGCCCGGCGACGATGCGCCGGACCCTCGTCCCGCTGCGCAGCTGCAACGCGCCATGGGAGCACAGCGCAGAGCATCAGCACTGCGAGCACTGCATTCCGTGGCGCATGCAGCGCCCCGGTGGGAACGGCCGCACCCTGCAACCCCTCCCGGCAGCACACCGAAACGACAACGCCCCGCGCAAGGCGGGGCGTCGCTGGCCGTGCCGCAAGTGGCGGCGCTTACTTCTTCTTGGGGATGTACAGGTCGGTGATGGTGCCGTCGTAGACCTCGGCGGCCATGCCGACCGATTCGCTCAGGGTCGGATGCGCGTGGATGGTATGGCCGATGTCTTCGGCCTCGGCGCCCATCTCGATCGCCAGGCCGATCTCGGCCAGCAGATCACCGGCATGCACGCCGACGATGGCACCACCGATCACGCGGTGGGTTTCTTCGTCGAAGATCAGCTTGGTGAAGCCTTCGGTGCGGCCGATGCCGATCGCGCGGCCACTGGCGGCCCACGGGAACTTGGCCACGCCGACCTTCAGGCTCTTGGCCTTGGCCTCGGTCTCGGTCACGCCGACCCAGGCGATTTCCGGGTTGGTGTAGGCGACCGACGGAATCACCCGCGCCACCCATTCCTTCTTCTCGCCGGCAGCCACTTCGGCGGCCAGCTTGCCCTCGTGGGTGGCCTTGTGCGCCAGCATCGGGTTACCGACGATGTCGCCGATGGCGAAGATGTGCGGCACGTTGGTGCGCATCTGCCGATCGACCGGAATGAAGCCGCGCTCGGTGATGGTGACGCCGGCCTTGTCGGCACCGATCTTCTTGCCGTTGGGCGTACGGCCAACCGCCACCAGCACGCGGTCGTAGGCGGTGGCCTGCAGACCCGGCTTCTCGCCTTCGGTGGCCGCTTCGAACGACACCGTGATGCCGCTGGCGCCGGCCTTGACGTCGGTGGCCTTGGTCTTGAGATGGACCTCCACGCCCTGCTTCTTCAGGCGATCGGCCAGCGGCTTGACCAGGTCCTTGTCGGCGCCCGGCATCAGCTGGTCCATGAACTCGACCACGGTGACCTTGCTGCCGAGCGCGCTGTACACCGTGGCCATTTCCAGGCCGATGATGCCGCCGCCGACCACCAGCAGGGTCTTGGGAATGTCGTGCAGTTCCAGCGCGTCGGTGGAGTCCATCACGCGCTTGTCGTCCCACGGGAAGTTCGGCAGCTTCACTGCCTGCGAACCGGCGGCGATGATGCAGTGCTCGAAGCGCAGTAGCTGGGTCTTGCCGTCGTCGCCGACGATCTCCAGCTCGTTGGGCGACACGAACGACGCCACGCCGGTAACGGTGCGCACCTTGCGCTGCTTGGCCATGCTGGCCAGGCCGCCGGTGAGCTTGCCGACCACCTTTTCCTTGTACTCGCGCAGCTTGTCCAGGGTGATCCTGGGCTGGCCGAAGTCCACGCCGAAATCGCCGGCGTGCGCCACTTCGTCGATCACCGCGGCGGCATGCAGCAGCGCCTTGGACGGGATGCAGCCGACATTGAGGCAGACCCCGCCCAGGCTGGCGTAGCGCTCGATCAGCACCGTATCCAGGCCCAGGTCGGCGGCGCGGAATGCGGCGGTGTAGCCGCCAGGGCCGGCGCCGAGCACCACCATCTTGCATTCGATATCGGCCGGCTTGCCGCTGGCCAGCGCCGGCTTGGACGGCGCCGGTTCGGCCGGCGCGCGATGCGACGGCGTCACCGGCGGCTTGCTGCCGGGCGCGGCGGCAGGCGCCGCAGCCGCCGGTGCGGGCTTGCTGTCGGCCTTGGCGGGCGCAGCCGGTGCGGCGGCCTCGCCTTCGGCTTCCAGCAGCAGCACCAGCGCACCTTCGGACAGGCTGTCACCCACCTTGACCTTGAGCTCCTTGACCACGCCGGCGGCCGAGGACGGCACTTCCAACGTGGCCTTGTCCGACTCCAGCGTTACCAGGCCCTGATCCTTGACCACGCTGTCGCCGACGGCGACCAGCACTTCGATGACGGGGACATCGCTGTAATCGCCGATGTCGGGAACCTTGATTTCAATGACCGCCATTTGCTTCTCCTGTGGCTCAACCGGCCGTGCCGGCAAGCGTCTGCTGGAGTTCATCCAGCGACGATTCGATTTGGGTCCAGCGCTTGTCGCGCTTCTTTTCCTTGCCTTCGCTGGCTTCGATCAGCAACGCGGCCTGCTGCAGCAGCAACTCGCCGGCGCCGCAGCTCGGGCGGGTGCCGCTGTAACGCACGCCATCGACCTGGAACGACAGCACCTCGCCCTCGCTCACCGGGGCGCTGCGACCGCTCGGCGCCAGTTGCGTCAGTGCGCCGGTCCAGTTGCTGACCAGGCGCCTTGCCAACGCCGCCGGAATCGGGATCTCGACCGTTTCCGGGGTCTGCGCGGTGCGGAACTGCACGCTGCCGCGATCGCTCTGGCTGACCCAGCTGTAGACGCGCTCGTCGGCGCGGCTATGCCGCAGGGTCCAGTCGGCACCGTCCTTGCCCGGCACCAGCGATACACCGCTTTCCACGCCACGGGTAGGCAGCGTCAGCAACGACAGGCTCGGCCGGGTGCCGGCGTCGAGCAGCGTGGTCACCGCGGTGCCATAGTTGCCCACCGCCGGCGGCCAGCCGCGCCCGAGCGTGCTCTCGCACTCGCGTGCCGCCGCGGATGTCCACGGCAGCACGCCCAGCAGGGCGAAGGTCAGCAGCGCTGCTCTCACAGCAGGACGCGGCGCATGTCGGCCAGCACCTGGCTGAGGTAGGTGGTGAAGCGTGCGGCCAGCGCGCCGTCGATGACGCGGTGGTCGTAGCTCAACGACAGCGGCAGCATCAGCTTGGGGGCGAACTCCTTGCCGTTCCACACCGGCTGCATCGCCGACTTGGACACGCCCAGGATCGCCACTTCCGGCGCATTGATGATCGGCGTGAACGCCGTACCACCGATGCCGCCCAGCGAGCTGATCGAGAAGCAGCCGCCGCTCATGTCGGCCGGGCCGAGCTTGCCGTCGCGCGCCTTCTTGGCCAGCTCGCCGCTTTCCTGCGCGATCTGCAGCACGCCCTTCTTGTCGACGTCGCGGATCACCGGCACGACCAGGCCGTTCGGGGTGTCGGCGGCGAAGCCGATGTTGATGTACTTCTTCAGCGTGAGGTTCTCGCCGGCCGCATCCAGCGAGGCGTTGAATTCGGGGAACTTCTTCAACGCCGCGGCGCTGGCCTTGACCAGGAAGGCGAGCATGGTCAGCTTGATGCCGGCCTTCTCGTTTTCCTTGTTCAACGCCACGCGCAGGGCTTCCAGGTCGGTGATGTCGGCCGATTCGAACTGGGTGACGTGCGGAATCATCGCCCAGTTGCGTGCCAGGTTGGCACCGGAAATCTTCTTGATGCGCGACAGCGGCTGGGTCTCGGTCTCGCCGAACTTGCTGAAGTCCACCTTCGGCCAAGCCAGCAGGTTCAGGCCGTTGCCACCACCGGCCGGTGCGGCCCCGGCTGCGGCAGGCGCGCCGCCGCTGAGTGCGGCCTTGATGAAGCGCTGCACGTCCTCACGGGTGATGCGGCCGCCCTTTTCGCTGCCCTTGAGCTGGTTCAGATCCACGCCGAGCTCGCGTGCGAACACGCGCACCACCGGGCTGGCGTAGGCCACCTTGGACGGCAGCACGCTGTCGGCGTCGAAGGTCACCGGCGGGCTGGACGGCTGCCCGGCCGACGGCTGACCGCCCTGCGCAGGCTGCGCGGCCTCGCTGGACCGGGCGCCCTGCACCTGCGCGATCTCGCGCTGGGCCAGCTTGTCCGGCACCGCAGACACGGCGACCGGCTCGACCTTGCCGGCGGTTTCGGCGGTGTCGGTGCTGGGCTTGGCCGGGGACTGCGCCGCACCGGCGCCGCCATCGCTGGCAGCGATGATCGCCACCACATTGCCCTGCGAGAGCGTGTCGCCGACCTTGACCTTGAGTTCCTTGACCACACCGGCGGCCGAGGACGGCACTTCCATCGTGGCCTTGTCCGATTCCAGCGTGACCAGGCTCTGGTCCTTGGCGACGGTATCGCCAACGGCGACCAGCACCTCGATCACCGGGATGTCGGTGTAATCGCCGATATCGGGCACGCGGGCCTCGACCAGGCCGCCGTCCGAGGACGCGGCAGGCGCAGCCGGCTCGGCCTTGGCGGCAGGCGCCGGCGCGGCAGCGGGCGCAGCCTTGGCGGGGCCGGCAGGAGCGGCGGCCGGGGCGGCGGCGGTTTCGGCGCCGGCGTCGGCCACTTCGATCAGCGCGACCAGCGCGCCCTGCGACAGCGAATCGCCGACCTTGACCTTGATCTCCTTGACCACGCCGGCCACCGACGAGGGCACTTCCATCGTGGCCTTGTCCGATTCCAGCGTGACCAGGCTCTGGTCCTTGCTGACCGTATCGCCGACCGACACCAGCACCTCGATTACCGGGACATCGCTGTAGTCACCGATATCGGGGACAAGTGCTTCCTTGATTTCGGCCATACGGGGAACTCCGGCAACAGAATGGGGAAACCCCTATTGTGGCCGGCTGCGGGCCGCAGCGCCAACCATTGCCGTGGAAAAAGTCGCGCACCGGACGGGATGCAGCGTTCGCCGGCGCATGCGCCGGATCATTTCGACGCGCGTCGATCGACCCGCAACAGTTGCAGTGGCTCGCCCGAGGGCAAACGATACGCCAGCGCATTGTCCAAGCCGTCGAGCGCCTCGACACGCGTGCACAGTTGCTGCGCGCGTGGCCGCAACGCACGCGCCTGCGGCTCGATCAGGCGCTCGATGCGCGTTTCGACCCCTTCCAGCGACCGCAGCTGCAGATCGTTTCCGGTCAGTGCCGACTGCACCGCACCGGCGACGACATCGCCGATCAGCTGCGGCAGCAGCTCGGCCACCATCGCGCCGATGTCGTCATCGATATCGATCGAGGTGAGCTGGCTCTTGCCGAAACTCTGCTTCAGGCGGGTGTCGATCTTTTCGCGCACGGCCGCCAGCTGCACGCGTGTGGCCTCGGGGCTGCGGCTGAAGCCGGCCGCCACCTCGCCCAGCGCAGTGACGGCGATGTCGGCCGCTTCACGCCCGACCTCCTGCGCCAGCGGCACCACGTCGCGGGTCTGCCGCTCGAAGTTGATCAAACGCGTGCGATCGTCCGCGCTCACCGCGACCCAGCGGTCGTCGACGAACAACGCGCCCTGGCGCATCACCAGCCGCTGCGGCGTGCCCGACGCTCGGATCAGGATCAGGCTGCGCGGGTTGAGCGTGAGGTCGTAGTCGCTGCTGACGTTGCAGTGCAGATCGTCGGCGCTGGCAGCCGGTACGGCGACCAGCAGGCCCAGCAGCAGGCCCGCTGCCATCGGTAGTGCGTGCTTGATCGCCATCTGGTCGCTTCCGTTATGCGTTGGCTGCAGCATGCCTGCACGGGAGCGGCACTTGCCCGTGCCGGACGCTGGCATGACTTCCGGCCGGTGGCTGCGCGCTGACCAACACGGCCGGCGTTGCGGTGGTGACAGGTGTCGGCCAACCCGCCACGACGCAGGCACATGGTTCGCACGGCGCCATCCGCTCGCTGATGTCTTCGCTCATGGATTGGTTGCGCGGCGATCCGACGTCGCTAATCCAGTGCGTCGCGCAGCGGCTGCCAGGCCGCGCACAGCCGTGGCAGCGACCATGCCGCATTGGCCGGGCTGGTGGACGGCAAGGCCCATACCGGCAGCGTGTGCAGGGCGACCGGCAGCAGCGGCTGCACATGGCGGCGCCATGCCTGCGCGGCGGCCGCCCCGTTGCAGGCGACCGCGCGCAGCTGCGGCAGCGTCGCCAGCCGCGCCGCCAGCGGGTTGACCACGATGCTGCTGGCGACGATGGCAGTGTCCAGGCTGCCGCGCCGCTCGCATTGGCCGATCACATCCCACAGGCCCACCCCGCAGTTGGCCAGCGCCTGCAGGCGCGCCGGATATGCCAACCCGGCGTGGATGCCCAGCAGTTCCTGCATCAGCGGCCAGAAACGGTTGCGCGGATGGGCGTAGTACATCGCCGCGTGCAACGATGCGTTGCCCGGCATCGAGCCGAGCACCAGGACACGGCAATCGTTAGGAATGTGCGCTGGAAGGCCCTGCAACAGGTCGGTTTTCGTCACGGCGGTCGCATCTGCGTGAATGTCTTTTTCAGCTTGCCTGTTGCAGCCACGGCCTTCTCCGGAAACTTGCTGAACAAACGAAATTTTAGCGAGCCACGGGTGGGCGTGGATTCAGATTTTCAGGAATAGCTTTGGCGCGGCCCACTCCACGGGCCTAACAAGAACACTGAGGAGACCCCCAATGCGTGCCATTTCCATCCTGAGCCTGGCTGCCGTATCCGCACTTGCGTTTGCGCCGTCGGCATTTGCACAAGACACCACCTACACCGGCGACACCTCCTCGGCTTCCACCAGCGCCGATAGCGCTTCCGGAAAGCATTGGGCAGTGGTCGGCGGTGTTGCTCTGATCAAGCCGAAGAACGATCCGGCTCCCGGCCTGGACGTCGATGGCGGCCCGGCACCGACGCTGAGCGCCAGCTACTACATCAACGACAACTGGGCCGTTGAGCTGTGGGGCGCCGCCGACAAGTTCAACCACCGTGTCAACGCCGATGGCGTGGGCAAGATCGGCACCGTCGAGCAGCAGCCGATCGCCATCAGCGGCCAGTACCACTTCGGCCAGGCCGATAACGTGTTCCGTCCGTTCGTGGGCGTGGGCTACTACGAGTCGAACTTCAGCAACGAGAAGATCGACGCGGCGTCGGCCACCGGCCAGCACGTGGGCCTGGACACCGCCAAGGGTGTCATCGGCACCGTCGGCGTGGACATGAACATCAACTCCACCTGGTTCGCACGTGCCGACGCCCGCTACATGCGTTCGCGTCCGGAACTGCGCGTGGGCGGCCAGGGCACCGGCAGCGAGCTGGAACTGGATCCGTGGACCGTCGGCTTCGGCGTCGGCGCGCGCTTCTAAGCACGCGGGCAAGCGACGTTTCAGTCGAACAAGAACGGGCCGCAAGGCCCGTTTTTTATGCTTTGAAATCGTGGCGCCGCCCGCTCAGCGCCAGTAGACGCTGCCGCGCAGGCGCGCGCTGCGCCAGCGCCACCACAGCAAAGTGGCATAGGCGAGCGCATAGCCGAGCAGTACGCCGGCCGCGCCCAACAGGCTGGCGTGACTGAGCCACCCTTCCGTGGGCCAGGCAGCACCCTGCCAGGTGCTGCGCCACCCCTGCACCATGCCGGCGATCACGCGTACCACCACCAGCGCGGTCAGGGCCAGCACCAGCCACAGGTTGGGCCGGTAGAACAGGCCCTGCTGGGTGCGCTCGAAGCGGGTCAGACGCAGTGCCAGCAGCCCCAGCGCCAGCCCGCAGGCCCAGCCGAAGGCGGCATGGCTGATCGCGCCGGGCCAGAACGCGGCGGCGATCAACACGAAGATCACGAACAACATGGTGGAAAGGCCGGCCGAGACCAGATTGATCATCAACAGCCAGCCGCGTGCCTGCCGCCGCGCGGTGCCGACACGAAAGCGCTGCACCAGCGACAACGGCAACAGCACCGCGAACACCGCCAGGGCGATGATCACGGCCAGCGGTATGGCGAGGAGAAGTGGCATCACATGCTCGGTGGCGGCGAAGAGTGGTTGGCAACCCGAAACGCGCGGACGCCAGGTGAACGTGGACGGCGCGCAGCAACCGGCGTGTCCGCGAGGTGCATACCGATGCCGGGCGCCGGCCGCACCCGCTTGGCGGTGAGCGCGGTCGGTTGGACCGCCGCTCTTAGAACGCCGGCAATACCGCGCCTTTGTACTTCTGCTCGATAAACGCCTTCACTTCCGGGCTGGTCAAGGCCTTGGCCAGCTTCTGCACGCGCGGGTCGTCCTTGTTGTCCGGGCGCGAGACCAGGAAGTTCACGTACGGCGAGTCCTTGCTCTCGATCGCCAGCGCGTCGCGGGTCGGATTGAGGCCGGCGTCGAGCGCGTAGTTGGTATTGATCAGTGCCAGGTCGACCTGGTCGAGCACCCGCGGCAGCATCGCCGAGTCGAGCTCGCGGAACTTCAGCTGCTTGGGGTTCTCGACGATGTCGCGCTGGCTGGACAGGGCATTGCTCGGGTCCTTGAGTTTGATCACGCCCGCCTTGTCGAGCAGGATCAGCGCGCGGCTGTTGTTGCTCGGGTCGTTGGGAATCACCACATCTGCGCCGGTAGGCAGCTCGGCCAGCGTCTTGAACCGGCGCGAATACGCGCCGAACGGCTCGATATGCACGCCGACCACGGTCACCAGCTGGCTCTTGCGGTCGCGGTTGTAGGCGTCCAGGTACGGCTCGGTCTGGAAGTAATTGACGTCGATCTGCTTCTGCACGACCTGGTCGTTGGGCTGCACGTAGTCGTTGAACACGCGCACGTCCAGCTTGACGCCCTGCTTGGCCAGCAGCGGTTCGACCACCTCCAGGATCTCGGCATGCGGCACCGCGGTGGCGGCCACCGTCAGTGTGTCGCCGCCGCTGCTGCCACCGCTACCGCCACAGGAGGCCAGGGCCAGCGTGGCCGCAGCCAGGAGGGAACGAAACGCGAATGTGTTCATGTGGGGGTCCGTGGGAGGAGGAATGCGGCACTGCCGCAAGCGCTAAACCTAGCAGACCGCAGGTGGAGCCGCGATCGGCAGGCCCGTGTGCTTGCTGGGCCCTGCGCGCGCCGGCAACACGCGATCGCGGTCGAGCTCAGCGCCGGCTGTAGCGCGCCACCAGCCAGTCGCCCAGCATCTGCAGCAGCTGCACCAGCACCAGCAGGGCGATCACGGTGATCAGCGCGACATCCGAATGCGAGCGCAGATAGCCCTCGCGGTACGCGACATCGCCCAGCCCGCCGGAGCCGATCGCACCGCCCATCGCGGTGAAACCGATCAGCGCGATGGTGGTCACGGTGGCGCCGGCGATCAGGCCCGGGCGCGCTTCGGGCAGCAGCACGCGCAGCACCAGCTGGCGGGTGGTGGCGCCCATCGCCTGGCTGGCTTCGATGATCCCGCGGTCCACTTCGCGCAAGGCGGTTTCCACCAGCCGTGCATAGAACGGTGCGGCGCCGACCACCAGCGGCAGGATCGCGCCGCGCACGCCCAGCGAGGTCCCCATCAACATCAGCGTGAGCGGAATCATCGCGATCATCAGGATGATGAAGGGCACCGAGCGCAGCAGGTTGATCAGTGCCGCGAGCACGCCGTACAGCACCGGGCGGCGGCGCAGCTGCGGGGCACCGCACAGGAACAGCGCAACGCCCAGCGGCAGACCGATCAGCAGCGTCAGCGGCAGCGCGCCGGCCAGCATCAGCAAGGTATCGAGCGTGGCCTGGCCGATATCGCCCCACTTGGCGGCATCGAGATTGCGGAAAAACCCGCTTGTCGTGGCGATCAGAGTCATACGCGCAGATCCTCCACGTGCACGCCGGCAGCGACGAAGCCCGCGCGTGCCGCGTTATGGTCGCCGCCGGTCAGCGCGACGATGAGCTGGCCGTACGGGGTGTCCTTGATGCGGTCCACGCGCCCGGACAGGATGTTGTAGTCCACCCCGGTTTCGCGGGCGATGCGGCCCAGCACCGGTTCGTAGGTGCCGTTGCCCAGGAAGGTCAGCCGCACGATGCGCCCGCCCACCGCAGCGAAGTCGCGATGCAGCTCGGCTTCGTCCACGTGCTCGGCTTCGGACACGAAGCGCCGGGTGGTGGCGTGCTGCGGGTGCAGGAATACCTCGGTCACCGGGCCGGTTTCCACCAGCTTGCCGGCATCCAGCACCGCGACGCGGTCGCAGACGCGGCGGATCACGTCCATCTCGTGGGTGATCAGCACGATGGTCAGGCCCAGCTCGCGGTTGATCTGCGCCAGCAGCTGCAGCACCGAGGCGGTGGTCTGCGGGTCCAGCGCGCTGGTGGCCTCGTCGCACAGCAGGATCTGCGGCCGGGTGGCCAGCGCGCGCGCAATGCCCACGCGCTGCTTCTGCCCGCCGGACAGCTGCGCCGGATACTTGCTGGCATGCTGCTCCAGCCCGACCCGTGCCAGCAGCTCGGCCACGCGCGCATCGACCTCGGCGCGCGGGGTGCCGGCCAGTTCCAACGGAAACGCCACATTGCCGGCCACGGTGCGCGAGGACAGCAGGTTGAAGTGCTGGAAGATCATCCCGACACGCCGGCGCAGCGCGCGCAGGCCCTGGCTGTCCAGCGCGGTGACGTCCTCGTCGCCGATCAGCAACCGCCCGCCGCTGGGTTCTTCCAGCCGGTTGATCAGCCGGATCAGGGTCGACTTGCCGGCACCGGAATGGCCGATGATGCCGAACACCTCGCCGGGGCCGATCCGCAGATCGAGTGGATGCAGCGCCACGATCTGGCGACCGTCAACGGAATAAGACTTGTGCAGGCGCTGAAACTGGATCACCGCGCGTGGCCGATTGGGGGGCCGTGAAGCCTACCAGTCAATGTTTGCGGACGATATTCCAATGAGTTCTAAGTTGGGGATTGGGGATTGGGGAGTCGGGATTCGCAAAAGCCAGAGCGCCTTGCCGTTGCTCTGGCGAATCCCAAATCCCGAATCCCGATCCCCAATCACGGCTTATCCAACGACATCGGCCGATCCGCCTTCCGAATCCGCTCCCGGCGCAGCAGATACAGCCCGCTGGCGACGATGATGCCGGCGCCAGTCCAGGTCCAGCTGTCGGGCAGGGTCTGCCACAGCAGCCAGTCCCAGCCGATCACCCAGACCAGGCCGGTGTATTCCAGCGGCGCGATCATCGAGGCCTCGCCGCGCAGGAAGGCCTGGGTCAGCGCAATCTGCCCCAGTGCGCCGGCCAGGCCCATGCCGGCGATCAGCCAGGCGTGCTCGCCCCGCAACGGCACCCAGTCGGGAATGGCCAGCAGGCCGGCACCGACCGCCATGAACAGCAGGAACCACACCACCATCGCCTGCGGGGTGTCGGTGCGGGTCAGCAGACTGACGGTGATGGCGGCGATGGCATAGGCGGTGGCCGCCAGCAGCACCATCAGCCCGGGCAGCGAGATCAGCCCGTCCACGCCCGGGCGCAATACCACGATCACCCCGACCAGGCCGATGCCGATCGCCGTCCAGCGGCGTGGCCCGACCCGCTCGCCCAGCAATGGCACCGACAGTGCCGCCACCAGTAGTGGGGCGACGAAATACAGCGTGTAGGCGGTCGACAGCGGCATGCGCTTCAGGCCGTAGACGAAGCAGCCGATCATCACCATGCCCAGTACCCCACGCAGCAGGTGCAGGCCCCAGCGCACCGGCACGATCGAGCGCGGTCCGGCGGTGGCGAATACCCACACCAGCACGAACGGCAGCGAGGCGGCGCCGCGCAGCAGGGTGACCTGCAGCGGCGGGTAATGCGCCGACAGCAGCTTCATTCCCGCATCCATCAGCGAGAAACAGGCCACGGCGGCCACCATCCAGGCGATGGCGGGAAGCGGAGAGCGGGTGGTGGGCATGGACCATTATCGCTGCGCGTGCGCGCAGCCTGGCAACCCTGTGTCGACAGGGGCGATGACGCGATGCCCTAGAATGGCGGCTGTTTACAGACAGCAGGAGCTTTGCATGCCTTCCTTCGACGTGGTGTCCGAAGTCGACAAGCACGAACTGACCAATGCGGTGGACCAGGCCAACCGCGAGCTGGATACGCGCTTCGATTTCAAGGGGGTCGAGGCCAGGTTCGAGCTGGAAGACGGCAAGGCGATCAACCAGTCCGCGCCCAGCGATTTCCAGGTCAAGCAGATGACCGACATCCTGCGCGCGCGCCTGCTGGCGCGCGGCATCGACGTGCGTTGCCTGGAGTTCGGCGACATGGAAACCAACCTGGCCGGTGCGCGCCAGAAGGTCACCGTCAAGCAGGGCATCGAGCAGAAGCAGGCCAAGCAGCTGGTGGCCAAGCTGAAGGAAGCCAAGCTCAAGGTCGAGGCGCAGATCAATGGCGACAAGCTGCGCGTGAGCGGCAAGAAGCGCGACGATCTGCAGGACGCGATGGCGCTGCTGAAGAAGGCCGATTTCGAGCTGCCGCTGCAGTTCGACAACTTCCGCGACTGAGCACGCGTGATGGCTGACACGGCGCCTTGTCGTGCCGCGCTGTGCAGGCGGGCCGCACAGCGCGGTGTGGCGACCGTCCGCTGCCTGGGCATCGGCCGCGCGCACACCGGCGCGTTACGGATCTGATGCAAGCATGCGCGGCCTGCTCTCCAGCCTGTTGCAACGCGCGCACCCGGCCACAGTGGGCCCGGCGCCGCTCGCTGCCGGGACGGCGTGCGCCGTGACGCACGCACAGCCACGCATCGAAGCCGGCTCGACGCTGCACACGTTGGCCGGGCTGGACCCGCTGGCGGCCGCGGCGTTTGCCGATGCGTTTGCGGTGGAAGTGCAGCGCGCCATCGCCAGCTGCACGCTCGGCCAGCCCAGCACCACCCAGGCGCAGGCACTGGAGCAGATCCATTCGCTCAAGAACACGCTCTCGCTGACCGGCTCTGGCGAACTGCTGAACGCCTGCGACCGGTTGCGCGGCGATGTCGACGGCGGCGAACCGGGGTCCGCGCTTGCGCAGCGCTACACCGCGATTGCGACCGCGGCCGGCCTGCTGGTCGAGAATTACCGGCGCACCCTCCCCAACGACGACACCGCCCCCGATGCGTAGTGGATCCAACCGTGCAGCGCCCGGCCTGATTCTGGCCGCCCGGCAGCTGCGCAACGACAGGCTGGTGCGGCTGTTCGAATCGTTCCTGGAATATCGCGCCTGCGTCGGCAGGGTGATCGTGCAGACCATCGTGGCGCTGTGGTGCTTCGGCTGGCTGTACGGGCCGCAGCCGGTGCTGGTCAGGGATGCACAGGCGGTCTTCCCCACCGCGGCGACGCTGTGGATGGTGGCGGTGATCTGGATGGTGCTGGTGCGACGCAGGATCATTCCGCCGGGCGAGTGGCTGGACGCGATCGGGTTTGCGATGAACCTGCTGTTCATCGGCATCCAGACCTATCTGGCCTTCATCCTGCTGATGTCGCTGAACGCCTTCCTGCCCTTCATCACCATCGCCGCGGTGGCGCGCTATGGGCAGAAGGCAACGCTGCCGGTGCTGCTCAGCACCTTCGTGCTGATGCTGCTGACCGCGCCGGCCGGCTACTGGCTGTCGCGGCCGGCCTACTTTGTGTATGCAGTGGCGCTGAGCGTGGTGCTGCCGCTGCTGGTGGCGCGCATCGTCAGCGCAATGCAGGAGATCGCCCTGCAGGCGCTGGCCGCGCGCGATGCGCAGAGCCGCTTCATCAGCACCATGAACCACGAACTGCGCACGCCGTTGAACGCGGTCATCAACTGCGCGCAGCTGATCGACAGCGACACCTTGTCGGCGCAACAGCGCGAACTGATGCAGGCGGTGACGGTCAATGCGATCGCGCTGCGGCATCGGGTGAACGAGGTGATCGACGTGGCCAGCATCGACGGTGGCCGGCTGCAGCTGCACAGCAAGCCGCTGAGCCTGCTCGACGTGCTGGCCACGGTCAAAGCGGTGTGCGCGAGTGCAGCGTCGACCAAGGGCGTGGCGCTGGCGCTGCGCAGCGATGTGGCGCAGACGCCTGACCTCATCGGCGACGAAGGGCGTATCGAACAGGTCATCACCAACCTGGTCATCAATGCGATCAAGTTCACCCCGGCCGGTGGCGCGGTCGACGTGCTGATCGCCGCCACGCAGGTGCAGCAGCGCTGGGCGATCGCGGTGACCGTGACCGATACCGGCATCGGCATCCCCGACGCCCAGAAGGCCTATATCTTCACGCCCTTCAGCCAGCTCAGCACCGGTTTCAGCCGTGCCGAGGGCGGGGTCGGGCTGGGCCTGTTCATTGCGCTGTCGGTGTCCGAGGCGATGGGCGGCAGCCTGAGCGTGCGCGATAACCCCGGCGGCGGCAGCGTATTTCGCTGGACCTTCGCACTGGCCGCCGCCTCAGCGCAAGGCTGCCGCCCGCCGGCGCTGCGCGAGGCCCTGCAACAGCATGCCGAGACGGTGCCGCCGCTGCACTGCCTGGTGTTCGAGGACATGGACACCAATCGGCTGGTGATCGGCAATCTGCTCACCCGCGCCGGGCACCGGGTGAGCTTTCACAGCGATGGCAGCAACGCGGTGCAGCGCATCCGCGAGGCAGCGCCGGACCTGGTGTTCCTCGACCTGCACATGCCCGGCACCTCGGGCTGGGACGCGCTGGGTGAGGCGCGCGCGGCGATCGCCGCGCTGCCGCCGATCATCGTGCTGACCGCCGACACCCGCACCGATTCGATGCGCGAGGCCACCGCGGCCGGCGTGGCCGGCTATCTGTCCAAACCGATCAACGCGCACCAATTGCTCGCCATCCTCGCCGCGCATGCCACCCATGCAACCGGCTGACCTGAAACCGGGCAACGCGGCACGCCGGCACTGGCACACCGCCGCGCGCGCACGCACGCCGCTGGCGCTGCTGTACCTGCATGGGTTCGCCGCCAGCCCGGGAGAAGCCGGCGAACTGCCCGAGCAGATCGCCGATGCGCTGGCTGCCAACCTGTACGTGCACCGTTGGCCCGGGCATGGCCGCAGCGCCGCCGATGCGATGCAGGGGCTGACGCCGGCAGCGTTACAGGCCTCGGCCCTGGATGCACTGGCGCAGGCACAGCGCATGGGCACACGCGTGGCGATCGTCGGCTCGTCCATGGGTGCCACGCTGGGCTTGTGGCTTGCGGCGCAGCGCCCCGACGCGGTGGCTGCGGTGGTCGCCTGGTCACCGGGCATCCGGCCGGCCGACCCGGCGCTGCTGGATCAGGTCTGCGCCGCGCAAACGCCCTTGACCGACCCGCGCCCGCGCACCGCCGCGTCGCTGGCGTTCTGGTCCGGCACCATCCACCCGGATGGATTCCGCGCGCTGCGCAGCCTGTTCGACGCGGTTGCCGCCGATCCACCGTGGCCACGCGTGCAATGCCCGGTGTTTCTGGGCTATTACCGCGCTGCCAACGGCGAGGAGGATCCCACCGCCTCGGTGCCGGCGATGCTGGCGATGTTCGCTGCGCTCGGCAGCGCGCCGGAGCACACCTGCGCGATGGCCTTCGACACCGGCGCGCATGCGATCGGCTCGCCGCACAAGACCCCGCACGCCGATAAAGTTGCGCAGGCATCGAGTGCGTTCCTGCGTGCGCATGTCGGCGCAAACACGCATGCGGATGACACCTAGGCTGCGTCAGCGCAGCAACTGCTGGAGCTTTTTCTGCGTTTCGCCAACCTGTTCGGTCGCGCCGGCTTTGCGCTGCGCTGCACCGGCACAGGCGGCCGCGCCGGCAGCGATCGCATACACTGGCCCACCATCACGCCGCCGCCACGATGACGACCACGCCTGCCACGCTCGACCCGTTGACCGCCACCCGCCAGTGGATCGAGCGCGCGGTGATCGGCCTGAATCTGTGCCCGTTCGCCAAGGCGGTCTACGTCAAGCAGCAGGTACGGCTGGTGCTCAGCGATGCCAGCACGCCCGAAGCGCTGCTCGAACAACTGGCCGAGGAACTGGTGTTGCTGCGCGACACGCCGGCCGAGCAGATCGACACCACCTTGATCGTGCATCCGGACGTGCTCACCGATTTCCTGGACTACAACGACTTCCTCGACAACGCCGATGCGGCGGTGGAAGCGCTGGATCTGGGTGGCGTGTTGCAGGTGGCCAGCTTCCATCCGGACTATCAGTTCGCAGGCGCGGCGGTGGATGACGTGGCCAACTTCACCAACCGCTCGCCCTACCCCACCTTGCACCTGCTGCGCGAAGACAGCGTGGAGCGTGCGGTGGCCGCGTTTCCGGACCCGGACGTGATTGTCGAACGCAATATCCAGACGCTGGAACGCCTGGGCCAGGACGGCTGGGAACGGTTGTTGAGCGCATCGCAGCACTGACCGCCGCATCGCGTGCGGTTGCGCGTGCCTGAAACGCGCAGCGATGCCGGCGCGCAGCGGCGCGGCATGACGCGATAACGGCGGGCAAGCCACCAATCTGCATGCCTCGCGCGCGGCGATCGCGTTGCTACGGCCACCACGGCGCCCGCGTTACAGTGCACGCGACCTCACTCCCCTGGTGCGCCCGATGCCCCTGACCCCCGCCGTCTCCGCATGGAATCCCTCCCCGTTGCAGGACCGCGTGGTGGTGATCACCGGCGGCGCCCAAGGCATCGGCCGTGGCATTGCCCAGGCGGTGCTGGGCGCCGGCGGCAGCGTGGTGATCGGCGACCTGGATGCCGATGCCGGCAAGGCCTGCCTGCAGGAGTGGGCATTGCCGCGACGCAGTGCCTTCGTGCGGTGCGATGCCGCGCGCCCGGCCCAGGCAGCACGCCTGATCGCCACCGCGCTCACCCGCTTCGGGCGACTCGATGGCCTGGTCAACAACGCCGGCGTGGCCGATCCGCATGTGCCGCCATTGCCGCAACTGGAATGGGAGGAGTGGAATCGCAGGCTGGCCAGCCTGCATGGCGCCTTCCTGTGCAGCAAGCAGGCCTTGCCCGCATTGGCGCAGGCCCAGGGCGGCGGTGCGATCGTCAACATCGCCTCCACCCGCGCCTGGCAATCCGAGCCGCATAGCGAAGCCTATGCCGCCGCCAAGGGCGGGCTGGTGGCCTTCACCCACGCCTTGGCGCTGAGCGAAGGACCGCAGGTGCGCGTCAACAGCATCAGTCCGGGCTGGATCAGCACCGACGCCTGGCGCGCACCGGCGCGCCGGCGCACACCCAAGTTGTCACGGCGCGACCATGCCCAGCATCCGGCCGGACGGGTCGGCACGCCGGAAGACATCGCGCAATTGGCGGTTTATCTGCTGTCGCCGCAGCTGTCCGGCTTTGTGACCGGGCAGGACTTCATCGTCGATGGCGGCATGTCGCGCAAGATGCAGTACGTCTGAGGCATTGCCGCGCACGCGGCCTGCAGTAGACCGCGCAGGCCGGAAGCGCCGCAGGCGCAAGCACTAGCGGCGTGGCTCAGGCCTGCTCGCTGCGGCCGAACAACACCGCAAGATCCCCTGCCTCCAGCGCGCGCCATTGCCCGGACGGCAGACCACCCAGCACCAAGCCACCGATGCGGCTGCGGTGCAAGGCCACCACGTGATTGCCGGCGGCGGCGAACATGCGCCGCACCTGGTGGTAGCGGCCTTCGTGCAGGGTCAGGCGTGCCTCGCGTGGGCCGAGCACGTCCAGTTCGGCCGGCAGCAGCGGCTTGGTTTCGCCGTCCAGCAACAGCGTGCCGCTGGCAAACAGCGTCGCCTCGTCGCCGCGCAGGTCCTCGGCCAGGGTGACGTCGTAGACCTTGTCCAGCGCCGACTTGGGCGAAATGATCCGGTGCAGCAGCGCGCCGTCGTCGGTCATCAGCAACATGCCGCTGGTCTCGCGATCCAGCCGCCCCACCGGCGCCAGCACCGGCGCGCGCGAACGGAAGCGCGGCGGCAGCAGTTCGTAGATCAGCCGGCCGGTGTCCTTGGTCGAGCAGGTGTAGCCGCCGGGCTTGTGCAGCAACAGGCTGAAACCCGCTGGCGGATCCAGCGGTTCGCCATCGATGCGGATCGCATCGTGCTCCACCTGGTCGTCGGCATACAGCACCTCGCCGGCGGCGTCGGTGACCGCGCCCTGGCGAAACAACTGGGTCACCTGCTTGCGGCTGCCGTAGCCGAGGTTGGCGATGTGCTTGACCAGCTTCATGCGCGCGCTCCGCGGCCACGGATGGCGGAAATCAGCTTGAAACCGTCGCGTTCGGCGGCCACGCGCACCTGCCCGAAGCTTTCGTTGAGCACGTACTCGTAGGGCAGATGCCGGTTGGCGACCAGCAGCAGCTGCCCACCCGGGCGCAACGCCTGCGCGGCCACGGCGATGAAGCGCTGGCCGATATCCGGACGATCGGCGCGCGAAGGCGTGTGGAACGGCGGGTTGCTGACGATGAAATCGTACTGCGCCCCCAGGCCGGCGGTGACGTCGCGCCAGTGGTACTGCAGCTGCGCCGGATGCGCGATGGCCTGCAGGTTGCGCCGCGCCAGGGTCAGCGCGCGCGCCTCGGCCTCGTACAGATCCAGCCCGGTGACCTTGGGGCAGCGCGCCAGCACCTCGGCCGACAGATAGCCAAAGCCCGCGCCCAGATCGGCGCCGTGTCCGGCCAGTGTGCTCGGCAGATGCTCGACCAGCAGCGCCGAGGCAGGATCGATGCGGTCCCAGGCAAACACACCGGGGCGACTGACGAAGCGCCCGTCCAGAATGGGGCGCGGCGCATCCAGCGCGGCCCAGCGCGCCTGCAGCGCCGCATCGGTGTCGGCAGGCAGCGGCGCGCTCCAGTAGGTGCGGCAATGGTGCTTGGTCAGGCTGCCGGCCAGGCCGGTGAGCTGACGCAGATCCGCCTCGCCCGAGCGCGCGCCCTCGTTGTTGGACTGGCAGGCCACCACGCGGCCGCCCGGTGCGGCCAGCGCGACCGCGCGCGCGAACAGGGCACGCGCTTCCTCGCGTTGCCGCGGCGGCAACACCAGCACCAGGGCGTAACGGGTGCTGTCGGCCTCGATCTCGCTCTCTTCGCGCACGTTCCAGCCATTGCGCTCCAGCGCCTCGGCGAAGGGGCGAAAGCTCTGCTCGCAGGTCAGCGCATCGGCAGCCGCATGCTCGCGCAGCGGGAACCCGTCGCGCGCGCGCAGGAACAGCACCGGGCCGCTGGGCCATGGCAGCACGCCCTGGGCGAAGGGCAAAAACAGAGCTTGAAGCGGGGCATCGTGCGGGCCAGCCATCGGATCATCGGGTCGGGAACAGGCCGCCATTGTAAGGGAGCGCTGCCTGCCGCCCCCCCTGGCGCCCGCTTGGGCGGGCATTCGATTGCGTGAGCTGCAGACGGCGGCCCTTCCAATGTCTATACGGTCTATTGATGCGCACGCAACATCCGCCCGCCTAGGCTGGAATCACACCAATACCGGAGAGACGCGATGCGAGCCCTGTTCGTAGGTGGAGTGGTCGACAACAGCGAAATGGATCTGGATGACACCCCGCCACCGATGCACTACCCCGAAAACACCGGTGCGGGCCGGCCGCGTTACCGCCTGCACCAAGTCGGCGAGCGCGACGATGGCAGCGTGGCATACGCGGTGTATGGCGCTCCGGAAATGGCCGATGACGACATCAGCCGGATCACCGAAGAACGTGGCTATGCGCGTCGCTTCAGTGCCTCGCCCGAACCGCCGCGCTGAGCGTGGGCGCATTGGCGTGATACCGCGCACGACCGCGGCACACGCATGAAAAAACCGGGCCTGGGCCCGGTTTTTTTCGTTTGAACGCCTGAGCCAGCGCGTTGTCTGGATCAGCGCGCCTTGGGTGTCACCCGCCAGATCACATTGCCGACATCGTCGGCCACCAGCAGCGCCCCGGTATTGTCCGGGCTCACGCCCACCGGGCGCCCCTGCGCATTGCCTTCGGCATCCAGGAAACCGTCCAGCACCGTGATCGGCGTGCCGCTGGGCTTGCCATCGACAAACGGCACGAACAGCACTTTGTAGCCGCTGGGTGGGTCGCGATTCCACGAGCCGTGCTGGCCGATGAAGGCGCCCTGGCGGAAGCGCTCCGGCAGCAGGCTTCCGCTGGCAAAGCTCAGGCCCAGCGAGGCGGTATGCGGGCCCAGCGCATAATCGGGCTTGATCGCCTTGGCCACCAGCTCGGGGTTTTGCGGTTTGACCCGCTCGTCCACATGCTGGCCGTAATAGCTGTAGGGCCAGCCATAGAAGCCGCCGTCGCGCACCGAGGTCAGGTAATCCGGCACCAGATCGCTGCCGATCTCGTCGCGCTCGTTGACCACCACCCACAGCGACTTGCTCTGCGGCTCCCAGGCGGTGCCGACCGGATTGCGCAGGCCGCTGGCGAACACGCGGCTGCTGCCGGTGGCCGGGTCGATCTCCAGGATGGCGGCGCGGTTGAGTTCGGCCTCCATGCCGTTTTCTGCCACGTTGCTGTTGGAGCCGACGCCGACATACAGCTTGCTGCCGTCGGCGCTGGCCAGCAGCGACTTGGTCCAATGGTGATTCAGGCCGCCGGGCAAGTTGGCCACGAAGGTCGGCTTGGCGGTGATATGCGTCTCGCCGGGCTTGTACGGAAAGCTCACCAGCGCATCGGCATTGGCCACGTAGAAACGATCGCCGATCAGGGCCATGCCGAACGGGGAAAACAGCCCGCTGATGAACTGGGTGCGCACTTCGGCCACGCCGTCGCCATCGGCATCGCGCAGCAAGGTGATGCGGTTGGCACTGGGCACCACGGCGCCGGCCTTGCTCATCATCGCGCCCTGCACCTTCTTGCGGATGCCGCCGCCTTCGGCGTCTTCCGGCTTGGGCGGCTCGGCGGTTTCGGCCACGAGCACGTCGCCGTTCGGCAGCACATAGACCCAGCGCGGGTGATCCAGGTCGCGCGCAAACGCGGCAACCTGCAGGTCGTCGGCGGCGATCGGCTTGGCGTTCTCGGTCCAGCGCTTGACCGGCGCCACCTTGACGGTGGGGATCAGGCGTTTGACCGGCTCGGGCAATTGCGGGTTCGGCCCGGTCCCTTGTTCGATGGCAAGCGTGGCGGTATCGCCGCAGGCGGCGAGGAGGGCGACGGTCAGTAACGACAGCGGCCAGCGGGCGAGCTTCAACGCGGGAGCATTCATTGCGCGATCGATCCTGAACAGTTACGACAATCGGCCATCATGCCGTCAACGCCACGACGAGAAGTAAACACATCGTCAATGCGTGACTCAGGAAGCGGCTTGCGGATCGCTGCCCAGCGGCAAGGGGTGCACTGCCACGATGCGGTCCATCCAGATCCAGTGCGGCTCCTGCGCGGCATCCAGCTGGTCGATGCGCAGCTGGCCGTTGAGGCCTTCGCGCTGCTGGTCGTCCAGATAGGTCTGGATGCTCGGGCGCACGGCGACGGTGCCGCTGATCATGCTGCCGTCGTCGAGCTCGACGCGCACGCGCTCCTGGCCACCGAGCAGCGACACCCAGTGTTCGAGCGTGGCGATCTGTACTTGTTCCGAATAGACATGCGGGGCGTATCTGGACATGGCGTCATCTCCATCGAGGGAATGCACCACGCTAGGCCATCGGCCGTGAAAGAGGCAGTAAACAGCCTCTTTCACCCGTGCTTGTCAGCCGGAGCGGCGGCGCGACATCGGCGCCGCCTGCCGTCTCACTCCACCGATTCGCGCGCGGCACGCACCGCGGTGACCAGTTGGGCGACGCTGTAGGGCTTGGCCAGATGCTCCTGGAAGCCGGAGTCCAGCGCGCGCTTGCGATCGTCGTCGCGTGCCAGCGCGGTCACTGCCACGGCCGGCAGTGCCGCCGCGTCCAGCCCCATGTTCTCGCGCACGGTGCGGATCAGCCCGTAGCCGTCCATGCCCGGCATGCCGATGTCGGTCAGCATCAGGTCGAAGCGTGCATGGCCGCGGTGATCGATCAATGCCAGCGCATCGGTGGCGCTGCCGGCGGTGACCACTTCGGCGCCCTGCTCTTCCAGCAGGCGGCGCAGGTAATCGAGCATGTCCGGCTGGTCTTCCACCGCCAGCAGGCGCAAGCCATTGAGCGCGCGCGCTTCGATGATCTGTTCGGACATCAAGCGCCGGCGCAGTTCGCGCCGCGGACGCCTGGCCTGATCGGGAATATGCTCCGGCAGGCGCACCGTGAAGGTGGCGCCCTTGCCGCGACCGCCGCTGGTGGCGCTGACCTGGCCGCCATGCATTTCCACCAGCTGCTGCACGATCGCCAGGCCCAGGCCCAGCCCACCATGCTGGCGCGTGGTGGTGCCGTCGGCCTGACGGAAGCGGCCGAACAGATGGGGCAGGAACTCCGCTGCGATGCCGTCGCCCGAATCGCGTATCGCGACCAGCAGGTGGCCGTCGTCGCGTTCGATGGTGACATCGATACGGCCATGTGCCGGGGTGAACTTGATCGCATTGGACAGCAGATTCCACAGCACCTGCTGCAGCCGCGTGGCATCGCCCAGCACCAGGCACGGCGTGGACGGAGCATGCACCTCCAGCACCTGGTCCTTGCCTTCGGCAGCCAGCTCTTGGGTGTTCAGGGCCTCGCGCACCTGTTCGACCAGATCCAGCGACTCGACCTCCAACTGCACCTTGCCCAGCAACATGCTGCTGAGGTCGAGCATGTCCGAGATCAGGCGTTTCTGCGCACGGGCACTGCTGGCGATCACCGACAGGCCCTTGTAATTGGGATGACCTTCCTCGACCCGCTGCAGCAGCAGCTCGCTCCAGCCCAGGATGGTGGTCAGCGGCGTGCGCAATTCGTGCGACAAGGTGGCCAGGAACTCGTCCTTCAGCCGCGCCATGCTCTCGGCTTCGTTGCGTGCGCTGCGCTCGGATTCGAGCAGTTGTTCGCGCGCCAGTTCGATCTCGCGTTGTTCGGTCACGTCCGGGCTGCTGCCGGCCAGGCCGATGAAGCGCCCGTCGGCCGAATAGCGCGGCGTGGCGGTCATTTCGATCCAGCGCCACTGCCCGTCGTGGCGGCGCGCGCGCACCAGTGCATGCAGGCCGCGCTGTTCTTCCAATGCGGTGGCCAGTTCGAACTGGAAGATCGACAGGTCGTCCGGATGCAGCAACTCGCTCCAGGCCGACACCGTGCCGCTGGAAATGTCGATGCCGAAAAATTCGCCATAGGCACTGTTGACGAAGCGCACCACGCCTTGCGCGTCCAGTACCCAGACCGGCATCGGCAGGCCGTCGGCCAGGGCGCTGAAACGTGCCTCGCTCTCGGCCAGCTCACGCTCCACCCGCTTGCGCTCGGTGATGTCCATGAACAACACCGCCACCCGCGCCTGCTCCGGCTGCCCGACCCGGAACGCATCCACCGAGTACCAGCGGCGCAATGCCTTGGCCTGCATTTCGAAATGGATGCGGTTGCCGGTGCGGGCGACATGGCCGTAGCGGTCGAACCATTCCTGTTCGTGATCGACCAGCATGCCGCGAATGGAGACATTCAATACATTGGACAGGCCGGTGTAGCGCTCGAACGCGCCATTGGTCATCCGGATCACGTAATCGACGGCCTTGTCGCCATCGAACACCATATCGATGACGCAGAACCCCGCGTCCAGATTGTGGAAGATCTCGTGGTACATCCCCGGGTCGAGGAAGGGCTCGGCGAGGGCTGCCGGGTGGCTGGTGGCCAGATCGGGGCTGGTGGTCGAGGTGCTCAAATCGGGATCCAGGGGTGATGCCACGGCGGATGACGGGCAGATGAAACCACGCCCGGTGTCGTCAGCGGGTGCACGACCGAGCGATCTTGTTCACGCGCGTGCCATCGGCCCCCGGTCGATCACCACAGCAGCGCCGCGCACAGCGCGATGCATGCCGCCAGCACCACGATCCCGGCGATCACGCCGCGAAACACCCACTCGCCTTCGCGGCGCAACTGCTCGTCCATCCAGCGCTGCGCTTCTTCGCGCCAGGCGGTGGAACGCGCGTACTCGGCGTCCAGCAACAGCAGCCGCACCCGCGACAGGCCGAGTTTGGCGCATTCGCTGCGGCAGCGCTCGCTGAAACCATCCTCGCCGGTGGCGACCTGTGCGCCCAGCGGCAACTGCAATTCGAGTTCATGCCTGGACATAACGGGGGCGCTCCTGATCAAGCTCGTGTTCCAGCGCCATCCGCGCCAGTTGGGTGTAGTTGGCGCGCGGGCCCTGACCCCGGCCGGTGAGCATTCCCTGGTAATCCAGGTCCTGCCAGACCCGCCCGGTCCACTCGACGCAATCCTCGGCGATCACCAGCATCAGCGAGTAGCGGTACTCAAGCCCGTTGGCGGCGGTGTAGGCGTAGACCGGCGGGAACTGCACCGCCACATCGCCCTGGCGCGCCAGCGCGGCCAGGTGTTCGCGCAAGGCATCGCGCGGCGAGGCTCCCGGTTCCATCCGCAGCGCGCGGGTCGCCAGGTCCAGATCCACATCGCTTTGCAGGGCGACGAAGGCGGCGGCCCCGGTGGCGGGGTTGTGGCCGTGTTGTTTCGCCCAGTCGATGAACTGCAGGCGCACGTCCGACGGCAGGTGTGCCGGCGCCGAAGAGGCTGACTTTGTGCGGAAAGAGTGGGTGTCCATGCTGGCGATCTTCCGGGCTGCGCCGTGAAGCGCAGGCGCAGGCGCGGTGAACCCGCCGTCATGGCGCCAGCGCTGCGGATTAACCGCGTGGCAATGGCCGGCCAGCCCTTGCGCGGCAAGCGTTGCCGGCGGGCAGACGCGCCCCCACACTGCAAGGACGCCCGGTACGTCCACGTACCTTCCGCTTGGAGACTTTCCATGAAACGTTCCAGCCTTTGCGGCGCCAGCCTGTTGCTGGCAGGACTGCTCGCGGCAACCGGCGCGCAGGCACGTGTACGCAACGTCACCGACCCGCAGGCGCCACGCGCGCTGACCGGCGATGGCAAGGTCGATGTGCGCTGGACCGACCCGGCGCAGTTTTCCGAAGTGCGCTTCAGCGGCAACCGCTGGGAAGCGCAGCGTGGCGACTGGGTGACCCAGCTGGCGACCTATTTCCAGCAGAGCGCCGCGCGCAAGCTGCCCGACGGCCAGCGCCTGAGCGTGACCATCACCGACATCCGCCGCGCCGGCCAGTACGAGCCCTGGCACGGGCCGCGCATGCAGGACGTGCGCATCGTCAAGGACATCTACCCGCCGCGCCTGAGCTTCAACTACACGCTGACCGGCGCCGATGGCCAGGTGATCGACCAGGGCGAACGCAAGCTGGTGGATTCGGCGTTTCTGATGAGCGGTCCGCGCCTGACCGACAGCGATCCGCTGCGCTTCGAAAAAGCGATGATCGACGACTGGGTGCGCAAGCAGTTCCGCGGCGACCGGAGTACCGCCGGGCTGTAAGCAGCCGCTTCAAGCCTCTCCCGTCGGCAGAGGGGTTGGGGTGAGGGCACGGAGCGAAGCCCACGCGTTGTTCCAAGTGCATGTGGCTTCGCACGTCCCCTTATCCGCCCCTTCGGGGCACCTTCTCCCGATGGGAGAAGGGACACCTCACCGCGTGACTCCCTCGCCCACTGCCGCCTCACCCACATACGTCCGCGGCACGCGCTTGAGTCCACACAGCAGTTGATATGCGCTGACATTGCACTGCGTTGCCAGCGGACTGACGCGCGGCGCATCTCCCCACAGCTGCACTGACGCACCGATGTCGGCCTGCGGGTGCTCGGTGAGATCCACGGTCAGCATGTCCATCGACACACGCCCGATCAGCGGGCAGACCTGTCCATCCACCAGCACCGGGGTGCCGTTGGGGGCGAACTGCGGATAGCCATCGGCATAGCCGGCTGCCACCACGCCGACGCGGGTGGGCCGCTCGGCGACGAAACGGGCGCCGTACCCCACCGGCTCGCCCGCCGGCAGCTCGCGCACGGAGATGATGCGCGAGCGCAGCGTCATCACCGGGCGCAGTTGCGCGGTGGTGTCGGTGTCCTGCGGGAACGGGTTTGCGCCGTACAGCATCAGCCCCGGACGCGACCAATCGTTGCGCAGCGCCGGCCAGCCGAGCAGGCCGGGCGAATTGCGCAGGCTGGTCTCGGCCCGCATGCCGCCTGCGGTGAGTGCGAACGCCACCGCCTGCTCGTCGGTGCGGCTGCACTCCAGCTCGTCGGCGCGCGCCAGGTGGGTCATCAGCACCAGCGAGGCGATCTGCGGCAGCCCGCGCAGCCGCAACCACGCCGCACGAAAGTCTTCCGGTGACAGGCCCAGCCGGTGCATGCCGCTGTCCAGCTTCAGCCATACCCGCAACGGACGCGGGCTCTGGAACTCGGCCAGCGCGCGCACCTGCTGCGGCGTGGCCACCACCGTCCACAGATCATGCTCGGCAATCAGGCGCAGTTCGTCGTGTTCGAAGAACCCTTCCAGCAGCAGGATCGGTGCGCGGATGCCGGCCTGACGCAGCTCCAGCGCTTCTTCGATGCAGGCCACCGCAAAGCCGTCGGCCTCGCCGTCCAGCGCCTGCGCGCAGCGCACCGCGCCGTGGCCGTAGGCATCGGCCTTGACCACCGCCAGGGCCTTGCTGCCGCCCAGGCGCTTGGCCAGGCGGTAGTTGTGACGCAATGCGTCCAGGTCGATCAACGCTTGCGCAGGACGCACTACGCGGCCTCCTGCTGCGCGCGGGCGCTGCGTGGCGACAGGTAACGGAAGATGTCCAGGCCTTCGCTATCGATATCGGGCGTACGGCCCTGCATCAGGTCGGCCAGATAGCGGCCCGAGCCGCAGGCCATGGTCCAGCCCAGGGTGCCGTGGCCGGTATTGAGGAACAGGTTGGCATACGGCGTGGCACCGACCACCGGCGTGCCGTCCGGCGTGGCCGGGCGCAGGCCGGTCCAGAACTCGGCCTGGGCCAGATCGCCGGCGCCGGGGAACAGGTCGTTGACCACCATCTCCAGCGTGGCGCGGCGGCGCGGATTCAACGACAGGTCGAAGCCGGCCACCTCGGCCATGCCGCCGACGCGGATACGGTCGTCGAAGCGGGTCAGCGCGATCTTGTAGCTCTCGTCCAGCACCGTGGAGGTCGGCGCGCGCGCGGCATCCACGATCGGGATGGTCAGCGAATAGCCCTTGAGCGGATACACCGGCAGGTGCAGGCCGAGCGAGAGCAGCAGGTCGGCCGAATAGCTGCCCAGCGCCAGCACGTAGCGGTCGGCGGTCTCGATGCGGCCATCGATCTGCACGCCGGTGACGCGCCCGCCTGCGTGCTGCAGATGCTCGATCTGCTGCCCGTAGCGGAACTCCACCCCCGCCTGCGCGGCCAGTTCGGCCAGGCGCTGGGTGAACAGCCGGCAGTCGCCGGTCTGGTCCTCGGGCAGGCGCAAGGCGCCGGCCATCTGCGCGCCACCGCCGGCCAGGCCCGGTTCGAACTGCGCGATCTGCGCCGGGGTCAGCAGCTCGTAGGGCACGCCGTACTGGGCCAGCACCTCGATGTCCTGCGCGGCCGCATCCAGCTGCTGCTGGGTGCGAAACAGCTGGGTGGTACCGAGCTGGCGGCCTTCGAACTCGATGCCGGTGCTGGCACGCAATGCGTTCAGGCAATCGCGGCTGTAGTCGGACATACGCACCATGCGCGCCTTGTTCACCGCATAGCGCTCGGCAGTGCAGTTGCGCAGCATCTGACTGAGCCAGGCCAGCTGACGCAGGTCGCGCGTGGGCCGGATCGACAGCGGTGCATGCTGCTCGAACAACCACTTCACCGCCTTGCCGGGCACACCGGGCGCGGCCCACGGCGAGGTGTAGCCGAACGACAGCTGGCCGGCATTGGCGTAGCTGGTTTCCAGCGCCGCCGCCGGCTGGCGGTCGACCACGGTGACCTCGCAACCGGCCTGCGCCAGATACCAGGCCGTGGTGGTGCCGATAACGCCGCTACCGAGAATGAGCACCCGCATGTCGTTCTCCTGGAAAGGGTATTCCCCCACAACCAGGCGCCGAGGGGGACAGTTAGACGCAGTATATTGCGAGCCAGGCAGTGCCATTTCTGGAATCGGCCCGCCTTGGCAGTGAATCCTCCTGTCAAACCCTGCAGAGACAGACCCGATGACGACCCGCACCCGCGAGCTGGACAAGATCGACCGCAAGATCCTGCGCATCCTGCAGCAGGAGGGGCGGATTTCGTTTACCGAACTGGGCGAGCGGGTGGGCCTGTCGACCACGCCCTGCACCGAGCGCGTGCGCCGGCTGGAGCGCGATGGCGCCATCACCGGCTACTACGCGCGGCTGGACCCGCATTATCTCAAGGCCAGCCTGCTGGTATTCGTGGAAATCAGTCTGGCCTACAAGTCCGGCGACATCTTCGAGGAGTTCCGGCGCGCCGCGCTCAAGCTGCCCAACGTGCTGGAATGCCATCTGGTCTCGGGCGATTTCGACTACCTGCTCAAGGCGCGCATCAGCGAGATGGCCTCCTACCGCAAGCTGCTCGGCAGCACCTTGCTGACCATGCCGCATGTGCGCGAGTCCAAGAGCTACATCGTGATGGAAGAGGTCAAGGAGACCCTGGCGTTGCCGATCGAGGGCTGAGATTTGGGATTCGGGAGTGGGGATTGGTAATGGCGCGGGTCAGCGCACCACGCGCATGCCGTCGCCGGCCGGGACCGCGTCGTAATAGCGCCCGGTCTTGGTATCCAGTACCCGGTTGGCGCCGGCCGGCTGCATGCCGTGCAGCAAGCGGCCATTGCGGTCGTAGACCATCGGCGCGCTGGCCGGCGCAACCTGGCTGCCGGCCGGCGCCACCGGCGTCTGGGCCGGGCCATGGGTCGGGATGGTGGGCGCGGACGGGCGCTGGCCAAGCTGCGATGGCACCGGAGCCGTGGCCGGCGCAGGCTGCACTGCGCGCGGCGTGGTCAGCGTGGGCTGGGCGGGCGTCGGGTTGGTGATCGGCTGCAGCGTATTGGACGAGCGTGTGCTGGTGGCCGATTGCGCCGCCGCAGCGCCGGCGGCAGCCAGCAGGCCGCACAGCAGCAGGCCGCGCGTTGAAGAAAGGATCGCCATGACGGACACCGTGCTTGATCGAGGAGTACTTACTGGATGGGGGCGCCGGCGTGCTGCGGCAATGCATCGGGCCGGCTATGGCCTGAACGCGTTCGCGAGATGAGCGCCGCGCGAAAGGCACTTCCCGCTCCCATCGGGACAAGCTGGCGCGCAGTGCCGGATGGGGGTGCGTGAAGCCTGGCAATCAGTACTGCGTCGTGGCTTCGCCGCCGTAACCTCACCCCAACTCCCACTCCGCGCCCCGGCCTGCGCCAGCGGCGCTTGGTCCCGGCACGCTTGAACCACGCCGACAGCGCCCACATCACGGGTGCAGGCGCGGCACCCTGCCAGCGCGCGCATGCGAGAACCCCATGAGCCAGTTCGATCTGACCCCTCCCTCCCCCGCCCAACGCGACGCCCTGATCGCCGGGCTCAGCGACGAGGAACAGCGCGTGCTGCTGCACCATGGCACCGAAGCGCCGTTCTGCGGGGTGTTCCTGGACAACAAGCTCGATGGCGTCTACACCTGCCGCCTGTGCGGGTTGCCGTTGTTCCGCTCCAGCGCCAAGTTCGAATCCGGCACCGGCTGGCCGAGCTTCTTTGCCCCGTACGACACCGCCCATGTGCGCGAAATCCGCGACACCAGCTACGGCATGATCCGCACCGAAATCGTCTGCGCGCGCTGCGACAGCCACCTGGGCCACGTCTTCCCCGACGGCCCGCCGCCGACCGGCGAACGCCACTGCCTGAACTCGGTCTCGCTGGGCTTTACCGAAAACGGCCAGGCCCTGCCCAACCCCTTGCAGCGCGCAGGCGCCGAAGCGCAACCGGCCTGAGCTGAGCATGCATCCGGCCCGGAGGGATTCCGTGCCGGATGTATGCCTGCAACACCTGCGCCCACTGGCAGGCGCTGCCGCATCGCCGACGCAATACAGCGACCCCGACAAGGCATCGAACCACCGCTGTAGCCAGGCGCGATTCACCTGAGCAAGGCTAGGTCACGATGAGCGTTGCAGGGATTGCTTGCAGCAGGCAGCCGTGCCGCAAAGCCCTTCAATCAAGGGCTGGAACGGCCTGAGCGCACCTGGCGCTAGCGACGACAGCGCCGCAACCTGCCGCGTGAAGAAGCGATCCCCCCAGCGATCGTTCAGTTACACCGCACACCTTCACGCCGTGCGCTTCAAGAATCCGCCGCGCAAGCCGAAACAACAGCAACCCTGTTTGCTTTTGGCTGCGCCATGCTCATCATCATCGGCTTCATCGTCGTCATCGTCAGTGTCCTCGGCGGCTATGTGCTGTCGCACGGCAAGCTGGGCGCGCTCTGGCAGCCGTACGAGCTGATGATCATCGGTGGCGCGGCGTTCGGTGCGTTTCTGGTCAGCACGCCCGGCAAGATCGTCAAGGAGACCTTCAGCAGCATCCTGGGCGTGTTCAAGGGCCCGCAGTACAAGTCCGACGACTACAAGGACACGCTGAGCCTGATCTACGAGCTGCTCAACAAGGCGCGCCGCGATGGCTTCATGGCGCTGGAAGATCACGTCGAAAAACCGCAGGACAGCACCATCTTCGGCAACTACCCCAAGGTGGTCGCCGACCATCACCTGCTGGACTTCATCACCGACTGCCTGCGCCTGATGATCGGCAGCAACATCGAGCCGCACGAGCTGGAGCCGCTGCTCGAGCTGGAGCTGGAAAAACATCACCACGAAGCGCTGGCGCCCTCGCATGCGCTGAGCAAGGTGTCCGACGGCCTGCCCGGCTTCGGCATCGTGGCGGCCGTGCTCGGCATCGTGATCACCATGGGCTCGATCGGCGGGCCGATCGAGGAGATCGGCCACCACGTCGGCGCCGCCCTGGTCGGCACCTTCCTGGGCATTTTGCTGGCCTATGGCTTCGTCGCACCGCTGGCCGCGGCGATGGAAGCGCGCGCCGAGCAGGACGGGCGCATGTACGAGGCGGTCAAGACCGCGCTGCTGGCCTGCCTGCGTGGCTACAACCCGAAGATTGCGCTGGAATTCGCGCGCAAGACGCTGCCCTCCAACGTGCGTCCGAGCTTTGCGGATTTCGAAACGCACCTGAAGACGATCAAGTAGGACCGCGGTCATGGCCGAGGGCAAATCCACCGTCGTCATCCGACGGGTCAAGAAGGTGCAGGGCGGCGGCCATCATGGCGGCGCCTGGAAGGTGGCGTTTGCCGACTTCGTGACCGCGATGATGGCGTTCTTCCTGGTGCTGTGGCTGATGGCCGCCACCACCAAGGAGCAGCGCGCGGCGATCTCGGAATACTTCCGCAATCCCAGCCCATTGTCGGGCAAGTCGCCGGCCCCCTCGCCGGGCATGAACGGCCCTGGTGGCGCCAGCACCTCGATGATCAAGCTCGGCGGCACCGCCGACATGGCCAAGGGGCAGAAGGACGAGATGGGCCGCAAGCGCGACAACGCTGCCGACACCAACGAGGACAGCCGCGCCAGGGACAAGAAGCGCCTGGAAGCGCTGATGCAGGACCTGAAAGAGGCCATCGACAAGAGCCAGGCGCTGGAGCCGTTCAAGGACCAGTTGCTGCTCGACCTCACCCCGGACGGCCTGCGCATCCAGATCGTGGACAAGCAGAACCGGCCGATGTTCGACATGGGCCGCGACCAGCTCAAGCCGTACACCGTGGCAATCCTGCGCGAGCTGTCCAGCTTCATCAACCAGGTGCCCAACCACATCAGCATCACCGGCCACACCGACACCACCGCCTACAGCAGCGATACCGGTTACACCAACTGGGAACTCAGCGCCGACCGCGCCAATGCCGCGCGCCGTGCGCTGGTGGGCGGCGGCATGGACGATGCCAAGGTCACCCGCGTGGTGGGGCTGTCCTCGTCGGTGCTGTTCGACAAGACCGACCCGCAGAACCCGATCAACCGCCGCATCAGCATCGTGGTGATGACCCAGGATGCCGAACAGGCCGCGCTGGCCGGCGCCGGCCAGGGCATTGCGCTGGGCAAGCCGACCCACGATGCCGACACCCATGTGCCGGATCTAAGTGCCGCAGCAACCGCCACCACCGCGGTGGGGACCCCGGCCGCGCTGCCTGCGGCAGGACCCAGCGCTGCTGCGCCGGCGGGCGGACCTGCGGCTGCGGCTAGCGCCACACCGCCTGCTGCAGCACCCCCAGTCACCAGCGCCGCGCCGGCGGCACCGCGCGTCTCCACGCGCAGCCAGGTGGCTTCGGCCACCGCACTGGCCAAGGCTGCCGAAGCCGCCGTGGCCGCACCGCGCACTGCGGTCAGCGAAGTACCCGCGCGGCGCTGACGGCGGCTGCGGGAACTTGGCCTGAGGTTGCCTGGCGGTTTTTGGTGTTCTTGGCGGTTGCTGGCTGCGGCTACAGCTACAGCTACAGCTACGGCAGACGGCAGACGGCAGACGACACGTTGTCGTGCATGTCGAATCCGATGTGCATGCCGAACTTGATGCGCATGTCGGATCTGGTCGCCCTGCGGGCTGCTTGTCGGGCTTGTCGGGCTTGTCGGGCTTTTAGAGCTTGTCGTCCTGAATGCCGATCCTGACCGGAAATCGCGCGTTGGCGCTCCGACAGACCCGCGGTGCCAGCCGCTGCAGCCTGTCCGACATATCGGCGTCAGCGGCCTTCGCAACGCCGGAAGCGCCGACAGCAGCATCCCCCGGCGCGGCTGGCGTTTCACCGGCCTGGCGGCGGCACCCGAGCCGGGTCACGCGCAAGCGCCTAGAATGGTCGGCCATTCCCAGCGTCGAGAACACCGTGTCCCGCAATTCCAAGGCCAAGCGCGACAAGCGCAAGAAGTCCCAACCCAAGCGCCCGATCGCCCGTCTGGGCCAGGCGCCGCAGATCGCCAACCATGCCGTGCTGCAGGATGCCGACGGCCGCGTGGTCGCTGCGATCGGCTTGCAGAGCGGCAGCGAATGGCTGCTGTCGATCGGCGGCCAGACCATGGGCAGCGCCGACAATCCGGTGCCGATGCTGGCCATGCTCAAGCACCTGGCCAATCTGCAGGAGAAGGAAGGCAAGACCATCTCGCTGGAATACTCCACCCAGCTGCAGCAGATGATCGACGACCTGGCCGCCGAAGACGGCAAGACCGCCGAGGAATACCTGACCACGCTGGTGTCCGAGTTCGAGAACAGCGACGCTGAAGGCGACGACGGCGAAGCCGAAGACGCAGACGCCGAGGCAGGCGATGCCCAGGCAGATGCCGACGCGGACACCGATGCCGATGCTGATGCCAGCGCCGAAGACGCCGCTGCCGAGACCGCAGGCGACGCGTCGCAGGACGACGCCGACGACGCAACCGACGGCGGCAAGAAGAAGAAGGGCAAGAAGGCCTAAGGGCCTGCCCGTGGCCGTCTACGTCGACGATGCGGTGCATCCGTGGCGCGAGCAGCGCTGGGCGCACCTGCTCGGCGATACGCTGGACGAGCTGCATGCAATGGCGGCGCGGCTGGGCATTCCCCGCCGCGCCTTCCAGAACAAACTCAGCGGCGCGCACTACGATGTGTCCGCAACGCTACGCGCCGAAGCGATCGCGCTCGGTGCCATTGCGATCTCCCGTCACACCGACCGCGCCCTGCTCAAGGCCTTGATCGCCAACGCGCGTGCACAGGCGCGCGGCGAGGCGCCTTGAGGCGGGGATTGGGGAGTCGGGGTTGGGGAGTCGTAACGGCGATCGCCACAACCTGATTGGCGGCACGCCGTTGTAGGAGCGCGCCCGAGCGCGAGGAGCCGTCCCGGTAACGCCCGTCGCGCGCAGGCACGCTCCTACGTGGCAAGCGTTGGCCCGTTCATGCGTCCTGGCCTGGAGGCCTGCAACTTCCAGCACCCATGATGACGGCATCCCCTCCGCACCATAACGGCACGCTGTTGTAGGAGCGCGCCTGAGCGCGAGGAGCCGTCCCGGTAACGCCCGTCGCGCGCAGGCACGCTCCTACGTCGCAATCGCTGGGCCGTGTAAGCCTCCTGGTAAAGAGGCCTGCAACTTCACGACCGGCGGCATCCCTCTGCACATGACGGCACGCCGTTGTAGGAGCGCGCCCGAGCGCGAGGAGCCGTCCCGGTAATGCCCGTCGCGCGCAGGCACGCTCCTACGTGGCAAGCGCTGGGCCGTGTAAGCCTCCTGGTAAAGAGGCCTGCAACTTCACGACCGGCGGCATCCCCTCCGCACCATAACGGCACGCCGTTGTAGGAGCGCGCCTGAGCGCGAGGAGCCGTCCCGGTAATGCCCGTCGCGCGCAGGCACGCTCCTACGTGGCAATCGCTGGGCCGTGGACCATGCCTGCGCGGCAGACCCTAGTGGCCACCAGGCGCTTGGCATGCTGCTGCGGCAGCACGCACCACCGCAGCTCGACACAACCACACCCACACATCGTTCCTGCGAATCCGGAATCCGGAATCTCCCAATCCCGATTCCCCAATCCCGGCCCCGCCTCAGAACGCTTCGTTCCCCAGCCGCACTTCCACCCCCAACAGCGAGGTCAGCGCCAGCATGGCGTCGTCGTCGCGGCTGAGCGCGATCCAGCCGGCATAAGCGTCGCCGCCGGTGTTCCAGTTCCACAGCGAGTAGCCGTGCTCGCGCAGACGATCGAAGGCCACCGCCATCAGGTCGGGCACACTCAGATCGCTGGAAAACTCCTCGTCATCCAGGTCGCCGCCCCAGTCGATGCGCAGGTTCCAGCGCGCGCTGAGTTCGTCGATGGCGGCAATGAACGCGTCGGTGTCCTTCCAGTCCACGAAAAAGCCCGAGCGCCAGTCGATCGCATCCTTCAAGGCCCACAACCAGGCATCGTCGCCCTCGTCGTCGTCCAGGTCGGCCTGCGCCTCGCGCCAGGTATCGAACTGGGCCAGGGCGGTGTCTTCGTCGCCGGGATTGATCAGCACCAGCAGATTCCACACCCGCGCCGGGTGGTCGTCGACATCGTCTTCGTCGCCTTCGGGCTGCAGGCCTTCGTCGTCTTCGTAATCGGCGCTGTTATCGGGCATGGCGGTCTGGTTCCAGGAGTGCAGGCGTGAAGTGTGAGGCCTGGCGGGGCGCAAGCAAACCGCCCGGCGCGTGCGCAGGCAGCGCCGGGGCTGATCTTCGCGGCGCGGGCCCGTATCCTGTGCGGCCGAAGACGGCCATCCCGGCCGCCATGACGCCTTTCCCATGAGCGATACCCCTCCCGATCATCTGGCCATCGATGCACGCAGCCCGTTCCACAATGCCGATGCGCTCGGCCGCGGCGTCGGCGTGCGCTTCAACGGTGTCGAACGCGACAACGTGGAGGAGTATTCGGTCAGCGAAGGCTGGATCAAGGTGCAGGTCGGCAAGGCCCGCGACCGTCGCGGCAACCCGATGACCATGAAGATCAAGGGTGAGGTGGTGGCCTACTTCCTGGACACCAAGAGCGACGCCAAGCCTGCTGCCGAATAAGAGCGGCTGACACCACCACGTCACGCCGGGCTACTGCAGGCCGGCTGCCCTGCGCCCTGGCTGCAGGGCCCTGGCCCGCCCACCTCGCGGGGCACGCTGCAAGTACGTCCTTGTCAGCGCTGGCGACTGCGAGAGGGTGAGGACCATCGGAGGTGGTCGTTTCGTTGCGCAGAGCTTTCAATAAAGCAGCCGGCAAACTCTCTGGAGTGGCGCCCTCGCCGATTGCGAGACCGTGGGACGGCATGGATGCGGCTACCGAGTCCCCAGGGCCGGGTTCACGGCGCGTCCCGCGAGCCGCGAGGGCGCTGCGCACTCGCCCCAGTCAACGTTGACCCGGACTGCCGACGGCATCCACCAGGGTGCGGCCGACCAAACCACTGCCGTCACCACTCACGCCTTGAGCCGGTAACCGCTGCGGAAGATTGCCGCCACCACGCCCAGGCACACCAGCAGGAACAGGAAAGTCATGCCGGTGCTCACCGCGATGTGCACGTCGGCCTTGCCGTAGAAACTCCAGCGGAACCCGCTGATCAGGTACACCACCGGATTGAACAGGGTGACCTTCTGCCATAGCGGCGGCAGCATGTTGATCGAGTAGAAACTGCCGCCCAGGAAGGTCAGCGGCGTCACCACCATCAGCGGGATCACCTGCAGTTTTTCGAAGCCGTCGGCCCAGATGCCGATGATGAAACCGAACAGGCTGAAGGTCAGCGCGGTGAGCACCAGAAAGCCCAGCATCCACAGCGGATGCGCGATCTCGTAAGGCACGAACAGCCGCGCGGTGAGCAGGATCAGCAAGCCCAGCAACACCGACTTGGTGGCCGCCGCGCCCACATAGCCGATCACGATCTCCCACCAGGCCACCGGCGCCGACAGCACCTCGTAGATGGTGCCGGCCCAGCGCGGCATGTAGATGCCGAACGAGGCGTTGGAAATGCTCTCGTTGAGCAGGGACAGCATCACCAGCCCGGGAATGATGAAGGCCCCGTAGCTGACGCCGTCGATGTCGCCCATGCGCGAGCCGATCGCCGCGCCGAACACCACGAAATACAGCGAGGTCGACAACACCGGCGAGGCGATCGACTGGGTCAGCGTGCGGAAGGCGCGCGCCATTTCAAAGCGGTAGATCGCCGCAATCGCATGCCGGTTCATGCGCGCACCTCCACGTTGCGGGCGCCATGCACCAGGTTGACGAAGATCTCCTCCAGCGAACTCTCGCTGGAATGCAGGTCCTTGAAGTCGATGCCCTGCTCGTTGAGCCGCCGCAGCAACGCACCGATACCGGTCTGCTCGGCCTGGGTGTCGAAGGTGTAGACCAGGCTGTTGCCGTCGGCCGACAGCTCCAGCGGCAGATCGCCCAGCGCGGCCGGGATGGCCTGCAGCGGTGCCTGCAGGCTCAGCGTGAGCTGCTTCTTGCCGAGCTTGCGCATCAGCGTGTGCTTGTCTTCCACCAGCACCAGCTCGCCGCGATTGATCACCCCGACCCGGTCGGCCATGTCTTCGGCTTCCTCGATGTAATGGGTGGTCAGGATCACCGTGGTGCCCTGCTCGCGCAGCCTGCGCACCATCTGCCACATGTCGTGACGCAGCTCCACGTCCACGCCTGCGGTGGGTTCGTCCAGAAACAGGATGCGCGGCTCGTGCGCCAGCGCCTTGGCGATCAGCACGCGCCGCTTCATGCCGCCGGACAGCGTGGAAATCTTGTTGTGGCGCTTGTCCCACAGCGAGAGCTCGCGCAGCACTGTTTCCAGATACGCCGCATTGGCCGGCTTGCCGAACAGCCCGCGACTGAAGCGCACGGTGGCCCACACGGTTTCGAACGCGTCGGTGGCCAGCTCCTGCGGCACCAGGCCGATGCTGGCACGCGCGGCGCGGTAGTCGCGCACGATGTCGTGGCCATCGGCCAGCACGGTGCCGGTGCTGGGGTTGATCAGCCCGCAAATGATGCTGATCAGCGTGGTCTTGCCGGCGCCGTTGGGACCGAGCAGCGCGAAGATCTCGCCGCGCCGGATCTGAAGGTCTACCTGCTTGAGCGCCTGAAAACCGCCAGCGTAGGTCTTGCTCAATCCCTGGATGGAAACGATTGGAGTCATGTCTTCTGCACTGGAGCGATCAGCCGCACAGGGTAGGCCGTGCGCCATGAAGATGGGAGAAGTGCGGATGGAATGGTGTCTTCCGGCGCGCGCCGGGAAGCCTCAGCGAACTGGACCGCGTACGCCTGCTGCGCCTGTTAGTCGGCGCATCTCCGTAGGAGCGCGCCTGAGCGCGATGGGGCTTTCCCGCCAACGCCCCATCGCGCCCAGGTGCGCTCCTACCCGAACACGGCAACCGCTGTGGCTCCTGCGATTCCCCACTCCCGATTCCCGCGCGCTCACGCCCGCTTGCGCGACTCGATCAGGTCCAGATTGCGCACCAGCCGGCGCGACAGGTCGTCGGAAATCTCGCGGCGCCTGGCCAGCTTGAACAGCTCGTTGCGCTCGGCCACCAGCGCGGCATGGCGGAACTGGCGCAGCGCCTGTTCGTAGGCACCGGCCTCTTCCGGATCGGTCTCGGCCATGTCCACTGCACCCAGCTTGCGCTGATAACGCTGGCTGACCTGATTGGCGGCGGCGTTGTAGCGCTCGGCATGCTTGCTGCCGTCCACCAGCCGCTGACGCAGTTTTTCCACCGCTTCCAGCGCCGCCTGCGAGGCCGCCTTCACCGCCAGGTCTTCCTTGAGCTGCTCGTCTTCCTCCTCGGGCAATTCCAGCCCGCGCAGCAGCCGCGGCAAGGCCACGCTGGCCACCAGCAGCGACACCAGGATCACCGAGGCGGCCAGGAAGATCGCCAGCTGGCGGGCCGGAAACGGCGAGCCGTCTTCCAGCATCAACGGCAGCGTGAGCACGCCGGCCAGGGTGATCGCACCGCGCACGCCGGCCAGCGAGACCGCCACCACGATGCGCCACGGCGGGCTGACATGCTGCTCGCCGCGCCACTGCGCCTTGAAGATGTTCCAGCGCAGCGACAGGAACACCCACACGAAGCGCAACGCCATCAGGCTGGCGCTGATGGTGGCCACGTACACCGCCAGCCACCACGGATTGAGGTGCCCGGCCTCCTGCACGCTGCGCACCGCCCCGTCCAGGATGCCCGGCAACTGTTCGCCCAGCAGCACGAAGATGATGCCGTTGAAGGTGAACTGCACCGTGTCCCACACCGCCGAGCGCTGCAGCCGCATGTTGCCCGGCGCGTTGCCGGCCATCTCCACGTAGCTCATGGTGACGCCGGCGGCCACTGCGGCCAGGATGCCGGAGGCATGGAAGGCTTCGGCCAGCAGATAGGCCGCGAACGGGGTCAGCAGATTGACCAGGATCGCCGAACCCGGCTCCTCGCCGAAGTGGCGCCAGATCCAGGCCTGGATGCGGCTCAGGCCGAAGGTGGTGGCCACGCCCAGCGCCAAGCCGGCCAATGCCACCCACAGGAAGGTCAGCGAGGCGGTGGCGAGCGAGAAGCTGCCGGTCAGCACCGCGGCCACCGCGAACTGGAAGCACACCAGCCCGGAGGCATCGTTGAGCAGGGACTCGCCTTCCAGGATGTGCATCAGCCGCTTGGGGATCGACACCTTGGAGGCGATCGAGGACACCGCCACCGGATCGGTCGGCGAGATGATCGCCGCCAGCGCGAAGGCCACCGCCAGCGGCATCGCCGGGATCAGCCAATGGATCAGCAGGCCCGCACCGATCACGGTGAACACCACCAGCCCCAGCGCCAGCTCGAGGATGGCCGCCTTGTCGCGGAACAGGCCTTGTTTGGGAATGCGCCAGCCATCCAGGAACAGCAGCGGCGGCAGGAACAACAGGAAGAACAGCTCCGGTTCCAGCTCGTGCCCGGCATCGAACACACCCGAAACCACCGCGCCAAGCGCAATCTGGACCAACGGCAGGGGCAACGAGAACGGCAGGATGCGGATCAGATAACCGCTGGCCGCGACCGCCAGCAACATGGCGAGGACGACATCGATCGAATGCATGGAAAACCCGGAAGAAGAAACGGTGCGCGCGTGCGGCATCGCATAGTGCAACGCACCATCACGCGCCTACGGAAACATACCGGTTTGCATCCGGCGATGAAACCTTTGCGCCACCTCGCCCGGCTTGACGTTCGTTGCGGCAGATCTGCCATCGGGGCCCGTCAATGTCACACCGTTGCCGACTCGGGTCGGCGCGGCGCCGCTGGATACGCCAGCGAATGGACGTGCGCGCGCCCTGTTGCGGGCGTGCCCTGCCGGGCAGCTCACCGACAGACTGCAATCAGCTGTGGCGAACGCGCCTGTTCGCATGCGGGGACGATTGCCGCGTGGTCTCGACCGGGACGATGAAGGTCGCTTGCTGCAGTTGCAGCCTGGAGTCGTAGTGACTCACCACCACCTTGACTGCCTTGGGCTTTTTCCGGAAGGCATACGGCCACTGCGCGCCGACCATCTGCTGGCCGATCTTCTGGCCGTTGGCGTCTTCCACGAGTTTGAGGTGCACCGGGTAATTGCCTGCGCCGCCATTGTCCGCATCGTTGGCATCGACCACATCGATATGGGCTTTTGAAAACGCCAGCGTCGAGGGCCCGCCATCCTTGTCGTTGGCGCTGTCATCGAACCCGATGTTCCTGTAGCTGTAACTCACCAGCAGCACCTGCGTAGGCCGCCAGGACCCACCGCCATCGTCATGGATTCTCACCTTGGCCGGGCGAACGGCATCGATAGTGAACTGCCACTCGCCCGGAACAATCCATTGCTGCCCTGGCCGATAGGCTTGACTGGACGGAGCAAGGGCCTTTGTTGGCGTTGGCGTCGAAGCCGGCGCTGCGGCCGAGACCTGCGTGATGCCGCACACCATCACGCTTGCAGCCAGGCATGCTGCCAGTGCCAGCCGCGTGCATCGGGTTTTTTTCTGCGTCATCTAGCTACAACCTTTCTGCGTGATTCGGTGAATTGCGTTGCCCGCAAATGCGGAGCCAGCCTGCAAGGTTCAGCGTCGTTATCTGCACTCCACGCAAGCTGCGAATGAGTGCAGCCAGTGGCGCGAGGTTACATGACACAAGCAGCAGATCACCGACGACATCATGCTACAGAGTTGCTTATTTAGTCCGGCTTCACCCACGAACCTATGTAGCAAAAACCGCCTGATATTCACGTATTCGATAATCAGGTTGCAGGACTAAAGATAATCTTGCCTAACTTCTTCGCGCTTGCTGGCAACTGTCGTCAGCAACGCATTGAACCTTGCCTGCACTGGCTGCGCATCGCATGGACGGCGGCAAGTCGATCGCGTCCTGTCTGCAATGGCACCTCGACCTGCATCGCTTCGGTTTCGACCACCGGCACATGCCTGGGTTGCAGCTGCCGCCCGAGCCCAGCGAGCGCAACAGGCTGTGTCGACGTCTGCGTTATGACGATCTCGAGCAACGCGCTGCCAGGTACGCCCGTGTAAAAACCGCGTGATGCATCCGCGCTGCATCTACCCGCGTATCCAGCACTACGATTGCCATCCAGGCAGTCGCTTACCCAAAGGATCGATGCCTCATGAAGACCTCATTCCAGTCGCTTGCCATTGCCACCGCCATTGCCCTGACCAGCGCCATGGCCCCCGCTTACGCCGCATCGAACCCGACCGTGGGCGGTGCGCCGATGCTGGTGACCAAGGACATCGTCGACAACGCCGTCAACTCCAAGGACCACACTACCCTGGTCGCCGCGGTCAAGGCCGCCGGCCTGGTCGACACGCTGAAGGGGCCGGGCCCGTTCACCGTGTTTGCCCCGACCAACGCCGCATTCGCCGCCCTGCCGGCCGGCACGGTGGAAACGCTGCTCAAGCCCGAATCCAAGCCCACGCTGACCAAGGTGCTGACCTATCACGTGGTACCGGGCAAGGTCGACGCCGCATCGCTGATCGCCAAGATCAAGGCCGGCGGCGGCAGCGCCTCGCTGACCACCGTGCAGGGCGAGGCGTTGACTGCAAAGCTCAACGGCAAGAAGGTCACCATCACCGATGCCAAGGGCAACACCGCCAACGTCACCATTGCCGATGTCATGCAGAGCAATGGCGTGATTCACGTGGTCGACAAGGTGTTGATGCCGTAACGGCAGCTCGCTGCCTGACGCAGGCAGTCGCAGGCGCGTGACCTGCATCGGCGGAACGCAGCCAGGTTCCGTCGATGGGTCGACGACGAACTGCGCACGCCAGCAACGTTCAGAGCAGCTGCATTGCCGCAAGCACTCGGGTAGGCGTGGACGCTGCGCTCGACACCGGCAGGTACGGGTGGTACATGCCGATGTCGAACACCCACCGGGCCTGCCTGACCATCCTGCAGCAATCCTGCTTGTCGCTCCTGCTTGAAGTGGTTGGCCGCGCTGGCCTTGCACAACAACGTCGGCGCATCGGCTGCACAAGATTTAGGCGCAGACACTGCTGAATCGTTGTATCCGCGCATGCCTGGAAACAGGCTCCAGGCAGCGCCACCACACCGCAAAGCGGCGGTGAGGGAACCACTGGCTCGCCAGTGGTTCCACTTGGTGTCTCGTTCTCCGACACCGTGCGCGTGCATTTGCACGCGCATCTTTTATGTCTTCGCCATGCGCTCTGCAGCAACCGGTGCATCCAGCAACTGGCGCAGGTCCTCCACAAACCCGCGGTAGCCTTCCTCGCGCGCGGCCTCAGAACCCTGCCGCAATACCCACGAGGGATGCACGGTGGTCAGCACCGGCGTGCCGTCGTCCAGCCGCTGCCACTGGCCGCGCTGCTGCATCAAGCGAAAGCCGTTTCCCAACACCGCCTGTGCGGCGGTTGCGCCCAGGCAGACGATCTGCGCCGGACGCAGCTGCGCGCGTTCGGCATGCAACCAGCCACTGCAGGCCTGCACGTGCGACCGTTCCGGGTTGCGATGCAGCCGCCGCTTGCCGCGTTGCTCGAAGCGGAAATGCTTGACCGCATTGGTCACGTAGACCGTGGCGCGGTCGATGCCGATCTCGCCCAGCGCCATGTTGAACAAACGCCCGGCCGGCCCGACGAACGGACGCCCGCTCAGATCCTCTTCGTCGCCGGGCTGCTCACCGATCACCATCACCGACGCATCGCTCGGCCCTTCGCCGAACACCGTCTGCGTTGCCGGCTGCCATAACGCGCAACGCCGGCAATCGCGCGCGGCCACACGCAACTGCGCCAGGCTTTGCGTGGCCACTGCCGGGGCCGGCGCCGCCGCCACCGGCACTCGCCGCCGCACCGGCTCGGGCGCACGCTCGGCCATCTCGCGCACGCGCACCCCGGCCTCGCGGATCAGCTCCGGCAACAGGCTCGCCTCGGGCAGGTTCTTCCAGTATTTCTGCGGCATTTCCTGCCGCATCATGGTTGGATTGAGCCGCGCCGGATTGAAGATATGCGCGTAATAGGTGCGCCAGAGCGTCTCCTGCGCATCGTCGGCCGGCACCTGGGTGCGCACGGCGCCCTCGCCGAACGTCAACGCCTCACCGTCCCAGCGTACGCTGCGATATGGGGTGAGGATCGCCCAGCGCATGCCGGCGAAGCGGCGCGCGAAAAATGGCGCCACCCGATCCACGATCCAATGTTCGGGCTCGAACCACGCCACGAAGTCTTCCTCTTCCACCGGCAAACGCCGAAAGCGCACGAACGCCTTCATCTTGTGCGTATCGCGCTGCACCGCCTTTTGCCACTGCGTCACCCGATGCACGTCGACATCGGTGGCCCGCTCGAGCAGCGCGCGCTCGCCGCAGGCCACCCGCCACAACAGCCGGTACAGCACCGCATAGCGCTGCGGATCGCGGTGACACAACACCGCTCCCGCCATCTGCAGGAACTCCGCCGACACCCGCGGCGCTGCAGCCACGGCCGGCAAATCCAGCAGCCCCTGCCCCATCAACAAGCCGCCTTGCGCTCCGCCATTCCACGCGATGGAGTCGGGCTCCACCTGCGCGCACCACCCTGCCCGCGCCAGCGCACGCCATGCTTCAAGGCTCCAGCCCGGCTCGACGTCAGCGTTGAACATCGCGGTGGTCAGGATGGAGAGGTGGGATTGGGGATTTGGGATTGGGGATTCGCAAAGCGTCGCGTTCCTGTGTCAGCACTGGCGTTCGGTGGCAGCTTTGCGCCTGATGCCATCCTTATCCGCACTTCTCGGGCAGCTTGCCCGGCAACACGGCAGACGCCAGCGGACGCGGCGGTGCGCCGGATGGCGGCGGCCAGCTGCGGTTTCAATCGAACAGACTCGCCTGCCGGGGTGCCGGCGCCAGTTGCGCGCGCAAGCGCACCGGGTCGTCCAGGCGCTGGCGCGGATGATGGTCCAGCACGCTCACAAACGGCAGCAGCTTCTTCATCGGCACCCGCAACCGCGCTAGGTCGCCCACCCGCAAGCGCGCATGCCGGCGCGACAACAACAGGCGCTCCACATTGCGCGTGCCCAGGCCCGGCACCCGCAGCAGCATCTCGCGCGGCGCCGCGTTCAGATCCACCGGAAACCGCTCCGGATTGCGCAGCGCCCAGGCCAGCTTCGGATCCACGTCCAGATCGAGCATGCCGCTGGACTGCGCCGGTGCGATCTCCTCCACGCTGAACTCGTAGAAGCGCAGCAACCAGTCGGCCTGATACAGCCGGTGTTCGCGCTGCAACGGCGGTGCCTGCAGCGGCAATTTGGACGAGGCATCCGGGATCGGGCTGAAGGCCGAGTAGTACACCCGGCGCATCCGGTAATTGCCGTAGAGATTGTGGCTGGTGTCCAGGATGCTGCGGTCGTTGGCATCGTCGGCGCCGACGATCATCTGCGTGCTCTGCCCGGCCGGTGCAAAGCGCGGCGGCTTGGCGCGGCGCAGCTTTTCGGCCTTGCGCTCCAGCTGGTTTTCTTCGATGCGCCAACGCAGTTCGCCCATTGCCGAGCGGATGCCGCCAACGCTTTTTTCCGGCGCCAGCAGCGTCAATCCCTGCTCGGTCGGCAGCTCCACGTTGATGCTCAGGCGGTCGGCGTAGCGGCCGGCGGCGGCCAGCAATTCCGGCGTTGCATCGGGGATGGTCTTGAGGTGGATGTAGCCGGCGAAGTGATGCACCTCGCGCAGCTGCCGCGCCACTTCCACCAGCTGCTCCATCGTGTAATCGGAGTTGCGGATGATGCCGCTGGACAGGAACAGGCCTTCGATGTAATTGCGTTTGTAGAAGTCCAGCGTCAGCGTGACCACTTCTTCCGGCGTGAAGCGCGCACGGCGCACGTTGCTGGACACGCGGTTGACGCAATACGCGCAATCGAACACGCAGAAATTGGTGAGCAGGATCTTCAACAGCGACACGCAGCGGCCGTCGGGCGTGTACGAGTGGCAGATGCCCATGCCCTCGGTGCTGCCGATCCCGCCGGTGCCGAGCGAATTGCGCTTGTTCGCGCCACTGGAGGCGCAGGACGCGTCGTATTTGGCCGCATCGGCCAGCACTGCGAGTTTGTCGAGGATTTTCACGCAAGCAGCATGTCGTGAAGGCGTCTCAGCCTATGAGACTGCACCACACTTCATCGTGAATGCTTCAGAGCGCTGCGCTGCCGGCTCTTGTGGGCAGCATGCCTTGTCGCTGCGGGCCGGTGTGCCGTAGGTACCAAGCCGTATCGCCATGGGTCTTGCGGGCTATAGCCACCGCACCACACCTGCTTGCAGCGGCACTAATTGGCCACATGCCATGGCTTGCAGGCTGCTGGGTGGTGCCTCGGGATTGCGGGGCCGGCATGCCGCCTGCACCGTCGATGACAGCGACGGTGCAGGCGTGCTGCGCCTGCCGGGGCTCAGGCGGCGACCGGGCCCGCAAGCGCGCGATCACCACTGGGGTCGCCGTCGAACCGGTAGATATCCATCGCCAGAAATCCCGCGTCGATGCCGGCATCGATGCGCCGTGCGCCGAGCCGGTCGGCGCCGGCGGCGCCCATCGCCACGTACAGCGGCAACAGGTGCTCGTCGGTGGGATGCGCCCGTGCCGCATGCGGTGCCTGCCGGCGATAGTCCAGCAACGCGGCGATGTCGTCCTCCACCAGTTTGCGCTCGGTCCACTCGATGAAGGGCCGCACATAGGGCGCCTCGCGCTCGGCTTTGTAGCCATGGCGGAAGTCGTGCAGGTTATGGGTGATGCTGCCCGAGCCGATCACCAGCACCCCGTCCTCGCGCAGCGGCGCCAGCGCGCGGCCAACCGCAAACTGGTGCGCCGGGCCCAGCTCGGGCTGGATCGACACCGACACCACCGGGATGTCGGCGGCCGGATACAGCAGGCGCAGCGGCACCCACACGCCATGATCGAAGCCGCGCTGCGGATCCAGCTGCGGATGCAGGCCGGCCTGTTCCAGCCGGCGCAGGATCTGCTGCGCCAGCGCCGGCTCGCCGGGCGCGGGATATTCCAGCTCGTACAGCGGCGCCGGGAAGCCGCCGAAGTCATGGATGGTGGGCGGCCGCGCCGCGCCGCTGACCAGCGGGCGACGGCCCAGCCAGTGCGCGGATGCAACGACGATCGCGCGCGGCCGCGGCAAGGTCTGCGCGAGCTCGGCCAGGCGCTCGCCGACCTGCCCTGGCTGCAGCGCAGTCATCGGCGATCCGTGCGAGATGTACAGGGAAGGCAAACGGGTCATGGCGTACTCCTCGGAAGAACGACAGGCAGCCTCAACGCGCCGGCTTCAGCGCCCACGCGCCTTCGCCGAGCAGGGCTTGCACGATCAGCAACACCGCCCACAGCGCCGGGTATTCCCAGCCGCCGCCCGGATTGGAGAAACCGAAGCCGTTGCCGCCGTGCACGCTGACGATGGTGCCCAGCAGCAGCGGCACGCCCAGCAACCCGATCCAGCGCGCATAGATGCCCAGCAGCAGGGACAGGCCCAGACCCAGTTCCAGCGCGATGGTGAGGTAGGCCAGCGCGCCCGGCAGGCCCAGCGAGTGGAAATAGGCCACGGTGCCGGCGGGGGTGAACACCAGCAACTTGGTCAGGCCGTGGGCCAGGAACAGCGCGCCCAGGCTGATGCGCAACAAGCCGGCGCCATAGGCAGCGGTACGCGGGGAAGCAAGCGAGGTGGACATGGGACGGACTCCGGTGAGGACCTGCACAGCCTATTGCTTACAAATTTCTGATAAATAGTTTTACTTCGGATAATTTATTGCGATCAAAGCAACAATCGGACACCCATGGATACCCTCGATGCGATGCGCGTGTTCGCGGCAGTGGCCGAACGCAGCGGCTTCAGTGCGGCCGCCGATGCGCTGGACCGCTCCACCGCCAGCGTGACCCGGCAGGTCGCCGCGCTCGAGCAACGGCTGGGCACCCGCCTGCTCAACCGCACCACCCGGCGGGTCAGCCTGACCAGCGCCGGCACCGCGTATTACCAGCGCTGTCTGCAACTGCTGGCCGACCTGGACGATCTGGAGGCCACGGTCGGCGCGCAGGCGCTGGAGCCGGCCGGGGTGCTGCGCGTCAATGCGCCGGTGAGCTATGGCATCGAGCGCCTGGCCGCGCTGCTGCCGGGCTTTTGCGCGCGCTACCCGCAGGTGGAACTGGACCTGTCGCTGTCGGACCGGCTGGTGGACATGGTCGAAGAAGGCTTCGATGTCGCCATCCGCATCACCCGGCAGCCGGCGCCGACGCTGATCGCCCGGCGCCTGGGCACGGTCCGCCTGGTGCCCTGCGCGGCGCCGGCCTATCTGGCACGCGCCGGCACCCCGATGCATCCGTCCGACCTGGCCGGCCACGACTGCCTGCTGTACCACTACTCGCCAAACGGCGACGAGGTGCGCTTCCATGGGCCCGATGGCGATAGCGATGTGCGCATCCACGGCAGCCTGCGCGCCAACAACGGGCATGTGCTGAGCGCAGCGGCGGTGGCCGGCCTGGGCATCGCGATGCAGCCGGACTTCCTGGCCGACGAGCATCTGGCCGCCGGCCGGCTGGTGCGCATCCTTCCGCAATACGCACTGGGGGAGATCGGCATCTTTGCCGTCTATACCAGCCGCAGCCACCTGGCCCCGAAGGTGCGCAGCTTCATCGACTACCTGGTCGACAGCATGGGCGATCCCGCGCGCTGATGAGCCCGGCAACAGTACGTCCCGTCGATGGTCATTAACCTGACACGGCATGTGTGGTCACAATCGGGCCCCCACCCGGATCAACAGGACTGCGCATGAGCAAGATCGCCATCATCTACTTCAGCGGCTACGGCCACACCGTCAAACTGGCCGAAGCCGTGCATGCCGGCGCCGCCAGCGTCGGCGAGGCCACGCTGTACCGCATCGATCAGGACGGCAACCTGCCCGACGACGCCTGGGAGGCGATCGGCGCAGCCGACGCCATCATCTACGGCAGCCCCACCTACATGGGCGGGCCGGCGTGGCAGTTCAAGAAGTTTGCCGACGCCAGCTCCAAGCCGTGGTTTGCGCAGGCCTGGAAGGACAAGATCGCCGCCGGCTTCACCAACTCGGCCTCGGTGAACGGCGACAAGTACGCCACCATCCAGTATTTCTGGACGCTGTCGCAGCAGCACGGCCAGGTCTGGGTGGGTACCGGCCTGCTGCCGTCCAACACCAAGGCGCACGGTCCGCAGGACATCAACTGGACCGCCGGCTCGGCAGGCGCGCTGGCGATCTCGCCCTCCGATGCCTCGCCGGAAGAAGCGCCGCGCAGCGGCGATCTGGAAACCGCCAAGCTGCTCGGCAAGCGCGTGGCCGAATTCGCCGGCAAGCTCAAGGGCTGAAGCGGCCAGTGGTAGCGCCTACGTAAGAACACCCGCGCATGGCGGTGGGCCCTGGCCTGCCGCCATGCGCGGGTTTTGCGTGGAGTCGCGTCACGCGCCCGGATTTTTTGCGCTGTGCTGCCGACTGCTTGGCTGTACGCCGTTTGCCTGTGCGCCCAGCGGACGCCACGGCAGCCCGCCAGCCGCCCACAGCGCCGTCATCGCACGGGCCACATCGTGCTAACGCGCGCCGCCGCATCCTCCCCTGACTTGTTCGCCGCACGGAGTTTCCTCCACCATGCAAACCCGCACGCTTGGCCGTTCCGGCCCCACCGTCTCTGCGCTCGGCCTCGGCTGTATGGGCATGAGCGCGTTCTACGGCGATCGCGGCGACGAGGCCGGCTCGATCGCAGTGATCCATCGCGCCCTCGACCACGGCGTCAGCCTGCTCGACACCGCCGACATGTACGGCCCGCACACCAATGAAATCCTGGTCGGCAAGGCCATTGCCGCACGCCGGCACGAAGTGTTCCTGGCCACCAAGTTCGGCATCAAGCTCGACCCCAACGACCCGTCGGTGCGCGGCATCGACGGCAGCCCGGACTATGTGCAGGCGGCCTGCGAAGCCAGCCTGCGCCGCCTGGGCGTGGAGCACATCGACCTGTACTACCAACACCGCGTGGACCCCAACGTGCCGATCGAAGACACCGTCGGTGCGATGTCGCGTCTGGTCGAACAGGGCAAGGTGCGCTTCCTGGGGCTGTCGGAAGCCGCTGCAGCCACCATCCGCCGTGCGCATGCGGTGCATCCCATCACCGCGGTGCAGACCGAATACTCGCTGTGGTCGCGCGAGCCCGAGGACAACGGCGTCTTCGCCACCGTGCGCGAGCTCGGGATCGGCTTCGTTCCGTATTCGCCGCTGGGCCGCGGGTTCCTGACCGGCGCATTCGCCTCGCCGGACGACTTCGAGGCCGACGATTACCGTCGCCATTCGCCGCGTTTCCAGGGCGAGAACTTCACCCGCAACCTGCAACTGGTGGAGCAGGTCAAGGCGATCGCGGCCGACAAAGGCATCACGCCGGGGCAGCTGGCGCTGGCCTGGGTGCTGGCGCAGGGCCAGGATCTGGTGCCGATCCCGGGCACCAAGCGGCTGGCCTACCTGGAAGAAAACCTCGGCGCGCTCGATGTGGCGCTGATGCCGGACGAGCTCGCACGCATCGATGCGATCTTCCCGTTGCAGGCCGCGTCCGGTACGCGGTATCCGGAAGCGATGATGGGCGCGCTCAGCCGCTGAGCGTGCTCACGTGAGTGCACGCAGTCGCAGCTGTGCGGCGATTGCATGCGCTCACGCCATCGCACCGGTATGGCTCGCACACTTGGCATCACCACCGTCCGAGTGACACGTCCTGCCATGCTGTCCTTCGTGATCCCCGCCCATGACGAGGCCGTATTGATCGGCCAGACGCTGCAATGCCTGCACGCCTGTGCGCAGGCCATGCAGCTGGACTACGAGGTCATCGTGGTGGCCGATGCCTGCGAGGATGACACCGCCGCCATCGCGCGCGCGGCCGGTGCGCAGGTGCTGGAGGTGCAACTGCGCCATATCGCCGCCACCCGCAATGCCGGCGTGCAGCAGGCGCAGGGCGATCGCCTGCTGTTTCTGGACGCCGATACGCTGATCAACCCGCAGGTGGTCGGCGCGGCGCTGGCGGCGCTGGATGCAGGCGCGGTCGGCGGTGGCGCGCAGGTACATCTGCAGGGCAGGCGCGCCTGGTTCGAACGCATGGCGCAGGCGACGTTCGGCTGGCTGTTCCGTCTCAGCGGCATTGCCCCGGGCTGCTTCCTGTTCTGTACGCGCGCGGCATTCGTCAACGCCGGCGGCTTCGATACGCGTTACTACGCTGGCGAAGACGTGGCATTGAGTCGCGCGCTGGCGCGCTGCGGGCGGTTCGTGATCCTGCGCCAGACCGTGCACACCTCCGACCGCAAGCTGCGCAGCTTTTCCAAGCGCGAGCACCTGAGCCTGCTGCTGCGCTTTCTATGGCGCGGGCGCGGCATGCTGCAGACCCGCGATGCGCTGGGTTTCTGGTACCAGCGCCGGCGCTGAACCGCGCGTGTCCGCAGGCCGCCATGCCGGCCGCGCGCTGCCATCGCGTCGGGACGTGGCGACGGAGGCAATTTACACTGGTATGTCTGTTTTTCGTTTCCGAGTTGCACTCGCATGGCTCTTCTGCACCGTCCTGTCCTGATCGCTGCGCTGTCGGCTGCCCTGCTGAGCACCGCCGCGTGCCACCGCGATGGCACCTCACCGGCAACGACGGCGCAAGCAAAGCCCGCGCCCACCACGCCCAAGCTGGGCGATTTCGGTTTCGATGCGGCAGGCATGGACCGCAGCGTGGCACCAGGCGACGACTTCTTCAGCTACGCCAGCGGCAACTGGGTCAGGACCACCCAGATCCCGGACGACCGCTCCAGCTTCAACAGCTTCGTCAGCATCGCGATCGAGACCGAGCAGCACAGCCGCGACATCATCGAGGGCGCCGCCGCCAACGACCGTGTCACCGGCGAAGACAAGCAGATTGGCGATTACTACGCGGCCTATATGGACGAAGCCGGCATCGAGGCCAAGGGCGTGCGCCCGGTGCAACCGGAACTGGACGCGATTGCGCAGCTGGATGACAAGCAGGCGCTGGCGCGCACCCTGGGCGGCCAGCTGCGCGCCGATGTGGATCTGCTCAACTCCACCAACTTCCATACCGACCGGCTATTCGGTCTGTGGATCTCGCAGGATCTGCATCATCCGGGCCGCTACGTGCCGTATCTGGTGCAGGGCGGCCTGGGCATGCCGGACCGCAGCTTCTATCTGGACGACGGGCGCATGACGCAGATGCGCGACGCCTACCGCGCGCATATCGTCAAACTGCTGGAACTGGCCGGCATCGATGACGCGGCGGCCAGGGCCGAGCGGATCCTGGCCCTGGAAACCGCGATGGCGCGCGTGCACGCCACCGCCGAACAGACCAACAACGTGCAGGCAGGCGCCAACCCCTGGAAACAGGCCGATTTTGCGCGTAACGCGCCCGGCCTGGACTGGGCGCCGTTCTTCGAAGCGGCCGGCATGAAGGCGCAGCAGGACTTCATCGTCTGGCAGCCCGGCGCGGTGACCGGGTTGTCGGCGCTGGTGCGCTCCGAGTCGCTGCAGGCCTGGAGGGATTACCTGAGCTTTCGCGCGCTGGACCGCGCCTCGCCGTATCTGTCCAAGGCCTTTGCCGATGAGCGCTTTGCGTTCTACGGCACCACGCTGGAAGGCACGCCGCAACAACGGCAGCGCTGGAAGCGCGGTATCGACGCCACCAACGCGGCCCTGGGCGAAGCGGTGGGCGAGCGCTATGTGCAGAAGTACGTCAGCGCCCAGACCAAGACGCGTGCCGAGGAGATGGTCAGGAATATCGTCACCGCCTTCGGCAAACGCATCGATGCGCTGGAGTGGATGAGCCCGCAGACCAAGCAGCATGCCAAGGCCAAGATTTCCGGGCTGACGGTGGCGGTGGGCTATCCGGACACCTGGCGCGACTACAGCGCGCTGGATGTGCGCCGCGACGACGCGCTGGGCAATGTGCAGCGCGCCGAGCTGTTCGAGTACCGGCGCAATCTGGCCAAGCTGGGCAAGGCCGTGGATCACCGCGAGTGGTACATGCTGCCGCAGGAGGTCAACGCGCTGAACGTACCGCTGGAAAACCGCCTGCTGTTTCCGGCCGCGATCCTGCAGCCGCCGTTCTTCGACCCGGCCGCCGACGATGCGGTGAACTACGGCGCCATCGGCGCGGTGATCGGCCACGAGATCAGCCACAGCTTCGACAACATGGGCGCGCAGTTCGACGAGCATGGCGAGCTGCACAACTGGTGGACGCCGCAGGACCTGAAAAAGTTCGAGGCCGCCGGCAATGCGCTCGCCGCGCAGTTCAGTGCGTACAAGCCGTTCGACGACCTGAGCGTCAACGGCAAGCTGACGCTGGGCGAGAACATCGCCGATGTCGCCGGCCTGGCCACTGCCTACGACGCCTATCAGCTGTCGTTGCAGGGCAAACAGCCGCAGACCATCGACGGTTTCAGCCCGGACCAGCGCTTCTTCCTGGGCTTTGCCCAGGCCTGGCGCGGCAAGTACCGCGACGCGGCGCTACGCAATGCCGTGCTCACCGACGTGCACGCACCCGGACGCTTCCGCGCGCAGACCGTGCGCAATCTCGATGCCTGGTATCCGGCGTTCAATGTGCAGCAGGGCGAGCAGTTGTACCTGCCGCCCGAGCAGCGGGTGCGGATCTGGTAGCTGGTGTTTCGCGGTGATGGCTGCTGCGTGGGACGTAGCGCGGGATCCGTGGGCTGGAGCACTTTCTCTCTACCGTACCCCCACCCCGCGTCACATCACCACCCTGCACACCAGGCAAGCACCCGCACTCACTGCTCCCCGGGCCACTCCAGCAACATCGTCTGCGGCAGCTGCATGCGGCGGCAGGCGCGTGCGGACAGCCCGTCGCGTAGCGCGGTGCGGAACAGGGGCGACAGGCTGCGCAACAGCCGCGCCGACGCATGTGCCTGTGCGCGCTGCGTGGTGGTGCGGCCGAGCATGTCGCTGGCCCAGCCCGGCAACAGGGCGGTACCGGCACCGAGGAACACCCCGCGCGACAGACCGGCCGCCGGCACCGGCAACTGGATGCTGGTGAGGATGTCGAGCACCTCGCGCGAGCGCGTGTCCATGCGCAACTGCCCGCGCACGGTGGCGAAATACGCATCGACCTGTGCTTCGCTGGCGGGCACATCGGCAGCGCCCAGCGCTTCGGCGACGCGGCGCGCTTCGTCGTAGTAACGATCGGCGATGTGCGCCGGCACGTCGCGGCAATAACGTCGGCAGCCCTGCAGAAAACCGTAGGCTTCGGTGACGTGCACCCAGGTCAGCAACTGCGGGTCGTTGGCGTCGTACGGCACGCCGTCGGCGGTGTGGCCGTGGATATGCGAATGGATGCTGCGCACGCGGGCGATCAGTTGCTCGGCCTCGGCGCGCGGTGCATAGGTGGTGCCGGCGACGAAATTGGTGGTGCGCCGCAACCGCCCGATCAAATCGGCGCGGAAGTTGGAATGGTCGTAGACCCCGGCCAGCGCGCGTGGATGCAGCAGTTGCAGCATCAATGCGCACAGTCCGCCGGACAACATGCCTGGGAATTCGGAATGCACGCGCCAGGTGACGCTGTCGGGCCCGAAGATGCCGGGATCCCCGAGTGGCTGGTCGTAGTCGATGGTGCTCTGGCCACGCGGAAACGCGCCCAGCACCCAGCGATGGATCTGCCTGGCGGCGGGAGCAGTGAGGGTACGCAGGACGGCTGACATGCGCGCAAGGATACCTAGGCGGTTGCAAGACCGCGTCGTGGTGCTGAGGGGCTGGGATTGGGGATTGGGGATTGGGGATTGGGATTGGTGAAAGGCGGCGCCGTGTGCGCTGTTCGTATCGATGCGCGCCGATCGTCTCGACGGGTGCTTGCCTGCCTGTCGCTGGACCTTGCGCGGCATGCGTGCTTGCGCGGCGCTCACGTGATCTGTACGCCGGACTGGGTCGCGCCGGTCGCAACCGCCGCGGAGGCAATCACGCAGGTGCGAGTGTGCAGTGCAACAAGAATCACGGCGCACCGCAGCTGCAATCGCCCGGCAAACGCTGCAAAGCGCCTGAATACTGCGATTTGTGCGCCGGTACGCAGGATTGGCTGGCCTTCGGCGCGCAGCAGGCATTGCCAAGCACGGCGAAAGTGCTAGAACTAGGGCCGTCCGTGTACCGGCCAGCATCACTGCCAGCCGCTGCCCGGTCGCTCCAGGGCACCGGCGCGTTGCCGGGTGCAGCAAGTCGTTCGTACCAGCCATCCGTCAGGAGCTTGTCATGATCGCTTTGTTCCAGGGTTTGGGCCTGCTATTGCAGGATAACGCACTCCATCGGCTCTCCTTCGACGAGCAGGTCGCGCACTGGCGCGAAAAGACCGACGAACAGCTCGACCAGGAGCTCAATCTGCTCAAGGTGGCCAAGAAACAGTGGGTGATCGCCTCGATCATCGGCTGGCAGGCGATCTCGCTGGTGCTGCTGGGCGTGATCACCCACCAGCTGTGGCAGAACGACTACCACCTGACCTTCAGCCGCGTGGTGATCATCTTTACTTCGTGGGCGTCGATCCTGTTCGTCATGTGGTACATCGCCGATCTGTTCGACCACAGCGCCGGTTTCGAACGCTGGCTGCGCGCCTTCAACAGCCGTGCACGGGTCACCCCGGATGCCGATTCGGTCGAATGCGTGGCCGATGCGCTGGACATGACCCGTCGCTACCCGGAAGTGCTGCGCTACAAGCAGGAGGTCAGTTCCAAGCGCGAGCTGCGCCACGAGGACATCGTCAACATGCGCGAGATGGGGCGGCTGCGTCGCTACACCGAATTGCTGCGTGATCTGGACCGCTTCGATGGTGCGCCGCGGCTGGTGACCAATACCGCTCCCCACAGCGCGGCGGCGGGGACGCTGGCGTAGCGGTGTGGCGATGGATGCGGTGGTTGCCGCAAGGCATCGGCAATGCCGCGCGCCTGACGAAACGGCCTGATTGATCTGCCCGACGTCCGATCGCAACACGGCGTGCGCTGCCAGGCGGCGCCGGTCGCTGCACTCCATCGCGTGCGTGACGACCAACAAAAAACGGCCGGTGCAGTGCACCGGCCGTTCCCGTTTGCGGCGCCCGGAGACAGACGCCTTGTTTCAGCAGCAATCAGCGATCAGGCGCTCACGCCTGCGCGACGGCCTTCTCCACCGACGGGGTGCGCCAACCGCTGCGCACGCCCCAGATGTAGAACACCGCGCCGACCGCAGCCACTACCGCAAGATCGGTGCCGTAGCTGAGATAGCCATGGCCGCCGAAGTCGCTGCTGCCGGCCCAGGACAGCAGCGCGATCGTCGGCAGGTAGCAGATCATCCAGGCCGCGCCCTTGAGGTTGCGCCCAAGATCCGGCCAGCCCTGCTTGGCCTGGTAGTAGCAGTACACCGGTAGCGCCACGACCATCAGCAGGATGATCTCGCCGGTCAGCGGCCAGCGCGCCCAGTACAGCAGCTCGGTCGCCATCACGAAGGCCACGCCGGCCAGCACCGGCAGCGCGGCGATGCGCAGCGGGCGATGCAGCTCCGGCGCGTGCCGGCGCAGCGCCATCGCGCTGATCGGGCCGGTGAGGTAGGAAATGATGGTCGCCACCGAGATCACCGCCGCCAGCGTGCCCCAGCCGCGGAAGAAGAACAGGAACACGAACGACACCGCCAGGTTGAAGAACATCGCCATGCGCGGCACGCCCCAGACCGGGTGCAGCTTGCCCAGCACCGACGGCATGGTGCCGTTCTTTTCCATGCCGTAGACCATGCGCGCGGTGGTGGCGGTATAGGTGATGCCGGTACCGCTGGGGCTGACGAACGCATCGATGTACAGCAGCATCGCCAGCCAATGCAGGTTGACGATGATGGCCAGCTCGGCGAACGGCGAGCGGAAATCGATGCCGTGCCAGCCAGCCTTGGCCAGCAGGTCCGGCGGCACCGCGCCGATGTAGGCCACCTGCAGGATCACGTAGACCACCGTGGCCAGCGCGATCGAGCCCAGCACCGCGAACGGAATGCTGCGGCCCGGGTTGCGCGCTTCACCGGCCAGGTTCACCGGGCTCTGGAAGCCGTTGAAGCTGAAGACGATGCCGGCGGTAGCCACCGCGGTGAGCACCGCGGCCAGGTCGATCACGTGCGCATCGCCGTGGATGCCGACGCTGAAGTTCTCGCTATGGAAGCCGCTGGCGATCAGGGCCACGCCGGTCGCCGCCGGCACCACCAGTTTGAACACGGTGATCAGCGTATTGGAGCGCGCGAACAGCTTGACGCTCCAGAAATTGAGGAAGAAATACACCAGCACCAGCACCGCCGAGATCAGCAGGCCGGGCACCGACAACTCCCCCGCCCCGCCGGGTGCCTGCACATACAGTCCCTGCGCCCAGGCCCATGGCCAGGAGGCCATGTACTGCACCGAGGCCTCGGCCTCGACCGGGATCACCGACACGATCGCGATCCAGTTGGCCCAGCCGGCGATGAAGCCCACCAGCGAGCCGTGCGAGTAATGGCTGTAGCGCACCATGCCGCCGGACTCGGGGAACATCGCGCCCAGTTCCGCGTAGGACAGCGCGATGGTGGTGATGATCGCCGCACCCAGAATCCAGGCCCAGATCGCACCGGGGCCGGCCAGGCCGGCAGCGCGCCAGGCACCGAACAGCCAGCCGGAACCGATGATCGAGCCCAGGCCGGTGAGCATGAGGGCGAAGGGGCCAACGTCGCGGCGTAGCGATTGTTCGGACATGAGAAGCCTGGCAGTGAGGACGCCGTGAACCGGCAACAAGCCCGCAATGATCGCAGAAGCGGCCGCTGATCGTCAGTGCGTATTCAGGCTTGCGTCCGGTTGCAGCATGGCTTGCTACATAGTTGAAACATGTTTCCGCCGAGCAAGGACTGCAAGGCCCGCTCAGCCATGGCAATCGGCGCTGGGCGCGCTGGTATCCACACAGGTGTGCGCCTGACGCGGAATGCCGCGCAGTTCGCGCACCTGCCCGGGTGTCAGCGCAAAGCTGTCCAGCGTCCTGCGTGCGCAGGCCGGTGTACCCGTCGTGTTGCTCGCGGCAGGCGCGGCGCAGTGTTCCTCGTACACCAGGTAATGGCAGCGACCGCTACTGCTGGCCAGGCAGTGCACATTGAGGTCGGTGGCGGTGGCCAGGGTCTTGCTGAAGATCACGTCCTGGCCATTGCTGGTAGCGCGGGTGATGGAGGTGGTGCCGTTGCGGTCGTGGCAACCGGCCAAGGCAAGCAGGCAATACACGAGGGAGGCGATCAGGCGCATATCAGCAATCCTTTCAGTCGATGCGATCGGGGGAATTACATGCCGCGGAACAGGCTCATGAAGGGCTGGCTGACGGTGAGCGTTTCGCTGCGCCCGCGCAGCGCCAGCCGGCCCTTGCCGGTGTCCTCGCGCACCACCGAGGCGACCGCCTTCATGTTGACGATGGTGGAGCGGTGGATCTGCTTGAACACCTGCGGATCCAGCACGTCGAGCAACTCGCGCAGCGGCGTGCGCAGGATCGCCTCGCCGGCGGCGGTCATCACCGTGGTGTATTTCTGGTCGGCCTGGAAATACGCCACCTCGTCCAGCGCGATCAGGCGCGTCTCGCGGCCGCTGCTGGCGGTGAGCCAGGCCAACGGCGGCGCGGCGCTGGCGGCAGCAGGGCGCGCGGACAGTCGCTGCAACAAGGCCTCCAGCAGCTGGCCGTCCGGCTGGCCGGCGGCAGCGCGTTGCTGCACGCGCTGCCAGGTGGCCTGCAGGCGCTCGCGGCTGATCGGCTTGAGCAGATAGTCCACCGCGCCGTGTTCGAACGCGTCGATGGCGTACTGGTCGTAGGCAGTGACGAACACCACCTGGGTACGCGGGCTGACCTCGCGCAGCGCACGCGCCACCTCGATGCCGGTGAGCCCGGGCATGCGGATATCCAGGAACACCACATCCGGCTGCTGCGCGGCGATGGTCTCCAGCGCGCCGGCGCCGTCTTCGCATTCGCCCACCACCTGCAGCTGCGGGCACACCTCGGCCAGCAGCGCGAGCAGGGACTGCCGCAGCAACGCTTCGTCTTCGACGATCACCGCACGCAGCGCGCTCATGCCTGCACCTGCGCGGTGGAGCTGTGCGTGCCTGGCAACGGCGGCGGCATGCGTGTGGCGGTCATCGGCGCCGGCAGCGGCAGGCTGATGGTGGCGGCCACACCGCTGGGGAAATTGGACACGATGGCAAAGCTGGCCTTGCCGGCGTAGATCAACTGTAGCCGCTCGCGCAGGTTCTTCAGGCCGATGCCGGTGCCTTGGGTGTGGGTGCCGAAGCCCTGGCCATCGTCGGCCACGGTCAGCGTGGCATGGTCGTCGACGCGACGCGCCAGGATCCATATCGTGCCGCCGCCGGGCTTGGGTTCCAGCCCGTGCTTGATCGCGTTCTCCACCAGGGTCTGCAGCATCATCGACGGCAGTTGCAGCGCGCGCAGCTCGTACGGCACCTCCACCTGCAGGACCAGCCGCGTGCCCATGCGGATGCGCAGGATTTCCAGATAGGCCTGGGTGCGTTCGAGTTCCTCGCCCAGGGTGGAGATGGCCCCGTCGGCGCTGGGCAGCGAGCTGCGCAGGTACTGGATCAGGTGCCCGATCATGATCTCCGCGCGCGGCGGGTCGGTGCGTGACAGCACCTGTGCGCTGGCCAGCGTGTTGTAGAGAAAGTGCGGCTCGACCTGCGCATGCAGCAGGTTCAGGCGGGCCACCGCCAGTTCCTTTTCCATCACCGATTGCTCGGCCGCGGCCTGCTCGTCGCGACGTTGCTCGCCGACCCGGCGCACCACCGCGCGATTGATCGCCTCGGCATTCTCGTAATTGCTGCCTTCGTCCACCGCAAACAGGTCCACCCAGGCACCGGCGTCGGGTTCGCACAACACCGTGACGCTGCTGGTGCCCTGCCCCGGCGTGATCGTCACCAGCACCTGGTTGCGCTTGATCGCAAAACGCGCGAACAGGTTCCAGCGCGAGGGCTGACGTCCTTCGTAAGGGTCGATGCGGCGCACCTTGGCGCGGATCAGCAGGCTGCCGGGCGCGCATTCGATGTCCTGCACGCGCGGCAACGCGCGCACGGCCTCTTCGACCACGGCAAAGCTGGCCTGCACGTCCAGCGGCACCTCGATCTGGCGGCGCTGGCGGGTCGACAAGGTGTCGTGATCCAGCCGCCCGGCGATCAGGCGCACCCGGCGCACATGCGTGATCGCACTCATCAGGGCCAATGTCAGCAGCACCACGCAGATCAGCCCGAAGAAGGCGCCGGTGGAGCCGAACAACTGCGCCCACATGATCGCGGCCACCAGCAACGCGGCGGCCCAGGCGAACACGATACGCACGATCAGGAAGACGCTGGCAGACACGGGTGGGAGCTCGTTGGGTTGGGACGCGGCGAGCATAGCCGGCAAGCGATCGGGCGAACGCCCCCGGGCGACGAATGGCCGCTGGCGCGGCTTCAACTGCCCGGATCGCGGTGCGAAACCTGCCTGATCGACGGTGGCAGGCACAGATGCGCGCGGTATGCTCGGCGTGCGCGACCGACGATGCTGCGGGGTGCCTGTCGCTGGCGCGCAGCGCAGGGCCTGGCGTTTACCGGTACTGCACCGCGCGCTACGCGTGGCCGGTCACGCAGGCGCCGTTACCCCAATCACTTTCTGCACATCGCTCAGGAGCCGCATGCACCGTCGTCATTTCCTGCACAGCGCCGGCCTCGCGCTCGCGGCCGCTTCCACCGGGAGCTGGGCCGCGACCGGCGAGGTGGCCGCTACGCCGTCTTCGCCGCTACCCGCCATGCCGCCGGGCGCCTCGCCCGACCAGTTCGCCGCAGCGCCGCCGCTGGCGCCGATCCGTGCGGCGGTGGATCGCATCATCGCGATCAACGGCTGCACCCGTCCGTTCCGTGCACAGGGGCCGCGGATCGAGGCCGAGCGCATCGGCCGCAAGATGGTGGTGCACAACTACGGACATGGCGGCAGCGGGTGGTCGCTGTCGTGGGGCGCGGCCGAGCATGCGCTGCGGCTGGTGCAGGCCGCCGATGCGGATGCGCGCGAGCTGGCGGTGATCGGCTGCGGCGCGATCGGGCTGACCACCGCGCTGGTGGCGCAACGTGCGGGCCTGCGCGTGCGCATCTATGCGCGCGAGCGCCTGCCGGATGTGCGCTCGTTCTACGCTACCGGCGTGTGGTCGCCGGACTCGCGCGTGTGCACCAGCGAGCACGCCAGCGCGGATTTCAGGACCCGCTGGGAAGAGATGGCGCGCATTTCGTTTCGCCGCTACCAGACCCTGCTGGGCCTGCCGGGCGAGCCGATCGAATGGCGCGATGGCTATGCGTTGTCGGATGTGCCGTTCGATCAACCGAGCGCATCGGCCGAAGCGCATGAGCCGGACTACCCGCCGCTGGAGCGCGACCTGCTTGACGATCTCGGTCCGCGCTCGCAACCGGTTGCGCCCGGCAGTCATCCATTTCCGGTGCCATTCGTGCGCCGCTACAGCCAGCTGACCTTCAACCTCAGCGCCTACGCGCGCCTGCTGATGGACGACTTCCTGCGGGCCGGCGGCGAGCTGTACACGCGCAACTTCGAGCATCCGCGCCAGTTCGGCCAGCTGCGCGAGAAGATCCTGGTCAATGCCACCGGCTATGGCGCGCGTGCACTGCTTGGCGATGACAGCGTCATCCCGGTACGTGGGCAGACCGCGCGCCTGATTCCGCAACCGGAAGTGACCTACGGCTTGGTCTGGCGCGGCCACAATCTCAATGTGGTGCCACGCCGCGATGGCTTGCTGGTGCAGTCGCAAGGTGCTCACGATTTCAACAACCCCGATGCCACGCCGGATCACGCCGCGTCTGCAGCAGCGGTCCGCGAGCTGGCACGGTTGTTTCCTGCGCGCTGAGGCAGTTTTCCCGCGCGCTGCGCTCAGGACTCGCCGAGCGAGGCCTGCAGCGCGCGGGCCAGTGCGGCATCGCCGCTGACCAGCTCGTCCCACCGCAAGGCCACGCCTTTGCGTCGGCCTTTTTCGACCAGCTTCAAGCCCTGCGGGTCGATGACCAGGGTATAGGCCTGCTCGCCGATCTGCAGCTCGCGGCGTAACGGTTTGTCCAACGGCGTCATGGCAGCTCCAGGGGCAAGAACGAGCCATCGGTTGTAGCGCATCGGTCTGCAACAGAGTGCATTCCCGGCAGTGCATGCCGCACGGTGCCGGTGCAATCGCTGCGCGTGCGCATCGACATCCGCGCAATGGCATCGACAACGGCACAGGCGCACCGGTGCCGCATGCAAGGCCGCGGTGTGCGTTGTGCGCATGCATCTCGAGGAGCCGGCATCAACCTCGGTCGATTGCAGTGCAATTGCCGTGGCTCGGCGCTGGCGAATCGATTGCATGCGCATCATCACCGCGCCGCTCACGGCACAGGTCGTTATCGCCTCGGCATCACCGCATCCACCGATCGCGCTAACACGCCGACGATTAGCGTAGCGACCATGCGAGGCAGCGTGAGCAAGCACGACAACAACGCTGCATTGCGGGCTTGGCGTCACGCCAGGCACTGCGATGCCGCAGTGACGATGCAGCTGGTTCGCACGCAAGCGCAGGCAAGACGCACACACGCTGCACCGCATCGTTTATCTACCTATCCATCCAAAGGAGCCGCCCATGGCGATCAAGACAATTGAAGAGCTTTTCGTCCACGAGCTGTCGGACATCTACAGCGCAGAAAAGCAGTTGACCAAATCGCTGCCGCGTCTGGCACGTGCGGCCACCGAACCCAAGCTGGTGGAAGCGTTCAAGCTGCACCTGGAGGAAACCCAGGGCCAGATCGAACGCATCGACCAGATCGTCGAACTGCTCGGCATCAAGCTCAAGCGCATCAAGTGTGCCGCGATGGAAGGCCTGGTCGAGGAAAGCCGCGAGGTGATCGACGAGATCGAAGAAGGGCCGGTACGCGATGCGGCACTGATCGGCGGCGCACAGAAGGTGGAGCATTACGAGATCGCCTCGTACGGCACCATCGCTGCGATTGCGAAGCAGCTGGGCTATACCGATGCGGTCAGCCTGCTGCTTTCCACGCTGGAAGAAGAAAAGGCCACCGATGAAAAGCTGACCCTGCTCGCCGAGCAAGGCGGCAATCAAAAGGCATCCAAGGCCAGCAAAGCGGCCTGATGCACCGCGCGGGCGGCGCTCCCGCCTGCGTTTGCCCGCATTCCGCGGGCAACCCCCACCCGTAGCCAGCCTCAGGTTTCTGCGCGCATGCCGCGTTGCAGTCGTCGTCGGGCGCCAGCCAGGAAATACCATCCATGTTTATGCATAACAAGCGTCTGATGTACACCGTTCGCGTGGCCGAACCCAATCCGGATCTGGCCACGTTGATGCTCGAGCAGTTCGGCGGACCGCAAGGCGAGCTTGCTGCAGCAATGCAGTACTTCACCCAGGCATTGGGCGAAGACGATCCGGGCCGCAAGGATTTGTTGTTCGATATCGCTACCGAAGAACTGAGCCACCTGGAAATCATCGGCTCGATCATCGCCATGCTCAACAAGGGCCCCAAGGCCGTGTTGTCCGAGGGCATGGAAGAGGCCATGGAGATGCGCTCCATGACCCAGAACAGCACCAGCCACACCCAGCAGATCCTGTACGGCGGTGGCCCGGCCCTGGTCAACTCCAGTGGCGTGCCGTGGACCTCGGCCTATGTCGATTCGATCGGCTGCCCGACCTCGGACATGCGCTCCAACATCGCTGCCGAAGCACGCGCCAAGCTGGTCTATGAGCGCCTGATCACCGTCACCGATGATCCGGGCATCGTGGATGCGCTGCGCTTTTTGATGACGCGCGAAGTGGCGCACCAGAAGTCGTTCGAGAAGGCGCTGTATTCGATCGAGCCGAACTTCCCGCCGGGCAAGCTGCCGGGCGACCCACGCTTCACCGACATCTACTACAACATGTCGCAGGGCGAAGGCGATACGGTCGGCCCGTGGAATGCCGGCGAGCAGTGGGATGTGGTGGCAGACCGTGAGCTGCAGTCCGCAGTCGACGGTGGCGATGGTTCGGCCACGGTTGCGCTGGATGCGACCCAGACCGAAGCGCTGGACGCGATGTCGCTGCGCCTGCTGTCCAATCCGGAACTGGATCGGGTGACCGGTGCAGACCTGGGCGCAGGCCCGGGTGCCGGCTCCACCACCGGCGACATCCAACGCTGATCTTCAGCGCTAGCAGTTGCCGAGACTGGCCCGGGTCGTTCGCGATCCGGGCTTTTTAATGCGTAACCTACTGTGGACAGCGGGCTGCATGCAGTTGGTCGTCTTGCGGTGGTTATCGCGACAACGTCGGCGCGTGATTTGCGACGCCCATGCAACACGGGTGGGTCGATACAAGACGTAGACGAATGCGTAAGGGTTACCGGAGGACTGAAAAGAAAAGAGGCCCGACGGGCCTCTTGGTATCACTGCGTGCCCGCGCCTCTCACACCGGCGCGGCCTGCTGGGCATGCGCTTCGCTGGCCCACTCCGGACGCACGCCTGCTGCGGTGGTGCAGCGTTCCAACCGCCATGGCAGCAGATGACGCATGGCCTCCTCGCCACTGACCTGTAGCCATTGCGTGGCATCGCCTTCGACGCATAACGGGCGTTGTGTCGGCAGGCTGGTCGAGGAAGCGACCAGCAACGAGAACCCCATCTGCAGGCGGCCACCGATATCCATGACATTGCGCAGGCCCGCGGCGTACAGCGCGCCACCGTCCTGACTCAGCCAGGTCGCCGACGTGGCGCCATCAGCCGATGCGGCGCAGACAAAGCCACACAGCGGGATCAGGCAGCGCTGGGTTTCCCAGATGGCGAGGTCCACGCGCCCCAGCCACTCCGGCTCCTGGGTATTGATCGAGCGCTGCTGTCCCGGAGCACGTCGACCGAAGGTTGCACGCTCCTCGCGCTTGCCGCCACGGTCGGCAACCAGAATGTCGGCATCGGCACCGACACCGATCTCGACCCAGGCATTGCTCGCAACGCGGCCCGACAACTGAAGAATGCGCGTAATCATGTTTACTCCACTGTGCATCTGGATGACAGCAGGAGCTACGCACAATACGCGCCAAGTTTTAGGGATGCCGCGCACTGATGCACCGCAATGGTCCTGCATGACGGCCGTGGCATCGGCATCGTTGCGAGGTGCGAATCCGTCGCAACATGTGCACGCACGCGCAGGAATTTCCGTGAGGGGCGCGTCGGGATGCGCAGCATTTTGCACATCGGCATGGCCGCGCCTGCCGAAGTGCGCACGGACTGCACGCGCGCGTGCAGGTCTCTAGCGCTCGTGCAGCGAGGTCAACGGCAACTGGATCTCGCATTCCAGGCGTGTATCGCTGAGCTCGTAACGCGTCTGTGCGCCATGGCTGTACGGCAGCGCCTTTTCGATCAGACGGCGGCCGAATCCGCCCGCCTGGTCGCGGTCGTCGCGCCGCTGCTGGCTGGCACCTTCCTCGATCCACGACAGCACCAGACGCGCAGAGGCGTCGTTGGTGGACACCACGTCCCAGCGCACCGACAGCGTGCCGGTCTCCACCGCCAGCGCCCCGTACTTGAGCGCATTGGTTGCCAGTTCGTGCAGCGCCAGCGCCAGCGTCTGCACCGTGGACTTGCGAAGCGCCACATCCGGGCCTTCCACCACGATGCGCTGTTGGTCGGGCTCGGCGCCGAGCGCATCCAGCTCCATGCGCAGCAGCGCACCGATGGTGGTGGGCTCGTTGTCCGACTGCGACAACAGTCCTTGCACACGCGACAACGCAGAGAGCCGGTCGTCGAACCTGCCGGCGAATTCCGGCATGCTGTGGCTGGTCTGGACGGTCTGCTTGGCAACCGACTGCACCACGGTGATCAGGTTGCGGGTGCGGTGCTGCAATTCGCTGACCAGCACGCGCTGTTCGTCCTGCAGGCGGCGCAAATTGTCCGATTCGGTCGAGGTTCCCAGCCATTCCAGCACCTGGCCGCGCTCGTCCAGCACCGGCGCGCTGCGCGTATGGAACCAGCGGTAGCCGTCTTCGGCTGCGTTGAACAGGCGGTGTTCCACATCCAGCCCGCCGGTACGCGCACTGTCATGCCAGGCATTCAGGGTCAGCTCGCGCTCGTCCGGATGCACCACCTGCAGCCAGCCCAGTTCCAGGCTCTCGCCATCGCGCTGGCCGGTGTAGCTGGACCATTGCGGGCTGGACCAAGTCCAGCGGCCGCCATCGAGCGAGCGCCACACCAGTTGCGGAATGCCTTCCATCAAGGTGCGCAGCCGCTGCTCGCTGCTGCGCAACGCGCGCTCGGCGCGCGTCAGCGGGGTGACGTCCATGAAGGTCAACACCGCACCGCCGATGAAATTGTTGACGGTGCGGTACGGCAGTACGCGCACCATGTAGCGCGCGCGCGTGGCGGGGTTTTCCACCTCGCGGTCCAGCACCGCCAGCGTGCGGATCACCCGGCGCACATCGTCCTGCAGTTCATCGTAGGCCACGTGCAGCTTGATGTTGCTGATCGGCCGGTGGATGTCACTTTCCACCAGCGGCAGGATGTCGGTGACCGCGGGAGTGAAGTTGGTGACGCGCAGCTCGTTGTCCAGGAACACGGTGGCGATCTGGGTGCTTTCCAGCAGGTTCTTCAGGTCGCTGTTGGCATGCGCGAGTTCCTGCACGCGGTGGGCCAGCTCACCGTTGACCGTGGTGACCTCCTCGTTGACCGACTGCAGCTCTTCCTTGGAGGTTTCCAGCTCTTCGTTGGCGCTCTGCAGTTCTTCGTTGAGCGACTGGTACTCCTCGTTGGAGGACTTGAGCTCCTCGTTGGTGCTTTCCAGCTCCTCGATCATCGACTGCAGACGCTCGCGGGTCATACGCAGCTCGTTCTCCAGCGCCTGCACGTGCGCATTGTCGGACACCGTATCTTTCGGCGGCGCCAGCTCGGCCAGTTCACGCGCTTCCACTTCCTGGAACAACACCACATAGCCGCGCGGCACGTCCGAATCGGAGGTCGGCTCCACGAACAGGTCCACCGCCAGGGTCGCCGCGTCCTCGTGCATCTGGATGCCCCTGGCCTGCACCGGCGTCATGTCCGCTTCGGCACGGCTGAGCGCGCTGCGCAACTCCAGCCGCAGGTCGCGGTGAACCAGGTTGAGCAGGTTGAGGCTGGGTGCGCCGCCGCCGGGACGAATGAAACGCCCGGCCTGGGAAGAGAAATGCAGCACGTCGAAATGCTCGTCCAGCACCGCATAGGCCGGGGCATAGCGATCGGCGATGCGCTCGCCGGCGCGCACCAGTGCATTGCTGACGCTGTGCTGCTGGCGGTTGGCCGCCGGTGCATGGCCGTCCAGTCCCAGCGAAGACGACGGGAAGGTCGCATGCATGCGGCTGTCGGCATCGATCTTCTGGAACACGCGGAAGCTGCGCTCCACCGGTGCGAACAACTTGGCATGCCGCGAGACGTTTTCGGCGTTGCCCAGGAACAGATAGCCGCCGGGCTTGAGGGCGAAGTGAAACACCGGGATCACCCGGTTCTGCAGCTCGGCGTCCAGGTAGATCAGCAGATTGCGGCACGACACCAGATCCAGCCGCGAGAACGGCGGGTCCTTGACGATGCTGTGCTGCGAGAACACGCACAGCTCGCGCAGCTGCTTGCTCACCACATAGGTATCGCCCTCCTTGACGAACCAGCGCTGCAGGCGCTCCGGCCCCACGTCGGCGACGATGCTGGACGAATAACGCCCCACCCGTGCGATGGCCAACGCCCGCCCGTCGATGTCGCTGGCGAAGATCTGGATGCGCGGCGCCACGTCCAGCGTCTGCGCATGCTCGCGCAACAGCATCGCCAACGAATAGGCCTCTTCGCCGGTGGAGCAACCCAGCACCCACACCCGCAGGTGATCGCCCGGCTGCTTGCCCTGGAACAGGCGCGGAATCACCTGCTGTTCCAGAAATTCGAACTCGCGGCGGTCGCGGAAGAACTGGGTGACGCCGATCAGCAAATCGTTGAACAGCAGCAGCGGTTCGTCGAAGCGGCTGCGCAGCTGCTCCAGATACTGTTCCAGCGTGTCCACCTGCACCACCTGCATGCGTCGCTGCACGCGGCGCAGGAAGGTGGCGCGCTTGTAGCCGTGGAAATCATGGCCGGTGGCATTGCGCAGGATGCTGGCGACCTGGCTGAGCTGATCGTTCTCGCTACCGTTGCGCACGCCCACCGGTGCCGGATGACCGAAGCGATGGTGGCGTTGCATATGCGCGGCGATACGTGCGGCCACGCGCGGCAGCGGCAGGATGTCGTCGCTGATGGCGGCCGGGTTGCCGGCACTGCGCAGATCCATGCCATGTAACGACGGGTCGTCCACCGCCAGCGCCAGACCGCCACATTCCTTGATCGCGGCGGTGCCCAGGGTGCCGTCGCCATCGAAGCGGCCCATGATCAGGCCGATCACGTTGCCGTCCTGGTCGTGCGCCATCGAAACGAAGAAACTGTCGATCAAGCCGTGATCGCTGGCTTCCTCCAACGGGCGCAGCCGCAGCCGGCCTTCTTCCAGGGTCACCAGGGTCTGGCTGGGCGGTAGGTAAATGCGCCCGGGATGCAGCGCATCGCCGTCCTCCGGCGCCAGCAGCAGGCTGGATTGCGGGCCGAGCAACTCGCGCAGGCGCGGCTCGTCCAGCAAGTGGCGATCGCGCAGCAACAGCATGATGACCAGATTGGGCGCCCCGGCGACCGCGTCGAGCAGCTCGGCCAGGCGGGTGGCATCCAGGCCATCGGCGCCGACACCGAGAACGAATAACGGCGGTGGCGCCACGGCGTCGTGCACGGGGGGCGCTGTGGTGTCGTCGCAGGAAGTGTCGTCGTCAGTCATCGCATCGATCGCGTCGGGTGTGAGGCGCAATCGTCAATGATGGCGCAAACCCGCCTCTACTGCTACGCGGGGTCTGAGCGGTACAGCTGCCTTGCACGACCGGTTCTGGAAGCGCCTGCTTACGCGCGGCGTTAACCGACGCGACGCGCACTATGGCTTGCGCGTCGCCAGACAGCGCCACCGCTCCAGGAGCTCGCCATGCAGGACAATCCACTCAACGGCCGTCGCATCCTCGTGGTCGAGGACGATTATCTGCTGGCCGAATCGCTCAACGATCTGTTGGTGGAAGCCGGCGTCTATGTACTCGGGCCGGTGGGCAATGTGCCGGAGGCATTGTCGCTGGTGGCCTCCGGCCAGACCATCGACGGCGCTTTGCTCGACGTCAACGTGCGTGGCCAACCGGTGTTTCCGGTCGCCGATGCGCTGCTGGAGCGCGGCGTGCCGTTCTCGTTCTGCTCCGGCTACGACCGCTACACGCTACCGCCGCGCTTTGCGCACCTGTCGTACTGCATGAAGCCCTACAACCCGCGCACCATCACCGCCCTGCTCAGCAACCAGACCCAGCCTGCCGAGCATTACTGATCGGCGCTGTCGGTGGACATCGCATCGTCCTGGCGCAGGGCGCGCTCTTCTTCGCCCAGTTGATTGAGCAACTCCACCGCCGACTGATGGGTAGTGCGCAGGGTCTCCATGGGCTTGGAGGTCTCGTTGCGTAACGCATACAACGCAAAGCCCATCACGTTGAGGCGGTTGCGCAACTGATGCAGCAGCTCGCGCCGCCGCCCCTGGGATGCATCGCCCACTACGCGTCCTTGTCGCTGAGCCGATTGTGCAAAGTGCGCACACTGATCCCCAACTCGCGCGCCGCTGCCTTCTTGTTGAAACGCGTGCGCGCCAGTGCCGCCTCGATCATGGCGTCCTCGGCTTGGCGCATGGTCCATCCCGCCGGAATCAGCAAGCCGTCTTCGTCGGCCTGCGGCACGGTCTGCACCACATCCGGCGCGCTCAGCAGATCGCCGTCCGCGCGCAGGTACAGATAGCGGATGAACGAGCGCAGCTCGCGCACGTTGCCCGGCCAGGTGTGGTACGCCAGATAGCGTAGCAACGACTTGGTCGGCAGCTTGCGGGTGCCGTACTTGACGTTGAGCTCATCGATCACGCGCAGGCCCAGCAGCCGCGCATCGCCACGACGCTCGCGCAGCGGCGGCACCTGGATCGGGTACTCGTTGAGCCGGTAGAACAGATCCTCGCGCAGCACGCCGTGCTCGCGTTGCACATGCTGGTGGGTTGCCGCGACCACGCGCGCGTCCAGCGGGATCTCCTCGCTGCCTCCCACGCGCATGAAGCTGCGCGACTCGATCGCGCGCAGCAGGTAGACCTGCAGGCGGGTCGGCATCTCGCCGATCTCATCCAGGAACAGCGTGCCATCGGCGGCCTGCTCCAGGAAGCCGGCGTGCCGACGATCGGCACCGGTGAAGCTGCCGCGCTCGTGGCCGAACAACTGGCTGGCGAGCAGCTCCTCGGGAATGGCACCGCAGTTGACCGGCACGAAGCGACCACGCCGGCCGGAGACCCGGTGGATCGCGCGCGCGACCAGATCCTTGCCGGTGCCGGTCTCGCCGGTCACCAGCACATTCAGATCGGTCGGCGCCACGCGCAGGATATCCTTGCGCAGCAGCACGATGCTGTCGCTGTTGCCGATGATGCCCAGATTGCCCTGCTGCGCGTCGCGCAGGCCGCCGAGCACGCGCTCCAGCCGCTCGGGCGCAAACGGCTTGGTGAGGAACTCACTGACGCCGAACTGCTGCGCGCGGCCCTGGGTTTCGTAGGCGTAATCGCCCGAAACCACCACAATCTGCGGCGTGTGATCCGGGTCGAGCCGTTCGATGAGATCGAAACCGCTACCGTCGGGCAGACCAACGTCCACCACCAACAGGTCGGGGAAGTTGCTGTCCAGCCAACGGCTGGCTTCGCCAAGGGTGTGGATGCCCTTGGCACGGAAGCCGCTATCGGTGGCTAACTCAACCACCTGATCGCAGAACTCCACGTCGTCGTCGATGATGGCGCAGGAAAGACGGTCCATGGGCGCTTCTGTCCGCAATGACTAATACATGTTCAGTTGAGAATTGTGACGGCTGCGCGAAAAACGCGCCTGTACGTCACCACGAGATGGCACATCCGTGTCACGGCCATCCGGCCGTATGGCGCCCGCTCCCCCCAAGTCGAGCTCGCCGTAAATGGTCGACCGAAGTACGCATGGCGGCGCTGGATTACGCCAGTGCCAAGCGTCATGGTCGGGGTCGGTCAGCGCGTCGTCTTGGGCGAAACGCCAAGGAGCGCAAGGTTTGCGGGAGATGGAGGGCAACCCGGACACGGGTGCCGTTGGACTGAGCTGACGGATCAGCTCGCTTGGCTTGCGCTACGACGCGCCTGCTGGACTGTCGGCTCGCGCCGACGTGGATCATTGCCGGTGGATGCCTTGTGCACGCCTGGCCGCGAGCCGTCGGGTGCGCTGTGTTGCCAATAGCCTACGCACCGGCCGTGGAGAAAACGTGCATGGAGCTGCCAAGGCCGGCGCTGTGACACGACGGCAGAGTTGCATGTGCCTGCATCGCGAACGCCGGAACTGCAGCGTCGAGCGCAACTCAGCGCTTCTCGGACCCGTCCGGTCGCTCATAATCGTGCTCGGGGTCGGCCTTGTTCACATCGCGGTCTTCGTCGGGCATGTCGTGCACCTTCCACTCGACATCCTCGTTGCGCTGTTCCTGCGGCGTAAACGGCTTTTGCTGGTCGTCGTCCGGGCCCCATGGCTTTTTCGGTTCGCTGCCCATCGTCGTTCTCCTGCGTTTGTGGTCGTGAGCCCACGCTAGGCCGGCATGCATTGCACAGCAGTGAACAAAGCTGCGCGATGGCGTGAAGCAATCGCCGCATGCACAGGCGGCGACATCGTCAACACACACGCCGCCGACATCGCCTAGCCCGCCCGTTTACGTCTGCGCACGCACACTGCCGTTCATCGTGATGCGTCAAACCGCCAGGAGACTGAAATGCCCGTACCCAATTACCCGCGCCCGCCATTCAAGCCGCAGCAGCAGAACTTCCCCGGGCGTACCGAGAAGATGGACCCACGCCCGGATCACGGCGAAGACAGCTATGTCGGTCATGGGCAGCTCACCGGCAAGCGTGCCCTGATCACCGGCGGCGACAGCGGCATCGGTGCGGCCGTGGCGATCGCCTATGCACGCGAGGGTGCCGACGTGGCGATCGCCTATCTTCCCGACGAGCAGGAAGACGCCGCCAGAATCGGCGCATTGATCGAAAAGGCCGGCGTCAAGGCCTTGCTGGTGGGCTGCGACATCAGCGACCCGGCCCAGGCGGCTACGTTGATCCAACAGGTCAACAGCACGTTCGGCGGCCTGGATATCCTGGTCAACAACGCCGGCTATCAGAAGTATTTTGAGAACTTCGAAGACATCACGCTGGACGAATGGCGCAAGACCTTCGACACCAACGTGCATGCCGTGTTCCACCTGGTGCAGTTGTCGGTACCGCTGATGAAAGACGGCGGCTCCATCATCAATACCGCCTCGGTGCAGTCCAAGAAGCCGACGCCGAACATCCTGCCGTATGCCGCTACCAAGGGCGCGCTGGCCAACTTGACGATTGGCCTGGCGGGCGTACTGGCCGACAGGCACATCCGCGTCAACGCGGTGCTGCCGGGTCCGATCTGGACGCCGTTCATTCCCGCCGGCATGGACGAGGAGTCGGTGGAAAACTTCGGCGGGCAGACGCCGATGGGCCGCCCCGGGCAACCGGTCGAGCTGGCATCGGCGTACGTGATGCTGGCAGCCGATACCGCCAGCTACACCTCGGGCACATTGCTCACCATTGCCGGTGGCGCGGTCACGCTGTAACGCTGTCCAGCGCTGCAGCTGCGCGTAAAGCCCGCCTCGCTTGCTTAGCGAGGCGGCAGGCCGCGCGCGTGGGCGGTGAGCTGGTGGATGCAGTGTCCACTGTGTGGACGATCAAGGCGTTTACGGCGCGCGACCGTGAAAGCGCGCGGCTTGCCGAGCAGATCGGCGACGAGGCGGTCGCCCACCGCCGCAGCTGGATGTACGTGGAAAAGGCCCGCGTGATCCACGACATCTGCCTGTCGGTGATGGCCGGCGGCATGCTGATGTGGGCGATCAGCATGCGGCGCGCCGGCACGGTGAGCGCGGGCGACGTGGTGCTGGTCAGCGCGCTGACCTTCCGCATCCTGCACGGCTCGCGCGACCTGGCGCTGACGCTGGTGGATACCACCCAGCAGCTGGGCGCCATCGCCGACACGCTGCAGATCATCCTGCAACCGCATGCCATCGTCGATGCGGACGCGCCGCTGGCCCTGGCCCAGGGCGATGTGCGGTTCGAAGAGGTGCGCTTTGCCTATCCGGAGCGGGCGGCGGTGCTGGACGGATTGAACCTGCACATCCCTGCCGGCCAGAAGGTCGGCATCGTCGGGCCCTCCGGTGCCGGCACGTCCCCCTTGATCGCGCTGATCCAGCGCCTGGACGATGTGCAATCCGGACGCGTGCTGATCGATGGCCAGGACATCGCAGCCTCAGCCAGGACAGCCTGCGCGAAAAGATTGCGGTGGTTCCGCAGGAAACCGCGCTGTTCAATCGCAGCATTGCCGACAACATCCGCTACGGCCGCCCGGAGGCCGGCGATGCGGAAGTGCAGGACGCCGCGCGGCATGCATTCTGCGATGGCTTCATCCGGCAGCTGCCGCAGGGCTAAGACACCCAGGTCGGCGAACGCGGGGTCATGCTCTCGGGTGGTCAACGCCAGCGTCTGGGCATCGCCCGTGCGTTCCTGAAGGACGCGCCGATCCTGATCCTGGACGAAGCCACCTCGGCACTGGACACCGAGTCGGAAGCGGAAATCCAGGCCGCGCTGGATCACCTGATGCGCGACCGCACGGTACTGGGGGTGGCGCATCGCCTGTCCACGGTAATCAGCTTCGATCGCATCGTGGTGCTGCAGGAAGGCCGCGTGGTCGAAGACGGCAACCCGGCACAGCTGCGTGGTCACGGTGGTGCGTTTGATGGCCTGTGGCAACGCCAGGCGGCGGGATTCGAGCAGGCTGCGCCTGATGCGTCATGAAGACGCCCTCGCGATGCGATCGCCCGGTACCGGCCGAGCATGCTGCAGGTCTGCAGCAAATCGGGTCGACACGCCCCACGCAGGCCCATAACGACAACAGGCAGCCGAAGCTGCCTGTTGCCTGCATCGCACCGCGCATCACGCGGTGCCTGATCAACATCGCTGCCTGATCAGTGCGGCTGGTTCGACTTGGCACGCAGCGACTTGGCATGCTCCAGATGCTGGGCGATGGTCTCGCGTGCGCGCTGCAGTTCCTTGCCCAGATCGCTCGAACCCGGCTCGCTGGCCAGCTGCGCATCCAGCAACGTCAACGCCTGCTCATGGCTGGTCACGCTGGCCTGCAGGTACTGCGTTTCGAACTCCTTGCCGTTCAAGCCTTCCAGACGCTTGCGGGTGCCGTCAGCGCGAGTGGTTGCAGCCTGCGCCAGCGTGCCGCTGCGATCCGGTGCAAACCGGCTGAGATCGGTCAGTGCCGCACTATGGGCCTCGTCCATCTTGCGTGCAAACTGCAAGGTCTCGCCACCGAGTCCCTTGACGACTGCCAGTTGCGCCAGCGTGCGCTCCTGCTCGTTGAACACCACCAGCGCACCAAGCGCCTGCTTGCGATCGCCGGAGATTGCAGCGGCATCACGCAGCGGGTCGCCATGCGGCGGCGTGCTGCCCGCATTGGCCGGCGCACGCAGCGTCTGCGGTTGAATATCGCGATCGTTGTTCTTCGGGCTGGCCGCTTCACCGGACTCGTTCTGGCGACGCTGCCATGCCTTGTAAGCCACGTAGCCCACTGCACCGGCGGTCACCATCTTGAAAATTCCCATCGTTGTCTCCTGGTTGATCGCGCAAGGCACGATCGTTGATTGTCGGGGTCGCATGGTCGCTGCACGCATGAGCTGCGAACGATTCAGCGTGGCATTCGAGAGTGCGAGCGCGCGGGTTATCCAGACGTGACACACGCATCAACGCCGCGTCGCCAATCGAACGCGTCCACACCGCGCGCACGTGCCGTGCTGACGGACTTAACGGCGCGCTGCCGACACTGGCTGTGTTGCCGCACACCGACGGCCTTTCCGGAGAACCCCCATGCTCGCCCTCAACTACCACGGCTCACGCGATGTCCGGGTCGAAACCGTGCCGGATCCGGTCCTGGTCGAACGCGACGATCTCATCCTGCGCGTGACCGCCACCGCCATCTGCGGTTCGGATCTGCATCTGTACCGCGGCAAGATTCCGGATCTGCGGCACGGCGATATCCTCGGCCATGAGTTCATGGGCATTGTCGAAGACGTGGGCCCAGACGTCACCGCCGTCAAACGCGGCGACCGCGTGGTGATCCCCTTCGTGGTGGCCTGCGGGCGTTGCTTCCACTGCATGCTGCAGGAATTCTCCGCCTGCGAGACCACCAATACCGGCAAGGGCGCGGCGCTCAACCACAAGGACATGCGGCCGCCGGCGGCGCTGTTCGGCTTCAGTCATCTGTATGGCGGTCTGTCCGGCGGGCAGGCCGAATACGTACGCGTGCCCAAGGCCAATGTCGGGCCGCTGGTGGTGCCCGATGCACTGCATGACGAGCAGGTGCTGTTCCTGTCCGACATCCTGCCGACCGGCTATCAGGCGGTCATCGATGCCGGGGTCAAGCAGGGTTCGACCGTGGCGATCTTCGGTGCCGGCCCAGTGGGCCTGATGGCAGCGGCGTGCTGCCGCATGCTGGGCGCCGAGCGCATCTTCATGGTCGACCGGCATGCTTACCGGCTGGACTTCGCGTCCAAGGCCTACGGCATCATTCCGATCAACTTCGACGAGGTCGACGACCCGGCCGATGTCATCGTGTCGCAAACCGATGGCCGCGGTGTGGATGCCAGCATCGAAGCGGTGGGCTTCGAGGCCGAAGGCAGCGCGATCGAAACCGCGTTGACCAATTTGAAGCTGGAAGGCAGCAGCGGTGTTGCCATCCGCCAATGCATCGCGGCAACACGCCGCTGCGGTGTGGTCAGCGTGCCGGGCGTGTATGCCGGCTTCATCCATGCCTTCATGTTCGGCGATGCGTTCGACAAGGGACTGAGCTTCAAGATGGGCCAGACCCATGTGCAGAAGCACATGCCGCACTTGCTGGAATGCATTGGCAATGGCGACCTCAAGCCCAGCGCAATCATCTCCCATCGCATGCCACTGGCCGATGCAGCGCGCGGCTATGAGCTGTTCGACAAGAAGCAGGACGATTGCCGCAAGGTGGTGTTGACGCCGTAACAGCCAGCAACGCTGCAAACGCAAACGGCGCGGTCGATGACCGCGCCGTTTGCGTTCCCGGCTAGTGTGGCCGGGTCAGTCCAGCGGTTTGGCCGGCACGAACGGCGACACCGGATCGCTGGCCGGAAAGGTTTCTTCCAGCGCATCGTCCTGCAAGGCGTCCTGTTTTTCCTTCTCACTGCGTTGGTCGTCGTGATCGCCGGCCAGATCGGGCGCAGTTGCGTGTTGATGGGCAGTATTCATGGGATCTCCTGTCGCATTGATGCAGACCACCCAACGCTACGGTGGCCTGCCGACGGCGCAGGTGAAAGAGGTCTTCGCATCGGCGCGACAAAGGCAACCGTTTAGGCAAACAATCGGAAGCATCGGCAGGCTGTCGCAACGTCGCAATCATACTCACGCGGACCACAGCACGATCGAGCGCGCAGCATGCCGTGCTTGCGTCCACACGCACACACGCAACACACGGCACTGCCGGCAATGTGATCATTGCGTTTTCGCGCCGCGAGAAAACAGCCTGCTGCCGCCACGGCGGGGACCGGTTCACACCCCGGGGCGCCCAGGGTGTATGGTGCAAGGGCGGCCGGACTCCGGTGTCGCCCTCACTCTATCTGGCCTTCTCCATCAAGAATCTCTGCGAACGTTGCGACGCCGTCTGTTGCCGGCTCACCGTCATGGTCGATCCATCCGACCGCATCCCCAACCACTTGACCAGCGTGACACCGCAAGGTTGGCACGTGATGGCGCGTGACGAGGAAGGCTGGTGCGTGGCCATCGATGCGGCGCGCATGTGTTGTTCGATCTACGAGACGCGGCCAGCAATCTGCCGGCGTTTCGTCATGTCCGGGCCGTATTGCCGCGACGTGCGTGCCACCTACGACGACCAACGCCGGCGGGGCATTCCCTTGACGCTGTACAACGCATGAGGATTTCGCCATGAACAACTCCCGCCGTCAGTCGATGACCGTGAGCAATCAGCCAGGCAAGCCGCGCTTGTCCGAGCAACGGCTGGCTGCCGACCTGGAGGCGTTCCAGCAATCCGGTGGCGCGATCGAGCGTCTGGGCGATACCCCGCTGCGTCGCGACAAGAAGCGCGGCGAGCCCGAGGCCGCTCCTGCCAAGGCAGTCAAAAAACCCGCTGCCAAGGCAACCGACGCGTCCGACGCAGAGACCGCGACAACCGCAACAACCGACGCCGAGTAAGCGCGTCGCAGTGGCAGCACACCTGCGGTGTGGCTGTCGCGGCTGGAGTTGGAGTTGGGCGATCGATGCCGCGCTGCGTGCACACACCGCAGCCGGCGAACCCACAGCGCCGGCATCGTCGGCTTCGAAATGACCGCCTTCCGGCACGCAGACCCGCGTCGCCAACAGGCAAGCGCGGATTACAGCAGTTGCGCGTGCTTGGTCGCGCCCAGTCCCTGTGCCAGGGAAGCCATCTCGTTGGCCAGTGTGATCAGATCGCCGCCGGCTTGCGCGGCAAGGGTCATGATGCGTTGATACGCGTCCCAGAAGTCCGGTCCACTGCCATAGGCATCGTGGAACCCTTGTAACTCCAGGACCATGAGATCGGACACCTGCATGTCGCAGCGGTCCATTGTGGTCACCTCGTTGGGGAGTCGTCCCCGGACCGGCAGCCTACACGCGTTCACCTTACAAAACAGGGTCGGCCGTGAGACAGCGCAGTTGGAGCTGAATTGGTCAGAGAGCAGGCGCAGACCGGCGTGATTGCGCTTGATCGGGCCCGCCGCTGCGTGTGCTGGCATGTGCGCTGACCCGAACCTGGCGCTGCATTGCGGCACGTCGATGTGCACCATGCGCAACCGCTGCCGCGATCATGCACGACACCACGCCAGGCGCCGCACTCACGCCGCATCCTGCAAGCCCTGCTGCAGGCACTCCAGCAACCGGCTCAGCTTGGGCAGCAGCTGGCGCGCGCGCATCCACACCAGATGCAGCGGCAGGCCTTCGGTATCGCATTGCGGCAGTACCGCGACCAGGCTGCCGCGCTGCAGATGCTGGTCGATCAGCCAGGTCGGCAGCTGTGCGATACCCAGCCCGGCCACCACCGCGTCCACCTGCGCCTCGGCATTGCCGAACACCACCCGCGCGTCCATCGCACGCTGTTCCACCGGCCCTGCGCCATGCCGCAGCAACCACGGGCTACTGCTGCCGTCGGCCTTGCCGTAGAGCACCGCATCGTGCGCCAGCAAGGCGGCAATGCTGTCGGGCGTGCCGCGCTGGGCCAGATACTGCGGTGCGGCGCAGAACACGCGTTTTTCATGGCCCAGATAGCGGTGCCCCAGGCTGCTGTGCCACTGATCCGGCCCGCCGATGCGCACCGCGATGTCGATGCCTTCTTCGGCCATGTCGACGAAGCGATCGGTGAACGAAATGACCGGCTGCAGGCCGGGATAACGCTGGAAGAACGGTAGCAACACCGGCAACACCTTGTGCCGGCCGAAGCTCACCGGCAGGTCCAGCCGCAGCCGGCCGGTGGGCGCCTGGCCTTCGGCGCGCAGCACGTGCTCGGCCTCCTCCAGCTCGTCGAGCACCTTGACGCAGACCCGGTAGAACGCCGCGCCTGCGTCGGTCAGCGCCAGCCGCCGGGTGGTGCGTGCGAACAGGCGCACCCCCAGGCGCGTCTCCAGGCGTGCAATGGCCTTGCCCACTGCCGAGCTGGTCAGGCTGAGCCGCTCGGCGGCGGCCGTGAAGCTACCGGCATCGGCGGCGCTGACGAAGATATCGATGCCTTTGACGCGTTCAGAGGGATGCATGGATACACATTCAAGAACTGAAGTCCGTAATGTACGGAAAATACTCCCGATATACGATCTTAATTCTTTTCTATGATGGCCAGCCCACACTGCGGCGCATGCCATGTCTGCTGTCGGCTCTACTTCCTCTCCCGTTTCCGCCACCGCGGCACCGGCCGCTGCTCGCAGCGGCCTGGCGATCTTCATCCTGGCGTTTGCCGCGTTCGTGATCGTCACCACCGAGTACCTGATCGTCGGGCTGCTGCCCGGCCTTGCACGCGACATGGAAATTTCCATCTCCGCGGCTGGCCAGCTGGTGACGTTGTTCGCCTTCACCGTGATGCTGTTCGGCCCGCCGCTGACCGCGTGGCTGTCGCATCTGGATCGCAAGCGCCTGTTTGTCATGATCCTGCTGGTGTTTGCGGTCTCCAACGCGGTGGCCGCGCTGGCGCCCAATATCTGGGTGCTGGCCTTTGCCCGCTTCGTACCGGCGCTGGCGCTGCCGGTGTTCTGGGGAACCGCCAGCGAAACCGCCGGGCAACTGGCCGGGCCGCAGCACGCAGGGCGCGCCGTGTCGCGGGTGTATCTGGGCATTTCGGCGGCGCTGCTGTTCGGCATTCCGCTGGGCACGGTGGCCGCCAACAGCATCGGCTGGCGTGGCGCGTTCTGGATCCTGGCTGCCCTGTCGCTGGCGATGGCCGCGGCGCTGGCGCTCTGGATGCCGACCGTGGCCCGCAGCGAACGGGTGAATCTGCGTCAGCAGGCCGGCATCTTCGGCGAGCGCTTCTTCCTGGCCAATGTGATCCTGTCGGTGGTGGTGTTCACCGCCATGTTCACCGCCTACACCTATCTGGCCGACCTGCTGGAACGCAGCGTGGGCGTGCCGGCGGCGAATGTGGGCTGGTGGCTGATGGGCTTCGGCGCGATCGGCCTGATCGGCAACTGGCTGGGCGGGCGGGTGGTGGATCGCTCGCCGCTGCGTGCCACGGCAGTGTTCCTGCTGCTGCTCGCGCTGGGCATGGCCCTGTGCGTGCCGGTGGCCAAGACCGGCGTGCTGCTCTATCTGACCCTGGCGGTCTGGGGCATTGCCTACACTGCGCTGTTTCCGATCAGCCAGGTGCGGGTGATGAACTCGGTGACCCACTCGCAGGCGCTGGCCGGCACCACCAATGTGTCGGCGGCCAATGCCGGCATCGGCATTGGCGCCATCATCGGCGGGCTGGTGATTCCGGCCTGGGGGCTGGGCAGCATCGGCTATGTGGCCGCTGCGGTGGCGCTGTTGGGCGTGGTGCTGATTCCGTTGGTACATCGCGCCCGAGGCTGAGATGTCGCGTTGCGGGCCAGGCAGATCCGGCCCGCAGCGTTGGTCGCGCTCGCTGCGCACGACCAAGGAAGCGCAAGCCAGATACCGCTACTGATGGACTTGATCCGTGGGCGCTGCGCCTACTGGATCGCTGCGCTGCACGCTGCAATCGCACGCACACCCCCACACCAGGCCGGCTGAATGCCGCCAGGGCCGGCCTGCGCGGCAAGCCCGCAGCTGCCGGGCAAAGCGCCGAACCGCGCGGCTTCCCGTGTAAAATGCGCGGTCTTTGACCGGAACAATGGCGAAAGCTTCTCCACGGGCGCCCCTGTCGGGCCCGGCGTTCATTCGCCTGCTTGCTCGCCTCACCGATGCCCACGTGGCCCAGTCCAACCATGCGCTCGCCGACCGGCTCAGCCAATGGATCGACTGGACGCGCGCGGTCGCCGTGTCCAAGGCGCTGGATGGCAAGTTGCCGGAGATCGACGCGCTGCCCGACACGCGCAGACTCGACACCGAGGCCTGCGCCCGCGTGCGCACCGGGCTGGCGACCAGCAGCGTGGTCGAGCTGGATGCCGTGCTCGCGCGCGCGCGTCGCGATGCGCGCAGCGCCGCTGCCGACATCGACGCAGCGGCAGCGCCGCCCGCGCTTGACTATGCCCCGTTCCGCCAGCACTACCTGGCAATGCAGCGCGCGATGCGCACCGCCACCGGCGACCTGCGTGGCCGCCTGCGCGACATGCTGGCGCTGGAATCGGCGCCGATGGCGCGGCTGGCCGAGGTGGATGCGGTGATGGAGCTGACCTTGAGCCCACGCGAGCAGACCCTGCTGAATCATGTGCCGAACCTGCTCGGCGCGCATTTCGAGCGCCTGCGCGATGCCGCGCAGGCGCAGAACCCGGCACCCGACGGCGAGGCCGCGCCACGCGCGCTCTCCGACGGCTGGCTGGATGTGTTTCGCAAAGACATGCAGAGCGTGTTGCTCGCCGAACTGGATGTCCGTTTTCACCCGATCGAAGGCCTGCTCGCAGCGCTTCGTACCCGCTAACTGGGACCTCATGTTCAGAACTCTCGTCCACCTGTGTGTGTTTGTCGTCGGCCTGTTGGCGGTTTGCTGGGTCGGCATCGGTTATCTGGGCTCCAATCCGCTCGGCGCCTGCGTCGCGGCAGTGATCGGCGCCTGTTATGTGGCCGGCGCGCTGGAGCTGTACCGCTATCGCCAGGCCAGCGCGACGCTGGATGCTGCCGTCACCGCATTGACCACCGCGCCATCGGCGTTGGGCGAATGGCTGGAGCGCCTGCATCCGAGCCTGCGCAATGCGGTGCGCCTGCGCATCAAGGGCGAGCGCGTGGCGTTGCCGGCACCGGTGCTGACGCCGTATCTGGTCGGCCTGCTGGTGTTGCTGGGCATGCTCGGCACCCTGCTCGGCATGATGGCCACGCTCAAGGGCACCGGCTTCGCATTGCAGAGCGCCACCGACCTGCAGGCCATCCGCGGCTCGCTGGCCGCACCGGTGGAAGGCCTGGCGTTTGCGTTCGGCACCTCGATCGCCGGCGTTGCAACCTCCGCGATGCTGGGGCTGTTGTCGGCGCTGTGCCGGCGCGAGCGGCTGCAGGCGGTGCAGCGGCTGGACCTGAAGATCGCCTCCGAACTGCATCCGCATTCGGACGCGCACCAGCGTGGCGAAGTGTTCAAGTTGCAGCAGCAGCAAAGCGCGCTGATGCCGACGCTGATCGATCGCCTGCAGACGCTGATGCACAGCATCGAGCAGCAGAGCATTGCCGCCGACGAACGCCTGGCCGCGCAGCAGGCCGAATTCCACGCCCGGAGCGAAGCGGCCTATGCGCGCCTGGCCACGGCGATGGAGCAATCGCTGCAGAGCGGCGTGGCAGAAAGCGCACGCGCGGTGGGCGCGGCCTTGCAGCCGGCGATGGAAGCGACCATGACCAGCATCGCGCGCGACACCGCCGCCCTGCACGAGCGCCTCACCCACGCCGTGCAGCAGCAACTGGACGGCATCACCAGCGGCTTCCAGCACAGCGCCAGTGCCGCAGCCGCGCACTGGACCGGCGCGCTCGCCGCACAGGAACGCGCGCAGCAAGCGCTCGACACGCGGCTACAGACCACGCTGGAGCAGATCACACAGCAGACCGCTGCCGTACAGGACGGCGTCGGCACCGCCGTGCAGCAGCAGTTGCACGCGCTCAACGACGGCTTCCAGCACAGTGCGCAGACGGCCGCCGAGCACTGGCAGGCCGTGCTGACCGCGCAGGAACGTGCGCAGCACGCGTTGACCGAGCAGTTGCAGACCACGCTGGCGCAGATCGATCAGCGCAGCATCGCGGTGCAGGATGGCGTGACCCACGCGGTGCAGCAGCAGTTGGCCGCGCTCAATGACGGGTTCGAACGCAGCAACGCCGCCACGGCCGAGCACTGGGCCGCGGTGATCGCCGAGCAGCAGCGCGCAGGCGCGGCGTTGAATGCGCAATTGCAGGCCACGCTCGCACAGCTCGCGCAGCAGAGCAGCGCACTGCAGGACGGCGTGCAGCAGGCCGTGCAGCAGCAACTCGACGGCCTGAGCAGCGGCTTCGAAAGCAGCACCGCCGCTGCCGCCGCCACCTGGACCGCCGCGGTGGCCGAACAGCAACGCGCAAACCACGCGCTGACGCAGGAGTTGCAGGGCACGCTGACCCAGTTCGCCAGCACCTTCGATGCACGCTCCAGCGCGCTGGTCGATGCGGTGTCCAGGCGCATGGATCAGTCCAGCAGCGAGACCGCCAGCGCCTGGAACGCCGCGCTGGCGCAGCAACAGGACGCCAGCGCCGCCTTGGCCGCCCAGCACCAGGGCGCACTGGCAGCCGCCACCGCCAGCTTCGACGCGCATGCCGCCGCCCTGGTCGGCACCTTGCAGCAATCGCACACCGAGCTGCAGGCCGCACTGGAAGCCCGCGACACCCAGCGCCTGGCGCTGTGGAGCGAGCGCTTCAGCGCGATGAGCGCAGACCTGAGCACGCAGTGGGAGCGCACCGGCGAGCGCGTCACCCAGCAACAGCAGGCGATCTGCGACACCCTGGCCAGCACTGCCAGCGAGCTGTCCACGCAGGCGCAGGCACAGGCCAGTGCCACCATCAGCGAAGTGGCGCGCCTGATGCAGATCGCCTCCGAAGCGCCCAAGGCGGCCGCCGATGTGGTGGCCGAGCTGCGCCAGAACCTGTCCGAGAGCATGGTGCGCGACACCGCGATGCTGGAAGAACGCAGCAAGCTGCTCGCCACCCTGGACACCTTGCTCAACGCGGTCAATCACGCCTCCACCGAACAACGCGCAGCGGTCGATGCGCTGGTCACCACCTCGGCCGACCTGCTGCAACGCGTGGGCACCCAGCTCACCGAGCAGATCGGCAGCGAGACCGGCAAGCTCGGCGCGGTGGCCGCACATGTCAGCGGCAGCGCGGTGGAAGTGGCCAGCTTGGGCGAAGCCTTCGGCGTGGCGGTGCAGCTGTTCAGCGGCTCCACCAGCGAGCTCAACGAGCGCCTGCAGCATGTCGCCAGCGCACTGGATGCCTCGCTTGCACGCAGCGACGACCAACTGGCGTACTACGTGGCGCAGGCGCGCGAGGTGGTCGACCTCAGCATGCTGTCGCAGAAGCAGATCATCGAAGAACTGCGCCAGCTCGATCGCGGTCGCGGCGATGCCGGTGAGGCCGCTGCCGGCGAGGCCAGCGCGGCATGAGCGACGAGATCGACATCGACGGCGAATCGGGCACACCGATCTGGGCCGCCTTCGGCGACCTGATGTCGGTGCTGCTGGGCGCGTTCGTGCTGATCCTGGTCGGGGTGATCGGTGTGCAGCTACAGCTATCCAGCCGCCTGGACGAAGAGGTCAAACAGCGTCAGGCCGAAGCGCAGCGCCGCAAGACGCTGGAGCAGGCACTGGCGGCGCCGCTGGCCGCCGGCCGCGTGACCCTGGTCGACGGCCGCATCGGCATCCGCGGCAATGTGCTGTTCGCCTTCAATTCCGATCAGTTGCAGCCGGAGGGCCGCGAGGTGCTGAAGACGCTGGCCGCGCCGCTGACCGAATACCTGGCGGCGCGCGAGGAGATCCTGATGGTCAGCGGCTTCACCGACGACCGCCCGGTGCTGGGCGGCAACCGTCGCTACGCCGACAACTGGGAACTGTCTGCCCAACGCGCACTCACGGTGACGCGTGCATTGATTGCCGAAGGCGTGCCGGCCGCATCGGTGTTTGCCGCGGCCTTCGGCTCGCAACAGCCGGTGGATTCCAATGCCGATGAAACGCGCCGCGCCAGGAACCGCCGTGTGGAGATCGCACCGATTGCGCGCCCGTCCACGTCGCGTGCGTCTTCTGCCGCCAAGCCGACAGCGGCCACAGGCACGCGATGAGCACGCAGGCGACATCCGCGCACGCGCGCCTGCAGCGCTGGCGCAGCCAGGGTGCCGACCGGCTGGATCCGGTGCGTTTCCACCTGATGGAAACGCTGGCCGCGCGTGCCGGCACACAGGCCGAGCCAGTGCGCGAGGTGCTGGAAGAAAAGCTGGGCAAGCTGGTCGATGCGTATGCGGCGACGGTGAAGCAGGCCGCGCGCCGCCGTGTCGCCAGCGCTGCCGCACAGCCGTCGCAACGCAGCGCGCTTGGCGCGTTAGCCGACCGGATGGCAGGCCACGCCGCGTTGATGGAAGTGGACAGCAGAAAGACCGCCAGCGCCGAAGCCACGCAGTTTCCCGAGCTGCCGGCGCTGGAGGATTTTCGCCGCACCTGGACCACGGTGCGCACTGCCAGCCAGGTGCGGCAGTCGCTGCAGGACGCCCCCAAGGACGCCGGCCCGCTCAATTCCAGCGTGCTGGTGCATCGCTGCATCAGCCTGATGCGCGAGTGCTCACCGGGCTATCTGCAGCACTTCCTCGGCTATGTCGATGCGCTGTCGTGGCTGGAACAGCTGCACAGCGGTGGCGCGTTGGCCAGCGAGGATGCCGCGCCGGTGGCGCCGGGCAAGAAGCGCAGCAAGCGTCCGTCCACGCGGCGCAGCTAGCGCGACCGGTCAATCGCGCTGGCGCTGCACGCACATGGCCGTTGGCTGAAACCCGCCTGGCGCATGTGTCCGGCATGATCGCAGCCAGTGCGCGGGTCGTTCGCATCCGCCCGACCGGCGCTGGCGCGGTCCATCAAACGCGCAGGGGCGACTGTCGCCAGTCGGTGTCGTCAGCCAGCGACGCAGCGCGGACAACGCAGGCGGAGGCGGAGGGTGAATCGCAGCGGCCGCTATGACGCAGGATCGGCGCTTGCATCGAAACGTGGCGCGCGCCCGAAGTCCTCGCGCGTAAACGGGCGGTCGCGGAACAGATAGCCGTAATAGAACGTCCGCAGTGCCTGGTGGTAGGCGCGGATGCGGTCCTGGTACGCCAGTTGCGCGCGCAGATCGGTGCCTGCCAGGCGCATCAATGCAGCCTGCAACGCCACCGGCGGCAACACGCTGGCCACGCGCTGCGCCAGTGCCTCGCGCCGCTGCAAACCTTGGCGATACGCCCCGACCTGCGGGGCCACCTGTTGGTCGCCGTTTTCGTGGAAGGCGAAATACCACTTGTAGTGGAACGCGCCGGTCAGCGGCGCCGAGTCCGCCCACTGCGGGTTCTGCGCGTAGAAGGCCCGCATGGTGTGCTGGCGCGGAATGTCCCAGGCGTGGTTGACCGCCTCGCGCTGCAGCCGCGCGATCTCGCTGCCTTGGTTGACCGGCACGGCCTGATTGATCGCCACATGCGCCAACGCCGGTGCAACCAGCGCCAGCACCACCCAGCAGGTCGCCAGGGCGGTGGCATGCGCGGCCGGGCGCCAGTGGAGGCGCCCGACCAGCACCGACAGCAACACCCAGAACAGCAGATAGGCGCAGGTCATTGCCAGCACCGCGAGCTGTTGCAGCAGCGGCACCGCATTGAGGGTTGCGGCAATGACAAACGGCACACCCAAGCACACCAGCACCGCAGCGGCACGCACCGCCACGCGCCGCACCAGCAACGCCGTGCCCGCACCCGGCAATGCGGCGAGCATGCGCGCACGCCCGGCCTCGCGTTCGCCCGAACGCAGATCGAACAGCAGCGCGATCACGAACAACGGCAACAGGAACACCAGCACGAAGGCGTAGTCGAAGCGCCCGGCCAGTGCCAGCTCCGGGTTGTAGCTGTCGCCATCGTGGATCTGCGCTTCCAGGCCCAGCGCGCGGACACGCAGGATGTACGGCGAGACATCGCGCATGCCCACTGCGGCAAATGCCAGTGGCGTGGGCACATCCCAGGTCGGATGGAAGCTGTAGTAGGCCGCGCTGCCGGCGTCGTTGGAGCGCGCCACATAGTCTTGCACCGCTGCGATGTCCTCCTGCTGCAGCGCTGCAATGCGCGCGATGTTGGCGCGTTGCGCAGCGATGAGGTGCTGGCCGGAGAGCAGGCTGCACACGGTCAACACCGCCAGCAACAGCAAGCCGGCCAGCGCGGCGCGTGCGCGCAGCAACAGCAGCAGTTCGTATTTCCACAGCAGCATCAGCGCGCCACTCCCACACGCCGGCCGGCCACCACCAGCATGCACAGCGCCGCCAGCAGCCAGGCACCGACCAGGCCGAGCGCCGCGCCCGCGGCGCGCAGCACCTCGGTGGTGGCCGGCGGCTGGAATGCGAACACCGGGATCGCATGCCAATGCGCGGAGGAGATGCGCTTGCGTTGGTCGGCACCGGCATCCTGCGCGGTGTCGTCGGCCATGCTCACCGCATCGGCCTGCAGCTGGTTGAGCTGCTGCACTAGCGTGTAGCGGTAATGCTCGGCCTGGGCGAGAAACCGCTCGTGCGCACGCAGGTCGGTTTCTGCCAGCGTCATCGACAGCTCGCGCAGCACAACCGTGGGGCTCAACAAGGCGAACGTGCGCACCAGTAGATTCTGTTGCTGTTGGATGGCCGAATCACGCGCGGCATAGCGCTCGAACAGGCTCGCGGTGAGCCGCTCGCCTTCCAGCGCCAGCAGGCCCTTGTAGTTGACCGGCAGCTCTTCCACCCGCTGCACGCCATAGCGCGCCAGTGTCTGCTGCTTGAACTGCGCAAAGTGCGGGTCATCCGGGTTGTGGCTGTCGCCGAGCGTGCGCAGGTCGCGCTGGATCGCCACATCGGTCTCCAGCCGCGTCGGCAGGCGGTACGCCGCACTGGCCGCATCCGGCGCCACGCGCGGCACCAGCAGGGCCAGCCACACCCACACCGCCAGCGACACCAGCAACGCATCGCGGCCACGCCGGCACAGTATCGACACCGACAGCACCAACGCGCACCACACCAGCAGATACACCGCATACGCCAGCACCAGCAGCACGACCCGCAGCGCCTGACCCGGCAACGACGCGATCGGCAGCAACCCGACCAGGGCCGGCAACAGGCAGGCAGCGGCCACCACCGCGAGCGCGAGATATTTGCCGCCGAACAATTGCCCACGCGTGGCCCCCTGCAGCAACAGCGCGCGCAAGGTGCCGGTCTCCTGCTCGCGCGCCACCGCGCCATAGCCGAGAAACACCAGCAGCAGCGGCGCCAGCACCTGCAACACGAACGCCGGGGTGAGCTGGCCGAAGCGCACCAGCAGCGAGCTCTGACGCACATCGCCGAAGTTGGCGGTGTTCTGGCGATGGCCTTCCAGGAACATGCTGTTGCCGGTGAACGCGTCCACGCCGGCATCGAAGGCGGCCAGCGCCGGCAACGGGCGATAGATGAAGTGGCCGTAATGCACCACCCGATGCGGGTGGCGGTCCGGCTGCGCTTCGAAGGCTTGCTGCGCGGCCAATTGTTGGCGTGTGCGGAACTCGGCCACCTCGCGCTGATGATGCGCGGCGGTCAATGCCGCCACCAGCGTGAGCAGCATCAGCAGCACCACACCGATGGCAGCGGAACGGTTGCGCGCCATGAAACGCAGTTCCTCGCGCGCGACCAACAGCACAGGATTCATGCAGCCCGATCCTGCGCACGCGCGAAACGCGCATGCAAGCTGCGCACGTCGAAGCCACTGTCGCCAGCACCGATGTCTTCGGCAATGCGCCCGTGTTCCAGGAACCCGATCCGGTCGGCGACATCCACTGCGCCGAGCAGGTCGTGGGTCACCATCAGCACCGCGCCCCCGCGCTCACGCACGCTGCTCACCAAGCGGTTGAAGTCACCAATGGCGCGCGGGTCCAGGCCGGAGGTGGGCTCGTCCAACAGCAACACCGGCACCTGGCGCAGCGTGGCCACTGCAATCGCCACCTTCTGGCGCATGCCCTTGGAAAACCCCGCCAGCCGCTGGCGCCAGGCCTCGCGCTGCAGGCCGGCAGCGGCCAGCGCCTGGCCGATCTCGGCCTGGCTGCGGCGCTGGCCGGCCAGCGCGAGCAAATAGTCAGCATTTTCCAGCGCGCTCAGGTGCTCGTAGAGCGCCACGTTTTCCGGCAGATAGGCCAGCCGCGCACGTGCGCCGCCAGGGTCGGCGACCGGGTCGATGCCATCGACCCGCAGGCTGCCGGAGGTGGGTTTGACGAAGCCGAGCAAGCTGGAAAGCGTGGAGGACTTGCCGGCGCCATTACCACCCAGCAAGGCGTAGACACTGCCGGCGGCGACCTGCAGATCCAGCCCCTGCAGCACGGCGCGGTCGCGGTAGGCCACGTGTAGGTTGCTGATCGAGATGGCGGGGGCGACCGGGGGACTGGAAAGCATGGCAAGGCAATGGCTTAACGAAATGATACGTTATCACATTGCGTTCGACGCTTGCAGTGGACTGGGCGATGCCGTGCAAGCGCCAGCCGGAGCGGCGAACGCGCGGTGTTATCCCTCTCGGGCGATAGCACCACAGGAAGCTGGCTGCCCAGTGCAGCTGCGCGACCGTCGACGCGAGCGTGGCCCGTCAAATGTTACTGTATTACGCAAATATCCTGCTGGTTGCTGCAGTGCCGGAGGCAGGAACTCCCTGCACCGCGCGACCCGCGCCAAGGGACCAGCCCTCCGACGCACGCAGCCTGGTGCAACGCGTCGATGCGGCATCGCGCCGTCGAACGCCGCCGCCGGTACGGCCACCCAGGAGCAGCAAGCCTTGCCACGTTCTCCCTGCAATCGAGATCCCGTACGCCCCACATGACTTCCGATACGCGCCCCTCTGCCCCCCACGCCTCGCCCCCTCCCGCACCCGCTTCCGCCAACGCCGCCGGGCCTGCCAGCCGCAGCACCACGCGTGCCGCTGCCGGCCTGCTCGCCGCAACCCTGTTCAGCGCCGCACAGGCCAGCGCGCAGTCCATCGACACCAGCGCGCCGCTGCCGCCGGTACGCGCCTGGCATGGGGCCAGCGAGGCGTTGATCGTCACACCGGACGATCCGTGGAGCACCCCGGCAGAGCGCAACGATTTCGCCAGCACCCCCAGCTATGACGAGACGCGTGCGTGGCTGGAACGCCTGGTCGCCGCCTCGCCGCTGCTGTCGCTGGAGGTGTTCGGCAAGAGCAGCGAGGGCCGCGACCTGCTGCTGGTCCGCGCGCACAAGGGCGCGCCCGGCAAACCGGTGGTACTGGCGCAGGCCGGCATCCACGCCGGCGAGATCGACGGCAAGGATGCCGGCCTGATGTTGCTGCGCGATATCGCGCAACGCGGCAAGGACCACCTGCTCGACCAGGTGGATCTGGTGTTCGTGCCGATCTTCAATGCCGACGGTCACGAGCAGCGCGGCCCGCTGATCGGCGCCGCATTGCGGGGCCCGCAACAGATGGGCTGGAACACCACCACGCGCGGCATCAATCTCAACCGCGACTACCTCAGCCTGGAAGCGCCGGAAACGCGCGCGATGGTCGCGTTGCTGCATCGCCTGGATCCGGCGCTCTACATCGACTTGCATGTCAGCGGTGGGCTGGATCACCAGTACGACATCACCTTCACCTTCGCCGGCTGGGGCACCTATGCACGCTCGCGCGCCACCGCCGACTGGCTGCAGCAACGCTTTACGCCGGCGGTGAACAGCGCATTGCGCAAACAGGGCCACGAACCGGCCATCTACCCGAGCCTGATCGACGAAGACGAGCCGCGCTCGGGCCTGCGCTACGCGCCGGAAGGCCCGCGCTATTCCACCGGGTATGGCGACTTTGCCGGCATCCCCACCGTGCTGGTGGAGAACCATCGCCTGAAGTCGTACCGGCAGCGCGTGCTGGGCGACTATGTGCTGCTGGAAGCAGCACTGCGCCTGGTTGCCCGCGATGCAGGCAACATCGATGCGGCCAAGCGCGCCGATCGCGCTGCCCGCCCGCAGGAACTGATGGTGGCCTGGGAACGCCTGCAGCAGCCGATCGCCCAAGTGCCGTTCAAGGGCGTGAGCTACACCCGCGCGTTGTCGCCGGTGTCCGGGCGGCAGGAACTGCGCTGGGAGGGCCGCGATGAAACCTGGACCCTGCCGGTGATCGGCTATCGCCAGACCCAGGCGGTGCGCTACCCGCTCGCCTGGTGGATCCCGCCCGGCAACGACGATGTGGTGGAACTGCTCAAGGCGCACGGCATCCGCTACGAACGCCTGCAGCAGCCGCGCCAGCTCCAGGTGCAGCAGATCCGCGTAGTGAAGGATGCCGGCACGCAAACGCCGCACGCCGGGCCCGTGGAAGAAACCTTCGCCGCCGGCAGCGTCCGCGTGCCTGCCGATCAACCGATGCGCATGCTGGCGGCCGCATTGCTGGAGCCGCAGAGCAGCGACTCGTTGCTGGCCAGCGGACGTTTCCGCAATGCCGGCAGCCCCGACAGCGGCTTGTACGGCGCCGAGTTGGTGGACTTCAGCGAGCGCGTGCTGCGCAGCGACGCCGCCCTGCGCGCCGCCTTCGAACGCAAGCTCGCAGACGATGCCGCATTCCGCGCCGATGGCGATGCGCGGCTGCAATGGATCTATGCGCGTTCGCCGTATGCGGCGATCACCGGCTGGCGTTATCCGGTGCGGCGCCAGCTGGCGGAGTGACCCTGCGCATTGCCGATTGCACGCTGTGGGATCGGCAATGCGGCTCGAGCTTCTTTCGCATCGCGCATCGCGCAAGGCCAGTGGCGACGGCAACGGCGACCGCATCGGCATCGATACCGGCAGCAACGTCGCTTGCATGCCGGCAGACAGGATGCTTCACCACGCACTGCGCGCTCCATCATGCGTGCGTGCCCCGTGTCTGTCGCGCACGATCACGACCACATCAGCCACTCCACGCCACGCAGCGCGCTCAGCGCAGCGCCGGCGCTTCCACTGGCGCATGCTCGGCCATCAACGCACACACCCACTCGATGAACACACGCAGCTTGGCGCTGACATGCCGGTTGGGCGGGAACGCGATCGACAGCGGCATCGGCTCCATCCGCCAGTCCTCGAACAGCGGCACCAGTTCGCCACTGGCCACATGCGCCCTGGCCATGTACACCGGCAACCACAGCACGCCCATGCCGGCCAGCCCGGCGGCCAGATACGCATTGCCGTCGTCGGACGCCACCACGTAACGCCCTTGCAAGTGCACCGCTTCGCTGCCGCGCTGCATGACATACGGCACGGTCTTGCTGCTGCGCCAGCGCATGAAGCCGACACAGCGATGCCGGGTGTTTTCCAGCTCGCGCGGATGTGCCGGCATGCCCAGCCGCTGCAGATACGCCGGCGCCGCGTACACGCCCGCCTGCAGGTCGCCCACGCGGCGCGCGATCAGCGACTGATCGGTGATGGTGCCGCCGCGCACCACGCAATCCACGTGCTCGCCGATCAGGTCCACGCGGCGGTCGCTCACGCCCATGTCCAGCTGGATATCCGGATAACGCGCATGAAAGGCCGGCAGTGCTGGCATCAGGATCAGGCGCGCCAGCGGGCTGGGCACATCCACGCGCAGGCGGCCGCGCGGCAGCGCCGACGCATCGGACAGGCTGGTCTCGGCATCGTCCATGTCCGCCAGCAGCCGCAGCACGCGTTCGTAGTACGCCGCGCCATCGGCGGTGACATGCACCTGCCGCGTGGTGCGGTTGAGCAGCCTCACGCGCAGGCGTGCCTCCAGCTGCTGCACCAGCTGGGTCACGCTGGCCCGGCTCATGTGCAAGGTCTCGGCCGCCTTGGTAAAGCTGCCGGTCTCCACCACCCGCGCAAACGCCTGCATCGCGTCGAACCGATCCATCGCCACTCCCGACCCCAAGATTGTTTGGATTCTACAAACAGTGCTGGTCGGCATCGCCGATTTATCGCGCGCAGGCAAGCACCTACGCTGCCTGCCTGTTCCGATTCGCCACCCGATGGAGGTCACCATGGCAACACGTGAGGCAGTTTTTCCGCAGGGGCGGCACGCGCTGTACGAGCGCCACCGCTATTCGCCCGCAGTCCGCGCCGATGGCTTGCTGTTCGTCGCCGGCCAGGTCGGCAGCCGCGAAGACGGCTCGCCGGAACCGGAGCTGGAGGCAGAGATCGCCCGTGCCTTCGCCAATCTCGATGCCATCCTCGCCGCAGCCGGCTGCAGCACGCAGGACGTCGTCGACGTCACGCTGTTCATGCTCGACCCCGACGTGGTGTTCGAAGCCATGTGGGACAAATGGGTGAGCTACTGGGGCCCGGCGCCCTACCCCACCGTCACCGCAGTGGGCGTGACCTGGCTGGCCGGCTTCCGGTTCGAGATCAAGGTCGTGGTGAAACTCCCGACACGGCAGCAGTAAACGTTTCCAGTAACTTGCCGGCTGTATCTCGTCGCGTCTGCATGCAGCCGAAGCAAATCTTTGTTGGCCGCATCGCACCGGCGATAAGTAACTGGCGCGCTTTCTGAAAATAATTCAAAGACCGCCACGCCTGGCTCGCCAGTGCGTGGCGTTTTTTTTGCGCGCGCACTTCGGCGCAAACGCATCTTTGTCAATTTTCCCCGGTAAAAATGCGGTTTTTTTGCTGACCTCGCCCTTCACCGGCTGCGCTCACCCTCGCCAGGCCCGCGATGCGGACGATTATGTCCGCCGATATTCATTCCAGCTGTTTCAAACACCTAAAGCACGCGCCTCGATAGGGCGGAACTATCGTCAATTTCGTATGGCGCTTTGGTTTCTTAACCGGTTTTTCCAAGTTGTAAAAATCTCGCTAAAGCAATGATGCAGACGGCCGCTACCGCAATCCAGGGCGTTGCGACGCTCATTACCGTTCTGCCCGCGCGCCTCCCATGGCGCTGCGTCCATCACCCACTCAGCCGAGATTCTCAATGAAATTGACCGTCAAGCTTCTCAGTGGCGCCATCGCACTGGCGTCGTCGACCTGCGCCTACGCGCAGCAGGACTCGATGTTTTCCTTCAGCGGCTTCGGCACGCTGGGCGTGGTGCATTCGACCGAGGACCAGGCCGACTTCACGCCCGACATCCAGACCGTGGAAGGTGCCGGTGCCAGCCACTCCACCTCGGCACGTCCGGACTCGCGTATCGCCGGCCAGGTCAATGCCAACTTCACCGAGAAGTTCACCGGCGTGTTGCAGGTGACCAGTGAGTACGCCGAACGCGGCGATTACGATCCCAAGGTCACGCTGGCGCATGTGAAGTATCAGTTCGGCCCGCAGTTCGCCGCGCGCCTGGGCCGCATCACTGCGCCGCTGTACATGCTGTCCGAGTACCAGCGCGTCGGTTACGCCACCCCGTGGGTGCGTCCGCCGTACGAGGTCTACAACTACCTGCTGCCGATGGACGGCGTCGAAGGCGTGTACACCATCAACGCCGGCGAGAGTGTGGTCAGCGTGCAGGGTTTCTACGGCCGCATCAATTCGAAGAAGGCCGATGTGTACGCCATGCGCGGCCTGGCGCTGGGCCTGGAATCGGGTGCGTCCACGTTCCGCGCCGCCTACATCGTGGGCACCACCGATTTCGATACACCGGCGCTGGATCGCCTGTTCTCGGTCTATCAGCGCATCAATCCTGCACTGGCCGATCGCCTGACCACCTATGGCGTGGACGGCAGCTTTGCCAGCCTGGGTTACGCCTACGATCCGGGCAGCTGGTTCCTGCGCAGCGAAGTGATCCGCGCCGATTACTCGCCCTCGCTCAACGGCAAGACCACCTCCGGTTATCTCAGTGTCGGCGGTCGCTTCGGCACGCTGACGCCGTCGATCACCTATGCCAACGTCGATCGCAAGGGCCCGACCATCGCGGCCGGCCAGGATCCGGTCGGCGTGATGACGCGCGCACTGGCGCAGGCCGAGAGCGGCCGTCACAGCTTTACCGCATCGCTGCGTTGGGACGCGCGTGAAAGCGTCGCATTCAAGCTGCAGGCCAGCCATATCAACAACAACGCGGGCTCGTTCGGATCGTTGAACAACATCCAGCCGGGCTTCCGTCCGGGCGGCAGCTACAACCTGCTGTCGGCCTCCGTCGACTTCGTGTTCTAAGAGAGCCCCCATGACCATTTCCAAGTGTTTTGCAGTCTCCCTGCTTGCCGCGTTGTCGCTGAGTGCGTTCTGCGCCAATGCCGATGTCGTGGTGGTGATGTCGGCCAAGGGCGGCCCGGACAGCCTCAGCGCCGCGCAGGTGTCGCAGATCTTCCTGGCCAAATCCAACAGCCTGCCCGGTGGCGGCGCGGCGGTACCGATCGATCAGGAAGAAGGCGTCGCCACCCGCGATGAGTTCTACAAGAAAGTGGCCTCACGCGACGCGGCACAGCTGAAGTCGTACTGGTCGCAGCTGATGTTCACCGGCAAGGCGCAGCGTCCCAAGCGTGTCAGTGGCGACGATGCGGTCAAGAAGGCCGTTGCCGCCACGCCCGGCGCCATCGGTTACATCAGCGCCAGCGCAGTCGACGCCAGCGTCAAGGTCGTCCTGAAGCCGTGACCCGCCACCTGCTCGAGACTCAAGTCATGAGACGCATCCTGTCGCTACCGTTGTTCTGGAAAATCCTGATGCCGGCCGCGGTGGCGATCCTTTGCCTATCGAGCTATGTGGCCTTCAGTACGCTGGTCTTTCACCGCAACAACGACCGCCTGGAAGCGGTACGCGACGTGCATTTCCCGATGCTCGACGCCATGACACGCAACGTGGCTGCGCTGGACAAGCTCATCAACGGGCTCAACGGCGCCGCCGCCGCCGGCGATGCCGACATGTTGGCGGCCACCAAGCCGGTGGCCGACGAGATCCACGCCTCCTACGTGAAACTGCAGAAATCCGATCCTGCCAATGCGACGGAGCTGGCACGCCTGGGCAAGGAGTTCGATCAGTACTACGGCCTGGCGCACGGCGTGGCCGCCGCGTTCGTGGAACAGCGCGAACCCGATGCGGCGCAGATGAGCGCCATGGCACCGGCACTGGAAACCTATCGCACCACCCTGACCGCCATGCAGAAGCGTGCCGATGCACGCTTCCGCGGCACCGTGCAGGAAGCGGTGGACAGCTCGGTGGCGGCAAGCATCGGCGGGCTGGTGCTGGGCCTGGTCGGTGCGGTGCTGTGCATCGCCTTCGGCTGGATCGTGGCACGCGCCATCACCCAGCCGCTGAACCGTGCGGTGGGCATTGCGCATGCGGTGTCGTCGGGCAAGCTGGACAACAGCATCTCGATCGACCGCAACGACGAGGTCGGCCAGCTGCTGCAGGCGATGGACAGCATGCAGCGCCAGCTGCGTCGCGTGATCCAGGCGCAGACCGACATGGGCGACAAGCATGAAGCCGGCATGGTCAGTCACCGTATCGCCGAGCAGGAATTTCCCGGCGAATTCGGCAGCATGGTGCGGGCCAGCAACGCGCTGGTGTCCAGCCATATCGCGGTGACGATGCAGATCGTCGCATTGACCGAGCGCTATGCCGCCGGCGACCTGTCGCAGCAACTGGAGCCGCTGCCGGGCGAGAAGGCGGTGATCAGTCAATCGATCAACGATGTGCGGGCCAGCCTGTTGTCGATCAACGGGGAGATCAAGCGGCTGGCATCGGCGGCGGCGGCGGGCGACTTCAGCGCACGCGGCGACGAGACCGCGTTCGAGCATGATTTCCGCCAGATCGTGGTCGACCTCAATCACCTGATGAGCAGCTCGGACCAGAGCCTGGGCGCGGTGTCGCAGGTATTGCAGGCGATTGCGAGCGGCGACCTGACCACGCGCATGCACGGTGACTTTGCCGGCGTGTTCGCGCGCATGCGCGACGATGCCAACACCACGGTGGACCGCCTGACCGATATCGTCGGGCGCATCCAGCATTCCTCGTCGGAGATCGATACTGCGGCCGGTGAAATTGCCGCCGGCAATCAGGACCTGTCGCGGCGTACCGAACAGCAGGCGGCCAGCCTGGAAGAAACCGCCGCCTCGATGGAGGAACTCACCTCTACCGTCAAGCAGAACGCCGAGCATGCGCGACAGGCTAACGAACTGGCACGCAATGCAGCCGGTGTAGCCTCCAAGGGCGGCGAGGTGGTCAGCCAGGTCGTCGGCACCATGTCGGGCATCGAAACCTCCTCGAAGAAGATCGCCGAGATCATCAGCGTCATCGATGGCATCGCGTTCCAGACCAATATCCTGGCCTTGAACGCGGCGGTGGAAGCCGCCCGTGCCGGCGAACAGGGCCGCGGCTTTGCGGTGGTGGCCTCGGAAGTGCGCACGCTTGCGCAGCGTTCGTCCGCTGCGGCCAAGGAGATCAAGGAGCTGATCGACGCCTCGGTGGGCAAGGTGGCCGAAGGCTCGGTGCTGGTGCAGAAGGCCGGCACCACCATGACCGAGATCGTCGCCAGCGTGAATCGGGTCACCGACATCATGGGTGAGATCACCGCCGCATCCAGCGAGCAATCGGCCGGCATCGAACAGGTCAACCAGACGGTGATCCAGATGGACGAAACCACCCAGCAGAATGCAGCGCTGGTGGAGGAAGCCATGGCCGCGGCACGGGCGATGGAAAAGCAGTCCAGCACCCTGACCCAGCTGGTCTCGTTGTTCCAGCTGCAGCCTGCCAGCGCACCGCAGCTGGAAAAAGAGGTCGCATAGTCGACCGAGCCAATCCTCTCGCGACGTCTTTGACGCCCTCTTCTGCATGGACTGCAGAAGGGGGTTTTTTTGTGCCCGCCAGCGGCAAACGCGGCGCTGGCACGGCAGTGTCGCAAGGCGCGCATCTTGCGCCGACGAACGGCACTGCGCTGCTTCCGACCTGACGTCTGGCGGTGTCGCCTGCCGATGTGTGCTGGCGTATCCCGACCGCAAGGCGGGCAGTTGTCCGACAGCAGCGACCGCGCCTTGCTGATGGCGCAGCTGTGCGCCATCGCAAAACGACCGACGCGGCAGGCGCATCCGCGCGCTCAGGCATAACCACGCGCTTATCGCCTGCCAGCCCGTATGCCGCTCAATGCGCGAGACCGGTCACATTTTTGCCGGAAAAACTGACGTGACCGCACATTCCTCACGCCTACGTCACCACCAAGCAACATTTGCATGCGATAGCTGTCGCGCTCGCTAAAAAATGTGAGCCAACTATCCCCCTTCCAGCGCGCGTTCCGCTGAGCGTCGATCTGCCCCCCGGCAGCCGGCGGTGGCGTCGTGCGTCCGATTGATTTTCCAGGAGATTCACTGCCCATGCGCTTCCGGACTTTCTTCGCCGTTCTGCTGTTCACCGCTGCCAGTGCCAGCGCAAATGCCCAGGTCGTCACCCTCAACAAGGGCGGCTACACCTTGCGCTACGACTGCACCAACCACACCGCGCTGCGCTACGAGTACGTGCTGCAGGCCGATACCGGCTCGGCCGCGCGCCCGTCCAGTTTCAATCTGGACACCGAACTGCCCAGCGGCTGCGCCGGCCAGACCTCCACCGCCTCCTACGCCAGCGTGCGCACCGGCTACGATCGCGGGCACCTGGTGACCTCCAACCACATGGACTACAACGCGACCTACATCCGTCGCGCCAACCTGATGTCCAACATCGTCCCGCAGGTGTCCAGCTTCAACCAGGGCATCTGGGTACGCGCCGAGAACGTGGCCGAGTGTTACCGCGACATCGCCAGCGTGCAGGTCTACGGCGGTGTGATCTACAGCGACACGACCAACGATTACTTCCTGAGCAGCCACGGCATCCGCACCCCGGACTTCTTCTGGAAGACGATCATCACCGCCAACCCGGGCGGCGGCACCCGCGCGATCAGCTGGCTGATTCCCAACAGCGCCAACCTCGGTTCGCTGGACAGCTACATCGTCAGCATCGACGAACTGGAAGACCTCTACGGCGCCAGCACCATCGGCATCACCGCACCGGCCGCCGTCAAGGCCATGCTGCCCGCCACCACCTGGCCGCAGCCGAGCAATTGCGACCTGGGCTGAGGCCGGCTGCCCGCTTCTCCAGCCACGTCGATCAAGAGCGGCTGACACCCATGTTGCGAGCAGTCGTCAGGTGGGGGCGGATGGCGCGTCCAGCATCGGAGTGCCCGAATGGCCCTTGCCGATGTCGGGCACCAGCCGTACCCACCTGGCGTTGAGCGCAGCAGCCTGCTCAGCCGCTCTACACCGCTGGGCGGTTGATCCAGCAGACAAGGCCCGGGATTCCCGGGCCTTGTCGTTGCAGGCAGCACCACGCCTGGCCCGCTGCAACGCGCACTCAGGCCTCGGGCGCGGCAAGCGCCGCAAACCAGTCCGCGTATGGCGTGTTCTTGACCAGATGCCGATTGAAGTCTTTGGCACCATCGCTCCACCACACCGGGCCACGCTCTCCCAGGGCCGTCTTGGCACGGTCGACCGCCGCACGCGCTGCAGCCAGCCGCCCGGCATCCTCGTCGCGCTTGGCTGCCTTGACCGCGCGTCGCGCGTCCATCAAGGCGGCGACCAGCCCGGCACGCACGTCTTCGCGCAGATGCGGGTTGGCGGTACGCCAGAGCCGGCCACGCACGATCAGATACCGGCCATCGGGCGTGGTGACTGGCGCAGCGGCGGCGGCCGTCATCGCCAACGCACTCGCAAACGGCCCTGTAACGTCGTGCAGACCAAGCCGCGCCTACTCGACCCGCGCAAAGCGGGGACGCGCAACGCCGTCCACCTCGACCTGCTCGACGAACATCGCATACGGCCGCACCCACAGACCGACCTCGCTGTCCAACGGGCGATAGAGCACCAGCGGGGCCAGCGTTTCGCTGCAACGCACGACGCCGAGCACTTCATAACGGCCGCCCTTGAAGTGGCGGTACTGGCCCAACGCGATGTTGGGCAATGGCGACAGGGAGGTGTCCATGGATGTCACAGGATGGGCAATCCGCAAGTCTAGGCAGCATGGCCGGCCACAGCCAGCACATGCCGCGCAACCGGTGCCCTCTGCCGGGTTCAGCGTTGCACGGCCGCGTGCAACGCTGCCACGCGCCTACTGGTCGTCGTCTTCGTCTTCGTCGTCTTCCGCGCCCAGGTCGTCATCGTCCTCGACCGGGTCTTCGATGCCATCGTCGTCATCGATCTCGCTGTCCTGTGCAGGCCCTTCCTGGATCGGTGTGTTGTCCCTGCCCGGTGCCTTGATGCCATTGGGCGGGGTCGGATCGTCTACGCCGCGGTTGCCGTTTTCGTCGTTGCTCATGGTCTGCTCCAGCGGTAAAAGACCGCACGGCCACCCTCCTCCCGCCGATGTGACGCGCACGTGTGTCCTGCACGATGGCAGCGCCACCGCGCGGCCATGCGTGGGACGAACGAGCGCGACTGCATCCGGCCGGCACCTGTGGCCGTAGTGATGAGAACGCCCACGGAGTCACCCGCATGCCGAGCCTGATCTGCGACCTGAAAGACCTGCTCGCCGCCTGGAAGGCCGAAGCCGGAACCTTCGATGCCTGCGACATGCCCGCCTCCGCGCTGGCCTTCCGCGACTGCCATCGTCGCCTGTCCGCGTTGCTGGACGAACATGCACGCCACGCGGCGGCGCCGACGGCCGCGCTGGCTGCGCACGAGCAGCCGGGCTCAGTGCCCCAGCTGCAGGCGCGCGCCATCGCGTCGATGGGTTCCTAAGGTTTCGATCAGCGTGTCGCTGGCCTGATTCACGCCGATCACCTCGACCTCGGCGCCGTGCGCGCGCAGCTTGAGCACCACCCGATCCAGCGCCGCCACCGCGCTGATGTCCCAGAAGTGCGCGTGGCTCAGATCGATCAGCACCTTCGGCGGCGTGCCCGGGAAATCGAAGCTGGCCACGAACTGCCCGGCCGATGCAAAGAACACCTGGCCGCGCACCGCATACACGCGCACTCCGTCGTCACGCTCGCTGGCCTGCACCTGCAACATGCGCCCGACCTTGCGCGCAAAGAACAGCGCCGACAGCAGCACCCCGGCCAGCACGCCGCGGGCCAGATCGTGCGTCCATACCGTGACCACGACGGTGCCCAGCATCACCACCGACGAACTCCCCGGGTGCGTGCGCAGATCGCGTAGCGAACCCCAGCTGAAGGTGCCGATGCTGACCATGATCATCACCGCCACCAACGCCGCCATCGGGATCTGGCGCACCCAGGGCGCGCCATACACCACCATCAGCAGCAGGACGACACCGGCCACCAGGCACGACAAACGCCCGCGCCCGCCCGAGCGCACGTTGATCACCGATTGCCCGATCATCGCGCAGCCGGCCATGCCACCGAAGCACCCGGCCAGCAGGTTCGCCAGCCCCTGCCCTGCACATTCGCGGTTGCGCTGCGACGGGGTGTCGGTGAGGTCTTCGACAATCTGCGCGGTCATCAACGACTCCAGCAGGCCCACCACGGCCAGCGTCGTCGACACCGGCAGCAGGATGCGCACGCTGTCCCACGTCAGCGGTACGTCCGGCAGCAGGAACACCGGCAGGCTGTCGGGCAGACGGCCCATATCGCCCACGTTGCGGATGTCGATGTGCCAGTACGCGCACACCGCCGTCAGCACCACGATGGCGACCAGCGGCGAGGGAATCGCCGTGGTGAAGCGCGGCAGCAGATAGATGATGGCCAGGCCCGCTGCACACACCGCATGCACCGGCCATGGCATGCCGACCAGCTCCGGCAACTGCGCCAGGAAGATCAGGATCGCCAACGCATTGACGAAGCCGGTGATCACCGAGCGCGAGACAAAGCGCATCAATGCGCCCAGGCGCAATGCTGCGGCGATCAGCTGCAGCACGCCGGCCAGCACGGTGGCCGCCAGCAGGTACTGCAGGCCGTGGTCCTTGACCAGGTCCACCATCAACAACGCCATTGCGCCGGTGGCGGCAGAAATCATGCCGGGCCGGCCACCGGCGATCGAAGTCACCACCGCAATACAGAACGCCGCGTACAGCCCGACCTTGGGGTCGACGCCGGCAATGATCGAAAAGGCAATGGCTTCGGGAATCAGCGCAAGCGCGACCACGATGCCGGCGAGCACATCGCCACGCACGTTGCCGAGCCATTGCTGGCGCAACGAGAAAACTCTGGACATTGAAACGACTCCGCGCACCGGCAAACACACGGCGCGAATACATGAACGTCAAACACCTGGACCTTCGCAGCAACTGCGAGCGCGTGATGCCTTAGGTCAGGGTGGTGTCATGTGTCGGAGGAAATCGCTCTGGACGAGGCTGCATGCTAACGCGCTGAGGTCGGTCTGCACAACCCGACGGCGCGCTGCTGCGCACGCGCGTCGAGCCGAGCAACGCTGCCAATGCATGAGCAACATCAACGCACAGGCCGCTGGAAGCTGCGTGCTGGCATCGCATGCTGCCGCTGGCGAGGGCAAGCTGCATGCGTCGCGGGCGCAGGGCGTTGCGTAAGGCACCTTCTGCACGCAGTGGATCTACCGGGCCAGCATGCGCCCCGTCGCTTCAGCCGCTGCCGGCAGCGCGTGGCTCAGTCGTCGCCGAGCACACGCTCGCCCATCAGTTCGCGTTCGCGCTTTTCCAGTTCTTCGGCATAGCGCTTGCGCACGAAGCCTTCCGACAACACGCCCAGCACCTTGCGTTGTGCATCGATCACCGCCAGCTCGTCGGCCTGCGTAGCGTCGAAGACCTTCATGACCGCCACGATGTCGGTGTCTGCCAGCAATGCCGCATCGCGGTGCTTGGCGTAGTCGCTCACCGGCGCATCGGCCTGCACGTTGTCCGCATACAGCACTGCCAGCGGCACCACACCGGCGTAATGGCCGGCGGCGTCTTCCAGCACCACGCGCTGCGTGGACCCCAATGGAAACCGCCGGCGAAACTCGCTCACCGTGGTGTCGTGCGCAGTGTGGTTGGCGTCCTTGCGCATCATCTTGCCGGCCGACAGATTGCGCACCCACCCCACGTCGCGTGCGCTGCGGATGTTCTCGCCACGCAGATGCAGGCGCCAGGTGGAGAACGAATAGCCAAACACCTGGCGCACCACGGTGTTGGCCACCAGCACCGCCACCATCACCGCGCTCGCCAGCACAAAGTCGTGCGTGCCCTCCAGGATCAGCATGGCCATCGTCATCGGCGCACCGACAATGGCTGCCGCCAACGCGGCCATGCCAACCAACGAAGCGCTGGTGATGTCCACCGCCGCGGCGCCGACCAGCAGGTTCAGGAACACCGCAAACAGGCTGCCCACCAGCGAGCCCATGAACAGCGAAGCGAAGAACAGGCCGCCACGGAAGCCGAAACCCAGCGAGATGCCCGACGCGATGCATTTGAGCACCAGCAAACCGGCCAATACCTGCAGCGTGCTGCTACTGGTCAGGTCCAGATGCAGGGCGCCATGTCCCGACGACAGCACTTGCGGCGAATACATCGCCAACGGAATCAGCAGCAACCCGCCCACCACCGGGCGCCCCCAGAGCGGCAGCTCGATCCGCCCCACGGCGCGTTCGATACCGGCCACCAGCCGCATCACCGCGATGCCGATCAACGCGCAGGTCAGCCCCAGCGCGATGTAGATCGCATAGTCGCGCGGCTGCAATTGATAGGCGACCGCCGCCGGCAACGAATACGGCGCGGCACCGAGCGCGTTGGCCATGAACGCGCCGGCCAGCGCCGCCGCAGCTACCGGCGCAAGCGCCGACGGCGTATAGGCGCCGATCACGATCTCGAACGCGTAGAACGCACCGGCCAGCGGCGCCCCGAACGCACCGGCGATCGCGCCTGCCGCGCCGGCACCGACCAGCGTGCGCATGTCGGCCCGGCGTACCCGCAGAACACGGCCCAGCTGCGAACCGGCGCCTGCGCCCATCTGCGTGTAGGTCGCCTCCAGCCCCACCGATGCGCCGAAACCGTTGGACAGCAGCGTCTGCACCGCAACGATCAGGTTGTCGCGCATCGACATGCGCCCGCCGTGCAGGGCATTGGCTTCCACCGCATCCACCAGCGGCCGCTTGCGCCGCCGCGCCAGCAAGGCCACCAGGCCCACCAGCAGGCCGCCCAACGGCAACACCAGCAACTGGGTGGCGGTGATCGATTCGGCGGTACTGAGCCGCTCGCCCGGTGCAAGCGCGTACAGCCAGGCCTGCAGCGCATGCGCCATGCCGGCCTGCACCACCATCAGTGCCGCCGCGATCAGCCCCACCACGGCTGCCAGCCCGATGAACCACAGATCGTTGGCGCGCAACTGCCGGCGCAACCACTCCAGCGGCCGTCGCCAGGATGCTGCCGCCGGGTGCACGGCGTGCGTGGGGTTATGAGGAAGTGGCTGCATGGAAGACCAGCGCTCCGCCGGATCAGGGTGCCGGCGCACGGGAGACGTCAGCGATGCGGCCTAGTGTGCAGCAACCTGGCTGACCTGCCGCAGTCTGGCCGCGGCAGTGCACGCAACGAACACAGCGGCGGCAGCGGGCGCAGGCCACACGCCGGGGGACGGCGCGCTCACCCCAGCGCACACAGCGGCTTTTCCCCGGGGCGCAAGGTCAGCACACGCACACCGGTACGCGTCACCGCCACGGTGTGCTCGAACTGCGCCGACAACTTGCCGTCGCGCGTATGCACCGGCCATTGATCCGGCTCGGCGCGGGTCGCCGCCCTGCCCTGATTGATCATCGGCTCAATGGTGAACACCATGCCTTCCTGCAGCTGCATCCCCGTGCCGGCATGCCCGTAGTGCAGGATCTGCGGCTCTTCATGCATCTGCCGGCCGATGCCATGCCCGCAATATTCCTTCACCACGCTATAGCCCTGCTCGCGCGCATGCCGCGCAATCGCATGACCGATGTCGCCCAGCCGCGCGCCCGGACGCACCGCCGCAATCCCCTTCCACATCGCCTGATAGGTGGCCTGCACCAGCCGCCGCGCCGGATACGCCACCTCGCCCACCAGATACGTCGTGCTGGAGTCGGCGATATAGCCGTCCTTTTCCAGCGTGATATCCAGATTGACGATCTGCCCGTTGCGCAGCACGTCCGCGGCCGCGGGCACGCCATGGCACACCACATCATCGATCGAGGCGTTGAGCACGAAGGGAAAGTCGTACTGCCCCTTGCTGGCCGGCCGCGCGCCCAGCGCGTCGACAATCATCCGCTCGACGAAGTCGTTGAGTTCCAGCGTGCTGCGGCCTGCCAGCGGCAGCTGATCCAGCGCATGGAACACCTGCGCCAGCAGCGCACCGGCGTTGGCCAGCAGCGCAATCTCCGCCGGCTGCTTGATCATGTCCGCGCCGGTTTCAGGGATTGCGGCCGCACGCCTGCCGCGCGCAGTTCCTGCGCCACGATGTCCTGGAACGAGGATTCCGGATGCATCTCGCACAGCATGCCGACCTTGATCCAGAAAGTGGCCTGCGCGTTGATCGACCGGCTGGTCACCGTGCACGCGCGACGCAGCTGATCGTGCAGTTCGTCATCGATATTGACGATGCCCATGCAAGCTCCTGTGTCATGAATATACGAATCGTATATGAAACGTATAAATTCCCGCAATGCCGGCAGTTGCCTGCGGCTGCGCTCGCTAGGTACCAGGCGGACGCAGCCGGGAAGACATCAGGCAGGGCAGCGCTAGTGACCGGCAACCGGCGAGCGCGCGCCCGCCGCAAAGCCGTGCTGTCGGGCACGCCATGCAATCAGCAGCCCGATTGCCAGCAGCAAGGCCATGGCAACCGGAAAGGTCTGCGCCCCCCATTGGTCCAGCAGCACGCCGCCCACCACGCCACCGCCGGCGATGACGCTGTTCCAGGCAACCACGTTGAGCGACAGCGCAACATCGGCGCCTTTGCCTGCGCTGTCGGCAAGCGCGGTCTGCAGCAGGGTCGCCGCGCCACCAAAGGTCAGGCCCCACACCGCCACACAGACGTAGACCACAGGCTGCACGTCTTGCAGCAACGCCAGCACCACTGAGATCGCAAGGAACGTCGCCAACGACACCAACACCGTGCCACGCAGATGCTGCTCCACCAACTTTGCCGCCACGCCGATGCCGACCAGTGCCGCAACGCCGAAGATCAACAGCAACACGTCCACGCGATGTGCCAGCCCCGCGTGTGCGGCGAACGGCGCCACATAGGTGTACAGGATGTTGTGGGCCAGCATCCACGCCATCACGGTGGCGAGCACCGGGCGCACGCCGGGCGTGCCGAGCACCTTGCGTAGCGGCACCCGCTGCGCTGCGGACTGGCCGGGGTAGTCGGGCACCTTCAGCAGCACCCACACGATCAGAATGAGCGTCAATCCGGACATCGCGGCGAACGCGCTGCGCCAGCCCAGTATGCCGCCCATCCAGGTGCCCAGCGGCACGCCGAGGGAAAGCGCAACCGGCGTGCCCACCATCGCAATCGCCATGGCCCTGCCCTGCTGGTCCGGCTGCACCATGCGCCGCGCGTAACCGGCAAGCAGGCTCCACGCCAGGCCTGCCGCTGCGCCGGCAAACAAGCGCGCCACCAGGGTCAGCGCGTAACTGGTCGACAGTGCGGTGACCGAGTTGAACAGCAGGAAGCCGACGATGGTGAGCAACAGGACGTTACGCCGCCTCCACTGCTGGGTCGCAATGGTCAACGGAATTGCGGCAATCACCGACCCCAGCGCGTAGGTGGTTACCGTCTGCCCGGCCAGTGCCGGGCTGATACCAAGGCCTGCGGACATCTGCGGCAGCAGTCCTGCCGGAAGGGTTTCGGTCACGATGCAGATGAAGCCGGTCATGGCCAGCGCCAGCAGCGCGGCGACGGGCAATGGCGGCGGGATCGCGCTGGCAGTGGATGCAGTTGGAGAGGTCACACGCTGTCCTTTGTTGGGGAGGGAAGATCTCGGTCGGACCACTAGATATATATCGATCGATACACATAAAGACCGAAAAAAGCAGGTCTTCGTCCTGAGACCTGCCGGCCGGCACCACTGAGTGCCTACATATGTATCGCTCGATATATATATCTACAGGTTGGCTGCGTTGTCAACGACATCTGTATCGATTAGTCTTGATGTAGAGATCGGAGGGCGCCATGGCGCAAATGGGAAGGCCACGCAGCTTCGACCGTGACGCCGCGGTGGAAGAAGCGCTTCACCTGTTCTGGGAACAGGGCTACGAGTCCACCTCGTTGAGCCAGCTCAAGGCCGCGATTGGTGGCGGCATCACCGCGCCCAGCTTCTATGCCGCCTTCGGCTCGAAGGAAGCGCTCTTCAAGGAATGCATGGACCGCTACCTGGCGACCTACGCCAAGGTGACCCACTGCTTGTGGGACGCCGCGCTCGGCCCCAGGCAGGCGGTGGAGCTTGCGCTGCGCCGCTCCGCCAAGATGCAGTGCGAGCGTGGCCACCCGAAAGGCTGCATGGTCACGCTGGGAGTGATGAGCGCGCCGTCGCCGGAGCTTTCGGCACTGTGCACACCGCTGACGCGCTCGCGCGCACGCACGCGCGCCGGCATCCGCGCCTGCGTGGACCGCGCCATCGCCGGCGGCGAACTCGGGCCCGCCGCGGACGCCGCCGCACTGACCTGCGTGTTCGACAGTTTCCTGCTCGGGCTATCCACGCTGGCCCGGGATGGCATGAGCTTCAAGGCGATGGATGCCGCGATCACGCAGCTCATGGGGTTTTGGGACGCCCAGGCGCGCTAGGTAGGCAGCGCTTCAACCTTGCCGCCGAGCAAGGCTGGAAGTCGATGCGCGTGTGCTCAAGCGTATCCGCAAGTGCTGTGGCTGAAGCCCCTGCCACAGCCGGTGGCCCCGGCCAATCCCTGATGCACTGGTCCTACGGCGGTTGGTGCGCGGCACCGGCCTCCGCCGTGCAGGCGCAAACTGAACCAACTATTGCACTTTGCAACTATATTTGTAGAGTAGCGCAATGAAAGACGATTCCGCTGTTGCAGCCCTCTCTGCCCTCGCACACACCGATCGACTGGCCGCATTCCGAATGCTTGTTCGCGCAGGCCCTGACGGCATGCCGTCAGGGGAGATTGCCGAGCGGCTTACGATCCCCCCAACACGAATGAGCTTTCACCTCGCAACGCTGGAGCGTGCTCGCCTGCTGCGCTCCTGGCGCGATGGGCGACGTGTCCTTTATGCGGCGAGCTACCAGGACATGCGCCAGCTGCTCTCGTTTCTCACCGAGGACTGCTGCTCGGGGAACCCAGAGATCTGTGGTGTGGCCCTGACTCGTTGCGCATCGGAAACCTGCGTTTGAGCCTTCCTCAGCCTTAATGCCCGTCGGCCTGACACGGCCCAGCTCAAGGAGATCATTGCGATGCTGACGATCTATCACAACCCTGCCTGCGGCACGTCCCGGAACGTCTTGGAGATGATGCGCCAGTCTGGCGAGGACCCTGAGATCATCGAATATCTGCACACCCCCCCGACGCGCGAGAAGCTGGTCGAGCTAATTGCCGCCATGGGCATTGCGCCGCACGATCTGTTACGCCAGAAGGGAACCCCGTACGCGGAGTTGGGCTTGGACAATCCTGCCCTCACTGACGAACAGCTGGTGGACGCGATGATCGCGCACCCAATCCTTATCAATCGTCCCATCGTCGTTTCCGATCGGGGCGTGGCGCTCTGCCGGCCATCCGAGAAAGTGCTCACGTTGCTGGCCCACCCGGTCGCGTCCTTTACGAAAGAAGACGGCGAAGCGGTGACAACAGGGGGAGCGTCGAAGTGATGGGTGGCGTTGCCATGGATCTACCCGGCATCGATCCGACACACCTCACCCCAATCGACGTCAACGCACTGGCCACGCCCGGCGACCCCAGACATCCGCCCCGCATCCTCATCCTGTACGGCTCGTTGCGCGAGCGCTCCTATTCGCGGCTGCTGGCAGAGGAAACTGGCCGCTTGTTGCGCTGGTACGGCTGCGACGTACGCATCTTCGATCCGCACGACCTGCCGCTGCCCGACGGGGCGGCTCCAGACCACCCGAAGGTGAGTGAATTACGCGAGCTCGCCTACTGGTCGGAGGGTATGGTTTGGGTCAGTCCGGAGCGCCATGGCGCGATGACAGGGATCATGAAAGCGCAGATCGACTGGATTCCTCTCACCGAGGGCGCCAAGCGCCCGACGCAAGGCAAGACGCTGGCCGTCATGCAGGTTTCCGGCGGTTCGCAAAGCTTCAATGCTGTGAACCAGCTGCGCGTGCTCGGCCGGTGGATGCGCATGCTCACGATCCCGAACCAGTCATCCGTTGCCAAGGCGTTTCAGGAGTTCGATGAGTCCGGGCGGATGAAGCCGTCTGCCTACTATCAGCGCGTCGTCGACGTTTGCGAGGAACTGGTGAAATTCACCTGGCTTGTGCGTGGCCGCTCGGCGTATCTGACCGATCGCTATTCTGAGCGAGTTGAAAACGCTGAAGAATTGTCCAAGCGCGTAAATCAGCGCTCCATCTGACCACTGCGGAGCGCTGCATGCTTGCCCTCGCGATTTTCATCGTCACCCTTGTTTTCGTCATCTGGCAACCGCGCGGGATTGGCATCGGCTGGTCGGCCCTCGCCGGTGCCGCAGTCGCTTTGGCTACCGGCGTCGTCGGGTGGAACGACGTCGGCACCGTGTGGGGGATCGTGTGGGATGCGACCTTTACCTTCGTCGCCCTCATCATCATCTCGCTCATCTTGGACGCGGCCGGCTTCTTTGCCTGGGCAGCACTGCACGTGGCTCGATGGGGCGGCGGCAATGGTCGGAAACTGTTTCCACTGATCGTTCTGCTAGGCGCCACGATCGCTACGGTTTTCGCTAACGATGGCGCGGCCCTTTTGCTGACGCCCATTGTTCTCGCCATTTTGCTGCGCCTGAATTTCCCACCTGCCGGCGCGCTCGCGTTCACGGTGGCATGTGGTTTCATCGCTGACACGGCAAGCCTTCCGCTCGTTGTCTCGAATCTGGTCAACATCGTCACGGCGAACTTCTTTGACGTGTCATTCGGACGCTATGCAACGGTCATGGTGCCGGTGAATCTAGTGTCGGTCGTAGCGACACTGATCGTGCTGTGGCTCTGGTTCCGGCGCGACATTCCTCGCACGTATCCGGTCAGCGATCTCGAAGCGCCGCGTGAGGCGATACGTGACACGGCGGTCTTCCGTGCTGCCTTGCCACTTCTCGCGTTGCTACTTGTGGCGTATTTCGTGACCGGGCCGCTCGGTGTACCCATCGCTCTGGTGACGGGCGCGGCCGCGCTGATGCTGATGGCAATTGCTGGCCGCTGGGCGACGGGCGGCAGAGGCGCCACGATGCAGCTGACGAAGATTCTGCGCGAAGCGCCCTGGCAGATCGTGCTGTTTTCGGTTGGCATGTATCTGGTGGTCTACGGACTCGGCAATGCTTGGCTAACTAAAGCGGCAAGTGCGGTCCTTGAGTGGCTGGCGGCGCAAGGAAGTTTTGTGGCCACGATCGGCACCGGCTTCGCAGTGGCGGGACTCGCCTCGATCATGAACAACATTCCGGCAACGCTGGTGGGCGCGCTCGCGATCGATGGGGCCAACCTTCCCGATGCTACCCGCGAATTGATGATCTATGCCAACGTCGTGGGCAATGATTTGGGTCCTAAGCTCACCCCGATCGGCTCGCTCGCGACGCTTCTATGGCTGCATGTCCTCGCCGGGAAGGGCCAACGAATCACGTGGGGCCAATACATGAAGGTGGGACTGATACTGACGCCGCCCGTTCTATTGGTTACCCTCGTCGCGCTTTGGATCTGGCTGCCGCTATCGCAATGATGGTCTGGGCGGTTGCTTGGACTGATGCGCAACAGGTTGATGATGGCGCAACGAAATCGGGGCCGAGAATTCTCAGCTCCCGTGAGTTTTACAGGGAGCCTAACCGCTCGGACGCATAGCCCACATAGTGGCTAGTCATCTCCACACCGGTCCAGCCGTATCCCTCAAGCTCGGCCGCTACCAGTGTCGTGCCGCTGCCGGCGAAGGAATCTAGGATTCGTCCGCCTGTCTCGCAGATCTTGACCAGCTGCCGCATCAAGTCGGTGGGTTTGCCGGTCAGGTGATGCTTGTCAGCCTTGCGCACCGATTCACGGATGACCCCCGGCAGCACAGGCGCGCGGCGATCCAGTGGCATGTTGCCCTTGCTGCCCCACACGATGTGTTCGGCTTGGTTCCAGCAGCGCCCCAACTGCGGCCGCACGCCTCCGGTCTTGTCCACACAGTGATGTCGCGCCAGGCAAAGCCGGCGATCTACAGCGCGTCGGTGACCAGCAGCACCGGCGCGCCTTCCTTGAGCACGCGCGCGCACTCGGACAGCCACAGGTGCATCCACCCCGGCCTTGCACAGCAGGCGGGCGCATTCGCCACAACGGAGGTTCTTGAGCATTGCGTGGTCTTGCGGTGGGACGAGTTTACGCCTGCTCGTGGCGTAATTCGGTCAGGCTGGCACTACTGGAACTGAAAAGTTGCTGCGTGGAGCGATGGCGCAATTCGCGCCGGCATACGCTTATGTCGGCCAACACCGCCTTAAGGATCGCGGCGCTCACCAATCGTTTCGGCACCGCCACCGCTATGAAGTGTGTTGCCTCGAGACTATTGCTATAGCGTTGCGGATTTTTCCGTTGACACGCTCCTAGCAGCGGAGCGAGTATTCCAACGTCGCCGCACATTCGGCGACCGGGATTGGTCTCCCGAATCAAAAGGCGCACCAGCGCCCATCGATCGATGCATGGCGCTTTTTTATCGCCCGCATCGTCGCGGGCGCATGCCGGCCAGCTTTATGGCGGGCGGTGCGCGGGGGCCGCAAGGCCCACCGGTTCCTTTTGGCCGGCAGACCAACCGCGCACTGTCCGCCACCCCGATTGGTCTCGGCGTGGCGGATTCCAAAACACAAAAGGAGTCCAGCATGTCTTACAACACCCAAGTAGCGCCCGCGTCTGCGGCGCGCCAGATGCCCCAGCGTGTGGGTCTAATCGCCAACACCCTCGAATGCAGCCATACCGCGTGGCTGAGCCTGATGGCACGCCTCGGAAGTACAGGCGCCATCACGATTGCCGACGCTGCTGCAGCGATCACTGCCGTCGACGCCTTAGATGCGCAGGTGCGGCGATGAGCACTAGCAAGCAGTTCCGTGTCTGCACGGGCGTCACCCTCAGCTTCGAAATGATGCAGGGCTATGTGCTGGCCATGCTGCATTCCCACGCGCAGCCTGGTCTGCCGCCGCTCCTGATCGCCTGCGAAGCCACCGGCTTTGATGACGTCTTGCCAGGCGGCGATGCGCAGAGCATCGTGCTGGGCCGGCTGCATGTCTGCATGCATGAAGACCCGGCAGTTGATGTCCTCACCTGGCTGCGCAAGCAAGCGCACCGCAACTGAGCGGCACGATGACTACCGCACACGCAAACGCTTATCCAGAAGACGCCGACTACGCGATCAGCGAAGAAGAACACGACGTGTCCCGGTAGTTTCCGAGCAGCAAAAAAGGCACTTGGCCGCGCGTCCAAGTGCCTGCTTTCTATTGGTGGGCCCACCAGGATTCGAACCTGGAACCAAAGGATTATGAGTCCTCTGCTCTAACCGTTGAGCTATAGGCCCGGCAGGGTGGGTGGCGAGATGCGGGGCATGTCGGACCGTCCAGCTGAGGCGAAAGTTTACCTGTCCGCGCGCGTCGCTGTCTGCTGACATCAGGCATCGATGAGGAGAAGCGCCCGCACCCACCCGTGCCCGTGCATGCCCACAAAAAAGCCCGGCGCGAGCCGGGCTTCTAAATTTGTATGCGATGACCGCGCCTTGCGCACCATTCGCGGTAGGTGATCCGGTGCTACAAGCACCCCAGCAATCAGCGCCTCAGCAATCCCGAATCCCCAATCCCGGCTACTAAGCCACCTCAAGCTGCGCATCGACCAATTGCCGGCCTGCACGGAATCCCTGCGCGATGGCTTCCTGGTAGGTCTCCCATCCCTGTTCCCGGCCACCGATGCGTGGCTGGCGTTTGCCGCCCAGTGCATACACGTCGACCCACAGCGTCCACCTGGCGCCCGGGGACGCCTGCTCGGTGCGTACGCGAATCTCGTGCTCGCGGTATGTGGTGGTTTCAAAGCGGCTTTGCCTGCTCATACGACGGCCTCGTTCCATTCGTCCATCAACTTAGAAGCCACGGCTAGAACGTCACGTGAGTCAGGCAGAAACACGGGCTTTATGTTGCGCCGCTGTCTGGCTTCGTCGCCGGGGCGTGAATGTCGCCTGCGCCATCCCCGGCGCGTTGGTGCTTCGGCGACGTCCACCCGGGCAAGCATAGCTCGCGGCATGCCCCACAACGCAACAGCCCCGCATGTGCGGGGCTGTTGTGTGATCACTGCACCGATACGGCTACCGGATCAGTCGATGTCCAGGAACGAGCGCAGCTGTTCCGAACGGCTCGGGTGACGCAGTTTGCGCAACGCCTTGGCCTCTATCTGACGAATCCGCTCGCGGGTGACGTCGAACTGCTTGCCCACTTCTTCCAGCGTGTGATCGGTATTCATGTCGATACCGAAGCGCATCCGCAGCACCTTGGCCTCGCGCGGGGTCAGCCCTGCCAACACGTCCCGCACCGTCTCGGAGAGATTGATGTTGGTGGTGTTGTCGATCGGGGACTCCACGTTGGTGTCCTCGATGAAGTCGCCCAGATGCGAATCCTCGTCGTCGCCGATCGGGGTTTCCATCGAGATCGGCTCCTTGGCGATCTTCATTACCTTGCGGATCTTGTCCTCGGGCATGTCCATTTCCTTGGCCAGCTCCTCCGGCGTAGCCTCGCGGCCGAACTGCTGGAGCATCTGGCGGGAAATGCGGTTCAACTTGTTGATCGTTTCGATCATGTGCACCGGAATACGGATGGTGCGCGCCTGATCGGCGATCGAACGGGTGATGGCCTGACGGATCCACCACGTCGCATACGTCGAGAACTTGTAACCGCGGCGGTATTCGAACTTGTCCACGGCCTTCATCAGGCCGATGTTGCCTTCCTGGATCAGGTCGAGGAACTGCAGGCCGCGGTTGGTGTACTTCTTGGCGATGGAGATGACCAGGCGCAGGTTGGCCTCGACCATTTCCTTCTTGGCCTTGCGTGCCTTGGCTTCGCCATAGGCCATCGCGCGGCTGATCTCCTTGATCTCGCCCAGGGTCAGGTAGTTGGCCTTCTCCATCTCGATCGAGCCCTGCTGCTCGGAGACGATCTGGTCCTTGACGTCGCGCAGCGCCGACGACCACTTCTGCTTGCGCTTGAGTGCGTCTTCCACCCATTCCAGGTTGGTCTGGTTGCCTTCCCAGGAGCGGATGAAATCCTTGCGCGGCATGCGTGCCACGGTGGTGGCCAGGTGCAGCACCTTGCGCTCGTGATCCTTGATGCCGTTGACCACGCCACGCAGCTGGGTGACCAGCGCATCGGTCAGCGGCAGCGGCAGCTTGAGCGTGGTGAAGATGGCGGCCATGTCTTCGCGCGCCTTGACCACCAGCTTGTGCTCGGCGCCGTTCTTGGCATAGATCTTCTTGAACTTGGCGTATTCGTTGGCCAGGTTCTCCATGCGCGTGGCCACTTCCACCGGGTCCGGACCGGTCGGGCCGGCCTCTTCCTCGGCAGCGTCGTCATCGCCGTCTTCGTCGTCGTCTTCATCGACCGCGTCTTCGTCCACGGCGACCGGGCCGGCGGCGGCCAGCGCAGCAGCGGCGGCGTCGGCTTCTTCGATCAGGTCGTTGAAACCGACCACGATCTCGGCCAGACGCTTCTTGCCTTCCTTGTGCGCTTCGTAATCGGCCAACAGCATTTCGGTCGACAGCGGGAACACGCCCAGCGCTGCCTGGACCTGGCTCAGGCCTTCTTCGATACGCTTGGCGATGGCGATTTCGCCTTCGCGGGTCAGCAGCTCGACCGTACCCATTTCGCGCATGTACATGCGCACCGGGTCGGTGGTGCGGCCACCTTCGGTGTCGAGCGCGGTCAGCGCGGCGGCAGCTTCTTCGGCTGCGGTGTCGTCAACCTCGCGGTTGCCGGTGTTGCCATCGTTGAGCAACAGGGTTTCAGCATCGGGGGCAACTTCATGGACATCGATGCCCATGCCGTTGATCATGCTGATGATGTCTTCGATCTGCTCCGGGTCGACCAGGTCGTCGGGCAGGTGGTCATTGACTTCGGCGTAGGTCAGATAGCCCTGTTCCAGGCCCTTGCTGATCAGTAGCTTGATGTCGGATTGCTGGGCAGGACGTTCGTTGGCCATGAGTGCTCGCGCCACCGGCTTTGAGATTGGAAAGAGAACCTAGCATTATACCAGCGTGAAGCCCGGTCTGCCGGATTCAAGACAGGACCGCTGGTGGACGTGGGTTTCTAGGGTCTGAGAAGGAAGGTCACCGGGCCATCGTTGACCAGGTCGACAACCATATGGGCACTAAAGCGCCCGGTTTCCACCCCGCCGCGATGTTTTTGCCGGCAGATCGCCACCAATTGATTGAACGCCCGTTCAGCCTCCAACGGCGGCGCGGCCGTGCTGAAGCCGGGGCGATTGCCGGAACTGGTGTCTGCGGCCAGGGTGAACTGGCTGACCAGCAGCAGGCCGCCGCCGGTGTCGGTGAGTGAGCGGTTCATCTTGCCGGCGTCGTCGGCAAACACGCGGTAGCCGAGCAGGCGCTCGGCCAGGCGCCGGATCTGCGCGTCGCTGTCGCCGGGTTCGACCCCGACCAGAGCCAGCAGCCCGGGACCGATCTGCCCGATGGTCTGCGCATTGACCGTGACGGCGGCGCGGGTGACACGTTGGATCATCGCAAGCATGAGCACTCTCCGGCAGCAAACTGTGCCGCGCAGCATGCCCAGCACGGTTGGCACTGTCACGCGCGGGTCATCGCCGGCCGCGCTGTTTAGAATTGCGCGGATGAAACCCGATGTTCGCGCTCGCCTGCTCTACGCCACCGCCGCCACCGTGGGCCGCCTGCCGTGGCCGTTGCTCAAACGTGTGGCCGACGCGCTGGCCTGGAGCTGGCGCAAGCTCAATGCGCGCGAGGCGCGCGTGGCACGCCGCAACCTGGAACTGGCGTACCCGGAACTGGATGCCGGCCAGCGCGCGCAGCTGCATGCGCAGGTGCTGCAGTCGACCGCGCGGCAGACGCTGGAGGTCTTGCGCACCTGGACCCGCCCGCCAGCCGAGAACCTGGCGCGGCTGCAACGCAATGGCCAGGCGCTCTACGACGCCGCGCTGGCTTCCGGGCGTGGTGTCATCGTGGCCGCGCCGCACTTCGGCAACTGGGAGCTGCTCAACCAGTGGCTGTCCGAACGCGGGCCGATCGCCATCGTGTATCGCCCGCCGGAATCGGACGCGGTGGACGGTTTCCTGCAACTGGCACGCGGCGGCGACAACGTGCGCCAGGTGCGTGCCGAAGGCCCGGCGGTGCGGCAGTTGTTCAAGGTGCTCAAGGACGGTGGCGCGGTCGGCATCCTGCCCGACCAGCAGCCGAAAATGGGCGACGGCGTGTTTGCGCCGTTCTTCGGCATCCCCGCCCTGACCATGACCTTGGTCAACCGACTGGCCGAGCGCACCGGCGCGATCGTGCTGTATGGCTGGTGCGAACGGGCCGGCGGCGACCTGCAATTCGCGTTGCATGTGCAGCCGGCCGACCCGGCAGTGGCCGACGCCGACCCGGTGCGCGCGGCCAGCGCGCTCAACGCGGGCATCGAACAAATCGCCCGGCGCGACCCGGCGCAATACCAGTGGACCTACAAGCGCTACACGCTGCGCCCGCCGGGCAGCGGCGAGCCCAATCCGTATGCGACCGAGCGGCATCCGCACTGACGCCGGCTGGCTGAAGACGGAGCCGCTCGCACACAGCGCGGCGGCGGCAGCGGCTCAATCGTCGTGCGGATCGGCCGGCGTGGCGAGGATGCGCTGATAGAACGCCAGGTCCAGCCAACGGCCGAACTTGAAACCGGCCTCGCGCACGGTGCCGGCATGGGTGAAGCCGAACTGTTCGTGCAGGGCGATGCTGGCCTGATTGCTGGCATCGATGCCGCCGACCAGCACATGCACGCCGCGCTGTTCCGCCGCCGCGATCACGCCCTGCAACAGCAGGCGTCCAAGCCCCTTGCCGCGATGGTCGCGGTGCACGTAGATCGAATGCTCCACGCTGTACTTGAACGCCGGCCAGGCGCGGAAGGTGCCGTAACTGGCGAACCCCATCAGGCTGCCGTCGGCAGCTTCCACCCCGATCACCGGAAAGCCGCCCGCGCGCTTGGTCGCAAACCAGCCGACCATGCTCTCCGGTGGCCGCGGCTTGTAGTCGTACAACGCGGTCGAGTTGGCGATGGCGTCGTTGAAGATCTCCAGGATGGCGCTGGCGTGGCGGTCTTCGCTGCAGTCGATGAGAGACATGGGGTCCGGTGCGGGCAGAGGGTCTTGGGATTAAAAGCCATTGCCGGGCGATGAACAACGCAGCTGGCATGCAACCAATCCACGCCTGCCGCGCAACTCAAACGGCGGGCGCTGGATGCAGCGTTCCACCCGGCCGTGGCGACTGGCGCTTGCGAACCACGCGACAATGGCCGCACGCGGCAGGCAACAGCCGCGGCGGCGTCCGCCTTGAAGCGGCCGTGGCAATCCCCATCTGGAGTCGTGCATGAGCAGCCCCGTCCCCTCCCCCAGCGCACAGGCCTTCGGTGATCCGGCGGCGATCCGTTGCGAGCGCGCCGCCTCCGAGCTGCGCGCCGGCCGCCCGGTGCTGCTGACGGCGGCCAACGGGCAGGCGCGCGCGGTGCTGGCGCTGGACAGCAGCACCGCGCAGTCGTACGCGGCCTTCGCGCGTGCGGCGCAGGGGCGGCACTATCTGTTCGTCACCCCGACCCGCGCCCAGGTGCTGGGCCTGAGCGCGCCGCAGGGCGCACGCGTGGCGCTGGTCGAACACGACTACGACCAGCTCGCTGCCCTGGCCTACCTGCGCGACACCCCGGTACCGACGCAATGGACCCCGGGCGATGCGCTGGATGCCGGCGCGGTGGAAATCGCGCGGCTGGGCCTGCTGCTGCCGGCGATGCTGGCCGTGGAACTGCACGGCGCGGATGACCACGCCGCCTTTGCCGGTTGCCAGTCGCTGGCACTGGACGATCTGGGCAGCGGCTGCGCCAAATCCGCCGCGGCCGGCTACGAGTTGGTCACCCGCACGCCGGTGCCGTTGCGCGGGCTGGGGATGAGCGAGTTCGTGGTGTTTCGCGGCGGGGTGGCGCAGCGCGACCAGGTGGCGATCGTGGTCGGCCAGCCCGACCTGTCGGCGGCAGTGCCGGTACGCGTGCATTCCTCCTGCCTGACCGGCGATCTGTTCGGTTCGCTCAAATGCGATTGCGGCGACCAGCTGCGGCATGGCCTGGCCAAGCTGAAGGAACTCGGCGGCGGCGTGCTGCTGTATCTGGATCAGGAAGGCCGCGGCACCGGCATCGCCGCCAAGATGCGCGCGTACGGCTACCAGCATGCCGGCCTGGATACCATCGATGCCGACGCGCAACTGGGCTTCGGCCCGGACGAGCGCCGCTACGGCAGTGCGGTGGCGATGCTGCGCGGTCTGGGCATCGGCCGGATCCGGCTGCTGACCAACAATCCCGCCAAGGCCGAGCGCCTGCGTGCGGCCGGCATCGCGGTGGAAGACCGCATCCCGGTGACCGGCGACATCACTCCGGAGAACGAGCAGTACCTGCGCACCAAGGCCGCGCGTGCCGGGCATGCGCTGGATGTGGATGCGCTGATTCTGGCCGCGCAGTAAGCGCCGCTGCGCCGGATGCGCCCGCCCGCGGCGCCCGGCTATGCTTGCGCACCGCTCCTGCAGGCCAACCTTGTGCACGACGCTCCACCGCCGCACCCCGAGGTCATCGTCGCTGCCGCGCCGGAACAGGCTCCGGCGGTGGACCACACCCAGTGGCAACCGCTACCGCAACGCGGTGCGTATGTGGCCGGCGTCAACGGCGCGCTGGGCGGCGGATGTGTCGGGCTGATCGCCGCCGGCGTGACCGTCACCGTGCTGCACGCCTGGCATGACTGGCCGGTGGTGCTGGGCGTGACCGTGGTGGCCGCGCTGCTGGGTGCGTGGTTCGCGGTCAAACGGCATCGGCTCACCCACTGGAAACTCGACCAGCACGGCCTGGCGCTGCAACGCGGCCATCTCTGGCAGAGCGACACGCGCATCCCGATTTCGCGCGTGCAGCACGTGGACCTGCGCCGCGGCCCGATCGAACGCGCCACCCGGCTGACCACGCTGGTGGTGCATACCGCCGGCAGCCGGCTCAACGCGGTGGCCTTGTCCGGCCTGGATCAGGGCGATGCCGAACGCCTGCGCGACCGCCTCGCCCGCCAGCTCGATCACGACGACGACGCGCTGTGAGCGCCATCGAACACCCCGGCCAGGACGAGCAGCGCCTGCATCCGCTGTCGTGGGTGTTCGTGTTGTTGCAGCAGATCCGCCAGTTCCTGATTCCGCTGGCGGCCCTGGTGCTGTTCGGCAGCCGCGATGGCAGCCGCGACTCGGCCGACCACATCGCCACCGGCGTGGTGATGGCAGTGCTGGTGGCAATCTCGGTGCTGCGCTATTTCACCTATCGCTACCGCATCGGCACCGATGGGGTGGCGATCCGCAGCGGGCTGCTGGAACGCAGCCGGCGCGATATCCCGTTCGCGCGCATCCACAACGTGGTGGTGCATCAATCGCTGCTGCACCGGCTGGCCGGCGTGGCCGAGGTGCGCCTGGAATCGGCCGGCGGCCACAAGCCCGAAGCGGAAATGCGCGTGCTGCGGCTGGACCAGGCACTGGCGCTGGAAGACCTGATCCGTCGCCGCACGCATGACGCCGATGCCGGCACGCCGCAGATCGAGGCCGACAGCAACACGCTACTGCGTCTGCCGCTGGGCGAAGTGATCCGGCTGGGGCTGATCTCCAATCGCGGCATGGTGGTGGTGGCTGCCAGCTTCGGCGTGATCTACCAGATGATTCCGCGCCGCACCGTGTCCAACTTCGTCGAACACAACGGCGAGCTGGCCTACCGCTACGTCAGCCAGATCCATCCGGGGGCGGCAGTGACCGCCGCGTTGGTGGTGCTCGGCGCCCTGGCCGTATTGGTCGCAATGCGCGCGCTATCGGTGGCGCTGGCGGTGGCGCAGTACCACGGCTTTCATCTCAGCCAATCCGAGCGCCGCCTCACCGTGGAGCGCGGCCTGCTGACGCGCATCCGCAGCAGCGTGGCGCTGCGGCGCATCCAGTCGTGGACGCTGTACGAAAGCCGCCTGCATCGCCTGTTCGGCCGTCGCCAGTTGCGGGTGGAGACTGCAGTAGCCGGCAGCGCCGACCGCGAAGGCAGCGCATTGAAGGAGCTTGCGCCGATTGCCGACCCGCAGCGCTGCGATGCCTTGTTGCAACGCCTGCTGCCGGGGATCGCCTGGCCGCCGGCACAGTGGCAGGCGATCGCCACGCATTGCTGGTGGCGATTGAGTCTGCCCACGCTGCTGTTGCTGCTGCCGCTGGTGATCGGCCTGGCCTGGCAGTTCGGCAACCAGGCGGCGTGGTTGCTGCTGTGGTTGCCGTGGAGCGCATTCAAGGCGCATCGCCAGGTGCACCGCATGGGCTACGCGGTGGATGCACGGTTTGTCGCCGTGCGCGGCGGCTGGTGGAAACGCTGGTGGCGGCTGGCCGAGCTGGACAAGCTGCAGGCGCTGCAACTGCAACGCTCGCCGCTGGACCGTCTGTCCGGCACCGCAACGCTGTGGCTGGACACTGCCGGCGCCAGCGCGGCCGGCCCGGGGTTGCGGCTGCGCTTCGTGCCGTTGGCGCAGGCGCAGGCGCTGCAGGCGCAGTTGGGTGCCGCGTTGGCGCGACGCAAGCTGCGTTGGTGATTGGGAATCGGGATTGGGAAGTCGGGATTCGGGATTGGGTGAAGTGCTGATTGGCAGCGGTCTCGTCGATGCGCAACTCGCAGTGATCAGCGTTGTACCGGGCCCCAGTATCCGAGTTCGCGGCGGATCTGCAGGCCTCGCCACACTGCGCCCAGCGGCTTGCGCCGCAGTGGGCCGAGCTTGCCGGCGATGAAGTCCTCGGTCGCTGCGATCACCCGCTCCGACGACTGCCCGTCGCGGTACGGGTGGATCGCATCGGCATAACGGGCGAGTGCATTACGCAGCAACGCATCCGGCGCCAGCGCGCGCGCCAGCTGCTGCGGCAATTGCCCGGGCTGCTGGAAGTCCAGCATATGCGGCTGCGGCACGCGGTTGCGGAAGGTCACCACCGGTTTGTGCTGCACCACAAACTCGGACACGATCGACGAGGTATCCGACACCAGCACATCGGCCGCACGCTGCGCGGCCATCACTTCTTCGGGTTCGACAAAGCGGGCATGCGGCCCGGCCAGCGCGCGATAGCGATCGAACAGCTCCGGCGCGCACTTCGGATGCAGCGTCAGCAGCCAGTAATGCGCACCGCGTGCGATATCGGCGGCGATCTCGTCGTAGAGCGCGGGCGCAGCGCTCAAGCGCTCGGTAAACGTGGAGCCGAACAGGATCACCGGGCGCCCGTTGGCGGGCGCGCGCAGTGCAGCGCTGCGGCCGCCATCGTCGCGGAACACCGGGTCGAGCTTGGGCCAGCCGGTTTCGACCACGGCAAAATGCCCTTCGCGCTCGGCAAGCGCGCGAAACGGCGCCGTGGTGGCCGGGCCCTGCGTGCAATACAGATCGAACAGCCCGCGCACGCGGAAGTGCCCGCGGTTGTCTTCGCGTTTCTGCACATTGAACCCATGGAACAGCTGCACCTTGGCGCCCGCAATGAACGGTGGCACCCAGTTGGCCGCACTGAACACCGCACGCGGGCGCAACGCCAGCGCCTCGCGCAGGCCAACCTCGCGCACCTCCGGCAACGCCAGCCCGCGTGCACCGCCCTCGAACCACGCCGACACGGCGTGCCCGCGGGCCTGTAATGCCTGCGCCAATGGCGCCAGAATAGGCAACGCGTAACGTTCCGTTGCGAACAGCAGGTATTGAGCCATCACATGTCCTCTTCGACCGCACCCGACGAACGGCCGCGCATCAGCGCCTGCATTATCGCGTTCAACGAGGCCGATCGCCTACGCGACTGCCTGCGCTCGCTGGCGTTCTGCGACGAGATCGTGGTGGTGGACTCCGGCTCCACCGACGCCACCGTGACGCTGGCCACCGCACACGGCGCACGCGTCCTGCAGCGCGCCTTCGATGGCTACCGCAGCCAGAAGGCGTTCTGCGTTGCGCAGGCCAGCCACGACTGGGTGCTGTGCCTGGATGCCGACGAACGCGTCAGCGATGCCTTGCGGGCGTCGATCGTTGCCGCGCGCGATGGCGGCTTTGCCAATGCCGCAGGCTATCGCTTCGCACGGCTGTCGGATTATTTCGGCCGGTTCCTGCGCCATGGCAATGCCTATCCGGATCGGGTGCTGCGCTTGTTCGATCGACGCCGCGGCGGCTGGCGCGGCAAGCGCGAGATCCACGAGGCGGCCAGTGTCGACGGTGCAGTGGTGACCCTGGCGGGTGATCTGATCCACTATCCGTACCGCTCACTGGCGCAGCAACTGGCCAAGACCCAGCGCTACGCGCAGATGATGGCCGAACACGACCACGCCCGCGGCAAACGCGCGACCTGGAGCAAGCTGGTGCTGGCGCCGGCCTGGCGCTTCTGGCGCGGCTACCTGCTGCGCGGCGGGTTTCGCGATGGCTGGCACGGGTTGATCTATGCCTACGTGCGCGCCAACTACGTGCGCCAGAAGACCATCATGCTGTGGCTGCTGCAGCACAACCAGCCGGTGCAGGACCCGCCGCGTGCGGACGAGCGGCGCGGCGACTGAGAGCGGTCAGCAACACGACTGCGCTCGCCGCTACGTCGGCGCAAGACGCGCTCGAAGCCGGCAGTCCACCACATCAATTCCGGTGACGAGCGAATAACCCATCGCCACCGCAAGCCCGCTTGCTAGACCTTGTCGGCCGCTCGAGCCGGGAACTCCTGCGCCTGACGCGCTGCCAGCCCGACCAGCACGCCGACCATCGCCGTATAGAAGCTGGCCGACACCTGGTGCGCAAACATGGACTGGGTCAGTCCGCACAGCGCATAGCTCACCACGATCATCACCCCGGCCGCGGCCGGTCCGCGGAACTGGCGCTGGCCGCTGCGGCGGTGCAGCCGCACGAAGATCCACAACGGCACCCCGTAGACCGCAAACAGCAGCAACAGGCCCGGCACGCCCTGGGTGGCGCCCCACTCGGCCAGATCGTTGTGCGCATGGCCCAGATGACAGCGCAGCAACCAGGTGTCGCCGGCGCACACCGGCAGCTCGCGCATCGCATCGTCGAAGCGCCCGACGCCGATGCCCGTGAGCGGATGCGCGCGCAAGGTGTCCCAGGCTACATGCAGGCGCTCGATCCGGGCACCGGCGGAGGAGTCGCTGTCGCCGACCTCATAGCGCTGCAGGTCGCTCTGCAACTCGCCCAGGCGCATCTGCTGGGTCAACGCCGGCACGCTGAGCACCACGCCTACCGCCAGCACCGCACTGCCGACGAAGGTCAGCAAGCGCATGCGTGCGCTCTGCCAGGGCGCGCCCCAGATCAGCACGCCCAAAGTCACCAGCAGCGACAACCACACCCCGCGGCTGCCGCTGAGCACGATCACCACCACCGTGGCGATGGCCGCGCCCACCAGCCAGCGCACCTTGCCAGGCGGGCGGCAGAACACCGCCACTACCAGCAACATCAGCGCGATATCGGCAAATACAATCGCATTGGTCCAACCTTCCGCGCGGTCGGCACCGTTCATCACCTGCAGCATGGCGATCAACATTGCCGCGAACACGCCGGCCAGCGCGCCACGCCATAGCCAGACCTGGCGCGGCCGCAATGCGTACGCCCACAGGGCCGCCCACGGCAGCACCAGAAAGCGCGAGCGGTTGTCGACATCGCGCAGCCCGTGTTCGAACAGCACGATCGACAACAGCGACATCGCGATCACCGCCGCAGCCAACCACCCCAGCGCGCGCAGCGACCAGGGGCGCATGGCAACGCCTGCGCGCAGGCTGCGCCACCCCACCAGCGAGCCAAGCAACAGGCACAGCCCGAACGGCAGCAACCCGCTCGGCATGCTGACCACCAGCGCGGTCAACGCGAACACGCCCAGTTCGGCAATGCCCACACCTGCGGGTGACGCGATGGGGGCCGACGAGGAAAGCGCAGCGGGCTGGGTGGGCAAGGAATTCATTCAGACATCGGTGGCAAGTGGGGGTGACATCGGGCGACACGCGTCAGCGACGCCGGCCAAGCTAACGATGCCCCGCATGAATCCATGCTAGACAGCGGCCGGCGACGGCATTGACGGGCCGCCGATCGCGGCAGACACCTGCGCTGTGCCGGCTCATTCGGTGTCCAGGTTGCCCTGCTCCTGCGCTTCCACTGCCCGCTGCTCGGAGCTCGCCACGCAGCTGCCGTGCACGGCATCGGCCGGCACCAGCCACCAGCGACGGCGGTTGGCCACCCCCACCATCTGGCTGCGGCTGCGGTCCACGCAGGCCAGCAGCGCGGTCTCCTGCGCCATCAGCCAACGTCGATCGGGACGCTCTGCCTGCCAGGCCACCGCGCGCTGCAGCTGTTGTTCCCACGGCACCTTGAAGCCGAAGGTCTGCGCGGGGCGGTCGGCCATCAGCAGGTTCTGCTCTTTCCAGGCCACCAGCCCGAGCTGCGCGTCCGGGCCGATCCGGCGCCCGGCCTCGCGCATCACCGCGCCCGCCGAACTGGAGTCGTTGAAGATCGGATAGCAGACCAGGCCGAACGCCACCCACCACGCGCCCAGCAGCGATGCAGCGGCAAACGCGGAGCGGCGCACCCGCAGCAGCAACAGGCTGGCCACGCCCCACAGACCGACTGCCAGCAGCAGCCAGCCGAGCGGGTCGGTGGCCTCGCTGCCGACCCCGCGGCTGTCCATGATCTTCTGCTCGAAGCCCGGGTGCCCGATCAGCATCGCCGCGCCGCCGGCAGCGAAGGCCACCGTCAGCAGCAGCACGAATCCGAACAGCAGCCGCTGCACCCCGGCGCGGCGCAGCAGGCCTGCCGCCAGCGGCGCCAGCGCCAGGCAGAACATCGGCAGCGCCGGCAGGATGTACACATCGCGCTTGCCGCTGGGAATAGTGAAGAACACCAGCACCAGCAGCCACCAGGCCAGCGGCAACAGATAGCGCGCATCGCGTCGCTTGAGCCGGCGCCACCAGGCCGGGATCGCCCAGGGCAGCACCAGGATGGTCGGCAGCCACATCGTGGCCATGCCCTTGAAGTGGTACCAGACCGGCTGCGCGTGATCCCAGGAATTGGCGTAACGCTTGGCGGTCTGGCGCAGCAGGATGTCGTTGAGATAGACGCGGTACTCGGGCTGGCCGGCGGTCAGCGCGGTCACCATCATCGGCACGAACCACAGCAGGATCGCGACGAAGAAGAACAGCGGCCCCAGCCAGAAACGCCGATCGCGCACATGCACGCGCACGCCCGGCCAGCCGCGCGCCGCCGCAATGCCGGCCGGGATCAGCATCAGCAGGGCGATGATGCCGACGCCCTTGGTAATCACACCCAGCCCGGCGGCAAACCAGCCCAGCGTCCACCAGCGCCAGGCCGGCCCCAGCAGCAGATGGCGCAGCAACCCGTAATTGGCCAGGGTGATCCAGAACACCACCAGCGGATCGATCTGCGCCTTCTTGGCCTGGAAGGTGAAGTGCAGCGTGAACAACAGCATCCACGCCGCATACGCGCCCACGCGCCGGGTCCACAGGCGCCGCCCCAGGTCGTACACGCAGGCCAGCGTGCCCAGCGCCGCCAGCAGCGACGGCAGCAGGAACGCCACCCGCCAGTTGCCCAGCAGCGTGTAGAACAGCGCCTGCAGCCACATCAGCATCGGCGGCTTGTCCGAGTACAGCTCGTTGCCGCGATGCGGGAACAGCCAGTCGCCGCTCATCACCATCTGCTTGGCGACCAGTGCAAACCGCGGCTCGTCCGACGGCCAGGGGTCGCGCAGTCCCAGGCCGGCACCGATCACCAGAACGGCGGTGATGGCCAGCAGCCAGAAATCCTTGGAAGCACGAGTCTTGAGCATGACGGGCGGCAGTGGATGCACAGGTGGAGCGCCGGGATCGGCGCGCGGTCAGGACGCTTTTAGCAAAAGCGCGTAGAAAAAACCGTCGCAGTGCTGCTCGCCGGGAAAACGCTGGCGTCCGGCACCGGCCGCATGACCGAATTGCGCGCCCAGCGGCTGCGCCTGTGCATCGGCAGTGCGTTGCAGGAATGCCTGCACCTGCGCCTGGTTCTCGCGCGCCAGCAGGGAACAGGTGGTGTAGAGCAACTGCCCGCCCGGGCGCAGCGTGCGCCAGGTGGCATCGAGCAGACGCGCCTGCAACGCGCACAAGGCGTCGATATCGTCGGCACGGCGATGCAGCAGCACGTCGGGCTGACGGCGCACCACGCCGGTGGCCGAACACGGCGCATCCAGCAGCACGGCATCGAACGGCTGGCCGTCCCACCATGCGGCGGTATCGGCTGCGTCAGCGGTGTGCAAGGTCACCTGCGCGGCCGGCACGGTGCGCTGCAAGGTCTGCTGCACCCGCTCCAGCCGGCGCGCATCCACATCCAGTGCGGTGAGCTGCAGGCCAGGATGACGTTCCAGCAGATGCGCGGCCTTGCCGCCGGGCGCCGCGCAGGCATCGAGCACGCGTGCCGACGGCGCCAGCGCCAGCGCATCGGCAACCTGCTGGGCAGAGCCGTCCTGCACCGAGACATCGCCGTCGGCAAAACCCGGCAACTGGCTCACCGGCACCGCCCCGTGCAGACGCACCGCATCCGGCAACAGCGCATCCGTGTCCGCGCCGATGCCCAGCGCGGCCAGCCGGGCGACATAGCCGGCCGGGTCGATCCGCGCGCGCTGCACGCGCAGCCACATCGGCGCCATCTGTGCGCTGGCCACGAAGATGCGTTCGGCCTGCTCGCCCCAATCGGCGCGCAGTTGCTTGCGCAACCAGGACGGCCAGCCCGCATCGGCGGACACCGCCGGAAACCCCTCGCGCTGGGCGCGCCGCAGGATCGCGTTGACCATGCCAGCCTGCCGCGGCCGGCCCAGCGCGCGGCACGCGTCCACGGTGGCCGACAAGGCCGCATGCGCGGGCAGCTGCAGCACGTCGAGCTGGGCGAAGCCGGCCATCAGCAGCGCTTTCAGTTCCGCATCGCGCGGCGGCAACGGGCGTTCCAGCCACTGCCGCAATGCCACGTCATAGGCCGGGCGGCGGCGCAGCACCGCAAAGCAGATCGCCTCCACCAGCGCGCGGTCGCGTGGATCATCAAGACCGGGCAAGGTCGCGGCCAGTTCGGCCTTGAGCGAGCGGCCCTGGTCGAACACCGCCGTCAGCACCCGTGCTGCGGCCAGACGCGAGCCGACGCCGGCGGTTGCGGTCTCTGCCGACATCAGCGCAGCGCCGGCAGGTCGCGGCGCGCGTTGAGGTAGTCGGCAGCGGTGATCGCCTTGCCGCCCTCGCGCTGCAGCACGCGCACCCGCAGCGCGCCCTGCCCGCAGGCGATGTCGATGCCCTGCTTGCTGGCGGCGAGCAGGGTGCCCGGCGCCTGCTGATGGGCCAGCTCCAGCGCCACCGCACCATGCAGGCGCACGCGCTCGCCGGCCAGGACCGCCTCGGCCACCGGCCATGGATTGAACGCGCGTACCCGCCGCGCCAGCTCCTGCGCCGGCTGGGTCCAGTCCAGCCGCGCCTGCGTCTTGTCCAGCTTGTGCGCATAGGTCACGCCTTCGGCCGGCTGCGGCTGCGCCACCGGGCGGATGCCGGCACGCAGCAGGCCCAGGCCATCGGCCAGCACCTGCGCGCCCAGCGCGGCCAGGCGATCGTGCAGCTGCCCGCCGGTTTCCTGCTCGCCGATGGCCAGCCGCTGCGACAGCAGCACCGGGCCGGTATCCAGCCCGGCTTCCATCTGCATCAGGCAGACGCCGGTTTCGGTATCGCCGGCCTCGATCGCGCGCTGGATCGGCGCGGCGCCACGCCAGCGCGGCAACAACGAGGCATGCACGTTCCAGCAGCCATGGGTCGGCGCGGCCAGCACCGCCTTGGGCAGGATCAGGCCGTAGGCCACCACCACCATCAGATCGGCATTGAGCGCGCGCAGCGCGGCCAGTGCCTCCGGCGAGCGCAGCGTCTGCGGCTGGAAGACCGGGATGCCGCGCGCAATCGCCTCCAGCTTGACCGGCGACGGCGTCAACCCGCGGCCACGGCCGGCCGGCCGATCCGGCTGGGTGTAGACCGCCACCACTTCATGCCGCTGCGCGGCTGCGCGCAACGAGGCGACGGCAAAATCCGGCGTACCGGCGAATACGATTCTCATAGGGCGGGGATTCGGGAGTGGGGATTTGGGAGTGGCAGTAGCGGCGGCGGGGAATGGGGATTCGGGCATCGGGATTCGCAGCAGGGGCTTGGGCAACAGCGCAATGGCTGGCCAATCCCATATCCCAGGTCTCGACGTGTCGCCCCATCCGTGTACGCGGAGCGCGCGCAGCGACGGCCTGCGCCATCGCTTCAATCACGCGCGATAGCGCCGCGCCCGGCGATTGGGATGGGGACCAACGGATCCGGCAAGCAGCCAGAAAACCCGCTTCACCAATCCCCAATCCCGACTCCCCAATCCCTGCCCTCAGGCCACATGCTTACGCTGCTTGGCCAGTTTCTTGCGCACCATTTCGCGCTTGAGCGGCGACAGGTAATCGACGAACAACTTGCCGTCCAGATGGTCCATCTCGTGCTGGATGCACACCGCCAGCAGGCCGTCGGTGCTCAGTTCCTGCGCCTTGCCCTGGCGGTCGAGATAGCGCACGGTGATCGCATCGGCGCGGGCGACGTCGGCATAGATGCCCGGTACCGACAGGCAACCTTCCTGGTAGACCTGCTCGCCCTGCCTGCTCACGATCTCCGGGTTGATGAACACCTGCGGGAGCATCTTCTCCTCGCTGACGTCGATCACCATGAAACGCTTGTGCACGTCCACCTGACTGGCGGCCAGGCCGATGCCGGGCGCCTCGTACATGGTCTGGAACATGTCGTCGAGCAGGGTCTGGAATGCCGGGCTGGTGAGCTCGGCAGCGTCGACCGGCACGGCCTTGGTGCGCAGCCGCGGATCGGGGAATTCGAGAATAGGGAGCAAAGCCATGGGATTACCCGTCTGGGAACACCGGCGCTGCGCCGGCAAGACGCTGTCATTCTAGCGCAATGCTTGCGTGACGCCCCGGTTTCTGGACTATAGTGCGCAGACCTGTTGGGGAATCAGGCAAGAAGGCACTCATGTTGAACCGACTTCGTACGGTCGTCGCTGCGGCGATGCTGACCGTCGCGACCTACGCTGCCGCGCAAGCGGTGGGCGAGCATCCAGAGACTTACGTGGTCCGCAAGGGCGATACCCTGTGGGACATCGCTGGACGTTTCCTGCAAAAACCCTGGTTGTGGCCGGAAATCTGGCAGGCCAACCCGCAGATCCAGAATCCGCACCTGATCTATCCCGGTGACGTGATCAGCCTGGCCTACCTGGATCGCGTCGCCAAGGGCACCGTCCAGCCCGGTCCGCGCCAGGAAGCGCCGATCAATGCGATTCCGCTTGCCGATGTCGAGCCGTTCCTGAAGAACCTGCGGGTCACCGACGACTTCGACCAGCTGCCGTACGTGGTGGGCCTGGAAGGCGGCCGCACGCGCGCCACTACCGGCCAGGTGGCCTATGTGGTCGGCCTGGACGATGCACAGCCGGGCCAGCGTTTTGCGGTGGTGCGCCCGACGGTGAAGTTCAGCCTGCCCAAGCACAACGAAGACCTCGATGCGGCCGGCAACATCACCGCAGGCGCCGGCAACATCTGGAAGAACTACATCGCGCCGAGCACGCGCCGCGAGTTCCTCGGCTACGAACTGGCACAGGTCAACGTCGGCACCATCACGCGCAGCGCGGCGGGCGGCAACTCCAAGGCGGCCACCCTGCTGCTGCAGGACAGCGGCCGCGAAGTACGCGCCGGCGATCGCATCGTCGCCGTCGAGGCGCAGCCCTACGACCTGCAGTTCATCCCGCATCCGCCGTCGGAACAGGCCCTGCAGACCGAATTGCGGGTACTGGCCATCTCCGATGCCTTCACCGTCGGCGGCACCCGCGACGTGATTGCCATCTCCGGCGGTGCCCGCGAAGGCATCAACAACGGCACGGTGTTCTCGATCTGGCGCAAGGGCCGCACGGTCAGCGACCGCGTCAAGCACTCGCGCTTCTCGCGGACCGACGACGACTTCAGCGGCCCGGCCGGCTCCACCGTCGGCCTGCCCGACGAATACGCCTCGCACGCGATGGTGTTCCGCACCTTCGACAAGGTCAGCTATGCGCTGGTGATGGAAAGCGTCAAACCGACCGGCCTGGGCTACTTCGTCAAGCATCCCGACGCGCAGTAAGCGAAAATTCCGATGCGGTAATACGACGGCGCCTGAGGGCGCCGTCGGCGTTTGCGGTTCAGGCTGGACGCATGGCCCTCCCCACTTCCGACCTGCGCGCGCTCCTGACCCTGCTCCTGGCGGGCGGCCGCAGCCCGCCGCGCCATGCGCTGCTGGACTGCTTCGCCAGCCCGGCCGAGCTACTGGCGGCCGGGCCCGAGGCCTGGCTTGCCGCCGGCTGCGACGAGTTGCAGGCGGCCCGGCTGCAGACCCCCGATGCGCGCGCGCTGGACGCCGCCCTGCAGTGGTGCGAGCAGCCCGGCCATCACCTGATCGGCCTGAACGATCCCGACTACCCCGCCCTGCTGCGCCACATCGTCAATCCGCCGCTGGCCCTGTTCGTGGACGGCGACCCGAACGCGCTCTGGCACCCGGGCGTGGCCGTGGTCGGCAGCCGCTCCGCCACCGCCGGCGGCCGCGACCACACCCGCGCGTTCGCCTCCGGCCTGGCCGGCGCCGGGTTGGCCATCGTCAGTGGCATGGCCGCCGGCGTGGACGCGATCGCGCACGAGGCCGCGCTTGGTCGTGCCGGGGCCATCACCGTGGCGGTGGTGGGCACCGGCGCGGATGTGGCCTATCCGGCAAATCACCACTCCCTGCGCGATCGCATCGCCGCGCGTGGCGCGGTGGTCAGCGAATACCTGCCCGGCACCGGGCCGGTTGCGGGGCACTTCCCGGCCCGCAACCGGATCATCGCCGGGCTGGCGCTGGGCACCCTGGTGGTGGAAGCGGCCATGCGCTCGGGCGCGCTGATCACCGCGCGGCTGGCGGCGGAGGCCGGGCGCGAGGTGTTCGCCCTGCCCGGCTCGCTGCACAATCCGCTCGCGCGGGGCTGCCATCACCTGATCCGGCAGGGCGCCACCCTGGCCCAGGAGCCGGCCCAGGTCATCGACGGCCTGCGCCTGCTGTCGGGCGAACTGGCAAGCGCCTTGCGCCAGCGCCTGGCCGCCCCCACTGATCAGGCCAGGACACCGCCGCAAGCCGGCCCGGCGCGCCCGGATCCGGACTACCAGCGCTTGTGGCAGGCGCTGGGCCATGACCCAACCCCTATGGATTCCCTGGTCGAACGCACCGGATTGACGGCCGCCGCGCTGTCCTCCATGCTGCTCATCATGGAACTGGAGGGAGACGTGGTCACCGAGCACGGTCGCTATACCCGCAATCCCTAGTTTCTTCACCTCCACAGCGTCGCGCGACGCAGGCCGAGGGGCAATGAAAGAGAGCATTCTTGATGTACTGCTGTACCTGTTCGAACATTATTTCAGCGAAGATGCGGACCTGGTCCGCGACCGTGACTCGCTTCAGAATGGCCTGATCCAGGCCGGTTTCAGCCCCGCAGAAATCAGCAAAGCCTTCGATTGGCTGGACGCGCTCTCCGAGCAGCGGCCAAGCGTGGCGCGCCCGCATGTCGATGGACCGGTACGCATCTACCACGGCCCGGAGCTGGACAAGCTCGATGTGGACTGCCGTGGATTCCTGCTGTTCCTGGAGCAACACCGCATCCTCGACGCCGACCAGCGCGAGCTGGTGCTGGATCGCGCCATGGCGCTGGACCAGGACGAACTGGACCTGGACGACCTCAAATGGGTGGTCTTGATGGTGTTGTTCAACCAGCCGGGTGCCGAAGCGGCCTACGCCTGGATGGAAACGCAGATGTTCCTGGACGAGCCTGAACCCGTACACTGAGGCGGAAGCCGCAACGGACGCGTGCGAGGGGACGGCAATGAGTAGTTGGTATTACGCCGAGGGCAACCGCCACCGGCGTGGCCCGGTGGCCGACGAGGCCTTGCTGGCGCTGTATCGCGATCACGCGATTGCACTGGACACCCTGGTCTGGCGCGAAGGATTTGCCCGATGGGTGCCGCTGTCTGCGTGCGCCGACGAGCTTGGGCCACCGATTTCCACCGATCTGCGCGCCGCAGCGCTGCCGCCGCCCCTGCCGTCGGTTCCGCCAGCGGTTGTTCACAACGCAGCCGCCAGTGCACCCTCTTCGTCAGCACATCGCCTGCCCGGCAACGGGCCGGGGTGGCCGCTGGCGTTGGTGCTGGGCGCGGTGGTGGGCATGTTCGTGCTGGTGGCGATGATCGGCATCCTGGCGGCGATCGCGCTGCCGGCGTACCAGGACTACACCACGCGTACCAAGGTCGCCCAGGCGATCGCGGCGCTGACGCCCCTGAAGCCGCAGATCACCGAATTTCTCGCGCAGCAAGGCCGTTGCCCGGTCAACGGCGACGCCGGCTTTCTCGCGCCCGAGCAGTATGCAAACGATGTCCTGAGCAGCGTGCGGATCGGCCGTTTCGACACCACCAACTGCGGAGTCGAGGCGCTGCTGCATGCGCCGAAAATGACCAAAATCGACGGCAAGGCGCTGTGGCTGGATTTCGACGCGGACGCCGGCAGCTGGCAGTGCAGCTCCGAGATCGACGACAACCAACTTCCGCCGGACTGCCGCGGCTAGTCAATCGCTCTACGCAAGGGGACTTCAATGACGCAGTGGTATTACGCCGACGCACAACGCGAGCGCCAGGGGCCGGTGGACACGGACACGCTTCGCGCGCGCCTGTCGGAAGGCCTGATCGATGCATCCAGCCTGGTCTGGCGCGAAGGCTTTCCGCAGTGGGTGGCACTTGGCGAGGTCATGGCCGAGCTGGGGATCGACAGCGCCGTTCCAGCGCCCGCCGCGCCGAGCGTCGGAGATGTGCCGGTGAACGTTGCGCACAGTGAGCCGCAGGCGACGGTTCACCCGACCAGCGTCGCGGTGGATCACACGCCTGCCGCAGATGCGCCGTTTGCCGGCCCGGCAGCAGACGCTGCGCTCGGGCGGTCCGACTCCGGCCTTGCCGATCACCCTCCCGTAGCCGACCACCTGCAGCGTCCGCCGAGCGGGCAGGCTGCGCTGACAGATCCAGCGGCGTGGCCCACGACGCCGGCAGACCCTGCGGCAACCCCGGCGGCATCGAGCCCGCTCCTGACCGACACCTCCCACGCGCCTGCAACACCCGCGCATGCCGTGTCGCAACCACCGGCCGGCGCGCCGCTTCCAAGCGCCTGGGATTCCGCCGCCGCGCCCGCGGCAAGCGTCGCATTGCACGATGCCCCGGTCGTCTACGCCGGCCTGTGGCGGCGCGTGGCCGCCAGCATCCTGGACAGCCTGATCACCAGCTTTGCGGTGTACCTGATCGTGATCCCGCTGGTGTTCGTCGTGGCGCTGGCGACCAGCCGGGGTGATTCCGGCTCGGCGCTGGACGACGGCAGCGCGCTCAGCATCGCCATCCTGGTGATGTCCTACGGCATCGGCCTGGCGATCCCGACGCTGTATTTCGCCTGGATGCAGTCCAGCCGGCACCAGGCCAGCCTGGGCAAGCTCGCCTGCGGCATCAAGCTGGTGCGCGCCGACAGCAACGGCGGCCGGGTCGGTTTCTGGCGCAATGTGCTGCGCTACCTGGCCTACATGCTGATCAGCGTGCTCACCCTGGGCATCGGCGTGGTCGTGGCCGCGTTCATGGCCGGCATGACCGCGCGCAAGCAGGCTCCGCACGACAAGGTCTGCGACACCCTGGTGGTGGACCGCTGGGCGTTTACGGATCACCCGGAGCGCCAATCCAGGGGTCTGGACACGGTCACCATCGTGGTGCTGGCCATTTATGCGGTGATGCTGGTGATCTCGGTAGTGGTGGTGGGCTTCATGCTGGCCGCCATCGGAATGAGCCAGAGCTAGCAGTTGGCAGCCCTGGCCGCTTGACACGGCGGCGTCCGCCGTGATCTTTCTAATAAGAGAACTGAACGCCCGGGCTCGTTTCCCGGGCGTTGACCTGTGGGAAACGGTCGATCTGCTTCCCTCCACCGGCCAATTAGGCCACGCTACCCGCCCCCCGGGCCCTGCCCAAAGAATTCGCCACCATGCCCAAGCACCTGCTCATCGTCGAATCGCCTGCCAAGGCCAAGACGATCAATAAATACCTCGGCAAGGACTTCACCGTCCTGGCCTCGTATGGGCACGTGCGCGATCTCGTCCCCAAGGAAGGCGCGGTCGATCCGGACAACGGCTTCGCAATGCGCTACGACCTGATCGAGAAGAACGAGAAGCATGTCGAAGCCATTGCACGCGCGGCCAAGAGCGCCGACGACATCTATCTGGCGACCGACCCGGACCGCGAGGGCGAGGCGATCAGCTGGCACATTGCCGAGATCCTGAAAGAGCGCGGGCTGCTCAAGGACAAGACGATGCAGCGGGTGGTGTTCACCGAGATCACCCCGCGCGCGATCAAGGAAGCCATGCTCAAGCCGCGCGCGATCGCGGCCGATCTGGTCGATGCGCAGCAGGCCCGTCGCGCGCTCGACTATCTGGTCGGCTTCAACCTGTCGCCGGTGCTGTGGCGCAAGGTGCAGCGCGGGCTGTCGGCCGGCCGGGTGCAGTCGCCGGCGCTGCGCATGATCGTCGAGCGCGAGGAAGAGATCGAAGCCTTCATCGCGCGCGAGTACTGGTCCATCGATGCGCATTGCCGGCATCCGTCGCAGCCGTTCAATGCGCGCCTGATCAAGCTGGACGGGCAGAAGTTCGAGCAGTTCACCGTCACCGATGGCGATACCGCCGAAGCGGCGCGGCTGCGCATCCAGCAGGCCGCGCAAGGCGTGCTGCATGTCACCGATGTGGCCAGCAAGGAGCGCAAGCGTCGCCCTGCCCCGCCGTTCACCACCTCCACGCTGCAGCAGGAAGCCTCGCGCAAGCTCGGCTTCACCACCCGCAAGACCATGCAGGTGGCGCAGAAGTTGTACGAAGGCGTGGCGCTGGGCGACGAAGGCTCGGTCGGTCTGATCAGCTATATGCGTACCGACTCGGTGAACCTGTCGCAGGACGCCTTGTCGGAAATCCGCGATGTGATCGCGCGCGATTTCGGCACCGCCTCGTTGCCGGACCAGCCCAACGCCTACACCACCAAATCCAAGAACGCGCAGGAAGCGCATGAGGCGGTACGTCCGACCTCGGCGCTGCGCACCCCGGCGCAGGTGGCGCGCTTTTTGTCCGACGACGAGCGCCGCCTGTACGAATTGATCTGGCGTCGCGCCGTGGCCTGCCAGATGATTCCGGCCACGCTCAACACCGTCAGCGTCGATCTGTCGGCCGGCAGCGAGCACGTTTTCCGCGCCAGCGGCACCACCGTGGTGGTGCCCGGCTTCCTGGCGGTCTACGAGGAAGGCAAGGACACCAAGAGCAGCGAGGATGAGGACGAAGGCCGCAAGCTGCCGCTGATGAAGGCCGGCGACAACATCCCGCTGGACCGCATCGTCACCGACCAGCATTTCACCCAGCCGCCGCCGCGCTTCACCGAAGCGGCGTTGGTCAAGGCACTGGAGGAATACGGCATCGGCCGGCCGTCCACCTACGCCTCGATCATCCAGACCCTGCAGTTCCGCAAGTACGTGGAAATGGAAGGCCGCAGCTTCCGCCCCACCGACGTGGGCCGCGCGGTGTCCAAGTTCCTGTCCGGGCATTTCACCCGTTACGTGGATTACGACTTCACCGCCAAGCTCGAAGACGACCTGGATGCGGTCTCGCGTGGCGAGGAAGAGTGGATCCCGCTGATGGAGAAGTTCTGGGGCCCGTTCAAGGAACTGGTTGAGGACAAGAAGGATTCGCTGGACAAGACCGACGCCGGCAGCGTGCGCGTGTTGGGCACCGACCCGGTCAGCGGCAAGGAAGTCAGCGCGCGCATCGGCCGGTTCGGCCCGATGGTGCAGATCGGCACCGTCGAAGACGAGGAAAAGCCGACCTTCGCCTCGCTGCGGCCGGGCCAGAGCATTTACTCGATCTCCATCGAAGACGCATTGGAGCTGTTCAAGATGCCGCGCGCGCTGGGCCAGGACAAGGACCAGGACGTCAGCGTCGGTATCGGCCGCTTCGGCCCGTTCGCACGCCGCGGCAGCGTCTATGCCTCGCTGAAGAAGGAAGACGACCCGTACACCATCGATCTGGAGCGCGCGGTGTTCCTGATCGAGGAGAAGGAAGAGATCGCGCGCAACCGCGTGATCAAGGACTTCGAAGGCAGCGACATCCAGGTGCTCAACGGCCGCTTCGGCCCGTACATCAGCGATGGCAAGCTCAATGGCAAGATCCCCAAAGATCGCGAGCCGGCGTCGCTGACGTTCGAGGAAGTGCAGCAGCTGCTGGCCGACACCGGCAAGCCAGTGCGCAAGGGCTTCGGCGCCAAGAAGGCCACGCTCAAGAAGAACGCGGTGAAGGATTCGGCCAAGGAGGCCAAGGACGCCGCAGCCAAGAAGACCGCGGTAAAGAAAACCGCCACCAAGACCGCGGCGAAGAAGGCGCCGGCCAAGAAGGTCGCTGCCAAGAAGGCCACCAAGCGCGTGGTCAAGAAGACCGTGAGCAAGGCCGCAAGCTAAGGCCGCCACATGCACACGCTCAGCCTGGACAGCGCCGTCGCCACCCTGACCCGGGGCGGCGTGATCGCCTATCCCACCGAAGCGGTGTGGGGACTGGGCTGCGACCCGCGCCAGCAGGCCGCCGTGCTGCGGCTGCTGGAGATCAAACGCCGCCCGGTCGACAAGGGCGTGATCGTGGTGGCCGCCAGCGTGGATGTGCTGCACGACTGGGTGGATCTGGACGCGCTGGCGCCGGCCCGCAGGCAGGAGGTGCTGGCCAGCTGGCCCGGCCCGCATACCTGGATCCTGCCGGTCACCGCCCAGGCGCCGCGCTGGGTCACCGGCGCGCATGACGGGCTGGCGGTGCGCATCAGCGCACACCCGCTGGTCGCCGCGCTCTGTGCGGCCTGGGGCGGCCCGTTGGTGTCCACCAGCGCCAACTTAGCCGGCGAACCGCCCGCGCGCAGCCGACAGGCGCTGGACCCGGCCCTGCTGGCCAGCATCGACGGGGTGACGGATGGCGAGGTGGGCGCATTGGCGCAACCGACCCAGATCCGCGACGCCCGCAGCGGACAGATCCTGCGCGACTGAGCAGCCGCCACGCGCCGCCTGTCGGCGCGCTTGGCCATGAACACCGCCTGCCCCTTTGCCCACAGCCGGGTAGACGCGCACACTGCGGCCATGCGTACCGTCCTGACCCTTCTGTTGCTGGCCACCGCGCTGCCTGCGTCGGCGGCCAGTACCGCCAGCAAACCGGATCCGAATGTACGGATCTACCGCTGCGTCAGCAGCACCGGCACCGTCGCCTTGCAGGATGCGCCATGCAGCAGCGGCCGCCAGCAGGTGCTGGACCTGCAGCGCCCGCAGGATCCGCCGCAGCGCGCCGTTGCCGCCCCGGCCGCCGTCGCGACGCAGCCACCGCGCGAGGTGCGCATCGTCACCGTGCAGCCGCCACAGCCGATGTACGAGTGCACCACCGAAGACGGCAACCGCTATACCAGCGACAGCCCGGAAGGCAATCCGCGCTGGGTGCCGACCTGGGGCCCGGCCTATGTGGGCAACGGCATTGCCCCGCCGGTCAGCGGCGGCGGCATCCAGCGCCCGCCGATTTCGGTCCGCCCACGCCCGGCGATGTCGGTGCAGGGAAGCGCCGGTCGCGGTGGAAGCCTGCGCGGCAGCGCAAGCTTCGGCGACGGCGGGTATCAGGGCGGTTATCAGGGCGGCTACAACGGCGGCGGCTACGGCGGCACGGTGATCGTGCCGTACGGCAACGTGCAGATCCGCGACGAATGCCATGCCCTGCCCGAACAGGAAGTCTGCGCGCGCCTGGCCGACCGTCGCTGGGAACTGATCCGTCGCTACAACAATGCCCTGCAGAGCGAGCGCCAGGATCTCAGCCGCGAACAGCGCGGCATCGACGCGCGCCTGCAGCGCGATTGCGGCGGCGCATGAGGCGCTGGCCGTGGGCGGCATTGCTGGCGTGTGCCTCGGTGGCCGGCGCACAGGAAGTGGCGATCTACCGGTGCACCGACTCCAGCGGCGCGCTCACCGTGCAGAACATGCCGTGCCCGAAAGGCATGCAGCAGCAGAAGAAACTGATGACGGCACCGGCCGCGGTGCCGTTGACGGCGGGCGGGTTCGGCACGGCATCGCCTGCGCGTAGCACGCCCGCTGCGCAGCCCCCCACCATGCCCAAGACCGATGTGCCCGCCGCCGCACCGGCTGCGGCGCCGGCACCGGTGGCATCGACACCACCTGCAACGACCTCCACCTCCACGCTGCCACCGCCGCCCTTGTTCGAATGCACCGCGCACGACAACGGGCGCTATTTCACCGAAGACCGCGAGCCGGCCACACGCTGCCTGCCGATGCAGACCACCAACCTGGCGGGCGGGCCGGCAACCGGCGGCGGCAGCGCCTGCGAAGTGGTCACCGACCGCTGCGCACCGGTGCCGGACCAGAGCCTGTGCGAGGCCTGGCGCCAGCGTGCCGAGCAGGCCGAATCGACCTGGCACTTCTCCGACGAGGCGCAAGCGGCCGAGCGCAAGCAGCGCTATTTGCAGATGCGTCGGGTGCTGGACGAAAGCCGCTGCGCGAATCCGTCCGCCACGCCGTGATGCTGCAGCCGGCGTGGCAGCGCATGCCAGCCAGTGTGCCGGCGCTGTGTTTGCCGGGCTGATTCTTTCGAGCCACTGCAACCGTTAGCGATCACCGGATGACCTGCGCGGTGCAGCGAGCCGCATGCGAGCAACCCCGCCGCACCGTCGCCTGCGTTGCGAGCAGACGCAGCGGACGAACACTGCAGGCGCAGGCGCAGCGACGGGGCGGCGCATGCCTGCGCAGCTTCCGATGTCATGCACAGACACTGTCCGCGTGACCACGCACGCAGGCGTGTCAGAACCCGTAGCGCAGGAAGCCGCCATCCACTGCGATGCATTCGCCGGTGATGTAACTGGCGGCCGGCAGGCACAGGAAACCGACGGCGGCGGCCACTTCTTCCGGTTCGCCGATGCGGCGCATCGGGGTGCGCTCGATGACCTGCTCGTAGTAATCCGGATCCGACAACGGCCCGGAGGTGCGACGGGTGCGGATGTACCACGGCGCCACCGCGTTGACGCGGATGCCGTCCTCGGCCCATTCCACCGCCAGGTTGCGCGTCATCTGCTGCAGCGCGGCCTTGGTCATACCGTACGGCGCGCCGCTGCGCACATGGGTGATGCCGGAGACGCTGCCGACGTTGACGATTGCCGACGCCGCGTGGCGGGTCAGCAACGGGTGCGCATAACGCGACAACTCGAAAGCGGCGAACACATTGGTTTCGAAGATGCCGCGCCACTGGTCTTCGGTGTAATCGATCGCCGCGCGGGTGATGTTGCCGCCGGCATTGTTGATCAGCAGGTGCAGGCCATCGGCATGATCTTCCACCCAATCCAGAATCGCGCGCCGCTCTTCGTCGTCGGCCACATCGGCGGCCAGCCCATGCAGCTCGCGCTCGGGAAATTCCTCGGCCAACTCGTCACGCGCCTGCGCCAGCGCATCGGCATCGCGCGCCACCATCAGCAGATCCGCGCCGAAGGCCAGCAATTCGCGCGCGATGGCAAAGCCAATGCCGGCGCTGGCGCCGGTGATGAGCGCGGTCTGTCCATCCAGCCGCCAACGGTGGGTTGTCACGTGGGTCATCCTCTTTCAAGACGCAGGAAACGGCCGCAGCAGCGCGCTTGACGCATGCCTGCGGCCCGGGCGTTAGGATACCGCCACCCCGAGCGAGGTCACGACGATGAAACGGCATTGGATTCTTGCGATCAGCCTGACGTTGCTGCTGGGCGCCTGTCAGCGGCCGCAACCTGCGCCCACCGAGCAGAAGCCCGAGCCGCAGGCCACCGCCCTGCGCGACCACATCCAGGAACCGTTGAACAAGGCGCACGCAGTGCAGGCGGCAAGCGATCAGGCCGCAGACGATCAACGCAAGGCGATCGATGCGGCCACGCAGTAACCGAAGCCTGCTGGCTGAAGCACGCGCGTTTTTTGTCGACGCAGCAATTGCGCGTGCGCGCCTGCGATTGAGCGCAAGGCGATCGCTGCATCTGCGCGCACGGCAATCACGCGTGAGGTTGCTCGACCGATGGCTGATTGCCTGTGATCGTGGCGCCCTGCGTTCTGCCATTCTTGCGCTGCTGGCGCGCCCGCATTGCTGCATCGCCTGAGCGCAGATACAACAACGCCGGCACAAGGCCGGCGTTGTCGATCCATCAGGTTGCGGACCTGCCGCGTCAGAAGCCGCAGAAGCAGTACGCCAGCGACTTGACCGGGGTACCGCCCGCCTTGCTGTCGTGCACGGCGTCTTCGACGAAGCGCAACTGCGTGTCCACTTCCGGCAGCGAGCGCGCCAACAGTGCGCGCGCCATGCCCGAGTCGCCCAGCATCCAGGCGCCCATGCGGCTGCCGGCAAATCCGCTCATGAACTGCGAGAACGGCGTCGCCGGCTTTTCCACATAGCGCACGCGGAACTTGCCGCGGCTCAACTTGGCGCGGTCGGCCGCATCGGCCACCGCTTCGGACATGCCGCCGAACGCGTCCACCAGGCCATGCTGCCTGGCCTGCGCACCGCTCCACACGCGGCCGCGTGCGACCTTGTCGATGGCGTCCACCGACTGATGCCGCGCCTGCGCCACCTTGCCGGTGAAGTCGGCGTAGCCCTTGTTGATCACCGCCTGGATCACCTGGCCGGCGGCCGGGTCCAGCGGACGGGTGATGTCGAAGGCGCCGGCAAAGCGCGTGGTGCCCACGCCATCGGTGTGCACGCCGATCTTGTCCAGCGCGCGGGTCAGGTTGGGCACCATGCCGAAGATGCCGATCGAGCCACTGATGGTCGACGGGTCGGCATAGATGCGATCGGCGTTCATGCTGATCCAGTAACCGCCCGAGGCGGCCAGATCGCCCATCGACACCACCACCGGCTTGCCGGCCTGCTTGAGCGCGACCACCTCGCGACGGATCTGCTCGGAAGCGAACACTTCGCCGCCGGGCGAATCCACACGCAGCACCACCGCCTTGACCTCGTCGTCGTCGCGCGCCTGGCGCAGCAACGCGGCGGTGGACTCGCCACCGATGCGGCCGGCCGGCTGCTCGCCACCGCTGATCTCGCCAGCGGCCACCACCACGGCCACCTGCGGACGGCTGTCCATCGGCGAGCGCTGCGCCTGCAGCTGGCTCAGATAATCGTTGAAGCCGATGTTGCGAAAGCCGCTGTCGGCGTCGCTGTCGGCCACGCCGCGCTTGGTCAGCAGCGCATCGACGTCCTCGCGGGTCTTGAGCCCGTCGACCAGCTTCTGCTGCAGCGCGAACTTGGCCAGATCGCCACCGGCGGCGGCCACGCCCTCGGGCAGCGTGTCGATGCCGGCGGTCAGCTGCGCCGGGCTCAGCTTGCGCGCCTTGCCGACATCGGTCAGGTAGCGCTGCCACACGTCGTTCATCCAGAACAGGTCCGCTTCCTTGGCGTCGGCCGAAGCGGCATCGAGAATGTACGGCTCGGCGGCGGACTTGTACTCGCCCACGCGGAACAGATGCACGTCCACGCCGAGCTTGTCCTGCAGGCCCTCGCGGAAATACTGGCGATAACGGCCAAGCCCTTCCAGCAGCACGCTGCCCATCGGGTCGAGATAGACCTCGTTGGCCTGTGCGGCCAGCAGGTACTGGCCCTGGCTCATGCTCTCGCTGAAGGCGACGATCTGCTTGCCAGAGGCGCGCAGCTTCCGCAACGCCGCGGCCACTTCGCGCTGCGAGGCGAAACCGGCGGGCTGAAACTTGTCCAGGTTCAACACCACCCGCTCGATCTTGCGATCCTTGCCGGCCGCCTCGATCACCCGCACCAGGTCGCGCAGCTGCACTTCCTCGGCGCTCTTGTCACCGACCGCCTTGGCCAGCGACCGGCTCACCGGGTCGGCGCTGAACTGCTCGACCAGCGTGCCTTCGGGGTTGATCACCAGGGTGGTGCGCTCGGCCAGCGGCTTGCTGCCGTCGCCACGCGCGATCGCCACCACAAACAGCAGCAGCACCAGGAACAGGAAGCCGAAGAACACCAGGTTGAAGATCAGGCGCCGGGTGAAATTCATCACATCCCACAGGCCGACGAAGAAACTGGCGATGGGACTGCGACGCACGGGGTGGTTCATGGAAAACTCCGTCAAAAGACGCTGCATACAATTCAATGGTGTCCAGCATACCGGCTGCGCGGTGCGCGCGGCATGCGCTGGAAGTCAGGGGGCCGTGCCGGCAGTCAGCCGCCGGCTGGTCTGCCGGAAGCGCAAGCCCATCAGGACCGACGCCACGGTCAGGCCCAGAATCAGGCCGATCCACATGCCTTGCGGTCCCCAGCCCAGCCCCAGGCCGAGCCCGGCGCCGATCGGCATGCCGACACCCCAGTACGAGAACATCGCCAGGAACATCGGCACACGGGTGTCCTTGAGCCCACGCAGCGCGCCGCTGGAAAGCACCTGGATGCCGTCGGGAAACTGGAACGTGGCGGCAAACAGCAGCAGCACCGAAGCCAGCGCGGCCACCGCCACATCGTCGGTATAGACGCTCACGATTGCATCGTGGCCCAGCAACAGCACGCTGGCCGACAGCGCCTGGGTGCCCAGCACGATGGCGTAACCGGCCCAGGCCGCACGCCGCATGCCGAGCGGATCGCCGCGCCCGACCGCATGCCCGACCCGCACGGTGGTCGCCTCGGCCACGCCCATCGGAATCATGAAACACAGCTGCGCGACGTTGATCGCGATCTGGTGCGCGGCCGCTTCGGTGGAGCCGAGCCGGCCAATCAGCAAGGCAGTGACGATGAACAGGCCGCCCTCCATCAGCACGGTGATGCCGATCGGCAGACCGGTGCGCAACAGATCACCGATCGCACGCCAGCGCGGGCCTTCGAAATGGGCGAACAACTGCAGGTGCGCAAACCGGCGCGAGCGCCACAGATACAGCGCAAACACGCTGGCCTGCACCCACATGGTGACCGCCGAGGCCATGCCCAGGCCCTGCGCACCGTGCTCGGCAAAGCCGAACTTGCCATAGGTCAGCGCATAACCCAGCGGCGCCAGCACCAGCAGGCCGCCAAAGCCCAGCAGCATGGTCGGCAGGGTCCAGTGCATGCCCTCGCTGAGATAGCGCATGCAGAAGTAGAACGTCAGCGCCGGCCCGCCCCAGCGCACCGCGTGCAGGAAGTCGGTCGCGCCCGGCACGATGTCCGGCGCAATCCCGAAGGTGGGCAACAGCGGCGGCACCGCACTGAGGAACGCGAACATCACCGCGCCCAGTCCCAGCGACAGCCACAGGGCCTGGCGGAACAGCGGGCCAATCTCGCGCTCGCGGCCGGCACCGCGCAGCTGCGAGACCGAGGCGGTCAACGAGATCAGCGTGCCGATCGGCACCAGCATCGGCAGCCACAGCAGCGAGGTGCCGATGGTGACCGCCGCCAGCGTGGCGGTGCCGTGGTGACCGGCGATGACGTTATCGACAAATCCGATCAGGCCGGTGGAGACGTGACCGAGTACCAGCGGCAATGCGAGCAGGCCGGTGGTGCGCACTTCCGCGCCGAAACGCGGCGTCGCGGAGGTGGGTACAGGAGAGACAGACATGACAACCGATCGCTGCGCGGACTACGGCCGTGCCGGGAGGCGCTGGCACCGGGTCGCGTGGGGCCGCTATCTTACCCGCACTTGCGACACGGGCAGCGGCAAGGCGCAAGCGGGAGATGCGCGGCGGCGAGCGGCCGGCGTGGCTGGTCAGCGGAACGGGATGCCCGGGCTTCAGCGCGGTCCGTGTCCTTCGTGACGGTCGCCGCTTGGCGCGCATCGCCGAAGGTGGCAGCCCCGCAGGCTCTCGGCTCGGTGTCCGGCCCGACTGCCCGGTATCGAGGACGAGCAGCGAGCACGCGTGGAGACGACGCCGGCGCAGGGGGCTGCAGCGGCGCAGTCCCGCCGCTGCCAATCAGCGCGCCAGCTGGCGCTTCAACCAGGCGCTGCGCGTTGCCGGCGCCTGCGCAAGCAGGGCATCGCGCAAGCCATCGCGCTCCTGCGGCGGGGTGCGTTGTGCCAGCATCGCCAGCTGTTCCAGCTGCCCGGCGTCCAGGCTGCGCAACGCCGCCAGCAGCGTATCGCGCTGCGCTGGCGGCACGTAGCCGATCAGGGGCTGCAACTGCGGATAGAACGCACCCAGCTGCGAGCCCAGGCGCCAGCCATCGCGATGCAGGCGATCCATTGCGGTGAACTGCGTGCGCAGCGCGCGCTGCTGGTCGTCGGGCAAGCCATGCAGACGCTCGCGTGCCTGCCGCAATACCACCCGGTCGGTGGCGGTGAGCCCTTTCCAGGCCGCATAACGGGCGCGCAGCTCGGCCCGCTGGGCCGGCGTCAATGCGTCCCAGCGCGCGCGCTGCTGCGCAGCGCTCGGGATTGCGGCAGTGGCGGCTGCGGGCGTCGGCATGCCGGCAGGCGCAGTCGCGTTGCCTTCCTCCAGCGGCGCCGGCAGGGTCTGCGCAGCGGCCATGCCGACAACAGCCAACGCCAGCAGGCCGCACCACTTAATTGTCGTCATCGACGGTCTCCAGGGTGGCGGCAGGCTGGTCGGCGGTGGTGGCATGCGCGCCGGATTCGTCGGCCGGCACCGGATGGCCGGCCGCATACCAGGCGTAGAAATCGGCCGAACGCGCCAGTTCCAGGTCCGGGTCGGCCAGCATCGCCTGGTCGCGCGGATCCAGGCCGGGGTTTGCCACCGCCTCCAGCAAGTCGGCGGCGGGAAGGTCTTCCACCAGCACCGGCGCGGCATCGGTGACGTGCAGCACGCCGGCCGGGGCCTGCGAGACCGGCTCGGGCGGCAGGGCCGGGCGGCGATGCGTCCACCACCAGCCCAGCGCCGCAAGCAGCAGCGCCAACGCCAGCACGGCCAGCACGAGGCCGGCGTGGCGGCGGTCGATCCGCGGCCACTGCCACTGGCGTGCAGGACGGTGGCGCGGCGCGGCCGGGCGGCGCGCTTCGGCAGCGGCCACGGGCGCGGCCGCGACAGGCTGCAGCGGCATGCCGGCCAGGGCCGACTCGCGGAGCTGTGCCAGCCGGCTGACCTGCGCCGGGCTGAGCTCGCGCAACTCCTGCTGCGCCGCCTCGGCCAGGGCACGCCAGGCCTGCGCATCCGGGTTGCCGGCCGCATCGCGTGGGCAGGCACGGGCCAGCGACTGCCGATAGGCCGCCACCTCGATACCCTGCACCTCGCTGGCAGGCTCTTCTTCCAGCCCGGCCACGATACGCAGCAGCAGCGCCAGCCGGTCGCTGGTCTGCATCCGCCCCAGTGCGGTGAACGGCGGCAGCCAGGTCCCCGGCATGGGCTCGCGCCGCAGCGGCGGTGCCGTTGCCAGCAGGCTCCAGAAGCGCATCGGCCAGCCGGCCATCGGGCGACCCGCCGCCTGGCTGCTGAATGCACGCAACGCCGCCGCCAGGGCCCGCTCGGCCGCCGCGCCATCGCCGCATTGCAGTTGTGCGAGCACCAGACCCCGGCGTTCGACACCGCGCAGGAAAGCAGACAGCGCGGCAGGGGTGACGGGGGCGTCGGGGACTACGGTCATGGGAACTCCAGCATCGGCCGGCATGATACCGACGCAATCGGCCCCCGCCGATGGCTTGACAGATCGGCCCGGCTGCGCTGCGTCCCGGTGCCATCGACTGCCGTCACCTGCGCAGGTTGTGCACAGCGGCAGACATACCGATACGCGGGCGTCTGTCAACTGTTGATTTTTCTTTGTTGCATTCGTGTTTCACGCCTAAGTGATTGATCCTTATCGCTTTAAGCCGATTGGCGAAAAAATGTCCAACAGGTTGCAGAGGCTAGTGAATCCGCCTTCACAGCGTGGAGCACGAGACTAATTCACAGGCTTATCCACAGGCAGTGTGGATAAACCCGTTTCCCTAGCCCTCACATAGGTTTACGTCGGATTTATCACTTCCGTCACACAAACGCGTCGTAAGCCGAAGCACCGATTCGGAGACGACCGAGCGGCGTCTGCCGGGTGCTGGACAGGGTCGGTAGACTGACCGGATGTCTTCGACCGTCGCCACCTTGCGCGTCGCCCTGCCGGTGCCGCTGCCACAACTGTTCGACTATCTGCCTCCGGCCGACGCGCCGCTGACCGACCCGGCGCGGGTCGGCTGCCGGGTGCGAGTGCCGTTCGGGCCGCGCGAGCTGGTCGGGGTGGTGGTGGAGATCGGCCAGTTGGCCTCCGCCGAAGGACTGCGCCCGGCGCTGGCCTGGTGCGACGACGCCCCGCTGCTGGTCGAGGAGCTGGCGCGTTCGCTGCAGTGGCTGGCGCGCTATACCCACGCACCGCTGGGCGAGGCCCAGTCCAGCGCCCTGCCCGGCCCGTTGCGCCGCGGCGAGCCGCTGGCCGACACCCATGCCTGGGCCTGGCAGCTCACCGAGGCCGGGCGCACCGGCGTCGCCAGCCTGCGCGCCGGCAGCCGCCCCGCCTTGCTGGCCGCCCTGCTGCTGACCGGTGCGCTGGGCGAAGAACAGCTGGACCCCTTGCTGCCGCAGTGGCGCGAGGCCGCACGCAGTCTGGCCAAGCGCGGCCATGCCGAGCGCGTGGCGGTGCCGGCCGACAGCATCCCGCCCCGTCCCGGCAGCGGCCCGCAGCTCAACGACGAACAGCAGGACGCCGCCGACGCCATCCGTGCGCAGCGCGGTTTTACCACCTATCTGCTCGATGGCGTCACCGGCAGCGGCAAGACCGAGGTCTACCTGCAGGCGATCGCCGACTGCCTGGCGGCCGGCCGCCAGGCGCTGGTGCTGGTGCCGGAGATCGGCCTGACCCCGCAGACGCTGGGCCGCTTCCGCGCCCGCCTGGGCGTGCCGGTGCACGCGCTGCATTCGGGGCTGTCCGATGGCGAACGGGCGCGGGTATGGGCGGCGGCCTGGCGTGGCGAAGCCAAGCTGATCGTCGGCACGCGTTCGGCGGTGTTCACCCCGTTGCCGAATGCCGGGCTGATCGTGATCGACGAGGAACACGACGGCAGCTACAAGCAACAGGACGGCATCCGCTATCACGCCCGCGATTTCGCACTGGTGCGCGGCAAGGCGCTGGATGTGCCGGTGATCCTGGGCAGCGCCACGCCGTCGCTGGAAAGCCTGCACAACGCCTATTCCGGTCGCTACCGGCATCTGCGCCTGTCGCGCCGCGCCGGCGAGGCGCGTCCGCCGCGCGTGCGCGTGCTCGACGTGCGCAAGCGCCCGCTCAAGGACGGCCTGTCGCCGGAAGTGCTGGCCGGCATCGGCGCCACCCTGGCGCGCGGCGAACAGGTGCTGGTGTTCAAGAACCGCCGCGGCTATGCGCCGGTGCTGCTGTGCCACGACTGCGGCTGGACTGCCGCCTGCCAGCGCTGCAGCACGCCGCTGCACCAGACCCCGATGACCGTGCACGCCGGCGGGCGGCGCCTGCAATGCCATCACTGCGGCGCGCGCCAGCAGGCACCGCTGGCCTGCCCGGCCTGCGCCAGCCTGGCGCTGCAGCCGCAAGGCATCGGCACCGAGCGGCTGGAAGAACGCCTGACCGAAGCGTTCCCGGAGTTTCCGGTGGTGCGCATCGACCGGAGCACCACCCAGCGCCGCGACGCGCTGGAGACCCAGCTGGCGCGCCTGGGCAGCGAGGCCGGCATCCTGGTGGGCACCCAGATCCTGGCCAAGGGCCACGATCTGCCACGGCTGACCATGGTGGTGGTGGTCGGCATCGACGAAGGCCTGTTCTCGGCCGACTTCCGTGCCGCCGAAAAGCTCTCCCAGCAGCTGATCCAGGTGGCCGGACGCGCCGGGCGCGCCGACCGCCCAGGCGAGGTCTGGCTACAAACCCATCACCCCGAACATCCCCTGCTGCAGACCCTGGTCAACGGCGGCTACCACGCCTTCGCCGATGCCGAATTGCAGCAGCGCGAGGCTGCGGGATTTCCGCCGTTCGCGCATCTGGCGCTGTTCCGCGCCGAGGCCAAGGACGTGGCCGCGGCCAACCAGTTCCTGATGGCGGTGCGCGGCCTGACCACGGCAGACAGCACCGCACAATCGCCTGCGTTTGCCGCAGTGGAGTGCTACGGCCCGATGCCGGCACCGATGCCACGTCGCGCCGGTTTCCAGCGCACCCAGTTGCTGTTGTCCGCGCAACAGCGCTCGGCGCTGCATCGTCTGCTGGATGCGCAACTGCCTGCGATCTATGCGTTGCCGCAGGCGCGGCGCGTACGCTGGTCGCTGGATGTGGATCCGATCGATCTGTATTAGGGCGGGCGTATCGCACGCGGAGCTGCAGCCAGACCACCGTGTACCCAGCTTGCGTAGGAGCGCACCTGGGCGCGATGTGGCGTTACCGGGAATGCCCTCGCGCCCGGGTGCGCTCCTACAACACCGCGGGCGAACAGGCCGCACGTGTCCCCACGTTTTTGTAGGAGCGCGCTTGCGCGCGATGGGGCGTTACCGGGAATGCCCTCGCGCACAAGTGCGCTCCTATAGAGAACGCGGGCTATTTGGCCGCGCGATGTACGAGGCGCATGTCCTTGCAGCAACATGCCGTGTCGGCAGCGCGTGCGGTGTCTGCCATGGGCCATGCTGGCCTGAGCGGAAACGCGAAACTCAGGTCAGCGCGGTCATCACGCCACGCTGGTACGCAGGCCGTGCGCGCAGGCGCTGGTACCACGCCTGCAGATGCGGCAGCTCGGGCCGCTCGATCGGCATTTCGAACCAGGCGTAGATGAAGCTGCCCAGTGGAATATCGCCCATCGCAAATTGCGCGCCGGACAGATACGGCTGCTGCGCCAGGGCCGCATCCGCGCGTGCGAGCAGGTCGCCCGAGTGCGCCAGCGCCGCGGCGATGCGCGCAGGATCGCGCTCGGGTTCCGGTGTGCGCAGCACGCCCCAGAACAGGTCGCGAAACACGCCGGCAAACGTCGAGGTGGTCCAGTCCATCCAGCGATCGCCCAGCGCGCGTTCGGCCGGTGCCTGCGGATACAGGGCCGGCGCATATTGCGCGGCAAGGTAGCGCACGATCGCATTGGACTCCCACAGCACCAACTCACCATCCTGCATCGTCGGCACCAGACCGTTGGGATTCAACGCGCGATACCCGGGCGTGTCGTTACGACCAAACGCACCACCGACTTCGATCGAGGTATAGGGCACCCCGGCTTCTTCGGCGCACCACAGCACCTTGCGCACATTGCTGGAATTGCGCCGCCCCCATAGCGTGATCGAGGCGTTTCCTGCCGCCGATTGCATTGCAGCGTCAGCCATCGTCATTTCCCTGCTGGCGGTTTGGGCGTCGCGCGCGCCGGACGCTTTGCGGTGGACGCCTGCGTGGCGACGGCGGCCGCTGGCTGCGCCGCTTTCGCCCGCCCGCCCTTGGGCGCATCGCGCACCCACAGGGCCTGCTCGTCCTGCTTGATCTCGAACAGGCCGATCGCACGCACCAAGTCGCTGAGTTTGCGATAACCGTAGTTGCGTGGGTCGAACGAGGCCTGGTTGGCCACCTGCTTGCCCACCGCGCCCAGATGCGCCCAGCCATCGTCTTCGCAGGCACTGTCGATCGCATTGCGCAGCATCTGCACCAGCCGGGTGTCGCCGCGCAGCGCGGTGGCATCCTTGCGGCCGGCGGCGGTGTCGCTGGCGGCTGCCGCCTGCTCGCCCAGCGCTTCGACATAGGTGAACTTGGAACAGGCATTGACGAACGGCGCCGGGGTTTTCTTCTCGCCAAAGCCATACACCTTCATGCCATCGGTGAGCAGACGCATCACCAGCGGAGTGAAATCCGCATCGCTGGAAACGATCGCAAAGCCATCCAGATTGCGTGCATACAACAGGTCCATCGCATCGATCACCATCGCCATGTCCGAGGCGTTCTTGCCCGAGCTGTAGGCAAATTGCTGGATCGGCCGGATCGCGTATTCGTGCAGCGCCGCTTCCCAGCTCTTCAGGTGCGGACTCTTCCAGTTGCCGTAGGCGCGGCGCACGTTGGCCACGCCATAGCGCGCCACTTCGGCCAGCACCACGTCGATCTTGCCGGCCGGCGCGTTGTCGGCATCGATCAGCAAGGCGATGCGTTTGTCGGGATTGTCGATCATGGTCATTCCTCGAAGGTGTCGGCAGAGTCGGTGTCGATTTCGGTGTCGGCCGCATCGGCCGACGGCAGCGTGTACTGGCTGCCATCGTGCATGGTCAACACGCCATCGCTCAGGATCTCGCGCTCGGAGCCGCCGCTGACCCAGGTGGCATGCACGCGGCCGCGGCCGCGATCGCCTTCCACCGTGAACACGAAATCGTCGTCGCCCGGCGCCAGACCGGTGCGCACCAGATCCACCCGCATCGTGTGGATCTGGCCGATCTGTTCCTGCACCACCGCATCGCCCTGCAGCGCGGCGCGTGCCTGGTCGGCAAACAGCGACCAGCCGAACACGATCAGCCAGCCGAGCGCGCCCAGCACCAGCATGCCGAACAGCACCACGCAGGCCGCCAGCCCGATCAGGCCGAGTGTGACGCCGCTGAGTTTCTGTCCGGGCGCACGCGCGGCAGCCGGTGCCATCGCCGGAGAAGCGGATGGCGGTGGCGACAGCGGCGGCAACGGCGGCGGTAGTGACGGCATGCGGTCATCATGTGGATGAGATGCGACATGATGCCGCAGGCAGGCTGGATCCAGGCGGCATGTTCATTACCGATGCGGCATGCTGATGAGCCCGCGTCGCAATCCATCGGACCTTACGATGACTTCTTCCCCCTCCCAAGCTCCGCTGCACCTGGTTGTGGTTGGCGGCGGTTTCGCCGGCTTATGGGCCACCCGCGCGCTCGACGATCCCGGCATCCGCATCACCCTGATCGACCGCCAGAACCATCACCTGTTCCAGCCGCTGCTGTACCAGGTCGCCACCGCCGGCCTGTCGGCACCGGATATCGCCGCGCCGCTGCGCCACATCCTGCGCGAGCAGCGCAATGTCGAAGTGCTGCTCGGCGACGTCGCCGAAATCGCACCGGCCCGCCGTGAGGTGGTGCTCGCCGACGGCAGCACGCTCGGCTACGACATGTTGCTGCTGGCCACCGGCGCCACCCATGCCTACTTCGGCAACGATCAATGGGCCGAGCATGCGCCCGGCCTGAAGACGCTGTACGACGCGCTGGTGCTGCGGCGCAAGTTGCTGCTCGCCTTCGAGCGCGCCGAAGCCGAGTCCGACCCGGCCGCACGCGCGGCCTGGCTGAGTTTTGCCGTGGTCGGCGGCGGCCCGACCGGCGTCGAGCTGGCCGGCACGCTGGCCGAGATCGCCCGCCACACGCTCAAGAACGAATTCCGCCATATCGACCCGCAGCAGGCGCGCGTGCGCCTGGTCGAAGCCGGCCCGCGCGTGCTGCCCTCGTTCCCGGACGATCTCACCGCCAAGGCGCGCAAGCAGCTCGAGCGCCTGGGCGTGGAAGTGCACACCGGCACGCCGGTCACCCACATCGATGCGCTGGGCTATCAGCTCGGCGACACCTTCGTGCCTGCACGCACCGTGGTGTGGGCCGCCGGCGTGGCGGCATCGCCGCTGGCGCGCACGCTTGGCGTGCCGCTGGATCGTGCCGGCCGCGTGCTGGTGGAGCCGGACCTGAGCGTACCCGGTCACCCGGAGATCTTCGTCGGCGGCGACCTGGCCTCGGTCCAGCAGGACGGCCGCCCGGTACCAGGTGTGGCACCGGCAGCAAAGCAGATGGGCAAGCACATCGCCAAGGCGATCCGCGCCCGCCACCGCAACCAGCCTGCACCAGCCTTCCGTTACCAGGACTACGGCAACCTGGCCACGATCGGCCGCATGGCCGCCATCGTGCATGTCGGCAAGCTCAAGCTCTCCGGCATCGTGGCCTGGTGGTTCTGGCTGGCCGCGCACGTGTACTTCCTGATCGGTTTCCGCAACCGGTTCGTGGTGCTGGTGAACTGGGCGATGGCGTACTGGAGCTACCAGCGCGCCGCGCGCATCATCTTCGGCGGTGCCACCGACGATCCGCCGCCCAGCAGCAAGGACGGATGACAGCGGCGCAGGCCGTGCGCGATGCTGTGCGGCCTGATGCGACGGTCTGATCGTGACCACTCTCCTGTTCCTGCTGGATCTGCTCGGCACCTTCGTGTTCGCCCTCAGCGGCGCGACCGTGGCGGTGCGCAATCGCCTGGATCTGTTCGGCGTACTGGTGCTGTCGTGCGCGGCGGCGGTGTCCGGCGGCATCGTGCGCGATGTGCTGATCGGCGCCACCCCGCCGGCCGCACTGGTGCATCCGCAGTACCTGCTGGTCGCCTGCCTGGCCGGCGTGGCCGGTTTCTACTGGCATGCGGCGGTGGAACGGCTGCGCAACCCGGTGCAGTTGTTCGACGCGGCCGGGTTGGCGCTGTTTGCGGTCTACGGCACCAGCAAGGCGCTCGATTACCAGCTCAGCCCGCTCAGCGCGACCTTACTCGGCATGCTCAGCGGCATCGGCGGCGGCATCGCGCGTGATCTGCTGGTGGCGCGGACGCCGGTGGTGCTGCAGGCCGAGCTGTATGCGGTCGCCGCGCTGGCAGGTGGCGGCCTGGTCGCGATCGGGCACATGCTCGCAGTGCCGCAGGCCTGGTCGCTGGCGACCGGCGCGCTGGTCTGTTTCGGGCTGCGTTTCATGGCCATCCGCTACGGCTGGCATCTGCCGGTGGCGCGCCTGCCGGAATAGCGCGGGCGCAGCGCGCGGTCGATCATCGGCGAACGACCACGACGAACCACCGCGCGTCGTCGGACTCGACGCAGCACCGGCAGCCCACATGCAAACGGCCCGGAAAACCGGGCCGTTTGTGCAACACCTGGGGCATGATCGAAGGATCAGGCCACGAACAGTGCCTTCATCTTCTTCAGCGCATTCGCCTCGATCTGGCGGATACGCTCGGCCGACACGCCGTACTCGTCGGCCAGCTCCTGCAGCGTTACCTTGGAGTCGGAGTCCAGCCAGCGGCGCTTGACGATGTCGCGCGAGCGCGTGTCCAGGCCGGCCATGCCTTCGCGCAGCAACTGCAGCTGATTGTCCTCGCTGTCGTGACGCTCGTAGGCCTGCGACGGATCTTCGTCGTTGGCCACCAGATAGCTCACCGGCGACGGCGGACCATGATCGTCGTCTTCGTCGGACGAGGCATCGAAGCCGATGTCGCGACCGGACAGACGCGACTCCATCTCCATCACTTCGCGCTCGGAGACGTTCAGGTCCTTGGCGACCGCAGTCACCTCGGACGCATTGAGCCAGCCCAGGCGGGTCTTGGACTTGCGCAGGTTGAAGAACAGCTTGCGCTGCGCCTTGGTCGTGGCGACCTTGACGATGCGCCAGTTCTTCAGGATGAACTCGTGCATCTCGGCACGGATCCAGTGCACTGCGAAGCTGACCAGGCGCACGCCCATTTCCGGGTCGAAGCGCTTGACCGCCTTCATCAGGCCGATGTTGCCTTCCTGGATCAGGTCGCCCAGCGGCAGGCCGTAGCCGTTGTAGCCGCGAGCGACGTGCACCACGAAGCGCAGGTGGGAATGGACCAGCTCGCGCGCGGCGTCCAGATCCAGCTCGTCACGGAAGCGACGGGCAAGATTCTGTTCCTCATCGACCGACAGCACCGGGATCTGGTGCACGGCACCGATGTAGGCGTCCAGCGAACCGAGCGCACTGGGAATCGGGAGATTGTTTGCCACTAGGGCAGTCGAGGTGATCTGGTTCATAGGGCACCATCTTAGCAGTCGAACTATTGGACTGCCGGGTACAGAAAGAGTTCCCAGCGTTCCATTTATAGGACGTTCGGGCTTTTTGCGTTGTCGTCGTTCTACGGCGCAACTCCCGACTTCGAGCACCTACGCTACCACCGCCGCCCTGCGCAGACCGTGACAAAGACGCCGCGAAATGGGCCGGCGCCGGTACCGTTCAGCCGCTGGCCGAAGTGGTGTCCAGCGCGTTGCGGGGCGGCAGCGACCAGTCGATCGGGCCCAGCCCGCGGCGCTGCAGATGCTCGTTGGTCTTGGAGAAGTGCTGGCAGCCCAGAAAGCCGCGATGCGCCGACAACGGCGAGGGATGCGGGGCCTTGAACACGCGATGGCGCGCCTGGTCGATGACCTTGCCCTTGGACTGCGCGTAGCTGCCCCAGAGCAGGAACACCAGGCCTTCGCGCTCGAGGTTGAGGGTCTCCACCACATGGTCGGTGAAGCCTTCCCAGCCCTTGTTCTGGTGCGCGCCGGCACGGCCCTGCTCCACCGTCAGCACCGCATTGAGCAGCAGCACGCCCTGGCGCGCCCACGGCATCAGATAGCCATGGTCCGGCCGCGCGATGCCCAGATCGTCCTGGATCTCCTTGTAGATGTTGAGCAGCGACGGCGGCACCGGCACGCCGGGCAACACCGAAAAGCACAGCCCATGCGCCTGGCCTTCACCGTGATACGGGTCCTGGCCCAGGATCACCACCTTGACCTGCTCGAACGGGGTGGCGTCGAAGGCCGCAAAGATCTGCGGGCCCGGCGGGAACACCCGCGCCCCGGCCGCCTTGCGCTGGCGCAGGAATGCGGACAGCTCCTGCATTTCCGGGCGCAGCAACCAATCGCCCACCCGCGCCTTCCACGACGGTTCCAGCTGGATACGCGCTTCCACTTCAGCCACTTCGGTCATAGCGTGACAGCCTGGTCCTCGAGCCGTGCCAGGCGCAGCTGGAACAGCACCTTGGTCACCAGCAGACGTTCTTCGATGGGTTTTTGCACCAGGTCGTTGGCGCCGGCGCGCAGCAGCTCGGACTGGTTGCGCGGATTGGTGTCGCCGGTCATCACCAGCACCGGCAGGCGACGCTTGCCGTAGGCGAAGTCGATGCGGATGCGCTCGACCACGTCGCGGCCGTTGAGCTCGCCCTTCAGGGTCACATCGGTCAGCACCACGTCGATGCGGCGCTCGGTGCGGCCCAGCGATTCGGCGGTGAGCAGCGCAAAGGCATCCTCGGCGGTGAGCACATGCACTACCTTCAGGCTCTGCCGCTCGAGCATGCGCTTGGTCGCCTCGGCCACCACGCGGCTGTCCTCGATGTACAGCACGGTCGCACCGACCACCGGCTCGGGCTGCACATAGCCGCGGATGAAGGTCGCCAGGGCTTCGTGGCCCAGCGCCTTGTCGAAATAATCGGTGACGTATTCGGTGAAGCGGCGCTCCACCAGATGCTGCTGCGCATCGCCGGAGACCACGATCACCGGCACATAGGCCTGGCCGGCCGCTTCGCGCACGCTGCGCGCCAGGGTCAGGCCATCGCCATCGGGCAGCGACAGCGAGGTGGTGACCAGATCCACCGCCCCGGCTTCCAGCGCCTGGCGCGCCTCGGCGATGCTGGAGCAGCCGATCACCTGCACGTTGGGCAGATCGCGCTGCAACACATCGGCGATCAGCTTGCGCACCAGCTTGGAGCCATCGACCACCATCACACGCGGCGCGTCGCTGATCAGGTGCTTGAGATCCGGTGGATGCATGGCAGGCCTCAGGTCTCGGTGGGACGGGTCTGGCGGAGGAAATGGCCGGTGACCAGCCAGGCGCCCAGCCAGCCCAGGACCAGGGTGCCGACCAGCACCAGCGCAGAATGCAGCAGATCCAGCCCGTGCAGGGTAAAGGAGCTGCCGTAACTGTCGGCCAGGGTCGCCAACGGCGCGCGCAACGCCAGCCCGGAGGCGGCGATCAGCGCGAGCGCCACAGCGCCGGCACCGAGCCCGTACCAGGCCCCCAGGTACAGGAACGGACGCCGGATGAAGCCATCGCTGGCACCCAGCAACTGCAGCACGCCGATTTCCTCGCGCCGCGACTGGATGTCCAGCCGCACCGTATTGCCGACCACCAGCACCGCGCCGACACCCAGCAGTGCCGACAACACCTGCACCAGCCGCTCGCCGAAGTGCAGCCAGCCATCCAGGCGCTTGCGCCACAGCGCGTCGTGCTGCACCTGGTCGGCCTGCGGCAAGGCCTGCAGCGCGCCGGCCAGCTGCGCATCGTCGGCCGATTCGGTGGGCGTGACGACCAGCAGCGTCGGCAGCGGGTTGTCGCCCAGCGCATCGATCGCCTCGTCGAGCTTGGCGCTCTCGCGCAGCTCGGTCAGCCCCTGCGCCGGCGTGCGCAGCGCGACCTGGGCAACGTCCGGGCGGGCGCGCAGTTCGCCGGCCAGGGCCTGCGCGGCCTCGGCGCCGATCTCGACCTTCAGGAACAGGTTGATCTCGCGCGACTGTTGCACGCTGCCGGCCAGCAACTTGACGTTGTCCAGCGCGATCGACAGCCCCAGCGGCAAGGCCAGCGCCAGCGCCATCACCACGATGGTCAGCAAGGTGGCCCAGGGCTTGCGCATGGCACGGCCCAGGCTGAAGGCGATGCTGTGCAGATGATGGTCGATCCACACGCCGACCCGCGAAGGGGCGACGGCTTCGGTATTGGCGGGCTTGCTCATTCGGCCAGATCCTGCGGCGAGATGTCGTCGACCAGGCGGCCGTGATCCAGGATCAGCACGCGCTTGCGCATCTGCTTGAGCAGGGCCAGGTCATGGCTGACCACCAGCACGCTGGTGCCGCGCGCGGGCAGTTCGGCGAACAACTGCATGATTTCCGCGGCCAGCGCCGGATCCAGATTGCCGGTGGGCTCATCGGCCACCAGCAGGCGTGGTTCGCCGACGATGGCGCGGGCGATGCCCACGCGCTGCTGCTCGCCGGCCGACAACTGCGACGGCAAGGCCCGCTCGCGATGGGCCAGCCCGATCCGCTCCAATGCCGAGCGCACGCGCTTGCCGATCTCGGCACGCCGGGTGCCGCGCAGGATCAGCGGCAACGCCACGTTCTCGGCGATGCTGCGGTCGTTGAGCAGGCGATGGTCCTGATAGACCGCGCCCACCTGACGACGGTGCAGCGGAATCTGCCGGCCGCGCACCTTGAGCAGGTTGCGTTCGCCCAGCAGCACCGCGCCCTGGCTGGGCCGCTCGCTGAGGTGGATCAATTTGAGCAGGGTGCTTTTGCCGGCGCCGGAGTGGCCGGTCACGAACAGCATCTCGCCATCGGCCACTTCGAAGCTGACATCGGTCAGCGCCTGGTGGCCACCGGCGTAGTGCTTGCTGACGTTGTCGAAACGCAGAACGGTCATCCAGCGATTATGCCGGAGCGCCAGCGCTTGCGTCGCATCGCCGGAGCCCGGCAATGCGACGCAGGCCGCAGGCGATCAGTTGCCGGACACCAGCGAGCGCAGGCGACGGCCGATGCGGCTCAACAGCGACGGGCTGCCGGACGGCTTGGCGGCGCTGCGCACCGGCTTGGCCACCACCTGGGTGGGCTTGCGCGGTGCGGCAGGTGCGGCGACCGGTGTGGAGGCCACTGCCGGCTCAGCACCTTCGACCGGACGGCCGTTGCGACGACGGCGCCGCTTGCGTGGTGCGCGCTCGGCATCGGCCACGATGGTGGAAGGCCCCTCGACCGACGCCGCCGCAACCACCGGCGTTTCGGTCGGCGCTGCCGCTGCCGGGGCTTCGCCCTCCACACGCGGCTTGCGACGCGGACGCGGCTTGCCATCGGCACTGCCGCCGTCGCGGCGACCGCCGCCACTGCCGCTGCGCGATGCGCCACCCGAACCGCTGCGACCACCGCCGCGGCGCTGCTCTTCGGCAGCACGCTGTTCGCGCGCCTCGCGGAAGATGGTGCCCACGCTGTCGCCAGCATCCTCGTCGGCCTCTTCGCCTTCCACCGGTACACGCGCGGTACGCGGCAGCGGCGTCAGCAACTCGGAGGTCACCGGCTCGACCGGAATCTTCTGCTCGATATAGGCCTCGATGTCCGGCAGGCTCATCGCATAGCGCTCGCAGGCGAAGCTGATCGCATCGCCCTCTTCGCCCAGCCGCGCGGTACGGCCGATACGATGCACGTAGTCTTCCGCATCGAACGGCAGGTCGTAGTTGTAGACGTACTTGACGCCGTCGATGTGCAGGCCGCGCGCGGCCACGTCGGTGGCGACCAGGATTTCGAGCTGGCCCTTCTGGAAGCGGTTGAGCAGCGACTCGCGCTTCTTCTGCGGCACGTCGCCCGACAGCACGCCGACCCGGTAGCCATGCCGCTCCAGCGTGCGCGCCACGCGCTCGACGAACGCCTTGGTATTGACGAAAACCATGGTGCGCGCGCCTTCGCTGCGCGACAGCAGGCCCAGCAGCAGCGTCTGCTTCTCTTCGTCAGACGGGAAATAGATGCGCTGGCGCACCCGTGCGGCGGTGATGCTCTCGGTTTCGACGACCAGCTTTTCCGGCTCGTTCATGTGCTCGTAGGCGAGCTCGAGCACGCGGTGGCTGAGCGTGGCCGAGAACAGCAGGGTCTGGCGGGTGCCGCGCTCGGGCATGCGCCGCAACAGGAAGCGGATGTCCTTGATGAAGCCCAGGTCGAACATGCGGTCGGCTTCGTCCAGCACGCAGATCTCGCAGGCATGCAGCGAGACCACCTTGTGCTGCTTGACGTAGTCGATCAGCCGGCCCGGGGTGGCGATGATCACGTCCACGCCCTGCTGCAGCAGCTCGCGCTGCTTGTCGTAGTCCACCCCGCCGTAGACCAGCGCAAAGCGCAGGCCCAGGTCGGCGCCGAACTTGACCGCATCCTTGTGGATCTGGATCGCCAGCTCGCGGGTCGGCGCCAGGATCAGCGCGCGCGGGTCTTCCGGCTTGCGGTCGGCCAGCGCCGGGCGGATCAGCAGGCGGTTCATCACCGCCACCAGGAACGCCAGGGTCTTGCCGGTGCCGGTCTGGGCCTGGCCGGCGACGTCGCCGCCCGGCAGCGCGACCGGCAGGGTCAGCGCCTGGATCGGGGTACAGCGGGTAAACCCGGCGCTCTCCAGCCCGGCGATCAGCGCCGGATGCAGGTCGAACGTGGAAAAAGTCAAATCGGTCAGCGGTTTGTCGCTCATTATTCCGTCTTCGTGAGGCGCCCTGGGCAGCCCGGGCGCGGCTTGCATCGATGCCGACAGCGTCGCAAACTGCGGCTGTTGTGGCGGACAGCGCGGCTTCAGGACTGACACTTGATTCAGTCGCGCAATGCCCCAGTTTAACGCAATGTAGCGGCCTGCCCGTTCGGGCGGGCCGTTTTGGTTTCCAGGAGACCCAACGTGAGCGATAAGGTTCAACATGTCGGCGATGCCGACTTCGATACAGCTGTACTGCAATCCGGCGAACCGGTGCTGGTGGATTTCTGGGCCGAGTGGTGCGGACCCTGCAAGATGATCGCCCCGGTGCTGGACGATCTGGCCGATACATACCAGGGCAGGCTGAAGGTTGCCAAGGTCAATGTGGACCAGAACCGCGCCCTGGCCATCAAGTACCACGTGCGTTCGATCCCGATGCTGTTGCTGTTCAAGGATGGCCAGGTGCAGGCCACCCAGATCGGTGCGGTTGGCAAGGGCCAGCTGACCCAGATGATCGACAAGACCCTGGGCGGCGCGGCCGCCTGAGCGAGCGGGCGTCCAGCGATGGGCGCCCCGTGATGCGCCAGCAGTTAAATCCTGCTGCGGCAGGCGCTTGCGCGGTTGCGCGCAGCGGTGATAGTGTCAGTTGATCCGGAGCACGTTCGTGCGCCGACGTACCCCTCTAGAAACCTCTTCTAGACTCCCATCACCTAAAGTTCGCCCCCCAGCCGGGCGCTCGCACTCTTAGCGAGGAATCACGCACTTGTCCGATCATCCTTCCTCCGATACCGGGAGCAGCGTCGACGCTCCTGTCGAGAAGCGCGTGCGCAAGCCGCGCGTGAGCAAGACCGCCGCTGCCACCGACGACGGTGGCGCGCAGCAGCCCAACCTGCCCTTGCCCGCCAGCCCCGCACCCGACGCTCCACGTGCCCCGCAGGCACCGTCGCACGCTGCCGATTCGGCACCGGCGCAGACGTCCGGCGATGGCGCGTCCTATGCCGGTAACGCCCCCAGCGCCAACCAGGGCAGCCAGGGCAACGACACCCATGGCGACTCCCGCGAGGGTGGCCAGACACAGCAGCAGCGCTTCAATCAGGCGCAGCAGCAACAGAACCAGAATCAGGCGCAGCACCGGGGCCAGGGCCAGAACCAGGGTCAGCCCCAGGCGCAGGGTCAGGGTCAGGGTCAGGACCAAGCCCAGAATGGCGGCCAGCATCAGCAAGGCCAGGGCCAGGGCCAGGGGCAGAACCAGCAGGGCAACCGCCGTGACCGCTTCCGCAATCGCCGCGACCGTGGACGCGACCGCTTCGGCAACGAAGGTGGTGGTGGCATGCCGTCGTCGGATGGCAGCAACGAGCCGTTCGTCGCGCGCCCACACCCGGCCGTGCCGGAAGGCTTCCCGGTCTACTCGCTGAGCGATCTCAAGCGGATGCCGGCGCAGAAGCTGCTGGATATCGCCGACCAGCTCAACATCCAGGAAGGCGTGGCGCGCGCGCGTAAGCAGGACGTGATCTTCGCCCTGCTCAAGGTGCTGACCCGCCACGGCGAAGGCGTTGCCGCCGACGGTGTGCTGGAAATCCTGCCCGACGGCTTCGGCTTCCTGCGTGCCGCAGAAGCCAGCTACCTGGCCGGCCCGGACGACACCTATATCTCGCCCAGCCAGATTCGCCGCTTCAACCTGCGGACCGGCGATCACCTGTCCGGCCGCATCCGCTTCCCGAAGGACGGCGAACGCTATTTCGCGCTGTCGATCGTCGACACCATCAATGGCGAGCCGCTGGAAGCCAGCAAGAACAAGGTGCTGTTCGAGAACCTGACCCCGCTGTTCCCGCGCCGCCGCTTCCGTCTGGAGCGTGGCGATGGATCGACCGAGGACATCACCGGCCGCATCCTGGACCTGATGGCGCCGCAGGGTAAAGGCCAGCGCGCGCTGATCGTCTCCCCGCCCAAGGCCGGTAAGACGATGATGATGCAGCAGGTGGCCACGGCCATCACCAGCAATCATCCCGAAGTGCACATGATCGTGCTGCTGATCGACGAGCGCCCGGAAGAAGTGACCGAAATGCAGCGCACCGTGCGCGGCGAGGTCATCTCCTCCACCTTCGACGAACCGGCCGCGCGCCACGTGCAGGTCGCCGAGATGGTGATCGAGCGTGCCAAGCGCCTGGTCGAGCACAAGAAGGACGTGGTGATCCTGCTCGACTCGATCACCCGTCTGGCACGCGCCTACAACAACGTGGTGCCCAGCTCCGGCAAGGTGCTCACCGGTGGTGTGGACGCCAACGCGCTGCACCGTCCGAAGCGCTTCTTCGGTGCGGCCCGTAACGTGGAAGAAGGCGGCTCGCTGACCATCATCGCCACGGCGCTGGTGGAAACCGGCAGCAAGATGGACGAGGTGATCTACGAAGAGTTCAAGGGCACCGGCAACAGCGAAGTGCATCTGAACCGTCGCATCACCGAAAAGCGCGTGTACCCGGCGATCGACATCAACCGCTCGGGCACACGTCGCGAAGACCTGCTGATCGAGCCGGAGCTGCTGCAGAAGATCTGGATCCTGCGCAAGCTGCTGCACCCGATGGACGAAATCGCGGCGATGGAATTCCTGCTGGACAAGATGAAGACCACCAAGTCCAACGACGAGTTCTTCAGTTCGATGAAGCGCTGAGTCGGTCGGTATTCTCGACAAGAAAAAGCCCCGCATTGCGGGGCTTTTTTTGTGGGTGCGTGGTTGCTTGCAGTCACAAGCCTGGTTGGTCGAGTGCGCGGTGCCCTCGCGGCTCGCGGGACACACCGCAGGTACGTACGTGTAGGCTCGGGAGCGGCATCCTCGCCGCCCGCGGTCCCGCAAGCGGCGAGGACACCGCACCAGGAAGTTGATCGGCGGGGCCAACACCTGCTTATCGCCGCGTCTGCGTTGGGATGCCAGAAGGTTTTGCAGGGTGCTTGTTGAAAAGCCTGCCTTCTCTCGGCTTGAAATGGAACGCTGGTGGGACGCGCTGCGACTCAAACAACAAACCTCATGCTCTGCTCGCAAACATGCACACCGACCATCTCGACGGGTCCTTGCCCGCCCATCGTCGCGGGACCTTACGCGGCATGGATGCCGCGTAAGAGCCTACAAGGACGTACTTGCGGCGTGTCCCGCGAGGGTGGGCGGGCCAAGGGCCCTGCAGCCAACTGGCAGATCAGCTGCCTTGTAGCCAAGCCCTGATAAGCCTTCCGGCAGCGAACGATCAAGACCACCCGCTCTGCAAGCAACAGGCGTGAGATAGCTTCGCCAGCCGCGCTGATGTTGGCTTCGCGCTTAAGTTCCTTGCAGCGGCGTCACCAGCCGCACACCTTCTCCGCGTGCGGAGAACAAGCCACTACCTGGCAGCGCATCCGGACTGTCGGTCGATGCCGACGCATCGCGCTGCTCGTGCCAGGGCGCCGGCTGACGCGGGCCCGGCAGATAGGATTGCCACTTTTTGGCTTGCTTTGCAGCGATCAGGTTGCCTGGCCAGGATTCGATGGCGAAGGTGACCGGAACCCGCATGACCCAGTACGGCGCGTCGGCCTCGGCGCCTTGCGTTGGCGGCACAAAGGTCCAGCCTCGCGCCTTGGCGATTGCAACGTCGGCAAACGCCTTGCGCCAGCGCGGGCGCTTGGATTCCGGCGCCAGCGTGGTCAGGTTGACCTGCTCGGCGACCAGATCTTCGACCTTGCCATCGCGCCCGACCTTGAGCAGCAGATAGACCACCCCGGTCACACCTTCTCGAAACGCATGCTCTGGGTACGCGGGTGCCGGCATGTCCTTGGCAGCGACGCTGGCTGCAGCTTGCTCCTGGCTGCCGAAATGCGCGCTGCGAATCGATACGGAATAGGTGCCGTTATCGGCCGGCTTGGCGACCAGCAGCAGATTCATCAGCAATTGCGCGGGCAAGGCGCTTCCATCGTCTTTGACAGGGTCAAAGCGCCAGGAAGCGATCGATTGTTTGACGCGGTCGCGGACCACTGGCGGCAGGCTTGCTTCGTCGGTGAGCTTGACCTCCGTAACGGTACCGTCCGGCGTCAGCGTCAATTCGCCTGCGATATTCATGCTGGCCTCCATCTGTGCCTGTACCTGCGCGGCACTGGGAACTGCCTGCACGCCGCTGACACTCGCCATTGCCAACAAAATGCCCAAGCCCAAGCGTTGCTTCCACTGCATGACCGCACTCCATGGTTATTGAGTTTCGTTGTACCAGCTTGGCGCATACGCGTAAATCGTCAGGCCAGTTTTCGCGAGTCTGCGTAGGGCGGGGTGTCGGGGTAGTCGTCCTCGCGCAGGCGGGTTTGCAGGTCGCGCCACCATTGCGGGTCGAACAGTTCCGGGTGCAGGTGCTTGACCGCTTCCAGCTGCGAGGGTGGCAAGCCCATGAACAGCGCGAAGCGCTCGGGAAACACATCGCGCGGGCCGACATGGAACCAGGGCTCGGCAGCCATCTGTTCTTCATAGGTAGTGGCGGTCGGCCAGTCGCGGAAGGTGCATTCGGTGATCAGGCACAGCTCGTCGTAGTCGTAGAACACCGCGCGCTGATGGCGGGTGATGCCGAAGTTCTTCAGCAGCATGTCGCCGGGAAAGATATTGTTGCGCGCCATGTCCTTGATCGCCTGGCCGTAGTCCAGCGCGGCCGCATGCGCGGCTTCGGGCAGCTGTTCGCGCAGGTAGAGATTGAGCGGGCGCAGGCGGCGCTGCACGTAGCACAGCGCGATCAGCACGTCCTGGCCATCTTCGCTCAGGCTCGTCGCACAGCTGGTCTGCAGCTCGTCCAGCAACGCGGGCGAGAAACGCGATTTGGGAAACCGCAGGAAGCGATACGGCTGCGCGTCCAGCAAGCGACCGATGCGATCGAGCTGGAACACCAGCTCGTACTTGCCTTCGACCTGCGCACGACTCATGGTCTTGGGATAGGCAAAGCGGTCGCGAATCAGTTTGAACACCAACGGATAACTGGGCAGGGTAAATACCACCATGACCATGCCGGGCGTGCCATCGGCATGCACCAGCTGCTCGGAGCGATGCGCCTGGAAATGGCTGAAAAACGTGCGATAGCGTTCGGTCTTGCCCTGCTTGGCGCGCCCGAGCATCGTGTACAGCTCGTCGACCGGCTTGTGGGTGAGCAGGCTGCGCAAGAACACCACTGCGTCGCCGACGGTGGCCAGATCGGCCTGGAAGTAACTGCGCGAGTTGCTGAACAATTGCGCGACGTCGCTGCGCCGGGTCAGCACCGCTTCGGCACGCAGGCCGGCGTCGTCGTTGACCAGGGCGATGACGCATGGCGAGAAGCGATGTTCGCCGAACACGCGGCCGACCAGGTAGGCGCGCCGTTCGCGATAGAACACCGTCTCCAGCAATTCCACGCTGCGCACCGGGTGCTCGCCCCAGTGCGCGAGATCATCGAGCAGGCGCACCGCGATCGCCGCTGCACAGCGGGTGCGATGCGCATACGGAACGTCGAAGGAATAATCGCCGAGCACGCGCACCAGCATGTCGGTCAGCCGGCCGGGCGAGACCGCATAGGTGTGCCGCGCAACCGGCACCGTGATCGCGTCGGTCGGCTCGATATCCAGCGCGATGAATTCGATCTCCGCATCCACGCCGTGGGTGCCGAAGTAACGCCGGGTCAAGGTGTTGTAGAAAGTCTTGTACAGCTCTTGGTCGATCAGCCCGCTCAGCAGCGCGGCGTAATGCACGCGTGCACGCATCCACAGCGCGCGATCGTGCGCCTGCCCCAGCAGCACCGCACGCAAGCGCAGCATGCATTCGCTGATGTACTGGTCGTACAGCGCGATCCGCGCCACCGCATCATCGCGCGCGCCGCTCCAGTCGCGCGTTTCGAAGCGCTGTTTGGCGCGTGCGGTGATCTCGGCAAACCGGGCGTGGTAATCCTCGAAGGCGTCGTACACGGCATGGGCGATCGCCAGCGCACGGCGCTCGGACTGTGGCGGTAACGGGAGCTGGCTCATGCCGGCAGTGTACCCAGCGCATGTTGCGGCGTGCAGCGGAGACAAACGATCCATCGAACAGGCGCACAGTCAGCCAAATGCCGAGACTGCTCGCACCGAGGCGCAGGCTCTCTCGCAGGCACGGCATTGCCAGGTCGTGAGGCTGGCACGCAACGACCGTGTTCTCGTTATTGCGCGCAAACGCCGGAAACGACAAGGCCCGCCTCTCATCGAGGCGGGCCCTGCCTGTTGCACCTGCTGGACGCACCGCCAGGCGGTGCGCTGGATCAGGCCTTCAGCGTGGCCAACACGTTGTTGAAGGTCTTGCTCGGGCGCATCGCCTCGCTGACCTTGGCCAGATCGGGGTGGTAGTAGCCGCCGATCTCGACCGGCTTGCCCTGGGCGCCGTTGAGCTCGGCCACGATGCTGGCTTCGTTCTCGGTCAGGGCCTTGGCCAGCGGTGCGAACTTGGCCTGCAGGGCGGTGTCTTCGGTCTGCGCAGCCAGGGCCTGCGCCCAGTACATCGCCAGATAGAAGTGGCTGCCGCGGTTGTCCAGTTCACCGACCTTGCGCGCTGGCGACTTGTTGTTGTCCAGGAACTGACCGTTAGCGACGTCCAGCGCCTTGGCCAGCACCGTGGCCGACGGATTGTCGTAGCGGTTGCCCAGATGCTCCAGCGAGGCGGCCAGGGCTAGGAACTCGCCCAGCGAATCCCAGCGCAGGCTGTTCTGTTCGACGAACTGCTGCACGTGCTTGGGCGCCGAGCCACCGGCACCGGTCTCGAACAGGCCGCCACCGGCCATCAGCGGCACGATCGACAGCATCTTGGCGCTGGTGCCCAGCTCCAGGATCGGGAACAGGTCGGTGAGGTAATCGCGCAGCACGTTGCCGGTGACCGAGATGGTGTCCTGGCCCTTGCGGATGCGCTCCAGCGAGAAGGTGGTCGCTTCCACCGGCGGCAGGATGCGGATATCCAGGCCGTTGGTGTCGTGATCCTTCAGATAGGTTTCGACCTTGGCGATGACCTGCGCATCGTGCGCGCGCGCCTTGTCCAGCCAGAACACCGCAGGCGTCTGGCTCAGGCGCGCGCGCTCGACCGCCAGCTTGACCCAGTCCTGGATCGGCGCGTCCTTGACCTGGCACATGCGCCACAGGTCGCCGGCTTCCACCGCATGTTCGAACACGGTGGCGCCGGTGTCGTCGGTGACCTTGACGGTCCCGGCGGCGGCAATCTGGAAGGTCTTGTCGTGCGAACCGTATTCCTCGGCTTTCTGCGCCATCAGGCCGACGTTGGGCACCGAGCCCATGGTGGACGGATCGAATGCGCCATGCGCCTTGCAGTCGTCGATCACCGCCTGATAGACATCGGCGTAACAGCGATCCGGGATCACCGCCTTGGTGTCCTGCAGCTTGCCTTCGGCATTCCACATCTGACCGGAGTCGCGAATCATCGCCGGCATCGACGCATCGACGATCACGTCGCTGGGCACATGCAGGTTGGTGATGCCCTTGTCCGAATTGACCATGGCCAGGGCCGGGCGCTGCGCGTATTCGGCCTGGATATCGGCCTTGATCTGCGCCTGCTGGTCGTCCGGCAGCGTGGCGATGCGTGCGTACAGGTCGCCGATGCCGTTGTTGGGGTCGAAGCCGACCGACGCAAGCGCTTCGGCATGCTTGCTCAGCGTGTCCTTGTAGAACTCGCCGACCACCACACCGAACAGCACCGGGTCGGAGACCTTCATCATGGTGGCTTTCAGATGCACCGAGAACAGCACATCCTTGGCCTTGGCATCGGCGATCTGCGCGTCGATGAAGCTGGCCAGCGCGCGCTTGCTCAGCACCGCGGCATCGACGATTTCGCCGGCCTTGACCGCCACCTTGTCCTTCAACACGCTGCTGCTGCCGTCGTTACCGACGAACTCGATCTTCAACGCGCCGGCGGCCGCCACGGTGGCGGATTGCTCGCTGCCGAAGAAGTCACCGTCGTCCATATGGGCCACGTGCGACTTCGAATCGCTGCTCCACTTGCCCATGCGGTGCGGATGCTTGCGCGCGTAATTCTTCACCGACAGCGGCGCGCGACGGTCGGAGTTGCCTTCGCGCAAAACCGGATTGACCGCGCTGCCCTTGACCTTGTCGTAGCGCGCCTTGATGTCCTTTTCGGCATCGTCCTTGGGCGTGTCCGGATACGCCGGCAGCGCATAGCCCTGACCCTGCAGTTCGGCGATAGCGGCCTTGAGCTGCGGCACCGAGGCGCTGATGTTGGGCAGCTTGATGATGTTGGCTTCCGGCGTGGTGGCCAGCTCGCCCAGCTCACCGAGGTCGTCGGCGATCTTCTGCGCGTCGCTCAGGTGCTCGGGAAACAGCGACAGGATGCGGCCGGCCAGCGAGATGTCGCGGGTTTCGACCACGATGCCGGCAGTATTGGTGTAGGCATCGATGATCGGCAGCAGCGACTGCGTGGCCAGATACGGTGCTTCGTCGGTGAGCGTGTAGATGATCTTCGGTGTCTTCGACATAAGGTGCGATGGCTCGTGTGGTCGGAAGGAGCGCCGGCGTTGTTGGCACTGGCGTTGGCGTGCGCGACGGGGGTCGCTGTTGGCACGCCGATCGGCCCGCGCGTGGAACGCGGCGATGGATCAGCACGGCATTGTCGCGTCTGAGCCGCGCCCGGGTAAAGCGACCACAGGCGGATGCTCCATCCCGCCACTCGGCCAATGCGATGGATGCAGCTGTAACGAATGTGCCGTCTGACAGAATTGCATAGAAAAAAAGGGCACGATCGTGTGATCGCGCCCCGATGGCCTGCTTAATGAGCGTTGGGTCAGCGCGGTGGACGCGCGTGTCCGACATGCTTGGGATCAGTGCGCTACCCAGGTTGCGAGCACGCATCCCTATCTGCAGACTGCCTGCTCGCGTGGCTGCTTACTTGACCGTGATGGTCTGCGGAGTACCTGCCGGCTTGCCATCCACCATGACCTGCGCGGTGTAGCTGCCGGCCGGCCAGCCATCTGGCTTGCTGAAGCTGAGGTTGGTGGTTTCCGGGCCCGTCGTGGTCAAGGTGGCGTTCTGCTCGCCGGCCACCTGGCCATCCTGATAGGTGAGCTTGGCTGCGACCGCCACATTGCTCGCGCTGCCATCGGTTTTCACCGAGACGATGATGGTGTCTTTGCTGCCGATATTGGCCGAGGGGGTCACCGACTTGTCGGCAGTCGCCGTGGTGCCGACCACTACGCTTGACACCGTGACTGCGGAACCCATTGCGGCTGCGGTATCGGTGCTGGCGGCGCCGGTCGCGGTGCTCTGGCCAGCCTGATCGCTTGCCGGCGGTGTTGCCGTCGGGCCTGGCATCGCCTCGGTGGCAGCCCCGGAGGTCGGATCCTTGGACACGCTGTCGTCGTCGGCCTTCTTGCTGCAGCCCGACAGGGCGAGAACGCCGGCAAGGGCAATGGCGAGGGTGCTAGAAACGGATGTAGTACGCATGGATCAATCTCCGGATATCAGAATGAAAGTGTGCTTCGAAAGGTGCCAGGGGTGCGGTGCGCCTATGACTTCGGCGGCAACTGCAGGACCTGACCTGGAAAGATCTTGTCCGGATCCTTGAGCGTTTCGCGGTTGGCCTCGAAAATCCGCGGCCACAGGTTGCCGTCGCCGTAATGGCGCTTGGCGATGCTGGACAGACTGTCGCCCGCCTGCACGGTGACCGATTCGCTGACCAGCTGCGCAGTGCTCTGCACGCTGGTACGCACGTTGGAGAAATCCGCCGCCGGCGCGACGTCTGCGGTGCTGTCGACCGAGGACGTCACGTTGGAAAAATCTGCTTTCTTGTCGACACTCATTGCCGCAATCCCTTTGCATCACGATGACTGCAGGGTGCGCGGCGCGCTGTTAAGCGTGGATCGCGCCACCGTGAAGCTGGCGCGAGCCTTGAATGGGCGCGATTACTGGCGCAGGTCGCGGAAGATCGATAGCGGTGTCGGTACGCTGGGCGAGCTGCGCAAGGGATTGATGTCCAGCCCGCCACGGCGGGTATAGCGCGCTTCCACCACCAACCACTCGGGCGCGCAACGGAGCAGCACGTCATGGAAGATACGCTCCACGCATTGCTCGTGAAACTCGGCGTGGTCGCGGAAACTCACCAGATAGCGCAGCAGGCCTTCGCGGTCGATCGGGGCGCCGCGGTAGCGCAACGTGACGCTGGCCCAATCCGGTTGACCGGTGACCGGGCAATTGGACTTGAGCAGGGCCGAGGTCAGCACTTCTTCCACCACTGGTTGCGCGTGCGCCGCCAGATATGAGGCATTGGGCGGGCCGTAATCGTCGATGCTGACATCCAGTGCGTCGATCGACTCGCCCTCGCCCACTGCATCGATCGGCGGCAGACCGAATTCCACCACCACATCGGCACCGGCGCGCGTGGACAGGTCGGAGGCGACGCGCGTACGCACCGCTTCGGCGCTATTGAAGCGGGTGGCATTGAGCGAATTGAGATACAGCTTGAGCGACTTGGATTCGATCAACGACGGCGACTCGCTGGGCACGTGCAAGGTGGCGGTGGCCACGCACGGCTTGCCCTGCGCATCGAGCCAACTGAGTTCGTAAGCATGCCAGCGGTCGCGGCCGATGAAGGGCAAGGCCCCCGTCAGGCCGATGGCCTCGCGCCCGGCCGCGCGCGGAATCGGGAACAACAGCGACGGATCGTAGCCATTGGGATAGGCGACCTCACGACCGAGGGTGGAATCTTCTGGGGTATTCATCGCGCCATTTTAGGCCGAGCGGGCTGGCCGTGAGGTGTATAGCAGACGCTGGAGCGACTGGCGACAGAAGCAGCGGGCCGTCAAACGGCCCGCCGCCCCATACGATCACCAACGCTCAGCGGGAACCGCGCAACTGCACACGATTCCCGATTCCCGATTCCCGATTCCCGATTCCCGATTCCCGATTCCCGATTCCCGATTCCCGATTCCCCATTCCCCATTCCCCATTCCCGATTCCCCATTCCCCATTCCCCATTCCCGAATCAGCCAGCCTCCCCCTGATGCAGGTAATCCAGCGACACCTGCAACAGCGCGCGCAGGCCCACATCCAGCGACGATTCGTCGAGCAGGAACTGCGGCGAATGGTTGCTGGGCGCGGTGGCCGGGTCGATGCCCTTGGCGGTGGAGCCGACGAAGAAGAACATCGAAGGCACCTGCTGGGCGTAGAAGGAGAAATCTTCCGCGCCCATCTGCAGCGGCGGCTCGTAGACATTGTCGGCGCCGACCACGGCCTGCAGGCTGGGCAGCATCCTGGCGGTCAGCGCCGGGTCGTTGACCGTGGCCGGGTTGCCGGGCTGGTCCGGTACCTGCGCCTCAACCTTGGCCCCGTGGGCGGCGGCGGTGTGCTCGGCCACCGTCTTGAGGTCGGCGAAGATCTGCTGGCGCATGGCTTCGTCGAAGGTGCGGATGGTGCCGACCATTTCCACGTCGTCGGGGATGATGTTGTAGCGGATGCCGCCTTTGATCGCGCCGAAGCTCAACACCGCCGGTTGTTTGGACAGGTTGGCGCGGCGGCTGATCACGGTCTGCGCGGCACCGATCATGTCGGCGCTGGCCACGATCGGGTCGATGCCGTTCCACGGCGCCGAGCCATGCGTCTGGCGGCCGATCATCTTGATCGCAAACCGGTCCGAGGCGGCCATCAGCGGGCCGCTGCGCACCGCGATCTTGCCGGCCTGCACGCTGGAGAACACATGCAGGCCGAACACCGCCTGTGGCTTGAAGTCGGCGAACAGGCCTTCCTTGAGCATCAGCGAGGCGCCGCCCTCCTCGTTGCCGGGCGCGCCCTCTTCGGAGGGCTGGAAGATCAGCATCACTTCGCCGGGCAGCTGCTCGCGCATGCCGACCAGCGCTTCGGCCACCCCCAGCAGGATCGCGGTGTGGGCGTCGTGGCCGCAGGCATGCATCACCCCGACCTGCTCGCCGCGGTACTCGGCGGTGACCTTGGAGGCGTACGGCAGGCCAGTCTGCTCCTTGACCGGCAAGGCATCCATGTCCGCGCGCAAGGCGATCTTCGGACCCGGCTTGCCGCCCTTGATGATGGCCACCACGCCGTGATGGGCGATGCCGGTACGCGGCTTGAGGCCGAGCTTGCGCAGCTGCGCGGCCACGGTGGCGGCGGTGCGCTCCTCGCGGTTGGACAGCTCCGGGTGCTGGTGGAAGTCGCGGCGCCACTGCACCAGCTTGCTCTGCAACGGCGCGGCGGCGGCCTGGACGTCGGGCCGGGGCGCGGCCTGGGCGGCGGCCAGGGTGGGCAGGGCAAGCAGCAACGCGCTGGTCAGCAGGCGGGAGTGGCGCATCAGCAATCCTCTAAAGATGGTCGCTTAATGTAGTGCAGGTGCACGCTCGGTGGGCTGCAGTGGGGCTCGATTCAGTCCTGCGGTCAACCACATCGGCCCTGACGCGTTGCCGCTGCATTGCATCTGTGAACGCTGCAGTCGTTTCGTCCGGCGGGCCGTTACTTCAGTAACGCTCAATTGCCTGATCGCAACGATATGCTTCGCACAGCCGCCCTACGGTCGCACCAGCGCCCGGCCCGCCCTCAGGAGTTGTCGCATGTCGCGTTTTTGGAAGATCACACTGCTGGTCGTAGCGGTGCTCGTCGTGGTGTTCGTCGCAATGCGGATGTTCGGTGGGGGCAACCACGGCAAGCGGGCGGACGCGCCTGACGGCAATGGCACCGAGAACAGCGGCCCGGTACCGGTCACGGTCGTGGCCGCCACCACTCAGGATGTGCCGGTCTACGCCAGCGCGCTGGGCACGGTGACCGCGCTCAATACCGTCACGGTCAGCCCGCAGGTCGGCGGCCAGCTGATGAGCCTGAATTTCAAGGAGGGCCAGGAAGTGAAGAAGGGCGAGCTGCTGGCGCAGATCGACCCGCGCACCCTGCAGGCCAGCTACGACCAGGCACTGGCGGCCAAGCGCCAGAACCAGGCGCTGCTGGCGACCTCGCGGGTGAACTACCAGCGCTCCAACGACCCAGCCTACAAGCAGTACGTCTCGCGCACAGACCTGGATACTCAGCGTAACCAGGTGGCGCAGTACGAGGCGGCGGTATCGGCCAACGATGCACAGATGCGCTCGGCGCAGGTGCAGTTGCAGTTCACCCGCGTGACCGCGCCGATCGACGGCATCGCCGGCATCCGCGGCGTGGACGTGGGCAATATCGTCAGCGCCAGTTCCACCATCGTCACCCTGACCCAGATCCGCCCGATCTACGTGTCCTTCAACCTGCCCGAGCGCGAGTTGCAGGCGGTGCGCAGCGGCCAGGCGGCCGCCCCGCTGGACGTGGCGGCGCTGGATCGCGGCGATGCGCACGTGATCAGCGGCGACGGCAAGCTGGAGGTGATCGACAACCGCATCGCCGCCGACAGCGGCACCTTCGGTGCGCGTGCGATCTTCGCCAACACCGACAATGCCTTGTGGCCGGGCCAGTTCGTCAACGTGCGCCTGCAGCTGCGCACCATCTCCGGCGGCACCGTGGTACCGACCCAGGCCGTGCAGCGCGGCCCGGACGGCGATTACGTCTACGTGGTCGGCAACGACAACACCGCGCAGATGCGCACCGTGGTGCAGGGCGTGGAAGTGGACGACAGCCATGTGCAGGTCACCAAGGGGCTCAAGCCAGGCGAGCGCGTGGTGACCGAAGGCCAGTTCCGGCTCAAGCCGGGCAGCAAGGTCAGCGCGCTCAAGCCGGGCGAGACCCCGCCGGAGCCGACCGAGGCCGAACTCAAGGCCGCGCAGGACAAGAGCCGTGGCGGCGCTGGCGGCCGACGCAGCGGCGGCGGCCCGCGCTAACTCGCGAGCACCGGCGACGGGCCTTCCGTTGCCGGTGTGCATCGGCGCTGCGCGCGCCGGCATCGATTGACGTCTTCAGCAAGGACACCCCCCGTGGGCTTTTCGACCATCTTCATCCGCCGTCCCATCGCCACCTCGTTGTTGATGGCGGGCATCCTGCTGCTGGGCATCCTGGGCTACCGGCAATTGCCGGTCTCGGCGCTGCCGGAAATCGACGCGCCCAGCCTGGTGGTCACCACCCAGTATCCCGGCGCCAACGCGACCACCATGGCCTCGCTGGTGACCACGCCGCTGGAGCGCCAGTTCGGGCAGATCTCCGGGCTGCAGATGATGACCTCCGATTCGTCGGCAGGCCTGTCCACGATCATCCTGCAGTTCTCGATGGACCGCGACATCGACATCGCCGCGCAGGATGTGCAGGCGGCGATCCGTCAGGCCACCCTGCCCTCGTCGCTGCCGTATCAACCGGTCTACAACCGGGTCAATCCGGCCGACGCGGCGATCCTGACCCTCAAGCTCACCTCCGACTCGCTGCCGCTGCGCGAGGTCAACCGCTATGCCGATGCGATCCTGGCCCAGCGCCTGTCGCAGGTGCCGGGCGTGGGGCTGGTGTCGATCGCCGGCAATGTGCGGCCTGCGGTGCGCATCCAGGTCAACCCGGCGCAGCTGTCGAACATGGGCCTGACCATGGAATCGCTGCGCAGCGCGCTGACCCAGACCAACGTCAGCGCGCCCAAGGGCTCGCTCAACGGCAAGACCCAGTCCTACAGCATCGGCACCAACGACCAGCTCACCGACGCGGCGCAGTACCGCGAGACCATCATCAGCTACAGCAACGGCCGCCCGGTGCGGCTGGCCGATGTGGCCAACGTGGTCGACGGGGTGGAGAACGACCAGCTCGCCGCCTGGGCCGACGGCAAGCCGGCGGTGCTGCTGGAAATCCGCCGCCAGCCCGGCGCCAACATCGTGCAGACGGTGGAGCAGATCCGCAGCATCCTGCCGCAGCTGCAGGCGGTGCTGCCGGCCGACGTGCACCTGGAGGTGTTCTCCGACCGCACCGAAACCATCCGCGCCTCGGTGCACGAGGTGAAGTTCACCCTGGTGCTGACCATCGCGCTGGTGGTGGCGGTGATCTTCGTGTTCCTGCGCCGGTTGTGGGCCACCATCATTCCCTCGGTGGCGGTGCCGCTGTCGCTGGCCGGCACCTTTGGGGTGATGGCATTTGCCGGCATGTCGCTGGACAACCTGTCGCTGATGGCGCTGGTGGTGGCGACCGGGTTCGTGGTCGACGATGCGATCGTGATGATCGAAAACATCGTGCGCTACATCGAACAGGGCAAGAGCGGGCCGGAAGCGGCCGAGATCGGCGCCAAGCAGATCGGCTTCACCGTGCTGTCGCTGACCGTGTCGCTGGTGGCGGTGTTCCTGCCGCTGCTGCTGATGCCGGGCGTGACCGGGCGCCTGTTCCATGAGTTTGCGTGGGTGCTGTCGATTGCGGTGGTGATCTCGATGCTGGTGTCGCTGACGCTGACGCCGATGATGTGCGCCTACCTGCTCAAGCCCGACGCCCTGCCCGAAGGCGAGGACGCGCACGAACGCGCCGCCGCCGCCGGCAAGACCAACCTGTGGACGCGCACCGTGGGCGCTTACGAGCGCAGCCTGGACTGGGTGCTGGCGCACCAGCCGCTGACCCTGGCGGTGGCGATCGGCGCGGTGGCGCTGACCGTGGTGCTGTACATGGCGATCCCCAAGGGCCTGCTGCCCGAGCAGGACACCGGCCTGATCACCGGCGTGGTGCAGGCCGACCAGAACGTGGCGTTCCCGCAGATGGAGCAGCGCACCCAGGCGGTGGCCGCGGCGCTGCAAAAGGACCCCGCCGTGACCGGCGTGGCCGCCTTCATCGGCGCCGGCACCATGAACCCGACCATCAACCAGGGCCAGTTGTCGATCGTGCTGAAGACGCGCGGCGACCGCGAGGGCCTGGACGAGGTGCTGCCGCGCCTGCAAAAGGCGGTGGCCGGTATTCCCGGCGTGGCGCTGTTCCTCAAGCCGGTGCAGGACGTCACCCTGGACACCCGCGTGGCAGCCACCGAATACCAGTATTCGATGTCGGATGTGGACAGCAGCGAGCTGGCCACCTGGGCCGGGCGCATGACCGAGGCGATGCGCAAGCTGCCCGAGCTGGCCGACGTGGACAACAACCTGGCCAACCAGGGCCGGGCGCTGGAGCTGAGCATCGATCGCGACAAGGCCAGCATGCTCGGCGTGCCGATGCAGACCATCGACGACACGCTGTACGACGCCTTTGGCCAACGCCAGATCTCCACCATCTTCACCGAGCTCAATCAGTACCGGGTGGTGCTGGAAGTGGCGCCGGAATTCCGCAGCAGCACCGCCTTGATGAACCAGCTGGCGGTGGCCAGCAACGGCAGCGGCGCGCTGACCGGCACCAATGCCACCAGCTTCGGCCAGCTGACCTCGTCCAACTCCTCCACCGCCACCGGCGTGGGCGCGCAGAACACCGGCATCGTGGTCGGCGCCGGCAGCATCATTCCGCTGGCCGCACTGGCCGAGGCCAAGGTCACCAACACGCCGTTGGTGGTCAGCCACCAGCAACAGCTGCCGGCGGTCACGATCTCGTTCAATCTGGCCCCGGGCCATTCGCTGTCGCAGGCGGTGGAGGCGATCGAGCAGGCGCGCCAGGATTTGAAGATCCCCACCCAGGTGCATGCGGCGTTCGTCGGCAAGGCGGCCGAATTCACCGGCAGCCAGACCGATATCGTATGGCTGCTGCTGGCCTCGATCGTGGTGATCTACATCGTGCTGGGCGTGCTCTACGAGAGCTACATCCACCCGCTGACGATCATCTCCACGCTGCCGCCGGCCGGCGTCGGCGCGCTGCTGGCGCTGATGATGTGCGGGTTGAGCCTGTCGGTGGACGGCATCGTCGGCATCGTGCTGCTGATCGGCATCGTCAAGAAGAACGCGATCATGATGATCGACTTCGCCATCGACGCCCGCCGCGAAGGCGCCAACGCGCACGAGGCGATCCGGCGCGCCTGCCTGCTGCGTTTCCGCCCGATCATGATGACCACCGCCGCCGCGATGCTGGGCGCGCTGCCGCTGGCGCTGGGCACCGGCATCGGCTCGGAACTGCGGCGTCCGCTCGGCATCGCCATCGTCGGCGGCCTGCTGCTGTCGCAGCTGGTGACGCTCTACACCACGCCGGTGATCTACCTGTACATGGAACGTGCCGGCGAGCGGCTGCGTGACTGGCGCGCGCGGCGTGCCGCCCGCCGCGACGGCGTGCCCCCGGCCTCCACCTCGGAGCGCCCGGCATGATGACCGATGGCGTCATCGCTGATCGGTCTGCCTGCCCACGGCACCGCCTTGCCGCACGCGCGTATGGCAACCGCGCTGGCTGTTGCCTTTCCCGATTCCCGAATCCCGATTCCCGATTCCCGGCAGTCACCCCATGAACATCTCCGCGCCCTTCATCAAGCGCCCGATCGGCACCGCGCTGCTGGCGATCGGTTTGTTCGTGATCGGATTGATGTGCTACCTGCGGCTGGGCGTGGCGGCGTTGCCGAACATCCAGATTCCGGTGATCTTCGTGCACGCCACGCAGTCCGGCGCCGATGCCAGCACCATGGCCTCCACCGTCACCGCACCGCTGGAACGCCACCTGGGCCAGCTGCCCGGCATCGACCGCATGCGCTCCTCCAGTTCGGAGAGCAGCAGCCTGGTGGTGCTGGTGTTCCAGAGCAATCGCAACATCGATTCGGCCGCGCAGGATGTGCAGACGGCGATCAACTCCTCGCAATCGGACCTGCCGTCCGGGCTCGGCACGCCGATCTATTCGAAAGCCAATCCGAACGACGACCCAGTCATCGCCATCGCGCTGACCTCGGACACGCAATCGGCCGATGAGCTCTACAACGTTGCCGACTCGCTGCTGGCGCAACGGCTGCGCCAGATCACCGGCATCAGTTCGGTCGATATCGCCGGCGCCTCCACGCCGGCGGTCCGCGTGGACGTGGATCTGCGCGCGCTCAACGCACTGGGCCTGACCCCGGACGATCTGCGCAACGCCGTGCGCGCGGCCAACGTCACCTCGCCGACCGGATTCCTGTCCGACGGCAACACCACCATGGCGATCGTGGCCAACGATTCGGTATCCAAGGCCGCCGATTTCGCCCAGCTGGCGATCTCCACCCAGTCCAACGGGCGCATCGTGCGGCTGGGCGACGTGGCCACCGTCTACGACGGCCAGCAGGATGCCTATCAAGCGGCCTGGTTCGACGGCAAACCGGCGGTGGTGATGTACGCCTTCACCCGCGCCGGCGCCAACATCGTCGAAACCGTGGACCAGGTGAAGGCGCAGATTCCCGAGCTACGCGCCTACCTGCAGCCCGGCACCAAGCTGACGCCCTACTTCGACCGCACCCCGACCATCCGCGCCTCGCTGCACGAGGTGCAGGCCACGCTGCTGATCAGCCTGGCGATGGTGGTCCTGACCATGGCGCTGTTCCTGCGCCGCCTGGCGCCGACGCTGATCGCGGCGGTCACCGTGCCGCTGTCGCTGGCCGGCTCGGCGCTGGTGATGTACATGCTGGGCTTCACCTTGAACAATCTCAGCCTGCTGGCGCTGGTGATCGCCATTGGCTTTGTGGTCGACGATGCGATCGTGGTGATCGAAAACATCATGCGTCATCTGGACGAAGGCATGCCGCGTCTGGATGCCGCACTGGCCGGTGCGCGCGAGATCGGCTTCACCATCGTGTCGATCACTGCCTCGCTGGTGGCGGTGTTCATTCCGATGCTGTTTGCCAGCGGCATGATCGGCGCGTTCTTCCGCGAGTTCACCGTGACCCTGGTGGCGGCGATCGTGGTGTCGATGCTGGTGTCGCTGACCTTGACGCCGGCGCTGTGCAGCCGCTTTCTGTCCGCACACACCGAACCGGAAAAACCCAGCCGTTTCGGCGCCTGGCTGGATCGCATGCACGAGCGCATGCTCGCGGTGTACACGGTGGCGCTGGATTTCTCGCTGCGGCACGCCTTGCTGCTGTCGCTGACGCCGCTGCTGTTGATCGCCGCCACCGTCTTTCTCGGCGGCGCAGTCAAGAAGGGCTCGTTCCCGGCGCAGGACACCGGCCTGATCTGGGGCCGTGCCAATTCCAGCGCCACGGTGTCGTTTGCCGACATGGTCAGCCGCCAGCGCCGCATCACCGACATGCTGATGGCCGACCCGGCGGTGAAGACCGTCGGCGCGCGGCTGGGCTCCGGCCGGCAGGGTTCCAGCGCCTCGTTCAATATCGAATTGAAGAAGCGCGACGAAGGCCGCCGCGACACCACCGCGCAGGTGGTCGCACGCCTGAGCGCCAAGGCCGACCGTTACCCGGATCTGGATCTGCGCCTGCGCGCGATCCAGGACCTACCCAGCGACGGCGGTGGCGGCACCAGCCAGGGTGCGCAGTACCGCGTTTCGCTGCAGGGCAACGACCTGGCGCAGCTGCAGGAATGGCTGCCCAAACTGCAGGCGGCGTTGAAGAAGAATCCGCGCCTGCGCGATGTCGGCACCGACGTGGATACATCGGGTCTGCGCCAGAACATCGTGATCGACCGCGCCAAGGCCGCGCGCCTGGGCATTTCGGTCGGTGCGATCGATGGCGCGCTGTATGGCGCCTTCGGCCAGCGCTCCATTTCCACCATCTATTCGGATCTCAACCAGTACAGCGTGGTGGTCAATGCACTGCCCTCGCAAACGGCAACGCCCAAGGCGCTGGACCAGGTCTTCGTGCCCAACCGCGCCGGCCTGATGGTGCCGATCACCTCCGTCGCCACCCAGGTGCCCGGGCTGGCGCCGCCGCAGATCGTCCACGAAAACCAGTACACCACGATGGATCTGAGCTACAACCTCGCACCGGGCGTGAGCACCGGCGAGGCGGACCTGATCATCAAGTCCACCGTGGAAGGCTTGCGCATGCCCGACGGCATCCGCCTCAGCGGCGACGACAGCTTCAACGTGCAACTCAGCCCCAACTCGATGGGCGTGTTGCTGCTGGCCGCGGTGCTCACCGTCTACATCGTGCTGGGCATGCTCTACGAGAGCCTGATCCATCCGGTGACCATCCTGTCGACGCTGCCGGCCGCCGGCGTCGGCGCGCTGCTGGCGTTGTTCCTCACCAACACCGAGTTGTCGGTGATTTCGATGATCGCGCTGGTGCTGCTGATCGGCATCGTCAAGAAGAACGCGATCATGATGATCGACTTCGCGCTGGTGGCGCAGCGCGTGCACGGCATGGATGCGCTCGCGGCCGCACGCGAGGCCTCGATCGTGCGCTTCCGCCCGATCATGATGACCACGATGGTGGCGATCCTGGCCGCGGTGCCGCTGGCGGTGGGCCTGGGCGAAGGCTCCGAACTGCGCCGCCCGCTGGGCATCGCGATGATCGGCGGGCTGATCTTCTCGCAGAGCCTGACCCTGCTCAGCACGCCGGCGCTGTACGTGATCTTCTCCTGCCTGAGCGAACGCTGGAAGGCGCGTCGCGCACGTGCGCGTGCACGCCGGGCAGAGCGCGCGGCGGCACGCCGCCCGGCGGCGTCGGCGCACTGAGGCGAAGCAGCACACGCGCCGGTCTGCACGGACCGGTGTGTGCCGGCTGGCATGGCGGTTGGCCGGCATCTCTCACCATCGCTTGCCGCTTGTTGGCATGACGTCGGGGCATCGCTGCTGGCAGCGTATTCAAATGCGGCACAGTGATGCGAGCTGCCAATGCACGCTCGACTTACTTGCTTTTGGCCAGAGCCCACGTGTTTGACCGCATCCAGACGACACTGCGACCGGAAGTTCGGCTGCCTTGACGTGTCGGACGGCAGGGATGGATCAGTTGTTGCGCGGCAGGTCTGCGGCCTGGTTGCAGGGCCCTTGCCCGCCTACCATCGCAGGACACGCCGCAAGTACGTCCGTGTAGGCGCTTACGCGGCATCCATGCCGCGTAAGGTCCCGCGACGGTAGGCGGGCAAGGACCTGTCGAGATGGTCGGTGTGCAAGATGCAAACCGTGCGTTACATGCGTTGTTCGGGCGACGGCGCGCCCTGACCGCTACACCAGCAACGCCTGCAGCGACGCACGCTCCAGCTGCGCGTACAACGCGCACTCATCCTGCACCTGCGCACCCAGCGCCTGTTCGAAACTGCGCTTGCTCGAATGGGCGGCATAGGCGCGTTGTTCGGCGCCACCGAGATTGGACTGGAAGATGCCGGCCGCACTCACCGGCAGGAAATCTTCATAGATGATCGGATCGGCACTGAGCAGACCGAGCGCAATCGCGGTTTCTGCCGGCATTGCCGCCACCTGCGCGGGGTCGGCACGTCCGGCCTCGGTCAGCGCATAGCGGAAATAGCCCAGGCCTTCCTGACGCAGCACGGCTTCGTCGTCGGGAAACGCCACGAACGCGGTCTGCAGCCGCGTGGCGTAATCGGTACCGGTGCTGCCCGCGCCATCGCTGTCGCGTGCCTGTGCCAGCAGCGCGTCGTACAGCGCGCGGCCCTTGGGCGTCAGCGCGAGCCCGCGTTGTTCGATCTCGCCGAAGCGCGCGGTGTGCGTGCCGTGCTCGGCCTGCCCGCTGTCGCCGACAAAGCGCACCGGCTCCTCCAGTGCCTTGAAACTGGTCTGGCGCAGCAGGATCGGCACCCGCCGACGCGGCGGCCCTTCGATCACCGCCTTGGCGTCGATGCCGGCGCGCTGCATCTGCGCCTGCGCCGCATCGATATCCAGCGTGCGTGGCGTCAGGTGGTTGATATGCGGCCCGTGGAAGCTCACCACGTCGGCGATCAGCTTGTGCGCTTCGCTCAGCGCGCGGTAGGTCGGCAGCGACACGGTGGCATCGCCATGCCAGCGGAAGGTTTCCAGCGCTTCGTCCACGAACTGCTGCGCCTGCGCCGCCTCCAGCCCGCCGTGGCGCTCGTGCTGCTCGATCAGCTCCAGCGCGGCGGCGGTGAAGATCTGCCGCTGCTCCAGGATCTGCGCCGCCTGCGTCCGCAGCGCGGCGTCTTCGATCAGCTCCAGCCGCAGCAACGAGGTGAACACGCGGAACGGATTGACCGATAGCGCCGCCTCGTCGATCGGGCGGAACGCGGTGGAATGCACCGGCACACCGGCCACCGACAAATCGTAATAGCCCACCGGATGCATGCCCATCACCGCAAACAGCCGCCGCAACGTGGCCAGTTCCTGCGCCGTGCCGACGCGGATGGCACCATGCCGTTCCAGATCCAGCCGCGCGCGTTCGTCGTTGCGTTGCAGGCGCGCGGCCAGGGCGGGATCGGCACTCAGGGTGTCGGCGTTGACCTGCGCCACCAGCGTCATCAGGTCGCCGTACAACGGCACCTCGGCGCGATACATGTCCGACATCGCCTGCGCGAACAGGCTGCGGATGTGATCGGGGGAGACAAACACGGTATCGCGCATGGGCTGGTCTTGGCAGGGCCGGCCAACGCCGGCGTTGCAGCATTCTCGCCGACCGCGCCCTGCGGCGGCCAGCTGCACGGCAGCATGCCGGCGCCTGTGTTGCCGCGCAGACAGGCACGCAGCCGATCGGTCACCTCTAGGCTTGCCGCTGCGCAGGTTCCCACCAGGCGTGAAACGCATCGAGTGGCGGCTGGCGATCCTTGGCGAGCGGTCGTCCGCTGGATGCGGATGGTGGGCAAGCTCGGAACCGCAGCGCACGGCGTGGTCCATGTCGGTTTTAATGCCGCCTGCGCCCGTGTGGCCGGAAGCGCAGTCATCTTGTGGGTCGCTCCGAGGATGGCTAACAAGCGAGAGGGGCCGCCAGCCTCGTCCAGGCTCAGGCCGACCCGGCACGCATCGAACGGCTGGCACGGCTCCGGTGCCACTACTGCAGCGAGTTGACGCCGAATAGCACGCTGCCGCACCGGTAGCCGACACCACCTTGAGCCGGCAGCCGCCGGATGTACGTGGACGGCGCGCAGGAAACGCAGCGTACGAGTGGTACACGCCGGTTCCGAGCACGGCCGCACCCGCCTGGCGGCTACGCCGTCGGTTTGCCAGCCGCTTTAAAGCCCGGCCTGCGCCGCTGCCTCGGCCGCCTCGCTGGCCTGGCGCGCGGCTTCCAGCCGTTGCGCGTGATCGCCGAGCTGGCGGCGCAGCAGCGCGTCCAGGGTGATCGGACGTTCCCAGCGGTCGTAACTGGCGACGATGGCGTGCCGCAGCGCGCGCATATGCACGGTCTCCGGCGTGACCGACAGCCGCGTGATCACGCCCTCCCAGCCGTCATGATGGTCGCGGCTGTAGGCGCGTACTGTGTCGCGGCAGGACAACTGCAGCGTCTGCGCCCAGAAACATGCGAAATAGATGTCGCCGGCGTGCCAGCCATGCACCTGCAACAGCGCCTGCACATAACCGCGCGGGGTGCCGGTGTAGCGCGCAACTTCGCCGATGAAACTGTCCGGGTAGCGCTGCGCGTAGCTGCCCATGTCGGCCAGATGCTGGTCCACCCAGGCATCGCCGGTGCCCGGCGTCACTGCCGGCGCAGCAGCCGGTGCCGCAGCGGTAGGCGCGGATGCGGGTGCAGGCGACGTCTGCGCAACTGCCAGCATCGGCAGCAGCAGCGCACTCAGCAGCGGCAGGGATCGCAACGGCGAGGTAAGCAGTGAAGGCATGCGCCGATGATGCCGCATGCCCGCGTCGCTGTCAGGCCGAGCGCTTGCGCCACCGACACAGGCGGCGCGCCGTCAGCGCGCCAGCCGTATGGGATGCCCCGAGTCGGAACGGATGCGTAGCGCCGGCTCGCCACGAGCATTCGCATGTCTGGCGCGCGCACAGCGGCGCCGGCCGCGCTCAGCGCAGATCGTAAAAGCCGCCGTAGTGCACTTCGCGGCAGCCGCTGAGATCGCAGGCACCCACATAGCCCGGGCCGATGTAACGCTGCCGCGCATCGCGATTGTGCGGGCTGCTGTAAGGGTCCGGGCCGTACAGACCATTGCCGTAATAGATCTGGCCATAGGGGCGGTTGCGCGACGCGCCTAGCCGTAGCCCGGCGCCATACCCGAGGTATCCACGGGCGTCGCCGCCGTATAGGCCGTAGCGCTCGCCCGAATATCCGTCGGCAGCAAATACGCTGCTGCGCTCACGCCGGTCCGGCCGGGTCTGCAAGGTCGCAATGCTCTGGCCCTGGGCATCCACATAGCCCTGCTCGCGATCGAAGCGCACCATGCGGAAATACACCAGCTCTCCCGCGTCCCGACGCGTACGCAGGCGGACATAGTTGCCGCCATCGTCGTAGTAAGGCTGACCGTCGCGAAAGATCACTTCGCTTGGGTTGATGACTTCTTCTTCGAGCTCGGCAGCCGCTAGCGACGGCACGCCGCCTGACAGAGCCAGCAATACGGTCAGGCTGACACGGCAGGTAAACGACAACATGCGCATCGGTGATCCCTCCTAGTCGGCCAGGCATGCACGCCTGACCGGAAACGTCCTGTTGCTGGGCGCCGCCGGTTGCGCCGGCAGATCCAGGTCGCGGCGCTGGCCGCGACGGAGCTCAGCTTAGCGCGTGCTGCCGGGCCACTGCATCCAGCGCATGCACTGCCGCCGGCCAGCCGGCAGCGTCGGGCACTTCGCGCATGCGTGGCTCGTCGGCGGCCACGCCATGCTCCTGCTCGTGCGCCCAGGTCACCGCGTACGGGGTGTAGATCCCCCAGCCGCCGATGGCCAGCACCGGCTCCACGTCCGAGCGCAAGGAATTGCCGATCATCACAAAGCGCTGCGCCGGCAGGTCGAACTCGCCCAGCACGCGCGCATAGGTCTGGGGATCCTTCTCGGACACCACCTCCACGCGCGGAAACAGATCGGCCAGGCCGGATTGCTCGATCTTCTGCTCCTGATGGAACAGGTCGCCCTTGGTGATCAGCACCACCGCATAGTCGGCGGCAATTGCGCTGACCGCCTCGCGCACGCCGGCAATCACCTCCACCGGGTGCTGCAGCGTGGCGCGGCCGATCTCGACGATGCGCTGGATGTCGCGTGCGGCAATGCGCGCCTGCGTCAGTTCGATCGCCGTCTCGATCATCGACAGCGTCATGCCCTTGGCGCCGTAGCCAAATACCTTGAGATTGCGCCGCTCCACCGCCAGCAGGTGCTGCTGCATGCGGCTGTCGCCCAGATCCAGGTAATCGGCCAGGATCGCTTCGAAATCCGCTTCGGCAGTGCGGTAATAGTCCTCGCTTTTCCAGAGGGTATCGTCGCCGTCGAAGCCGACCAGTTGGATCGCCTGGCCGTCGCGCTGTGCAGAAGAGGTCATCGCGCCAGTTTAGCAGCGCACTGGAGCGCTGCCGCGGTCAATCCCCCGCGGCGTCGCCTGGACCGGGCTGGTAGCTGGCGAATTCGTCGCGCGACAGGCGCCCATCACCATTGCTGTCGAAGCCGGCAAAATTCTCGCGCAGGACGGGGTCGGCGCCGGCTTCGTCCACCGTCAATGAGCCGTCGGCGTCGCTGTCCAGGCTGCGGAAGGTCCGTGGCGCCAACGTGCCGGCTTGCGGCGCCAGTGCGGCCTCCGCACCGCCTTTGGCAGCCGATGGCGCAGCAGCGTCGGCCGGCAGCAAGGGCGTGGTGGCAGGCGGTGGTGGGTCGATCGGCAACGGCGCCATTGCCGGTGTTGCCGGCCCTGTGGTGGAGGTCGCACGTGACGGGTTGGCTGGCGGCAACTCCGGCGGCGCCGCGAGCGCCCACAGTGGACTCGACAGGCCGACCAGCATGGCGATACGCAGCAGCATGAGAGTGGGTCGAAGGGACGAGCGGGCAATCTAGCGCGGTGCACGTAAAGAAAACGGGAGCGACCCTGGCAGATCGCTCCCGCGTGTCCATCCTGTTACGTGGTCATGCTGCTACTTGCCGATCACGGGCATCCACGAAGCGATGCCGCGGATCAAACGACAACAACTGCTCAAATGACTGCAATTGCGAAAGCTGCCTCCTGATGTCGAAAAAACACGTCAGCAAACGAACTCACTACCTTGCGACCTACTACCTCAGTTGCCTTGCGACCCACTACCCGCTGCGCCGCCCTGCTGCTTGGCGACAAACGCCTTGTATTCGTCCGGGGTCAGCTTGCCGTTCTTGTCGGAATCGGCGTCATTGAAGATCTGCGCGAGCCCGGCATTGACCTGGGCCTCCTGTGTGCTGATGGCGCCGTCGCTATCGGTGTCGACGCTCGCCCAGGTCTGCCCGCCGCCGGACTGCGCAGGCTGTGCCGCGCTCGTGGCAGAGCTTCCCGACTGGGCCGACGTCGCGGCGGCATCCTGCTGCGTACTCTGCGCCATCGCCGGCAGCGCCAGGGCGGCGGCAAGAGCGGCGGTGGCGGCGAGCAGCGAGGTGCGGTTGCGATTCTTCATTAGGTGGTCTCCTTGGCTTGGGAATGCGCGGTGTCGCCGCACATGGCCCCACCTTACCCAGCCCGAATGAACGCAAAACCCGCCGCAATTTCCCGCAAAACATCCTCTTAACCACGCGTCGGACATTTGCGCCTAGCCATCTGTTAGACATCGGTGAGCCAAACAGAAGCAGCTTATTCAATCCATCGAAATATGCGAACCGTGCCGCATTTCATAACGCAAATTTATGCATTCGGTGCCTCGTCATCCCAGCTTCCGGAGCTGAACAGTTTCCAACCCAGCACCACACCGGCGATCGCCCCGGCCACTTCCAGGATCACTCGCGATCCCAATTCGTTGGGATCGTGGATCTTGGCCAATGCCAGGCGCGCGTACAGCGGCGACTCCAGCCGCACGATGCTGGTGTAGACGAGATTCCAGATGTCGTAGCCGCCGCCAATGGCGACCGCGAGCAGACAGGCAATACCCAGCGTGTGCCCATGGGTGAAGTGCAGACGCCGGCCGATGTGCTCGACCCCAGCGAAGACCAGTACGCCCAGCACCAACGCGATCAGGCCAGCCTCCAGCGAACCGAGCAGACCGAAGTGCAGAGGCAGATTCATCGTGACGATCCAGGCAGCAGGCGCATCAGTCTAGCGGTTGCGGGTGATGGATCCCGGCCCAAGCAGCAAGCGCGAGCGCTTACGCGAACGCGGACCGGCCGGGCGCTACGAGTGCCCGATGCTGCGGCACGCCGCGCTCACGCATCGTCCTGCCCGCGCGCACTCACCTGCGCCTCGCCTTCCTCATCCCACTGCACGCTGACCGAGATCGGCTTACAGCACACCTGGCAATCTTCGATGTAGTGCTGGTCGCCGCCGGTCAGATCCAGCGTCAGGGTGATCCACTCCCCGCAATACGGGCAGGCGATATCGATAAAACGTTCCGGGTCGGACATGGCAATTCCTTGCAGCAATTTGGGGTGATGCACAACATGGACAGGCCGGTGGCCGAGTCACCGCCTGCGGCGCGGTTGCTCAGTTGACCGGCACATCGAACGCGGTATCCGGCATCGGCTCGGGGCGGAAGGTGAAATGCCACCACTCCATCGGATAGTTGGCAAATCCCTCCGCCGCCATGGCACGCAACAGCTGCTGGCGGTGGGCACGCTGGGCGGGGCTGATGTCGCGCGCATCGGTATGCGCACGCGCATCGAAGAAATCGAAGTCGGTGCCCATCGCCACCGGCTGGCATGGGCCCTGCCGGCAATCGAGCAGGCCCAGGTCCAGCGTTGCGCCACGGCTATGCCCCGAAGTCTCGGCAATGTAGTCGCCCAACAGCGCGCGCTTGTCCACACGGGGGTAGTACTGCGCCTTGGTCGCCTGGTCCTGCAGATCCGCAGCCCAGGCAACGAACGCCTGCACCGCCCGCACCGGCCGGTAGCAGTCGAACACCTGCAGTCGATATCCCTGGGACTTGAGGGACCGCGCCACCCGTGCCAGCGCCTCCGCCGCCGGACGCAGCAAATAGCACGTGGGCGCCTCATACCCCGGCACCACGTGCCCGGTGAAGTTGTTGCTGCCCGCATAACGCATGTCCACCGCGATCTCGGGCGCAAGGCCGTGCACATTGACCAGACCGGCTTGTGCGGCGGTTGTTGCCGGCGAGAGGATGGGAGCCGCTTGCACGTTGAGGCCTGCGCACAGAAGAACCAGCGCAGACACCTGCCACCCGATGCTCTGCAGGGTGCATGCGACGTGGTGCCATACGAGATTTACCGGGGATCGTGCTTGCGTCATGCGCCAAGCATAAGCCACCACAAGCAGGCTGCCTGCACAGAAGCGCTCGAACAGGCAAAGCACGTAGCTCGCTTGACGAACAACGGCTCGGGACCGACAGACCGGATCGCGGCGCTCGCCATCCGCACATCGACGCACTATCCCCGCTCCTGCGCAATCGCCAGTCCGGTCGAATGCCGGACTGGCGATTGCTGTCGCACAGATTCGTAACCTGACGAGAGGTGCCTAGCGTGCAGGACCCGATTGCGTCTGCGCGGTCTGCGTGCGCTGCTGATCCTCCTGGTTCTGCCGCTGCGTCTCGGCTGTGAGCTGTTGCTGACTCTGCTCCAGCGGCACCGATGCGGCCTGCTGCTTGTCCACGTAGGCACGATTCACATCGAGCGGGTTGTTGGGATTGCGCTCTACCGCAATCAACCCCTTACCATTGGTGCTCGGCACCAATTCGTCGATACGCGACATCCCGCTGACCTTGGCCTCGAATGCGATTTGGCCAGCGGCACGCTGCATTTCGTCGCGACTATCGAAGCCGCCGTTCGGCCCATGCTTCTGAAGATGGTCCATTGCCTGCTTGAGCAAAGGATCTACTGGACGTTGCGCTTCGACAGCGGCGGAAGCGGGGAGCTTGGCCTCGCCACTAGTCTTGAGCTGGCCCTGTTGCTTGCCGAGTGCTTCGAGCGTGGCCTTATCGGCAATACCCGTCGGATCCATGCCCTTCTCGCGCTGCAGGTTTGCCACCACTTCCTTGGTCTTGTCGCCGTAATAACCGGTACCGGACAGCAACTTGCCGCTGTTGTCTTTTATCCCGAGTTCGATCAGGGCCTGCTGCATCGCCTTTACATCCGCACCTTGCTCGCCCGGTCGCAACGATGTGCGCGTTGGATGGTCCTGATGCTGCGACTGTGTCTGTTGCCTGTCCTGCAGTAGCTCGCGCGCCTTGGCGAATGGATCGGACGCAAACAACCTGGCGTTCTGGTTGTCGGCCAGATACTTGTCCAAAGGCATCGTATTGACGCCCTTTGTGCCGCTGGACTGGCTGACCTGCAGCTCGCCGCTCTTGGGGTCGCGCACCACCATCAGGATGTGATCGATGCCCTTCCAGTGGTCATGCCCCGAATTCCGGCTGGCATCCACGCCAATGACCATGCCTTCCTTCAGCGCACCGGGCTTGAACACGTCCTGGCCTTGTAGCAACACGCCGGAATTGTCGAATGCCTTCTTGACGATGCCACCGGAGCCAGTCATTCCTTGCACCAGCATGTCCTGGCGGCCGAACACGTCGCGGCCGGCCTTCTGATTGATCTCCCGCATGGTGGCGTTCTGCAACTCAGAGACCCAGCCGGAGCAGTCGATGTAGCCCTGTTCCAGGTGCTTGCCGTCCACGCCGGGATGGTAGAGCCTGTGGCCCTTGATATTGATCGCGTACTTCACATCGTCGTACTTGACGCCCATCTCATACGCGGCGGTGAGCTTGATTGCGTCTCGACCGTCCTGCCCGGCCGCTGCAGCCGGATGCGACTGCACGCGGGCCGGCGCCGCCGGCTGTTGGGACTGGCCCTCGGCAACCGGCTTGATGCCCTTTTCAGGGATGGCGATATGGTCGAACTTGGTGTCCCAGTACTTCAGAAAGGTCTTGGCCATGTCCTGATCGGACATCTTCTTGAACTCGGCCAGCGAGCTGCCGGTGTAAGCCTCGAACTGTTTGGCACCGGCCGCATCCTTTTCGCGCGGCACATTGTTGATGATGTTCGCGCGCGTGTCTCCGCGCGCGAAGCTGCCGTCGGCAACCGCCTTCTGGATCGACCGATAGCCGGCAGCGCCCTGCTGGTGCGCCATGTACATATCCAGCCCATCGGGCTGCGGCTTGCCGGACAGGTACGGACGATTGTCTTTATCGTGCTGGCGGGTCAGTGACCTCGCATTGTCCTGATATAACCGCGCCGCGGCATCGGTATTGGCCACCGCATCCAGTTCACGGCCGCTGATGCCGTAGGCCGCGGCGGTACCAGGAGTGAACTGGAACAAGCCCTTGGCGCTGTTCGGGCCACGGCTGGCCTGCTCGTCGAACCTGCCGCCGGTTTCGACATAGGCGAAACGCATGAAATCGTCGACTGGAATGTGGCGTTCCCTGGCCTCACGCTCGATGATGTCGAGGTTCTCGGCCTTCGTATAGTCGCGTGCCATCTCGTATTACTCCTTGAGGTTGATATACGGCGCTGGGCGCCGACAAGGTCAACCGAGCTCGTCCATGAGCTAATTGGTGTACGGTCAACAAGACTGTTCGGTGTTGCAAGTCGCGGGTTTTTGCTGCTGCCGAGGCGTCGCTCCGTGGAGCGGCGCACCGACCGATTCACTGGACTTCTTTCGGCAGGTACTGCCCGCTCGCCTGGTCGTATACGTAAATCACCGCATCGGATGCATCGAGCATGCGCACCTGGCCAGGGCCGGAAATAACCGTGCCCTGCAACGTCACGTGCATGGCCGGCATCCGCTCGCCGGGCACCGGCTGGAAGCTCAGCGTGCCGCGGCTGGAGACGTGAGGAACGCTGCCCTCTGCGTCGCTGCTGAGCTCGTTGTCCTCGCCGGCTGCAAGCGTTCCCCGGTAGACCCAGCCCTGGTAGCCGCCCAGGTCGTTCTTGTCCGGATCGAAGGTAAATAGCGCAAAGCCGAAGCTGGTGACGCCATTGCCGAAACTGGAGGTCGGCACTGCCAACAGCAAGTGACCGTTGTCCAGGATATGCCGCTGCGCCTTGCGCGCTTCGTCGACCGCGTCGGCGCGCTCGTCGCCGCCGAAGCGGCCGACGTACTGTTGCGCGTGGAATAGCCTCCACGGCCGCTCGCTGTCCGGCGCGGTCAGCAGAAACGTGGCCTGGCTGATCGACACGCCTTCGCCCGGATCCGCAAAGGTCTCGGCTTCGTCATTGCCGTACTTGTTGGGCGTGGCGTAGGCAAAACCGGTGTAGTAGTGCTTGCCGTCCAGATCGAAGTGCTGGCCGTGCCAGAAACTGGCAACAGCACCGTTATCGATCTCGTACGAGAGCGCGCCGTCCCCATCCATGCCGTAAATCAGGTACAGCACGCTGCCCGGGTAGGGCGGTGCCACCGTGACGGCAACTTGAGTGTCGTTGGACATGTGCAGAACATCCTGTATGTATTGAAGAAGCCGGAAACACAACCGCAATCCCGACACGCCATGCCGCGTTATCCGGCAAGCCGCCCTGCTACGCATCACGGACATGGCCCGACCCGCAGAGACGCAGCTGTCGCAGACGCGGCTTCGGACAGAAAACGGTGAGTGCGATCCGACCCCAAGGCAGGGGCGGTGATGGCGATTCGCGCATGGCAAACCGCAAGCCGGCGATCCACTCCGGCATTTCGGGCGAGTGCAGCATCCATTGCCGCTCGCGAATGACTCGCCTGATCATCAGGCCCCGTGGGCGAATCTTATCCAGTTCCCGCGCCCGAAACCAGCCGGCTCTGCCGGCCAGTCCGCGTCGCGTGCCGGCCCACAACAGACCGGCACGCGGGCAGGCTCAGCGATCCAGCGGCGGCGTGTACTGGTGCTTGGCGGCGTCGTAGGTATAGGTGACCACGTCGGCGGGGCCGAGGCTGCGGACCTTGCCGGGGCCTGCAATGGCGGTGCCACTCATGGCCACACGCAGGGTCGGCATCGATCCACTGCCGGGTTCGAAGCTCAGCGTGCCGGTGCTGGACGCGCACTTCATGGTGCCCTCATCGTCGCAGGCCGCGCTGTTGTCTTCGCCGGTGGCCACGGTGCCCAGGTAAACCCAGCCCTTGTAGTCGCCCATGTCGTTGTTGTTCGGATCGAAGGAAAACAACGCAAAACCCAAGCTACTGATGCCGTTGGCGAAGCGCGTGGTCGGCAGCGCCAGCACCAGGTGGCCATCCTTGGTCTCGGTGCGCTGCGGCTTGCGCGTCTGGTCCAGCGTGTCGGCCTTCTCGTTGCCGCCGAAATCGCCAGCCCATTGCTGCGCATGGAACAGCACCCATGCCGGTTTGCCACCGGCATCGTCGAGCACATAGGTCGCCTGGCTGATGCTGACACCGACGGCAGGGTCCGGAGAGTCCTCTTCCTCGGATTTGCCGTACTTGCCGGGGCCCGCGTTGGAGAAGCCGGTGTAGTACTGCTTACCGCCAAGGTCGAAGCGGTAGCCGTACCAGAAGCTGGCCAAGGCGCCGTTGTCGATGGTGTACGACTCCGATCCGTCGCCCTTCATCCCATAGATATCGGCAAGCACATGCCCGGGCGCCGGTACCTCGGCGTCGACCGTTGCAGGACTCGTCGCCGCTGGCGCAGCAGCAGGAGCGCTCTGCGAGGGCGGTGTCTGCACGTCTCCGGGCGTTGCGTCGGGTGTCTTGGTGCAGCCGCCGACCATCAGCATCGTGGCGGCCCACAGGGCAGTCTTTCCTAGCCTCATCACACGACGTCCTTCAAGAGTTTGGGCGAGCGGATGCTACCAAGAATGTGGTCGGGATCCAGTCCACGCAGCGTTCGTCAGGGCGACGGAAAACGAGCAGGCTGGATCGCTACGGCGCATCCGGTTCGATGGGCACCGACGGAAGCTGCAATTGCCGCAGTGCTGGTCGGGTCAACGCATGCAGAATGCGCAAATCCTCGGCATCCAGCGTGCGGGCGTCGCTGCCGCGGTAGTGATGATGAAATGCCTGCAGCGTGGCAGCGGGATCGTCGAGGCTGTAGCCGAGCAGGGCCAGCGCCTGCCAGGGATCGAAGCCTGCCGGCGCGGCGGGGGCATCGGCGGCAGGCCAGCGGCCGAAGCCGGCGTCGGCCAGGCGCTTCCACGGAAACAGCGGGCCGGGATCGTTCTTGCGGGTTGGGGCCACGTCTTCATGCCCGACGATCTGCGTGCGCGGAATGCGCAGGCGGGTGCACAGGTCGTCCAGCAGCACCAGCAGGCTGTCGATCTGGGCGGGCGCGAACGGCTCGCTGCCGTCGTTGTCCAGTTCGATGCCGATCGAGGCGGAATTGATGTCGGTGATGGTGCCCCAGCGCCCGGCGCCGCCATGCCAGGCGCGCTGGTCGTCGCTGACCAGTTGATAGCGCGCGCCATCCTCGCCGATCAGATAGTGCGCACTGACCCGGCCGCCGCTATTGCGCCCGCGCAGCGTGCCCAGGCTCTGCGTCACCGATTGCTGGTCGGTGAAGTGCAGCACGATCAGGATTGGCCGCCGCGTGTCGTAATTGGGCGAGGGCACCCACTGGGCCAGCGGGTTGCGCTGCGGCGCATGCGCGCACGCACCCAGTGATAGCACCACCAGGCACAGCGCGGCGCGTAGCCAGGGCGATGGCGACAGCGTGGGAGCAGATGACATCGGATTCTCCTGGCAAAACGGCAAGGGCTTGCGCTGTACCAGCACCCTGATGGGCCGCGCAGGCGATGCGCCCATTATCTGCCGTGCGGGCGACGGCATGCAGCATGCGGCTGCGGCCGGTGGCAGACAGACTGCACGTGTGCAGAGACCGACAGACCTTACAGCGCCGCTGCTCCATGCAACACGCACCCGTGATAATGCGCATGCGTACACTAAAGGCCGGCGCGGTTGGCGCAGGCCCACCCTGCGCTTGCCGTAGTGATTTCCCGCACAGAGCCTCGCCAGTTGCTGTATCCCATCAAGAGCCCTCTTCATGCCACTGTCGCGCCGCCTGCTGACGTTGTTGCTGCTGATCATCGGACTGTCCTGTGTTGCCGCTGCGGCAACGCCTGCCAGCCCGATACCGCACACGGCACCGTTGGCGGCCAGCGATGCGCAGCTGACCGCCGACTACTGGATCCAGCGCGCTGACAACGCGCAGACGCTGCGTATGACTGCCGCACAGATCGCCGGCTTCAATGCGCGTTTGCTGCGTGACGATGGCTCCATGCACGACCTGTCGCAGCTGGCCGAAGTGCTGCCAGCGGCCGAGGTGCGCGCGCGCATCGAAACACTGTCGGCCATGCCGACGCGTGCGCTGTACGACAGCGAGGGTCGCAGCATCGATGCCTCGCGCCTTGCGACGCTGCGCCACGCCCTGGCACTGGATGCACTGCCTGCGCAGGTCACGCCACGGTTTGCACTGGTGGTGCAGCGCGTGGCACTGCGCACCTTCCCCACCGCGCAACGCGTGTTCAGCACCACCGACGACCATGATATCGACCGCTTCCAGGAATCGGCGCTCTACCCCGGTACACCGGTGGCGGTGCTGCATACCAGCGCCGATGGTGCATGGCACTTTGTGCTGGCAGCCAACTATGCGGCCTGGATCGCTGCCGACCGGATTGCCGTGGGCACGCGTGAGGAAGTGCTGGACTATGCACAACGCAGCCCACGGCTGGTGGTCACCGGCGCACGCGTGCAAAGCGCCTACACCCCGGAGGTACCCGCCATCTCCGCAATGGCGCTGGACATGGGCACCAGCGTCCCGCTGCTTCGCGACTGGCCACCGCAGCAACCGGTCAACGGGCAGTTACCGCAGGCTGCCCATGTCGTGCAGCTGCCGCTGCGCAACAGCGAGGGTCGCTTGCAGCTGGTGCCGGCACTGATCGCACGCGGTGCCGACCTGCGCGTGGGCCCGTTGCCGGCCACGCCTGCAGCGTTGCTGCAGCAGGCATTCAAATTTCTCGGCGAACGCTATGGCTGGGGCAACGATTACGATGCGCGCGACTGCAGCGGTTTCGTGCTGGATGTGTATCGCAGCCTGGGCATCGCATTGCCGCGCAATACCGGCGATCAGGCACGCAGCCCTGCGCTGCTGGGCGTTCCGTTCCAGGCGCAGGCCGCACTACCGCAGCGCCTGCAACAACTTGCCCGGCTGCAGGTCGGCGACCTGATCTACATCCCTGGTCATGTGATGCTGGTGGTCGGACACGAGCGCGGTGCGCCATGGGTGATCCATGACGTGGCCGGCGCCAATTACCGCGACGCAGCCGGCAGCGTGCAGCGCGCGCGCTTGAACGGTGTGTCGGTGACGCCGCTGCTGCCCTTGCTCGCAAGCGACGGCACACCATTCGTCGACCACATCACCCGCATCCAACGCATCGCACCGATTGGCTCTCCATGAAGATCACCGGCTTTCGCCTCGGCATGCTGCGCGTGCCATTGAAGACCCCGTTCAAGACAGCAGTGCGTACCGTGCAGGCGATCGAGGATGTGGTGGTGCTGCTGCAGACCGACAGCGGCCACATCGGCTATGGCGCAGCGCCGGCCACCGCCCCAATCACCGGCGATACGCACGGCTCCATCATCGCTGCGATCCAGCATTGCATCGGGCCGACGTTGATCGGCCAGGACGTGGCCGATCTCAACCGGCTATGCGCGCTGGTGCAACACGCGCTGGAGCGCAACACCAGCGCCAAGGCGGCGGTGGAGATCGCGCTCTACGACCTGTGGGCGCAGGCCCTGGGCGCCCCACTCTACCGGGCGCTCGGCGGTGGCATGCCACGCATCACCACCGACATCACCATCAGCGTCGATAGCATCGACGTGATGGTGGCGCAGGCGCAATCCGCGCTCACGCGCGGCTATCAGTCGCTGAAGATCAAGGTCGGCAAGGACAGCGGCTCGGACCTCGAGCGGATCACCGCGATACATGCCGCTGTCGCTGGCCGCACATCGCTGCGCCTGGATGCCAACCAAGGCTGGACGCCCAAACAGGCGGTGCGCACCATGCGCACACTGGAACACGCCGGCATCGTGATGGAACTTGTGGAGCAGCCGGTCAAGGCCGCGGACATCGACGGGCTGGCGTTTGTCACCGCGCGGATCGACACGCCAGTGATGGCAGACGAAAGCGTGTTCTCGCCGGTCCAGGTGATCGACCTCATCCAGCGCCGTGCCGCCGATATCGTCAACATCAAACTGATGAAGACCGGCGGGCTATCCAACGCAATCCGCATTGCCGATATCGCTGGCCTGTACGGCGTGCCCTGCATGATCGGCTGCATGATCGAATCCAGCATCAGCGTGGCTGCGGCAGTGCATCTGGCGGTGGCCAAGGCCGGCAGCATCACCCTGGCGGATCTGGATGCGCCCGCGCTCGGGCAGTTCGATCCCACCGAGGGCGGCGTGCACTTCGACGATGCGCAGATCCATATCGACGACTCGCCCGGCCTGGGCATCCGCCGCATCCACGGGCTGGAGCTCTTGCCGGCTTAAAACGTCAGTAGGATCTCCAGGCCGCATTGGCCCAGGCATGGCGCCGTCAGCGCTTCTTTGCACACGCAGTCACCCGGACAGCGAACGTCGTGCATTGCTTGCACCATGCCCACCGATCATCTCGACAGGTCCTTGCCCGCTCACCGTCGCGGGGACCTTACGCGGCATGGATGCCGCGTAAGCGCCTACAAGGATGTACTTGCGGCGTGTCCTGCGATGGTAGGCGGGCAAGGGCCCTGCAACCATGCCCCAGATCAGCCGCTCTGCAGCCAGCCAGCCACAGAGGCCAACTCTCCCAGAACAACAAAACACACTCGAAGCCCGGCCAAGCAGTCGCACAAACCAGGCGCGCGCATGCGGCACACGGCCACATTGCTGAGTACAGTAGCGACATGATGGTGTGCCCAACGCGGCACCAAAGCAGCGTACTGTCTCCGTCAACCATGTATCGCCCCCAGACTCGTCCCCCGCTCGACCCATTCCCCCCGGAGCCTGCATGCGCCTTGCCACCTTGTTTCGATCCGCTGTGCTGTTGGCGCTGGCGAGCTGCGGCAGCGTTGCCGTCGCTGCCGGGCCGATCGATGCCCTGAATCAAGCGCGCGCATTGATCGTGGTGACCACGCCGGACTGGGACAGCACCCAGGCGCGCCTGCAGACATTCACCCGTGTGGACGGCCACTGGCAACCGGCCGCACCGGGCTTCGCAGTCGCGCTCGGGCGGCATGGCAGTGCCTGGGGCGATGGCTTGCATCCGGCGCAGGCACAGGGCCCGCAGAAGCGCGAAGGCGACGGCCGCAGCCCGGCCGGTGTATTCGCGATCGGCCCGGCCTTCGGTTACGCCCAGCAGATCGACAGCGCCATGCCGTACCAGGCGATGCGCGCCACCCACTACTGCATGGATGTACCGAATTCGCCGCTGTACAACCGCATCGTCGATGCCGCGCAGGTCGGTGAGGCCGCAGTGGCCGGGTCGACCGAACCGATGCGCCTGGACCTGCAACATCCCGGCGATGCGCGTTACAGCGAGGGCTTCGTGATCGCCCACAATCCTGACGCGGTTCCCGGGCGCGGCAGCTGCATCTTCGCGCACCTGTGGCGCACGCCGGGCCAGTTCACCGCCGGCTGCACCGCGATGGCGCCGGCCGATATGCAAGGCCTGCTGGCCTGGTTGAAGCCAGACGACAAACCGCTGTTCGTGCTGTTGCCACGTGCCGAATATGCACGCCTGCAAGCCCAGTGGCAGTTGCCCGAATTGAAGGAGGCGGCACGATGACCACCCCGGCTCCTGCACCCGATTCCACTGGCCTGGTCCGCGTGGTCAGCCGCTGGCAGATCGTCGGCTTGTCGATCAACGATGTCATCGGCAGCGGCATCTATCTGCTGCCCGCGGCCACCGCGGCACTGCTGGGGCCGATGAGCCTGTGGGCGGTGATGCTGGCTGGTCTGGCGGTGGCGTTGCTGGTGTTGTGCTACGCGCAGGCGGCCAGCTATTTCGACACGCCGGGCGGCAGTTACCTGTACACGCGTGAGGCGTTCGGCCCGTTTGTCGGCTTTCAGATCGGCTGGATGATCTGGCTCACGCGCATCAGTTCGGCAGCGGCATTGAGCAACGGCCTGGCCGATGCGGTGGCGCGGTTCTGGCCGACCGTGGCGACCGATCACTGGGCACGCTTGCTGGTGGTCGTCGGTTCCCTGGGTCTGCTCACCGCCATCAACGTGATCGGCGTGAAATCGGCTGCGCGTACCGGCATCGCGCTGGTGATCGGCAAGCTGGTGCCGTTGCTGCTGTTCGTGGCCATCGGTCTGTTCTACGTGGACTGGTCGTGGGCCTTTGCCGGCACCACGCCGGATCTGCGCGACCTGGGCAATCTGGGCGAAGCGGCCTTGCTGCTGCTGTTTGCCTATGCAGGCTTTGAAAACATTCCTGCGGCCGCTGGCGAATACCGCAACCCACGCCGCGACGTGCCGTTTGCGCTGATCACCATGATCGTCGCCGTCACCTTGATCTACGCCGCGGTCCAGGTCGTCGCACAGGGCACGCTGCCCAATCTTGCCGCCTCGCCCACGCCATTGGCCGATGCCGCAAGCCGTTTCGGCGGCGAGGCGCTGGCGCTGATCCTCACCGTGGGTGCCACCATTTCCATCCTCGGCACCACCAGCAATACGGTCATGCTCGGGCCGCGGTTTCTGTTCGCGTTGGCACAGGATGGCTACGGCCCCGCATTCCTGGCACGTGTGCATCCGCGCTTCCACACCCCGGCTGCGGCAGTGCTGACCCAGGGCGTGCTGTCGCTGGCGCTGGCGGTGTCCGGCTCGTTTACGCAGCTGGCATTGCTGTCGATGGTCACGCGGCTGTTTGCCTACATCGGCACCGCTGCGGCAGTGATCGTGCTGGCGCGTCGCTACCGGCAACGCACCGACACCTTGCGCCTGCCTGGCGGGCCGGCCATTCCCATCGCAGCGCTGCTGCTGTCGCTGGGCCTGCTGGCCAGCGCCAGCTGGCAGAACCTGACGGCTGCCGGGGTGGCATTGCTGGTGGGCTGGCTGATTTACCTGTTTCCGCGCAAGCCCGCATAGCGATTTTCGCAGGGCGCTCGCACAGCGATCACGCACGACTAACCGTGCCCGTCCAACGCTGCAGCCCTACCTGCATGGGAGCTTGCGATGAAACTGCGCCGTGTCTACAGCACGCCCGATATCGAAAGTGCGCAACGCGTCATGCAGGCCGCACGCAGCGCCGGCATCGACAACGATGCGCTGTCCTTGATTGCCCGTTCGGATATCGAGCTGCAAGGCATTCCCGATGAACGCAAGGATGCCAAGACGGATTTTCTCCCTGCTGCAGCGCGTGGCGCCGCCACGGGTGGCGCTGCGGGCTTGGTCGCCGGACTGGTTGCCATCGCCGTGCCTCCGATCGGCCTCACCATCGCCGGTGCCGGCGTCATGGCGCTGGCAGGCGCCCTGGTCGGCACCTGGTCGTCTGCACTGATCGGCGCCACCGTCCCCGATCCGGTCCGCCGCCAATTCGAGGACGAAATCCAGGCAGGGCGCGTCCTGGTCATCATCGACGCCGACGAGCCCTCGCTGCAGCATGCCGAAGCCAGCCTGTGTGCCGCCGGCGCCACGCCGCTGCCATACGAGGCTGCATCGGCAGCGACGTGACGCGCGCCGACCACCGGCTGAATCGTTGGGCGCGGCGCACCGTGTTCCGCAGGGGCGCACCGGAGAGCGTCACCAAGTGCAGCATGCCTTGATGCCCTCCTCACCTGTCCTGGCAACGGATTTAACACCTGCCCGCCTAGGTTAGGGCGCACATTCAACACGGAGACGAGCATGAACGTGCCGTATCAGATTCCGGGCCGCGCACCGGACGAAGACCGCAGCCAGAACGTATCCAATTATTGGCGCGAGCGCTTCACCGAAGAATCGTATTACACCGAAGGCGACCGCTACGAAGATTACGAAGGTGCTTACCTCGCAGGACACGAAGCGCGCATCCGCGAAAATGCACGCGCCTACGATCAGGTGGAAGCAGAATTGCACCGCGAATGGGAAGCCAACCGTGGCACCGATGGCTTGAGCTGGAGCAAGGCCCGTCACGCCGTCAAGCGTGCCTGGGAAAATGCGACAGACCTCGTGACTGGCGACAACAAGTCCAAGCCCTGAAGACAGCAACGCCACCGTGGAGGTGGCGTTGTTGTATCAATCTGTCTGTAGTGCATCAGTCCAGCGGCGGCGGTACTGCGCGTGAGTAATGCGATGCGTTGGCGACATCCATCGCATCGCGGGTGTTTTTCTGCACCGCAACCGCGCCGAACAGGCTCAATGCGTAGGCCATCGCGTAGAAGCCTTTCTCGCTCAGCAATAGGGTCGCGTTGATCAGGCCGATTGCCAGTAGCAGCAGCGCGATGACCAGCGAGAACCAACAGATCGCGTAGTACAGGCCCGTCACCGGAATTCCATCTGCGCGGTCACGCACACTCTTCTGCAACGACACCGATGCGAACAGGCCAAACAACAGCAGCGTGAAGTAATAGCCTTTTTCGTTGAGCATCATCTGCGCATTCCATAGCCCGACCAGGTAGGCAATGCCACCCAGCAGCAATGCAGCCCAGGATGCGGCGATAAAAGCAGGTGACGTTTTTTGCGTGGCAGCCATGGAAACTCCTTTTCATGGTGAAGCAGTAATGTGGGACGCACACGTCTCACAAAGAAAGTGATCTACGACAAGGCGGCCTTGAAGGCGTCGTGTAAGGTACTTTAAAACCCGACGCAGGACACGTTGCGGGAGGGCTGCAACGTCACTGCGCCCATTCCCTGGAGGACCTCATGTCTGTCCGACGTCTGCTTGCCCTGGCCTGCTCGGCCAGCTTGTTCACCGCCGCCGCCGCATGTGCTGCGCCTGCCGTCGCGCCCGCGGCCGCCATTCCCAAGGCCCAGTGGCCGTTCCAGGCCACCACCGTTGCCGATTTCGACGAACCCTGGGCAATGACCTTCCTGCCCGACGGCAGCCTGTTGGTCAGCGAAAAACGTGGCGCATTGATGCGGCTGGACCTGAAGACCAACCGCAAGAGCGCCATTACCGGCATTCCGGCGGTGGCGTACGGCGGCCAGGGCGGTTTTGGCGATGTCCTGGCGCATCCGCGCTTTGCCAAGAACGGCCTGGTCTATGTCAGCTACGCCGAACCGGGACAGGGCGATACCCGCGGCGCAGCAGTGGCACGCGCCAAGCTCACGCTGGATGCCAGCGGCGGCGGCACGTTGTCGGACCTGAAGGTGATCTGGCGCCAGGATCCCAAGGTCACCGGCAACGGCCACTTCGGCCACCGGCTCGCCTTCGGCCCGGACGGCAAGCTGTGGATCAGCTCCAGCGAACGCCAGAAGTTCACCCCCGCCCAGGACATGCAAGCCAATCTCGGCAAGCTGATCCGTCTCAACGATGACGGCAGCGTGCCGGCCGACAACCCGTTCGCTGCGCAGGGCGGCGTTGCCGCGCAGGTGTGGTCGCTGGGTCACCGCAATATTCTCGGCCTGGCCTTCGATGGCAAGGGGCGCCTGTGGGAACACGAGATGGGTCCGCTTGGCGGCGATGAGTTGAACCTGATCCAGCGCGGCGCCAACTACGGTTACCCGATCGTCTCAAACGGCGACAACTACGACGGCACCCCGATCCCGGATCACAACACCCGCCCGGAATTTGCCGCGCCCAAGATCAGCTGGACACCGGTGATCTCGCCAGCCGGCTTTGTGATCTACAGCGGCAAGCAGTTCCCGGCGTGGCTCGGCAACGGCTTTATCGGCGGCTTGTCGTCGATGTCGCTGGTGCAGGTCTCGCTCGGCGATCAGCCGCGCGAGGTGGCCCGCTACGACATGGGCGCGCGCATTCGCGAAGTGGAACAGGGTCCGGACGGCGCGCTGTGGTTGCTGGAAGACGAAGCCAGCGGCAGCACCGGGCGCCTGCTCAAGCTGACGCCCAAGAGCAAGGCAGCAGTCGAGAACGAGGCATAACTCCGCAAGATCGCGCCCAGGGGAGTCGTGCCACCGCCACGCGTCGAATGCGTGCTGGCGGTGGCCACGATTTTCGCGGCAAAGCCGCGTTCGATCCGGTGCGGTGCATGGCGCGATACATACTGATGCGAGCAGAGCCGTGGTCACATCGACCAGGCATGCGCTTACATCTTCCCTGACCCAATGACGGCGCGCCCTTGGGCCACGTCCGTCACCGTCATCTCAAATCCCGCGTAGCAGCCGCACTCCGCTGCGTATCGCGTGAGTGCGTCCTACCACGCCCGCGGGTGTTTAGGCCTCCAGCAACTCGAACGTCACCGCCTCGCCACTCTTGGCCGAGGCGCACACCCACACATCGAACACGCCCGGCTCGGCGCCAAACACATTCTTATGGTTGGTAAAGGCCAGTGCGTCACGCGTCAGGGTGAACACCACGTCCGTACTTTCGCCAGGCTGCAACAACACCTTGCGGAAACCCTTGAGTTCGCGCACCGGGCGCACCCGGCTGGCCACGCGATCGTGCACATATAGCTGCACCACTTCTTCGCCGGCCACGCGGCCGGTATTGGTGACGCGCGTGGTGATGGTCAGGGTCTGGTCCCAGCCCAGCTGCGCACTGCTCAGCTGCGGCTGCGCATACGCAAAGGTGGTGTAGCTCAAGCCGTGGCCAAACGGATACAACGGCTCGTTGGGCATCTCGCGCCAGCGCGCCTTGTACTCGGACAGCGTCGGCAGTTCCGGGCGGCCGGTGCGCAGATGGTTGTAGAAATACGGCTGTTGCCCGGTCACCTGCGGAAAGCTGATCGGCAGACGCGCGGAGGGGTTGTAGTCGCCGAACAACACGTCGGCCACGCCGGTACCGGTCTGCGTGCCCAGGTACCAGGTCACTGCAATCGCATCGGCATCGCGCACCGCACCGCTCAGGGCCAGCGCGCGGCCATTGCGCAGCAGCACCACCATCGGCGTGCCGGTGGCGGCGATGGCTTCGGCCAATGCCTGCTGCGCCGGCGGCAACACGATCTCGGTGCGCGACTGCGCTTCGCCACTGAAGCGCTGCGGCTCGCCCAGCGCCAGCACCACCACGTCGGCGGCCTGCGCCGCATCGATGGCGGCGGAAATACCGCCCGGCAGCGCGTCTTCCAGGCCACAGCCCGGCACCACCGTCAGATGCTCGCTGTCGACCACCGCGCGCACACCCTGCTCCAGGGTCACGTAGCGCTGCTTGTCGCCGAACAGTGTCCAGCACCCCTCGATGTTCTCGCGGTCCTGCACGAACGGCCCGATCAACGCGATGTGCTGCCCGCTTTTCTTCAGCGGCAACACCTCGCCCTGGTTCTTCAGCAACACGATCGAACGCCGCGCCGCATCGCGCGACAACGCATCGTGCGCGGGCAGATGCGCGGTGTCGGCTTCGCGTGCCGGATCCAGCGAACGGTACGGGTTGTCGAACAGCCCGATCGCCTCCTTGAGCTGCAGCATGCGGCGCACGCTGGCATCCAGCGTGGCCATCGGCACCTCGCCGCTTTCCACCAGCGATGGCAGATGCGCGGCATAGAAGCCGCTCTGCATGCTCAGATCCAGGCCGGCCAGGAACGCCTTCTTGGTCGCATCGCGCTCATCGGCCGCATAGCCGTGCGCAATCAATTCCATGTCGGCGGTGTAATCGGAAATCACCACGCCGGGGAACTGCCATTCGCCGCGCAGGATCTCGGTCAGCAATTCGTGATTGGCACTGGCCGGCACGCCGTTGATGTCGTTGAACGAGGACATCACGGTCAGTGCGCCGGCATCGAAGGCGGCCTTGAACGGCGGCAGGTGCACATCGCGCAGTGTCTGCGGCGCGATGTCCACGGTGTTGTATTCCATGCCCGCAGCCACGGCGCCGTAGGCGGCGAAGTGCTTGGGGGTGGCCAGCAGGCAATCGTCGGCCTTCAGATCGCTGCCCTGGAAGCCGCGTACGCGGGCGGCGGCAAACGCCGCGCCCAGCACCACGTCTTCGCCGGCGCCTTCCGCGCCACGGCCCCAGCGCTGGTCACGCGCGATATCCACGGCCGGTGCGTAGGTCCAGTGCAGGCCGGCGGCGGTCGCCTCGATCGCGGTGGCGCGCGCGGTGCGCTCGGCCAGCTCGGGCTCGAAGCTGGCCGCCTCGCCCAGCGGGATCGGGAACACCGTGCGCATGCCGTGGATCACGTCCGCCGCCAGGATCACCGGGATGCCCAGGCGGCTTTCTTCCACCGCCACCTTCTGGATCTGCACGCCCAGCGCGGCGCCGACGCCATTGAACAACGAGCCGACCCGGCCTGCGCGCACCTGCTGCAGCACCTCGTCGGCGTTGAGCACATTGGCTTCGGGATTCACGTCCGGCGCGAACGGCCGCACCATGTCGGCGAACACACCCAACTGTCCGACCTTCTCTTCGACGGTCATCTGGGCAATCAGGGTTTCGATACGATCAGCAGCCATGAGATCCTTGAGAAAACGTTTACATGGCCGTCAATTCTAGCCTGAGGCGACCGCGAGGGGGCAAGTGTCGGGATTTGGAATTGGGGATTGGGGATTTGTCGGGTCCGGTTGAACCGCGCCTTGGGGCTGGGGATCGTTGGCGTGGTCGTGGATCGCTGGTCCCGCGCCACCCAGGTCTTCCGGGGCGCGGCCATGAATCGGAACTCGCGACCGATACCGCGGCCAGTGGCCGTCAGCGGGCCCGCTCGCGCTCGATGATCACTCCCACAGCATGCGCGCCGCGCACCGCACCGGGCTTGCTCAGCTTCAACCGCAGCCAGTGCACGCCGAACTCGTCCAGCACGATCGCCGCGCAGCGCTCGGCCAGGGTCTCCACCAACCCGAAGTCCGAGGCCTGCACGAATTCGATCAGCCGCTTGCTCACCGCCTTGTAGTTCAGGGTATCGGCGATGTCGTCGCTGGCGGCCGGAATGCGGTTGTCAAAGCCCATCTCCAGATCGAACCGCAGCGTCTGGCGGATGCGCCGCTCCCAGTCGTAGATGCCGATCAGCGCATCGATTTCCAGGCCTTCGATAAAAACTTTGTCCATTGGGAGCCGTGATTGGGGATTCGGGATTGGGGGATTGGCAAGAGCGCGACAGACAGCAGGTAGAGGGACTAGCTTCTACGAATCTCCAATCCCCACTCCCGAATCCCGCGCCGCCGCCAGCGGCGGCAAGCCCGCCATATCCCAACGCGGCGTCACATGCACTGCCGCGTCGGCGCGCTCGCCGGCCTCCAGCCGCAGCGCGCCGGCGAAAGCGATCATCGCGCCGTTATCGGTGCACAGGGCCGGCCGCGGGAAGCACACCCGGCCGCCGCGCCGCTGCGCCGCGTCCTGCAGGCGTGCGCGCAGGCGCTTGTTGGCGCCCACGCCGCCGGCCACCACCAGGGTGTTGCAGTCAGCCGCATCCAGCGCGCGCAGGCATTTGATCGCCAGCGTCTCCACCACCGCATCCTCGAACCCGCGCGCGATGTCCGCCCGCGTGGCGTCGGACTGGTCGCTGCCGCGCCAGGCCAGCAGCACCTGGGTCTTGAGCCCGCTGAAACTGAAATCCAGCCCGGGCCGGTCGGTCATCGGCCGCGCGAACTTGTAGCGCCCCGGGGTGCCGGTTTCGGCCAGCGCCGCCAGTTGCGGGCCGCCCGGATACGGCAGGCCCATCATCTTGGCGGTCTTGTCGAAGGCCTCGCCGGCCGCATCGTCCAGCGTCTCGCCAAGCACCTCGTACTGGCCCAGCGCCTTCACCGATACCAGTTGGGTGTGGCCGCCGGAGACCAGCAGCGCCACGAACGGCGGCTGCGGCGGGTCGTCTTCCATCAGCGGCGCCAGCAGATGGCCTTCCATGTGATGCACGCCGATCGCCGGCACGTCCAGCGCCCAGGCCAGCGACCGCGCCACACCGGCACCAACAAGGAGTGCGCCGACCAGGCCCGGGCCGGCGGTATAGGCCACGCCATCGAGTTCGTCGATCCGCAATCCGGCCTCGTCCAGGGTCTGGCGGATCAGCGGCAGCAGCTTGCGCACATGGTCGCGACTGGCCAGCTCGGGCACCACGCCGCCGTATTCGGCATGCAGCGCGATCTGGCTGTAGACCGCGTGGGCCCGCAGCGCCGGCACGCCCGACAGCGCGGTGTCGTAGACCGCCACGCCGGTCTCATCGCACGATGATTCGATCCCAAGAACTTTCACGGCAACTCGGCAGGCAGGGACATGCGGGCTATTTTCGCAGCTTTTACCCTGCGCAGATCGGCCAGGGGCGATCTGCTGCGCGGCCATGTCATCGCCACCGGATCACTCGCAAGCGCAGGCTTTATCAGGCTTGCTCGCGCAGATGCTGCAGGGGGCTTGCAGGTCGTTGGCAAGTCGTTATAATGCGCGGCTCGCCGGGGCAACCCGGAAATTCCGTCACGCGAGTCCGCTCGCACCCGCCCGGGGCTCCCGGACGGAAATCCCATTATCTGGAGAACCCATGCCCAGCGTTAAAGTCCGCGAGAACGAGCCCTTCGAATTTGCGCTCCGTCGTTTCAAGCGCACCTGCGAAAAGGCCGGCGTGCTGGCCGAAACCCGCAAGCGCGAGTTCTATGAAAAGCCGACCCAGGAGCGCAAGCGTAAGGCTGCCGCTGCTGTGAAGCGTCAGTTGCGTCGTTCCTCGCGCGACGTCACCAAGCGCCAGCGCTTGTACTGATCGAACGCGGTTCCTTGCCGACGGGCATGCGCTGAAGGCGCGGCCCATCGGAGTGGAACCCAAGAGCCGGCACGCGCAAGCGTCGCCGGCTTTTTGTATTGGTTCGATGCCAGGCGACCGCTGCGTTCTGCGCTGCAGAGCCGGCCGGCGTCGCTGCCATGACCCGCGCCTGTCAGGCCGACTTCCTGCCGATGCACTGCGCCCGTCGTGGCGCATCGGCACATCTGCAACACGCACTCCCAGGAGTTACACCATGCCCCTCAAGCAACAGCTCACCGATGACATGAAAGCCGCCATGAAGTCCGGCGACAAGCACAGCCTGGGCGTGATCCGGCTGATCAATGCCGCGATCAAGCAGAAGGAAGTGGACGAGCGCGTCGAGATGGACGATGCCGCCGTGATCGCCGTGCTCGACAAGATGGTCAAGCAGCGCAAGGACTCGGTCACCCAGTACGAAGCTGCCGCACGCGACGACCTGGCGCAGATCGAGCGCGAGGAGATCGTGGTGATCGAGCGCTACCTGCCGGCCAAGATGGGCGAAGCAGAGATCGTCGCCGCCATCCAGGCAGCCATCGCGCAGACCGGTGCCAGCAGCCCGGCCGACATCGGCAAGCTGATGGGCGCACTCAAGCCCAAGCTGGCCGGGCAGGCCGACATGGGCCTGGTCTCGACGCTGGTCAAGCAGCATCTGGCAGGCTGAGTCTTCGCCTGCACAGTGCCCTGTGCCCGATGGCCAGGGCACTGTAGCGAGCCGCCTGCGTGCGGCTGGCTGCAGCGCCGTTTCAACGGCAGCACACGCGCAACATCCAGCGCCCGCTTTCACCCGCTCTTTGAACACGCCCTGTTAGAACACCTTCGCCAGCACAGGTCCGGGCGAAGCATTCCGCATGCCGGCTTCGCCTTACGACGCCTGCGCACACAACGGTATGCCCAAGGATTCCCCCGCCGGTGACGAAGCTCTCAACCGAACACCTGCAGAAACATCTGAGCCGCCTGCAGCGCAGCCTGCCGATGGCACTGCTCAATCGTTTTCTCGAGATCGACGTGATGACGCAGGCCGCGTCGCTGTCGTTCTACGCCTTGCTGTCGCTGGCACCGTTGCTGGTGCTGCTGCTGTGGCTGACCGCATCGCTGTATCCGCCTGCGCAGGAAGCGCTGGTGCAGCAGATCGCGCAACTGGCCGGTGGCAGCGCGGCGGAGGTGGCCGACACGGTGATCCGCAACGCCACCGATCAACCTGGCGTAGGATCGTTGGCCGGACTGTGGAGCACGTTGCTGCTGTTCATCGGCGCCACGGCGGTGTTTGCGCAGTTGCAGAACGCCCTGAACCTGATCTTCCGCACCGACAAGCAGCGCCTGGAAGGCCTGATGGCGTGGCTGAAGAAGCGCGTGTTCTCGTTCGGCGTGATCCTGGCCCTGGGCTTCTTGTTGATCGTGTCGATGATTGCCACCACCGCGTTGCAGGTGGTGTTTGCACGGCTGCCATCAGTGCTGCCGGCGATCGGCTACGTCACCACCCTGGCGCTGTATTCGCTCGCCTTCGCTTTTCTGTATCGCTATCTGCCCGATCGTACCGTCAACTGGCGGCAGGCGTTTGTCGGCGGCGTGATCACTGCATTGTTGTTCGCACTGGGCCGCTACTGCATTGGCCTGTACATCGCCAAGGCCGCGCCTGGCAGCGCATACGGTTCGATGGGCACCTTGGTCATCCTGCTGGTATGGATGTACTACGCCTCGGTGGTGTTCTTCGTCGGCGCCCTGCTCACTGCGGTGATCGACGAGCGCGTACGCTCGCATCGCAAGCTGCGCGAGGCCGGAGTGGATACGGACAACCTGCCGCCGGTCGCCGCCGAACCAGACGCCACGCTGCAGCCGCCGGAAGCACCGACGCGCAGTTGATTGCGCATGTTGCGCCTGGCGCGGCGCGTGCCCGGGCGGCATCCACCGCTTTGCTGAGGGCCATCGCTCACTGAAATCGGCGCACGCCGGCGGCTGGGATATCCTAGCGGGATGGCCCGCATCCCCGACGCATTCATCGACGAACTGCTTGCACGCACCGACATCGTCGAGGTGGTGGGCGGTCGCGTGCCGCTCAAGCGTCAGGGCAAGGAATACTCGGCGCGCTGCCCGTTCCATGACGAGCGCTCGGCCTCGTTCACGGTCTCGCCGACCAAGCAGTTCTATCACTGCTTCGGCTGCGGCGCGCACGGCACCGCGATCAGCTTCCTGATGAATTACGACCGCCTCGAATTTCTCGATGCGGTCGACGAGCTGGCCAAGCGTGCCGGCATGGAAATCCCGCGCGAGACCCAGCAACGCACCCCGCAGCAGCAGGACGACAGCCGCGAGCTGTATTCGGCACTGGAAGCGGCGACCAAGTTCTTCCAGCGTCAGCTCGAGGGCAGCGAACGCGCCCGCGACTATCTGGACGGCCGCGGCGTGGATGCCGACAACCGCGCGCGTTTCCAGATCGGTTACGCGCCCGATGGCTACAGCGCACTGAAGGACACGCTGGGCACCGATGCGCGCCGCATGAGCGTGCTCGAACGCGCCGGGCTGTTTTCCAAGAACGATCGCGGCCATGTCTACGACAAGTTCCGCGACCGGGTGATGTTCCCGATCTTCGACCGCCGCGGCCGCGTGATCGCCTTCGGCGGACGCATCATGGGCGCGCCGGCCGACGGCCGTGACCCGGGGCCGAAATACCTCAACTCGCCGGAAACCGCGCTGTTCCACAAGGGCCGCGAGTTGTACGGCCTGTGGCAGGTACGCCAGGCCAATCAGAAGATCGAGCGGCTGATCGTGGTGGAAGGCTATATGGACGTGGTCTCGCTGTTCCAGTTTGGCGTCACCCAGGCGGTGGCCACGCTGGGCACGGCGACCACGCCCGAACATGCCGAGTTGTTGTTCCGCAACGCGCCGGATGTGTACTTCTGCTTCGACGGCGACAACGCTGGCCGCAAGGCGGGCTGGCGTGCACTGGAATCGGTGCTGCCACGCATGAAGGACGGCCGCCAGGCGTTCTTCCTGTTCCTGCCCGATGGCGAGGACCCGGACACCATCGTGCGCAAGGAAGGCGCGCAGGCCTTCGATCAGCGCCTGAAGCAGGCCACGCCGCTGTCGCAGTTCTTCTTCGACGAGATGTCGCGCGAGATCAACCTGCACACGCTCGATGGCAAGGCGCGGCTGGCCGAACGCGCAAAGCCGATGCTGGCACAAATCCCCGAAGGCGCGTTCGGCGACCTGATGAAGCAGGAGCTGTCGCGCCTCACCGGCGTGGGCGTCAATCAGGCGGCACAGGCGTCCACATCGCAGGTACGGCCACCTGCCCGCATGGGTGCGCCTGCGCAGAAACGCAGCCTGGTGCGCGCGTCGATCGCGATCCTGCTGCAGCGGCCGTCGCTGGCGATGAGCCTGGAGGGCGACCACGATTTTTCCGGCCTGCGCCTGCCCGGCATCGACCTGTTGATGGAACTGCTGGCACTGGTGCGGCAACGCCCGGAAATCAGCACCGGTGCGCTGCTGGAACACTTCGCCGAACGCGACGAACAGGCCGCGCTGCAGAAATTGGCCGCACAGGCATTGCCCGGCGACGAACACAGCTGGGCGATGGAGCTGCATGACGTCGTCGCGCAACTGGACAAGCAATTGCTGCGTCAGCGCCTGGACGAACTGCAGGACAAGCAGCGCGCGCAGGGCCTGGACGACACCGACAAGTACGAATTGCGCGAGCTGTTCAAGGCGCTCGCTGCGTTGTAGTGCGGGTAACGCGAGGGGATCGACTTACGCTGTCGTGTGCGGGCCAGGCGCGCACGCTGCACGACGCCATGGCCCAGTTGCACCGGCAACTGCTGCAGCAGCGCATTGAAGCGCTGCAGACAAGGCAACGCGCACACGGACTCGACGAGGTCGACCAGCACGCACTGCGCATTGCCGCGCCTGCGTTCGGGCGCGCACTGAGCACCCGGCGCATGCTGTCAGACCAGCTGTTGCCGACGCAGCCGGCCAGCCCTGGCCGCCGCATGCAGGTGCGCGCTCATAGCTGCTTGAACAAGGTCTTGGCCATCGAGCCGAGCGCCGCGCTGACCGCTTCGATCTTGTCGGCATCGGCCAGTGCGGCCTGGCCGGCATGCGCGGTCAGCCGCTCGATCAGGGCATCGCGCGCGGGCGCGCCGTCGGCACTCTGGCTCTGCGGCGTTCCGGACACCGGCGTGAGCCACGGGGCAATCAAGGCCTGATAGGCGGTGGTGTGCTGGGAAGCCATCTGCTCGAGAAATTGCAGGACCGTGGTGGGGGTGCCGGTGAGCGTGCCGGTCAGCGGCTGGTTGGCGATCTGCCGGTAGTTCACCGTGGACGCCACCGCATTGGCGATGGCCACATCGACCAGCACATCGATCTCCTTGATCGGCGCGTTCCCGTACAGCGTCTTGATCTGGCTGAGCATCGGCACGGTCCAGGCATGCGGCACGCAATCGAGCGTGTTCCACAAGTCGGCATTCCAGATCTGATACGGCGCCGCGCCCGGCGCTGGAGAGGGTAATGCCTGCGCATACAGCGCGGCGAACCCGCCGTTGCCCGGCGTGGCGCCGGCGGTGGGATAGCAGTGCACGGCGCTGAAATTGTCCAGCTTGCCGTTGGTCTTCAACCAGGTCGCCAAGGTCGGCGACAGCGCACCGCCCAGGCTGTGCCCGGCAAAGATCACCGTCGCCTTGCTGCCATCCAGCGCTTGCAGGAAATCCAGCAGCGTCGTGTTCGGCGCCAGTGCGGTGGAGGGGCTGACCATGTTGAGCAGATGCCACACACCGGTGGCGGCCCCCATCGAGATGACCGCCGAACCTGGCTTGACGGGTTTCTTCGCCGCAACCGGCGCGGTGCCGAGCAACGGCGTGTAGGTCGCAAAATCCACCACCGAGGACACATCGAAGTCTTCGGTGAACCAGTCGTAGAGCGACTCCGGGTTGGTGGCGCTCAACGCGACCACATACGCCTCGCCGATGCCCGGCATGGCGTCGGTATGCGCCACGTACATGGCATTGCCCGACAGCGACGAATCGGCCGCCTGCCAGACCTGCGGCCCCCACACCAGTTGCCAGTCGCCGATCCGGTCCTGGGTGTCGGCCGATGCCAGCGTCTGCAGCAACGTGGCCTGGTAGTCCGCCTGCAACGCCGGCTGGCTGCCCCTGCGATCGCCCACCCAGTTGGCCAGGGCGGAAAGCGCAAAGGTCTGTTGATATTGGTCGTAGTGCATGGACTGGCTCCTTTCCTTAGGCCTTGCGTGGAAACACGAGCGAACATGGACGCAGCGCGCGGACACCGTTCGGGCACGGATACGCGCGGCGTGTGCAACCGGAATCTAACAAAGGATGTGCGTGCCAGAAGCGCCCGCGCAGCGGAATCTCGACGCATCGCACGAATCGCTCACCACCCCACGCGGCGCCGTCTGCAGCGCTGCAGGCAGGCGCAAGCGCACGCTGCTGCCGGAGCCGGTGCGAGCACGCATGCGTCCCCGGCCTGCGCTGCGCGGCCGACTCGCACGGTGCACGCTGGCCTCTACAATGGCACTCTGCAGGCAGCCCTCCCCCTGAATACGCACGATGATCAAACACTGGCTGGCGCGGTTGCGCATTGATCCATTCACCCTCGCGCTGCTGTGCACGGTCACGCTCGCCTCGTTCCTGCCGGTCTCCGGCACCGCCGCGGCGGTCATGGACGATGTCACCGACGTGGCGATCGCCGCGCTGTTCTTCCTGCACGGCGCGCGCCTGTCGCGCGAGGCGGTCAAGGCCGGCGCGCTGCATTGGCGCCTGCATCTGGTGATCCTGGCCTGCACCTTCGTGCTGTTCCCGCTGCTCGGGCTGTTGTTCAAACCGCTCGCGCATCTTGCGCTGACACCGGAGCTGTATATCGGCGTGCTGTTCCTGTGCGCGCTGCCATCCACGGTGCAATCGTCGATCGCCTTCACCTCGATGGCGCGCGGCAACGTGCCGGCGGCCGTGTGTGCCGCCTCGCTTTCCAGCCTGCTGGGGGTGTTTTTCACACCGTTGCTGATGGGCGCCCTGGTCGGCAGCCAGGGCGCGATGGCGCACCCGGCCGAGGCGATCGGCAAGATCCTGCTGCAGTTGCTGGTGCCGTTCCTGGCTGGCCATTTCATGCGCCCGTGGATCGGCGGCTGGGTCGAACGGCATCGCGCCGTGCTGCGTTACACCGACCAGGGCACCATCCTGCTGGTGGTCTACACCGCCTTCAGCGCATCGGTGAACGAAGGTCTGTGGCAGAAGACGCCGTTGCCGGCCTTGCTCGCGGTGCTCGGTGCCGCCGCGTTGTTGCTGACGGTGGCGATGCTCTCGATCACCTTCATCGCGCGGCGCCTGCGCTTCAACCGCGCCGACGAGATCGCGATCGTGTTCTGCGGTTCGAAGAAGAGCCTGGCCACCGGCGTACCGATGGCCAAGGTGATGTTCGCCGGCGGTGGCCTGGGCGCGATCGTGTTGCCGATCATGCTGTATCACCAGCTACAGCTCATTGTCTGCGCATTCGTGGCCGCGCGTTATGCGCGCAACGCGCCGGGCGAGCCGCAGATCACTCCCGGTGGTCATTGAAGGTAACGGCCACTGCACGGCGGTGGTCTGATCGACGACACATGGCGCATCCCACGCGGCGTGCCCTGCAAAGGCTTGCTTGCCGCCGGCGCGTTGCCTGCGCGCCATCGCCGGCCCGCTACGCCCGACGCGACACCGGTTCGCGTTGCGTGCCGGTGCCGGTTGTAAGCAGATATACAACGGTTATGACGCACTCCGACGCTGGCACAGTGCCGCTCGCTAGAGTGTTCGATCCACCTTGCTGCCGCCCCCATCGGTGATTGCCATGACGCTATCGTTCCGACGCCCTGCCCCGTCCCTGATCGCGCTGCTGGCGGTGCTGGCCACGCTCACTGCCTGCAACAAGCCCGCCACGCCGCCAGCCCCGACACAGACCAAGGCGGCCGCCACGCCGGCGCCTGCGTCCAGCATCGCCTGGCGCGAGGGCGATGTCGAAGATGCCTTCGCCGAGGCCAGGGAAAGCGGCAAGCCGATCCTGCTGTACTGGGGTGCGGCCTGGTGCCCGCCCTGCAATCGCCTGAAGGCCACCTTGTTCAAGGACCCGACCTTCATCGCCCGCACCCAGCAATTCGTGGCGGTGCATCTGGACGGCGATTCGGAGGGCGCGCAGGCCTGGGGCGAGCGCTTCGGCATCAAGGGCTACCCCACCATCATCGTGCTGCGCCCGGATCGCAGCGAGATCACCCGCCTGGCCGGCGATGCCGACAACGCACGTCTGGCCGATGTGCTGCGGGTCGCGGCCAAGAGCACCAGTACCGCCAGGCAACTGCTCGACACCGCATTGCAGACCCCGCAGCAGCTCAGCGCGGACGACTGGGCCGTGCTCGGCAACTATGCCTGGGGCACCGACGATCGGCTGGTCAAGCCGGAGCAGGCCGTGGATGTGCTCACGCGCCTGTCCAGGTCGGCGCCACAGCCGGCCCTGCAACGCAGCTTCGCCCTGACAGCGATTACCGCAGCCAAGGAACCGCCTGCACCCAGCGCGGCGTCACGCACGTTGCTGGAAGCAGTGCTGGCCGATCCGGCAGAGGTGCGCGCCAATCTCGGCACGCTGAGCTACATGCCTGCACGGCTGGTCGCCGCTGCCAGCAGCGATGCCGGTGAGCGCACTGCCTTGTCCAATGCGCTGAATCTGGCATTGGACAAGGTCTACGCCGACACCGCACTGCCGATCGCCGACCGGCTCGGCACCGCGTATGCGCGCATCCAGCTGGCACGCCTGGCACAAGGCCAGCCCACCGAAACCGAGGCCAAGGGCCCGCAACCGCCGTTGCCCAAGGCCGTGGTCGACACCGTGCAGCAACGCGTGCAATGGGCGACCGACACCGCCAGGACCGATGAGGAGCGCCAATCCACCATCAGCACCGCCGCGGCATTGCTCGGCGAGGTGGGCGACCGCAGCGGCGCCGAACAGTTGCTGCTGGCCGAGTTGACGCGCAGCAAGACGCCTTACTACTACATGCCCGAGCTGGCCGATCTGGCCGAACAACGCGGCGATAAGAAGACCGCGTTGTCCTGGCTCAGGAAGGCGTACGAAAGCGCGCAAGGCCCCGCCACTCGCGTGCAATGGGGCGTGATGTACGTGGATGGCCTGATCCGGCTCAGCCCGGACGACACCGCCGGCATCGAGGCCGCTGCCACGCAGGTGATCGGCGAGCTGGCCGGGCAGCCCGATGGCTACCGCCAACGCACCCGGCAGCGCTTCGCCACGCTGGGCGCCACGTTGAAGACCTGGAGCAAGCAGCATCGCCAGGAAGGCAATGCGGTGCTGACGCGCCTGCAGCAGAAGATGCAGAGCAGCTGCGACAGCAAGAACACCAGCGACTGCGCCAGCTGGTTGAGCTGAGCCGGCGTGAGCGAGCAGCCCGCTACGCGGCGAATTTGAGTGCATTAAGTAGCGATTGCGCGCCGGATGCCCAACGGCACGCACAACGGGTGTGTAAGAGCGAGATGGGCCGGTCCCAGCCACCGACCGCATCCGCCTGACGGCTGCCTCGGTCGCAGCCCTATCGATCGCCTTGATGGCAGCAGCTGGCATTCGCTGCCGCTAGCGCACCCACGGCAACAGCAGGTGGTCCACCATCAGAAACGCGAACAGCGCCATCAGGTAGACGATGGAGTAACCGAACATCTTCATCGAGAACAGCTCGTCCGGCGGGTCGAGCATGCGCCAGGCGTACCAGAGGAACACCACGTTGAGCACCACCGCGCCGCCCAGGTAGAACAGCCCACTCATGCCCACCGCCACCGGCAGCAGGGTCACGATCGCCAGCAGCACCGTGTACACCAGGATCTGCTTGCGCGTATGCGGCACGCCATGGGTGACCGGCAGCATCGGGATCGCCGCCTTGGCGTAATCGGCACGGCGGAAGATCGCCAGCGCCCAGAAATGCGGCGGCGTCCAGATGAAGATGATCAGCACCAGCAGCGAGGCGTTGATCCAGTCGGCGCTGGTCGGCAAGCCGGTCACTGCGGCCCAGCCCAGCATCGGCGGCGTGGCGCCGGCCAGGCCGCCGATCACGATGTTCTGCGAGGTCGCACGCTTCAGGTACACGGTGTAGATCACCGCGTAACCGATCAGCGACGCAAACGTCAGCACCGCGGTGATCACATTCACCCAGACCACCAGGATGGTCATGGAGATCACGATCAACACGCCGGCAAACAGCAGCACCTGCCACGGCCGCACCTTGCCCACCACCAGCGGCCGCCACGAGGTCCGCGCCATCTGCGCGTCGATCTTGGCGTCCAGCAACTGGTTGATCGCCGCCGCCGCCGACGCCGCCAGCCAGATGCCTAGAAAGCCCAACGCACCGGTGCGCACCTGCACCCACGTCGGCACATCGGGGATGGCCAGGAACATGCCCACCAAGGCGGTGAACACGATCAGTGCCACCACCTTGGGTTTGGTCAGATCCCAGTAATCGCGTGCGCTGACAGCCATGCTCACTCCGGCGCGCGCAGCCGCGCCAGCAGCGAGACCAGCACGAACAACAATGCGACCGCGCCGCCGTTATGCAGCACCGACACTTCCAGCGGTAACGCCAACTTGACGTTGAGCATGCCCAGCGTCACCTGCACCGCCACCAGTACCGCCAGCGCACCGGCCCACACCCGCATGCCCGGCGAACGCGACAGGCGCCAGGCCAGCCACCACAGATACAGCGCCGTCGCAATTGCCCACAACCGGTGCGCCATCTGGATGGCGATACGCGCTGCGCCATCGAGCACACCGCCTTCGTAATCCACCCCGATCCCGCGCCACAGCGTGAAGCCTTCGCGGAAGTCATGCGGCGGCCACCACTGACTGACGCAGCGCGGGAAATTGTCGGCCGACCAGCTACCGCCGCCACAGGCCAGCGCCGCGTAATTGGCACTGACCCAGCCGCCGAGGGCGATCTGCAGGCCCAGCACCGCCACACCCGCACGCAGCAGCCACTTGAGCCGCGAGGCATCGGCCAGCGTGATCGGCAGATGCGTCGCGCGCCAGGCCATCCACACCAGCAGCGAGAACATCAGCATGCCGCCGAGCAGATGGCCCATCACCACGATGGGTTTGAGCAGCAGCGTCACCGTCCACATGCCCAGCAGCGCCTGGAAGATCACCACCGCCAGCGTCAACACCGCCGCACGCGCCAGGTCGATGTTGCTCCAGCGCAGCGCCGCCAGCAGCAGGATGGCCTCGCCCGCGATCGCCACGCCGAACGCCAGCCTGTGCCAGCCGGACATGTACAGCGGAATCGACAAAGCCACCAGCACCGCGGCAGAAACCACCTGGGCGATGCCCATGCGGCGGCGGCGCACCGCCAGCAACGACAGCACCAGCACCTCCACCCCGAGCGCGCCGGCCAGGAAGCGGTGCACCTGCTCGCGCCAGGCCTTGTGCGATTCCAGCGGCCGGATCTTGCTGGCCACATGCGTATTGGCTTCGTCGCTGGTCTGCGGCCAGGTGACGCGGCCGTAGCAGGTCGGCCAGTCCGGGCAGCTCATGCCGGCATCGGACAGGCGCACGAACGACCCGAACAGGATCGTGCTCGCAGTGAACAACGCAGCCAGCCAGGCCATGCGATGGAAGTGGCGGAACAATGCCGGTGGCGCAAACAGATTCATCGAAACGGGCTCACATCAGTTTCAGCAGCTTGACCAGATCGGCACGCAGGCCGGCCGGGTCGAACCCCGGGGCGTACCGCAGGATCACGAAGCCATTCGGGTCGATTACATACACCGGCACGCCGGCGGCATCGTTGGCACGCGGCAGGCCCTGCCGCAGCCGCGCGTCGTCGCGCAGTACACGCAGGGCCGGCATCGGCGGCAGACCGGCCGGCGGGGCGCCGATCCACAACACCTCCACCTTGTCGGCGCGATGGCCGAGCAGCTGCCATACCTTGTCCAGTTCGGCCGCCAACATCACGCACTGCTGCGTGCAGCCGGCAGGCGGTGCGAGCGCAATCCGCCACACACGTTCTGCAGGCGTCCAGGCATACGGCTGCCCGTCCGCGCGCACCGGCACCAACCCGCGCAGGTCGGCGGGCGGCTTGAGCAGTTCGCCGTGATTGCGCATCGATGCCGGCTGCCATCCGGAGAAGCGCAGCACGCCGGCCAGCAACATCGAGCCGAAGAACAGCACCGCCAGTGCAATCAGCATCCTGCGGCCGCGTTTGACCGAATGCGGCGTGGCCGATGTGGAGGAGGTCATGCCGGCGATTTTCTCATGCCGCAGGCGTCAGTGCCCGCGTTGACGGCGGCGACGCGCACGCCAGCTCAGCAGCGTCGCAGTGGCCAGCACGGCCGCGGCCAGACCGAACCATTGCACCGCATAACCCAAGTGCCGCGCGGGTGGCAGCGTGTTCGGCAGCATCTCCAGGTCGCGTGCATACCCGACCGGCAGGGCGGGATCCAGGCGCAGGACCTGCGACGAAATGTCGCGCCTGCCCAACGCGCTGCGCAGGGCGCTGGTATCCAGGCGCGTGGCCAGCCAGGTCTGCGGCGCATTGCCGGCGGCCAACGCCGGCCCGATCGCAAGTCCGGCCGACGGCGGCGCACTCAGCAAGCCCTGCAGTGTCCGGGTGCCTTGCAGCGGGGTGATCGTCGGCAACTGCCGATTGGCCGGCAATGGCAGCCAGCCCAGATCGACCAGCAGCGTGACCGGGCTGCCTTGCGGCGCGGCAAGTTGATAGATCCGCACACCGGCGCGCCCGGCATGCAGCTGGTTGTCCAGCAGCACCTGCTGCGGCAGGAACCGCACCTCTCCGCTCACCCAGGCCAGCGCATGCGGCGTGGCCAGCGCCTGCACCAGGGTCAACGGCGTCTGCCGCACATGCGCTGCGCGTTCCAGCAAGGCCTGTTTGTCGTGCATGCGCTGCAGCTGCCACTGACCAAGCGCCGCAAACCCCGCACTGACCAGCACGGCCAGACACCATCCCAACACCGCCGTGTGCTTGCGCGTCATGACAAGCGACGCAAAAAGGCGTGCAATGCCGCTACCACGCCGACGACCACCGGGGCTGTTGTGAACGATTCGCTCAAGACGTTGCTGATTGTCGCCTTCCTGATCGTGATCCTGTGGAACCTGGGTGCGGGCCTGTACTACTTGCTCACCGACCGTGGCGAAACCAAGCGCACAGTCAACGCACTGACCTGGCGCATCGGTCTATCGGTCGCACTGATCGCCGTCGTGATCCTCGGCATCTACACCGGCTGGATCAAGCCGCATGGGCTCGGCCGCTGACGCGGCCGATGGATTGGGGATTGGGGATTGGGGATTGGTAACAGCAAACGCAGATCGCTCTTGCGAATCCCCAATCCCGACTCCCCAATCCCCGCCCTCAAAGTACATACACGAACAGGAACAACGCCAGCCACACCACGTCGACGAAGTGCCAGTACCAGGCCGCCGCTTCGAAGGCGAAGTGGTTGTCGCGGGTGAAGTGCCCGCGCGCCACCCGCAGCCACATCACCGCCAGCATGATCGTGCCCAGCAGTACGTGCATGCCGTGGAAGCCGGTGAGCATGAAGAAGGTCGAGCCGTAGATGCCCGATCCCAGCGTCAGATTGAGCTCGGTGTAGGCGTGGATATATTCCTCGGCCTGCAGGAACAGGAACACGCAACCCAGCAGCACGGTCAGGCCCAGCCACAGCAATAGCGCGCCGCGACGGCCGCCCTTGAGCGAGTGGTGCGCAATGGTCAAGGTCACGCCGGAGCTGAGCAGGATCAGCGTATTGATCAGCGGCAGGCCCCAGGCGGGAATGGTCTGGAACTGCCCACCGATCGTGCCGGGGCCATTGGTCGGCCATGCAGCGGAATAGCCGTTCCACAGCAGCTCGTTGGTCATCACGCCATCGCCTTCGCCGCCCAGCCAGGGCAGCGTCAGCACACGCGTGTAGAACAACGCGCCGAAGAAGGCGCAGAAGAACATCACCTCGGAAAAGATGAACCACACCATCCCCATGCGGAAGGAGCCGTCCACCTGGCGGTTGTAGTGCCCGGCGTTGGATTCGCGGATGACATCGCCAAACCACATGAACAAGGTCGCCAGCAACATCGCCATGCCGATGAAGAACGTCCAGCGCCCCCATGCCGCATCGTTGAGCCAGCTGGCCACGCCGATCATCATCACGAACATCGCAATCGACCCGACAAAGGGCCATTTGCTCTGGCTCGGGACGAAATACGCATCGGCGTTGGGACTATGGTCGGCCATGGCGTTGCTTCCGTGTCGGTGCTGCGTGTGGATGAAGGATCAAGGCGCCGCGCGCGGCGCGCTGGATGCGCCACCGCCCTGCAACTCCGAGGTCAGGGTGTCGTTGCGATAGAACGTGTAGGACAGGGTGATCGTGGTGACTTCTGGCGGCAGCGCCGGGTCGACGATGAAACGCAGCGGCATGTCGCGCGTTTCGCCGGCCTGCAAGGTCTGCGCGGTAAAACAGAAGCATTCGGTCTTGTTGAAGTATCCGGATGCCCGCGCCGGTGCGACCGATGGCACCGCACTGCCGACCACTGCCCGCGCACTGTCGTTGCGTGCGAAGTACAGCGCCTCATTGAGTTCGCCCGGCACCACATCCATCGTCATCTGCTCGGGATGAAAGGTCCATGGCAGTTTGGAATTGACCCCGGCATCGAACTCCACCCGCACCGTGCGTTTGCCAGCCCCTGCACTCGCGGCGGCATTGCCACGCGTACTGCCCGGCGCGCGCTCCATGCGGATGCCGAAGACTTTTTCGCACGCAATGCGATACAGCGGCACCAGCGAAAAGGTCAGCACGAACACGCCCAACACCACGCCCAGCAGCTTGAACAGGCCGGCCGTCGGTGCAGGTGCGGGCGCCCGCGCGTTCACCGCCCGATGACTCCCGACGCAATGAAACCCGCATAGATCAGCAGGGCGATGACGCCGACGGTGATCGCCGTGCGGCGCACCGCACGACGCTGTTGCGCCTGCCGTTCGGCAGCGGAGAGCAGACGTGCCACAGCCGGCGGCGCGGACTCAGTGACCGATGTCTTCATGCGCAAGATCTCCAGGCTTGATCACCGGCGGCACGGTGAAGGTATGCGCCGGTGCCGGCGACGGCACCGTCCACTCCAGTCCCTTGGCGCCTTCCCAGGCACGTGCGTCGGCCTTGGCGCCGCTGCGCAGCGAGGCGAGCAGGATGCCGGCCATCAGGAACGGCGTGGCGAACATGCCGAACGCGCCGATCGAGCTGATCAGGTTCCAGTCGGCAAACACCACGTTGTAATCGGGGATCCGCCGCGGCATGCCGGCCAGGCCAAGGAAATGCTGCGGGAAGAACAGCAGATTGACGAACACCATCGTCCACCAGAAATGGAACTTGGCCCAGGTCTCGTTGTACATCCGCCCGGTCCACTTCGGCCACCAGTAGTACACCGCCGCAATCAGCGCGAAGACCGCACCGGTGACCAGCACATAATGGAAATGCGCAACCACAAAATAGGTGTCGTGATACTGGAAATCCGCCGGCACGATTGCCAGCATCAGGCCCGAAAATCCACCGATGCTGAAGAGAATCACGAACGCCACCGCCCACAGCATCGGCGATTCGAACGTCAGCGAGCCCTTCCACATCGTGCTGACCCAGTTGAACACCTTCACCCCGGTCGGGATGGAGATCAGCATCGTGGCAAACATGAAGTAGATTTCGCCGCCCAGCGGCATGCCCACGGTGAACATGTGGTGCGCCCACACGATGAAGCTCAGGAACGCGATCGCCGCGATCGCATAGACCATCGCCTGATAGCCGAACAGCGGCTTGCGGCTGAAGGTCGGGATGATCTCACTGACTACGCCGAACGCCGGCAGGATCATGATGTAGACCTCCGGATGCCCGAAGAACCAGAAGATGTGCTGGTACATCACCGGGTCGCCGCCGCCGGCCGCATTGAAGAAGCTGGTACCGAAGAACTTGTCGGTCAGCAGCATGGTCACCGCGCCGGCCAGCACCGGCATCACCGCGATCAGCAGGAAGGCGGTGATCAGCCACGCCCAGCAGAAGATCGGCATCTTCAGCAGGTCGATGCCCGGCGCGCGCATGTTCAGCACGGTGGCGATGATGTTGATCGCACCCATGATCGAACTGACGCCGGCCACATGGATCGCGAACACGCTGAAGGCCACGTTGTAGCCGCCCTGCAGCGACAGCGGCGGGTACAGCGTCCAGCCGCCGGCCGGCGCACCGCCGGGCAGGAACAGCGTCAGCAGCAGTAAGGTAAATGCCACCGGCAGCAACCAGAACGACCAGTTGTTCATGCGCGGCAACGCCATGTCCGGCGCGCCGATCTGCAGCGGAATCATCCAGTTGGCCAGGCCGACGAAGGCCGGCATCACCCCGCCGAAGATCATCACCAGGGCATGCACGGTGGTCATCTGGTTGAAGAATTCCGGCTTGACGAACTGCAGCCCGGGCTGCATCAGTTCAGCGCGGATCACCACGCTCATCGCCGCGCCGATGATGAACATTACGAAGGAAAACAGCAGATACAGCGTGCCGATGTCCTTGTGATTGGTCGAGAAAAACCAGCGCTCGACGAAACCGGGCTGGTGGTGTCCGTGGTGATCGACTGCGGTATGCGCCATGACGGAACGACCTCTACGAAGCGGTGCGGTTGCGGGCGATTAAAGAGCGGCGGTCGGTGCGGCGGTCGGAGCAGGCGCTGCGGCTGGAGCGGCCTCACCGGCAGGCGGTGCTGCAGGTGTGGACGCCGGCGCCGGGGTGCCGGCCGGTGCGGCAGGCGCTGCGCTGGCACTGCGACGGGCCGCCAGCCAGCGCTGGAATTCGGCCTTGGGCAGCGCTTCCACCACGATCGGCATGAAGCCATGATCCTTGCCGCACAACTCGGCGCACTGCCCGCGATACACGCCCGGCTGCTCGATATTGGTCCATGCCTCGTTGACGATGCCGGGGATTGCGTCCTGCTTCCAGCCAAGGGCCGGCACCCACCACGCATGGATTACGTCGTCGGCGGTGATCACGAAACGGATCTTGGTGTTCACCGGCAGCACCAGGCGATTGTCCACGTCCAGCAGATAATGCGGTTGCGATGCAGCGGTCGGACGCTCGCCACTCTGGCGGATGCGATCGGATTCGCGCGCCAGCCGGCTGGTGAACTCCACGCCCTGGCCCAGATACTCGTATTTCCACATCCACTGGTAGCCGGTGACCTTGACGGTCATTTCCGACTCGCGGGTGTCGTACATCGCAATCAGCTTGGCCGTTGCCGGCCAGGCCATCGCAATCAGCACCAGCACCGGGATCACCGTCCACAGCACCTCTGCCGTGGTGTTGTGGCTGAATTGCGCGGCCACCGCCCCCTTGGACTTGCGGAACTTGAAGATCGCATAGCCCATCGCACCGAACACCAGCGCGCCGATCACCACGCAGACCCACAGCGCCACCATGTGCGCCTCGTAGGCCATGCGCGCGGTCTGGGTGACCCCGCGGCCCATGTTGAGCTGCCATTCCTTCGGGTCGGCCGACTGCGCCCAGGCAACCGAGGCGCTCGACAGCGCCAGCATCGCCAAAGCCAATTTCGGATACGTCGCCTTCCAGCTGCTGCGTTGCGTCATTGCCTAGACCCTTACGTCATCGGTGACGGCCATTGGCGGCCGCGAGCAAGCGTTTCAGCGTAGTTGCCAGTTCCACACGTTCGGCCGGCCCGAGAAAACTTCCAATCTCGATCTGCTTGCCGCTGCTGACCAGCACCACCCTGTCGTCGCGTTCCATGCATAACCGCACCCAATGCGGATGTGCCTGAAACGCTGGTGGCGCATGTCTGGATGGAAACACCTCGACAACGGTCTCCCCTACCCGGATCGCTTCTTCGCGCTCGCCACTTCGCCACAACTGCCGTAGCGCCAGCGCCACCACACCACTGTGCAACAGGGCGAACACCGGCGCGAATGCATTGCCGGTCCACCACCCCAGGCCCGCAAATACCCACATCGTTCCCGCCAACACTGCGAACAGCTGCACGAATTGCCTGGCCGACAATGCCCGCGGAGGCCGCAACCGCAACTGCGTCCCGACCCCTTCGGACATCAACGGCAGTACTTCGATCATTGGCAACACGCAGCGCACTGCGGGAATGGCCCGATGGTAGACCCGCACGAACGCATGCGGCAAGCGTTTCCGGCAATCATTCGATTGCTGCAGTGCAGCTAAAAACACGCGTAAATCAATCACTTCCCGGTGCATATGCCGATGTCCGCGGCTGCGGCCGGCAAGGATCGAATCCGTTTTGGGCCTGCACCGGCCACGTGCACAAAACGGCGGAAAAGTTGCCGCTTCCACACAAGTGCGCAGGGGCTGCGGCTCTCTAGAATGAGCACGGATTCCCAGGCACCCTTCGCATGAACGCTCAGCTCGACCCGCTTGCCTCTCCCTCAGTTGCGCGCCCGCTGCTGGCGCCCGAGCTGCCTGCCGCACCCGGCGCATTGCGTGCGGCGATCACCGCCGCCTGGCTCAAGGACGAAACCGAGCACGTCCGCGAATTGCTCGACCAGGCGCGTCTGCCCGCCGCCGAACAGGCCAAGGTGCAGGCGGTGGCCGCCGATCTGGTCACCCGCGTCCGCGCACGTGCGCAGGACCAGGGCGCGATCGAAGCCTTCATGCGCCAGTACGACCTGGGCAGCGAAGAAGGCGTGCTGCTGATGTGCGTGGCCGAAGCGCTGTTGCGCATTCCCGACCAGGACACCGCAGACAAGCTGATCCGCGACAAGCTCGGCGATGCGGACTGGAAAAAACACGTCGGCGGCAGCGACTCGGTGCTGGTCAACGCATCGACCTGGGGCCTGATGCTCACCGGCAAGCTGGTGCAGCTCAACGACCTCACCCGCGCCGACGTGCCGGGTGCGTTCAAGCGCCTGATCGGCCGCGTCGGCGAGCCGGTGATTCGCCTGGCAGTGCGCCAGGCGATGAAGATCATGGGCCACCAGTTCGTCATGGGCCGCACCATCGGTGAGGCCCTGTCGCGTTCGCGCAAGGGCGACAACGCCGATTACCGCTATTCCTTCGACATGCTCGGCGAAGGCGCATTGACCATGAAGGATGCGCAGCGCTATCTGCAGGCGTACCGCGATGCCATCCACGCGATCGGCCGCAGCGGCAGCTTCGTCGGTACCGATGTCTTTGCGGCGCCCAGCATCTCGATCAAATTGTCCGCGCTGTATCCGCGCTACGAGCATGCCAAGCGCGCACGCGTGATGGCCGAACTGGTGCCGGGCGTGCTCGAGCTGGCGCAACTGGCCAAGTCCTACGGCATCGGCTACACCGTCGATGCCGAAGAAGCCGACCGTCTGGAACTGTCGCTGGACATCATCGAGGCCACCTTCTCCGACCCGTCGCTGGATGGATGGGAGGGCTATGGCCTGGCGGTGCAGGCGTATCAGAAGCGCACGCCGTACACGATCGATTTTCTCGCCGATCTGGCGCGCCGCGTCGGCCGTCGCATTCCGGTGCGTCTGGTCAAGGGCGCGTACTGGGACGCGGAGATCAAGCGCGCACAGATCGAAGGCCACCCCGGCTACCCGGTCTTTACCCGCAAGCAGAATACCGACGTGTCGTATCTGGCCTGCGCGCGCCGCATGTTCGCGCACAGCGATGCGCTGTATCCGATGTTCGCCACGCACAACGCGCAGACCATCGCGGCGGTACGCGCAATCGCAACGACCAAGCATTACGAACACCAGAAACTGCACGGCATGGGCGATGACCTGTATGCCGAAGTGATTCCGGCCGATCGCCTGGGACTGCCATGCCGCGTGTACGCCCCGGTCGGCTCGCACGAGGATCTGCTGCCGTACCTGGTGCGTCGCCTGCTCGAGAACGGCGCCAATTCCAGCTTCGTCAATCGCATCACCGACGAGGACGTCGCCATCGAAGACCTGATCCGCGATCCGGTCGAAGCGGTGTCCTCGTTCGGCTCCATTCCGCATCCCAAGATTCCGCTGCCCACCGATCTGTTGCGCAGCCAGAACCAACACAGGAAAAACTCCATGGGCGCCAATCTCGCCAACGACAACGATCTGCGGCAGCTGGCCGAGCAACTCAATGCCGCCATCAAGCCATGGAAGGCCGGTCCGCTGGTGCCCGGCGCGGTGATCAGCACGCCGAGCGAGGCGGTGCGCAACCCGGCTGACCGACGCGAAACGGTCGGGCACTGGCAGCCGGCCGATCCGGCCACCGTGCAGACCTCGCTGGCAACCGCCGCTGCCGCGCAGCCGGCCTGGAACCGCACGCCGGCGGCCAGCCGCGCCACCATCCTGGAGCATGCCGCCGACCTGCTCGAAGCACGCATGCCCGAGTTCATGGCGATCTGCGTCAAGGAGGCCGGCAAGACCCTGCCCGACGCCGTGGCCGAAGTGCGTGAGGCGGTCGACTTCCTGCGTTATTACGCAGCCCAGGCACGCGCGCAGTTCGGCGCACCCGAGCGTCTGCCCGGGCCAACCGGCGAATCCAACGAACTGCAGCTGCATGGCCGCGGTGTCTTCGTCTGCATCAGCCCCTGGAACTTCCCGCTCGCCATCTTCCTCGGCCAGGTCGCCGCCGCATTGGCTGCCGGCAACAGCGTGATCGCCAAGCCTGCAGAGCAAACCAACTTGATCGGCTACGCCGCAGTGAAGCTGCTGCACGAAGCGGGTATCCCCGAAGCGGTCGTGCAGTTCCTGCCGGGCGACGGCGCCACCGTCGGCGCCGCGCTGACCAATGATCCGCGCGTGGCGGGCGTCGCCTTCACCGGCTCCACGGAGACCGCACGCGTCATCAACCGGACCCTGGCGTCTCGCGATGCCGCGATCGGTGTGCTGATTGCCGAAACCGGTGGCCAGAACGCCTTCATCGCCGACTCGTCCTCGTTGCCGGAAGCAGTCGTCAAGGACGCGATCTCCAGCGCCTTCATGTCCGCCGGCCAACGCTGCTCGGCGGCCCGCGTGCTGTTCGTGCAGGACGACATCGCCGACAAGGTCATGACCATGCTGGCCGGCGCAATGGGAGAGCTGAAGATCGGCGATCCTGCGCTGCTGTCCACCGATGTTGGCCCCGTCATCGACGCAGATGCACTCAAGATCCTCGACGATCATGCGGCGCGCATGGATCGCGAAGCCCGCCTGATCGGCACCACCATCCTGGATCCCGCCACTGCCGACGGCAGCTTTTTCGCCCCGCGTGCGTACGAGCTGGCCTCGCTCGCGCAGCTGCAGCGCGAAATTTTCGGACCGGTCCTGCATGTCATCCGCTGGAAAGCCGACCAACTCGACGTCGTCATCGATCAGATCAATGCCACCGGTTACGGACTGACCCTGGGCGTGCACTCGCGCATCGACGAGACCATCGATCGCATCACCACACGTGTCGCGGTCGGTAATGTCTATGTCAACCGCAATCAGATCGGCGCGGTCGTCGGCGTACAACCCTTCGGCGGCCAGGGTCTGTCAGGCACTGGCCCGAAAGCCGGCGGGCCGCATTACCTGCTGCGCTTCGCCACCGAGAAGGTCGTCACCGTCAACACGACGGCCGCAGGCGGCAATGCCTCGCTTCTGACACTGGGCGACTGAGAGCCAGTCCAAACCATTTCAGGCCATCTCTTGGCTTGCTGAGGAAAACAAGAACCCCGCATCGCGGGGTTTTTTGTTGTGCCCAGATGTCCGCGTAAGGTGCTGTGCCCGTACATCTGCATTGCGTAGAAGCAAGCGGTAGGTCATTGCCGCGCACAACGGCATCACTGCCAGCACCCACCTCTCGGCATCGACGTGAAAGTCGGGGGCAGAGGTGAGAAAGAAAAGCTCAACCTTGGACCGTGTCAGTGACATGCGTAAACCGACGCGTCAGGTGCTGCGTTACGTGTCCGATCACAACGTGGCGAGGTGCCGGGCGGCGCGCCTAGAGCGTCCGAGTGCCGTGGCGTTACTTGGCTTCGGCTCTGCCTTTGGCTTTGGCTTCGGCTCTGCCTTTGGCTTTGGCTTTGGCTTTGGCTTTGGCTTTGGCTTTGGCTTTGGCTTTGGCTCTGGCTTTGGCTCTGGCTTTGGCTTTGGCTTTGGCTTTGGCTTTGGCCAGTTGTCTTAAATTTCGGACAAAAAGAAACCCTCAGTCCTGTTGGACTGAGGGTTCCGGGTAAAGCCCCTGGCGATGACCTACTCTCGCATGGCTTGAGCCACACTACCATCGGCGCAGCTGCGTTTCACTTC
>NZ_JBEGGL010000003.1:0-888300 GCF_040203315.1 Xanthomonas sp. WHRI 8393 | reverse complement strand
CGGAGTGGCGGGGATTGGTGACATGGCGTGCTTCGACAGGACCCGCACAGCGCGATCCGCGACAACCGCCATGCCGTTGTAGGAGCGCACCTGGGCGCGATAGGCCCCACCGGTAACGCCCGTCGCGCCCGGGTGCGCTCCTACGGGGTGGCGGGGATTGGTGACATGGCGTGCTTCGACAGGACCCGCACAGCGCGATCCGCGACAACCGCCACGCCGTCGTAGGAGCGCACCTGGGCGCGATAGGCCTCACCGGTGCCGCCCGTCGCGCCCGGGTGCGCTCCTACGACGAGGGCGGCTAGGTGCGCGGGCGTGCGCCGGTAGAGCCGCGGACCACGCAGCGGCCGGTCATCACCATGCGGCGGATCGGCAGCTGCGGATTACTCAAACGCTCCAGCAGCAACGACATCGCCGCGCGCCCCATGTCCTCGACCGGTTGCTCGACCACGGTGATCCCCGGCTCGACCAGGTCGGTCCAGCGCTCGTTGTCGAAGCCGGCCAGGGCCAGGTCCTCGGGAATGCGCAGCCCGGCGGTGCGGGCGGCCTTGAGCGCGCCCATCAACAGCAGGCTGTTACTGGTCACGATGGCGTCGGGGCGGTCAGCGCCGGCCAGCCATTGGCCGACTTCGGCGATCGCCGCTTCGGCGGTGGGCGCCACTTCGCGGTAGGCCGGCGTCAGCCCTGGCGCCGCCATCGCGGCCAGATAGCCGTTGCGACGCTCGGTTGCGGTGGTACTGGTGCCGAACAGCCCGCCGATGCGCCGATAGCCCTGCGCCTGCAGATGCGCGACCAGCTCGCCCATGGCCGCGGCGTTGTCCAGCACCACGCTGTCGTAGCGGCTGCCGGGGCCGGCGCGGTCCACCAGCACGGTCGGGTAGTCCAGCACCAGCTCGTGCATGCGCCCGACCGTGCTGCGGGTCGGCGCGAAGATCAGCCCGGTGATGCGTTCTTCCTGCATCAATTGCAGGTACAGCGCCTCGCGCTCGGGATCTTCGTCGGTATTGCACAGGGTCACGCGCATGCCGGCGCGGTAGGCCACCTCCTCCACCGCACGGATCAGCGCGGTGAAGTACGGGTTGCGGATGTCGGCGACGATCACCCCGAGGATGCCGGACTGCTGGGATCGCAGGCGCCGCGCCATCAGGTTGGGTCGGTAGCCGGTCTGGCGCACCGCCGCCTCGACCTTGGCCCGCACCTCCTCGCTGACCGGGCCAGTACCCAGCGCGCGCGAGACCGTCGATTTGGAAACCCCGGCCACCCGGGCCACGTCATTGATGCTGATACTCACTGGGACCGTTCCCGCTCCATTTGCGCACCTAGGGCCAGGCGCCGTCTCTGATTCGATGCTAACCCGAAAGCACTACAACGTTTTTGTGCAGCGCACATTGACCTGGAACATGGGAACGTTCCCACTATACTGCCCAGCCCGTCCCCACCCCCGGAGTCCGTCTTGTCCTCTCCGTCGCCAGCCGCCCCCGTCACCCCCGAACTCGTGCGCCTGCGTGCGCATGCCCGCGACAAGGACGACGCCATCGCGCAGGCCGCCCAGTTGCTGGTCGCCGCCGGCTGCGTGGCGCCGGGCTACGACGCCAGCATGCGGCGCCGCGAAGGCCTGGCGAACACCTTCCTCGGCCACGGCCTGGCGATCCCGCACGGCGTCGGCGAAGACCGCCACCTGGTCCGCCGCGACGGCATCGCGGTGCTGCAGTTGCCCGAGGGCGTGGAGTGGAACCCGGGCCAGACCACCCGGCTGGTGGTCGGCATCGCCGCCCAGTCCGACACCCACATCACCCTGCTGCGCCGGCTGACCCGCCTGATCCAGGACCCGGCCCAGCTGGAAGCGCTGTTCACCACCGATGACCCCGGCGTGATCGTGGCGGCCTTGACCGGCGACCGCGCACCCGACAGCAGCGCCGCGCCGGCCACCGATCTGGCCGAATCCTTCGAATGGACCATCGCCTACCCCAGCGGCCTGCACGCCCGCCCGGCCACGCGTTGGGCCGAGACCGCGCGTGGTTTTTCGGCGCGCGCCCAGGTGCGCGCCGGCGACCAGGCCGCCGATGCCAAGAGCCTAGTCGGCCTGCTGCAGCTGGGCCTGCGTGCCGGCGACAGCATCACCGTTTCGGCCGAAGGCACTGATGCGGGTGCGCTGCTCAAGCGCCTGCGCGCAGTGATGGACAGCCTGACCGCTCAGGAAAAGGCCGATGCCGAGCGTGCCGCGCAACGCCGCGCCGCCCCGGTGGCCGGCTGGACGCCGCCACAGGCGCAACCAGCCATCGTCGGCATCGGCGCCAGCCCGGGCGTGGCGATCGGCATCGTGCACCGGCTGCGCGCGGCGCAGACCGAGGTGGCCGATCAACCGGTCGGCCTGGGCGATGGCGGCGCGCTGCTGCACGACGCACTGACCCGCACCCGCCAGCAGCTGGCGGCGATCCAGGACGATACCCAGCGCCGGCTCGGCGCCTCGGACGCGGCGATCTTCAAGGCCCAGGCCGAGCTGCTCAACGACACCGACCTGATCACCCGCACCTGCCAGCTGATGGTCGAAGGCCACGGCGTGGCGTGGTCGTGGCACCAGGCGGTGGAACAGATCGCCTCAGGCCTGGCCGCACTCGGCAACCCGGTGCTGGCCAGCCGCGCGGCCGACCTGCGCGATGTCGGCCGCCGCGTGCTGGCCCAGCTCGACCCGGCCGCCGCCGGCGCCGGCCTGACCGACCTGCCGGAGCAGCCCTGCATCCTGCTGGCCGGCGATCTGTCACCGTCGGACACCGCCAACCTGGACACCGCACGCGTGCTCGGCCTGGCCACCGCGCAAGGCGGGCCGACCTCGCATACCGCGATCCTGTCGCGCACGCTCGGCCTGCCGGCGCTGGTCGCGGCCGGCGGCCAACTCATGGATATCGAAGACGGCGTCACCGCCATCATCGACGGCAGCAGCGGGCGGCTGTACATCAACCCGTCCGAGCTGGATCTGGATGCGGCGCGCACGCATATCGCCGAGCAGCAGGCGATCCGCGAGCGCGAGGCCGCGCAGCGTGCATTGCCTGCCGAAACCAGCGACGGCCACCACATCGACATCGGCGCCAACGTCAACCTGCCCGACCAGGTCGCAATGGCGCTGACCCAGGGCGCCGAAGGCGTCGGCCTGATGCGCACCGAATTCCTGTTCCTGGAAAGCGGCAGCACGCCCAGCGAGGACGAGCAGCACGCGACCTACCTGGCGATGGCGCAGGCGCTGGATGGCCGCCCGCTGATCGTGCGCGCGCTGGACATCGGCGGCGACAAGCAGGTGGCGCATCTGGAGCTGCCGCACGAGGAAAACCCGTTCCTGGGCGTCCGCGGCGCACGCCTGCTGCTGCGTCGCCCGGACCTGCTCGAACCGCAGCTGCGTGCGCTGTACCGCGCCGCCAAGGACGGGGCGCGGCTGTCGATCATGTTCCCGATGATCACCTCGGTGCCGGAGCTGATCACCCTGCGCGCCATCTGCGCGCGCATCCGCGCCGAACTCGACGCGCCGGAGGTTCCGATCGGCATCATGATCGAGGTGCCCGCCGCCGCCGCGCAGGCCGACGTGCTGGCGCGCCATGCGGACTTCTTCTCGATCGGCACCAATGACCTGACCCAGTACGTGCTGGCGATCGACCGCCAGAACCCGGAGCTGGCCGCCGAAGCCGACAGCCTGCACCCGGCGGTGCTGCGCATGATCCGCAGCACGATCGAAGGTGCGCGTAAACACGACCGCTGGGTCGGCGTGTGCGGCGGCCTGGCCGGTGATCCGTTCGGCGCCAGCCTGCTGGCCGGCCTGGGCGTGCAGGAACTGTCGATGACGCCCAACGACATCCCGGCGGTCAAGGCACGCCTGCGCGGCACCGCGCTGAGCACGCTGCAGCAGCTCGCCGAGCAGGCGCTGAACTGCGAAACCGCAGAGCAGGTGCGCGCCCTGGAAGCGCAGCGCGAGGGCCAGGCATGAAACTGCACGCCATCACGGTGACGCTGAACCCGGCGATCGACCAGACCATCCAGCTCGACAGCCTGCAGCCGGGCGCGGTGCATCGCGCCAGCAGCGTGCGCAACGATGCCGGCGGCAAGGGCATCAACGTGGCCGCCTGTCTGGCCGACTGGGGCAGCCAGGTCGCCGCGCTCGGCGTGCTCGGGGTCGGCAATGCCGGCGTGTTCGAGGCGCTGTTCCGCGAGCGCGGCATTGCCGATCACTGCCAGCGCGTGGCCGGCGAGACCCGCACCAACCTCAAGCTGGTCGAAGCGCGCAGCAACGACACCACCGACATCAACCTGCCCGGGCTGCGCCTGGGCCAGCCGCACCTGCAGGGCGTGGCCGATCACCTCGCCCCGCTGCTGCGCCCCGGCCTGCCGGTGGTGCTGTCGGGCAGCCTGCCGGCCGGCCTGCCGGACGACAGCTGGGCGCAGTTGCAGGCCCAGGCCAGCGCCGCCGGTGCGCGCGTGCTGCTGGACACCAGCGGCGCGCCGCTGGTGGCCGCGCTTGGTGCCGAACGCCAGGCGCTGCCGTACGCGGTCAAGCCGAACCGGCACGAACTGGAAGCCTGGACCGGCCGCCCACTGAGCGACCGTGCCGCCCTCAGCGCCGCCGCGCACGAACTGATCGCGCGCGGCATCCAGCTGGTGGTCATTTCGATGGGGACCGAAGGCGCACTGTTCGTGCAGCGCGACCAGCGCCTGATCGCGCGTCCGCCGCGCCTGGCGCAGGGCAGCAGCGTGGGCGCCGGTGACGCGATGGTGGCCGGCCTGGCCGCCGCGCTGCTCGGCGAGTCCACCGATCTGGAAAGCTGCGCACGGCTGGCGACCGCGTTCTCGCTCAGCCGGCTGGAAAGCGGCGATGCGCGCCGGCTGAACCCGCAGCAGGTGCGCAAGCTCGCCGGCGAGATCGTCATCGACCCGCTCTCGTAGCACCACCGCCGGCGCGAACGCTGGCAGCGCCAGCGCAGCGCGCCGATGTTTGCGCAAGACACCACGTATCCCGCCGGCGCTTGCCGGCGACCGAACAACGCAGGAGATTTGCATGTCCTCTTCCATCGTGGTCATCGCCGCTGGCGACCGCAGCACCGAAGCCGTCCTGGCGGCCGAAGCGCTGCGCCGCGCGGCCACCGCCGCCGGGCGCAGCGTGACGATCGAAATCCGCAGCGACCAGGGCGTGCTCGGCGCATTGCCGGACGAACTGGCCAGCGCCGCCAGCCAGGTGCTGGTGATCGGCGACGCCGATGCCGACACCGCCCGCTTCGGCGACGCGCAACTGCTGCGCCTGAGCCTGGGCGCGGTACTGGACGACCCGGCCGCCGCAGTGAACCAGCTCGCCGCACCGGCTGCCGCCAATGCATCGGCTGCCGCAGGCAGCGCGGGCAGCAAGCGCATCGTTGCGATCACCTCCTGCCCCACCGGCATCGCGCACACCTTCATGGCCGCCGAAGGCCTGCAGCAGGCCGCCAAGAAACTCGGCTACCAGATCCGCGTGGAAACCCAGGGTTCGGTCGGCGCGCAGGACGCCCTGACCGACGCGGAAATCCGCGATGCCGATCTGGTGCTGATCGCCGCCGATCGCGAGGTCGACCTGGCCCGCTTCGGCGGCAAGCGCCTGTTCAAGAGCGGCACCAAGCCGGCCATCAACGATGGCCCGGCCTTGATCCAGAAAGCGCTGGCCGAAGCCGGCGTGCACGGCGGCGCGGCGCCGGTCGCAGGCGCTCCCAAGGCCGAAAACACCGGCAACGGCCGCACCGGCGCCTACAAGCACCTGATGACCGGCGTGTCGTTCATGCTGCCCTTCGTCACCGCCGGCGGCCTGTTGATCGCGCTGGCATTCGCGCTCGGCGGCATCTATGCCGGCGACGATGCCCACCAGGGCACGCTGGCCTGGTCGCTGTTCCAGATCGGCGCCAAGGCCGGCTTCACCCTGATGGTGCCCGCGCTGGCCGGCTATATCGCCTACTCCATCGCCGACCGCCCCGGCATCGCGCCCGGCATGATCGGCGGCCTGGTCGCGGCCAACCTCAATGCCGGCTTCCTCGGCGGCATCATTGCCGGCTTCATCGCCGGCTACGGCGTGGCCGCGCTCAACCGCTACATCCGCCTGCCGCGCAACCTGGAAGGACTCAAGCCGGTGCTGATCCTGCCGGTGCTGGGCACGCTGCTGGTCGGGCTGGCGATGATGTACGTGTTCGGCCAGCCGGTGGCCGACCTGCTGGCCTGGCTCACCGCCTGGCTGCGCGGCATGCAGGGCAGCAGCGCGTTGCTGCTGGGCCTGTTGCTCGGCGGCATGATGGCCTTCGACATGGGCGGGCCGGTCAACAAGGCCGCCTATGCGTTCTCCACCGGCCTGATCGCCAGCCAGGTCTACACCCCGATGGCCGCCGCCATGGTCGCCGGCATGACCCCGCCGCTGGGCATCGCGCTGGCCACCTGGGTGTTCCGCAACCGTTTCACCGTGGAAGAGCGCGGCTCGGCCACGGCCGCCGGCGTGCTCGGGCTGGCCTTCGTCACCGAAGGCGCCATCCCGTATGCCGCGCGCGACCCGCTGCGCACCATCCCGGGGCTGGTGATCGGCTCGGCCGTGGCCGGCGCGATCTCGATGACCGCCGGCGCCGAGTTGAAGGCACCGCACGGCGGCATCTTCGTGCTGCTGATCCCCAACGCGGTGACCCACCTGCTCAATTACGTGCTGGCCCTGGTGGTCGGCGTGGTGGTCACCGCGGTGGCACTGCGCCTGCTCAAGAAGCCGGTGGCCGACGTGGTCGCCTGACCTTCGGCCACCCCGCCACTGGCGCTTGCCGCCCGCGCATGCGCCACGCCTGATCGCCGCCCCGCTCCACCCCTGACTGGTTTCACCGCTGCGCTGCGCACCCTCGTGCGCGGCCAGCGGCTTGCCCATCCCCTAGCTGTCGCGTTCGCCACCCGGCCACGCCTTCCTTCGTTCGGAGTCCTGCCATGACCGTCCTCGCCCCCCGCCATGCCCGTCCCCGCCTGCTGTGCCTGTCGCTGGCACTGGCGCTGACCCCGCTCGCCCACGCGCAGGATGCCGCCGATGCCTTCAAGCTCAAGCTGGGTTACACCGGCGAAGCCGCCTCGATGATCGATGGCGGCCGCAAGAACGGCGACGCCTATGCCGGCCAGCTGATGGTCGGTACCGACGTCGACATGGACCGCCTGTTCGGCTGGGGCGGCGCCACCGTCAAGCTGTACGTCACCAACCGCCACGGCACCAACCTGGCCAACAGCAGCATCGGCAACAGCACCTCGGTGCAGGAGATCTACGGTGGCCAGGGCACGCGGCTGGCCAACTTCACCCTGCTGCAGAAACTGTTTGACGACCGCCTGGAACTGGAAGCCGGCCGCAGCGTGGCCAACATCCACTTCCTCGGCTCGGACCTGTGCCAGTACTTCCAGGGCAACTCGGCCTGCGGCAACCCCACCTTCGTGTTCCGCACCAGCAACTTCACCTACTGGCCGGTGTCCAGCTGGGCCGCGCATGCCACCGCCTGGGTCACGCCCAAGGTCTATGTGCACGTGGGCGCCTACGAGGTGAACCCGGTGCAGGCCCAGGACGGCCAGCACGGCCTGAAGTGGAGCACCGACGACACCACCGGCGTGGTGGTGCCTTACGCGGTCGGCTACAAGAACAAGGGCGGCGACGGCAGCATGGCCGCGATGTACGAACTGGGCGGCTGGCAGGACAACTCCGACTACACCGACCCGCTGCGCGACCGCAACGGCAACCCGGCCGTGCTCAGCGGCATGGGCTACGAGAACAAGCAGGGCCGCTCGGGCGTGTTCGGTCGCTTCGAACAGCAGGTCACCAATCCGGATCCGTCCGGCGCCCGCGGCCTGACCGTGTTCGGCGCCATCCTCAAGAGCACCGGTGGTCAGGCGATCGAGGACCACTTCGTGCAACTGGGCCTGGTGCAGAAAGGTACCTTCGCCAGCCGCCCGCAGGACAACATTGCGTTCGTGATCACCCAGCAGAAATACAGCGACGAAGCCATCGAAAACCTGCGCCTGGCCCGCGCCTCGGCCGGCGGCACCGGCACCCCGGCCGACAACCAGATCATGATGGAGCTGAGCTACGGCATCCAGGTCACCAAGCGCCTGCGCATCGCGCCGAACCTGCATTACGTGATCAACCCCGACCAGTTCAACGAACCGACCCGCACCAACGATCTGAAGAACGCGCTGATTGCAGGCATGCGGATCGACTGGAATCTGTAAGTCCGCGAGGATCGGTGCGCGCGTCGCAGGACGTTGCAGCGCACTCACCTAGCTCGGTAGGAGCGCGCCTGAGCGCGATGAGGCATTCCCGATAAAGCCCGGTCGCGCTCTGGCGCGCTCCTACGACGCATTGCACTGCATGGCTGACCTGGTTTCGGCGGGTTTTAGCCAGCGCACTTCGCCTTGCTCCGTAGGAGCGCACCTGGGCGCGATGAGGCATTCCCAATAAAACCCGATCGCGCGCAAGCGCGCTCCTACGACGCATTGCACTGCATGGCTGACCTGGTTTCGGCGGGTTTTAGCCAGCCCGCTCGCTTGGCCCGGTAGGAGCGCACCTGGGCGCGATGAGGCGTTACCGATAAAGCCTCGTCGCGCTCAGGCGCGCTCCTACGATACGTCGCGTTGCCCTGCTCGATGCGCCAAAACGAAAAAACCGCGCAGCGCGCGGTTTTTTCGTGATCGAAGATCGATGACCAATCAGGGACGACGCGCCAGCGCCTCCACGTCCTTGGCCTTGGGCAGCAGATCCTGCTTGGTGACGGCGAACGGCCCGATGCTCAGCATCGGCACTGCCACGATCACCGAGGAGATCACCACGATCACCGCGCCGATCATGTGCGTCTCGGCCAGGCCTTCCATCGACTCGCCGCCGTAGATGTACAGGGCCAGTGCCGACAGGAAGAACATCACCGCGGTGATCACCGTGCGCGACAACGTCTGGTTGATCGAGCGGTTCAGTACTTCCAGCGGCTCCACCCGCAACGCGCGGAAGTTTTCGCGCACGCGGTCGAACACCACGATGATGTCGTTGATCGCAAAGCCCATCACCGACAACAGGCCGGCCAGCACGGTCAGGTCGAACTCGCGGCCGGTCAGCGACACGAAGGCCACGGTGACCAGCAGGTCGAACAGAGCGGTCAGGCTGGCGACCACGGCGAACTTCCACTCGAAGCGGAAGGCGATGTAGATCAGAAAGCCCACCAGCATGAACACGGTGGCGTACACGCTGTTCAAGGCCAGATCCTTGCCGACCTGCGGGCCGACGAATTCGCCCGGCTGCACGGTGGCGGGATTCTGCGCGGTGCTGACCGCCTTGCGCACTTCTTCGGCGACGGTGGTTGCGGCATCGTCGCGGTTGTTGTGCTGCTCGCGCGCCTGCAGGCGGATCATCACTTCGTTGCCGCCGCGCGCGTTCTGCACCTGGGCGTTCTCGAAGCCGGCCTTGGCCAGTTGCTCACGCACCTGGTCCACGTCCACGGTCTTCTGGAACGAGGTCTGCACCAGCGTGCCGCCGGTGAATTCCAGCGCGTAGTTGAAGCCCTTGCCGACGATGATGCCGACCGAGGCCACCGCGATCACCAGCATCAGGATCAGCACCGGCTTGCGCAGGCGCATGAAGTCGATCTTGGTGTCGTTGGGAATGAGATGGAGCGGGAACAATTTCATGGAAAAGATCTTCCGTTTAGACGTTGCGCACCGTCAGGATGCGCAACGCTTGCGAAGGGATTCATCCCCCGCCCCCAGCAGCGCGCTGCAGGGGGCAAGGCCGGACTCGCATCTCAGATGGCGACGGTCTTCAGCTTCTTGCGGCGGCCGTAGATCAGCACCGCCAGCGCACGCGACACGGTGATCGCGGTAAACATCGAGGCGAAGATACCGATCATCATGGTCAGCGCGAAGCCCTTCAGCGGGCCGGTGCCGAACGCGTACAAGGCCACCGCCACGATCAGACCGGTGAGGTTGGCGTCCAGGATGGTGCCGCCGGCCTTTTCATAACCGGCCGCAATCGCCGATTTGGCCGGCACGCCCAGTCGCAGCTCCTCGCGGATACGCTCGTTGATCAGCACGTTGGCGTCCACCGACAGGCCCACCGACAGGGCCAGACCGGCAAACCCCGGCAGTGTCATGGTGGCGCCGAACAGCGACATCACCGCCACCACGATCAGCAGGTTGAACAGCAGCGCCACCGAGGTGATCGCGCCGAACACGCGGTAGTAGACGGTGAAGAACACCAGCGTGAACAGGAACGAGTAGATCACCGCAGTGACGCCGCGCTCCACGTTCTCCGCACCCAGGCTGGGGCCGATCACGTATTCCTCGACGAAATCCATCGGCGCGGCCAGCGAGCCGGATTTCAACAACTTGGCCAGGTTCTCGGCCTCCACCTTCTCCAGTCCGGTGGTCTGGAAGTTCTTGCCGAACACGCCGGCGATGCGGGTCGGCGACAGCGCCTCTTCCTTGACCCGCACGCTGCGCACTTCCTTGCCGTCGACCATGCTGACGGTGGGAATGCGCTCGATGTAGACCACCGACATCAGCTTGCCGACGTTGGCGCTGGTGTAGTCGAGCATGCGCTGGCCGGCGACGTTGTTGAGCGTCACCGCCACCGCCGGCATGCCGTTCTGGTCGGTGCTGACGCTGGCACTGACCATCTGGTCGCCGGTCACCAGCGCGCGCTTGTTGAGCAGCACCGGCGCGCCGGTATCGCGCACGCGGTAGACCTTGGCTTCGGGCGGGATGCTGCCGCTGCGCACGGCGTCTTCGGCATTGCCTTCGACCACCGCACGGAACTCCAGCGAGGCGGTGGCGCCGATCAGGCGCTTGGCCTCGGCGGTGTCCTGCAGGCCGGGCAGTTCGACCACGATGCGGTCCTCGCCCTGGCGCTGGATGGTCGGTTCGGACACGCCCAGCGCGTTGACGCGATTACGCAAGGTGGTGAGGTTCTGCTCGATCGCGCCGCTGGCTATCTGCTTGAGTTCGGCCTCCGGCACTTTGACCGAGATGTTCTGGCCGCTGACGTCGTAGGTCAGGGTCGGCTGCGACTTGGCCAGCGCGGTACGCGCTGCGTCGACGCTGGCGCCCTCGCTCAGGCTGACCTGGATGCTGTTGTCGCCGCGGCGTTCGACCGAGCGGTAGGCGATACGGCCGTCACGCAGCGTGGTGCGGATGTCTTCGGCAAAGCCGTCCAGGCGCTTTTCCAGCGCGGCCTTCTGGTCTACCTGCATGGCGAAGTGCACGCCGCCGACCAGGTCCAGGCCCAGCACCATCGGCCGGCCGCCCAGCTTGGCCAGCCAGTCCGGCACGGTCGAGGCCAGATTCAGCGCCACCGTGTAGTTCTCGCCCAGTTGCTGGCGCAGCACGTCGTTGGCGCGGGTCTGTGCCTGCAGGTTGGGCAGGCGCACCATCAGGCTGTCGCCTTCCCGGGTGACGGCCTTCGGCGTGATGCCGGCGGCCTTGAGGTCGGCGGCGATGCGGCTGCGCAAGGCATCGTCGAGCTGGGCGCCGCGGCTGGCGGTGATCTGCACGGACGGGTCCTTCTGGTAGATGTTGGGCAACGCGTACAACGCGCTGACCGCTAGCACCAGCAGGATCAGGAAATACTTCCAGCGAGGAAATTCGAGCATTGCGACAGTCCCGCGCGACACCATCCCGGCGACGCGCCTAGCAGTGAGAACGACTTCCAGCGGCCAACACAACGTCGCCAGCGGTCGTCAGGTGGATGCGGCGGTGCCACGGAGCAGCGCGCTCAGCGCCGGTTCGCGGCACCGACTGCGCCCACCTGACAGTGGGCGCAGCGGGTTGGTTGCCGCTTAGTTGGCAGACTTCAGCGTGCCCTTGGGCAGCACGTGGCCCACGGCACTCTTCTGCACGCGGATGCGCACGTTGTCGGCCACTTCCACGGTGATGAAGTTGTCGCCGATATCGGTGATCACGCCCGCCACGCCGCCGGAGGTGATGACCTCGTCGCCGCGCGCCAGCTTGTCCAGCAGCGACTTGTGCTCCTTCTGGCGCTTCATCTGCGGGCGGATCATCAGGAAATACATGACCGCGATCAGGATGATCGGCAGCGCGAAGGTGGACAGGCCGCCCATCGGGCCGGGCGCCGGCGCGCCGCCAGTGGCCTGCGCCTGGGCGACGGGGATCAGGAAATCGAGCAGATTCATTCAGTGCATCCTAGTTTGGGTGCCAGCGCGCCAACCGGCCGCTCGCTATTCAGGTACCGCCGGAGCGGAACAGCCGGGAATTATGCCACGCAGGTTCCAAACCGTCCGCGCAAGGCGCGGACGGCCGGTCTCAGCTGGTTTCCCCCGGCAACGGCGGCGTGATGGCGCCGCGTGCCGCATAGAAGGACCGCCGGAACTCGGCAAAGGTTCCCGAGGCGATCGCCGCACGCAGGTCGGCCATCAACTTCTCGTAGTACCAGAGGTTGTGCAGGGTGCCCAGCATCGGCGCCAGCATCTCGTTGCAACGGTCCAGATGCCGCAGGTAGGAACGTGTGTAGCCGCTGCTGCAGGCATGGCAGCCGCAGCCCGGCTCGATGGTGTCCAGGTCGCGCTCGTACTTGGCGTTGCGGATGCGCACGGTGCCGAAGGAGGTGAAGTAATGCCCGTTGCGCGCATTGCGTGTGGGCATCACGCAGTCGAACATATCCACGCCCCGTGCCACGCCTTCGACCAGGTCCTCCGGCCGGCCCACGCCCATCAGGTAACGCGGGCGGTCGGCAGGCAGGCGCGGATGCAGGTGTTCCAGCATCGCGTTGCGCTCGTGCTCCGGCTCGCCCACCGCCAGCCCGCCGATGGCGTAGCCGTCGAACCCGATGCACTGCAGCCCGTCCAGCGAGCGGCTGCGCAGATCCGGATGCACCCCGCCCTGCACGATGCCGAACAGCGCCGCGTCGTTGCCCAGCCCGTCATGCGCCTGCCGCGAGCGCTGCGCCCAGCGCAGGCTCAGCTCCATCGAGCGCCGCGCCACCTCTTCGGTGGCCGGGTACGGCGTGCATTCGTCGAAGATCATCACGATGTCCGAATCGAGCACCTTCTGGATCTGCATGCTCTCCTCCGGGCCAAGGAACACCCGCGCACCATCGGTGGGCGAGGCGAAGGTCACGCCCTGCTCGGTGATCTTGCGGCGATGCGCCAGCGAAAACACCTGGAACCCGCCCGAATCGGTGAGGATCGGCCCGTCCCAGCGCGCAAACCCGTGCAAGCCGCCGTGATCGCCGATCACATCCAGGCCCGGGCGCAGATACAGGTGGAAGGTATTGCCCAGGATGATCTCCGCACCCAGCGCGCGGATCTGCTCGGGCAGGATGCCCTTGACCGAGCCATAGGTACCCACCGGCATGAACGCCGGCGTCTCGACGGTGCCACGCGGAAAGGTCAGACGCCCACGCCGGGCATGGCCGTCGGTGGCTTGGAGCTGGAACTGGAGTCGGGACATTGAAAGGCCGGGATTGGAAATTGGGGATTCGGGATTGGCAAAAGCGAGAAGGCGGCGAGCGGAGTGCGGTTACGAATCCCCACTCCCGACTCCCCAATCCCTGCTCCACAGCAACATCGCATCGCCGTAGGAAAAGAAGCGATAGCGCTGTTCGATGGCGTGTTGATAGGCGGCGAAGATGCGCTCGCGGCCGGCGAAGGCCGAGACCATCATCAGCAGCGTGCTTTCGGGCAGATGGAAGTTGGTGACCATCGCATCGACGCTGCGGATGCGGTAGCCGGGCAGGATGAAGATCTGGGTTTCGCCGGCGAACGGCAGCAGTTCGCCCTCGGGCGCGGCATCGCTGGTGCGCCAGGCGCTTTCCAGCGAGCGCACCACCGTTGTTCCCACCGCAATCACCCGGCCACCGCGTGCCCGGGTGCGGCGCACCTGCTCGACCAGCGCGGCGCCGACGTTGAGCCACTCGGTGTGCATCACGTGCTGGTCGAGCGCATCCACGCGTACCGGCTGGAAGGTGCCGGCGCCCACATGCAAGGTGACATGGCCGAACTCCACCCCGCGCTCGCGCAGGCGCGCCAGCAATGCCTCGTCGAAATGCAGCCCGGCGGTGGGGGCAGCCACCGCACCGACCTCGCGCGCGAACACGGTCTGGTAGCGCTCGCGGTCTTCCACCCCCGGCTCGCGGCGGATGTACGGCGGCAGCGGCAGGCGCCCGGCTTCCAGCAGCCAGTGCTCCAGCGGCGTGGGGATCTCGAAGCGCAGCAGATAAAACTCGCCGTCGCGGCCCAGCACCTCGGCCTGGCCGCCGGCGTCCAGCGCGATCCAGCTGCCGGCCTTGGGCGACTTGCTGGCGCCGATCTGCACCCGCGCCTCGCGCTCGCCGAGCAGGCGCTCGATCAGGATTTCCACCCGCCCGCCACTGGCCTTCTGCCCGAACAGCCGCGCCGGAATCACCCGGGTATCGTTGAAGATCAGCAGATCGCCCGGCTGCAGCAGCTCGGGCAGATCCCGCACCTGCCGGTCGACCAGCGCCTGCGGCGACGGCGGCACCACCAGCAAGCGGCTGGCCGCCCGCTCGGCCAACGGCGCCTGGGCAATCAGCTCGTCGGGCAGCGAATAGTTGAAATCGGACTTCTTCAAGGCCGCAGGATCGGATGGCTGAGGAGCCGCATATTGTAACTGCGGCCGGGATTGGAGATTCGGGATTGGGGATTCGCAGTGAGGCGGGGATTGGGGATTCGGGATTGGGGATTCGCAAGAGCAGGATCCGCGGACCGGAACGCGTCCGACACCAGCCAGCCCGCTGTTACGAATCCCCAATCCCGAATGCCCAATCCCCGCCCCTCACCGCTCAAACTTCGTTGACAAAATGATCGACGTCGTCGTGCGCTCGACGCCGTCGATCGCGCCGATGGCGTCGGTGAGCACGTCCATCTCGTTGACGCCGCCGACCACGCCCAGGGCGATCAGGTCGTAGGCGCCGCTGACCGAGTGCAGCAGGCGCACCTGCGGGATGTCGCGCAGCGCCTTGACCACGGCCGGCATCTTCTTGGGCAGCACGGTGATCAGGATATGCGCGCGGATGCGGCCCTGTTCGTAGGCGTCGTGGGTGCGCACGGTATAGCCGCTGATCACGCCGTCGCGTTCGAGTTTTTCGATCCGGCTCTGCACGGTGGTACGCGACAGCCCGAGCCGGCGCGCAATCTGCGCGGTGGAGGCGCGCGCGTCCTCGCGCAGCAGCGACAGCAGGCGTTCGTCGGAGGGAGTGATTTTCACTTTTGCCCAATTGGTTCGTCGATTCGACGAAAATACCCGACTTCCTGCCCGGATTCACGCTGCCAAACGCCGATCTTCTGCCGATAATAGGAAGGGAACGCCACCTTGCAGGAGATGCGCCATGTCCGTCCTCGCCCCGCTCGCCCCGCTGCGTGCCCACGCCGGCCGCCGCCTGACCGATGGCCTGGACGATGCCAGCATCGCGCGTCTGGCCGCCAACCACCCGGATCTGGCACGCGCCATCGACGCGGCGGCCGCCGAGTACGCGCAGGTGCGCGCGGAGGCCGCCGACCTGCTGGACCTGGACGAAGACGCACAGATCAGTGCGGTGCAGGACGGCTTCATCAATTTCTATGCCGACGATGCGGTGACCCCGTACGTGGCGCTGGCCGCGCGCGGGCCCTGGGTGATCACGCTCAAGGGCGCGGTGCTGTACGACGCCGGCGGCTACGGCATGCTCGGCTTCGGCCACACCCCCGCGCCGGTGCTCGAGGCGATGGCGCGTCCGCAGGTGATGGCCAACGTAATGACCCCCAGCCTGGCGCAGCGCCGGCTCGACCGCGCCCTGCGCGCCGAGATCGGCCATACCCGTGGCGGCTGTCCGTTCGCGCGCTTCATGTGTCTCAACTCCGGCTCCGAAGCGGTCGGTCTGGCCGCGCGCATCGTCGATACCAACGCCAAGCTGCACACCGACCCGGGCGCGCGTCACGCCGGTGCCAGCATCAAGCGCGTGGTGGTCAAGGGCAGCTTCCATGGCCGTACCGACCGCCCCGGCCTGTATTCCGATTCCAGCCGCAAGACCTACACCAAGTACCTGGCCAGCTACCGCGACGAAGACTCGGTGATCGCGATCGCGCCGTACGACGTGGCGGCGCTGCAGCGCGCCTTCGACGAGGCCGCGCGCAATCACTGGTTCATCGAGGCGGTGTTCCTGGAGCCGGTGATGGGCGAAGGCGACCCGGGCCGCGCATTGCCGGCCGCGTTCTATGCCGCGGCGCGCGAACTGACCCGCCTGCATGGCAGCCTGCTGCTGGTGGATTCGATCCAGGCCGGTCTGCGCGCGCACGGCGTGCTGTCGGTGGTGGATTACCCCGGCTTCGAGCAGCTCGACCCGCCGGACCTGGAGACCTATTCCAAGGCGCTCAACGCCGCGCAATACCCGCTGTCGGTACTGGCAGTGACCGAACACGCCGCGCAGGTGTACCGCAAGGGCACCTACGGCAACACCATGACCACCAATCCGCGTGCGCTGGATGTCGCCTGCGCCACGCTGGCGTTGTTCACCCCGCAGGTGCGCGAGAACATCCGCACCCGCGGCGCGCAGGCGATCGCCAAGCTGGAAGCACTGCAGTCCGAGCTCGGCGGTTTGATCACCAAGGTGCAGGGCACCGGCTTGCTGTTCTCCTGCGAGCTGGCGCCGCAATTCAAGTGCTATGGCGCCGGTTCCACCGAAGAGTGGTTGCGCCATCATGGCGTCAACGTCATCCATGGCGGCGAGAATTCGCTGCGCTTCACCCCGCACTTTGCGATGGACGAAGACGAGCTCGATCTGCTGGTCGGGTTGATCGCGCGTGCACTGAAGGAAGGTCCGCGCCAGGCCCAGGCCGAGGCCGCCTGAGAGCCAGCGACAGGACGTGGCGAGCCGTCCTCATGTGGTAGCGGACGGTGCGCAGTAACTTCGGTATCCGAGCGGTAAACGCTGAATCCCAGCACCGGCCGCGCCCACCTGTAGGTGAGCGCCATGGTTTTGCGAGCCGCTTGAAGCCAAGGCGACGCAGGCGGTACTTGCGCGCCTCGGACAGGTGCGCGGCCGCCCCGAAGCTCACCGCGCGCCCTTGCCGTCGCGCGCGGCGATGTGCTGCCCGGCCCGGTCAGATCGGCACGGCGCTCAGCTTGCGGCGCAGGTAATTGGTCACGGCCCGGCGTGGCGACTTGCCGCGCCAGGACGCCCAGCACAGGTGCGAGCCCACCGCGACGGTGCCGCCACGGTGACCGAGCCCGAACCAGGTGCGATCCGGATGGAACGCATCGCGCGCCGGGAACACGATGCCGGCAAACTCGCCGGCGTGCGCGTTGTAGAAACGCGTCAAGCCGCGCGGGCCGGAGATCATCGGAATCTGCCGGTGGTCTTCCAGCATCTCGGGCGCATGCGTGGTGAAGATGTGCTCGATGAAGGCGCGCCAGAACGGATGCCCTGCCTCCGAGCCGAACACGGCATTGCCGATCTTGAACTGCTCGTTGCCGGGCGCGCCCTCTTCGATCGGCAGCACGCATTGCTGTGCCAGTACGTCCGCGCCGAGCGTGCGCAGCAGCTTGTAGTCGGTGTCGAAATAGAACCCACCGTAGCTGTGCATATAGGCGCAGCGGGCGATGTCGGCCTTCATCACGCCGAAGCGTATCGCCTCGTAGCGGTCGGCGAATTCCGGGAACGCGCGCCGCATCAGTGCGGAGTTGTCGGCGTCGTCCCAGACATGGCAGGTCCAGCCCGGCAGCAGCCGCTGCAGGCGGGCCCGGATCTTGCGCTCTTCCCAGAGCAGGTGCTTGGTCGGCGCAGTGAGATGGAACACGTGGGGGATCATGGGGGCTTCTCGGGGCTGGGGGGAACCAGACCTCCATCGAAGCACCGCACCGAAGCCGGCTACCCGGATGGAGCTCCGGTTAGCCGCAACAGTAGTCCCATTATTAGTGTGACGTAATTCACAATTTTAAATGGTTACGCCTGCCGCCGATTCGCGTCATCAATCCAGAACCGAAGTTCGCTCACAGCCTCGTCATCCGGTACGGCGGGTCTCGCAGCTGCTGTCCTGTGCCTCACTCCCAGCACCGGTCTGCGCGTCCCTTCAGGGTTGCGCTGCGCGGGCAATCGCGCGGTGCGATGCGCCCGGCTTCCTGCTCCACCAGCCGCTTGCCGCCATCGCTGCCGCGCTCCAGCTCGAACGCATCGTAGAGACGTCCGGTGGCGGTGCGCGACTCGTAACGCAACTTCTGGTTGTCGATGCGAAGCACCTGATAGAGCTGGGTGTCTTCGCCGACCGGACGCATGGTCTTGCGCGCCATGTCCGAGAGCCGGTACTGCTTGGGCCCGGCCACCGAGACCACGAGCACCGGCGTCGCCTGCCCTGCGTCATCGCCGCGCCGGCCGTAGGTGTGGTCGTGGCCCTGCAGCACCAGATCGACCTTGTGGCGGCGGATCACCGGCAGCACCTGCTCGACCAGCTTCTGGTTCTCGCGATCGGCGCGCGGGGAAAAGAACGGCTGGTGGATCAGCACGATCGACCACGGATGCGGGTTGTCGGCCAGCACCGTGTCCAGCCACTGCGCCTGTGCCGGGCCGGTGCCCAGATCCAGCACCGAGGTGCCGTCCAGCACGGCGATGCGTACGCCCTGATAGTCGAACCAGTAGCTGGTGCGCGCGGTGGCGGACGGCCCGTTGCGCGGCAGGGCGAAGGTCACCGGCCAGTGGTTGCCGAGCGTGCGCGTGGCCTGCGGGGTGTCCTCGCCCTCTTCGTGATATTCGTGATTGCCCGGCGCCGGTGCCACTGCGGTGCCTTCCAGCAACCAGCGCCCGGCTTCGAACCACTCAGCCCACTCGTTGTCGTCCTGGCCGTCCTTGCCGCTGACCAGGTCGCCGGCAAACAGGGCCAGCCGCGCGTCCGGTGCGCTGCGCCAGGCCTGGCGGATCACCCGCGAGACCAGGCTGAGGTTCTTGTTCTGGGTGTCGCCGAAGTACAGCAGCGTCAGCGGTGTGTCGGGGCTGGCGGCGGTGCGGAAATGATTCCACGCACCCCAGGTACGGTTGCCCTGCACGCGGTAGGCGTACAGCGTGTCCGGCTTCAGCCCGTCGATGTCGGCGCGGTGGTGGTGCGAGCTGCCGTTTTCGCTGGCCAGCGTGGCGGTGCTGGCACGGATGCGGCGCGGCGTACCCACGTCGGGCGAGTCGCCGGCAACCACCAGTTCCAGCCACGGCTGGTCGACGCTGGCATCGGTACGCCAGGCCACTGCGAAACCGGTCGCCGCCGCCTGCGCGGGCGTGGCGACGATGCGGTCCGGGAAGCCATCGGCAACATAGTGGGTGGAACCCGCCGGCACCTGGGTATTCGGTTCGGCGGCGCGCTCGGCGGCAAACGCCCGCGTGCCTGCCATCGCCACCAGCAACAGCGCTGCAGACAGCGCCGCACGTGCAGCGCTCATGGCGCGCACTCTTTCAGGCGCAGCGTGCGTGCGATATCGCGCCAGTCGAATGCCGCCACCGCCTGGTCGTCATGCAGTGCGTAGAACACCCCGCCCGGAAAGCGCGCATCGCCGCGTTGATCCAGCCACACGCCGTCGGTATTGGCGGTCACCCGGCCAGCGAAGGCACCGACATGCGCCAGGCTCTGGCGATCGAATACCTGGAACACGCTGCGGTCCTTGAACTGATCGGTGGCGATCCAGTAGCCACTACCGTCCTTGCATGCGAACAGCGTCATGCCTTCGGCCTGCGCCTTGAACAGGCCGCTGCCGACATTGCGGCCGCGGTAGCGTCCGTCCATGCCGTATTCGCGCAACTGCGTGCCCACGGCGACGTCTTCTTCGGCAATCATCAGGCGCGCATGCGCTTCGTCGCCGAACACCGACTCGGCGATCCGGATCGCGCCCGCGTCGCTGGTATCGCCGAAGCTCTGGGTCAAGCGCGCCTGCCAGCCCTGCCCCGCAGCGCTCAATTGATAGCGCCGAAAGCGTTGACCGAGTTCGGCCACCGGCGGCGGCACATCCTTGTTGGCCGGCGACATGTAGTTGTCGCTGACCACCACCTCGTAGCCGCCGTCGTGCTTGCGCACCCACAGGCCGTAGGGTTCGCGCAATTCGTCCTGGCCGAAGCTGGTCAGCGGCTTGAAGTCGGGCAGCGAGAACACCTGCACGCGGCGGTTGTCGCGCTCGACCACGAACACCAGATCGTCGACCACCGAAATCCCGTTCGGGCGATCCAGCTTGCCCAGCGCCTTGCCCTTGCCGCCGACCACGCGCAGGCGCTTGCCGCTATCGCCATCGAACACCACCAGCGCATGCGTGGCCTTGGCGGTGGCGATCAACCAGCGGCTGCCATCGGGCGCACTCCAGCTGGCCGGCGAATCCAGATTGTCGGCCGGGGTCAGCGCGGTGATGAAGGCCTCCGGCACCACCTGGTGCGCCACCTTGGCCTCGCTGAGCAAGGGGTCTTTCAGCAATGCCTCGTCGGCTTCGCGGTCGGCCGGTGCGCTGGCGCAGGCGGTCAGCGCCAGCGCGCTGGCGAGCAGCGTGGTGTGGAGTAACGTTGTGTGGAGCCGCGTGCGCGTTGCGATCACAGTGCCACCTTCAGGCCGAGCGCATAGGTGCGGCCGTATTCTTCGTTCTGCAGCGTGCGCGAGGGCACGCCCTGGTACAGTTCCAGCGGTTCGTCCAGCAGGTTCTGTGCTTCCAGATACAGGCTGACGTGGCTGTTGAATTGGTAGTTCATGCTGAAATCCAGCTGGGTATGCGGGGCGACATAGATATCGTACGCGCGGCTTTCGCCGATGGTGTCCAGGTACTCACTGCGGTACACCGCCGCAACCCGCGCACTGAAGCCGTATTTTTCGTAGCCCAGGTGGCCGCTGTAGATGCGCTTGGACGAGCGCGGCAAGGTGAAGTCCTCGCCGGCGCGATCGCTCAGGCCGGGATCGAAGTCGCTGTCCAGCACGGTGGCGCTGGCGCCGACCAGCAGGCCGTTCCAGCCTTCGGGCAGGAAGTCCAGCGCCTGCTGCCAGTTGAATTCGGCGCCGCGCACCTTGGCGGTGTCGCCGTTGATCGAGCGCGTGACCTGCAGGTCGGGGAACTCGGCATCGTTGGTGCTGATGGTCTGCACGATGTAGTCGTCGATCGACTTGTTGAACACGCCCAGCGAGATCAGGCCGGTGCTGCCGATGTATTTTTCGAACGACAGGTCCAGGTTGGTGGAGCGATACGGATCGAGATCGGGGTTGCCGACGTTCACCTCGTTGTCGCCACGATTGATGCTCACGCGCGGGGAGACATCGCCGAACGCAGGACGCGACAAGGTCTTGTTGGCGGCAAACCGCAGCACCCAGTCGTTGCCGGTGTCGTAGCGCAGATGCAGGCCGGGCAGCACGTTGGTGTAGCTGCTGGAGGCTTCGCGCGGCGTCACCGTGGCGGTACGGCCGTTCTCGGCCACGTCGACCTGGTTGCCGGTGGCGTCGAACTGGGTGTTTTCCACGCGCACACCGGCAATCGCGCGCAGTGCGCCGATGTCCCAGGTGCCCATCACATAGGTGGCGAACACGTCTTCGGTGGCCTTGTAATCGTCCTGCAGCGAGGTCTGCAGATTGCCGCCGACATCCTGCGGGCGCGCACTGTACAGATTGCCGGAGGTGTTCCAGTAACGGCGCATGCCGTCCGAGCCGATGCTTTCGCCCAAGGTGCCGCCGCGGTGTTCCGGCGCGGCGGTGGTCCAGTCGCTCAGATCAATCGCCGGCCCGCGACGCAGCTCGCTTTCATCCACATTGACATCGCGCTCGCGCCAGCGGCCGAGCACACCCATCTTCAGGCTGGAATGCTCGCCGTCGAAGCGCACGTTGATCTGCGCGCTGCGCTCGCTGTCGTCCACCCGCTTGGGCGCAAGCACGAAGCGGTCGAACACGAAATCGTCGTTGCTCTGCCAGCCGTTGTCGGAAAAGCCAAGGCGCGGAATGCCGCTGTTCTGGTCGACCGTGGCCGACAGGTCGTCGCCGTCATAGTTGAAGCGCGCTTCCATCTCGTCGTTCACGCGCTCGGTGGTCTTGGTGTAGCCCAGCTTGTAATCCACCGTGGCCGCGCTCAGACGGTTTTCACCGCCCACGCTCAAGGCCATGGTGTCCTCCTTCTTGGTGCGATAGCGCACGCGCTTGGAGATGGAATCGGCCGGCAGGTCGGCCACCTCATAGGTGCCATCGCCATTGGCGCTGACCTGCCCATCGGCCAGGCCGAAGATGGTGCGCTGGCGCGTTTCGGCATCGTCGAAGCGGCTGTACAGCGTGCGCAGGTAATAGCGGTTGTCCGCGTCCGGGCGCCAGTCCAGATTGAGGTTGGCGCCCATGCGGGTGCGCTCGATGAAGTACTTGCGGCGCTGCACCTCGCCGGCGAACAGATCGTCGGCCGCACCGCCGTCGAAGCTGTCGTAGGCCACCTCGGTATTGTCGGATTCGAATTCGCGGTCCTGGTAGTTCACGCCCACTGCGACGCCGAAGGTGCCGTCGAAGATATCGCTGTAGTTGAACGCGCCCTTGGGGCTGGTCTTGCCCGACAGCGACTGGTGGCTGCCTTCGATCGAGCCGCGCAGCGTGCGGCCATCGCGATCGAACGCGGAAGTGGACTCGACCTGGATCGCACCGCCGATGGAATCGCCCGGCATGTCCGGGGTCGGCGACTTGACCACCTTCAGGCGTTCGGTGGAGTCGGACGGAATCACGTCCAGCGGCGCCGAGCGCGTGCCGTCTTCCGGCGTGCCCATGGTCATGCCGTCGATGGTGACGCTGTTGAGCGCCGAATCCAGGCCGCGGATCACCACGAAGCGGCCCTCGCCCTGATCGCGGGTGACGCTGACGCCGGGCAGGCGCTGCAAGGATTCTGCAACATTCTTGTCGGGGTAACGGCCCATCGCATCGGAGGCCACCGCATCCTGGATCGCATCGGAGCCACGCTTGAGATCGACTGCGCGCACCTGCGATTCCACTTGCGGGCGCACTTCCAGGCGCTCCAGATCGATGGCCGCCGTGCCGGATGCACCGGTGGCAGCTGCCGCACCCTCGGCCGCCTGCGCAAGCGGGCTCCACGCGGCCGCCGCCAACGTCAGCGTGATCGCCAGGCACAGCGGAGTCTTGTTCAACACGGGTGCTTCCCCAATCGGTTAAGAATGGGTGGGCACACTATGTCTACGACGTTTCACTGACATGACATATGCAAGCGCGATCACGCGCAATGTGTGGCGACGCTGCCGCTGGCTGCGGCACACTGTGGGTCTCTCCCGCCTGTCGCTGCCCATGAAAATCGTCGAAGTGCGTCACCCCCTCGTCCAGCACAAGATCGGTCTGCTGCGCGATGCCGCCTTGAGCACCAAGGGCTTCCGCGAACTGGTCACCGAGCTGGGCACCCTGCTGGCCTACGAGGCCACCGCCAATCTGGACACCGAATCGCACGTGCAACCCGGCTGGGCCGGCCCGGTGACCGTGCAGCGGATAGCCGGCGCAAAAATCACCCTGGTGCCGATCCTGCGCGCCGGGTTGGGCATGCTGCCCGGCGTGCTGGCGCTGATCCCGGCCGCGCGCGTGAGCGTGGTCGGCCTGCAGCGCGACGAAGAAACCCTGCAGCCGGTGCCCTACTTCGAACGCCTCACCGGCCGCCTGGAAGAGCGCGATGCACTGATCCTTGACCCAATGCTGGCCACCGGCGGCACGCTGATCGCCACCATCGACATGCTCAAGCGCGCCGGCGCGCGGCGGATCAAGGGCATCTTCCTGGTCGCCGCACCGGAAGGCCTCAAGGCACTGGAAGCCGTGCATCCGGATGTAGAGGTCTACACTGCCGCGATCGACGACCACCTCAACGACAAGGGCTACATCCTGCCCGGCCTGGGCGATGCAGGCGACCGGATCTTCGGGACGCGGGTGGAGTGAGCTGCGGTGGCTTGAAGCCCCTCTGCCTGCGGGGCGAGAAGACACCGCTTGCGCGCCATTGGCGCGCGTGCCTTGAAGCGCCCGCGCCGCAAGCGCGGGCCGGGGCGCGCAGTGGGGGTTGGGGTGAAGGTCCGTCGAGCGAAGCAGTCGGTGAGTCACTTCTGACGGCGCGTGACGACGCGTTTGTCATTGCCGGCATTGGTAGCTCCCCTGAGGCGCACCCTCATCCGGCGCTACGCGCCACCTTCTCCCGGTGGGAGAAGGAACGGCGGCGGCATCGGGCATCGCATTGAAAAACGCACGCCCTACTGCGTCGACGCCTGGATCGCCGCACTCACATACACCAGCGGCGCGTTCCAGTTGATGGCCACCTCGTTGCTGGCATAACTGCAGGTGTTGTCCAGATACGACAGCGCCGGCAGCCTGGAGGGATACGCCACCTTGCAGTCCTTGGCGTCCTGCTGGCCCGGTTGCGGACCGCCGGCCAGCCAGCCCGGCACCGGGGCGTCGATGCCGTCGGCCTCGGAGGGGCGATGGTGGATATGCATCGGGCTGCGCAGCCCGACGCCGGTGACGAACGACAGGCCCAACGGATTGCGCCCCAGGATGTAATCCAGCTGCGACTGCGCGGCATCCAGATACGGCCGCTGCCGGGTCAGCCGATAGCCCTGCATCAACATCATCGCGCGGTTGAGCACCACCGCATTGCTGCCCCACACGAAGTCGGTGTCGGTCATCGCCAGACGCCAGGGCGAGGCCTGCCACTCATCGGCAAGACGCTGCGCCAGGCCACTGATCTCACCCGTGATGCGTGCGCGATCGGCATGCGGGGTGAGCCGGTCGCGATGTTCGGCCAGCGACATCCAGGCCAGGCCGCCCACGTTGCTCCAGCCCGGCACGCTCGCCGGTACGTTGCGCGCAATCATTGCGTCGTAGAAGCCGTCCTCACGCGTGCTCACGTACAGCTCGGCCGCAGCCCAGGCGAATTCGTCGTCCACCTTCGCATCGTCATAGCCGCCGGTGCGTACGTCGTCGGGCTGGCGATAGATCACATCCGGGTGTTGCTGCGCCCACGCCCAGGCACTGCGCGCGGCGTTCAACATGCGCGCCGATGCGCCCGGATACTGCTTGTCGAACGGCGCATAGACGCGGCTGGCTGCCGCCATCACTGCGGCGAAATCCAGCGTGGCGGCGGTGGCCTTCATCACCACGTAGCGTTGTTGCGTGGCCTGCGCCGGCATCACCAGTCCGTCGAACTGCTTGTCGGTGAGCTTGTGGTACACGCCGCCATCGGCCGGGTCCTGCATGGCCAGCATCCATTCCAGATTCCACCAGGTCTCTTGCAGGATGCCGGGCACGCCGGGCGCATCGTCAGGGATGGTCAAGGCCTGCGCCTTGAACAGCGCCGGGTATTGCTCATAGGCGGCCAGCAAGGTGTAGGTGCTGATGCCGGAATTGACGATGTACTTGTTGTAGTCGCCGGCGTCGTACCAGCCCTTGGGCGCACTGATCACGCTGTCGGCCGGGCGCGTGGCCGATGCCGCCGAAGGGTGGATGCGCACCTGCGTATCCGGATGCCCGGCCGCACGCGCATATGGCCCGGCGAACTGCGCCGGCAGCGCAGTACTGGCGCGATTGAAATAGAACGCCTTCAGCGATGCGTCGAGCACGGGCCGATACGCGCCGGCCGCGATCGGGAACGGTTCGGACACCGGCTGCCCGTCGATCTTCAACCGGTAGGTACCCGGCGCGCGCAGGCTGGAAAAATCCGCCACCCGCGCCTGCTGGCCGGCCGGCGTCCACAGCGCGGCGGCCTGCAGCCTGCCCTCCAGCACCTGGCGGCCCTGCGCATCCTCGACCGTGAAACGGTCCGCGGTGGGCGCCGCGCCTTGCGGCAATCCGAGCACCGCAAGCTTGGCCGAACCCGGCAGATAGCCGAGCTGATTGACGTGGATGGCAGCGCCCGTTGCCGCTGCGGCCTGGTCGCCGGTGGTATCGGCCGCGCAAGCGGCGATGGGCGATGCGATCACCATGCCGGTGAGCAGAGTCTGGAAAATGTTCATGCCACGATGGTCGCTGCATTGGCGCAGGGCGACAAGTCCAATCCAGGCATAGGCAACCGCGTGGAAATGCATCGCTGCGGCCGCGTGCCTGCATCGATGGAGGCGAGCACCTGCGGCCAACCGCAGCATCGCGCAGGCCATGCCATGGCACGGCGCGGAACATGCAATGGGACAACACCCGCTGCCTTCCGACCATGCCTGCCCTCGCCGACGAGGACAGGCATATCTCGATCACTCAGCGATCAGCGCGCCGCAGCCTCCAGCTGCACCTGCGCCTTGCCCACCGGGTTGCGCGGGTCGCTCCCGCCGGTGAGCACGTTGCTGCGCTTGTCCCATTCCACCGTCTGCAGGTTGCCCCAGACGTGGCTGGAACCGCGGCCGCCCTCGGCGGTATCGCCCGGCAGCTTGAGCGCGTGGCCCATCGCCTGCAGCGCCTTGGCGGTCTGTGGCGAGAACGCATTGCTCTCGGCCTCGATCACGTCCGGCAGCCACTGGTGGTGATAGCGCGGCAAGGCGCTGACCTGCTGCGCGTCCAGGCCGGCGTCGTAGCCCAGGATGCCGAGCAGCACCATGGTGATGATGCGGCTGCCACCCGGCGTGCCGATCACCGCGACCTTGTCGGCCGATTCCATGAAGGTCGGCGTCATCGAGCTGAGCATGCGCTTGCCCGGCTTGGGCGCGTTGGCCGCGTAGCCCATCACGCCGAAGGCATTGGGCGTGCCCGGCTTGAGCGCGAAGTCGTCCATCTCGTCGTTGAGCAGCACGCCGGTGCCCTTGGGGATCAGGCCCGAGCCGTACAGCAGGTTGACGGTCTGGGTGGCGCCGACGCGGTTGCCTTCGCCATCGATGATGGAAAAGTGCGTGGTCTCGTCGTCTTCCAGCGGGGTCGGGTTGCCCGACAGCAGGTCGCTGGGCGTGGCCTTGTCAGGGTTGATCGTGGCGCGCAGGCCTTGCGCATAATCCTTGCTGGTCAGCACGCGCTGCGGCACGGCGACAAAATCCGGGTCGCCCAGGAAGAAGGTGCGGTCGCGGTAGGCGCGGCGCATCGCTTCCACCACCAGATGGGTACGGTGCGCATCGTCGAGCGTGTCCAGTTCCCAGCCTTCGAGGATCTGCAGCATGGCGGCAAGTGCGATCCCGCCGGAGGACGGCGGCGGCGCGGTGGTGATCTTCCAGCCGCGGTAATCGAACTGGATCGGCGTGCGCTGCTTGACCCGGTACCCGGACAGCTCGGCGGCCTTCCACTGCCCGCCGGCCTGCTTGACGCCGGCCAGCAGTTTCTTGGCAGTTTCGCCCTTGTAGAAACCATCGAAGCCCTTCTCACCGAGCAGCTGCAGGGTATGCGCCAGCTCGGGCTGCTTGAAGATGTCGCCTTCGGCAATCGGCTTGCCGCCGCGCAGATATACCTCACGCGTGCCGGGATAACGCTCCATCACCTCGCGCCGCGAGGCATAGCCCTTGGCCATGCGCGCATACACCGGGAAGCCTTCGCTGGCGATGCGGATCGACGGCGCCAGCGACTGCTTCAGCGGCAGCCGGCCGTGCTTGGTGGCCAGCTCCACCAGTGCTGCCGGCAGCCCGGGAATACCGGCCGACCAGGGGCCGTTGACCGAGCGGTCGCGGTCCAGCGCGCCCTGCTTGTCGAGGAACTGCGCCTCGCTGGCCGACTCGGGCGCGGTCTCACGCGCGTCCAGCATCACGTCCTTGCCGGTCTTGGCATCGTGCAGCAGGAAGAAGCCGCCGCCACCCAGCCCCGAGCTGATTGGCTCGACCACCGCCAGCGTGGACGACACCGCGATCGCCGCATCGAACGCATTGCCGCCCTCGCGCAGGATCTGCAGGCCGGCGTCGGTGGCCAACGCATGACCGCTGGCAATCGCCGCACCGGGCGGGTGCCCCGCCACCGGCGAGGTCGTGGCTGCTGCAGGCTTGGCGCCATCGGCAGCCCAGGCCGGCGGTGCCAGCACCAGGGCCAGCAGCAACAGGCCGCGCGAAGAGAAACGTCGGGAAAAGATGCTCACGGGGCGGGAGGCTCCTGTTCGTACAGTTCGGGGTGGTCGCGCTGCAGCTGCATGAGCTTGGCGAGCAGTTGATCGTGGGTTTCCGGTATCGCCGGATCCGGGTCGATGCATTCGACCGGGCACACCACCACGCATTGCGCTTCGTCGAAATGGCCCACGCACTCGGTGCAACGTGCCGGGTCGATCACGTAGATGGTTTCACCCATCGAGATGGCCTGGTTCGGGCACGCCGGCTCGCAGACATCGCAGTTGACGCAGAGCTCGTTGATCTTCAGCGACATATCGGCACCACCATGCGATGCGGCGCGGCGCGATGCAACGCCAGGCGCTGGAACGCAACGTACTGCCGGAAGCAGACGCACGGGGCGTGGCGCGATGCACGGACAACGCCACGCGTGTGGCCGGCAACCGGTCCGAGCGGACCGGCGCCGACGGCGTGCGGGATCAGCAGCATGCTGCGATCCCGCACGGCGGCCGGACGCGCCCTCCCGCGCCTCCGGCCTGGTACGGCATTACTTGGCTTCAACGAAGGTGTATTCCACGCCCTTGGGCTGGACGATGCCTTGCACCCGCGCATTCTCAGCCGCATTGCCGATGAACAGCACGCGCACGCCCTTCATCGAATCGGCCGGCACGTCCTTGAACGCGGCGTCGATCAGGTCGGCCATCTTGGTCGAGGCGGACGAACCGAAGGCCAGCATGTTGCCCGGCTGCACGCCGCGCGCGAGTGCGGTCTTGACGCTTTCCAGCTGACGCTCGTAGCTGCCGGCGAACTCGGCATCGGACTCCGGCGGCAAGTAATACAGGAACGGGCTGTTGGTGGTGGTGCCCAGGTTCTGGCCGACCACTTCCTGCAGGTACTTCTTCCAGCCGGCGTTGTCGTCCTTGGCCGGCGCGGTCAGCGCAGCCGGAGCGGCGGCGGCGGTCGGTGCCGGCTCTTCCTTCTTGCAGGCGGTGACGGCCAGAGCAGCGACCGAAGCGAGCACCAGCGCGCGCATTGTGTGTTTCATGAAACTCCTCCCTTTGAAAAGCATGTGGTGATGTGACTGCTAGAGAATCAGGCCTGCGCGCGGGACTCGCGCACCTGCCGCAAGGCTTCGACGACCGAAGCCGGAACGAAACCGGACACGTCCCCGCCCAGCCGCGCGATTTCGCGCACCAGCGAGGACGAGATGAAGCTGTACTGCTCGGCCGGGGTGAGGAACAGCGTCTCCACCTCCGGGATCAGATGGCGGTTCATGCTGGCCATCTGGAATTCGTATTCGAAGTCGGACACCGCGCGCAGGCCGCGCAACAGCACCCCGGCGCCCATGTCGCGCACGAAGTGGGCCAGCAGCGTGTCGAAGCCGCGCACTTCCACATTGGCATGCGCGGCCAGTGCTTCCTGGGCCAGCTCCACGCGGCGCTCCAGCGGCAGGGCCGGACCCTTGGAGGGGCTGTAGGCCACGCCGACCACCACGCGCTCGAACAACGGCGCGGCGCGGTTCACCAGATCGATATGCCCGTTGGTGATCGGGTCGAAGGTACCGGGATAGACGGCGGTGCGGCTATTGGCCACGCTCATACGGAAACTACCGGGGTCGGATCGCCGTTCAGTGTAGCAGCGGCCCGGCGGTACAGCGCATAGCGCACCTGCTGGGTGGCGCCTTCGCGGTGCAGATGCCAGCCGGCCGGCACCTGCGGCGGGACCTCGGCCGGGCCTTCCAGGTACAGCCAGGCGTCGGCGCTCAGGTGCGCGGGCAGGCGTTCCAGCACGCTGGGCCACAGCCCGGCGGCAAACGGCGGGTCGACGAAGGCGATGCTGGCCTGCGCCACCGGCGCACGCTCCAGCCAGCGCAGCGCATCCTCCTGCAGCACCTGCACCTGATCGGCCGCATCCAGCCTGGTCACGTGCTGGCGCAAGCGCTGCACCAGGCCAGGGTCGCGTTCGATCAGGGTCGCGTGCGCGGCGCCGCGCGACACCGCCTCCAGGCCCAGCGCGCCCGACCCGGCAAACAGGTCCAGCACGCGCGCACCGGGCAGGCGCGGCATCAGCCAGTTGAACACCGTCTCGCGGACGCGGTCACTGCTCGGGCGCAGGCCGGGCAGGTCCGGCACCGCCAGCTTGGTGTTGCGCCAGCGCCCGCCGACGATGCGCACCTGCCCTTCCGCGCCGCGTGGCGCCGGCCGTGCGGGGCGGCTCATCGCCACACGCCGGGTGCGGGCGAACGGGTGCAGGACGGCGGCAGTGCAAATGGCGACATGACTCAAGGCAGACGGGTTGGCCGGCCATGATACCGCCGCGATCGCCGCAACCACCCTCCCCGATCGCCATGGACGCAGGCCATCTGGCGCACGCCCGCCTTGAAAAATCCCCACGCGGCCTCATCCCCCAGGCCATCGGCCGCGTTGCGGCCTGGGCCACCATGGAGCACGACCCCAATGACCGTTGATACCGACAAGCAGACGCTTGGCTTCCAGACCGAGGTCAAGCAGCTGCTGCAGCTGATGATCCACTCGTTGTACTCGAACAAGGAAATCTTCCTGCGCGAGCTGGTCTCCAATGCCGCCGACGCCGCCGACAAGCTGCGTTTCGAGGCACTGGTGAAGCCGGAGCTGCTGGAAGGCGGCGGCGAGCTGCGCATCCGCGTGGACTACGACAAGGACGCGCGCACCGTCACCATCGACGACAACGGCATCGGCATGAGCCGCGAGGATGCGGTCTCGCACCTGGGCACCATCGCCAAGTCCGGCACCGCCGACTTCCTCAAGCACCTCAGCGGCGATCAGAAGAAGGACGCCAACCTGATCGGCCAGTTCGGCGTGGGTTTCTACAGTGCCTTCATTGTCGCCGACCAGGTCGACGTGTACTCGCGTCGCGCCGGCCTGCCCGCCAACGAGGGCGTGCACTGGTCCTCGCGTGGCGAAGGCGAGTTCGAGGTCGCCAGCGTCGACAAGCCCGAGCGCGGCACCCGCATCGTGCTGCACCTGAAGGACGGCGAAGACAGCTTTGCCGACGGCTGGACGCTGCGCGGCATCCTCAAGAAATACTCCGACCACATCGGCCTGCCGATCGAGATGCGCAAGGAGCACCACGGCGAACAGGCCGACGCGCCCGTCGAGCCGGAGTGGGAAGCGGTCAACCGCGCCAGCGCGCTGTGGACGCGGCCCAAGTCCGAGATCAAGGACGAGGAATACCAGGAGTTCTACAAGCACGTCGCGCACGATGCCGGCAACCCGCTGGCGTGGAGCCACAACAAGGTCGAAGGCAAGCTGGAATACACCTCGCTGCTGTTCGTGCCCGGCCGCGCGCCGTTCGACCTGTATCACCGCGATTCGGCCAAGGGCCTGAAGCTGTACGTGCAGCGCGTTTTCATCATGGACCAGGCCGAGCAGTTCCTGCCGCTGTACCTGCGTTTCATCAAGGGCGTGGTGGATTCGTCCGACCTGTCGCTCAATGTGTCGCGCGAGATCCTGCAGTCCGGCCCGGTGGTCGACTCGATGAAGTCGGCGCTGACCAAGCGCTCGCTGGACATGCTGGAGAAGCTGGCCAAGGACAAGCCGGACGACTATGCAACGTTCTGGCGCAACTTCGGCCAGGCGCTGAAGGAAGGCCCGGCCGAGGATTATGCCAACCGCGAAAAGATCGCCGGCCTGCTGCGCTTCTCCTCCACGCATGACACCACCGGCGCGCAGAGCGTGGGCCTGGCCGATTACGTGGGTCGTCTGGCCGAGGGCCAGGACAAGCTGTACTACCTCACCGGCGAAAGCTACGCGCAGATCAAGGACAGCCCGCACCTGGAAGTCTTCCGCAAGAAGGGCATCGAAGTGCTGCTGCTCACCGACCGCATCGACGAGTGGCTGATGAGCTATCTCACCGAGTTCGACGGCAAGTCGTTCGTGGACGTGGCACGCGGCGACCTGGACCTGGGCAAGCTGGATTCGGAAGAAGACAAGAAGGCACAGGAAGAAGTCGCCAAATCCAAGGAAGGCCTGGCCTCGCGCATCAAGGCCGCCCTGGGCGACGACGTGGCCGAAGTGCGCGTCTCGCACCGCCTGACCGATTCCCCGGCAATCCTGGCCATCGGCCAGGGCGACCTGGGCCTGCAGATGCGTCAGCTGCTGGAAGCCAGCGGCCAGGCCGTGCCGGAGTCCAAGCCGGTATTCGAATTCAACCCGGCCCACCCGCTGATCGAAAAGCTGGATGCGGAACAGGATATGGACAGGTTTGGCGATTTGAGCCGCGTGCTGTTCGACCAGGCTGCATTGGCAGCGGGTGACAGCCTCAAGGACCCGGCCGGGTATGTGAAGCGGTTGAATAAGTTGTTGTTGGAGTTGTCGGCGTAAGCCTTGCGACACCTTTGGTGACACACCAAGACCGGCGCATGCGCCGGTCTTTTTTTTGCGTCTCTCTTCTGTCGGGCACGCCCGGTGCCTGCGCGCATCGTGCGCGCTACGATCAGGGCGCGGGCAACGTCATCGACGATCTACTGCGACAGCATTCACGCCGACTCCAACACCCAGCATCCGAATGCCGGTCCGGCCGAATAGCCAGTTTCCGGTTCAATACGGATCTGCAGGATGGCGCGGCCGGCGACCGCTGCAGGCAAGGCGTAATCCACGTCGACGAAGTCCAGGCCGCGGTTGCCGTCCAGGCGTTCGTTGGCGATGAGTTCGCCGTCGGCGAGGATGCGGAAGCGGCGGCGGGTTTCGTCGCCCCAGTAGCGTAGGCGCAGGATGCGGGCCTTCGCGGTGTTGCGCAGGGTGAAGGCGATGAAGCCGCCGGTGCGGGCGTCACGACCGGCGCGGCGGCGGTAGCTCAGTGCGTAGGAGCTTTCGCTGTGCAGGCCGTGGGCTTTTTCAGAGGCTTCATCGCCCAGGGCAATGCGGTCCAGTGCGCGCGTGTCCAGCGCCTGTTGTTTCGCGTCTGCTGCGGCCTGCTCGGCTTGATGCTGCTGCCATGCAGCGGCGTCGCGATGCTCCAGATAGGGCGCGCTGCGGCGATCGAACTGCGCGTAGAACGGCGAGAAGCGCCACAGCTGGTCGCCGTGGCGGTAGTCGAATGCGGTCTGGCCCGCCACCGGCTGCAGGCGCTGCAAGACCTCATCGCCGCCGATCAACGCCAGGGTCTTGCCCGACCAGGGCTTTGCCGCATCGCCTAGGTCAGCAGCCAAGACCAGCGGCCCGCGCAGCACCGAGACCCAGGCCGGGTCGTCCGGCGTGGCTTCCAGGCGCAGCGGCATCTCGAACGACAGCGTGAGCGTGTCGCCGGCGCGCCAGACGCGGGCGACGCGCAGGTAGCCCTCGTTGACGGTGGCATCGACCGGTTGGCCATTGAGCTGCAGCCTCGGCGACTGCGCCCAACCGGGCACGCGCAGTGCGAGCGTGCGTTGCTCGGCCGGCGCGGCGTCGATGCGTAGCGAGGCGCTGCCCTGCTCCGGCATCGTGCTGCGCAGGGTCATGTCCAGCCCGGCAGCATCGCGCACGCTGGAGGGCACATACAGATTGACGTAGACGCCCTGCCCGTCCTGCCAGTAAATGGAATCGCCGAACTGGGCATGCGCTTCCATGCCGCTGCCGACGCAGCACCAGAAATCGTCGAACGGGGACGACCAGGCGCGCGCTTCGCCGGCCAGCATCGGTGTCATGTAGGTGAACATGCCGGTGCGCGGATGCTGCTGCGCCATCACGTGGTTGAGCAGCGTGCGCTCGTAGTAATCGAAGAACTCGGCCTGCGGGCCCCACTGGTACAGATGCCGGGTGAGCTTGAGCATGTTGTAGCTGGCGCAGTGCTCGCAGGTCTGCTCGGTGACAAACTTCGAAATGCTGTCCGGCTGCTGGAAATACTCGCGGTCACCGTTGCCGCCGATCACGTAGGTATGGTGGTCGGTGACGGTGTGCCAGAAGAAGCGCGCGGCCGCGCCCGACGCGGCATCGCCGGTGACCTCGTACTCGCGTGCCAGGCCGATCAGCTTGGGAATATTGGTATTGGAATGCTGGTGCACCAGCTCGTCGCGTTGGGCGATAAGCGGATCCAGCACGGCGTGATGGTGCAGGCGCTGCGCCAGTGCCAGCCATTGCGCATCGCCGGTCCGCACATGCAGCTCGACGAAGGACTCGTTGAGGCCACCGAATTCGCAGGACAGCACCTTCTGCAGCTGCGCATCGTCCAGCGCCGCGAAGATGCCCTGCAGATAACCGGCCAGGCTTACCGCCACCTGCAGCGCCTGTGCATTGTCGCAGTGCGCATGCACGTCGAGCAGGCCGGCAAACAACTTGTGCCAAGTGTAGAGCGGTGCCCAGCTGCCGTTGAGGTAGAACGGCGCCGGGTCGATCTTGCCGCGCCTGAGCTCATCGAACACCGCGCGGCCGCTTTCGATCTTCCCTGCTGCATTCTTTCGGGTGAAGCCAGCCACATAGCCATCGCCTGCGTGCGCCTGGCAGCGTGCCAGCTCTGCGACCAGGTACCCGGCGCGCGTGCGGCATTGCGCATCGCCGGTCTGCGCATGCATCAGTGCCAATGCGCTGAGATAGTGACCGAGCGTATGCCCGGCGATGGTGTCCGCCTCCCAGCCGCCGTATGCAGGCGCCTTGGGATCGAGGCCGGCGTACAGCATGAAGTTGTGCAACAGCCGGTCCGGCTCCAGCCGCATCAGGTAACGACGGTTGGTGTGCAGCGCGTCCAGGAACAACGACGGCGTGAGCCGCACCTGCGCCAGCGGCACTGCGCGGACGCTGCCGGGTTGTGCGGCGCTGGCCTGCGCCGGAAAGCGCAGGAAACCCGCCGCAACCGCCAGGCTGCTCCAGGCCAGAAAACGGCGCCGCGACAGACTAGGCGCGTGGTCGTTGGGCAACTCGATCGGATACGTCTCGGTCATGGGCTCAGCTTAGCTCCTGTCGGCGCGCACAGACCGCGCGCGCCGTTGCAACAACCGCCTATGCAATCGCGACAACACGCGCGTGCATACGCATGACGCCCACGACCGATGGCATCTGGCCGCACGCCACCGCGACACACCGGCCCGATCAGAACTTCACCGTGGCACGCGCCCAATAGAACCGACCGAGCAGATCGTAGGTGGCCACATCGGTATTGGCGTTACCGACGTTGTTGGAGTAATACAACGGCGGCTGTTTGTTGGCGATATTGTCCACGCCCACTTCGAAGCGCGTGTGCCACGGTTCGACGTTGTAGCCGAGCTGCAGGTTGTTGTAGACGTAGGCGCCGATCTTGCGCACCACCATCGGCTCGCTGGAATCGGCCGACAGGCTCTGGTCCGGATCCGAATTGCCGATGGCGGTGTGCCCCACATAACGGATGCGCCAGGTGGCGCTCCAGTCGTCCAATGCCCAGTTCACCGTGCCCAGCGCACGCCAGCGCGGAAAGTTGCCGTAGGCCTGGGTGTAGCGGCCGACGTTGTGGATGGTGACCGAGCTGGGGTCGGTGGTATCGGGCAGCACGTCGTAACGGGTGAGATAGGTGCCGTTGAGCCCGGCGCTGAGATTGCCCCATGCGGTGGGCGGCGCGCGGTAGGTCAGGTTGAAGTCCATGCCCTTGGCCCACAGCTTGCCCAGGTTGACGGTGGGTTCGGCAATGTAATTGATGGTGCCGTTGCCGTTGCGATGGATCAACGCGCAAAAGGAGCTGGCCGGGTTGGCGAAGCATTGATTGAGCACGGTCTGCGCCGACACCGTGGTGATGGTGTCTTCCAGATCGATGCGCCACCAGTCCGCGCTCAGCGACAGCCCATCGATCCACTGCGGGTCGTACACCAGTCCCACGTCGTAGGACTTGCCGGTTTCCGGCTTGAGCTGGTACCCGGCCACTGCTGCGCCGGACACCTTGCCCGACACCTGGCCATCGGATTGCTGGTAGCTGCCATCGGTGGGCACATTGGCGCAGGCCACGCTATTGCCACCCGTGTAGCCATTGCACGGGTCGTTGACGGTGGCCGCATCGCCGGCCACGCCGGCGTACAGCTCATTGATGTTGGGCGCGCGGAACACCTCCGACACCGTGCCGCGGATCAGCAGGTTCTCGATCGGGCGATATTCCAGCGACACCTTGCTGTTGGTCTTGCTGCCGACCGAGCTGAAGTCGGAAAAGCGCGTGCCCAGCGTGACGTTCAAGGCGTTGATGCCGGGCAGGTCCTTCAGCAGCGGAAACAGCGCTTCGGCATAGGCCTCCTTCACGTCGAAACTGCCGGCCAGGGTGGACGAACAGAATTCGATCACCCCGCACAGGCCGTCTTCATCGCCGGTCCATAGCGGGTCGGAGGCGGTGGTCGAACGCTCCTTGCGATAGGAGACGCCGGTCGCCAGGCTGACCGTGCCGGCCGGCAGTTCGAACAGCGAACCGTTGGCATTGGCCTCGAATTGCTTGACCGTGTAGACGCTGGTCACGATGGGGTTGACCACCATGCCCTGCAGCGCGGACAGGTTGGCGCTGTCATTGAGGTTGAAGAAGTTCAGCGGTGTGCAGCCGGCGATCGCCGCGCCCGCGCTGCCGCACTTGACCACGCCATCGCTGTCCAGGAACGAGGGGCCAATGGCCTGATTGAACGCGGCATAGTCCAGAAAGCCGTTGTTGATCGACTTCTGTTTGACCTTGCCGTAGTTGAAGGTGGCATCCCACTGCCAGGAACTGTCGCCGAAGCGGCCGCGCAAACCGGGGCTGATCTGGAAGTTGTAGGTGTTGTATTGATAGCTGCGATTGCCCAGCACGGTGGCGCGCGTGTTGAGGTCGTTGTACGAGGTGCCGGTGCTGCGATCGGTGCCGAAGTTCACGCCGAACGGGTTGTAGTAACTCTGCGACGACACCAGGATGTTGTCGCCGTTGGCGAAGATCGGGATCGGCGCAATGATCGAGGCGGATTCGGTTTTACTGAACCAGGTGTTGACGTAGCCCTCGACGTTGTCAGTGAAGCGATAGGTGCCCAGCAAAAACGCATTGGTGCGCTTCTGCGGGGTCTGCAACAGGTTGAACGGCTGGTAGTTGTAGGAGTCGGCGCTGGCGTTGTAACAGTGGAAATCGCCCGGGCCGGCGCGACCGCTCACGCCGCTGTTGAGGGTGACACGCCCGCAGCCGTTGGCTTGCGCAAGCTGCGTGGACTGATCCGAGCCATCGTTGAAATTCACGGTGCCGGTGGGCGTTGCGGACGAACCCTGCTTCACCGGTTGCCCGTTGGTCAACGCAAGCGCGTCCTTGGAATAGTCGCGCGCCGCTGCCGAGACCGGATCGATGTTGTGGTACGACAGGCCGCCGATCAGGCTGCCACGCTCCCAGGTCTTGCCGGTGGTCAGGGTGAAGTTGCGCCGGTTGCCGTCGCCTTCGCTGCTGGTGCCGAAGTCGCTGCTGAACTGCACACCGTCGAACTGGCTGCGCAGGATGAAATTGACCACGCCACCGATAGCGTCGGAGCCATACACCGCGGAGGCACCGTCGCTGAGCACTTCGATGCGCTCGATCATACTGGACGGAATCGCGTTGACGTCGTTGTAGGCCAGACGAATACCGTTGACCAGCACCAAGGTGCGCTTGTCGCCCAGACCACGCAGCGAAATGGCCGACGCACCGGTGCCGCCGCCGTTGTTGGTATACGGATTGGTGGCGTTGCCGGCGATCGATGGCAGCTCCTGCAGCAGATCGCCGACCGTGGCCTTGCCGGTCGCGGCGATCTGTTCCTGGCTGACCGTGACCACCGGGTTGGCGGTTTCGGTATCCACGCGGCGCAGACGCGAGCCGGTGACGACCACGCTGTCCAGCGTTTGCGGCGCGTCACTACTGCCGCCGGCCTGCTGCGCAGACACCGGTGCGCTGACGCCTGCAGACAGCGCCAGCAGCAATGCGGTGCTGAGCATGCTCGGCACCGGGCGCGTGGGCGTGCCGGAGGTCCGGGAGAAAGGCAACAGCGGCATCGGCATGCAAGGCTCCTGATTCGTATGGCAGACAAACGATGGGCAACACACACCCGTGCCGGCGGACACCAGCGCAGGGCAAGATGGATGGCAGACGCGCACGCAGCGAAACTTCTCGCCAGCGCTGTGCTGCAGACATGCAGACAACCTGCGACGCGCATGACCACGCAGGGTCACGCAGCAGCGCGTGTTGTCAAAAAGGGTGTTGGTTCCGCACCGGAGGCGCCCATGCGCTCCAGTTTCATCAGCTGGTCACAATGTGCCTGTGCGCACGCGCTACGTCTTGTCGCATTTGGCGACAGCGCGTGCGGAAAACTGCATGGTTCGCAAATGAACCAGCCTGCCTTGACGTTGCACTCTGCAGCAACGTCTGCAGCTGGACACCACGCGTAAGGCGATGGACGGGACACCCGAGGCGATGTATCGCCTGCAACCATGTGCGATGACAGTCGATCTAAAAGATGACAGTCGATCTAGAAATCGAGCACTGCGCATGCATGCAGCAGCGCGGTGGCGGCAATCAGCATGCACTGCACTGCCCGCCCTGTTTCAGCGGCTGTGGTCTAGCCACTGCAGTCAAACGGTCGGCCGGCAGACCTGCCCTTACGGAATCACGGCGCCTGCGTCGTCGCAGGCTGGTCGTGGTTCCAGTCCGGCGTTGGCGCCTGCTGCATCCAGCGCAGGAAAAAATCCAGCAGGCGGCGCTTGCCGTACTCGCCACCGGCGCCATGATCGCCGCCGGGCACCACCAGCAGGTCGAAATCCTTGCCTGCCTTGATCAGCCGATCGGCCACCTGCAAGGTGCTGGCCGGATCGACATTCATGTCCATGTCGCCGGTGACCAGCAGCAGGTGTCCTTGCAGACGCGCGGCGTTTTCCACGTTCGACGATTCGGCGTACCACGGCCCGACCGGCCAGCCCATCCATTGCTCGTTCCACCAGATCTTGTCCATGCGGTTGTCGTGGCAACCGGAATTGGCCACGCCTGCCACATAGAATTCCGGATGGAACAGCAGCGCACCCAATGCGTTCTGGCCACCGGCCGAGGTACCGTAGACACCGACGCCGCCGTCGATGGCGTACCACGGGTACTGTGCGGCAGCGGCCTTGTGCCAGGCGATGCGATCCGGCAGGCCCGCATCCTTGAGGTTGCGCCAGGCCACATCGTGGAAGGCGCGCGAGCGATTGTTGGTGCCCATGCCATCGATCTGCGCGACCGCAAATCCCAGTGCGGTCAGCGCTGACATGCGGGTGGTGAACGTCTTGGGCACGAAGGACCCCTGCGGGCCGGCGTAGATGTATTCGATCACGCGATGACGCTGCTGTGGCTGCATCTGCATGGGGCGCTGGATCACGCCCCAGATCTCGGTCTTGCCATCGCGGCCGGTGGTGTGGAACGGCAACGGTGGCTGCCAGCCGGCGGCCTGCAGACGGCTCAGGTCGGTGCGCTCTACCGTGCGTGCCAGGCTGCCGTCGGCGCTGCGCCGCAGCTCCAGCACCGGGCCCAGGTCCACGCGCGAGTACAGGTCCAGATACCATTTGCCGTCCGGCGAATAACTCACCTGGTGATCGGCGGCCGCCGGCGTCAATGCAGTGAGCCCGGTGCCGTCCAGACCGATGCGATAGGCATGGCGGTAATACGGGTCCTCGCCGGGTTGCATGCCGGAGGCGGTGAAATACAGCTGGCCTGCGCCCTCGTCGAGGTAGTCGAGCTTGCGCACCACCCAGTCGCCCTGCGTGACCTGGCGGATCACCGTACCGCTGTGGCCGTCGTACAGATACACGTGCTCCCAGCCATCGCGCTCGGAGGCCCACAGGATCTGCGCGCCGTCGGCCAGATCACGCCGCGCATGCTTGCCGCCGTCCTCGTGCGTTCCGCTGAGTTCGGAGTATTCGATGAAGGTGGGCGAGGTCTCTTCGATCAGGGTGCGCGCGTCAGCCGTGCGTGCGTCCACTTCGATGACCCGATACAGCTGGTGCCCGCGCGCGTTGTATTCGAAGGTGAGCCCGCGGCTGTCCTTCCACCAGACCATCTCGCTCAAGCTGAAGGCATTGGGCAGCAGCGTCATCGCCACCGGATGCGCGGCGCGCGTGGCGATGTCGAACAGCACCGGCTGCATCACCGGCAAGGCATCGCCGGGCTTGGGATAGACCTGCTGGTGCAACTTCGGCTGCAGCTGATCGGCCGGCGCCGACTCGATGTAATAGACCATGCGTGGCGGCGGTGCCTTGACCCGATACGCAGCCAGATGCTGCGAGTCCGGCGACCACACCACGCTGTCGAGTGCGTAGTAATCATCGGCACTGCCATCGCGGCTGAGCACGCTGCGCTCGCCACCATCGACCGGCGCGATCACCAGATTGGCCTGCTCCACCCAGGCGCGCCAGCGGCCATCCGGCGATAGCTTGGCCTGCCGCTCGCCCTGCTTGAGCGGCAGGCGCATGTCCATCGACTCGGCCTGCACGTCGCGTTCGGGCACGTGCGCGCAGCGATAGCGGGCCAGATCGCACTGCCAGCCCAGCTTCGCCAGCTGAAAGCCCAGGCGCTGCCGGTCCAGGGTGGGTTCCTCCAGCTGCAGTTGCGTGGCGTCGATGGCTTGCGCACCGGCCTGCGTCAGTGCCGCCGCCAGCCGCGCATGATCGAAGGCCAGCGTGTTGCGACCGCTGGCCGCATCCACCAGGCGGTACTCGATGGCCGGCGCCTGATCGGCACGTACCACGCCACGCCGATACACGAAATGCCCTGCATCGATCCATACCGGCGCCGTCGGTTGCCTGTCGACCAGCGACGCATAGCGATCGGCCAGACCGATCGCCTGCACATACTGCGCCGGTGTGGGCGTGGGCACGGGCGTGGTTGCTACGGGTGCAACGGATGCAGCCGCTGCGCTTGCCGAGAGCGTCCAGAGTGCGATGCTCAGGCACCATGCTGCGACGCTACGCCGCCTGGAGGTCTGGGTGTGATACAGCAGTGGCTTCATGCGTTTATCCGCGGAGATGGTGTGGTCATGGCTGGCACGGTCATCGCGCCAATGGGCCATCACCCGTACCAGGCCTGCACCTTCACCGCCGCTGTGCTGCCGGGCAATGCCACGCGATCGGCATGCGGGCCCTGTGGACGCGCCGGCTTGCCGTCGACGAGCACGCGGGTGAGCTTCTTACCCTTGGGCACGCGCAAGCTCAGCCAGGTGTGCCTGGGTGACCGTTCCGGCAGTTGCACCTCGGCATCGATGCGGCGTGCCGCCACGTCGGCGCGCAAGGTCAGCGTGAGTTTGCCCCAGCGTGTGGGCGCTGCGGTGATGCCGATCGCGGCGCCACTGCCCAGCCATGCGCGCGGCAGCGCACGCGCAAGGAACAACTGCTCGCCTGCGCTGTCGTCGCTGACCAGCATCCAGCGCAGCAGCAACGGGATGGTCATCTGCGCGGGGATGCAGAACAGCGGCATGCCACCGGTGATGCCGCTGACCTCGCCGGCGGTCCAGCTGCCGCGGGTATGCACCTGGTAGCGGTGCGCGTAGACGAACAACAGATACTCTTCGATACGATCCAGCCGCAGCAGCTGTTGCGCATAGCCGTAAGAAATGAAGCCGAGCAAATCGCGACTGCCCGGCTCCGGCGGCGCGATGTTGGCCACCACGCCGATGCTGGTGCCGCCATGGCCGCGCAGGCAATCGATCACCAGGTTGGCCAGGTCGTCGGGCAGCACATCGGCCTGCAGCAATTCCGCATACGCACGGTGCGGCCATTGCTGCTCGCTGGGCTTTTCCTGCAGCAGCGATTGGCGAAACGTGAGTTTGGTGCCCGGCAACGGGCCGATATACGGCGGCGACAGCTCGCGGCGCACGTTGGCACGCAGGCTGGCCTCCAGCCGTATGCGCAACTGCCTGGCGCGATGCTGCCATCGCGTGGCCAGACCGGCATCGCCACCGAGCGTGCTCCAGACCTGGGCGATGTCTTCCCAGCCGCGTATCGTCAGCGCGCTGTTGGCGTAATACGGTTTCCACCACAGCGACGGGTCGGGGAACAGGCAGGCATCGGATTCGTTCCAGCCGTGCAGCAGGCCATGGCCATGCGCGTTGCGCGGTAATGCCAGCGCCTGGTCGTGCAGCTCGCACAGCAGCTGCGCGGTGGCGGCGATCTTGGGCAGCAGGCGGCGCAGCCGCGCCGCATCGCCGGTGTAGCGTAGATAGCGCGCCAGCAGCGACAGGGTCAGCCCGAACTGCCCGACCTCCGGCCCGCGCATGTTCGGCAGGCCATCGTCCTGCACGAAGTCGTCGAAGTAGTTGTCCAGTACCGCAGCGGCCTGCGCGAAGCGGCCCCATTCCAGGTTGGCGTAGAACGAGCTGGTAAAGGTGTCCTGGAAACCGTCGTACTCGTTGCCGTAGTAGTCGCGTTCCACCGCGCCGTACTTCGGATAATCGCCACCGGGGCGCACCACCAGCTCGCGTGCGAACGCGAACTGCGCCATGTCGTTCCAGCTGGCATCGGGCAGCTGCGCCTGCACCGTGCCGTCCAGGGCCTGCTGCCAATACGCGGCGAAGTCGATCAACGCCGCGTAGAACTGCTCAGCCGTGGCCGGCTTGCGCGACGGCGCAAACGCGGGATAGCTGTGGGTGTAATGCACGCCGACGATCTCGCCGCCGCGCACCTGCATCGTGCGATGCCAGGTCTGCACCACGAAGCGATCGCTGGCACGCACATCGGCGAACACCAGCACGTCGTACCAACTATCGACCTCGCCTTCGCGCCGCATCACCTTGCGCACCGCCGGCATCCAGCCACCCAGCAGGCCTTCCTCGCGCCGTTTGATCAACGCCTCTTCGCCCAGCTCGGCGAAGGCGTGTTCCGGCCGCGAGGTGCGGCTGCGGCCGTTGGGCAGGATCGGCATGGTATCCAGGCTTTCGCGCGTGCCGACGAAGGTGGTCCACGGCCAGCGGCCGCCATTGTCCTTGGGGTCGAGCAGCGAGGCCGGCGGCGGCGCGACATCGCGCACCTGCGCCTCGTCCGGGTCGCCATCGCGCAGCAGGCGGTCGGCGAGCAGATCTGCCTCGGCCATCGCCACCTCGGCCAGCGACATCCCGAAGTACGGCTTGCCCTCGGCCGGATAGGCCGGCTCGGTACGTTTGTCCAGGCGCAGCATGCCGCTGTCGGTCCATAGCGTCAGCTGGCCCTGCGGGTTGTCGAGATGCTCGTAGACGGTCCACTGCTGCAGGTGTTCAAAACTGCACAGCTTGCTGCCCACATGCGCGGCCGACGGCAGCGCCTCAAGACGCGGCAGCGCCGGTGGCGGCAACGTCGCCGGGCTGTGCGGCATGCCCGGCAGCGCGAGCGCGGCACCCGCGCCCACCGCCGCGGTTGCCGCCATGCCCTGACGCAAAAAGCTTCTGCGGTCCATCGTCGCGCCCTCGGTTGATCTCATCCACATCCTGCGCGACGGCGCGGCTTGCGTCTTGTGGCAGCTGTCTGGCACGTATGCGGAAATCCGCACACAAGCAGCTGTTGCTGCGCTGCCATCGCAGCAACGGCGCAGCGCCCAGTCACCGCCCCCCTGCCATTTAGCCACGTGACTTTCTGGCCACGCCGGCATCTGCGGTGACAGCCACACTGGCTGCACAGACGCAGGCAGCACTGTCGCCAGACCGCCACGCAACCCAAGCCCACCCACAAGGACCGTCATGCAGCCATCCCTACCGCGCGTCGCGCACAGTGCCCGCGCCGCAGCGCGATTTTTCGATGTCGGCAGCGCGTCTGCCAGGCGGTTGCAACGTCCGGCGCATCGCTGGCTGTGGCTGGCCTTGATCGCGCCCTGCATCGCGCAGGCGCAGGTGGATCTGTCGCAACTGGATGCCGAGATGGCCGCGCCACGCACCCAGGTGCTGGTGCTCGGCAGCGTGCATCTGTCGCAGTTGCCCAAGGGCAGCGATATCGGTGCAGCACGGCTGCAACCATTGATGGACCGGCTGGCCGCGTATGCGCCCACCATCATCACCACAGAGGACCTGGCGGGCGAAACCTGCGACCTGATGCGGCGCCATCCGGCGGTGTATCTGCCCGAGGACACCACGACCTATTGCCCCGACACCAGCGAGGCGGCGCGTGCCACCGGGCTGGACGTTCCCACCGCTCTCGGCCAGGTCCGTGCAGCGCTCCGCAGCTTGCCCAGTGCGCCCACACCGGCACAGCGTCGGCACCTGGCTGCGCTGTTTCTGGCCTCGGGCGAGCCACCATCTGCGCTGGTGCAATGGATGCAGCTTGCGCCAGCCGAACAGCGCAGCGGCGATGGCCTGGATGCGGCGCTGGTGGCGCGACTGCGCAGCATGGAACAGCGCCCCAACGAGAGTTACCAGATCGCCGCACGGTTGGCGGCACGCCTTGGCCTGCAGCGCGTCCATCCGGCCGACGATCACACCGGCGACAACGTGGACGTGGCCGACCCGGCGGCGTACGGCAAGGCAATCCAGGCCGCCTGGGACAAGGCCGCGCCGCGGGCGCGCGCCATGCGTGAGCGCGAGGACCAACTTGCAAGTCAAGGCAAGCTGCTGGAGCTCTATCGCGCGATCAACCTGCCGGCCAGCCAGCAGTTGGCCATCGCGGTGGATTTTCGCGCCGCACTGAGCGAGGGTTCGCCGCAGCGCTACGGCTATCGCTACGTATCCGGATGGGAGATCCGCAACCTGCGCATGGTGTCCAACGTGCGTGCCAGCTTTGCCGACCAACCCGGTGCGAAGGTTCTGGCAGTGGTCGGTGCCATGCACAAGCCCTGGTTCGACAACTGGTTGGGACAGCTGCAGGGCGTGGATATCGTGGATGCGGCGCAGGTGCTGGGCAGTGACGGGCCGTGAGTACAACGCCGTCAGCATGACGCTCCAGGCCAAACGCGAGTCAGTCGAAGGCGCGGTGCCCTCGCCGCTCGCCGGACACGCCCGTGAACCCGCCCGTGGGGGCTCAGTGGCGGCATTGATGCCGCCGCACGGTCCCGCAATCGGTAAGGACATCGCACCCGGGAGCTACGCTAGCGTTGTGAAAAGCGGTCCATCTCGCGGATTCCATCGGCTTGCTGATTTGGGCCGCAACCACATGAACGTTAGCGAATCAGAAGCGCGTCATGCACTGCTTGCACACTGCAAACCGACACTCTCGACTGGCCGTTGGCCGCCCACCGTCGCGGGACCTTACGCGGCATGGATGCCGCGTAAGAGCCTACACGGACGTACTTGCGGCGTGTCCTGCGATGGTGGGCGGGCAACGGCCCTGCGGCCAGCTATCAGACCAGCTGCTCCACGCTTGCGCTCTATCCGCACTGCCCTAAAAACCCGCAGCCAAGACAAGCGCACTATCGAGTCGTCTATCGATACCGGCATAAGCAGAAGCCATCAATTCGCTGACTCCACAAAATGCAGAACGTAAATCCGGTTTCAGGTGCAGCCAGATGCGGCATCAAGGCGAAGGCCGCGCACCTAATGCACCAGACCGACAACCGGCCTTCGTCAATCCAGGCTCTCAGCTCAGCACATCCAGCAAGCTACCCAGCATTTCGTCGGAGCGCCGCAGCGCAGTGGCGTTGGCCTGGAAGTCGTTGCGTGCCGAGAGGCCTTCGACCAGATCGGTGGCCGGTGCCGATGGATCGGCGTTGGCGTCGACCACGCTGGCTGCCACTCCACCATTGAGCTGCGTGCTGGCTGCAACGGCCTGACGCGGACTGCCGTCCACCGGCTGACGCGCCACATTGCTGGCGGCCACCTGCTGGCGCAGTGCGGCGACCTGCATTCCGGAACTGGCGATGCTACTGATGCTCATGATGGCTCCGGTGCAGAAACTGAGAAATAACCAATGACGTTTGTTTACCAACCAATCAACACAATTATTGCCGGCAGTCGCGCCGCACTGCTGTTGTTCTTACGCCCACCGAGGCGCGTGGCGAGCGTGTCTCACGAGGTGGAATCAGCTGACAGGAACCGCAATGACGTGTCCCACCCACCGATTCCGATCACGCCCACCTCACGGCTGCCCAGCCGCCTCACGCAGGCTCAATAGGTGCCTACCCGCACACGCAAGACCACTGGAACCTCTCCCGCCGCATCCACACGACCGAAGTTGAGCCCGTAGTCGGTCTGGTCGCCGTTGAGCTGTCTTTCGACCTGCCAGCGCCCGTCCACGTACCGCCCCTGCTCCACCCGCAACAGTTGTCCATGACGGGTATCGGCCGCCTCGCGGAAAAATTCAATCCGCGCGGCCATTCCGGTGACCAGGAACTCCTCCGGCCCCAGCTGCGCCACCAGCAGCCGGCCGGCGTGGTCGTCGTTGCCGGGCAGGATCGCCGGCGCATCGCCCCACATCGGCGCACCGAACGACACCTTGGCCTGCCAATCGCCGAAGCGCAGCGTGCGTTGCGGCGCGCCGGGCTGTTCGGCCACCGCCTGCAGCCGGCCATCGAAGGCGGCCTGGGCGATCACGCGCTGCAGCGGGGCCAGCAGCTTGAAGTTGGCGGCGTGTGCAGCGATCGCGTCACGGTTGGTCTGGCTGTCCTGGTTGCCATCCATGCCGAACACCGAAAAGCCGATCCCGCCCTGCCCCAGCACATGGAACAGATAGGGCGCGGTGGCCGCCTCGAAGCCGGTCTCCGAAACCCAGGCCGGGTTGTCCGGTCGCGCGTACTGGCCGATGACCTTGGTGTACTCGTTGTAGTCGCTGGTGTAGATATCGGTGCCGATGAAGTCGATCGACGGCGTGGCCGTGCGCCACAGCGCGAACACATTCACCGTCGCACCGCCGGACGGATAATCCATGCCCGGGTAACGCTTGCCCTTGTAGCGCAGCCAGGTGTTGACGTAGAGCGGCAGCGGATAGGCGCGCTTGCCGGCCGCGGCCACCTGTTCGATGTACGCCGCCGTCGCATGCGCATTGAAGGCTTCGGCCGCTTCGGCACCGAACAGCTGCTGCCAGCTGCCTTGCGGCTTGCCCAGTTTTTGCGCGATCGCGGCGGGCACCGGTTGCGCGAACGCCGCCTCACCGGCCGGGCCATGGTCGCGCACCGTGCCGATTGCGCCGGGCTCGTTTTCCACCTGTACCAGGATCACCGTGTGGCGGTCGCCGTCGACCTTGCGCAGGTGCTGCATCAATGCGGTGAACGCACGCACATCTGCCTGCACGTTGGCGGCCACATGCGGCGACAGCACATCCACCGGCTCACCATTGGCATCGCGCATGCGCGGGTAGGTGGCGTCGTCGCGCTTGATCCACTCCGGCACGTAATGCATCTGGCCGTTCTTCCAGCTGCCGAACCACAGCAGGGCCACGCGCAGGCCACGCTTGCGCGCGCCGGCAATCAAGGCATCCACGTTGGTGGTATCGAAGCGCCCGGGCGCCGGCTCGAACTGCTCCCAGTACACCGGCGCTTCCACCGTGTTGGCATGCAGCGCCACCACCTCGTCCAGCGCCTTGGGCAGCACCGCCGGCCAGGCGCTGGAATTGTGCAGCTGCGCGGCCAGCACGGTGTACGGCGCGCCATCGACGAACAGGGCATGGCGGCCGTTCTGGGTAACGTAGCGCGGCAGCTCTTCCGCGCTGGCCAGCAATGGCACGCAACCGGCCAACATCGCCAGCGACCACAGCAGGGCTGCGATGCGGCCGCGCGGCCGCGGCATCTTCAGGGCAAGCAAACGCATCATCGCGCCTCCGACGGTAGTGAATTCCAATGCGGCGTGGGTTCGTCGCGCAGATGGCGCACGAAGAAGTCGTACTGGCGACGCTGCACATAGTCGATCGGCCCGCTAGAGCGGCCTACCGAATGCTCGCCACCAGGCACGTTGAGCAGCTCGAAGTCCTTGCCGGCCTTGATCAGCGCATCGACCACCTGCGCGGTGGAGGCCGGGTCCACATTGCTGTCCTGCTCGCCGACGATCAGCAGCAGGTCGCCCTGCAACTTGGCCGCATTGACCACGCCCGAGGCCTGCGCATAACCGGCATCCACCGGCCAGCCCATCCACTGCTCGTTCCAGCTGATCTTGTCCATGCGGTTGTCGTAGCAACCGGCGAACGCCACGCCCACCTTGTAGAAGTCCGGATGGCGTTCGAGCGCGCCCAGCGTGCTCTGCCCGCCGGCCGAGGCGCCATAGATGCCGACCCGGCCGATGTCGTAGGAAGGGTCCCTGGCCGCCAACGCACGGTGCCAGGCAATGCGATCGGCAAAGCCGGAATCGCCCAGGTTCTTCCACGCCACATCATGGAAGGCCTTGGAGCGGTTGGCGGTACCCATGCCGTCGATCATCACCACGATAAAGCCCAGATCCGCCTGCGCCTGCATGCCGATCTGCTTGTCGCCACCGGAGTGATAGCCAAACGGCCAGAACGTCTTGGGCACAAAGGAATCGTGCGGGCCGGCGTAGATGTTCTCGATCACCGGATACTTCTTGTGCGGGTCGTAATCGCGTGGGCGCACCACCATGCCCCAGATGTCGGTGCGGCCATCGCGGCCCTTGGCCACGAAGGTCTCCGGCGCGCGCCAGCCGGCGGCCAGCAACCTGTCGATCTTGCCCTGCTCCACCTGCTGCAGCAGCCGGCCATCGATACTGTGCAGCTCCATCACCGGCGGCAGATCCGGGCGCGAGTAGACATCGACGTAATGCCGGCCGTCGTCTGCGATCGCCACATCGTGATCGGCATCACTGTGGGTCAGCCGGGTCAACCGGCGGCCGTCGAAATCCACGCTGTACAGCTGCCGGTAGTACGGGTCCTTGCCCGCATCCATGCCGCTGGCGGTGAACCAGATGCGCCGCTGCGCGTCGTCCACGCGCAGCACATCGCGCACGATCCACGGCCCGCGCGTGAGCTGCCGCTTGAACCTGCCGCTGCGGCCATCGACCAGGTACAGGTGCCGCCAGCCGTCGCGTTCGGAGATCCACAGCAACGCGTCGCCGCGCCCATCCACGTCATGGCGAAAGCTGCGGTCGGCATAGACGAAGGTGCGCGCATCCTCGCCAACCGCCACGTGCGCGCGACCGCTCTGCGCATCCACCGCGATCACCCGCATGCGCTGAAAGCCGCGCTGCACGTAGTCGAAGCTCACGCTGCGGCCATCGCTGCGCCACTGCAGCGGCGACAGCGCATACGGATTGGCGAACAAGGCGGTGTCCACCTCGCGGCGCCTGCCATCCACGGCGAACAGCACCGGCCGCTCCACATCCACCGCATCGCCGGGCTTGGGATATAACTGGGTATGCACGCGCGGCTGGCCGCCGCCTGCAGGCGCTGCTTCCACGCGGGTGACGCGGCGGGGCAACCCGGGACGCACGCGATACACCGCCAGCCGCTGCGAATCTGGCGACCAGGCGATGCTCTCCGGGTCGAAGTAATCATCTGCGCGGCCATCGTCGCTGAGCCGGGTCAGCTGGCCATCGGCAACGCGGCGCAGCAGCAGGTTCCAGCCATCGGCGAGCGCTTCCCAGCGGCCATCGGGCGAACGGCGCGGCGTGGTGTCGGCTGGCACCGCAGGGTCGCGCACCACACCGAAGCCGCGTGGACGCTGCTTTGCAGCGGTGTCATCGCGGACGCAGCGGTCGTCCGTCAGGCTGCAACGCCAGGGCGCTTCGCCAAGCGCGAAGCGAATCGCCCCGTCGCTGCGCTCGCCGTCCGGCGCATAGGCAAAGCGCTCGAACGGCAACTGCAACGCGGTGTAGGGTGTGCCGGTCGCTGCACTCAATGCCTGCGCCACGCGCAGCTGATCGAACGCCGGCGTTTTCTGCAGCGTGGCGACATCCATACGGACGAAGGCGAATCCGCCCGGCACCGTCTTGCGGTAATAGAACGTGCCGTTGTCCTGCCATTGCACCGGCCAGGCCACGTTGTCGGTCAGCGTGCTCCAGTGCGCGCGCAAGCCCAGCGCGCGTTGGTAGTCGGCCACACTGGGCGCGGCCTGTGCCGCCGTCGACAGCAACACGATGCACGCAGCCACCCCGTTCAAGCAGCCACGCAACCAGCGCGATGCACCCGCGCCGTGGCGCAGCTCACTCGCCATCGTCCTCCTCCAGCGCCAGCTCATCGCCGCGCAAGCCGCTGCGCGCGCCCCAGTGATAGATGAAGAATGCAATCACCGCCACGCTCAAGGTGTCGAACGGATGCGCGATCCAGCCGTGACCGCCGAACGTGCCGGCCCAGGACACCGCCATCACCAGCACGAAGAACACTATCAACCACAGCGATGCGCGCACCTGGCGCAGCAGGCGTGCCCTGCCCTGGCGCGATGGCAGGCGATACAGCACATACAGCACGAACGCGACCACCTGCAGGCCGAGCAACCACGACAAGGTGGGCCAGGTCGACCAGTAGACGATCAAGGCGGCGACAATGAACGACAGCGGCCCCAGCACGGCAAGGCCACGGACGCGGAACGGCCGCGGCAAGTCCGGCGCACTGCGGCGTAATGCGGCTACGGTGACCGGTGCCACTGCGTAACTCAGCACCAGGGCGGCCGACACCACGCCGATCAGGGTCTCCCACGAGGGGAACGGCAGCGTCCAGAAGATCGACAAGCCCAGGCTCAACCACAATGCCGGACGCGGAATGCCCGATTGCGGATCCACCCGCGTCAGTACCGGCAAGAACCCGCCGCTGCGCGCCCAGCCGTACACCACGCGCGGGGTGGCATTCATGTAGATGTTGCCGGTGCCGCTGGGCGAGACCATCGCATCGCAGATCACCAGCGCAGCCAGCCACGCCATCCCCAACGCCAGCGCGATGTCGTGGTACGGCAGCGCAAACACCTTGTCGATGCCACTCCAGCCCGGCGCCAGTTGCGCGGCCGGAATGCTGCCCAGAAACGCCAGCTGCAGCAGCACGTAGATCACCGTGGACAAGGCCACCGACAGGATCAGGGCGATCGGAATATTGCGCTGCGGGTCGCGCACCTCGCTGGCCACCGACACGATCGGGGTCAGGCCCAGGTAGGCAAAGATGATGCCGCCGGCAGAAATCGCCGCTTCCACCCCGGCCATGCCCGAGGGCGCAAACCCGTGCACGCTCAGGTTGCCCGGATTGAAGTGCTTCATCAGCAGCACGATCACCAGGATCGGCACCAGGAACTTGAAGATGCTGACGATGTTGTTGGCGAGCGCGAAGGTCTTGACGCTGAAATAGTTGAGCAGGAAGAACAGCACCAGCAAGGCCAGTTGCACCAACCAGCCCCACACGCTGGGATGGCTGCCGCCGGGTTGGTTGAGCAGCGGAAACCACGCCGCCGCGTACTGCCGCGCTGCCTCCACCTCGATCGCGATCAGGCTGGAAAACGCGATCAGGGTGATGAAGCCGGTCAACGAGCCGAGCAAGGCGCCATGCGAATACTCCGGGTAGCGCACCACGCCACCGGCGCGCGGCAGCGCGGCACCGAGTTCGCAATACACCAAGCCGAGCAGCAACACCGCGATGCCGCCAAGGATCCACGACAGGATGCCGGCCGGTCCGGCAATGGAAGAGACATGGCTGGCCGAGAACAACCAGCCCGAGCCGAAGATCGAACCCAGCCCGATAAAGGTCAGGTCGGTCAGGCTGAGTCGCTTGTGGAACTTGCCCTGCGTGGTCGCACCGTGTGTGGTCATTGGTCGCCCCGAAGCGTGGATAGCGCGGTTGGTGTTGCGAAGAACGTCGGCTGGTGATGTCCTGGATCAGTCGCTGGCAGAGGCCTTGGCCGCTGCTGCCGCCGACCCGGCAGCATCTTCGGCGGCATACGGCGAGACACCACCGTCGGCGATGAAGCGGTCGATGCGCGCCTCCAGCACCGGCAATGGCACCGAGCCGGTCTGCAGCACCGCATCGTGGAAATGGCGCAGGTCGAATTTTTCGCCCAGGGCGGCTTCGGCCTTGCGCCGCAGCTCCAGGATCTTCAGCTCGCCCAGGTAATACGACAACGCCTGCCCCGGCCAGGCGATGTAGCGGTCCACCTCGGTGGTGACTTCGTGCTCGCTCAAGGCGGTGTTGTCGCGCAGGTAGGCCTGCGCCTGCGCGCGCGTCCAGCCCTTGTGGTGGATGCCGGTATCGATCACCAGGCGGCAGGCGCGCCACATCTGGTAGGTGAGATAGCCGAAGCGGTCATAGGGCGTGTCGTACATGCCCATTTCCTGGCCCAGGTACTCCGAATACAGGGCCCAGCCTTCGCCATAGGCAGAGATGTAGGCGTAGCGGCGAAACTCCGGCAGCCCCTGCGCCTCTGCCGCCAGCGGCATCTGCAGCGCGTGGCCGGGCGAGGACTCGTGCAGCGTCAGTGCGGTCAGGTTGTACAGCGGCCGCGACGGCAGGTTGTAGGTGTTGACCAGATAGATGCCCGGGCCACCGCGCCCGCCGGTGTAGAACGGCGCCAGCTCCGGCGGCACCGGCTCGATCGCGAAGCGTCGGCGCGGCAGCCGGCCGATGTAATCGCCCACCTTGGCGTCCACGCGCTTGGCGATCCAGGCGGCCTGCTTGAGCAACTGTTCCGGCGTCTTGGCATAGAACTGCGGGTCGCTACGCAGGAACTGCAGGAAGGCAGGAAACACCGCCTGCCCGGCCGGTGCCTTGAAGCCGCTGGCGGCGATGGTCTGATCCATCTGCGTGCGCAGCTTGGCCACTTCCTGCAGACCGATCTGGTGGATCTGCTCCGGGCTCAACTCCAGCGTGGTGAATTCGCGGATCTGCGCGCGGTAATACGCCTGCCCGTCCGGCAAGGCTTCGCCGGCCAGCGTGGTGCGCGCGCGCGGCTGGTACTCGTTGCGGATGAAGTCCAGCAGCTTCGCGTAGGCCGGCAGCACCTGCGTATCGATGGTCTGCACTGCCTGCTGGCGCAATTGCGCCTGCACATCGGCAGGCAGCGTGGCCGGCATCTGCTTGAACGGTGCGTAGAACGGATTGGCCTCGCCCTTGGCCTGCACCACGTCGGCGATGGACTGGTCGCGCCCGGTCAGGGTCACCCGGGGCTGGCTGAAACCGCGCGCCAGGCCGGCACGCATATTGTCGGTGTGCTCGGCGAAATAGCGCGGGATATCGGCGAGCATCTTCAGATAGCGCTGGTAGTCCTCGCGCGTACGCAGCTTGGCTTCGGCGCTGAAGCCCAGGTCGCTCCAGAACGCCGAGTCGCTGTTAAACGGCATTTCCCAGGCGCGAAAATGCTGCTGATCCATCAGCACCAGCAGCTGCTGCCGGTACACCTGATAGCTCACCTGATCTTCGGCCGGCAACTGCGCTGCCGGAATCGCATCCAGCTCCTTCAACGTCTGTTGCCAGTACGCGGTGCGCAGGTTTTGCGTGGCCACATCGACCTTGGGCAGATGGTCGGACTGCCTGTCCTGGGTGGCCTGGTTGTCTTCATCCACCGCGCCGGACAGCTGCGCCTGCCGCCAGCGCCATTCGCGCGTGTACAGCGCCTTGAAGCGTGCCGCTGCACTGTCCTGCGTGCTTGCTGCGGGTGCAGGTGCTGCGGCCTGTGCTTGCGACACGGTACCGCCCAGGCTGGCAGCAATCAGCACGCTCAATGCGCTCGCGCGCCAGACGCTGTGGGTGCTCATCCGCGTGCCTCCGGCGCCGCCTTGGCCTGCGCGATCCACTGGCGCACGCGCTGCTGCAGCATCGCCAGCGGCATTGCGCCGCCGCCGAGCACCGCATCGTGGAAGGCGCGCACATCGAAGCGATCGCCGAGTTCTTTTTCCGCCTCCGCGCGCAGCGCAAGAATCTGCAGCTGCCCCAGTTTGTAGCCCAACGCCTGGCCCGGCCAGACGATGTAGCGATCGGTTTCGGACTGGATGCTGGGCTCGTCATCGGACGGATGCGCGTGGAAGAAATCCACCATCTGCTGGCGGTTCCAGCGCTTGTAATGCACGCCGGTGTCGAGCACCAGGCGATTGGCGCGCAACAGCTCGCCGGACAGCCGGCCGTAGTCGTTGTACGGGTCCTTGAAGAAACCGATCTCCTTGCCCAGGCGCTCGGCGTACAGCGCCCAGCCTTCGATATAGGCGTTGTAGCCGGCCTGCTGGCGGAACGGCGGCAATGGCAACGTCTGCGCAAGCGAGATCTGCAGGTGATGGCCCGGCACGCCCTCGTGATAGGCGGTGGTTTCGATATTGACCAGCGTGCGGCTGGCGAAGTCACTGGTGTTGACCTTGACGATGGCCGGCTTGGTGCCTTCCGGATTGCTCTGCCAGTATTCGGCGCCGGGCGCGCTGCGCCGGAATGCCGGCATCGCCTGCACTTCCAGCGGCGTTTTCGGCAGGTGACCGAACAGCTTGGGCAACTCGGGTTCCATCGCGGCGATGTGATCGCGGTACTGCTGCAGGATCTGCTCGCCGGAGCTGGCGAAGTGGCGCTTGTCGGTATCCACCGCCTTGCGGAAGCTGGCCAGGTCGGCAAAGCCCTGCGCCTTGGCGATCACCGTCATCTCGCCTTCGATGCGCGCCACTTCCTTCAGGCCGATCTGATGGATCTCCTCCGGCGCCATGTCGGTGGTGGTCTGGGTATGGATGGCGTAGCGATAGCGGCGTTCGCCATCGGGCAGCGACCATACCCCTTCCTGCGCACGCCCTTGCGCGGCGTACTCGTCGCGCACGAACGCGGCCAGCTTGGTGTAGGCCGGGCGCACCTGCTGCTCGATCGCCGCAAGCAACTGCGTGCGCAGCGCAGCGCGCTGCTCGGACGGCACCGCGGCGTCGAGTTTTTTCAGCGGCGAGGCGAACGGGCTCTGCTCGCCGGTCAGCGCGGCGATCTTGTCGATCTGCTCGGGCAGGCGCTCCAGCAGATAACGCGGCTGCACCAGCCCCTCCTTGGCGCCCTGCCGCGACACCGCGATCACCTGGTCGATCACCGTCGGAATCGTCTGCAGGCGCTTGATGTAGTCCTGATAATCCTTGGCGTTCTCGAACGGAAACGCATCGCCGTAACCGGCCAGCCCCAGCTGGATGCCGCCGATCGGCTCCAGCGGCATCGCATAGGTCTTCAGGTCGATGCCTTCCAGCTTGTCGCGCAACTGGCCGAGCATCATCTGCAGGCTGAGCTGGCGCTGTTCGTCCAGCGTCTTGCTGTCGATCGCTTCGAATTGCGTGAGCAGCTCGGCAGTGGCGGTGCGTTCGGCCTGCACGGCCTGAAGCGAATAGTCGCTCCAACGATCGTTGTAACGCTTGTCGCCGATGATGCTGGCGAACTCCGGGTTGTGCTGCAACTGGTACTGCCATTGCTTGTCCAGCAGCGCATCGAAGGCCTTGGCGGCTTGCTCGCCGGTTGGCGCAGCGGTGGCTGCAGCCGCCGTTTCCGCTGCCGGCGGCGCCGGCTTGCAGGCTGTGAACAAGGCGGCGGCCAGCAGGCCGATGGCGACGGGACGCAGGTGGTTCATGCAGTTACTCCAAGATGCAATGGCGGCTGTAGGAGCGCGCCTGAGCGCGACGGCCTTATCGGGACTGCCCGTCGCGCCCGGGTGCGCTCCTACGCGTGCGTGAGCCTGTAACGGCTCATGCAAACGGTTGATCGATCGCCGGCGACGGCGGGGTAAACCACTGCGCGCCGGTATCGGTGACGTAAAAGTGGTCTTCCAGGCGCACCCCGAATGCACCGGGCACCACGATCATCGGCTCGTTGCTGGCGCACATGCCCGGCTGCAGCGGCTGCGCATTGCCGCGCACCAGATACGGCGCTTCGTGGATCGCCAGGCCGCAGCCATGGCCGGTGCGGTGCGGCAATCCTGGCAAGCGGTAGTCCGGGCCCAGCCCAGCGGCCTCCAGCACGCTGCGCGCGGCCTGGTCCACCGCTTCGCAGGCGAGCCCGGGGCGGATCGCCGCAAACGCGGCTGCCTGCGCCGCCTGTTCCAGATCCCAGATGCGCCGTTGCGCGTCGTCGGGCGTGCCGTAGATCCAGGTACGGGTGATATCGGAGTGGTAGCCCTGCACGGTGCAGCCGGTGTCGATCAGCACCAGCTCGCCTGCACGCAGGTGCTGCACGCCGGGAATGCCGTGCGGGAATGCGGTGGCATGGCCGAACTGCACGATGCAGAAGGTCGAGCCGTTGTCCGCGCCCAGCGCGCGGTGCGCCTCGTCGATGAAGCGCACCAACTGGTCGGTGCCGATGCCTTCCTGCGCGATGCCGGCGGCCAGCCGCTGCACCAGCAAGGTCATGTCGCAGGCCTGCTGCATCAGCGCCAGCTCGGCCGGTGACTTGCACATGCGGCAGCCGTCGATGATGGCCGCGGCATCGCGGATCGCCGTGCCCAGGTGTGCGCGCAGGCCGGTGTGTACGGCAAAGGCGATGCCCGGATCCAGCGCCAGTGCATGCGCGTGGCGGTCGTCCATCACCTGCACCACCAGTGCGTACGGGTCCTCGTGTTCTTCCCACAGATGTTTGGCGACCGCGATCTTCAGCACCGCATCCAGCGAGCCTTCTTCGAACGCGGGGCAGATCAGCACCGGGTCGCCGTCCAGCGTGAGCAGCAGCGCGACCAGCCGCTCGCTCGCGCCCCAGGGCACGCCGGTGAAATAACGCAGCGACGTGCCAGCGCCGATCAACAGCGCATCCACGCCGTGCGCGCGCATCAGGCGGCGTGCGCGTTCGATACGCTGTGTGTATTCCTGCGCGGCGATCGGCGCGGCGCGCTGCGTCCACGGCGTCAATTGCGCGCGCGCCTGTTCCAGCGACAGCCCGCCGATCTGGCTGCTCATGCGCCGGCCCCAAGGTCGGCGGTGCTCCATTGCCCATCGACCAGGCGCGCCACGCCACCCGGATTGCGCTGGCGCAAGTCGGCCGGCAGCAAGGCGTCCGGCACCGCGTCGTAGCTGTGCAAGGCGGCGAAGCGGCGGATCGAACCGGGCATGCCCACCGCGGTGAAGCCTGGGTGCCCGGTGCTGGGGAACGGCCCGCCATGATTCTGCGCCGCGCTCACCGCCACGCCGGTCGGCATCTTGCTGTTGATCAAGCGCCCCACCCGCGCCCGCAGCACCGGGGCGATGGCCTGCCAGGCCGCATCGTCGCTGCCATCGTCCGCGCGGTACAAGGTGCCGGTGAGGTTGCCTTCGAATGCAGCGGCGATTTGCGCCATCTGCGCCACGTCGCGTGCACGCACCAGCAGGCTCACCGGGCCGAAGGCCTCGGTCTGCAACGCATGCGGGCTGGTGAGGAAGGCCTGCGCATCCACGCTCAACAAGGTCGGCGCATGGCGATAGCCGTCTTCGCCGGTATGCCCGCCGGCAAGCAGCGCGGCGCCGGCAGCGCGCAGGGCTGCCACACCGTGTTGCACGCCTTCCACGCCTGCGCTGGAAAACAGCACCATCGGCATGGCGGCTTCGAAGTGCGCCGTGGTCGCGGCCACGAACGCATCGCCGGCCTCGCCCTGTGGCACCACCACCACCCCGGGATTGGTGCAGAACTGGCCGCTGCCCAGCGTGCACGAGGAGAAGAATTCCTGCGCCAGCGCCGCGCCGCGTTCGGCCAGTGCGCCCGGCAGCAGGAACACCGGGTTGACGCTGGACAGCTCGGCATAGAACGGCACGCCGGCCGCATCGGCGGCGGCCTTCAGCGCCAGCCCGCCCGCACGGCTGCCGGTGAAGCCGATCGCCCCCAGCCGCGCATCGCCGGCCAGCCGCAGGCCGGTGGCGTTGTCGACGTGATACAGCAACTGCACCGCCGCAGCCGGCAGGCCCGCCGCAAGCAAGGCTGTGTGCGCAAGCTGCGCCATGCGCTGGCTGGTGGCCGGATGCAGCGGATGCGCCTTGGCGATCACCGGGTTGCGCGCGGCAATGGCCGAGGCGAAATCGCTGCCGGCAATCGCATTGAAGGCGAACGGGAAATTGTTCGGGCCAAACACCACCACCGGCTTGCCGAGCGGCGCCAGATGCGAACGCAGATCGGCAGCGGTGTCGATGATGGGTTGGGTCCAGCTATAGCTGCGCACCGCCTGGGCCGCCTGACGCAACTGCCCGCTGGTGCGCGGCAGCTCGTTGCCGCGCAAGCGTGTGGGCGCCGGCAATGCGGTCTCTGCGTGGGCAAGCGCCACCAGGGTGTCGGCATCGGCATCCAGCGCGTCGGCGTAGGCGTCCAGGAATGCGGCAATCCGTTCGACCGGTGCCGCGGCAAGTTCCGCTGCAACCGCTTGCGCTGCCGCAACCGCGGTTTCGACATCCTCCGCACCGCTGACCGGAAACTGCGGCCCGATCGCCTCGCCCGTGCTCGGGTCGGCGGCACGGAAGCTGGCGCTCGCCGCGCGGCTGGGTTGCCACCGGCCGGCCAGCAACACCTCGGCCTGCTGTGCGGGAGGGGATTGGAGCGTCTCGTTCATTGCGGCACCTTCGGTTGCATGAGGACAGACCCTGCGCACTGTGCGGCAGCGGCCGACCAAAAAACGACGAGGATGCCGCGCTGATGCGACATCCTCATCGACCCACCTCGCGCTACGCCGGCCACCGCGTCCGCGCGTGCATCCGTGCGCGGCGCTCGTCCGGTGGCGTGCAGCGCGAGCTCATCGTCAGGACAGTGTGGGCGCAGTGGCGATGGCATGGTCGATGACCTTGAGCGCGGCCTCGCGCTCGGCACCGTCGACCACCAGGCGCGGCGCGCGCACGCGCTCGCTGCCCAGGCCGACCTTTTCCTGCACCAGTTTGATCAACTGCACGAACTTGGGCACGGTATCCAGGCGCAGCAGCGGCAGGAACCAGTCGTAGAGTTCCTTGGCCGCCGGGTATCCACCGTCGCGCGCGAGTTCGAACAGGCGCACCGATTCCTTCGGGTAGGCGTTGACCAGACCGGCGATCCAGCCCTTGGCGCCCATGCTCAGGCCTTCGACGATGGCATCGTCCATGCCCACCAGCAGCGCCAGACGATCCCCCAGCAGCTCTTGCAGCGCGGCGAAGCGGCGCACGTCGCCCGAGGATTCCTTCACTGCCTGCAGGTTGGGGAATTCGGCGGCCAGCTCGGCGATCTGCGCCGGGCCGAAATCGGTCTTGTAGGCCACTGGGTTGTTGTACAGGATCACCGGAAGGTCGGTGGCGGCGATCACCGCGCGCACATGCGCTCCCATCTCGCGCCAGTCGGTGGAGTAGACGTAGGGCGGCAACACCATCAGCCCGCCGCAACCGAGGTCCTTGGCCGCCTTGGCCAGCGCCACCGCCTCACCGGTCGCCAGGCTGGCGATGCCCGGCACCACCGGCACGCGGCCATTCAATGCGCTAACCAGCGTCTTGAGCACGGCGATCTTGTCGTCCACGCTCAAGGTGGCCGCTTCGCCCAGCGAGCCCAGCGGCACGATCGCGGTGCAGCCGGCATCCACCAGTTGATTGGCGTGCTTGGCGAGGAAGTCGTGATCGATCTCGCCGGAGGCGGTGAACGGGGTGGTGATGGCCGGCAGCACGCCGTGCCAGAACGCAGCAATACTCATGGATGATTCCCTTGCGAGTCGGAAGTGAACGGGTCGGCCAGCGCCGCGAGGCGGACCGGGAACAACGGCGGCCGGCGGCCGGCGTCGGTGGAAAGCGCGGGCGGGCAACGCCCAAGCTCGGCGAGCGCGGTGCCGCAGATGCGGCCCTGGCAGGCGCCCATGCCGCAGCGCGAAGTGAGCTTGGCATCGCGTGCATCGTTGAAGTTGTCCAGCGCGCCCAGCGGCACGTCTTCGCAGCGGCACACCAGCGTGTCCGGCTGCGCCAGCGCGCGGATGCGTGGATCAAGCGCGAACTGCTGTTGCAGCACCCCGGCGAACGCACGCGCGGCACGTCGCTGCGGCTGCAGGCGCAGCGCAGCGTCCGGCGCGTCGGCAGCCATATGCCCGGCCATCGCACCTTCGATCAGCGCGCAATCGCGTCCGCCGATGCCGCAGGCCTCGCCCGCTGCAAAGACCTGCCGCACGCTGGTGCGCAGCAGCGCATCCACATGCACCTGTTGATGCGCGCCGTACGCGTCCAGCCGGCAACCGAGCAGCTGTGCAAGTTCGGTGTTCGGCACCAGGCCATAGCCCACCGCCAGTTGATCGCAGGCAACACGGGTGCGACCGGTGGGCCCTTCGATCTCGATTTCACGCAGTTGCGTATCGCCATGTGCGGCAACGACAAAACTGCCGGCGCGATACGCCACCGCGCGCAATTGCAGACGCAGCGCCACCGCCTGCGCGGCCTTGCCCGGCCAACGCCACAGCTGCAATGCGAACTGCCGCAACGCAGCTGCAGAGGTCTGTTCGTGGATGCCAAGCACCTGCGCGCCATGCCGTTGCAAGGTCGCCGCACTGGCCAGCAGCAGCGGGCCGCTGCCGGCGACCACCACACGCTTGCCGGCCAGCGGCCAGCCCTGTTTGGCCAGCGCCTGCGCCGCGCCGGCGCCGGTGACGCCGGGCAAGGTCCAGCCCGGAAACGGCAGCAGCAATTCGCGCGCGCCGGTGGCCAGCACCAGGGCGGCGTAATGCAGTTGCAGGGGACCGTGCGGGCCATCGGCCAGCAGCCAGCCCGGCTGCGCCAGCAGGATCTGCGTTTGCGTCAGCAGCGTGATCGACGCCGCGCCCTGCACCTGCCGCAACAGCGCGCGCGCATCGGCCGGCGCGCCGTGCCGCACATCGTTGCGCCACACCTGCCCGCCGGCACGCGGCTGCAGGTCGACCACGCCCACCCGCACGCCATGACTGGCCGCTGCCTGCGCCGCCGCCAGGCCGGCCGGGCCGGCGCCGATCACCAGCACATCGAAATGCTGCACGCGCTCAGCCATCGGTGCGTACCTGCATGCCATCGCACGCATCCACCAGGCAGGCGCGTTGCTGGCCGATGCCATCGATGCGCACCCGGCATTCGAAACACACGCCCATGCCGCACAACGGCGCGCGCGGCTGGCCGCTGCACGACTGCCGGAACTGCAGCGTCGCCTGCGCCACCGCAGCGGCCACGCTGGCGCCGGCCGGCACCTCGACCGCTTGCGCATCCACGTGCAGGCGCACCGTCGCGCTCATGCGGCTGCACCATGCACGGCGCGCGCCGGAGCGTACGGGCTGGGGTCGATGGCCGGGGTGCGCCCAAGCAGGCTGTCCACGATCACCCGGGCGCTCCCCAGCGCCGTGGTGACGCCCAGCCCCTCATGACCGGCGGCTACCCACACATCGCGCCGGCCGGGCACCGCCCCGAGATACGGGCGCCCGTCCGGCGTGGCCGGGCGCAGTCCGGTCCACACCCGGATCGCCTGCAACTCGCGCAGCACCGGCAGATAGGCGAATGCGCGCTGCAGCATCTGCTGCAACACCGGCAGCGACAGCGCGCGGTCGTGCTCACCGAACTGGCGCGAGGAGCCGATCAGGATCTGCCCGGTCGGCCGCGGCTGCACATTGAAGGCCACGCTGGTGGCGTCGGCGCCATGCGCCGAATCGGCATAGCCCAGTTCCAGTAGCTGATGCCGGATCAAACCAGGATGCCGGTCGGTGATGACCAGATGGCCCTTGCGCGGGCGCAGCGTCAGCTCCGGCAACAACTGCGGCAAGGCCACCCCGCTGGCCACCAGCACCGGGCCGGCCAACAGCTGGCCATCGTCCAGACGCACACCATGCGCCTGCAACTGCTCCACCTTGCGGCCGGCAAACAGCTGCGCGCCCGCCTTGCAGGCCAGGCTCACCAGATGCCGCGCCACCCGCGGCGGATACACCACGGCCTCACCCGGCACCAGCATGCCGCCGGCCAGGCCCGCCACCAGTTGCGGCTCCAGTGCATACAACTGGCCGGCATCAATGGCGTCGGCATGCAGGCCGGCCGCCGCCAGCCGCGCGATCTTGGCCGGCACCGCCGCCAGTTCGCGCGCATCGCGGGCCACCCACAGCGTGCCGCAGCGGCTGAATTCGGCCTCGCTCAGTTGTGCGAAGCGCTCCCACAGCCGCAGCGAATACGCCGACAACGCCAGCTCGGCCGGGTCGTCGTCCATCGCCACCAGGTGCCCCATCGCCGCCGCGGTGGAACCGCCGCCGATCGGCCCCGGCTCGACGATCGCCACGCGCAGCCCTTCGCACGCGGCCGCCTCGGCGCAGGCCGCGCCGACGATGCCCGCGCCCACCACGATCAGGTCGTAGCTGCGTCGCGTGGACGCTGCCGACGGCGCCGCATCGGCGGCCGGCGCGCTGCCAACTCCCTCCGATGGGGGCCGCACTTCGTCCATCAGGCCACGATGCCCCAGGCGAACGGGTCGGCCGGGTCGATCAGCAACTGCGCGCGCGCGGTGATGTAGGCGTGCCCGCTGATGCGTGGCGCAATGCCGCGCCCGCTGAGGCGATAGCTGCCTTCGAAGGCGCTGCCCAGAATGCCCTGCTGTACCCAGCGCTCGCCTTCGGCCAGCTTGCCGTCGGCGGCCAGGCAGGCCAGCTTGGCGCTGGTGCCGGTGCCGCACGGCGAACGGTCGTAGGCCAGCCCCGGGCACAGCACGAAGTTGCGCGCCACGCCACTGCCGTCCGGTGCGCTGCCGTTGATTTCGATATGGTCGATCTCGCCACCGGCCTCGCCGGTGATGCCGGCCGCTTCCAGCGCCAGCCGGATCGCCTCGGTATAGGCGGTCAGCTCGCGCTGATGTGCCAGGTCCAGCGCACACGGCGCCTGCCCGGTGATGAAGAACCAGTTGCCGCCCCAGGCCACATCGCCACGCACCGGCCCGTAACCGGGCACGTCCACGTCCACGTCGGTCGCGACGCGATAGCTGTCGACATTGTCGACCGACACCGTGCCGTCTTCGGCCAGTTCCACGCCGACCGTGCCGACCGGCGTCTCGATGCGGTGCTGGCCCGGCGAGATGCGCCCCAGCTCGGCCAGCGTACGCACCACGCCGATGGTGCCGTGCCCGCACATGCCCAGGTAGCCAACGTTGTTGAAGAAGATCACCCCGGTGCAGGCGCTGGGGTCGCGGGCCGGCAGCAGCAAGGCGCCGACCATGGTGTCCGAGCCGCGCGGTTCGCAGGCGATCGCGCTGCGCCACTGGTCGAAATCGCGGCCAAACCGCTCGCGGCATTGCGCCAGATCGCCATCGCCCAGATCGGGGAAGCCGGAGAGGACCACGCGGGTAGGTTCGCCGGCCGTATGGGAGTCGATGACGTCGATGGTGTGCATGGCTCATGCTCCCACTGCCGGCTGGCGGACGACTAGCGTCCAATGCGAGTTGCAAATGCGGAAATCCGCACAATCGACAACCCGGTTCACAGCCCCGCGTTTGCGCTAGGATCAATACAGGGCCGCGCCTTTCGTGCAGCCGTCAATCGTGACCGCCACCATGACGCCGATGGACCTCAACCTTCCCGCGCTGGAAATGCAGACGCTGTTCGATGCGCTGCCGGACGTGGTGTTCTTCATCAAGGACAGCGAGGGCCGCTACACCCATTGCAACCTGACGCTGGTGCGCCGGCTCGGACGCAAATTGCGCAGCGAAATCATCGGCCGCTCGCCACTGGAAGTGTTCCCGCTGCCGCTGGGCGGCAGCTACATGATGCAGGACCGCCGCGTGCTGTGTGGCGAGCTCATCGACAACCAGTTGGAGGTGCATCTGTATCCCAACCGCCTGCCCGGCTGGTGTCTGACCTTCAAACGCCCGCTGTGCGAGGCCAATGAGGTGATTGGCGTGGTCGGCATTTCGCGCGATCTGGGCCAGCCCGACAGCCGGCACTCGGCGTACGAGCGCCTGAGCCAGGTGATGGATCACATGCAGGCCAACTTCGGCGACAACCTGCGCGTGCAGAGCCTGGCCGACCTGGCCGGCCTGTCGGTGGCGCAGCTGGAACGGCACTTCCGCCGCGTGTTCCAGGTGACCCCGCAGCAACTGCTGACCAAGCTGCGGATCGAATCGGCGATGCGGCTGCTGTACGGCGACGACAGCATCGCCAGCATCGGGCAACGCTGCGGCTTTGCCGACCAGAGCGCATTCGCGCGTCAGTTCAAGGCAACCGTCGGCATGACCCCGCGCGATTACCGTGCGCTCAAGGGTCAGTTGTAGGCACGCAAACACACGCTGACACACCATTGGCACAAATGCCGAATTCGGCAGCATTGGCGATGCCGCGGCGATGCGGTTTGCGCGGGTTGTTGCACCGCTGTCGCGGCGTGCAGGAGGCGGCGCAGGCAGGCTCGCGCTGAAGGTCGCGTCAAGGCGACCCTGGGCCCGGATGGTAGAATTTCGGGTTTCCCCTACCGCGTTGCCAATGGCCAGCTTTTTCCGCCGTAACAAGCCCACCACGCCCGACAGCGCGCGTACCTCGCGCTATAGCCTGGAAGAACTGGCAGCCGCATTCCCCACCGCGCCGTCTGCCGCCACCCCGGCATCGCCGGTCGAGGCAATGCCGACTGCCGAACCTGGCACATCGGCCACACCATCATCACCCGCGCCTGCCGCACCCGCGCGCAGCGATGCGGTAACGCCGACGCCCGCCGCAACGCCGCCTGCCGCGGCACCGGCCGACCAACTTGCCCAGGACATCGCCACGCGCACTGGCCAGGCGCAGAGCATTGCCGCAGTCCCCAACGCACCCACGTCGTTGGCCACGCCGACGCCTCAGGCATTGCAGGCGCTGCCCGATCCGCTTCCGTCTGCCGCGCCGCACGCTCCCACGGTAGTGGTACCGCCGCCGGTGGTCGTGCAGCCGCACAGCGCACCCGCGCAACCGGCAGGCACGCCTGCGCCGACGCCTGCACAAGGCGCCGCGCCCGCAGTCGTACCGTCGACTGCAACGCCTGCTGCCACGCTTACCGTCGTGACACCCGCTGTCGTGACACCTGCCGCCGCAACAGCTGCGCCCGCAGTGCAACCGGCCGTCGCCCCGTTGCCCACCGCCGCGCCCAGCGTCGTCGCCCCGGCCGTGATCAGCGCCCCAGTGCCGGCCAGTTCCGACAACGACAGCATCGTCGGCCAGCGCGATGCGCTACCTGCCGCCCCGGCCGGCAAGCCTGGCTGGCGCGACCGCCTGCGCAACAGCAGCTTCGCGCGCAGCTTCGGCGGTCTGTTCTCGCGCAACCCCAAGCTTGACGACGACCTGCTCGACGAGATCGAAACCGCGCTGATCACCGCCGACGTTGGCATCGGCGCGACCACCGCCCTGGTCGAAGGGCTGCGCAAGCGCATGAAGTCGCGCGAGTTCGCCGATGCGCAGGCGATGTTCAAGGCCTTGCGCGCCGATCTGATCGCGCTGCTGCAGCCGGTTTCCAAACCGCTGGTCATCGACCGCTCGGCCAAGCCCTTCGTGGTGCTCACCGTCGGCGTCAACGGCGTCGGCAAGACCACCACCATCGGCAAGCTGGCCAAGCGCTTCAAGGACGACGGCAACAGCCTGATGCTGGCCGCCGGCGACACCTTCCGCGCCGCGGCGGTGGCGCAGCTGCAGGCCTGGGGCGATCGCAACGGCGTGGCCGTGATCGCGCAGGGGCAGAATGCCGATGCCGCCTCGGTAGCGTTCGACGCGCTGCAGGCTGCCAAGGCGCGTGGCACCGAGGTGTTGATCGCCGACACCGCCGGCCGCCTGCACACCCAGACCGGGCTGATGAACGAGCTGGGCAAGATCCGTCGCGTGCTCGGCAAGATCGATGCTGCCGCACCGCACGAGGTGCTGATGGTCATCGACGGCACCACCGGCCAGAACGCCATCTCGCAGCTGCGCCAGTTCCATGCCGCGGTCGGCGTCACCGGCCTGGTCGTGACCAAGCTCGATGGCACCGCCAAGGGCGGCGTGGTGTTCGCACTGGCGCGCGAGTTCGGCATTCCGATCCGCTTCGCCGGCATCGGAGAGCGCCCGGAAGATCTACGCGTGTTCGACCCGGTCGCCTTCGTCGATGCGTTGTTGCCGGAAGCACTGGGCAGCTGAGTGGCAGAGGCCTGCCCGCATCTGCAAGCGCTGTGCGCGCAGGCGCTGCAGGCAGGCTGCACGGTGCGCGGAGTGTCCGGCGACTGGTCGCGCGCCAAGCGTGTGCTGGAGTTCGCCCAGCCATTGCCGGCGGCGTTGCGCAAGCAGGCGCGGCGCCATGCAGAGCTGGTTCATTACCATGCACCGGCCGCACCGCACTGGCCTGGCGATGAAGGCTTCTTCTGCGACCAATGCCGGGTTGGACTTGCGTTTCCGCTGCACTGACCGGTCCACCGCCATACGCGCACAGCCGGGCGTCATCCGCCCGCCGTCATCGCCTTCCTTCGCCAGCAGACCCCATGCCAGCCGATCACGCCACTGCCACCGCTGACGCCTTCGTCGACCGCCTGCTGCACTGGTTCGACGGCCACGGTCGCCACGACCTGCCCTGGCAACATCCGCGCGCGCCTTACCGGGTGTGGTTGTCGGAAATCATGCTGCAGCAGACCCAGGTTGCGGTGGTCATTCCGTATTTCCACAAGTTCGTCGCCCGCTTTCCGACCCTGGCCGACCTGGCCGCAGCCGACAACGACACCGTGATGGCGCACTGGGCCGGGTTGGGCTACTACGCACGCGCACGCAACCTGCATGCCGCAGCCCGGCAATGCGTCGCCCTGCACGATGGCGAGCTGCCACGCGACTTCGATGCGTTGCTGGCGTTGCCCGGCATCGGCCGCAGCACCGCCGGCGCGATCCTCAGCCAGGCCTGGAACGACCGCTTCGCGATCATGGACGGCAACGTCAAACGCGTGCTGACGCGCTTCCACGGCATTGCCGGCTACCCCGGCCTGCCGGCGATCGAAAAGCAGTTATGGCAACTGGCGACGACGCATGTGGCGCAGGTGCCGGCCGGCCGCCTGGCCAACTACACCCAGGCGCAGATGGATTTCGGCGCCACGCTATGCACACGCGCCAAACCGGCCTGCGTGCTGTGCCCGCTGCAGGACGATTGCGTGGCGCGCCGCGATGGCCTGGTCGACGCACTGCCCACGCCCAAGCCCGGCAAGGCGTTGCCCGAGCGCGAAGCCACCGCCTTGCTGCTGGAAAACGCAGACAGGCAGATCCTGCTGCAGCGCCGCCCACCGACCGGCATCTGGGCCTCGCTGTGGACGCTGCCGCAGGCCGAGACCGACAGCGGCATGCGCGCATGGTTCGACAAACACATCGATGGCAACTACGACCGCGCCGACGAACTGCCGCTGATCGTGCACACCTTCAGTCATTACCGGCTGCATCTGCAGCCCTTGCGCCTCGGCAAGGTCGCACTGCGCGCGGCGGTACGCGACAATGACGACCTGCGCTGGGTCGCCCGCGCCGATCTCGCATCGCTGGGCTTGCCGGCGCCGATCCGCAAACTGCTCGACGCCCTCTAGGCGCGCACTCAAAGGAATCCGCATGTCCCGCACCGTGTTCTGCCAGTACCAGCAATGCGACACCGAAGGCCTGGATTTTGTGCCGTATCCCGGCGAGCTCGGCCAGCGCGTGTTCGCGCAGATCGGCAAGAGCGCATGGCAGGCCTGGCTGGCGCATCAGACCATGCTGATCAACGAAAACCGGCTGTCGCCGCGCGACCCCAAGCACCGTGCGTTTCTCGAAGCCGAGTTGCAGAAGTTCCTGTTCGAACGCAATGCCGACAAGCCGGATGGCTATGTCGCGCCGATGAGCGAAGAATAAGCACGTCGGGATTCAGCGCGGCCAACAGACCACTGCGCTCACCGCCGGACAGGCGCGGCCTGTGACCGGGATCGGCATGCATCACGCATGCCGTCCAGATCCTGCGCAACACTTCCTTCGGGCCGGGCATTGCTGGCCGCGGCTTTAGCCGTTGTCAGACAGGACAGAGCGAGCGCAGCCAAGGATAGGCCTGCAACGCATCAGCCGCTACACGATCGCAGCGACCATCTGCAGGCGACTTCAGGGCATCGCACCGCCCTGAATCGCACCGCCCAGATGCGTGCGCCTCAACCGACGCCGGTCGGCCCGTCCAGCAGCATGCGGATCCGCTTGAGCAGCTCCTTCTGCGTATACGGTTTGTTGACCACGTCGAACTCCGCGCCGCCCACGTCGGTGCGCTGAATGCTGGCATCGGCATAGCCGGTGGTCAGCAGGACCTTGATCCTGGGCAGCATGCGCCGCGCCTCGCGGGCCAGCACCACGCCATTCATGCCGCCGGGCATGATCAGATCGGTGAACAGCGCATCCACTTCCGCATGCTGCTCGAGTAACTCGATCGCCTCGCGCCCGCTGGCTGCAGAGAGAATGCGGTAACCGGCGTTTTCCAGGAACATCCTGGCCACCACCGCCACGTCCTGCTTGTCTTCCACCACCAGGATGGTTTCGCTGCCGCCCTTGTCGATGGCACGGCTCTTGACGGCCTGCAGGTCGTTCTCGAACTCGTTGGATGCGGGGAAATACAACCGCACCGTGGTGCCTTCGCCCACTTCGCTGTAGATGCGCACGGTGCCGCCGGACTGCTTGACGAAGCCATACACCATCGACAGACCCAGGCCTGTGCCCTGCCCCTCGTCCTTGGTGGTAAAGAACGGCTCCATGACGCGGCTGGCCACCTCCGGCGGCATGCCCAGGCCCGTGTCGCTGACGGCAATGCTCACATAACGACCCGGCGCCAACTGGTGGTGCATGGCCAGATCGTGGCTGGTGATTTCCACGTTCTGGGTCTGCACGGTCACTTCCTTGCGCTCGGACTGCGCCATCGCATCGCGCGCATTGATCAGCACGTTCAACAGCGCCACTTCGGCCTGGGTGGTGTCGATCTGGCAGTTCCACAGCCCCTCTTCCAGCGACTGCCGCAGGCTGATGCCGCCCCCCAGCGTGCGCTCGGCCATGTTGTTCATGCCCGACACCAGGCCATTGAGATTGACCACCCGCCCCCGCAATTTCTGCTTGCGCGAAAACGCCAGCAATTGCTGGGTCAGGGTGGCCGCCTTGGCCGCGGCGGTTGCGGCATGTTCGGCGCTGAAGGCGATGCGTTCGGCATTCCTGGCGGCATCGCCGGAGACCATCATCTGGATCACTTCCAGATGCCCGGACATCACCTGCAGCAGATTGTTGAAATCGTGCGCGATGCCGCCGGTCAACTGCCCCAGCGCTTCCATCTTCTGCGCCTGGCGCAAGGCGTCCTCGGCATCGCGACGACGACTCACGTCCAACTGCGAACCGAAGAAGTAGACCAGGTTGCCTTGCTCGTCGAACACCGGCGAGACGAACAGCGCATTCCAGAACGAGGAGCCATCCTTGCGGTAATTCAGCACCTCGGTGGCGAATTCGCGGCGTTGCTCGATGGACTCGCGCACGTCCTGCACGCTGGCCGGATCGGTTTCCGGGCCCTGCAGGAAACGGCAGTTGTTGCCGATGATCTCCTCGGACGAATACCCGGTCATTTCCAGAAACGCCCGGTTGGCGAACACGATCGGATTGTCGGGCAGATGCGGGTCGGTGACCGTCATCGGCATGCGCGTGGTTTCCACCGCGGCAAAAAAGATATCCGAGCGATGCTTCTCCACAGGCAGGCTGCGAGATTCGCTGATATGAGGCGCCCGCAGCTCTCCGTTACCAGGATCGTTCAAGTGCATGTTCTCCGCGGGGCCATTCCCGTGGTGATAGTCTAGTTGGGGCCGGTGAGTTGATTCCTCACATCCATGAGCCTTTCCCGTACGGCCGCGCCCGCCGATGCAACCCGGCGTGCGGCAGGCAGCACGCGCTAATGCGGCGCCACCTTGGAAAACACGTTGATGACCACCGCACCGGCCACGATCAGGCCCATGCCCAGCAGCGCCGGCGCATCCAGCCGTTGTCCGTGCACGGCCCAGGCCACCAGCGAAATCAACACGATGCCCGCGCCCGACCACATGGCGTAGGCGATGCCGACCGGGATCACGCGCAGCGTCAGCGCCAGGAAATAGAACGAAATGCCGTAGCCCAGCACGGTGAGCAGCGATGGCCACATGCGCGTGAAGCCTTCGCTCGATTTGAGCGCCGCCGTGGCGGTGACTTCTGCGCAGATCGCGATTGCCAGGAATATCCAGTTCTTCATCGCCGCACCTTGCCCGTGGAATGCGGCGACCATAGCGGCAGGCACCGGCTTGCTTGCAAGCGCGCCGCTGTGCGCCATTGCCTGCGCCGTCGCTTGCTGAAAGCAGGCTAATGCAGGCACGGCGGGCGAGCACTGGCAGGCAGGTGCATCGGTCGTTTTGCCGTAGCATGCGCAGGCAGCAAGCAGCTCTTGCGCTTCATTCGGCCGTTCTGGCGCCGTTGCGCGCGTCTTTCCAGCCAGCGCAGGCTCTGGCAATCATGCGATGCCACCATGCCGGGCTACCAGACCCAGATTCACGAGTTGACCTTCGGGCAACTGACCTACGTCATCCGCGCACTTGCCGACAAACAGCAATACGCCGATCCGGACGAGAGTGCGGCCGATGCCGGCATCTCCTCGGCGCAGTGGAGCCTGTTCGGGCAGGTCTGGCCTGCCGGCCAGCTACTAGCAGAAGCAATGGCCACGCGCCCGATCGAAGGCCGGCGCATTCTCGAACTCGGCTGCGGCCTGGGGCTGGCCAGCCTGGTGTTGCGCCGGCGCGGCGCCGACGTGGTCGCCAGCGATCATCACCCGCTGGCAGAGGTGTTCCTGGCGTACAACGCCGCACTCAACTCCCTGGACTCGGTGCCGTATCGCCGGCTCGACTGGGACGCCGGCGCGCTGAACATGGGCCAGTTCGACATGATCATCGCCAGCGACGTGCTGTATGAAACCCGCCACGCCACCATGTTGGCCAGCCTCATTCCCGCGCTGGCCAGGCCTTCGTGCGAGATCGTCATCAGCGATCCGGGCCGCGGCAACGCCAACGCGCTCTCGCGCATGCTGGCGGACATCGGGTTTTCGTTGGTCGCCGGCGAACGCCAGGCCGCAGCGCAGGTGGCCAAGGCGCCGCGCCTGTTCGTCTACCGGCGCAACATGGACAACTGGTGGCCCGCAGAGGGTTAAGTGTCCCTGCCGCGTGACTCGGGTGCAGACGTATCGGCAGACAGCGCGATCGGCCTGCACGGATCGGCCTTGCGCTTCTGGCGCCCGCTCATGCGCATCGGCGGAGCCTGGCGCCGCAGAGCGGGCGCCAAGTCGTCAGAGCCGGTATTCCTTCGGGTCCAGAAACTCGGCAAGACAGGAACCCACGCGCAGTGCCTGCTCGCGCGCATCGCCGCGGTATTCGCCCTGCCCTGCGCCTTCGATCGTGGCGATCGGCGAAGGATGGTCGCGGTGATACACGAACGCCGTCGACGACCACTGGGTCTGTCCAGGGGCCTGACTTTCCATCGTTTCCACGCGGAACTCACCGCAGTAGCCGTGAATCAACGTGCGTCGAAGTGTTCTGTGCGTCATGCCCGGAAGTATCGCCACGCGCAGTTGAAGACCATGTGGAAAACCGCCGCCGCAGGCGCCAGGTCTGCCGGCAAACGCAACAAGTCCATCCGCAGCAATCGCCGCAACGTTGCATCGACAAAACAAGGAAGAGAGTTTGCACATCCGGCGATTGCCGGGACGCCTTGCGAACGAAGGCGTGGAAATGGTGGCCGAGGACGGAATCGAACCGCCGACACGGGGATTTTCAATCCCCTGCTCTACCAACTGAGCTACTCGGCCACTATCGCAACATGCTGCCTGCGTTGCGAGGACGCGCATCATAGCGAGCAGGCGCAGTTTGAGCAAGCGTTGCGATGAACTTTGTTGCGGGCCGGCGCGGCGACCGCGCTTTCCTGCATCGGTTCACACCGCGCGGAAGGCGGCATGGCCTAGCCTGCGCAGATCCCGAGGAGAATGTCATGCGCCTGCCCTGCCTGCTGTTGTCGCTCGCCTTGCTGCTGCCGTTGATGGCTGCGGCCCAACAGCCGGTACGCGCAGTGCCGCAACTGGACATCTCCCGCTATGCCGGGCAGTGGCACGAGATCGCGCATCTTCCGGTGTCGTTCCAGAAGAAGTGCCGCAGCGACATCACCGCCAGCTACACCTTGCGCGACGATGGCTTGATCGGCGTGCGCAACGGCTGCCGCAGCGCCGATGGCGAGCTGACCCAGGCCGAGGGAGTGGCACGGCCGGTCGAGGGCCGGCCCGGGCAGCTGCAGGTGCGCTTTGCGCCGGAGTGGCTGAGCTGGTTGCCGCTGGTGTGGGCCGACTATTGGGTGATCGCGCTCGACCCGGACTACCAATGGGCAGTGGTCGGCGAGCCGGATCGCAAATACCTGTGGATCCTGTCGCGCTCGCCACAGATGCCGCGCGCGCAGCTCGAGCAACTCAAGCGTCAGGCTACGCAGATGGGCTATGACCTGTCGCCGCTGATCGTGGCTGCGCCCTTGCGTTGACGCCAGCAGCCTGAACGCAGGCCGTGCTGCGTCGTGTGCCGCAACGCCTGCGCACGGACACGCCGCAAGGCAGCAAGGCAGCGTCCGTACTGCGTAGTATTCTTGGCGCCGCCTTACACCCGCCAAGGACCTCAGTACATGCGTCGTGCCTACCGTCTCCTGATCGTGTCGCTGGCCTGCGGCCTGCTGCTGAGCGCCTGTGGCGGTGCGGTCCGCCGCGTGTCCGAGCCGGCCGCCAGCATCCAGCAATTGACCGTGCGTGCCGATGGCTCCTGGTCGGTCGATCTGCGGCTGCAGAACTACAGCAGCATCCCGATGCAGTTCGAGCGCGTGGCGCTGGAGATTTCCGCCGGCGATCAGTTGGCCGGCAAGCTCGACCAGAGCGTCGGTATCTCGATCGGCCCGGAAACCGCCGACGTGGTGACCGTCAGCGTGCAGCCGACCTCGCTGGGCCGTCTCACTGTGGCCGATGTGCTCGCCGGCGGCCGCTCGCTGCCTTACTCGCTCAAGGGCACGGTGTGGGCGACGCCGCAGGACAAGAAGCAGCGCGATTTCAGCGTCGAATCACGTAACACGCTCAGCCCGGCCCCCGGCCTCAACGGCGTGCTGCGCTGACGCGCACGCCTTCCCGCACTCGTTTGAAGGATCCCGCATGAGCAGCTACACCGCCCCGCTGACCGATTTCCGCTTTGCCCTGCACGACGTGCTCAGCGCGCAGGCCCTGTTCGCCCGGCTCGGCTATGCCGACGCCAGCACCGACATCATCGACGCCGTGCTCGAAGAAGCCGGCCGCTTCACCGCGCAGGTGCTGGCGCCGCTCAACAGCATCGGCGACGAAATCGGCTGTGCCTTCGACAAGAGCACCCATGCGGTGACCACCCCGCCCGGCTTCCGTGCGGCCTACGACCAGTTCGTGGAAGGCGGCTGGAACGGGCTCACTGCCGAGACGCAGTTCGGTGGCCAGGGCATGCCGCACACGCTGGGCGTGCCGTTGAGCGAAATGATCAACGCCGCCAACCTGGCCTGGGGCAACTTCCCGCTGCTGTCGCACGGCGCGATGGAAGCGCTGCGCCAGCACGGCGAAACCTGGCAGCAGGATGTCTTCCTCAAGCCACTGATCGACGGCCGCTGGACCGGCACCATGTGCCTGACCGAGCCGCATTGCGGCACCGACCTGGGCCTGCTCAAGACCCGCGCCGAGCCCAACGCCGACGGCAGCTATGCCATCACCGGCACCAAGATCTTCATCACCGCCGGCGAGCACGACCTCACCGACAACATCGTGCATCTGGTGCTGGCCAAGTTGCCGGACGCACCGGCCGGCGCCAAGGGCATCTCGCTGTTCGTCACCCCCAAGTTCAAGGTGGACCGCGACGGCAACGTGGGCGAACGCAATGCGCTGCACTGCGGCTCGATCGAGCACAAGATGGGCATCAAGGGCTCGGTGACCTGCGTGATGAACTTCGAAGGCGCGCAAGGCTATCTGGTCGGCCAGCCGCACAAGGGCCTGCAGGCCATGTTTACGATGATGAATACCGCGCGCCTGAGTGTGGGTCTGCAGGGCATCGGCCTGTCCGAGCGTGCGTATCAGAACGCGCTGCGCTACACCCGCGAGCGCCTGCAGTCGCGCGCGCTCAGCGGTGCCAAATTCCCCGACAAGCCGGCCGACCCGATCATCGTGCACCCGGACGTGCGCCGCATGCTGCTGACCATCAAGTCGCTGACCGAAGGCAGCCGCCTGCTGGCGCTGCACGCGGCCAGCCTGGTCGATGTGGCCCACCGCGGCACCACCGAGCAGGAACGCGCCGACGCCGAGACCCTGGTGAGCTTCCTCACCCCGATCTCCAAGGCCTGCCAGACCGAGTGGTCGATCGAGAACACCTACCACGCGCTGCAGTGCTTCGGCGGCCATGGCTATATCCGCGAATACGGCATGGAGCAGCTGGCCCGCGACGCGCGCATCACCACCATCTACGAAGGCACCACCGGCATCCAGGCGCTGGACCTGATCGGCCGCAAGACCGCTGCCAGCCAGGCGGCGGGACTCAAGCTGTTCCTGGCCGATGTGGAAACCTTCGCCAATGCGCAGGAAGGCAATGCCGCGCTGGCTGAGTTCATCAAGCCGCTGCGCGACAAGTGCAGCGAGTGGGCGATGCTGACCCGCGACGTGCTCGATCGCGCCGCCCGCAACCCGGACGAACTCGGTGCCGCCAGCTACGACTACCTGTTCTATTCCGGCTATGTGGTGTTGGCGTACTGGTGGGCGCGTAGCGTGGCCGCTGCCGATGCGTCCGCGCACAGCGAGGAGTTCAAGCGCGCCAAGCGCGAAACCGCCCGCTTCTACTTCGCACGCATGTTGCCGCGCACGCTGACCCATGCCGCCACCATCCGCAGCGGCGCAGCGCCGTTGATGACGCTGGAAGCGGAATTGTTCGGCGAAGCCTGAGCAAGCGTCATCATCGCGGCGGGCTGCCGCTGTCGCAGCGGACCTGGCCGCGATGAGGCGGCACCGATCGGCAAGACGTCGCGCCCTGGTGCGCTCCTACGGCAACACCGCAGGACTCCGCCGCTGTCGTAGGAGCGGACCTGGCCGCGACGAGGCAGTACCGATCGGCAAGACGTCGCGCCCGGGTGCGCGCCTACGGCAACATCCCAGGATTCCGCCGCCTTCGTAGGAGCGGACCTGGCCGCGACGAGGCGGTACCGATCGGCAAGACGTCGCGCCCTGGTGCGCTCCTACGGCAACATCCCAGGATTTCCGCCGCCGTCGTAGGAGCGGACCTGGCCGCGATGAGGCGGTACCGATCGGCAAGACGTCGCGCCCGGGTGCGCTCCTACGGCAACACCGCAGGATTCCGCCGCCGTCGTAGGAGCGGACCTGGCCGCGACGAGGCGGTACCGAACGGCAGGACGTCGCGCCCGGGTGCGCTCCTACGGCAACACCGCAGGATTTCCGCCGCCGTCGTAGGAGCGGACCTGGCCGCGACGAGGCAGTACCGATCGGCGAGACGTCGCGCCCAGGTGCGCTCCTACACGGCTAAGCAAGGCCTGCAAGGCGTCAGAACATGGTTGCGCAGCGGGGCGGCTGCGCGGAGACGTGCCGACCGATGATTGCAAGACGCGCACCAAAGCCGTTCGCTGCGATACACAAACTGTCAACGATCGGGTATAAGCTGTTTTCCCGATGGAGACAGACACGCACGCAGGTGATGTGATCTTCCCCGGAGGCTCTTCTGCTCCGGTCGCGGGCAGCGCTGTCGCTGCAATCCAGCAACTTCCCACCTTGCGCCTGCTGTCGCTCGATGCGCATGGCCGCGTGCTGGACTGGATCAATTGGCAGGACGCCGCCTGTCTTTACGCACGCGATGCGGTGTCCTGGACGCTGGGCGAGCCCTGCATGCAGATCCATGGCGGCATCTCGCGCCTGACCGGCGAGCGCAGCGTGCTGGAACTGCATCCCATCATCGCCGCACGCGGGCACGCGCGTTCGCGTGCGCTGGACCCGACGCCGACCCTCAGCAACACCGCCCTGTTCGCGCGCGACGCGCAGCTGTGCATGTATTGCGGCCAGCATTTCAGTCGCCCGCAGCTGACCCGCGATCACGTCATGCCGGTCTCCAAGGGCGGCCGCGACAGCTGGGAAAACGTGGTCACCGCCTGCTTCCAGTGCAACTCGCGCAAGGCCAACCGGACGCCACAGCAGGCGCATATGCCGTTGCTGGCCGTGCCGTACCGGCCGAGCTGGATCGAACATCTGATCCTGTCCAACCGCAACATCCTCTCCGACCAGATGGCGTTCCTGCGCGCGCAGTTGCCCAAGCGCTCGAAACTGTCGCTGTAGTCCGCCATACCGGCTCGGCGTGATGTTGCGAGCGCCAAATACGACCGTTGGCAATGGCCGATCGAGAGAAAGGCATCATCGACGGTGTCGAGCGATCGGCTCACGACGGCGCATTGCCTCGCATGGCCTCGTACCCGTTATCCCCTGTGCACCGGCTTCATCCGCGAGCCATACGACGGCCAGGCAACCCTGACCTATCCCAGGCCGCTGACCCAGGTGCGGCAGATTGCCGCAGCCCTGGAAACCCGGCGCGTCCGCCTGCGCTGCCAGCACGCTCGGCCATCACTTCCCGCTGACAGCTGAACCGGTTTGCTTGCCGGGCCTTCGCATGGGGAGGACAATACGGCTTCAGAACATTGACACGATGATGATCGACTCCACCCGCTATCCGCGCCTGTCCCGCATCCAGACCCCCGACGATCTGCGCACTTTCGACGAGGCCGATCTGACCGCGATCGCCGAAGAGCTGCGCGCCTACCTCATCGAATCGGTGGGCAAGAGCGGCGGGCATTTCGCGGCCGGACTGGGCGTGATCGAGCTCACCGTCGCCCTGCACTACCTGTATCAGACCCCGGTCGATCAGCTGGTGTGGGATGTGGGCCATCAGACCTATCCGCACAAGATCCTCACCGGCCGCCGCGACCAGATCCACACGGTCAAGCAAAAGGACGGTGTGGCGCCTTTCCCCAAGCGCGAAGAGAGCGTCTACGACACCTTCGGCGTCGGGCATTCCTCGACTTCGATCTCGGCCGCGCTGGGCATGGCGATCGCCGCGCAGCGCAACGGCGACGAGCGCAAGGTGGTGGCGGTGATCGGCGACGGCGCGATGACCGCCGGCATGGTCTACGAGGCGCTCAACCACGCCGGCGGCATGGACCCGGAGCCGAACCTGCTGGTGATCCTCAACGACAACCGCATGTCGATCTCCGAAGCGGTCGGCGGGCTGACCAAGATGCTGGGGCGTGCCAGCGGCAGCCGCACCCTCAACGCCATCCGCGAGGGCGGCAAGAAGATCCTCGGCGACAAGAAGAACAATCCCACCGCGCGCTTCGTGCGGCGCTGGGAAGAACACTGGAAGGGCATGTTCGTGCCGTCCACGCTGTTCGAGGAAATGGGCTTCCACTACACCGGCCCGATCGACGGCCACGACCTGCCCGGCCTGGTCGGCGCACTGAAGACCCTGAAGACGCTCAAGGGCCCGCAGTTGCTGCACGTGATCACCACCAAGGGCAAGGGCTACGAGCTGGCCGAAGGCGACCAGATCGGTTATCACGCCGTGGGCCCGTTCGATCCGAGCAAGGGCCTGGTCGCCAAGGCCGGCGCCAAGAAGCCGACCTATACCGATGTCTTCAGCGACTGGGTCTGCGACATGGCCGCGGCCGAACCCAGGCTGCTGGTGATCACCCCGGCGATGCGCGAGGGCTCGGGCCTGGTGCGTTTCAGCAAGGAATACCCGCAGCGCTATTTCGACGTGGCGATCGCCGAGCAACACGCGGTGACGCTGGCTGCCGGCATGGCGACCCAGGGCGCCAAACCGGTGGTGGCGATCTACTCCACCTTCCTGCAGCGCGGCTACGACCAGCTGGTGCACGACGTGGCGGTGCAGAAGCTCGACGTGCTGTTCGCGATCGACCGCGGCGGCGTGGTCGGCCCGGATGGCGCCACCCATGCCGGCAACCTGGACCTGAGCTTCCTGCGCTGCGTCCCGCACATGGTGGTGATGGCGCCGGCCGACGAGGCCGAATGCCGTCAGATGCTCACCACCGGCGTGCATTACGAAGGCCCGGCGGCAGTGCGTTACCCGCGCGGCACCGGCCCGGGCAGCGCACTCGATGCATCGCTCACCAGCCTGCCGATCGGCAAGGCGCAGCTGCGTCACAGCGGCACACGCATCGCCCTGCTGGGTTTCGGCGCCAGCGTCGATGCCGCAGAAGCGGTCGGCCGCGAACTCGGCCTGACCGTGGTCAACATGCGCTTCGTCAAACCGCTCGATAAAGCCATGCTGCTGGAGCTGGCCAAGAGCCACGAAGGCTTCGTCACCATCGAAGACAACGTCGTTGCCGGCGGCGCCGGTTCCGGCGTGGCCGAGCTGCTCAACGCCGAAGCGGTCACCATGCCGCTGCTGCACCTGGGCCTGCCGGACAGCTTCCAGCATCACGCCAGCCGCGAAGACCTGCTGGCCGAGGCCGGCATCGACCAGGCCGGCATCCGCGCCGCCGTGCTCAAGCGCTGGCCGCAACTGATGGCAGGCAAGCCGCCCGCGTTGAATGCCGCTGCAGGCTGAGGCCTGCGCGGGTCACACACGGCGGCAGTTGCGGCAGGCGGTTGCAGAATCGCCTGCCCGTGCCGGCAATGACGGATGCCGCATGCTGACGCCGATGTAGTGACCCGCAACACGACCGATCCCGCGCGATAACGCATCACACCTGCGGCACCGCCCCGGTGCGTGCAAACGCCTCCACCAGCCGCAGGATGCGCGCCTGCGCATCGATGTCGTGCAGCTCCGTCTGCAATCTGCGCACGCCTACTGGCAGCTCGGTGGCAGCGAGTGCCTCGCGCAACAGCGCAGGCAGGCCGTCCAGCTCGCGCAGCCACCACGACGCACCTGCGCGCTGCAGGCGCGCGGCATGGTCGAACTGATCGTAATCCAGCGGGTAGACGATCGACGGCAAGCCCGCGGCCAGGCAGGCATACAGGATGCCGGCACCGCCATGGTGGACCACCAGCTCGTAGCGATGCAGCTGCTGCGCGTAGTCCACGTACGGCAGGCGCTGGTAGTTGCCGTGCGTCTGCGCTGGCGGCGCGGCGGTATCGCCATCGCTGAAGTGGAAGATCACCTGCGGAAACTGCACTGCGACGGCACGCAGCACCTGGTCCATCCGCTGCTTGACCCATTGCAGATGCGTGCCCAGCGTCACCAGCACATGCCGACGACCGGGGACGAACTGCGGCGGCGCAACCGCCGCGGGCGGCGTGCACAGCTGCGGACCGACGAAGCGCACCGCCGCCGGCCAGCGCCGTGCCAACTCGAACGATGGCAGACCCAGGGCCAGGATGCAGTGCGGCGAATACACCGCCTCGCTGCGATCGCTGCGATAGATCGCCGGCAATCCGGATGCGCGCATCTGACGGCGGTAACACAGGTGCAGGCTCCGTTTGAAGCCGCGCGTCAGCCGCCGCGCCATCGCCTGCCAGATCCGCTGCGCTGCCGTGGATGGCGGAAGCAGGCCGCCGAAATACGCCGGAGGCCCGTCGCCGGTTTCGATCACGCATGGCGACGGCATGCTGGTCCACCAGGCGATGCCCATCGCCTGCGCTGCCAGCCCCGCGCTCGGCAGAGTGAAATCGGCGATCACCAGGTCCGGCCTCCGCTCGCTCCAGCGCTGCCGTACCGCATCGCCCACGCGCGCCATCAGGCCAAGCGCGCTGTGCAACTGTCGGCGCAGCCGCAAGGGATTGTGGCCTACCGCATGCGGTGGATTGGCGATATCGAGCAACTGCCGGTCGGCTTGTGCATCCAGCACGCCGACCGCGCTCAGCCCGCATGCACGGATGCGCGCCAGTGCCGCCGGCGTGCTGATGACCTGGACATCGTGATGTGGCGCCAGCTGCCGGGCGATCGCCAGGATCGGATGCAGATGCCCGCTATACGGCGGCGCGATCAGATCAATGCGCATGTTCCCTCCCCTGCACTGCCTGCTCGACCTGCGCGATGAAGGCCTGGCACTCGGCCAGCACTGTCGCATCGCGCAGATAGTGCAGATGCCCGCAGGCAGGCGTCAGATCGGGCGCATCGGCGAACAGCGCGCGCGAGATCCAGTCGCCGCTGCCCTGGACGACGCGCAGCTGCCCGAACGTGCCAGGCGTATTGCACACCGGGCCATAGGCGAACACCGCAAGACGCGTGCGCAGCGCCTGCGGCAGCCGTAAGGCTGTCAGCAGCTGCAGGCCACAACTGCCGGCCAGTAGTACCGTCGTCGGCACCTGGTCCAGCAGCGCCACCACGCGCATGCGATCTGCATCGGCAACGCGTGCGGCGCGCGCGGCCAGATACTGGCGCGCGTTGGACACGCTGGCACGCCACAGCGGCATGTGCCGGTAAGTTGGACTAGCGGAGCGATACGGATAATTGCAGTCGATCAGCCGCCGGCCCGGGCCTTGCAGCTGCTGCAGAAAATGCTGCTGTTGCATGCTCAATGCGCAACTTTCCGGATCGCTTTGCCCGGTGAGGAAGGCGATCTGCAGGCTGGCGCCGTCAGTCCGCACGAAAATGCCCATCCGGCAACACGCGATAACGCCGGGTGCGCCAGCGGATCGTGCGCACCAGCGCGGCATGCAGCAGATGCAGCGGCTGCAGGCACTCCGCAACGACCGACAGCAATGGACGGTGGCGAACCGCGCCGCTCACCCGCCATTGCACCAGGCACAGCAGCAGCGCACGCAGCAGCACGGTGCCCAGCACCCAGGCCAGCGCCGGCCAGCTCGCCTGCGCGCAGGCACAGACCAGCAAGGCCAGCAGCAGCAACGGCGGCAGCCCCTGCAGCACGCCGATCGCCGAACACACGCCGACGGTCTGCCGACGCAGCAGGATCAACGCAAACAGCATCCATCGATGCATCTGGCGTGCGTAGCTGGCCAGATCCGGCATCGCGGTGCGCATCGCCACCGGCGCAACGGATTGGCGGAGTCGCCCGCCGCGCTCACGCACCAAGGTGGCAACGGCCAGATCGTCGGTGAGCTGCTGCAGTAGCGCAGCAAACCCGCCCCAGGCACGCAGCTGCTCGGTACGCGCGGCATAGCACATGCCGTTGATGGTCAGCGGCGCGGCGAACGGCAGCCAGCCCAGATAGGTCAGCGCCGCGTTGTTGTTGACGAACTGCGACAACAGCCGGCCTGGCAGCGTGGTGCTGTCCTGGTAGTACGGCAGCGCGGTGACCATATCGGCGTCGGTCAGATCCTGCAGCAGGCGCGCGAGCGCGCTGGCGCTCAGCTGTGCATCGTCGTCGAGGATCAGGCTGATCGGCGCGCGCACATGCGCCAGCGCGTGCTCGAGCTTCCAGGCCTTGGGGTTGATGCCGGCTGGCGCGGCCGGCACCCGCATGCGCTGGATGCGTGCATGCGGATGCAGCGCGACCAAGGCATCGGCAACGCCATTTCCCGGGATGTCGTCTGCATCCAGCAACCAGACGAACTGCGCGTTCGGCAGCGCTTGCAGGTTGGCCGCAAGCACCTGCTGCAAATGCGCATCGCCCCCTAGCACCGGCTGCAGGATCGCCACCTCGGCCAGGGTTGCGCTGGCGCCCCCCGCTGGCAGTGCGCGTGCACCACGCAGCACCCACAGCACTGCAGCCGTCTTGACCATCAGCACCGCCAGGTAGGCAGCTGCCACTATCGGAACGACTACGCCCACTGCGCCGCCTGCCAACGCACGAATGCCTCGATGCCTTGTTCCAGACTGACGCTGGGCGGCCCGAGATCGGCGAGCGTGCGGCGTGGGTCGAAGGTCTTGGAATAGGCAAATGCACCCACGCCGAAGCGCGTGATCGGCGGCTCGCCGCGCAGGCGCAGCACGCGATACGCCGCTTCCACCACGCTGGCCATGCGCAGTGCGGTAGCGATGCGCACCTCGCGTTGCGGCAGCGGCAGCTGCAGGCGCGTGAGCAGGTCCAGCAGCAACTGCTGCAGATCCACCGGCTGCGCATTGGTGAGGTTGTAGGCCGGCTGCAACTGCGGCGCGGTCGCAGCGCGATAGAGGTAATCGCACAGCGTAACGATGTAGATCAGGTCGCCGATCACCGGCTGCGTCTGGCCGACGAAGCGTGGCAGCGCCCCCTTGCGCGCAGCGGCGATCACGCGCGGGAACAGCACCGTGTCTCCCGGCCCGAACACCGCACGCGGGCGTAGCACGGATTTGTCGCCCGGATACTGCTCCAGCAGCGTCTCGCCAAGGTATTTGGTCTGCGCGTAGGTGTTGACGAACGTCGGCCCGATCGGGCTGTCCTCGCTGAGGTCGTATTGATGCTCCTCGCGATAGAACACCGAACTGGACGACACATACAGCAGACGCGGGCAGCCATGGCGCTTGCAGAAGTCGATGACGTTGGCAGTGGCCTGGACGTTGTGCAACTGGAACTGCGCGCGCGTGCCCCACGGCGAGGCCAATGCCGCAGCGTGGATCACCACATCCGGCTGCCACTGCAACGAGAACGGCTGGCTCAGATCGATACGATGGTAGTTGGGCAGATCGCTGGCGCGGCGCCCGATGCCGTGGATCTCCACGCCCGGCTGCCCCTGGAAACGTCGCAGGAAGGACCCACCGACAAAGCCGGATGCACCGGTCACGAGAATACGCAGGCTCATCGCCACTCCGGTTGATAACGGTCAAGACTGGGTTGGCAATGCGACGGCAGGATGGCCAACTCCGGATGTGCATGCGACAGCGCGTGCAGCTGCTGCACGGTGCGCCGGAACGCGCGCCAATCATGCATCAACAAACGTGTGGGCCAGGCAGGCCACTGCAGCGCAGACCAGGTCGCCGACGACCACACCGCGTCGGCGCACAGCAACACCTCGCGGTCGTGTTGATCGCGTAACCACAGGCCCATCTGCCCGGGCACGTGTCCGGGCAACGGCACGGCCAGCACGCTGCCGTCCTCGAACAGATCGTAGGCCGCGCCCAGCCCTTGCCAGGCGCCGGTCAACGCACGCAACGGCGCCTGCTCGGCAAACTGCAGGCGCCGATCGAAATCCTCGGGGAGCAGCTGCGGCAACAAGGCACGCCGCAGGCCGCCGATGCGCGAACAACTGCGCAGCTGTTGATAGTCGGCGCGCAGGCACAGGAAGCGCGCGTTGGGCAGATCGCGCAGACCGCCGACATGATCGGCATGGAAGTGCGAAATCAGGCACCAGGCGATCTCCTCTAGCTGCACGCCACGGCGTGCCAGCTGTGCGCCCAGCGTTTCGTGCGCGGGCAGGTGCACCGGCGTGGTCCAGCGATACAGGCGCTCGGGCCAGGGATCGGTCGCGCGGAAAAAATGCTCCGCATACCCGGTGTCGTACAACAGCGCGCCGCGCTGCGGATGCCGGATCAGCACGCTCAACGCGGGAAATTCCACGGCATGCCAGTGGCCGTCCGCACGCACCATGCGCTCGCAATGGCGGCAATGGCCGATGCGCAGCAACTCGAGCGACACGCGCGGCGGCATCAGGGCGCGACCTGGTCGGAACATGCGCACACGCCCTAGTACCGCAACACCATGCCGCCGATCGCCAGCCCGGCACCGGTGCCGAGCAGCGCAACCAGATCGCCACGCTGCATGCGCTGTTCGATCCGGGCGTGATGCAAGGCATGCGGCAGCGAGGCGGCGACCTGGTTGCCGGTGGCCTGCAGGATGCGAATCACCTGATCGGGGCGCAGCCCCAGCGCCTGCACCACATGATCCAGGCCGCCCCCGGAGGCCTGGTGCGGGACCAGGCAGCGCAACGCTGCCGTGGTGGTGCCGGCCTCGCCCAGCAACCGTTCCCAGAATGCAGGCAGATGGCGCGCCGCGAACCGGTAGGCGCCGCGCCCATCCATGCTGAAGCTACGCAAGGCTTCGGGCGACTGTTCTTCGCCGCGCGGATAGCGGGTGCCGCCGCCGCGAATGCGGCACAGCTCCGCGCCATCGCCGTAACTGGACAGGCGGCTGGACAGCAGTGCCGAGCCGTCATCGGCGGCGCTGCGCCCCACGACCACCGCGGCCGCGCCATCGCCAAACAAGCCGGCGGTGGCCGGCGTCGATGCCTCCAGCCCGCCCGATGCCACCTCGCTGGAAACGATCAACACGCACCGGTAGCGCCCGAGCGCCAACGCATTCGCGGCCATGTCCAGCGCCACCAGAAAGCTCAGGCAGGTCGCATTGACGTCGAAGGCCGGAATGCCCGAATCGCCCAGCCCGAGCGCGCGCTGGATCAGCACCGCCTGGCAGGGAATCGGCTGCTCCATGACGCTGCAGGCCGAGATCAGGCAATCGATCTGACCGGGGTCGATGCCCGCGCTTGCCAGCGCCTGGGTCGCCGCCGCCGCACCCATCGACGAAGCCGTCTCGCCCTCGCCCACGTAATGGCGCGTGGCCACTCCCGAGCGCGCGAAGGTGGTGCCTGCCGGCAGCTGCCAGCGTTGATCCAGCTGTTGCGAGGTCACCTCCGTGGCGGGGACATGGCGCCCGGTGCCCAGAATGCACAGCGGCAATGCGTTCAACACGGAGGTCTCGTTGGACAAGGCGCGCAGCATACCGTGGCTGGCGTGGGCCGAGCCGATCGATCGCCGAAGCGCGCAATGCGCATCGCCCGCCTGCGAGGACGGCGATCGGTCAGTCGATCGCCACCTCGTTCCAGACCACAACCGCCGGGCAGTCGTGCCGACGTGTCAGGGCGCTTCCACCGCATATCCCAGCGCCTGCAAGCGCGCCAGATAGCCATCGGCTGCGGTCAGCCGGCTGATCGGCAGCACTGCGAAAGTGCTGCGATTGCGTTGCAGCGCGGCGGTGGCGATGCTCAACCAGTGCTCGCGCATGCGCCGTTCCAGATCGTCGATGCCGCGCTTCCTGGCGGCGCCGGAACTGGCCATGGCGCTCATGCAGGCGGCCTGCGGATCTTCGCGTGGCAACTGGCGCAATGCCTCGATGTCGCCCACCGACCAGGCGTTGGCGCGCTCGACCATCGTGGGCAGGTCGCGCTCGACGGTGACCAGGATGCTGCGGAAGCACGCGGTATCGTCCATGCCACCGGCGCGGAACTCCTTGATGGCCTGGCGCGGGTCGGCGATCTTGTAATCCAGCGCGGTGGGGGTCGGCTTGATCCCGGCGCGCTTGGCGGCACGCTCCACCACCGACCAGATCACCGGCGAGCGCGCCAGGCCGGAGCGTTTGATCGCCGCCTGATACAACTCGCCGGCGGCAAGCATCGGGCGCTTGCGCTCCACCCCACGGTCGCTGCCGAGATAGCGTGCCTTGGCAACCGACCAGCGCGCATACAGATCGGCCGGCAGCAGCTCGCGCAGTTCGCGGCCGTCCTCGTTCTTCATCGCCTTCATCGCCGAGGGCAACAGGGTCAGTTTGCCGAAAAACCCCATGTCCGCATCGATCTGGACGGTCGGGGCCATCAGCACCTGCTGCGACTGACCGATGATCGTTTCCACCTCGGCCGACTGCCACTGCAGCCGCTTCGGCAGCGGCGACACGGTGCCCAGGATCCACAGCACATGATCGCCCTTGCTGACCTTCCACAGGCCTGGGCCGGGCTGCACGCCGCGCACCACCATCGCTTCCAGATCGACCACGGCCGGCGGCGATGGCGCGGCTGGCTGCGGCTTCGTTCCATCGCTGGCCGACGCCAGCAACGACACCAGCATCATTCCCACGCCCCACCCCGCCCGCTGGCCTCGCATCACGTCTCGCCCCCTGTGTGAGAACGCGGACACTACGCCAAGCCGGCCATGGCCGCGTTAGGGAAATGTTCGCCGCCGCAGCCGCAGATGGCTCAGCGTGGATCCAGGCTGGCCAGGTGCGCAGCCAGCGGCGAGGCGCCGTCGAGCAGCGCGAATCCTTCCCAGACGAATCCCGGCGAGACCGTGCAGCCCACCAGGGTGAAATCGCCAAGCGACCGCGCCGCCTGCCAGCACCCTGCCGGCACCACGTGCATCGGCTCGCCGCGCTCGGCGGCATCCAGGATCAGGCGTTGCAGCTGTCCGCTGGCCTCGTCGTAGATCGATAGCTCCAGCGCATCGCCCTGCTGCCAATGCCAGCTTTCTTCCGCATCGACGCGATGCCAGGCGCTGGACTCGCCGGCAGCGAGCAGGAAGCGGATGGCGGTCAGCGCCGGGCGCGGTTGACCGCCCTCGCTCACCTGGCGCACGGACGCATACACGCGACGGAAATGCCCGCCCTCGGGATGCGGAGCGAGTTCGAGCGAATGGATCAAGCTGGCGGCGGTTGGATGCATGCCTACATGCTAAGCCAGCCAACGCCGCGCATGCATCACGGCAGGTGCTTGCCCGCACGCAGGCAGGTGCGGGAGAACACCAGCAGATCCCAGCTATAGCGCTTGAGCAGACGACGCGGCTCGTTGAGCAGCCGGTACATCCATTCCATATGCACGCGCCGTACCCAATCCGGCGCACGCTTGGCGGTGCCGGACAGGAAATCCAGCAACGCGCCGACCCCGAACACCAGCGGCACGTTCAAGGCCTGGCTGTGATCCAGGATCCAACGCTCCTGCAGCGGGTTGCCGAAGGCCACCAGCAGCACATCGGCGCCCGAGCGATTGATGCGCTCGGCCAGGCCCTCGCCGGCGGCGGCAAATTCGCCGTAGCCGTCGCACATGCCGACCACCTGCTGGCCCAGGGTTCCAGTCAAGGTCGCGGCAGCGGTCTTGCCCACGCCCGGACGACCGCCGAGCAGGAAGAACTTGAGCGGCTGCGCGGCCTCGCGACACAGATACGGAATCAGGTCGGTGCCATTGAGGTTGCCGGCAAAGCGGCGGCCATGGATCAGGCGTGCTGCCAGATCCATGCCGATGCCGTCATTGACGATGCGCACGCTGGGCTCGCGCATCCGCAGACGTAGTGCCTGGCATTGCACGATGAAATTGGTGTTGGCGAAAAACACCCGGCGTGGTTGCCGGGCGGCCAATGCGTGAAACAACTCCAGTGCAAACGCTTCCTGCGTGGTGGAAAGCACCGGAAATCCGCCGAGCGGAATCACCACGCCCTGCGGCATCGCAGTGTTGGCGGTTGCTGTCGTCTCCGTATCCACCTGCCGGCCGTGCATCATTGAATCACCAAAGGTCGTAAGGAAACGCGGCCAGCAGCCCGGCCTGCAGTTTCTCCAGGTCGAAATCGCCGTTACCGCCAAGCTTCAGGCACTCTTCCACACTGTTGCCCGAGTGCCACTGCATGCGTCCGGTGCCGTTGTAGTAGTCGTCGTACTTGAAGCGATCCTCGCCGTTGCCCCAATCCAGGTACACCGCCGGAATCCCGTACGCTTCGGCAAGAATCAGCCCGTGCAGCGAACTGCTGATCACCAACTCGGCGCCCAGCAACGCACTCATGAAGGTCGCAGGCTTGACGTTGGGAAACACCAAATGGTCCGCATACGCGCTGTACTTCTCGACCGGCTCGTTGAAATGCGGAACGATGGCAAAGGGGCGCTTGTTTGCCGTTCCCAGCGCATCGGCGGGGAAAAACATTGGTGTCAGCAGACCGGGGTCGCCATAGACCTCCGGCACCGCGATCCCGCGATCGAGCAGGAATTGACGCGTCTTCGGACCACGCACTGCACGCACATCAAGCGTGCTGAAGGTATTTCGCTCAGCGGGAATCTTGCCGTTGATGCCGCTGCCCCAGACGGTGTCGCCGTCCTTGGCAAAATGCAGCACCGACCCGATGGCGATCAGCTTCTTGCTGAGATCACGCTTCTCGATCAGCGTCTTGTCCTGCAAGGAGAGCACACAGGACACAATCACCTTGGACAGATGATCGCCCATGTTGACGCCAGCGTTCTTCGGCTGCCACCAGAACAAGGCACGGCGTTCCGCATGTTCGATCCATTTCTGCAGCAAAGCATTGGCCATAACGAGCAGTCTCCTTCTAAAGTTGGGTGCGCTGCATCAGTGCGAGAGCGCGGCCTCCGAAGAAGCACGCACCGCTGCGCCATCTTGCTGCGGGTACAAACGGGTTTCCGGATACGCACCGGGATTCAGTACGCGGTCGGTGGTGTCGGACCAATTCAGGCATTGGCGGTAACGCACGCGCGGTGCTTCCAGCGCGCGACTGATGGCCGCAATGACCGACTCACCGTTGCCGGGAGTGTAGCCGAAACGCGATTGATACGGCCCCACGACGGCATTTGGACACACCGCAGGCAGGCCGAAGAAATCGTATTGCAGCAACTTCATCGAACTATCGGCCAGATACACCGGCACCTGCTCGGATGCATAAGGTGCGATTCCGAAACGGGCGTGCTTGATGTAGCCGATGGTCTCGGCGTGCTTCATTTCGCCATAGACGACCACATTGTCGCCATAGCCGGGATGCCGGCCCATACCCGAGCCGATCACATGGAACGTGACCTGCGGGAACGCCTTGCTGGCAACCACGAAGAAGTCCGGATCGAACAACATCGAGCCCACCGCGACCGCATGGATGCCCTCGCCGTACGGCGACGGGTCGCCCAGCTGATCCAGGTTGTGATCCACACCGTGACCGACGTGATACACATTGTCGCGGCTTGCCACTTCCTCCGCCATTGCCGGCGACACCAATGCGATCACATCCAGCGTCGGTGCAACCCGATCGAACTCGCGCTCGATATAGGACGCGACATTGATCGTGCTCAGGCCGTCGGAAGCACGATAGACCAGCTTCGCTGCCGGATTGACGCGCTTGGCCAGCTCGATGAAGGCCACCGCGATACCGCTTTCGAACACGATCACGTCCGCCTCGCGCATCCAGTCCAGCAACTGGCGTGGCGGATGCGCGGCATACCAGCGGAACATCGCATCTTCGACAGAACGCAGCCAGGCGCGGCGCGTGTTGAACGGATGCACCGTCGTGCGCCACAGATAGCACTCCACGCCCTTGTGCGACACCACGGTGTTTGCGGTGTCGTCCAGCGGCAGCCGCATGTCGCCCTTCATGCGCGATAGCCGGCTATAGCGCAGCGAGAAAAACCGCGTGGTGCCGCGCAGCGCGAGTTGATCGGTGATGAAGTGGATATTGGCGCGCCGTGGCGTGCGGTAATCGTGGGCGGACAAGACCAGATAGCAAGGCCGGCGAATGCCGGAAGCGGCGGCGGGTGTATCGCTCATGGGCCGTGTCCTATGAATGAGTGGGAGAAAGCATGCAGGAACGCAGGCGAAGACGATGTCGATCTCATTGGCGTGCCTTGGCCTGCCTCAGCAACTTGCGGATGTTGAGAATGGCAATGACGTCGCGACGGAACGCCGGCCAGATCGCCAACGCCAGCAGACAGACCGCCGCCATCGTGGCCGCACCAACGGCCAGCTGCTGCCACAGCGGGCCACCGACGGTGATGGATGCGTAATACGCGCACACGCCCGCCACGCCGTACGCGGTCATCGCGCGCACCGCATTGGTGAACAGTGCAACCACCGGTGCGTCGGAGATCTTGCCGACCCAGATCAGCGACAACGGCCAGGTCACCAGCAGGCCGAACGAATAACCGATCGCCACGCCCATCGCGCCCCAGCGCGAGCCGACGAAGATGCAGCCGATCAGCACGATGCGGCTGACCAGCGAGAACAGCAACTGCGCGCGCATCAGGCCCCTGGCAAGAAACACCCAGTAGGTTGCATAGGACGCGGTCTGGAAAATACCGCCCAGCGTCAGCACCTGGAACAGGGGCACCGCCTCGCGCCACTGCTCGCCCAGCACCAGCACGATCAGCGGCATGGCCAGCGCGCAGGCGAAGGCGAACAGCGCAACGATCAGATGCACCATCACCGTCTGCCCGCGCAGCAGGAAGGCGCTGAAGCGTTCGCGGTCGTCCTGCAGCTGCGACAACACCGGCAACGCCACGCTGGTGGCCGGCGCGTTGATCTGATTCAACGGCATCATCAACAGCTGAAACGCACGGTTGTACAGGCCCAGTGCGTCCGGGCCGGTGCGCCAACCGATGATGACCTGGCCAACGTTGCGGCTGGCATAGCCCAGCAACTGCGCAGCCATCAGGTTCCAGCCGAAGCTCATGAAGTCGCGCATCGGCGCCGAACGTTGGTACCCGCCCGGCAACCAGCGTGCACAGCTCGCCGCGATGATGAAATTGACCACCGCCTGCACCACCTGCTGCACCACCAGCGCCCAATAGCCCCAGCCCAGCAAGGCGGCAGCGACGGCCGCGCCCAGGCCCAGCACCTGCGATCCCACATCGCTGAGCGCGACTTGGCCAAACCGCAGCCCACGGCTCAGATGCGCGCGGTACTGCGTGGTCATGCCGTTGATCAGGAAGGTCACCGCCAGCGCCTGGGAGATCGTCACCAGCGCCGGCTCCTTGTAGAAGTTGGCGATCACATGGGCAGAGGCGTAGACCACCACCGACAGCGACAAGCCGATGCCGCTGTTGATCCAGAACAGGTTGTCGCGCTGCTCGCGGCTGACATGCTTGGCCTGCACGGCAGCGGCAGACAGGCCGAAATCGCGCAGGATCTCGGCCGCACCGACAATCGCGGTGACCATCGCCATCAGGCCGTAGTCGTAAGGCGTCAGGAGGCGCGCCAGCAGGATGATGCCGCCGAACTGCACAACCATCTTCGCCGACTGGCCGATCATGGTCACCGCTGCCCCACCGGCGGCGCGCGAACCGAGGCTGCGCTGTGGCGGCGGCGTGGGGGAATTCATCGTCGGGATCTCTGCGGTCACAGCGCGGCGTCTCCATCCTTGCCGAGCGCTTCCAGGTAGGTGCGGTAGTGCAGCTGTCCGATCCGTGGCCAGTCGCGTTGCGAGAGATCCGGTGCCGGGCCGCGCGGCGCGGCACGCACCTGGTCCAGCATGCCGGTCAGCAGCGCCGCATCGAATTCGCCTTCGTAGAGAAACACCCAGCCCGGCCCCACTTCTTCGGCAATCGCCGCATTGGATTCGCTCCACGGTGCCAGCACCGGGCGCGCCAGCGACAACGCCAGCAACAAGGTGCCGGAGTTGTGCATCTGCCGGTACGGCAGCACCACCAACTCGGCCTCGCTGACTTCGCGTGCGAGCACCGGCTCTTCGACATAAGCCAGCAAGGCACTCACACGCGGATCCTGCGCGCAGGCCTCCTCCACCAGGCTGCGCATCTGCGGCGTGGCCGGATTGCCGACGATACGCAGCTTCAGGCGCGGATCGTCGACCTGACGCATCACCTCCAGCAGCGTTTCCACGCCCTTGTACGGGCGGATCAGACCGAAATGCAGCAGCCGCCCCGGAACCGGCGTGCCTTGCGGCATCTTTGCAAACCACTCGCGATAATGGCCGTGCAGGATGGTGTCAGTGAATGGCGGTCGCGGCGGCGTGGTCGCGTTGATGCGGATCCAGCGACGCGTCAGCCGATCGATCCAGTGCAACAGGCCGCGCTCGCGCCAGCCGCGATCCTCGTGCGGTGCCAGGTTGTGCAAGGTGCGCACCACCGGCGTGCCGGTCAGCTGCAGCTTGAGCAGCAACAGCGCCGCACACATCTGCTTGGCCAGGGTGCCGACCGCGCTGGGATGGCGCAGCAGATATTCCGGCCAATGCATATGCAGCACGTCGTAGCGCGACAGCAGCGCATCGCGCATCGAAAAGAAGCGCGGCTGCACTGCAGCGGGCAGCGATGCGTAAAGCTGGGTCAGATACGGATTGGTGCTGGCATTGGGCTTCTCGGTGGAGAACAGCACGGTGACCTGCGGCTGCGCGGACGCACGCACAGTCGCTGCCGATGCAGGCGCGCTCATCGCACTGCCTCCTGGGTACGGCGGGTGCCCAACGCGGTGTGGTATTCGTCGACGTAGCGCCCGACCACATGCTTCCAGTCGTAGCGGCTCACGTACGCCATCGACGCTGCACGACGCGTATCGAAATCGGCATCCGCCTGCAGCGCAAGCGCCTGTACCTGGTCTGCGGCCGCATCGATCCGGTCGCGGTTGACGATCACGCCCTGCCCCGATTCGCTGGCAAGACGCACGAACGGCGGGATGTCGCTGAGGATCGGAATCAGGCCGGCACTCATCGCTTCGACCGCAGCGATGCCGAAGCCTTCATGGCGCGACAGGCAGACGAAGAACTGCGCCTGCTGCATCAGGCTGCGCAGCTGCTCCTGCGACGGCGACATGCTGAGCTGGACCTTGTCCTGCAAGCCCCGCTCGGCGATCGCCTTGCGCAGGTCGGCCTCGTTCAAATCGTATTCGCGCCCGGCAATGATCAGGCGCCACTGCGGATCGCGCTGCAGTACCGCCTGCAGCAGCTCCAGGGTTTCGATCAGGCCCTTGTTCACCGACCAGCGGCCGAAATACATCATGGTCCGTCCCGGCGTCGCTGCGCCCTGCGCTGCGTATTTCTCCACGTCCACGCCGTTTTCGATCACCCGCAAGCGCGCCGGCGACACCACCTTGGCGAACAGCTCGCCGTCGTTCTCGCTGGTGGCGATCACCCGCGCATACGCCAATGCCGAAGTGCGGGTGAGCGTTTGAAACCATAGCTGCTTCGTCCGCGAGGCATACGCGGTGTGGAAGAAGCCGCCGTGCGTGGACACCACCATCGGCTTGCCATGCAGCGGCCTGGTCAGCGCCAGATAGTCGTAGAAAAAATCGATGCCGTGCAGGTGCACCAGATCGGCCGAGCGGATCGCGCTCAGCACGGACGGCGCCAACGGATAACGCGACGAGCCGCGATAACCGATGCGTCGGATCGGCAAGCCCTGATACGTCTCCTGCTCCGCAAGCTGCGCGCCCGGATCGGTAAACACCCGATCCAGGGTCACGACCTCCACCGTATCGGCACTGGTGGCCTGGTGTTGACGGGCCACATTGAGAACGACTTCCTCCATGCCTCCGATCGAAGGATGGAATTGGCGGACGACATGCACCACTTTCATTACGCCAATCTCCTGTGCCAGCGACGCAGACACATCTGCATGCTCGGCTGATCATTCTGGAAGCTCGTCATTTGCGTTTCAATCCCAACATCCATGGTGCAACGCGCACCAGCACCGCGCGCATCGGCACACTGACCGCGACAGCAAATGCGCTCAGGCCCATCGCCCAGGCCGGTGTGCCGATCAGGCTGCGAGCGATCACACCCGTTCGTGCCACCACACTGGTGAGCACCAGAAACACCAATGTGTGCGTGCACAGGATCAGCAAGGTATTGCCACCGATCCACTGCAGCCAACGCCACTGCCGGACGAAATACGCCACGCACAAGGTCATTGCGGTGCCCAGCAGGCTGACCAGCAGGAATACCGCAGCGGAATGCCCGAACTGCAGATTGTTCACATCCACTTGCCCGTTCCATCCGGCCAGCCACCACCACGCTGCTGCCAGCACCGGCAGTGCCAATGCCCATGCCGAGGCGCCAAGCGCGCGCAGTGCATCGGCGTAGCGCGACAGCCATCCGCCCACGGCGATGAAGAACAGCGCGACAGGCAATACATCCAGCGCCAACGGAAGCCGCAGATGCAACGACGGAAACCAGCCTGCCCATGCCAAGGCGAGCAACAGACTGACTGCCGCCAGGGCCGCCGTCGTCAGGCGCGTGCGCAAGGCGATATAGGCCAGCGTGGTGACGAACAAGGCCGGCAGGAACCACAACGCCGGAAGCACGTACAGACGCGTGCCGTTGGCCCAGAACAGGCCGATAAACGGATCCCACCACGGCAACACATGCGATGGATGCGCCGCGCGGCTGGTCACTCCCATCAGCAGCCAGCAGGCGTAGGCCACCAGGAAAAACGCGACATAGGGAACCAGCAACGTGCGCGCCAATTTCGCAATCGTCGCCACCGTCATTGCGCGGTGGCCGAAGCGCTCGCCGACCCAGCCGGACAGCACGAAAAACAGCGGCACATGAAAACTGTAGGCGAACAACTTGTAGGCGGCCGGCATGCCGTTGGCATGCCCCAACACCACCAGGACGATGGCCAGCGCCTTTGCTGCATCGATCTGCCAATCGCGGGCCAATGCAGGCGTTGGCGCGGCCTTGGCACCCAGACCGCCGTGCCGGGCCGCGTTGGAATACGGTGCGGTCGTCATTGCGCAGCGCTGCTCATGCCGCCACCGGGCGGGCACCCAGGGTCCACGGCGCAAAACGCATCAGCAACAAGCGCAGCGGCACGCACGCGAGCAGCGCAAACACCGTCACGAACACTGCCCAGCCCAGGCCCGGGCGCGAGGCAGCGAATCCGCCAGCCAGCGCCGCGACACCGGAGAGCACGAAGAACACCAGCATATGGGTGCACAGGATCAGCAAGGTATTGCGGCCGATCCACTGTATCCAGGCCCAGCCCTGCACCAACCGTGCGGCACAGATCACCATCAGTGAGCCGAGTACTGCGCTGACCACAAACCCGGCGTGGTTGCGGCCAAACTCCAGCATGTTGACGTCGATGCGGCCGTTACGATCGGCCAGCCAGGCCACCGGCAACGCCAGCAGCACCGTCGCCAGCGCGCTCGCCGGCAAGGAGCTCGGCAGACGTGCGGAGACGTGGATCAGCAAGGCGCCCAGCGCGTAGAAGCACAGCGACACCGGTAGAACGTCCAGGCCGAAAAAAAGCCGGACCTGCTGGCCCGGAAACCAGCGCATCCAGCACCAGGCAAGGATCAACGATGCCACCGCGATCACCACAGGCGACAGCCAGCGGCGCAGCACCACATAGCTCAGCACCGTCACCAGCATCACCGGCAGGAACCATAGCGGGGGCTGCACATACAGATCGGGGCCGATCCCGGTGAACATCGCCACGATCGGCTCCCACCACGGATGGCTGCCCCAGCGCGCCGCCTTCTCGCCGATATTGCGGGTCAGCAACCAGTATGCATAGCCGAGCAGATAAAACGTCACATACGGCAGCAACAGGCTGCGTGCCTGCTTGCTGATGGTCTGCGGCAAGCCGGTGGTCCGCGACGCATAGCCCGCCGCCAGCCAGCCGGACACCATGAAAAACAGCGGCACGTGGAAGCTGTAGGCAAACAACGTCATCGCATGCGGCACGCCCTTGGCGTGGCAGAACACCACCAACAGGATCGCCAGGGCCTTGGTGGCATCGATACGCGGGTCGCGGCTGCGCCCGCCGGTGGCAACGGACGCACCGACGACCGGTGCCACCGGTTGTGGTGCTTGCGTTGCCGCCACACTCATCGCGTACCTCCCGCGGGCAGTGGCAATCGCGCATCCTCGTCGGCCGGATCCTGTCTGGGCAGCTGCTTAGCGCTGGCAGCAGACCAGGTCGGCCGCATGTGCCACAGGCAGCCGCACACGAACCACCACAATGCCGACGTCTTGATCGAGAAGTAGCCGTTGGACACCAGCAGGCTCAGCGCGAACGCAAAGATCGCCAGGTTCTTGAACAACTGCCCTTCCTTGCTCGGCATCAACAACAGGAACGAATACGACAGCAGGAAGGCGAGCACGCCGACGATCGACTGCGATGCGATGAAGTAGGCAATGCCGCTGTCGAAGTAACGGTACGCCTGCGCAAAATCCAGGCCCATCCACGAGTTGAAGGACAGGTTGTTCATCGAATTGACGGTGAAGAAGATCCGGCCCATCGTGTTGTCCTGATAGGCCGTGATCCCGGTGATCCACACCAACAGCCACGCCGTCATGATCACGAGCAGGAAGACCAAGAACGCCAGCCGTTGATCCAGGCGTTTCAACAGCGGCGACAGCAGCACCATCAGCACGCAGGTGCCCGCCGCAAGTCGGCCGTCGGAGGCCACGACCATGAAACCGATCAAACCGACCGACAGGATCAGCATCGCCGGCCGCATCCAGCGCCAGAACACCAGCACGATCGCGGTAAAGAAGCAGATGTAGTTACCCATCGTCACCGGCTCGATGAACATCGAGGAGGCGCGGGGAAGATTGGAGCCCGGCAGGAAGTTGCGCTCGCCCGGACGCGTGGCGCTGACGAACAGGTTGCTGTCTTCGTTCCAGAACCCTTCCGCGCTCATGCCGCGCGCGTTGACGAAGAAGCTCTTCGGGTTGACCAGATCGCCATAAGCGCTGGGCATCGCCAGTTCGAACGCCGCAACCAACGACACGATGATGGTCATGCGCACGAACAGCTTGGGCACCGACCCGGTATAAGCCGAACCAAGCACCACGAACGCAAACACCACCAGCGCGTCGCGGAAGAACTTCGGATCGATCTGCCAGTTCACCAGGAAGCGCACGAACATCAAGGTGACGATCAGCCCCAGGCCGCTGATGATCAATGCAATGCGCTTGCGGCTCATCGAACCCAGGCCGAGCAGGAAACACGCGGCGTAGACCATGAACTCGACTGCGTAAGTGATCACCGGACGTACGGTGAAAACGTTCGCGTTGATCAGCGCCAGCAGCAGGTTGTAACCGACGCCGACCAGCAGCGTCAGCTCGATCAGCAGGTTGTGCCAGCGAACGCGGGCCTCGTCGCTCATTCGGATCAGCATGCAGACGCCTGCTTGAAAGGGGCGGCTGCGATGCAGCCGCCCGCGGCGCTCGGCGCGCCAGGTCGCACACTCCCCGCCATCATCAGTACGCGGTCTTCTGTCCGAGCACACGCACTGCAGTCAGCACGATGATGCGGATATCCAGCCACAGCGACCAGCGACGGATGTAGTCCAGGTCGTACTGGATGCGCTTCTTCATCGTGCGCAGCTCCGGGGTTTCACCACGGAATCCATTGACCTGCGCCCAACCGGTGATGCCCGGCTTGACGTAATGGCGCTGCATGTAGTGATTGATCAGCTTTTCGTAATGGGTGTTGTGCTGCGCGGCATGCGGGCGCGGCCCCACGATCGACATGCTGCCACCGAGCACGTTGAAGATCTGCGGCAACTCGTCCAGGCTGCTGCGGCGCAGGAACGCACCGAAACGGGTGATACGGGTGTCGTTCCTGGTCGCCTGCTGGATGGTGGTGCCATGGTCGTCATGCACACGCATCGAGCGGAACTTGAACATGTAGAACTCGCGCCCACCCAGGCCATGACGACGCTGGCGGAAGAACACCGGGCCCGGCGAACTCATCTTTACACCGACCGCAATCGCAGCCATCAACGGCCACAGGCCCATCAGCGCAACCACGGCCAGGATCTTGTCCTGCAGCGCCTTGGCGACCACGAAGTAGTTGTCGCGGTCCACACCGCCCTGGCGCAGGTTGATCACCGGCACGTTGCCAATCTGCTCGCCGGACTGGTTCAACAGACCGAAGTCGAACAGGTCCGGCACCAGCTTCACGTTGATCGGATAGCGATCCAGGCGCTGCAGCAACTGCTTGATATGGTCACGTTCGCCCAGCGGCAGCGAGATCCACACCTGCTCGACCTGGTTGTCCTTTAGGTACTCGATCAGCGCGTCCGGATCGCCCAGGCACGGCAGCGACTGACGCTGCTCGGTCACGGCGATGTCGTAAGGTGTGCGGAAATAACCGACCAGGTTCATGCCGACCCAGGGGTTGCGGCTGAGGTAGTGATTGATCTTCATCACCGGGTGGCGCAGACCGACCACCACCACCCGCTGCACATCCACGCCCTGGGTGCGCAGGTGATTCAGGAAGCCGCGCAGCACCGTGCGGGCCGCCACCAGCGAGGCCAGCCCACCGACGAACCACAGGCCGATCCAGCCGCGCGAGACCTGCTCGCCAACCTGCACGATCAGCGCATGTACCGCGAACAGCGCAAACACGCCGCCGAATGCACCGCCCAGCACCATCAGCTCGCTCAACAGCCCGCGACCGCGCCAGCTGCGATACAGCGGGAACAGCGCAAAGCAGATCACCGAGTACAACAGCGTGGTGGCGATGGCGACCCGGTACGGTGCCGCAGGCACCCAGGAACCGAAGACGATGCGATAGGCGATCAGCCCGGAAACCACGACCATGGTGAGGTCGAAGACGCGCAGGACCAGATCGGCCGCAGCCGAATACTTGGACAACAATCGCGGCGAGGATGTGGTGTAAGTCGCGCTACTCAAGTCTGCCAAAAGCATGGGGATGTCCTCCAAACTCGATACGGCGCATGCGGGGGAACATACGAAACGCACGCGAGCTTTCAATCATCTCCGTCGGGCGATCACCGCGGTAATACCTACCGACCCCAGATCGCACGACAGCCCTTTGTTTCAACAGAGACAAACTTTCAAACGAAGGAGCCCGAAACATACGGGATCCAACCTTTTCCACGCTGAATCAGTTGTCACTTCAATTAACCATCGTTGTGCAACACGACGATGTCAGTCCAACCGCGTCTGCGCTGCCGTGCCACGCAGGAAGTAGCGCACCAGTGCCACAGCCACACCCAGGAATACGCCAAAGATGAAGCCCAAAGCGAGGTTCAATTTGAGTTTCGGCGAAGTCTTAGACGTAGGCACGTCTGCGGTATCGATGATGGTCACGTTGTTGGCGCCGACGTTGCTCGCCACACCGATCTCCTTGTAGCGCTGCAGGAGCGCATCGTAGAGCTGGCGGTTGGTATCGACGTCGCGCTTGAGCATGTTGTAGCGGATGCTGCGGCTCTGCAGATCGAGCTCATCGTTACGCAATCCGGCGATGCGTTGGTTGAGCAGCTGCTCCTGATGCACCGACGCGTCGTAGGTCGCCTTCAGCGACTGGCGGATATTGAGGACCTCGCCATTGATCTGGCGACGCGACTCTTCGATCTGCGCCTTCAGACGCTGCATTTCCGGATAGTCCGGCTTGAAGGTCGACAGCTTCTGCTGATATTCGGTGTTCAAGCGGATCTGCTCGCCGCGCAGGCTCTGGATCAGCGGATTGCTCAGCACTTGCGGCAGCGACATCGCGTCACCGCTGCTGACCTGACGCCAGGCTGCCTCGGCCTTGATGCGGGCGTCCTGCGCCGATGCCAGCATCGCATTGAGGTCGCTGAGGTTCTGCGCCGGAAGCGATGGCTTGTCGTCGCCCACCGACACGATCTGCTCGTCGGTGGAATAGGAGACCAGATTCTTCTCTGAGTCCTCCACCTTGTCGCGCAACTGCTCCAGGCGCTCGGCCAGGAACTTGGTCGCGAACGAGGATGCCTTGATGCGGCGTTCCTGCGTGCTGACGATGAAGACCTTGGTATAGGTGTTGGCGATCTTGGCAGCCAGCACCGGGTCCGGCGAATCGTAGTTGACGTAGACCAGGCGCGAATTGAGGATCGGCTCGACCACCAGCCCGGCCAGCAGCGTATCGGTCAGGCTGCGCTCGATGATGGCCTGGCGCGAGTCGACCGACTTGCCGGCTTCCGGATTCTTGGCAGCAGCCTTTTCCAGCGCTTCGTCGACCTGCTGCTTGAACGCCGGCTCCTGATCGAGCTTGGCTTCGCGGATTACCGCACGGGCCAGCGAGCGGCTCTGCAGCAGCTGGTACTGGGTCTGGTAGAAATCGCGATCCTGCGGCGATTCCACCGGCATCAGGTTGTCGACATTCACCACGTTGAGCGAGTCGCGCTCGATCTGCAGCGTGCTGGTGGCGCGGTACTTTTCCGGCATCAGCAGGGTGACGCCAAACGCCAGTGCCACTGCCCCGACGGTGATCAGAATGATCAACCAGCGCTGTGAGACCAGCGCGCGCCAGTAGTCGAGCAAGCCAACGTCGGCCAGCTCGAGATGCCCGTGACGATGAGACGGGGAAGAACGATTGTCTGAATTCATACTCATCGGTAAGCGCGCCACACCATCACAAGGGGGGTCAGTTCCAGCATGGTGCGCAGCCAGACGCGTGCGTCGGAGCGGTACACCACAACGATGTCGCCGCCGTAGATCTCAGGATCCGGGTTGGCCCCTTTCTCGATCTGGGTCAGATCGAATCTGGCGATCATCTTTTGACCGTTGACGGTGCGAAACACGATGACGTTGCCGCGGCTGGCCACGGTGCTGACGCCCTTGGCCTGCGCGATGGCCTGCTGCAGGGTCAGGTTGGCGCCGATCACCGGATAGATGCCCGGCTCGTCGACCGCACCGGTCACCGTGACCCGGCGACCATTGGATTCCTGCACGAACACCGACACCTGCGGCTGCTGCAGATAACCGGCGGCGTAGCGTTCTGCCACCAGCTTTTCCAGCTCGCCGACACCCAGGCCGGCTGCCTTGACGTCGCCGATCAACGGCAGCGAGATGTGGCCGTTCTGATCGATGCGGACCTGCCGCTCCAGATCGTCGACCTGGAACACCTTGAACAACAGCAAGTCGCCTGGGGCAAGTCGATACTCCGGTTGCACGGCGGACATCGCGAGCGGATCCGGAAGCGGCAGCGAATCGGCCATCTTCGGACCGGTGCTGCATGCGCCCAGTGCCATCGAGCAGATCAACGCCAGGCTGAGGCCTTGGCAAAATCGTCCGATCAGTTTTTTCATGCGTGTGGCTGGCTGCCTCGGTTGGGTGGGACAGGACCTCGCGCAGCATTCAACCGGCCAACACGCCAGCAAGAACGTACGACAGAGAAATTCATCCCAAGACGCTTGGGATCACGACAGGTGTGACGTGTTGCAGTGCACTATGGCATAGAACCAACGCATCGCAAGACGCTGCTCGCCATTTTTTTGACGGCGTTGGCCTATTGATTCAAGTTCGTCGTTGCGGCGTTAACAAAACGTGATCCAAGTACAAATCCGCCGCCAATGATTTGGAGCATTTTCGGGGACTTAGCGACATTGCGTGACCCAGGTCCATAGCGAACAGAACCGCAACCAAACGGGCTCGGCCAGGCATTTCATGCTGCTGTGCAGTATGCCGATGGACATATCGTGTCAGGCGCATGACAGACCGCCGATCGCATTGTGCGGCGCAACAAAAAAGCCCATGTCCGTGAAGACATGGGCTCCGTGTTTGGTCGGGGTAGCCGGATTCGAACCGACGACCACTAGTCCCCCAGACTAGTGCGCTACCAGGCTGCGCTATACCCCGAAGATGTTGCGTCCGCCGCGAGGGCGGCCTGCGATTATAGCGGCTTTGTGAAACGTTTTCCTAGCGGCGCAGCAGTTGCAGAACCTCTTCCAGCTCCATGCGCACCTGTTTGATGATCTGGTTGCTCAGCGCCGACTCGCTCTTGGCGCCATCGCCTTCAAGACGCAGGCGTGCGCCGCCGATGGTGTAACCCTGCTCGTACAGCAGGCCACGGATCTGGCGCACCATCAGCACGTCGTGGCGCTGGTAGTAGCGCCGGTTGCCGCGCCGCTTGACCGGTTCCAGGCTCGGAAACTCGGTTTCCCAATAGCGCAGCACATGCGGCTTGACGTCGCACAGCTCGCTGACTTCGCCGATGGTGAAGTAGCGCTTGGCCGGGATTGGCGGTAGTTCGCGATTACTGCCCGGATCCAGCATAAGCCTCCACCCGCTCCTTGAGCTTCTGGCCCGGACGGAAGGTCACCACCGTGCGGGCCGAGATCGGAATTTCCTCGCCGGTCTTGGGATTGCGACCGGGCCGTTGATTCTTGCGCCGCAGATCGAAGTTGCCGAAACCGGACAACTTCACCTGACGGCCCTGCTCCAGCGCATCGCGCAGCACATCGAAGAACGCGTCGACAAATTCCTTTGCCTCGCGCTTGTTCAGACCGACCTCGTCGAACAGACGTTCGGCCATCTCCGCTTTCGTCAATGCCATGCCAATCCCCTGGTTACCGCCTCAACTCCGGATCCGGGCGCGGTGTTCGCGCTCGATCACGGCCACCACATCGGCAACGACTGCGTCGACGTCCCGGTCGGTGAGAGTGCGCGAGTTATCCTGCAAAATCAAGCCCATAGCCAGACTCTTGAAACCTGGCTCGACCCCCTGCCCGATGTAGCGGTCGAACAGCTGCACCTCGCGCAACAACGGCCCGACGGTGGTGCGCACGCTGCTCGACAGCGCCGCCCAGCTCACCTCTTCCGGCACCAGGAAGGCCAGATCGCGACGCACCGAGGGGAACCGCGACAGCTCGCCGGCACGCGGCAGCGCACGCTTGACCAACGCCGTCAGCTGCAGTTCGAACGCGATCACATCCACGTCGATGTCCAATGCCTTGGCCAGGCGCGGATGCACCTGCCCGATCCAGCCGATGCACACGCCATCGCGATGGATGTCGGCCGAGCGCCCCGGATGCCCGAAGGGCTGGGCAGAGGGCTGGAACTCCAGCACCGCGCCACTGGCCGCGGCCAGCGCCATCAGGTCGCCCTTCAGATCGTGGAAGTCCACCTTGCGCGCGGGCTCGCCCCACTGCAGCGCCAGGGCATCGCCGCACACGGCCGCGGCGACATGCTGCGACTCCTGCGGGGCGGCGCCGGCATCGGACGCGGCCGCGAACACCTTGCCCAGCTCGAACAGGCGCACCCGCCCGGCCTGGCGGGCGGCATTGCGGCCCAGCGTCGCCACCAGGCCCGGTAACAGGCGCGGACGCATGATCGCCAGCTCGGCGCTGAGCGGATTGGCCAACGGCACCAGGCCGTCGGTCAGCTGCCAGCGCTCCAGCAAGGTGGCGTCGACGAAGGCGTAATTGATGGTTTCCTGCAGCTCGCGCGCCACCAGCTGGCGCCGCACGCTGAGCTCATCGAGCTGGGTTTCGCTCGGCATCGCAATCCGGCTTGCGCCGCCCGGCAGCGTGGTTGGCACGCGATCGTACCCATGGATACGCGCCAGTTCCTCGATCAGATCCTCTTCGATGGCGATATCGAAGCGACGGCTCGGCGCCATCACCTGCCAGCCTTCGGCAACCGCCTCCAGCTGCATGCCAAGCGCACCCAGAATGCGCACGACCTCGGCATCGTCGATCTGGATACCGAGCACGCGCGCAATCCGCGCACGCCGCAGCAGGATGCGCGCCGGCTGCGGCAGATGCTCCGGCAATTGCGCATGCACCACCGGGCCCGGCGTACCACCGGCCAGTTCCAGCACCAGCCGCGTCGCCACTTCGATCGCCTGTGGCGGCAATGCCGGATCCACACCACGCTCGAAGCGATGACCGGCATCGGTATGCAGACCGAACTTGCGGCCACGCCCCATGATCGCCGCAGGATCGAAGTACGCCGACTCCAGGAACACGTTACGCGTGGTGTCGGTGACGCGGGTATCCAGGCCGCCCATCAGGCCGGCCAATGCGACCGGGCGGTCGGCATCGGTGATGGTCAGGAAGCTGTCGTCCAGCGTGACCTGACGCCCGTCCAGCAATGCCAGCTGCTCGCCGCTGCGCGAATGGCGCACGCCGATCGGACCTTGCAGGGTGTCCAGATCGAACGCATGCATCGGCTGGCCAAGTTCCAGCATCACGTACTGGGTGATGTCCACCAGCAGCGAGACCGGACGCACGCCGCTGCGACGCAGCCGCTCGGCCAGCCACACCGGCGTTGTTGCGGCCGGGTCGATACCTTCGATCACCCGTCCGCAATAGCGCGGCGCAGCGTTGCCGGCATGCAATTCCACCGCCAGCGTGTGCGTGGACACCGGCGCCACCGCACCGGCTTCAAAGGCCACCACTGTGCTGGCGCAGGCGGCCGCCACATCGAAGGCGATGCCGCGCACGCTGAAGCAGTCGGCGCGATTGGGCGTCAGCTTGATCTCGATGCTGGCATCGGGCAGCCCCAGATACTCGGCCAGCGCCTGACCCACCGGCGCATCGTCGGGCAGCTCGAACAGGCCGGACGCATCGCTGTCCAGCCCCAGCTCCTTGGCCGAGCACAGCATGCCGTTGGACGCCACCCCGCGCAGCTTGGCCGCAGTGATGGTGAGCGCGCCGATCTGCGCACCGACCAGCGCCAGCGGTGCTACCAGACCGGCACGCGCATTGGGCGCGCCACACACGATCTGCAGCAACTCGCCCTGCCCTGCGTCGACACTGCAGACCTGCAGACGATCGGCTTCCGGATGACGCACCGCCTCGACGATACGCGCCACCACCACCTGCCCCAGCGCCTCGCCCAGTGGCGTGACCTCTTCGACCTCCAGACCGATCGCCGTCAGCGTCGCGGCAAGCTCGTCGCGGCTCGCCTGGATGGGAACGTGGCTGCGCAGCCAATTTTCAGAGAATTTCATGAGGAGCCGGGATTGGGGATTCGGGATTGGGGATTAGCTAAAACGCGTCGACGGAGTCTGGGGCGGACCGGGGCGCCGTTGCGAATCCCCAATCCCGAATCCCCAATCCCCGCCGTCAGGCGAACTGCCTGAGAAAACGCACGTCGTTTTCGAAGAATGCGCGCAGGTCGTTGACGCCGTAGCGCAGCATCGCAAAGCGCTCCACGCCCAGGCCGAACGCGAAGCCGGTGTAGCGCTCCGGGTCGATGCCGACGCTGCGCAGCACGTTGGGGTGCACCATGCCGCAGCCGAGCACTTCCAGCCAGCGGGTGCTGCCGTCCGGCTGCTGCCAGGCGATGTCCACTTCCGCGCCCGGTTCCACGAACGGGAAATAGCTGGGGCGGAAGCGCATCTCGAAATCGCGCTCGAAGAACGCCCGCACGAACTCGGACAAGGTGCCCTTGAGATCGGCGAAGTTGGAGTGCTCGTCGACCAGCAGGCCTTCGACCTGATGGAACATCGGCGAATGGGTCTGGTCCGAATCGGAGCGGTACACCTTGCCGGCCGCGATCATGCGCAGCGGCGGTTTGTGCGCATCCATGTAGCGCACCTGCACGCCGGAGGTATGGGTGCGCAACAGGCGGCCATCGCCGAAATAGAACGTGTCGTGCATTGCGCGCGCCGGATGGTGCGGCGGAAAGTTCAGGGCTTCGAAGTTGTGCCAGTCGTCCTCGATCTCCGGACCATCGGACAACTCATAGCCCAGGCGCGCAAAGATCTCGACGATGCGCTCGAGCGTGCGCGTAACCGGGTGCAATCCACCGCGTTCGCTGCGACGCCCCGGCAAGGTGACATCGATCCGCTCCCCGGCCAGACGTGCATCCAGCGCGGCGTTTTCCAGCGTGTGCTTGCGCTCGGACAACGCCGCGGTCAGCGCATCGCGCGACAGGTTGATCGCTTCGCCAGCGGCCTTTCGCTGATCGGCCGGCAGCGTGCCGAGCTGCTTGAGCTGGGCGGTGATGCTGCCGCTCTTGCCGAGCAATGCGACGCGCAAGGCTTCCAGTTGGTCCGGCGTCTGCGCGGCGGCGACATCGGCCAGCGCACGCTCGGTCAGGGATTGAATCTCACTCATTGCACTCGCGCCTCAACTGCGTCTACCGAACGGTGTTTCCGGATGCACCGGAACGCATTGCCACTCAAATCTGGTCTAGCCCGGCATCCAGTCAGCAATGCCGGCCATCTAAAAACGCAAAAGGGGAAGGACTCGCGCCCTTCCCCCTGCATATCTGCTTGCCCTCGCCGGAGGCCTGCACACGAATGCGCAAGCTCCCTCGAGAAACTACCCCTCCAAAAGTCCGCACATGGATGTGCGGGCTCTTGCGAGGGACTCGCACCTATGCCGCCAGCGCGCCCTTGGCCTTCTCCGCCAGCGCGGCAAAGCCGGCGGCGTCGTGCACGGCGATATCAGCCAGCACCTTGCGGTCCAGGGTGATGCCAGCCTTGAGCAGGCCATTCATGAAACGGCTATAGCTCAAGCCGTTGATGCGGGCAGCCGCATTGATGCGGGTGATCCACAACGAACGGAAGTTACGCTTCTTCTGCTTGCGGCCAATGTAGGCGTACTGCTGCGCCTTGATGACTGCCTGCTTGGCAACGCGGAAGACCTTACGGCGAGCGTTGTAGTAACCCTTCGCCAGGGTCAGAATTTTCTTGTGGCGGCGACGCGCCTGTACGCCACGCTTTACTCGTGCCATGGGTCAGTCCTCAGAGGTAGGGAAGCATACGATCGAGACGGCCAGCATCCTCGGCACGGACGTGGTTCGTCTGCCGCAGGTTGCGCTTCCGCTTGGTCGCTTTCTTCGTGAGGATATGGCTACGGTTTGCGTGGCCGCACTTGTACTTGCCGGAGGCGGTCTTGCGGAAACGCTTGGCCGCCGCCCGGTTGGTCTTGATCTTGGGCATTGCAATGTCCTTGATGGTGTTTTGTCACTGACCCGGGCGGCAGTCTTGCGACCACGCTTTCCATCCTTGCCCTTGCCTGCTTGTAAGTCCTTGATCGAACACGATCCGGACAGGTCCTGTACCGCTTGCGCGGCGCCCCGGCAAAACCGGGCCGCGCAGTATGCCCGTTGCCGGGGATTCTTGCAAATGGATGCTGTCGCCGGCCAGGACGGGCCCGTCGGGCCCACCCTGGCGCGGGATCAGATCTTCTTCTTCGGCGCGATCATCATGACCATCTGGCGCCCTTCCAGGCGCGGACGCGACTCGATGACGATGTCGTCGCCCAGGTCGGCCTCGATCCGGGACGCCATTTCGCGCCCCAGCTCCTGGTGGCTCATTTCACGGCCACGGAAGCGGATATTGACCTTGACCTTGTCGCCCTCTTCCAGGAAGCGGCGCATGTTGCGCAGCTTGATCTGGTAGTCGCCCTCGTCGGTGACCGGACGGAACTTGAGCTCCTTGATCTCGACCTGCTTGGTCTTCTTCTTGGCCTCGTTGGCCTTTTTCTGCTGCTCGAACTTGAACTTGCCGAAATCCATGATCTTGCAGACCGGCGGATCGGCCTGCGGCTGGATTTCAACCAGATCCAGGCCTTCTTCCTCGGCCTTGGCGAGCGCTTCGTCGCGCGACAACACGCCGACCATCTCACCGTCACTGCCGATCACGCGGACGCGCGGCACACGGATTTCTTGGTTCTTGCGGTTCTGTTTGTTGTCAGGGGTACTGATATTGCAATCTCCCAGGGGAATCGAACCGGCGCATCCGGATCATCCAGACCGGCCGGGGTTGGCTCACGCTGCCTGCTCTGCCTGCAGACGTTCGATGAAGGCCGAGACCGTCATGGTCCCGAGGTCCTCTCCCGAGCGTGTCCGCACGGCGACGGCGCCGTTTTCCTTCTCGCGGTCACCGACGACGAGCAGATAAGGCACGCGTTGCAGCGTATGCTCGCGAATCTTATATCCGATCTTCTCGTTACGCAAATCGGCGCTCACACGGAAGCCTTGATTTGCAAGGGTTTTCCGAACCGAGTCGACATAGTCTGCCTGGGCGTCGGTGATATTTGCGACAACGACCTGGACCGGGGCGAGCCAGGCGGGGAAGGCGCCGGCGTGGTGTTCGATCAAGATGCCGATGAAACGCTCCATCGAGCCGACGATCGCCCGGTGCAGCATGACCGGATGCTTCTTCTGGCTGTGCTCGTCCACGTACTCGGCGCCGAGGCGGCCCGGCATCATGAAATCGACCTGCATGGTGCCCAGCTGCCAGGTACGGCCGATCGCGTCCTTGAGGTGGTACTCGATCTTGGGGCCGTAGAAGGCGCCTTCGCCCGGCAGCTCCTGCCACTCCACGCCGCAGACGCCCAGCGCGCTGCGCAGCGCGGCTTCGGCCTTGTCCCAGGTGACGTCGTCGCCAAGGCGCTTTTCCGGACGCAGCGCGATCTTGATCTCGATGTCCTCAAAGCCGAACGCGGTGTAGACCGCCAGTGCCTGCTGATGGAACGCGGTGACTTCGGCTTCGATCTGCGATTCCAGGCAGAACACATGCCCGTCGTCCTGGGTGAAGCCGCGCACGCGCAGGATGCCGTGCAGCGCGCCGGAGGGCTCGTTGCGGTGGCAGGCGCCGAACTCGCCGTAGCGGATCGGCAGGTCGCGGTAGCTGTGCAGGCCCTGGTTGAACACCTGCACGTGACCCGGGCAATTCATCGGCTTGACCGCATAGGTGCGCTTCTCCGACTCGGTGAAGAACATCGCGTCCTGGTAGTTGTCCCAGTGGCCGGATTTCTGCCACAGCGACACGTCCAGGATCTGCGGGCAGCGCACTTCGCCGTAGCCGCTGTCGCGATAGACCTTGCGCATGTACTGCTCGACCACCTGCCACAGCGACCAGCCCTTGGGATGCCAGAACACCAGGCCCGGCGCCTCTTCCTGCAGATGGAACAGGTCCTGCTGCTTGCCGATGCGGCGATGGTCGCGCTTGTCGGCTTCTTCCATGCGCAGGATGTAGGCGTCCAGCTGCTTCTTGTCGGCCCAGGCGGTGCCGTAGATGCGCTGCAGCTGCTCGTTCTTGGCATCGCCGCGCCAGTAGGCGCCGGAAATACGGGTCAGTTTGAAGGCCTTGAGGAAGCGCGTATTGGGCACGTGCGGGCCGCGGCACATGTCCACGTATTCCTGGTGGTAGTACAGGCCCATCGCGGTGATGTCGTCGGACATGTCCTCGATCAGGCGCAGCTTGTACTCCTCGCCGCGCTGGGCGAACACCTCGATCACCTCGGCGCGCGGGGTGACCTTCTTGATCACGTCGTAGTCCTGCGCGATCAATTCCTGCATGCGCTGCTCGATCGCGGCCATGTCGTCCGGCGTGAACGGGCGTTCGCTGTAGATGTCGTAGTAGAAGCCTTCGGCGATGACCGGGCCGATCACCATCTTGACCTCCGGGTACAGCTGCTTGACCGCATGCCCGACCAGATGCGCGCAGGAGTGGCGGATGATCTCCACGCCTTCGGCGTCCTTGGCGGTGATGATGCGCAGGCTGGCATCGTGGTCGATGACGTCGCTGGCATCGACCAGCTGGCCGTCGACCTGGCCGGCGATGGTGGCCTTGGCCAGGCCGGCACCGATCGACTGGGCGACCTGCATCACCGAGACGGGGGATTCGAATTCGCGGCGGCTGCCGTCGGGGAGCGTGATGTTGATCATGGGCAAGGATGAGGTCTGTGCTGGCTGCAGCGCGGCGGCTGCAAGGGAGATCTGCCCGTTGCGGGACAGGCTCGGATAAGGGTATGGCGAGAGGTGGGACGGAAAGAACGCGGCGCGGGCGCCCTGCGGACTGGCGCGGCCGGAATCAGCGGTGGGCGGTGGTAGTGCTCATGTCGCACGCTGGGCCGGCGCGGGGCGCGGGCCACCTTCTCGCAAGGGGTCTTGGAAGCGAATGGTAAACCAATCAGCCCGCTGTTGCGCATGCCGGCACGGGGCCGGCGGGCGCGTGGCATGATGCCGGCCACCTGTGCTGCCAGTGCCGACCATGACCATCAAGGGTAAAGCCACCTCGCTGGATATCGCCTACCTGGCCGGCGTGTCGCAGCCGACCGTGTCGCGCGCGCTGCGCGGCAGCCCGATGGTCAACGAAGAGACCCGCAAGCGAATCCTGCGCATCGCCAAGGAATTGAACTACAAGGTCGACAAGAACGCCTCGTCGCTGCGGCTGCGCAATGCCGGCACGCTGGCACTGCTGTTCTTCGAAGACCCCACCGCCGACGATTCGCTGATCAACCCGTTCTTCCATTCGATGCTGGGCTCGATCACCCGCGCCTGCGCGCTGCAGGGTTACGACCTGCTGGTGTCGTTCCAGCAGCTGTCCAAGGACTGGCAGGCCGATTACGAAGACAGCAACAAGGCCGACGGCATCATCCTGCTCGGCTACGGCGATTATCAGCAGTCGCGCCAGCGGCTGCAGTTGCTGGTCGAACAGGGAACTCACTTCGTGCGCTGGGGCGCGGCGCTGCCGGGGCAGCCGGGCATCTCGATCGGCAGCGACAATTACCAGGGCGGGCTGGATATCACCGAGCATCTGCTGGCGCAGGGCTGCCGCCGCATCGCCTTTCTCGGCCACGCGTCCAACCACTATCCCGAGTTCGAAGAGCGCTACCGCGGCTACGTGGCTGCGCTGAAGCAGCAGGGCTTGGTGGCCGATCGCGCGCTGCAGTTCGACGCGATCACCACCGAGTCGTCCGGCCATGCCGCGTGCCTGGCGCTGCTCGACAGCGGCAAGGCATTCGATGCGGTGTGCGCGGCCAGCGACCTGATTGCGATCGGCGCAATGCGCGCCTTGCGCGAGCGCGGCCTGCGGGTGCCGCAGGATGTGGCGGTGAGCGGCTTCGACGATATCGCATTGGCGGCGTCGGTGGCACCGGCGCTGTCGACGGTGCAGCAGGACACCAAGCAGGCCGGCACGCTCCTGGTGGAAAGCCTGGTGGCGCTGATCCGCGGCGAAGCGGCGCAGAGCCGCACGATTCCGGTGAGGCTGGCGCTGCGTGATTCCTCGCGCAGCAGTGGGCTGCAGCCACCGTTGGGCTGGAGACCGTCCGGCGCGGAGACCGGCGAGGCGGTGCTTGGCCGGGCGGCTGATGGGGCTGTCAGGCGTTGAATCGGGAGTCGGGAATCGTTGGAGCATACGTGGCGGGCTGCGCGGGGTCGGCCGCAGCCATTGACGCCTCGTAGGAGCGCACCCGGGCGCGACGTGGCGTTCCCGGCAATACCCCATCGCGCCCGGGTGCGCTCCTACCTGTTGCGGGCATCGCGCGCGGCTTGCTCGGCCATCTGCGCGTCGAGCTGCCTGCGCAAGGCCGGGTCGGTGATCGGCGCGTCCGACAGCAGCACCCGCACCCCATGCGCGGGCACCGGCGCCAGCAGCCGACGCTGCACCGGCACCTGCTCGCCACTCATCGCGTCGCGCCAGGTGCCGGGCTGCAGAAAACGCGCCACCTCGATGTTCGCCGCCGCATCGCCCTTGTTGAGCAGCACCAACGCCGTCTGGCTGGCGCCCGCATGCTGATAGACCCGCAAAAATGCCGCGTGATCCCCGCGTAGCAGCACATCCACCTGCACGCCGCGTTGCAATGCCGGGGTATCGCGACGCAGCCGCGCGATCTGCTGCAACGGGCCGAAAATCGGGCTGTGCGGTGCAGTGCGGATGCGCTCGGCACCGAAGTAATTGCGGTTGCCTGCATGTTCGGCGCGCCCGCGCATGAAGCCGGTCTCCGAGCCGTAATAGATCACCGGGATGCCGCGCGCGGTAAACAGCCAGTTGTGCGCGTCGATGAAGCCGGTGTCGCTGGCATCCAGGCGCGCCATGTCGTGATTGTCGTAGAAGCTCATCAGCTCGTACGGGTTGGCATATGGCCCCCGACGCAGAAACAGCGGCGCGGCAAGCTTCTCGAACCCGGCCTGCTCATGGCCGAAGACAGCGGACAGCTGCTGCTTCAACGGGAAATCCAGCACGCTGACGCCGGCATTGCGCGCCCAGGTATGCCCGGCAATCTTGCTGGCGTCGTAATCGAAGGCTTCGCCGAACATGAAGAACCCCGGACGTTTTTCGCGGATGCGCGCAACGAAGGCATGCCAGAAACGGTCGGGCATCCAGCCGATGGTGTCGATACGGAACGCGTCGGCGCCCTGCTCCATCCACTGCAGATACGCGCCGGCCAGATAATCGAGCACGGCGGGATTGTTTTCGTTGAGATCGGACAGCTCGGCCAGGCCGCCGCCGGTGTTGTAGAACGCGTGCAGCGGAACGTGCTGCGGATCCAGCTGCGCCGGTGGCAGATTCTGGTGATCGGCGACCAGGCGGCCATCGGCGTCGTACAGCTTGCCGAAGCCCGGCTGCGCCACCGGCATGCTGTAGGCCGGCGAGCCGTGATTGCCCACGATATCCAGCACTATCTTCAAGCGGTTGGCATGCATGGCGCGGGTGAAGCCGGCAAAGTCCAGGCCCGGACTGGGCAGATGCTCGTCGAGCTTGTAGAAATTCACGCCCCAGTAGCCGTGATAGCCGGTCTTGCCGTGGTCGCTGAGCGTACTGCCGCAGCTGATCGGCTTGCCGCCGGTGAAGGCCTCATCCGGATTGTCGACAATCGGCGTGATCCATACCGCGCCAAAGCCCATGTCGCGGATGTAGTCGGCATGTTCGACGATGCCCTTGAAGTCGCCCCCCAGGTAACCGATGTTGTCGCCGACTCCATCTGCGCAAGGCGTCGGCACATCGAACGTGCGATGCGCACCGCCCTGGTCGCGCTGGTCGTTGCCGGGGTCGCCATTGACGAAACGGTCGGTCACCACGAAATACACCGCGTCGGCAGCGAACGGCTCCAGCGTGCCGTAGTAATCGCCGGGTGCAGCCGCCGCGCTCGCCGCTCCTGCAGATACGATCAATCCAGCCATCATCACATGCCGCATCACTGCCCTCCCGAGGCCATTGGAACCCGCACCACGCACACACCGGCAATGAGCAAACTGGCGCCACCGATGGCCAGCGCATGGATTGGCTGACCGCCCAGCCAGACGCGCAGCACGAAGCCCAGTGCGCTGGCTGCGACCAGCTGCGGAATCACGATGAAAAAATTGAAGATGCCCATGTACACGCCCATCTTGGCGGCGGGCACGCTGTCGGACAGCAAGGCATAGGGCAGCGACAGGATCGAGGCCCAGGCAAAGCCGACACCCAGCATCGACAGCAGCAGCCACTGCGGGTCGCGGATCACCAGCATCGACAACAGCCCGGCCGCACCCAGCCACAGGTTGCACAGATGACTCCAGCGCAGGCCTATCGCACGCACCAGCAGTGGAATGACCAATGCCGCCAACGCCGCAAATCCGTTGTAGGCGCCAAACAACACGCCTACCCAGTTCGCACCTTCGTTGTAGGCCGCCGATGCCGTGTCCTTGGCACCGAAGTGCACCTGGGTGACTGCGGCGGTGGTGTAGATCCACATCGCAAACAGCGCGAACCAGGAGAAGAACTGCACCCAGGCCAGGCGTCGCATCGTCAGCGGCATGCTGCGCACGTCCTGCACGATCGCCACCAGCATGCCGGTCGATGGCAACACGCGCGCCAACGCAAGCAGCACACCGTAGGCGATGCACAGGCCGGCCAGCACATAGAGCATGCGGTCGCCGTGCTGCCAGGCGATCGCAGCGGCGAGCAGCACACCGATGCCGCACCACAGCACACTTGCACGTTGCGGCGGCAAGGTGCCGGCGATCGCTGCAGCCGCTACCGACGGATGCGCATCGTCAAAACCGGCAAGCTGCTGCGGGCTGTATTCGCGCGTGCGCAGCACCGTCCAGCTGATCGACAGGAACAGCACCGCGGCACCGAGGTAGAAGGCGTAGCGCACGCTGTCGGGCAACTGCCCCGGCGGCGCGGTATTGGCCACGCCCCAATGCGTGAGCAACCAGGGCAGGAAACTCGCCACAATCGCGCCAACCCCGATGAAGAAGCTCTGCATCGCATAGCCGGTGGGCCGCTGCGCCGGTGGCAGTTGATCGCCGACCAGGGCGCGGAATGGCTCCATCGAGATGTTGATCGATGCATCCAGCACCCACAACGTGCCGGCGGCAATCCACAGCATCGGCGCGTTGGGCATCACCAGCAAGGCCAGTGTGGTGAATACCGCGCCGACCATGAAATACGGACGTCGGCGCCCCCATGGCGTCCAGGTGCGGTCGGACAGGTAGCCGATGATGGGCTGCACGATCAGACCGGTGAGCGGTGCGGCGATCCACAGACCGGGCACATCGTCGACCTGCGCCCCCAGGGTCTGAAAGATGCGGCTGGCGTTGGCGTTCTGCAGCGCGAAGCCGAACTGGATACCGAGAAAGCCGAAACACATGTTCCAGATCTGCCAGAAACTCAGGCGTGGCTTGGCGGTCATTGCGCAGCCTCCGTGCTCGCTGCGGGGCCGACCAGCAGCGCGCTCACCTGCGCGGTGTTGACCACGCCATCGCGACCACCGCGGCCGCCGTTGTACTGCGCAAAATGCGCGAGCGCGCTCATGTTGAAGCCGTTTTCCAGCCGGAACCTGCACTGCTGCCCGTCTACCACAGTGAAGCTGACCTGCGTGGACAGCTGCTCGCCCACGCTATGCGGCATCACCACGACCTGCGACTGCGTCGCCTGCCCCGGGCATTCCAGCAGCAGCCGCTTGACCGCCGCAGTGACGCCGGTATTGATCGGCCCGTTGGGGTTGCGATAACGCAGCGATACGCGATGCTGGCCCGCGCGCGTGGCAGTCCAAACCCAGGCCTCGCTGCCCGGGACTTCCTGCAACGGGCCGAGCGTCAACGCGGGACTGTGGAGCGACTCCAGGCCATCGGCGCGGCGGGTCAGGCTGAGCACGTGCAGCCGGCCGTCCTCGCGCAGGTCTAAGTGCCGCGTGGCGTCCAGCGCATGCCCATCCATGTACAGCGTCGTCCCAGCTGGAATCACGATGCGGTGGCCGTCGCCCTGCCGTTGTGCGACGGGCGCCTCCGGCGTGCTGGGTGCGAACACCTGGCCTGGCTGCGGCGGGGCGGTGGTATCGGCCTTGCGACCGATCAGATGCACCAACGTGGTCTGGCCTTGTTGCTCGACCTTCCCCGCCACCAGCAACTCACCCGCACTCGCCGTCGGCCGCTGCAGCACATAGCGTCGGGCGCCCTGTTCAAGCACGATCTGCTGGCGATCGCCAAACAACAACGGCACCAACGTACGCGGCAGTTTCGGCGTCACGCTGCCATCGGCACCAATGCCGAACACGCCTTCCAGCACCGCGGAGAGATAGCCGGCAACCGACCACAACTGGCGCGGCGAATTCACCACCGGGCCACTGCGGGGCCCCTCCTCCACATGCACCGCCAGGCTCTGCATCTCGTAGTTTTCCATGTTGGAACCAGCCAGCGCGCTGCCGCGCATCAACGACTGCAGCTCCAGCGCAATGCGCGGCGCGTCGTCCAGCTGGCGTGCGGCGCGTAGCGCGTACGCACTGACGAAGGGCCAGACGGCGCGATTGTGATAAATCGGCTGTTCGGCGTCCTGCGGCCACACCACCGGGCTGCCGCCGGCAACCAGCGGATACCCGCGCAGCGCGGCACGTGCACGCTCCTTCGGAAACACCTCGGCCAGCACGCCAAGCGACACGCCGAGCAGATCGACCTTGGCATAGCGCACCGGATGCGCCGCATTGCCCAGATAGCTCACATACTGATTGCTGGGCGCATCCCAGAAGCGCGTGGCGATGGCCTGACGCAGCGCATCGGCCCACTGGGCGTACCTGGACGCACGCGCATCGCCATGCTGGCGCGCCAGCTGCTCGGCCAGGCGCAGGGCCTGGTAGTGCAACACGTTGGTGGACAGGGCGAAGGACTCGGCAATGAAGCGCACATCCTGGCGCGTCCACTCCGGGTAGGTCTGCTCGCGCCAATCCAGAAACGAGGTTTCGCCGCGGTAGAGGCCGATCTGCGCATCGAAGACCGCGTCACGATCCTGCGCGAGGGTGGCCTGCAACGCCTCCCACACCTCTTCAGCGAACGCCTTGTCATCCAGCAGGCCGCGCGCGGCAAGAAACCACACCACGCGGTCGCTGCTGATCGGCCAGCTGCCACCGGAGCCGGTGTCCTGCGCAACAAACACCCCTGGCGTCTGCCCATCGCGCGCCGCCGACAGCTTGAAGCGCAGCGCATTGCGCGTGCGCTCCGGCTCCAGCCGCGCCAACGCCAGATCGGCGGCGAAGCTGACATCGCGCGTCCACACGTAAGGCCAGCGCTCACCGGTTTCGAAACACGCGCAAGGCACCGGCTTGCCGTCGTTGAAGGCCGGATCGCGAATCGCCTCGACACGGTCGTCGGCCATTTCCTGCTGCGCCATGGCGAACAGGGTGTCAAACAACGGACTGGCGGTATGGGTGCGCATCGGCTGCGGCCCGATGCGGCGCTCGCCCTGCGGCCAGCGCAACACGAAACCGCCGTCTTCGAGCGCCTGCGCTTGCGCATGGCGGCCCTGGAACTCCAGCTCATCGGCCAACACCGGCGAGCTTGCCGCAACGCCGAGCGTTGCAGCCATGCAGATCATCTTCAGCATCGAAGCGGCCAGACGGCTTGCACCGTCGGCCTCCCTCCCTCGTTGCACGCGTTGTAGTGCGCGGCACTGGCGTGCCACGGGCGCGGACCCTCCCAGGTGCCGTGACGCCATGGTAGACGCGCGCTCAGCGGTTCCGCATCAATGCATACGTATTCATGGCAATGGCCGCAGTGCAGCATGGCCCATCCACGCCACAGCGCTGCATAGTCGCCGCTGACGCAACGGCCGCCTTGGGAGGGGATATGCCGCTGGTTTCACATCGCGTGCGTTCGATAGCGCGCGCCGCACGCAGTGCGCGACTGCTTGTCCTGTTGCTTGGCAGTCTTGCGGGCATCGCGCAGGCCGAGCGCATCGCCATCAGTGCCGATTCGCCCGGCAACGTCCTGCAGGTCACACTGGAAGTGGACGGCGGCACGCCCTACTACCGCGTGCAACGCCTGGGCCAGCCGGTGCTGGAACGCTCGCGCCTGGGTTTCCAATTGCGCGACGGGCGGCTGGACCGCGGCCTGGTCGTCCTCTCGCAAGCACGCCAAGCCCATGACGATACCTGGGAACAACCCTGGGGCGAGACGCGCCTGGTGCGCAACCACTACAACGAACTAAGCGTCAGCCTGGGCGAACGCAGCGGCGCGCAACGCCGCTTCGATGTGATCTTGCGCGTGTACGACGATGGCATCGGCCTGCGCTATCACTTTCCCGAGCAGGCGGGATTGCGCGAAGCCATCATCGACGAGGAAGTCACCGAATTCGCCGTCGCGCAACCGTCCGAGGTATGGTGGATTCCGGCAGGCGAGCCGATCCACTACGAATACCTGTATCAGCGCACGCCGTTGAACCAGGTCGCGCTGGCACATACGCCGCTCACCTTGCGTACCGAGAGCGGGCTGCATGTCGCGCTGCATGAGGCGGCGCTGGTCGACTACGCCGGCATGTGGCTGCGCCGTACCGAAGGCCGGCGCCTGCGCGCGCAGCTGTCACCCGCTGCCGAAGGCTGGAAGGTGCGGCGCAAGCTGCCGTTCGATACGCCGTGGCGCACGCTGCAGATCGCCGACCAGGCCACCGGGCTGGTGGAGTCCAACCTGATCCTCAACCTCAACGCGCCCAACGCCCTGGGCGATGTGGGCTGGGTCAAGCCGTCCAAATACGTCGGGGTGTGGTGGTCCATGCATCTCAACCAGCAAACCTGGGCGACCGGGCCGACACACGGCGCCACCACTGCCAACACCAAGCGCTATATCGACTTCGCTGCGGCACACGGCTTTCGTGGCGTGTTGGTGGAAGGCTGGAATCCGGGCTGGGACGGCGAATGGTTCGGCAACGGCGGCAGTTTCGATTTCACCAGGCCGACACCGGATTTCGACCTGCCCGCGCTGAGCAAATACGCCGCCGGCAAGGGCGTGCATTTGATCGGCCATCATGAAACGGGGTGCGCAGTGGATCATTACGAAGACCAGATTGCCGAAGCGATGGACCTGTACGCCCGGTTCGGCGTGGACTCGGTCAAGACCGGCTATGTCTGCGACGACGGCCAGGTGGAACGTCGTAACCCGGCAGGCGGCACACCGCTGCGCGAATGGCACGACGGCCAATGGATGGCACGCCATCATCTGCGCGTGGTGCAGGAAGCTGCCGCGCGCCACCTTGCAGTCAATGCGCACGAACCGATCAAGGACACTGGCCTGCGCCGCACCTATCCCAACTGGATCTCGCGCGAGGGCGCGCGTGGCATGGAATACAACGCCTGGGGCCAGCCACCGAATCCGCCCGAGCACGAGGTCAACCTGGTGTTCACCCGCCTGCTCGCCGGGCCGATGGATTACACGCCCGGCATCCTCAGCCTGAAAGGCCGCAACGGCCAGGCGATTCCCAGCACGCTTGCGCGCCAGCTGGCGCTGTACGTGACGCTTTACAGCCCGATCCAGATGGCTGCCGATCTGCCCGAGCATTATCTGCAGCACCGCGATGCCTTCCGCTTCATCGAGGACGTGGCGGTGGATTGGGATCAGACCCGCGCCTTGAATGGCGAAGTCGGCGACTACGTCACCATCGCGCGCAAGGATCGGCATAGCCGCGACTGGTTCCTGGGCAGCATCACTGACGAGCATGGCCGGCTGCTGCAGGTGCCGCTCGGATTCCTTGAGCCGGGCGTGCGCTACACCGCGCAGATCTATCGCGACGGCGACGGTGCGGACTATGTCAGCAACCCATTCGCCTTTGTCAGCGAACAACGCCAGGTCAGCAGTGCCGATACGCTGGAGCTGCGTCTTGCGCCAGGTGGTGGGCAGGCGATTCGCTTCGTGCCGGTGGATGGCAGGCGCTGATTTGGTCGCAACGGGCTGAGGAGCCCTTCAACGCGACCGAGTGCATCACGCAACGGCACCGCAACCGCTGCAGATTGCGCATTGGCGTTTCCTCACGACAGGCCAGGAGCGTACCGCGCCGCAGCAAAGCCGGCGTGGAATCGATTCCAGCGCCATCAGCCGGGTTGAATACGTATGCATTGCCCGTTTGCACCCAGATGCCGTGTCTACCATACGTCGCAGTCGTGATGTCCGTCGTGGCGCGCGATGCAATGCATCCAGGCGTCTGCCGGATCGAAAATTCAAAGAACAACATGTACCTGGGAGGGGAAAATGTTGAAGCACAAGCGCTCTGCGCTGAGTATCGCCCTGGCCGTTGCCATGGCACCGACGTTGGCTGCCGCGCAATCGGCAACGCCGGCGCAAGCAACCGACACCGAACAAACCGCCGGCGCGGTGACCGACTTGGACAAGGTCCAGGTCACCGGCCTGCGCCGCGCGATCGAAGGTGCCATCTCGGTCAAGCGGGATTCGACCTCGATCGTGGAAGCCATTTCGGCCGAAGATATCGGCCGGCTGCCCGACGTCAGCATCGCCGAGTCGCTCGCGCGCCTGCCTGGCCTGGCGGCGCAACGTGTGGCCGGTCGCGCACAGGTCATCAGCGTGCGCGGGCTGTCGCCGGACTTCTCCACCACCCTGCTCAACGGCCGCGAAGTGGTCAGCACAGGCGATAACCGCAGCGTGGAATTCGACCAGTACCCGTCCGAACTGGTCAGCGGTGTCACCGTCTACAAGACGCCCGACGCCGGCCTGGTCGGCCAGGGCCTGTCCGGCACCGTCGACATGCAGACTGCGCGCCCGCTCAGCTACAACGAGCGGGTGATCGCCATCGGTGGCCGTTACCAACGCAATTCGCTGGGCAAGGCCGCCAACGTCGACCCATACGGCAACCGCTTCAATGTCAGCTACATCGACCAGTTCGCCGACCGCACCATCGGCCTGACCATCGGCTACGCACACACCGACATGCCGATCCAGGAAAATCAGGTCGGCTTGTACGAGCCGTGGCAACCGGTCAACGCACAGCGCCCGCGCCCCGGCGTGGCCGACGGCGTGTATTTTTCCGACGGCATCAAGGCATTGCGCCGCACCGGCAACCAGAAGCGCGACGGCGTCATGGCCACCTTGCAATACCGCCCGTCCAACGCCTGGACCAGCACGCTCGACGCCTTCCACACCAAGGCCGAGCAGATCGACACCGCCAACCAGTTCGAGCTCAACCTGAGCAACTACAACGGTGGCTACACGCCGGGCCTGAACATCAGCAACGTGCGCGTCAACGACAGCAACAGCTTCACCGGCGGCGACGCCAGTGGCGTCTATCCGCTGGTCCGCGGCATGTACAACAAGCGCGAAGACACCATCGATGCGTTCGGCTGGAACAACGAGATCACTGCCGGTGCGGTCAAGATCACTGCCGATCTCAATTACTCCAAGGCCACGCGCGACGAACTGAACCTGGAAAACAATCTCCAGCGTGCGCCGATGCCACAGCTGGATACCGTCGGCGTAACGGTTGTCGGCAACGGCTTCTCTCAGCTAGCGCCCGGAATGGATTACTCCAATCCCGATCAGCTGTTTCTCACCAACACCATCTACGGCTCCGGCTACGGCAAGGTGCCGAGCGTGGAAGATGTGCTCAAGGGCGCACGCCTGCAGGCCAGCTTCCCGATGCCCGAAGCGCTGAGCTGGTTCTCGGATCTGGATGTGGGCGTCAACTACGCCAATCGTGAAAAACAGAAAACCCAGCCGGAAGGCAACATCACCCTTGGCGCGCAGGGCGAATCCACCATCGCATCGGACCTGCAATACGCGCCGGTCAACCTGGGCTTTGCCGGCATCGGTGCCCTGCCCGCCTGGAACGTCCCGGCGGTGGTCTCGCGTTACATGCTGTTCAATCCCAGCGACGATGCCTCGTTCCTGGTGTCCAAGGCCTGGACCGTCGAAGAGAAGATCACCACCGCCTGGCTGCGCGCCAATCTCGATACCGAATGGGGCGATGTGGGCGTGCGCGGCAATATCGGCGTGCAGCTGCAGAGCGCCGACCAATCCTCGCGCGCAAATTATTGGGACGCGTCGCAGCCGGCAGGCAGTGAAGTGCGCCCGATCGACGACGGCAAGACCTATCGCGACTGGCTGCCCAGCCTGAATCTGGCCTTCCAGTTCCCGTACGAACAGACACTGCGCTTTGCGATGGCAAAGCAGGTCGCACGCCCACGCGTGGATCAGCTGCGTGCCTCGCTGGAATTCGGTGTCGACACCTCCACCGGCCGCCCCGGCGCCAGCGGCGGTAACCCGATGCTGGACCCCTGGCGCGCCAACGCCATCGACCTTTCCTACGAAAAGTATTTCGCCGAGCGCGCCTACGTGGCCGCCGCGTTTTTCTACAAGGACCTGAAGAGCTACATCTACACCCAGAGCCGCGACAACTACGACTTCTCCGCGCTGGTGGCCGGCTATGTGCCGCCGCCGGGCTCGGCGCCAGTACTGACCACCGGCACCTTCAGCGCCCCGTTCAACGGCAAGGGCGGCATCCTGCGCGGCGTCGAACTCACCGCTTCGCTGCCGCTGGATCTGGTCTTCGCTCCATTGGAAGGTTTCGGCATCCAGGCTAGCGCCACCTTCAACGACAGCGACGTCAAGATCCGCGACCCGGAAAGTGCTTCCAGCGTCGGTGACGGCGAAATCAGCCTGCCCGGCCTGTCCGAACGCGTCTACAACCTCACCGCCTACTACGAGCACAAGGGCTTCGAAGCACGCGTCAGCCAGCGCCGCCGCTCGGACTTCATCGGCGAGATCGGCAACTTCAACGGCAACCGCACGCTGCGCTACGTGGTCGGCGAAAACATCACCGATGCGCAGATCAGCTACAGCTTCAACGACAGCAGCGATCTTGCCGGCCTGACCTTGCTGCTGCAGGCCAGTAACCTCAGCAACTCGCCCTACCGCACCTATGCCGAAACCAAGGACCGTCCGCTGGAATACATCGAATGGGGCCGCACCTTCGTGCTGGGCGTCAACTACAAGTTCTGATGAGCTGTGAACTGCAAACGATGCGCTGATTGGCGACATCTTTGTCTGTGGCCACATCGCTAACTGCGGCTACGCTACCTACGTGACAACCGGCGCATCACCTGGCTGGCCGGCCCCGGTGCCAGCCCTCTCCACCGGGACACCAAAGCCCCTCTCCCGCCGGGAGAGGGGTTGGGGTGAGGGTTCGGCACAAGCGCAACGCGCGCCAATCAAGCAGGGCCAGTTCTGCTCTGTCGGGCTCCATGGGCCGTCATTCAAGATGCGGCCTCTAACTAAAAGAACCGAATGCTCTCCTGATCAAAACGACAACATTGACCAAAGAAAACCCGCCGATGTGACACCGGCGGGTTTTCTTTTGATCCAAGATTTTCAAAATCCAAGCTTGCATTGCCCTTCGCAAAGCGCACAGGATCGACCGCCACCTGCGCATCAGCACCTCCCTGCGCATAGCATTCGCCTGTCGCACCGGAACGGGGCCAATCTCCCGACACCATCAGCGCCTGCCTGCACCAACACGAATCCAAGCCGTTGCTGCAGGGCCGCCGGCAACGCTGACGTCCTCGCAGTCCATTGCCATCCACATGCAGCCTTTTAGTCAAACCACCCCCGACTGGCATGGAGAACAGCACACCCTGCCTCATCCAGAGAGCAAGGACCTGATCGACTGGGAAATAGCCGCACAGCTGGCGTAACGCTATAAATGCTTGGCAAACCAAGCAATCGTCACTACAAAAAAAAAGCGAGGCATTCCCCTAAGGAATGCCTCGCCGCGTTCCAGACAATCACGCACAGACAGCTAGCTGGCGCGACACACCGTCAGCGAACTTCGATCGCACAAACCACTGCATGCCCGGCCAAGCGCAGGCAGTCATGTTCGATGGCTCCGCGCTCCACGCCGGGCACATCGACCTGCTTCCACGCGCCAGCCGGCAGCCCAAGCTCGGCTGCATCGGCCGACAGATTGAATGCCAGCAACATCACCTGGCCGGCGTGCTCGCGCCGGAACATCAGCACAGGTTCGGCGGTGTCGTAGAACGTGATCGCCCCCTCGCGCAGCGCAGGCTCGCCTTTGCGCCAAGCCAGGAACTGTCGCACCGCACTGAGCACGGACAACGGATCGTCCTGCTGCACGCTCACCGCAGCCGCACGATGCTCCTCAGCCAGCGGCAACCACGGCTTGCCGCTGCTGAACCCTGCCGACGGCGCATCCGTCCATGGCATCGGCGTGCGGCAGCCATCGCGACCCTTGAAGGTTGGCCAGAAGGTGATGCCATACGGATCGCGCAGATCCTCGAACGCCACATCTGCCTCGCCCAGGCCCAGCTCCTCGCCCTGGTACAGGCAGATCGAGCCACGCAGCGAACACAGCATTGCAACCACCATCCGCGCAAACGTCGGCGATGCATCGGCCCCGCCCCAGCGTGTCACCGCGCGCACCACGTCGTGGTTGGAAATGGCCCAGCATGGCCAACCTTCCAGCATCGTGGCTTCGAGCCGGCTCACCGTCTCGCGGATATAAGCAACACTGTAGTCCTGCACCAGCAGCTCGAAGCTGTAGCCCATATGCAGGCGGCCATGAGCGGTGTACTCGGCAGTGGTCGCCAGCGAGTCCTCCGACGAGATCTCGCCAAGGCTCACTGCATTCGGATAAAGATCCAGCAGTCCGCGCAAGCGCTCGAGGAACGCTAGATTTTCCGGCTGCGTGTTGTTGAAGTAGTGGTACTGATACGCGTAAGGGTTGTCGGCACTGAACCCACGCCCCACCCGCTTGTCGGCCGGCTTGGCCGGATTGTCACGCAGCTGCGCATCGTGGAAGCAGAAGTTGATCGCATCCAGGCGGAACCCATCCACCCCCCGATCCAGCCAGAAGCGTACGTTATCCAGCGTCGCCTGTTGCACCTCGGTGTTGTGGAAATTGAGGTCCGGCTGATCCACCAGGAAGTTGTGCAGGTAATACTGTTCCCGCCGCGGCTCCCATTGCCACGCCACCCCACCGAACAGCGACAACCAATTGTTCGGCGGCGTCCCGTCCTCACGCGGATCGGCCCACACGTACCAATCCGCCTTTGCGTTGGTCCGGTCCTGCCGGCTCTCCTGGAACCACGCATGCGCGATCGAGGTGTGGCTCAACACCTGGTCGATCATCACCTTCAAGCCAAGGCCGTGCGCCTTGTCGAGCAGCCGATCGAAATCGTCCAGCGTCCCGAACAGCGGATCCACTGCACGGTAGTCCGCGATGTCGTAGCCGAAATCGGCCATCGGCGACTTGAAGAACGGCGAAATCCAGATCGCATCCACGCCCAACTTGGCGATGTAGTCGAGTTTGGCGATGATGCCGGGCAGATCGCCCACCCCATCGCCATTGGAATCCAGAAAACTGCGCGGATAAATCTGATAGATGACGGCCCCGCGCCACCATGGTGTCTGCGACATTTACGCCCCTCCCGGGCCATTGCGGGCGCCAGATAGACGCTCAGCCAAGTCCGTTAGCGTAGCTGTGCCCACCGCATGCGGGGCATTTTTGCATACGTATTCATAGCGCTACGAAGCGACGCGCAAATACCTCAGAAACTTGCATTATGACGCGCACCATTTCACTCGTCGTCAAGGGAGATGGCAGGGAAGAAGCTTCACTCAAAAAATCAAACCGTCGCATATGGAATGTTGTTCTGCGACTGAAACAACCTTAGAGCAAACGACACTAAATACGATTTAATAAAAAATCTTAATCAATCAGTATATAGCCCGTACACCAATCCGTGACGGGCTTTAAAAACGTTGCGTCTACAGGGGAGAGGTTATGCGCGACTCTCAAGGTCGTCGTCTTTGGCCCGCTTGCGTTTTCCCGAGCCCTTTCGGTTCGCATAAAAGTCTTCCAGCCACTGCTCCGGCGTCAGCTGGTCTACGCTTACACCCAGCTTGTCGGCTTTCCGCGACAAAATTTGATGCATGATTTCAATATTGTCGGTTGAAGATGAAATCACCGAAAGGGCATCATCCATCCCACGCAGGTTGAGCTGGCACACCGCCGAGGCATGGCCCTGCTTGACCAGGAAGCAACGCGAGCGCTCGTCCAGCGACACCACCACCTGATATTCGGCGTCGGTGAGCTTGAGCCCCTCCATGTAGTCATCGCGGCTGGCGCTGGGATTGGGCAGCAGGATCATGGTCGCGGTCTGTTCGATCAATGCAGCGGCGATGTCGCTGGCAAGTGCATCCTCCGGACTTTGGGTGGCAAAAATACCCAGGCCATTCTGCTTACGGATGGTCTTCTGCTTGTTCTTGGCGAATTCCTTCAGCCCACCCTTGCCGTCCAAAATCTTCCAGAACTCATCCATCACGTAGATCAGCGGACGGCCATCAATCAGCGCCTCCAGCCGATGCAGCAGATAGTTGATCACCGGCACACGAACTTCTGCATTATCGATCACATCGGTGTAGTCGAAGCCGATGATCGATGCGCGCGTCAGGTCGATGGTGTCCACCGGATTATCGAACACCCAGCCGAGCGAATTGCCGGCAGTCCAGCGGCGCAGGCGCGCATATAGCCCATCGTCGCCCATGTTCGGCAGGCTCTTACGGAAGTTGCTCATGCTGCGCAGATGCATCGGCGTGTCCAGCATGCCCTCCACCGCACGATAAATGTCTTCTTCCTCGCGCGAACTGTACTCCGACTTGCCGCCCAGCACCTTCATCAGCTCAGCCAGAAATTGCGTGTTGGCCTCATTACGCTCGCACTGAAACGGATTGAAGCCGGTCGGGGAGCCGTTTTCTAAGGCCAGATAATTGCCCCCGCAAGCGCGCACGAAGATCTCCGCGCCGCGATCCTTGTCGAAAAAGAAGATCGTCGGGATCGGATCGAACTTCTGCACCTGACTCAACAGGAAGTTGATCAGCGCCGTCTTGCCGGTACCGGACTTGCCGATCACCATGGTATTGCCGATAGCCTTCTCGCCCAAGGAATTCTCCGCCGGATGCGTGGCGTGGAAATTGAAGTAGTACGGCTGGCCGTTGGTAGTCTGCAGGGTTGTGACACAGTCGCCCCACGGATTGTTGTGCTGCTTGCCCTGGGCGAAATTGTGCAACGGCGACAAACCGAGGAAATTGAGCGAACTCAGATTGGCAATACGCGTGCGGAAACGCCAATTTCCCGGCAGCTGCGCGTAGAACGACGAGGCAATTGCAAGGTCTTCCTTGGACGACACGAAGCCGGCGTTTGAGAGCTCGGCACGCGTGGTCGCGATTTGTCGGGCAAGCTTTTCCTGGCTATCGGCATACACCGCTACAGTGAAGTGATATTCGCCCAGCACGAAGTTGCCCGAGGCCACATCATCCATTGCCAGATCGAGATCGCGGATCTGGCTAGACGATTTGTCGCCCGAGGAAATCATCATGCCCTTGGTACGTTCCAGCACCTTCAGCGCGTCGTGGCGACCGACCGGGCTGAAGGAATGCGTCATGACATACTCGAAATCAAGATACTTCAGACCATTGAGAATGCCGGGATAGGTTCCGTCTGCGTATTCCTTGATATTCAGGATTGCGCCGAAGTGATTGATGCCATCTGGCGTGCGGATGACGAAGTCACCGGTCTTGTTTGCGAACATATGTTTGCTGACAGGCAGATACGCTGGAACCGGCGCCTGCAGCACCGGGACCGGCTCGTCAATGCGATTTAATAAGTAACCAAGAAACTCTAAGGTCTCAGAAAACACCACACCGTTCTTAGCTTCGTACATCCCAAGCCGATAGGGGGAATAGTCTTTGAGCACCGCCTCCACGTTGGTCGCCAGCTCGATCACCTTCGCAATCGCCTGCTCTTCTTCGACCCGAATCCTGTCAGGATCACTGGATTTCTCGACCAGTCGGCGTCCGCTAACCACTGGGCGGTAAATCATGCTGAAATATAATTCATTCTGCATGATTTTCTGGGACGACAACGCTGCGTAGTATTCGTTGGACAGTGACTGATTAAAAGCCTGCTGGAAACGGCCGGAGTTGCCGATCCTGCGACGACGTCGGACATCATGTGCCCAGAACGCCACGTTGGCGAAATCAGGCGCGCGCAGGGTCTGTACAAGACGGTTGAACGTATTGTGTCGCTGTTCCAGCTCGAATTCGTCACGTCCAACGAAAGGCAGACCCGCAAGATGCCAAATCAAAAGATAGTCACCACCGGTCGTTTTTAGAACGGACGGTGCGACATGCGTCGAAATGGAGACGAATTCGCTGATCGGACTATCTGGGCTGAACATGGCCTTACCAGTTTAAGAGGAAGCATCACAGTTATGTAGTCGCGCAAAGCGCCAACCCCACGCGACTTGCGGGCGTGGGGTCGGTTAATAGCCTATTCGCTTACTGACGTTTTCCAGCGGGATTCTTTCGATATTCGTTAGGACTGAACACCCACATTCCCGAGTAACGTTCGGCATTCCGCGCGCGCATGCGAAATAACCAACGCAACCCCAGCAACCTGAAGATCATCTCGTCTCGTTTTGCCATCTGCTGCATAGCAAAAATAATGACCGGAATTGTCAACAGATACCAAAGATCAAAATACATTCCCAACAGCAGGCCACTGCCGGCACCGATGAAAAACGGGATGTAAGGCACTCCCAGGAACATCGCCGGACGGGTACACCCACGAAAGAGAACGTCTTTATGCATAGTACTGAGCAATTTGAAGCAGCGTCATGGAGGCAGCGGTGCAGTCCTGACCACTACCGTCTTTGCCAATCACCATGTTAGCAATCTGGGCGGCCGCGCCGATCAATACACCACCGATCAAAATCGGAGACACTTCAGAAATTCGCTTGTGAGCAAATGCAATTTGATAGCCGGCAATGATCACCGCAATCGTGACAACAAGCGCTGAGCCCATGTTCAACAGACCATTGACGTTTTCAAGGAAACCGCACATCTTTTCGCCGGTCTCTCCGAGGCCACTACCATTTGTTGCCAAGGCCCCACCGGCGACCAGTAGCAACGAAGTAAATACCAGCGCTTTCAGGGCTTGGGTTCCAATCATCTTGGCGTCGGCGGCCGTCTTCTTGTCAACTTCAAACTTCATGTCAATCTCCTTGGGAACAGGGGGGGGTCTAGCAGCCAATCCGTGGCAGGTTTTCCATCCTGGTTAAAAAACAAATGCGGTATCTACCTGCTGTGTTGCAGGCATCGGTCGTGCCGGGGCCACACTGGCCGGTGTTTGATTCGTTACGGCTGGGGTTTGCTGCATGCCTACAGGTAGGGCAACCCCCCGCCCCTGCCCGGTTGCCTTGACGACATATAGCTCGTCGTCGGCAGAACGGGCCGGGGATACCTGGGGCGGTGGCAATTGCGCTGCTGTGGGCAATGCAAGCATAGGGCCTTGCTGTGAAGCTTCTGTGCGCCCGGGATTTGCAAGGTCCTGAATCCGACGTGCCACGATCGCATCGGCTAGCTCGGTGGCTGCCTGACGCAGGGGATTTTCGACACGAACCTTGATCGGGCGATTCGGAACCACGGCGATCGGCTCGGCTCCTGAAGATGCCACCGACTGACGAATGGAGGCATAGATCTTCTGGACATAGCCATGCTTGAAGCCGGTTTCGAAATTACCTGAATAGTAGCAACTGAATGACTTGCCCCAGTTGGCACCCGATCGCGAATGACACTCGGCCAGAATTCTGGAAGCAGCCACTAGGTTAGGACACTTGGCAAATGCCATCTCGTAACTAGTCAGCCCATACTTCTGCAGGTTGTAGCGATTGACCTGGCCAAGTCCCAAGGAGAAATTGTAGCCCTTCTGCTCCAGCATCTTGGCCGTAGCCACGGCTTCTTCCAGCCCACGCGGTTCGCGTACCAGTCGACCGCCGACCACGCCGATGGCGTACGGATTGCGCGAAGACTCCACGCGAACGACGTGCTGCATGACCTCACCGGGGACGGCAAGTCCAGTACAACCCATCAATTCCATGCCAGGCAGCATAGCGGTCTCCTTGAAGCTGAATCAACGTCAATCATTGGCGGCCGGTCAGCCGCCACGCAGGGTTCTTGCCGGATCGAAATCGATCCCGGTAATAAAGCGGCGCCCGGCGTGCGCCTTGATGTGCACCACGATATCGATGGTCATACGCAGCAGCCGTTTGATCACCTCGAACTCCAGGCCGGAACCTTCGTTCGACGCCTTCACCATGAGCGCCAGCTGGTCCCAGGTCTGCTCTACGCTGCCAGCATGGCAGCTGGTGATCGAACCTGGGTGGCCGGATGCGCAGTTACGGATGAAGTAGAACGATTCATCGCCGCGCAACTCAGCCAGGATGATTCGATCCGGCTTCATACGCAGGCACGCCTCCATACAGCTCTTAGCAGTCACATTACTCGCACTTTGGCCGCCTTTCGAGTACAGCAGGTGCACCGAATTGGGCTGACTGATGAATAGCTCGCGGGCGTCTTCGATGGTGACCAGGCGTTCCTCGTTCGGAATGTGATTGACCAGAGCCTTCATGAAGGTGGTCTTGCCGCTACCTGTCGCACCCGCAACCACTACATTTTTCTTGTAAAGCACCGATTTTTTGAAGAATTCGGAATATTCCCTGTTGCGACGCAACTCGAGCAGTTCGCGGTCGTGATCGCTGACATCGGTAACCTGCTCAAGCACCTGGTCGAAAAACCCGTCGCTGGTGTACTGCTCAAGCGTCTTGGTGTGCTTGGACGGCAAGCGAATCGTGATCGAGACCTTGCCGGCATCGCAGGCTGGCGGAATAACGAACTGCGCACGCTGACCGGTGGGGAAGGTAAGCGACACCACCGGATCGGCATCGGTAATGCGCTGCCCGGTATTGCTTTCATTGACGACAGCCGTGCAAAACTGCCTAGCCCGATCAAAGGTCAGGGATGGCACCTCCACACGTTGCCAGCCATTGATCGTCTCCAGGTATAGCTCACCGGGACGATTGATGCAGATTTCTGTGACTTCGGGCGAATTCAAATAGTCCAGGATTCCCAGTACCGAGTACTGGTAATCCAGGAAATCATTCGAGATCCGCGCAGTCGGAGAATCATCGATCGTCATGGCGGTCGTCGCGCTCACTTAGGCAGCACCGCCGAGAAATCGACATCCTTTGCAACATAAACGTTCAGTACCGTCCCTTGATTGATCGTCAGCGTTGCAGGTCGACGCCCGGATTTTTCCACCGCCTGCTGCGCGAGTTGCTGCACGCTCTGTGCGGTATTGCTCTCGAATGGCTGCTGCGTGATTACTCCAGAACCCAAGCCAATGGTGGTCGTCTCAGGACCATACTCTGCAGCCGCGTACTTGAACGCATCGCTTAAAAGACTGATGAACAAGGCAGAAGCGATCTTGTTGCCCCAGTGCGCATCGTACTGTCCGGGGTGACCGGCGCTACCGAGCGTGTCAATACCTGGGCCGACCAGAGTGACATCGAGCCCGGTAGGCGTAGTCACGCGATCCCAAACGACTTGCAGGCGCCGGGTAGTTGGCTCGCCGGCGCCATATTGACCAAGCATCTTCGAACCCTTCGGCAACAGCAGATTATGCCCGTTGATCGAATAAACCGGTTCTGTAACGATGCAGGATGTGTAGCCACCGAAGTCGGAAATGATCCGCGTTTCGAGAATGCAACGGATATAGGTACCGCGCACGAGCAAACCGTCAGGATTGCTGATTGGCTTGGCCAGCGTAACCTGCTCATCTTCTTGAGCTCTAGGTTGTGCACCGGGCTGACCCGGCATCCCGGGAATGCCGTCACTGCCGCCAGCTGCAGCGGACTGCTCGGCCAGAATGCGTCGCTCCAGCAAGGTCGGAGCCCGCGGACGCTCTGGAACGGCAGCTATGCTGTCGCTATCGTCGGTAGGCATGGGCGGCAGCGGCGGCAAACTTGGCTGTTGCACAAGAGGCACCGGAGCCGTCTCGACGGGTGCGATCATATTTTGCGGAAGCGCCGGCGCGACGACCGTCTCGGCACGCGGCTTGACCGGTGCAGAATCGTCCGAGCCGTCTTTCGCTAACCAGAAAATTGCCAAAAGCAACAAGCCGGCAATCAGTGCGAGAAAAACCATCGCCTTGCGGTTCAGCCGTTTGATGTCGCTGGACCGCAACACAGGCTCATTCGCATCCAGATCCGGCTCCGCAGCCGCCTGCTGGCGCGCGAAATAAGGATTGCTGCGCTCGTCGTACTCGTTTGTCGTGGGCTCGTCCGCTCGGTTGTCCCGGGAGCGTTCATCAGGGCTGTTTGGAATGTTCGAGTTCACTTTTGCTTGTTCCTTCGCAGGCCGACGACATTATCGCCATGACGAACCACCAGGAAGGGATAGGTTCCATGAACGATCAAGGTATTACCCTCAACGGTCGTATTCACGAGAAAATCCTCGCTATGCTCTTTCTCGCGAGCAAACACCGCTGGGAAGTTACCAGTAGGGAATCGTGTTAAATCCATATTTATATAAGTGAATTTACCGTCATCATAGACCCGACTCGGAACTAGCCAGGACTTTTTAGTCCGTGTGGCATAGTCATAGTCGTAGTAATAGCGACGATCCTTGAGAATTTTTGCATTCAGCAGCGGACCATTCTTGGCGGCAGCTGCATCTTCGACGTTGTTGAAGCTCGTATCCTTGGGATAACTGAATACGACTTTGTATTGTACGCCGGCCTGTTTGGCCTGCTCCAAGCGCTGCCAGTCGGTCGCAACGACCTTGAGCTCGAGGATATAAGAATGCGTGGCCGTACGAATCATCATATTCGTATCGACATCGACATTCTTGGGCTTCAAATAAAAGACATTTTCACGACGGGTCAGCTCCCAGCCCCCAGTGAAACCGGTGCTGTAGTCGAGAATCTTTTCATTGGGACTGAGTTCGATCTGGGTGGTGATGCCCAGTCCGGTACGCACCTGATAGATGCGGTCAGGTGCATATTCGTATTCTTGTACGACCTGGGCTGCAGCCGAGAATGCGCACAATACAAGTGGCAATACTGCAGCCAATGCAGCCCTGTAGGGGTTAGAGGGTTTCATCGACCGCTTGCTCCATTGACATTGTTCGGCATCCCTTGGGGTTGGATCGTTGGCTGGGCTTGAATCTGGCCGGCCGGCTGAGGCTGTGCCTGGCCAGGATATCCGGGCTGCTGCACCGGGGCGCTACCTGGAACAACCTGCATGCCCTGCTGCACCGGAACACCGGCCGGCGCTGCGGCGCCAACTGCATTCGGATCAACCGCGCCAGGTGTTATGGGCTGCTGATAAGCGGCGGCCTGTGGCGCAGCTTGCGCTTGCGTGCTGATCGCGGACGGAGCGGCGGGCAAGGCCGAGTAATCGTTATCGACACGATAATCGGTCACTCGGAAACCTAGCGGATTTTCCACCCTAAGGCTATCATTCATCTGGAGGTTATCCTGGTACACGAACCCCATAGTTGCAATCTTGCTATCCAGCAGCGTGGTGACAGTAGACGTCTTGTCGTAGACATTCCGCTGAAAACGTACCGTTGCGCCGGTATAAGGCTTACCCTTGCCGCCGATAAGGGTGATGCTAAGAATATTGATGCGGACTGCCCGCAACCTTCCATACGTGTTGAAAGGCCTCATTGGATTATTGCCGGCGTGCAGTGCGCGATACTCGGCAAGTACATTCGTCGCGGCCATCGAGGCGACCGTATTCCAATCACGATCACCGATCGTGGACGCATCAAATGATTCACGCGCCAGAATGAAACGCGCGATATTGCTGCGCGCTAACGCCTCGCTGGTACTGATTGTTCGCCCGCCGTAATTCGCTTCGAGCTTGGCGATGGTACTGGTGCCAGAATACGCATCAGCCATTACCAGGTACGGAACCTTCTCTTTCAGCGGCAGCATGTAGTAGTAGCCGCCGGCCGTCATGACGGTAATGAGCATGGAAACGGTCGCTACCATCCATGCACGCTTTTCGCTGCGGCGCGCGAGATCGGCGATGCTCACCTCGTAGTTCACCGCTTTCTGGACGGCTGCACCCACTTGGGCAGATCCGTCCTTTTCACTGACCTTCTTACGCAACATGTCTAGATCCGTCACCGTAAGGCCTTGTCAGGCCTGAAACTATCGCCGCGACGAGCGCGGGCACATGGGAGGCTTGAGCTCAGTCACCGACCGAATGCCGTTAGCATCGGATCAGCGGTTCAGCTCTTAGAGCTTGGCTCCAGACGATACCGGCACCGGCTGTACCAGCAGCTTGTTGGCAGAGACCGAGACCGAGACACCTTGCGCTGCGTAGACCGCGCTCAGCTCGGTGGCGGCTTGCTGCACGCTGGTGGTGCTGATATTGGAAACCGGGGCGATCAGGGTGTAGTCCGAAGGCAGGTTGTAGGACAGCTGCATGTTGGAATCCGCAGCCCACCGCTCCAGCATCGTCTTCAACGTGCCGTCCATCGGCGTAGCCTGATACGTGTAGGAGGTGTAGAGCGGAATTTCGGTAGGGGCTTCGTCAAAGTGATTGACGTGCTTCCAACGTCCACCAAAATCGGGAGCAGGCTTGGTCGCGCAGGCACCGACCAACGCAGCGACCACCAAGACCAGCGACAGCTTGGACACATACATCGGATTCACTCTGACTTCTCCAACTCATGAGATTTCGGGCTTAAGACGGACAGCACAACAGCTCCGCTCACCCTGGGGCGGCGGAGTGAATCTGTCTTTGATGACTCGCTTGAGCGGACATGCCTGGCCGACCCAGCACACATAGGCAGGTCAGCACCACGCCACGCAATCGATAAAAATGAATACGCCGAAGAACCATCCATAGCCTTACTCCTGTACGACCCCGTCCGGCGCCGCCCCTCTTAACAAAAAATCAACACTGCGCGAATTCTGGGTAACTTTGCCCTTAACGAACACATGAGTCAAGAATTACCGGCGCCCCTTCGCAGCCGTTGTGCGACAACCGTCACAACCTGATGGGAAGCGTTTTCACGTCTGTCTTGGGCAGCAGGCGTGCGGTGAAATAGCGGTCTTCGTAGTAGCGGATCTTGTCGCATTTCACCGGATGCGGGATGCCTTCGTACAGGAAGACCTCCTTCTCGTTGCCCATCGCCTTCAGCTCCTGCGGCAACATGAGCGCACGCCGCTCCTCGGAAATACTCCGGGTGGTTTCCCTGCCGCGTGTGACGTTCTTCTTCTTGATGGTGGTGTAGCCCAACATCTCGGAGTAGTCGTTCGCATCCTGCTGCTCGCGCGGCGCGTAGAGGATTTGCAGCGCATGGTTGGTGATGATGGTGCGCGACAGATCCTTGCCATAGGTGGCGTCCAGCTGCGCCATGCTCTGAATGATCGGCAGCAGGCGAAGGTTGTAACCCGCCATATAGGCTACCGCGGTGGCAATGATGTCCACTTTGCCGATCGAGGTGAATTCGTCCATCAACAGCAAGCATTGATACTTGAGTTCCGGATTGGACTTCGGAAGCTCGCGGGTATTGAGGTTGATGATCTGACTGAAGAGCAAGTTGATGATGAGCCGGCTTTCGGCCAGCTTGTTCGGCTGGATGCCGATGTAGATCGTCATCTTCTTCTTGCGCAGGTCGGTGAGCAGGAAGTCGTCCGCGCTTGTTGCCGCATCTAGGACCGGGTTGATCCACGCGTTGAGCGGCTCCTTCAGGGTTCCCATGATGGACGCAAAGGTCTCATCGGCCTGTGACAGCATGTTGGCAAACGCTGAGCGCGCATTGCTGCTGAGGAATCTGCGCTCGGACAGTGACTTGAGGTATTTCTTGAGGTCTGTGCCATCCCCGGACGAGAGGCGATAGATGCCGCCAAGCGTGGGAGCCCCTGCCCCGCCCGGGAAGCCGAGCGACAACTCTTCGTCCTGGTTTTCGAACAGATACAGGGCGAACGCCATGAACGCGTTACGTGCCTGACTGACCCAGAACTTCTGGTCATCCGACCCGTCGGGATACAGCATCGCGGCGATGCTCATCAGATCCGACACACGGAAGGCGGGGTCGCTGGACACGTAAGTCAGCGGATTCCAGCGATGGGTGCGCCGGTCTTCGGCGAAGGGATTGAAGAGGAAGACCTCATGCCCCTGACTGGCGCGCCAGCCGCTGGTGAGGTCGAAGTTCTCCTGCTTGATGTCCAGGACCACTACCGATTCCTGGTACTCCAGCAGGTTGGGAATGACCACGCCGACGCCCTTGCCGGAGCGCGTTGGCGCGGCCAGGATCACGAACTGTTGCCCGCTCAGCCGTACAAGCTTGCCGTTGAACTTGCCCACCACAATGCCGTTGCCGCTCGGCTTGAACAAACCGTGCTTGGAAAGGTCTGCCGCTCCGGCAAAGCGCGCGTCGCCATGCAGCGCCCGCGCCTTCGGCTTGAGCAGGAGCACGACCGTGATGGCCCAGATGATCCCGGGCAGACCAAAGCCGAGAATGCCGGACAGCTTGATCTTGGTTGCGTAAGGCGCCACTTCCGGCAAGCCCAACGCCTTGACGTAGCGGTAGTAGGTATCCCACGCGTACAGCGCGGTATCGAGCCGCAACAACAGAAGCGTCAGATATCCGGACAGGAAATATCCAACAAGCAATGTCACCACGGTGGCGATTGCAATTAGTTTGGCTTTGGACACGCGGCCCTACTCCTTGGCTTACTTCTCGACGGCACTCAGCGACGAACGACGGGTCTGTGATCGAGCAGATCCGACTTGCGTCCGCCACTCTCGCTCTCGACGAGCGAGTCGATCCAGACTCTGGCTTGATCCAGGGAAAGATCCGGCGTGATCCGGGTTCCGGCATCCGTCACCACGGCATAGGCCACCACAGCGTCGGGCGCATAGGTGTCTTCCCGGGTGATTGCCACGACACGGTACCCGCCCCTGGTCAGCACGGTGTGCTGATACTCGTCCATCGCCAGCCTTCCTTTTCGTCAGCGCGGAGGCGATGCTAAAGCAAGACGTGTGATGGAGAAAGCGGTTTCGGTGAAGCCGGCACAACCGCGCGCGCATTCGAGGCAAGGCGCGGATCGGGATGGGTCAGCGCCGGCGGAATTCCGTCAGCACTTGATGTGCTTTCTTGGCAACACACGCGCCTGGCACTAAAAAACCTGCTCACCGCTTCGGGGAAAGGGTGACCAGCGCTGAGACGAAATGGCACGCTGAGCGGAAGCTTGGCCTGACGCCAGGGCCTCGTCCGCAGGGGCGAAAGAGTGCCCAGCTTGCTAGCCAACCGTTCCGCCGTCCGCAATACCCGACTACTGCACGAAATTCGTCCAACACGCCTGGTCAATGCACAGAAGGAAGTGAAAGCGATCGTCGAAGACCAAATACAGGACACGCGGAAGCTGCAAGAGCTGCTGCGTAAGTGACTTTCGGATCCGCGGCAGCAGTAGCTGCCGATGTTGAAGCCACTCAAGTCGCCATGCTGCTGGACTTGGAGTGGTGGGCGGTACAGGGTTCGAACCTGTGACCCCTACCATGTCAAGGTAGTGCTCTACCGCTGAGCTAACCGCCCGTTTCCTGCGTCAGCATTGCGCTGTGCAGGGCGCGCATTCTAGCGCAGGGTTTGGATCACCACAAGCCCTCCCTGCGCTCGAACCTTCGGGCTGTCGCCCTGCCCTACGCCAGGCTGGCAGCTTTCAGTTTTTGGATCTGGTCGCGAATCTGCGCGGCCGCCTCGAACTCCAGGTCCTTGGCGTGCTGGTACATCTGCTGCTCCAGGCTCTTGAGCTTGCCGGCGATCTGGGCAGGCCCCATCGCGCGGTAATCGGGCATTTCCTCCGCCACCTGACGCGACTTCGAGCGTCCCTTGCCTGCCTTCTTCTCGGCGGCATCCTCGCGCGCACCTTCCATGATGTCGGAAATCGGACGCGCCACCGATTTGGGCGTGATGCCATGCTCCAGGTTGTACTCGACCTGCTTCTCGCGGCGACGGTCAGTCTCGTCGATCGCGGCCTGCATCGAACGCGTCATCTTGTCGGCATACAGAATGGCCTTGCCGCGCAGATTGCGCGCTGCGCGGCCGATGGTCTGAATCAGCGAGCCGGTCGAACGCAGGAAGCCCTCCTTGTCCGCATCCAGGATCGCCACCAGCGACACTTCCGGCATATCCAGGCCCTCGCGCAACAGATTGATGCCGACCAGCACGTCGAACTTGCCCAGACGCAGGTCGCGGATGATCTCCACGCGCTCCACCGTGTCGATATCCGAATGCAGATAGCGCACGCGGATGCCGTGCTCGCCGAGGTACTCGGTGAGGTTCTCGGACATGCGCTTGGTCAACGTCGTCACCAACACGCGGTCGCCGAGCTTGATGCGCTCCTGGATTTCGGACATCAGGTCGTCCACCTGCGTTCCGACAGGACGAATCTCGACCACCGGATCGATCAGGCCAGTTGGCCGCACCACCAACTCGGTGATTTCCCCCGCAGACTCGCGCAACTCGTAGGGACCCGGCGTGGCCGACACGTAGATGCTACGCGGCGAACGTGCCTCCCATTCCTCGAAACGCAGCGGCCGATTGTCCAAGGCCGACGGCAGCCGAAAACCGAACTCCACCAGTGTCTCCTTACGCGAGCGGTCGCCCTTGTACATCGCGCCGATCTGCGGAATGGTCACATGCGACTCGTCTATGACCAGCAGCGCATCCGGCGGCAAGTAGTCGAACAGCGTCGGCGGCGGCTCGCCGGGCGCCTTGCCGGTGAGATGCCGCGAGTAGTTTTCGATACCGTTGCAGAAGCCGACCTCGGCCATCATTTCCAGATCGAACTGGGTGCGCTGCGCCAGGCGCTGCGCTTCGACCAGCTTGTTCTGCGAATACAGCTGCTCCAACCGTTCCTTCAATTCGTCCTTGATCGTATCCACCGCGCTCAACGTGCGCTCGCGCGTGGTCGCGTAATGCGTCTTGGGGTACACGGTGTAGCGCTGCAGCTTGCGCAGCGTTTCGCCGGTCAACGGATCGAACAGCGTCAGCCGCTCGATGTCGCCATCGAACAACTCGATCCGCAACGCCTCGGTGTCGGATTCGGCCGGGAACACGTCCAGCACTTCGCCGCGCACGCGGAACGCGCCGCGGGTCAGCTCGAATTCGTTGCGGGTGTACTGCAGATCGGTGAGATGGCGGATCAACTGACGTTGATCGATGTGCTCGCCCACCGACAGGATCAAGCGCAGCGACAGATAGTCTTCCGGCGCACCCAGGCCGTAGATCGCCGACACTGTGGCCACCACCAGTGAGTCGCGACGCGACAGCAGGGTCTTGGTCGCCGACAGACGCATCTGCTCGATGTGCTCGTTGATCGAACTGTCCTTCTCGATGAAGGTGTCCGACGAGGGCACGTAGGCCTCGGGCTGGTAGTAGTCGTAGTAGCTGACGAAGTACTCCACCGCGTTGTGCGGAAAGAACGACTTGAACTCACCGTATAGCTGCGCCGCCAGCGTCTTGTTCGGCGCCATCACCAGGGTCGGTTTCTGCACCTGCTGGATCACGTTGGCAATGGTGTAGGTCTTGCCGGAGCCGGTCACGCCCAGCAAGGTCTGCTTGGCCAGACCGGCCTCGAAGCTGGCCACCAGCTTCTCGATGGCAGCAGGCTGATCGCCGGCTGGGGAGTACGGGGATACGAGCTGGAAACGGTCGGTCATGAAGCGGATCTCGGGGGGAGGACTGCACAAATGGCGGAGGCCACTTTCGGTGAAAGTCTGACACCTCATCACGTGGGAGCCGACCTTACCTGAGCCTTGGACGCCGTAGAGACTGCTTGCTTCGAGCCGAGGAGCAGGACGGTGAAAGCAGTGACTCGTTCGTATGCAAAAGGGTACACGGCGCTACAGCTAGTGATCGTGATGGCGATCGTCGGGATCATGGCGGCCATCGGCCTGCCCAGCTTCAAAGGTCTGGTCGAGTGGCAGCGCGCACAGGCACGGGTTCACTTGCTCACCGCACACTTGGCGATGGCGAGGAGCCTGGCCATCACCCATCGCCTGCCAGTTAGCGTCTGTCCATCCGTCGACGGTGCCAGTTGCCGACCTGACAGTGACTGGGGCCAGGGGTGGATTCTTTTTAAGGATCCAGCGCGCAGTGGGCAGCCTGCGGACGCGGGCTCGATCCTGCGGGTCGAGCAGTATGCTGCGAGCGAGGGCATCAGCATCACTGGAACGATTGGCCGATCGCTTGTCCGATTTCTTCCGAACGGCCGCAACGGCGGCACCAACATCACGATCAGCCTCTGCACCCGTGCGCAGCGCCTGGCAGACGTCATCGTCAACAACTCAGGGCGGACGCGCTCTGTCCGCTACAGGCAACCAACCTCCTGCCCTGCACGGTGAGCTACAGCAAAAACGAAGAGGCCGCGACTAATCGCGGCCTCTTCAACATCTTGGCGCCCGAAGTTGGACTCGAACCAACGACCCCCTGATTAACAGTCAAGTGCTCTAACCGGCTGAGCTATTCGGGCGGGGAGGCGTATTCTAGATGCAAGCTTTCGATAGTGCAACACCCCAGGCTCTGGCTACCAGCACCCTTGGGTCGTGGCAGCACTCGGCGTCTTCACCCCCGCCTGATTCAGTGTCATCGTGCCGCAGGTATCCCTAGCCTGATTGCCTTGTGGCGTGGCAGTTATCGTGAAGGTGGCCTGGTTACCAACGAACCTGATGGTGTATTGGGCAGTCCCGCCCTCACGCGGCGATTGGATGGTCGTCGAGCCGTTGCCAAAAAGAAAATTCGCATAGGTGTTGTTCGTCGTATGCGAGCGCTCGGCCAATTGCGCGTATTCGACCAGATCCGCCTTGGCCTGCGCGCGGCGCGACTTGCGGATATGTTCGGCATAGGAGGGATATGCCACTGCCGCCAGAATTCCGACGATAGCGACAACCACCATCAATTCAATCAAGGTGAAACCATCGCCCCTAGTGTACTGAGACAGCCGACGAGAGGCGAAACGGGACAGGCGTAGCGACATTGAAAACCTCCGTCACTGAATCTGGCGCCAGGATTGGCGACCGCAGGGATAAGGGACATACATGGGCGCGGCGCCTGCTACGTTGACGACCATCCAGCAACCCGCACCTGACGGGACAGCGGGCGCGGCTGAACCGTCTTTTGGATTGACTTTGGGTTCAAGCCGAGGCACGACCGATACACCAACATCCTTGACCGGAGCATTTCCGCCAGTGTTGAGCGAGATACCGGCGGAACCGGTAGCAAGCGTGGAACCACTGATGCCCCCCATTCGAACACCAGATAGTGCGCCTATGCCGGTACGCGGGTTCAGGCCAAACAACCAATTCACACCATCGGTACTGCAACCGCTACTTGCAGCAAGTGGCGCGTAGGTGGGCATGAACAGAATTCCCGAAACAAGTTCCGGATAACCCACAAACCGTTCACCAGCCGGCAGATCCACATACCATCCCAGCGATGTTGTTGGGACAGTACCCACCTGCAGGGTACGCGTCCCGCTACCAGCAACGGTTGTGACTGAGTATGGCGTCAGGCTCGCTCTGCTCAAGGTCGTAGCGATCACGCCATCTATCTGATCCGTAAATCCATACAAGCTTTGTATGTGCTGCGAAGAGCTCGGCAGGCTGTCGTCATTGAACGAAAAACTACCGGTACCAAATAATACAAGGACTCCGCCGTTTTCACCGGAAGCTGCCTGCAGTCCGCCGGTAATGGGTTGCCGGTAGGTACGCCCACCCTCGACATATGTCGCCGTGGTAAATGCAGGCACAGTCACCGAAGCTGCGGTCGAGGTGAGATCAAACTTCCAGATGGCACCACGAAGATCGGCACCATAAACCGTATCGGCATAGCCATCCCGTGTACGAGCAGGCATGCCAGACGGGTCGGTCGTCAGGTTGTCCACCCGATCCAGGACAATGATATTACCCAGCCCGTTCCGGCCACTGATCGCGTTCCCCGGCTCCGTTGCCTCGATCATACGAACGACCGGGGTTGAAGACGTTCCGATGTCCACCACGAACAAGACAGCCTTGCCGTTAGCGCTGTCATAGCCGTTACCAAAGATCGCTTTCCAGCTCACCGTGCCATTAGCAGCACGTACTGGGACAATGACCGGCTTACCGAGCACGTGTCCAATATTGGAGCGCACCGTAGCATCACCACTGAGATCGTTGATCTCCCACAGGCGACTGCCACTACCAAACGCGCCCGGATTGGTCACATCCAGGGCAAACGCACCGCGGCCACCAGCCCCGGTCGTGCCAACCAGTGTCGTCTTCCAGCTGTTGTTGTAGTAGGTATCTCCCACCGCAAGCGGACCATCGACGAAATAGCGATGATCAAACGGCTGAGCAGAGGCTTTGTTGGCTTGATAAGGCAGTAGCAGATTACCCATGTGGCCGTAGGAAGTTGCCGGAATATAGGCAAAGCGCTCACGTCCCCCACCACCGACGACAGTCCCACTACCATTCATGCCACCGTCGAAAGCATGCAACATGCCGTCGTTGGCCCCCGCATATACCATGTACCCTTGATTGGCGCGCTTGGTATTCAAGTAGTTGGTATAGGTCGTTCCCAGTGTTCCTCCCAAAGCACGGTATCCGTAGTCATCGATAGGCGCACTGATCAACGGTGCAGAGTTGATGATATCGCCTAGGACGGTGGTCCGGTCACGCAACTTGCCCTTCTGCTGGACCTCACCACTTCGATCTCCCAGTAGATAGCCAGCCGCTGTCGCCGCCGTTGCTCCAAGATTGATTAAATCTTGCTCCGAACAGATAGATTGACTTGGATATAGTGTCCGTGACAAGCCGCAAAGACCACTCAGACTGATTGTCGTACCATCAAATTTACGAAAATTAGTTCCGTCACTAAAGAAAACATTGCGAGCAGCAGATGCAGGCATTTGTTCGGAGGCTTCCCAAAACGGGGTAAAACGGGCCTCTCTTGTCTCCGGATCGACAGACGCCTGACTGGCCTTAAGCTTACTGGACCAATCAGTCCCATTATTTCTGATTTGGTATTCAGGCGACACAGTCAGGGAGCCCGCACCAATGCGAGCACCCGTTAAGGCCAGAGTTCCAGAAGGAGAATTAGCTGCACTGGCCGCCGAAAGAACTTGGCGCATCGCACTAGTCACTTCATCAGGGCTCTTGGCATTAATGAACTGACCGCGACTGTTAATAGTGGCATGCCAGAGTTCGTCGATCACGCGACCGTCATCATCCGCAGTTGGGTTCCCATTACTATTCCAGTCGGGTGGATTAGCATATGGATCGCCGGTGGCCGCTTGATTAACTTCGTATATATTCCCCTGCGCACCTAGAGTAATTGCATAGAAATTCATATGCAAATCCTTCTGACAATCCAGTCGCTTCCAGTCAGCAGACGTCTTGGAAAGTGTCGCGCACTTGTCATCCACGGGTACAAGTCCGGCCGGAAAACTTGGGCCAGTCACCAGTGGAGTAGAAGTGCCCGAATAGTAGCTCGCAGCAATATCGGCAATCGTATTGCTATAAGAGTCAGCGAATGGAGCGCCAGAGAAATCAACCGTACCGGTAGAGTCGGCATTGCCGTACCCACTGACAGAATTGTTAGCGTTCGTATATCCGTCGGTAAATAACATGCCGCCGTTCTTTTGGCATGCGCGCAGGACCGGCGCACCATCCCCGGTTCGCAAGAACTGCCTTCCCAAATAGTCGACAGCCGTACGATTTGGGGTACCGCCATTCGGCTTGAGACGGTAAATCAAATCGAACAATGAGGTACGCGCGGCGTCGTCGTCCATGTCGTACATGGTAGCCGCGGTCAAATTATTGATAGTGAAGTAGCCGACCCGCATTTTGTCGACGTCGGCCAACGATCGGGACGCGGATCCGACGATCGACAAGATACGATTATGACTATACTGAAACCAGTTGGCAAAATTCTGCCGCGCATTATTATATGCCGCAGTATTAGACCCATAATTGGCTGCCAATATCTGATAACGACGCATATTGCACCCGGGACCACAGGCATTTGCAATGATCGGCCTATTGACGTCACTGGTTAGATACCCAGCTGGAGCCGGGGCATCCACTGGCAGATAAAAAGTTGCCGGCACATAACCCATTTGTACCGCACAATTCGCCGCGACTGAGACTGCTGAATTCAACGTAGTCCAGCGCCCGCCACTGCTCGGCAAGCCATTACCGTTATTTGAGTTACATGATCGCGCACTTGATCGATAGCGTGTTCCAGCAGGAATTGTCATTCCCGTCAAAAACTGGAATGACTCGCCATCGCTTTCACGATAGGCAAGGTCATAGATAGTGTTGTACCCTGCACTGAAATCATTGCCATAGACAAGAGGATTACGCGGATCAACTCTTGCTTGGTCGAATGTAGCCGCCGGCCAAAGATTGGCGCTTGTTGACGTTTGCGCAGGAGGCGTCCACGGCTCATAGAGAACACTGGGATTATAGTAACCAGCATTGTAAGTTGGCGAGCGCGCAAACCCGAAAACGTCGAGCGGAGGAATTGCACGACCAATTGAATAAGACGAGTTATATCCAGAGTGCGGAAACAAATAAACATAACAATCGGAAAAGTTGTTTGCACACGACTCACTGGAATTAAAAAATACACCAGCCGAACTGAAGAAGCTGCTACCGTTCCACTGCAGACGCCCATCTCCGCCCTTGAAGATGCGCTCGAACGTCATCGAATTCGAGTCATCCACTGCCATGATAAATGCTGGCGGAATTGAGGTCGCGTTATTCAGCGGAGCTTGCGCCAAAGCTCCCTGTCCTTGCGCAGCAATCAGGCCGTAAATGAAATAGCCGCCAGCCGCGACAAGAACGATTGCAGAGACGACAACGGCTCGGAAAATGCGACGGGACATATCGGCAGCCTCAGAGCTTGAAAATGGTGTCGATCGATGCCGATGACGAGGCATCTGTTGCGGCATCGTTAGCGAATGTAGTGATTTGATATACCGGAGTCACGGGATCGAGCGGATCCCCCATCGCAAGCGACCCCCCGCCGATGATGCACGAGTCGATGCGCCTTACGTTGACCGCCTCACTCACCGATGTTGCCTTGCTGCGTCCCCATTCAACCGGATCAAATGCGGCATCACAGTTTTGCTGGATATCGGTATCAACCAAGGGAGCGCTTGTTGGCGCATCCGTACGATTGGCAATGGCCTCAATGGCACGCTCGCTCCGACGCGTCACTCCTTCAGCATGTTGGAAAGCAATATTGGTCGCCAAGTAATTGGATGCCATTTTTTCCTGCATCCCCGCTACTTGCATCCCGGCAATTCCGATCAACGCCAACAGGATTAGCATGATCAGTGCAACATAGAGCACCGCGCCACGAGGGCGAGCGGGCATAGGACGCAGGCGAGCGTAAGCATTCATAAGTTAGTTCCCGAACAGTCGATTACGCAAGGCGATCGTGGACTCGTACGTCATTCTGTACCGCCCGTCAGTTTGGGCAGGCGGCGCAAAAGACACTCCCAATGCACTTGGATAGCGCAGCGCACTCGCCGGTCTCTCTGCTGTGGCAGGTGACGGACTACGGGCAAGAATACCGACCTGGACCTGCCCCACTCGCCGCCACTGCCCAGCCGCTGCAGCATCTGTACCAATAGAAACATCACTTGCAGTCGCTTGTGTATTGATGTTCCCCAATGGTGGGGAGGTGGTGGACATGCTGGCGGTCTGATCAAGACCGAACAGCAGTTGCATGTTCTCGATACCTTCAACCAGTTCCTCGGGCGTTCCGTAATCGTCAACGCCGTTAGAGCGCGCCCGCATCAGCGCCGGCTCGCCCGTTGTTGCCGAGGTCCCGATGTAATACACCAGCGATTCCGCACGGTAGATCAACGCTTGGCCGGTTGGCCTTGCCGAGTAGTTTGATAAATTGGTTCCGTTGGCGGTGATCTTGCCGCTGGCGTAGACGCCCTTGAACACCGTTGCATGGGCACAGTCAGCGATTCCAAATACAGTCGGAGCCGCCTGCCCCCCCTCGGTCAGGCGCAGGCCGTTAGTGGCGTTGAAGCTGACCACGCTGTTACTGCCCGACGTGAGCGAAGTGATCGGCACGCTCTCTGGGGCCAAGTAGCGTAAGACCAGGATGTCGCTGCCCCCGCGCGGATTTAACTTGGAAATCGATGCTGGAAGATTTGTTGGCACAGCCCAGGTGGCCCCGATAGTCAGAACGCCGAGCGGCTTTGTATTAGGCGCTTCGTAACCTTGCACGCTAACGCTGAAATCCAATGGATGACCCGAACCGCTTGCGGCGCCGGTGGTGATGACCGGGTCCCCCTCGCCACGCACAAAATGTGCCTGGTCATTGACACAGCCAAAATGCCCTGCCATGCGTATGTCGCGCTGCAAGAACTCCAAGGCAAACCGCCCGTTCTCCTGCGCGCGCGCACTCCCTTCTGCAAGCATTGATGCGGTACGGGATGCCGAGAAGACCTGGATAACCCCCAGCATCAATACCAAGCCGATCACCATGGCGATCATCATCTCGATCAAGCTGATGCCTGCAATCGCACGCTTGGATACAGAGCTACAAGTCATAGCTGAGACACCAAGGTGAACGTTGTGAGCGCATCCGGGTTGCTTGCATCCCAGCGCTGATCGCCCCAACTGATGCCAACGGTTACCTGGCCGTTGGCATTAAGCACGGTCGCACTGGCGCCTTCTCCTAATGCCTGTACCACCTGACACTTCCAGCGTGCGACGTTGGTTGCGATAGTGAGATTGGTCCCAAGCGGGCGGCTGCAGCTGGCAGCAGTGACCGTGTTCGCCGAAAAGGTGGCGTCGGTATACCAGGACGATTGAAAACGATTGCTGCGCATCTGGTCCAGCAAGTCGTAAGCCAGGTTGGTGGCCTGGGTGCGATAGTTGGCGCTCTGCACGAATCTCACGTTGGCGGTCTGCAACAGCGCAAACCCGAGCAAACCAAACGCAAGAACGATAATGGCGATCAACACTTCGAGCAGGCTGAAGCCGTCGGAACGAGCGCGAGATACAAAGGATCGGGGGAGCATCACTGACAGGCGCCTTTCTGGGAGGTGATCTGACCGGCACCGTTGACGACTAACGTGCGACGCAATGCCTGCCCATCACACGTGGTTGGCTGCAGCGTGATCTGCTGATTGGTGGAAGCAAGCCTACGCCCCCGTCCATCGAATGCAATCGCGGTGCCGGAAGGACCGGAATTGCTCAGCGACCGGTCTATCGAAACGAAACGCAGGACGGTGTCGCCGCTCTTGAAGGCTCCGTCTCCGTCAGTATCCGCCCAAGCCAGCATCCCGCTCCCCCAGTTGTTGTCGCAAGCGGTTCCCGATGCACTACCGCAAACCCCACCACCTCGGCGATTGCGTATCGCCTCACTGCGGGCGAGAGACAGTAACCCGAGGGTCTCATTGGCGCTGCTCGCTACCCGATTGGAGCGAATTACTCCACGAAAGCTTGGAAGCGCGACCGTAAGCAAAATTGCCAATACGGCGATCGCAATCATCAATTCCACAAGTGTGAAGCCGGTAGATCGGCGAAAAGACATTGGACGCTCCCCAGCGTGACCTAGCCAAGATGCTTCGACTGCCCCCTCAGGAACAAGCACCGGGGGGACGAACGGTCGTTTTAGGGTTGCCGACGTGAGTGTTAAGACTTACCGGGCCTACAACCCGCACTCGGCCCGCCCCCTCCCCCCTCCCCCGGAAGTAGGATCTAAATCCAGAAGGCGTTAAGTCACCACCCGATAGCAAGGCCGGTAGTCCCCCGAAATCTTCATCCGGCGCTGCTCGACGAAGCCGCGCAGCAGTTCGTCCAGGGCCTGCATGATGTCCGGGTCGCCGTGGATTTCGAAGGGGCCGAATTCCTCGATGCGGCGCATGCCGTCTTCCTTAACATTGCCGGCGACGATGCCGGAGAAGGCACGCCGCAGGTCGGCGGCCAGCGCGGGCGCTGGGCGGCCGTGGTGCAGGTCGAGGGCGGCCATGGCCTCGTGGCTGGGTTCGAACGGCTGCTGGTACTCGAGCGGGATGTGGACGGACCAGTTGAAGTAGTACGAATCCTTCTGTTCCTTGCGGTGCGCGCGCACGTCGTGGATGCCTTCGGCCATGCGACGCGCCACGGCAACCGGGTCGCCGACGATGATCTCGTAGCGGGAAGCGACAGCTTCGCCCAGGGTGAGCCGGATGAAGCGGTCGATCTGCTCGAAATACGGCGCGGCAATGGTCGGGCCGGTCAGGATCAGCGGGAACGGCAGGTCGGCGTTCTCTTCGCGCAGCAGGATGCCGAGCAGGTAGAGGATTTCCTCTGCCGTGCCGACGCCGCCCGGAAACACCAGGATGCCGTGGCCGATGCGGACGAAGGCTTCCAGGCGCTTCTCGATGTCCGGCATGATCACCAGGTGGTTGACGATCGGATTCGGCGACTCGGCGGCGATGATGCCCGGCTCGGTCACACCGATGTAGCGCGTGTGATGCTTGCGCTGCTTGGCGTGCGCGATGGTGGCGCCCTTCATCGGGCCCTTCATGGCGCCCGGTCCGCAGCCGGTGCAGATGTCCAGACCACGCAGGCCCAGCTCGTAGCCCACCTGTTTGGTGTAGAGATATTCGTCGCGCGAAATGGAATGGCCACCCCAGCACACGACCAGGTTCGGGTCCGACGGCTGCAGGATGCGCGCATTGCGCAGCTGCCCGAACACCGCGTTGGTGATGCCTTCGCTGGTGTCCAGATCCCCGCGCTGGGCTTCCAGCTCGATTGCCATGTAGGCCAGGTCGCGCACCACGGCGAACAGCAGTTCGGCAACACCCCGGATGATCTCGCCATCGACAAAGGCCATCGCCGGTGCGTTGCTTAGATCGATGCGGATGCCGCGGTCCTGCTGGTTCACTTGGATATCGAAATCCGGATACAGGTCGCGCGCTGCGCGCGGGTCGTCCGACGCGCTGCCGCTGGTGAGCACGGCCAGCGCGCAGCGGCGCAACAGCTCATGCATGCCACCGCTAGAGGCATCACGCAGACGCGCAACTTCCGCCTTGGACAACACGTCCAGGCCACCACGCGGGTAGATCCGCGCATCCACCACCGGCAGCGCCCGTGCTGCCGTACTGCTGAGTTCCATAGCTTGCTCCTGTCGTATCTCAGAACTTTAGCGTACTCACCCGCACAAAAGAAAACGGCCGGGAGAACCCGGCCGTTTCTGCAAGCTTCGAGACGCTAGCCAACTTTAGAACTGGTAGCGGAAGCCCAGCTGCAGCGCCCAGCGGGAGATGCCCTTGTCGTCGTAGATGGTTGACGGATCAGGCGTATTGAAGCGGTAAACGTATTTACCGGTAGCCGCATCGATACCGCCGTACTCAACCACGCCGCGCATACCCGGGAACGCGTACTCGTCCACACGGCCCCACTTCTTATTGAGCAGGTTTCCGACGTTCATCACGTCAAGCCAGATCTGCGCCTTGTTGCCTTCCAAGAAGCCAGGCAGCTCCTGCTCGATGTGCAGGTCGAACTGGTTTACCCACGAGTTGCGCACTGCATTGCGCTGCGCAACCTGTCCCTTATGGGACGACAAATATTCATCATTGTTGACGAAGTTCCAAAACGCAGCTTCTTCCGCTGCCGAGCCAAAGCGAACATCACCCGGACCTGCGGGGATGTACAGCAGATCGTTCAAGCGGCTGTCGCCATTTGCATCGTTGTCAAAGGTATAGCTGTAGGGACGGCCACTACGGCCCTGGTAGATCAGGCCGACCTTGGTGGCAAAGTCGCCGAAGAAGTTGTGCTTCCACTGCAACGTTCCGAGGAAGCTATTGCGGATCTCATAAGCAGACGTCGCATTGACCTCTTCGTTGGCCTGAAACACCGCCGTATTGCCCAGCTGCGAACCGGAGGTGGAGCTTGTCAGGCCACTCACTTCGTCGGCATTGGCGAAGGTATAAGCCAGGCTCCAGGACCAATCGCTATCGTTGAACGGCTTATTCAATCCAACGGTCAGGCTCTGGCTGCCACCCTTGCTGGTAGAGCGCGCAATGATCGCATCGTTGTAGCTGCGATAACGATTGCCACGCGGGTCGACCGAAATGCCAGTCGGCTGAGTTCCGTTGACATTCCAGTTGGCGGGATTTAAGCCCGCCTGATTCCAATAGATCTGACGGCCATCCTGACCGACCGCAGTCGGTCCGGTCTGGCTAAGATTCAGCTGTTGGTAGTAAATAGCTTCTTTGACCTTCGTAACGACGCCCTCGACCGACGCCACTACACCGTACCAAGGCAACTCGGTATCGAACGCCAAGTTCGCCTTCCACACAGCAGGTTGACCCAGATCCTTGTCAACGAAGTCGACAGACTGAGTGGCGCCGTTCAACGTCCCGTTACCACGCGGCTGGTTGTTGATGTCCGGCGTAAACGCGATGCCGTTGCTATTGACCAGATTTACGCTTGAGAAGTTGTAATCGGTGTAAGCCAGACCGGTATTCGAGTAAGGATTGGACAGCCATACCGACGCCGCTGCGCCTTGGAACAGGCCAACACCGCCACGCAACTGCGTGGGACGGTCTGCATCGAAGGTGTAATTGAACCCAAAGCGCGGCTGCAGCAGCCCGTTGCCATCTATGGTTTCGTCATTACGGACACCAAACGTGGTCGAGGCAGCTGCATTATATTGCGGCTTGTTCTTCACCATCGGCTCGTCGTAACGGACACCGAAGGTCAAGGTCAGGTTGCTGTTGACAGCCCATGTGTCCTGCAAAAATAGGCCGACATTCTTCATGCCCCACTGAGCTGCGATATCGTCGATATTTCCGCTGGTGGACTGAGAGTAACGGTAGCTAGCCGGACGATTGTTGCGATAGTCGGCAATCGAGTTGAAGTTGTACGAACCAAAGACACGCTGAGCAAACAAGTTGAAGATGTCGTTGTCTTCGTAGTCGCCACCAAACTTCAGGGTGTGATCATCCAGATACAGATTGGCAGCAAAGAACGCATTCCACGTTTCAGTACGCAGTGCATTGGCCTGTGTACTCTGCTCGGTACCGAAGTTGACGAAGTTGTTGCCGATCCGGACACCGACAGCCGGCAATTGCGAGGCAGCGTCACGCACTGCAGAATAATCGCGGTAGGAAACCTTGGCTTCGGTAGAGAACTTCTCCGTCCAGTCACTGAACAATTGAGCGGTGTAGGTTTCAAGCTCGAAATTGCGGGTGTAATGGTACGAGTTCAATGACAAGGCGGTAGCGCTGAAGCCATTGAGGTTAGCGGTCTCCTGTTCGGACTTGCCGTAACGAAACGAGGCGCGGTGCTTGTCGCTGATGTTCCAGTCGATCTTAATGCCCTTCTCTTCCGACTCAGAATCAAGTGCTGGCAGAGCCAGTGTTCCCGGGTCGAAGCCATAGACATTGCGCGAAATGTCGACGATCTCGTCAACCTGTGCCTGGCTCACGCCAACGATATTGCTGGCGCCCGAGCCGGTCGGACCGTAGCCGGATGCTCCGGTGAATACGCCTTTGCCCTTGTACTTTTCGTAGTTAGCGAAGAAAAACAGCTTGTCCTTGACAACCGGCCCCCCCAGGGTCAGACCATAAGTGGCTTCATTATCGAACAGCTGCGGGCGGATACCGTTTTGGTTCTTTCCGGACCAGTCGTTCTCACGATAGGTTCCATAAACTGAACCGTGAAATTCGTTGGTACCAGACTTGGTCACGGCATTAATGACGCCGCCGGTGCCACCGGTGATGGCCACATCGTAATTGGCCACGTCCACCGAGATTTCGTCGATGACGTCCATCGAGAACGGCTGGCGCGGAGTCGGCAGGCTGTTGGATTCCAGTCCGAAAGCATCGTTGGTGCTGATGCCGTCAACGCGGATCGCGTTGTAGCGCGGGTTCTGGCCGGCGATGGAGATTTCGTTGCGCGCCTTGTCGGTCTGCGCGACGCGCGGATCCAGACGCACGTAGTCCTGCAGGTTGCGGTTGATCGACGGCAGCGACTCGATTTCTTCGCGGGTCACGTTGGTGCCGGTGCCCATCTTGTTGGCGCTGAAGATCGCTGAGCCGTAGATGCCTGCGATCGCCTGCACGGTACCGAGCGTGGCCAGATCGCCACCCAGGGCTGCATCAACCTGATTGACCTTGTCCAAATTCAAGTACACGCCTTCACGCGTGGTGTTGCCCGCGCCGGAAGCGGTAATGGTGATCGTGTACGGCCCACCCACACGCAGGCCGCGCGCGTTGTAGCGTCCGCTGGCATCGGTGGTGGCGCGGCTGACCGTGCCCGATTCGACGTGGGTGATCGTCACTTCGGCATTCGGCACCGGTTGACCGGCGCTGCTGGTCACCAGGCCAGCGACGCCGGCAGAGGTGCTCTGGGCGAACACGGGGGCGGCGGCGAGTGCGGCGACAAGGCCAAGCGTCAGCTTGGACATGCGGAGACAGCGGGGGTGGGTCATTTCGGTAGCCTCGATACAGGTTGGGCAGTGACAAAAAGGCGCAGTCAGCCCAACCGTTCCCGGGGGTGGGCTGCCGATGATCTGGGGTCCCTTGCCGCGCGGCTGGTTGCTGCCGCAACGGTTAACAACAGATTAACACGCTAAGGCCTGATTGTGACGGCGGCGTGACAAAGTTCGCGCGGTGCAACATGAACTTCGCATGTGAAGGCCTAAACGCCAGCTTGCGCAAAGTCGCGCGGCATTTGCGACTGGCGTCGCGCTATCGAGCTGGCTTGTCGCAAACCGGCAACGTTTGGCCTGAAAACGCAGCGCTGGCTATCGGCCGCCATCCCGCGCTGTGGTCGCCAGACACCGCCAGCCGCTCATGCCACGGGTCGGCGACGCGGCTTCAAAGCCCGCCAGGCATCCAACAAGCCGTCCCCATGCCACGCACCCTGCCCGCCCATCGCCAACTGGACTCAGATCGACACCGGCAGCTTGAAATAGGTGCCAAGGCCGTCCAGAAACATCTGCACCGAAATGGCCACCAGCAACATGCCCATCAGGCGCTCGATCGCGGTCAGTGCGCGATGACCGAGCAGTTTGTACAACAGCGGTGCCGAGGCCAGGATGGTGGATGCACCGATCCAGGCGATCATCAGCGCCAGGCTCCAATCCCATAACCGGGTGGGTTCGTTGCTGCCCATCAGCATCACTGCGGCCATGCCGGACGGGCCGGCCACCAGCGGGATCGCCAGCGGCACGATGAAGGGCTCGCCGTCGGGAATCTCGCCCATCAGGCCTTCCGGGCGCGGGAAGATCATGCGGATGCCGATCAGGAACAGCACGATGCCGCCGGCGATCGCCACCGACTCCTGGCGCAGATGCATCAGCTCCAGCGCGTACTTGCCGCCCCACAGGAACGCCATCAGCACGAACAGGGCGATCAGCAACTCGCGCGCGAGCACGAAGCGCTGGCGCTTCGGCGGCAGCGGCTTGAGCACACTGAGAAACACCGGAATGTTGCCCAGCGGGTCGAGGATCAGAAACAGCAGCAGTGCCGCCGACAGAATGGTCATGCGGAAGGACTCCAGATCGCGCCGCGGTGCGCGCCACCGGCCGTGGACAACAGGGTGACGCAGGCGGCGGCATAGCGCGTGGGGTCCAGCGCTTCGCTGTCTTCCTGATGGGTGAAGGCGCGCGCGCGCAAGGCGGTGCGCATCGGGCCGGGCTGCAATCCGCTGATGCGGACCGGGCCGGCGACGGTTTCGTGATGCAGGCTGGCGAGCAGGCCACGCTGTGCATGCTGGGCAGCGCCATAGGCACCCCAGTACGCCTGGCCAACACGTGCCGGGTCATCGACGACGAAGACCACCGCCGCATCGCCTTGCTGCCGCAACAGCGGCAGGCAGGCCTGGGTCAACCAGGCGCGCGCGGTGAGGTTGATATGGAGGTTGCGTGCGAAGTCGGCAGGCGCCGCGAGTTCGGCCGGGGTCAAGCCGGCAAAATCGGCGGCGCAGTGCAGCAGGCCGTGCAGGCCACCGAGCTCGGACTGCAGCCGCTGCGCGAGCGTGGCGTAGTCGTCCGGCGTGGCACCGGCCAGATCCAGCGGATACAGCAACGGCTCCGGACCCAGCTTGGCGACCGCGTCGTAGATGCGCTCCAGCGGGCGCAGCTTGCGGCCGAGCAACACCACGGTCGCACCGGCGGATGCACACGCCTGCGCCGCCGCGCTCCCCAGCCCGCCGGCTGCACCGGTGATCAGCACCACGCGGCCGGCAAGTGCCGCCGCGTCGGGCCGGGCCTGCGCCAGACTCACGGCTGGTAGGCCTCGCTGACGATGCGCTTGAGCTCGCCGGCTTCGAACAGTTCCAGCGTGATGTCGCAACCGCCGATCAGCTCGCCGTGGATGAACAGCTGCGGGAAGGTCGGCCAGTTGGAATAGCGCGGCAGATTGGCGCGCACTTCGGGCTCTTCCAGCACATTGACCGTGCGCAACTGATCGGCGCCGGCAGCCACCAGGGCCTGCACGGCACGGCTGGAAAAACCGCACATCGGAAATTGCGGGGTGCCTTTCATGAACAGCACGATCGGGTGTTGTTCGACTTCGGCCTGGATCCGTTCCATCACCGGCATTGGACTCTCCTGACTGGGAGCGGCAGGCCCGACCGCCGGGTCGGATAGACTTCCGCAAAGGCGCGCATTGTAAGCCTTCAGCGCGACCTGTCGCCGCACTCCCTTCGCTGCCCTTGCCATCATGCCGATCGAACACCTTGCACTGCCCTACTCCCGCGTCGCCCTGGAGCCGCATCTGTCTGCCGCCACATTGGAGGCGCACCACGGCGTCTGTCACCGCAGCGAGGTCGATCGGCTCAATGCGCGCATCGAAGGCAGCGAGTTCGCCGAGCTGACGCTGGAAGACATCATCGCGCAGGCGCAGGGCACGCTATTCCATCTGGCTGCGCAGGTGTGGAACCACAATTTCTATTGGCAGTGCCTGCGCCCGCGCGGCGGCGGTGAGCCGCTGGGCCGGCTGGCCGACCGCATCGCCAAATCGTTCGGCGACTTCGTGCATTTCAAGCAGGAATTCAACCGCGTCGCCCTGGGCAGCTTCGGCTCGGGCTGGGTGTGGCTGGTGCAGCGCCCGGATGGCGCACTGGCGATCGTCGCCACGCCGAATGCGTCCACGCCGCTCACCGGGCCGGACACCCCGCTGCTCGCCTGCGACCTCTGGGAGCACGCCTATTACCTGGATTACCGGCAGGACCGCGCGCAGTACCTGGACGCGTTCTGGAAGCTGATCAACTGGGAGTTCGTGGCCAGCCGGTTGGGTTAGCCGCTTGCGCCGTCGCAACAGGTCAACGATCAGGTGACCTGTTGTAACAGCGTCCGGCGGCGTCGCGCACTGCGTGCATCTTCGCCACGGACCTGCGCATCGGCGAGGCCAGCAGTGCCACCGATGGCTCTGCGAATCACCCTTCGCTCAAGCGCGCGAGCACCGGTCCGACCTGCGCATCACGCTGCAGCGCGGCGCCTGCGTCGCTCAGGGCCCGAGCAAGCAGCTGTGGCGTCTCGGCGTGCAGTGTGGCATGGCCGACCTTGCGGCCCTCGCGCGATTGCTTGCCGTAGTCGTGCCAATGCCCACCGGGCACCGCCAAAAATGCAGTCGCGTCCGGCATCGCGCCCAGCCAGTTGAGCATGCAGGCATGCCCGCGCATCGCGGTACTGCCAAGCGGCAGACCGAGCACGGCGCGCACATGATTTTCGAACTGTGAGGTCTCGGCACCCTCGATGGTCCAATGCCCGGAGTTGTGCACGCGCGGCGCCATCTCGTTGGCGAGCAACTGGCCATCGCGTACGAACAGTTCCAGCGCGAACACGCCGACGTAGTCCAGCCGCTCGGCGATCGCACGCGCATGCGTCTCTGCCGCAGCCTGCAAGCCGGCATCCACACGCGCCGGCGCAAGACTGGCCGAGAGCACGCCGTCCACATGCCAGTTCTCGGTCAGCGGCCAGGCGCGGAATTCGCCATCACGCCCACGCACTGCCACCACGCTGACCTCGCGCTCGAACGGCACGAAGGCCTCCACGATCAGCCCGACCTTCGCCGCCTGCGCGCCGAGCGCGTCCCATGCGGCGTCGGCATCGGCCAGCGTCTTGATGCGGAACTGGCCCTTGCCGTCGTAGCCGAAGCGACGTGTCTTGAGCACGCACGGCGTGCCGATACGGGCCAATGCAGCGTCGAGCCCTGCACGGTCGTCGATGGCGGCGAACTCGGGCACCGGAATGCCGAGCTCGCGGAACAGGGTTTTTTCGCTGAGCCGGTCCTGCGCCACCGCCAACGCGGCAGCGCTGGGAAACACCGGCACCTGCGCAGCCAACTGCTGCGCGCCGGCGGCCGGCACGTTTTCGAAATCGAAGGTGATCACATCCACGTGCGCGGCGAATGCGGCAAGCGCGGCGGTGTCGTCAAAGGCGCCTGCCTGCAGCGGCGCCACCTGCCCTGCGCAGGCATCGGTGGCCGGGTCGAACACCGCAAACCGCAAGCCCAGCGGCGCACCGGCCAACACCAGCATGCGGGCCAACTGGCCGCCCCCCAGAATGCCGACCGTGGTCATTGGCGCGGGTCGTCGCTGGCCATGACATCGTCGGTCTGCCTGGCGCGGAACTGCGCCAGTGCCTGACCGATCTGCGCCTGCTCCGGCGCCAGCATCGCAGCGGCGAACAAGGCCGCATTGGCCGCACCGGCATTGCCGATCGCAAACGTCGCCACCGGAATTCCGGCCGGCATCTGCACGATCGACAGCAACGAATCCATGCCGTTGAGCGCCTTGGACTGTACCGGCACACCGAGCACCGGCACCGCCGTCTTGGCCGCCAGCATGCCCGGCAGATGCGCCGCACCACCGGCACCGGCAATGATCGCGCGCAGACCGCGTGCGCCAGCCTGCTCGGCATAGCTGAACAACACGTCCGGTGTGCGGTGCGCCGAGACCACCTTGACTTCGTAAGGCACGCCCAGCGCATCGAGCTTCTGAGCTGCGTGTTGCATGGTTTCCCAATCGGAACGGGAACCCATCACGATGCCGACCAGCGGCGCGGAGTGGTTGGAGGTCATGGCCCTGCCCTGCGGTAAAGACGTATTCTAGCCATCTTCCACGCAAGACAAGACTTCGATGGATCGCAAACTGCTCGACCTGCTGTGCTCGCCCGACACCCGCCAGCCGCTCTCGCTGCTCGACGGCAAGGGCCTGGAGGCACTCAACACCGCCATCGCCGGCGGAACCCTGCAGCGTGCCGACGGCACCGCGCAGACACAGCCACTGCGCGAGGCGCTGATCACGCGCGACCGCAAGCAGATCTTCCGCGTCGACGACGGCATTCCGGTGCTGCTGGCCGAAGAAGCCATCGGCACTGCGCAGATCGCCGACTTCCCCGAAAAGTGAATCCTTCTGTTCGCACCACCGTGCCGGAGGCGCCACCGGCCGCGCTGGTGGAGGCCGATGTGGCGCGCGCGCTGGCCGAGGACATCGGCAGCGGCGATGTGACCGCGGCGCTGTTGCCCGATCAGCCAGACAGCGCATACCTGCTGTGCAAGCAGGACGCCGTGATCGCCGGGCGGCCGTGGTTCGACGCCACGCACCGCGCGCTCGATCCGCAGGTGCGGATCGACTGGCAGGTGCACGAAGGCCAGCACGTCGCCGCCGGCACGGTGCTGGCGCTGCTGCATGGCCGCAGCCGCAGCCTGGTCAGCGCCGAGCGCACCTCGCTCAATTTCATGCAGACGCTGTCGGCTACCGCGACCGCCACCGCTGCATACGTGGCTGCCGTGGCCGGCACCGGCACGCGCATCCTGGATACTCGCAAGACGCTGCCCGGCCTGCGCGCCGCGCAGAAATACGCGGTGCGCTGTGGCGGTGGCGACAATCACCGCATCGGTCTGTTCGACACGGTGATGCTCAAGGAAAACCACATCCGCGCCGCCGGCTCGCTGAGCGCCGCCGTGCATGCCGCTCGTGCGCAGCAACCGCAGTTGCCGCTGGTGGTGGAAGTGGAAACGCTGGAGCAGTTGCGCGAGGCCTTGCAGGTCGGCTGCACGCGCATCCTGATCGACGATTTCGACCCGGTAATGCGTCGCGACGCGGTGCGCATCGTTGCCGCCCTACCGCGCGAACAACGCATCCCTCTGGAAGTCTCCGGCAGCGTGGATCTGGCCGGCATTGCGGCCATTGCAGCCGATGGGGTGGATTGCATCTCCATCGGCGGGCTCACCAAGCACGTGCACGCGGTCGATCTGTCGCTCAAACTCGGCCCACCGCCGCGCTGATTTCACGCGTGCCCGCAGCCGGCTCTGTCAGCCTGCTGCGATTGTTCTGTGCAGGATCTGCGATGACTGTAAAACCTTGGCCGTGGCTCTGTCTGGTGTTGGCCGCATGGGGCGGCACCGCGGCCGCCGCGGAAGTCTGCGATGTGCCCCCGCGCTTCGGCACCAGCCCTGCAGCAATCGCCATCGTGCGCAGTGCCTGCAACGAGCACCGCTTGTGGCAGCACCCGTTTATCGATGCCAAGGGCCGTCTGGCAAGCCTGGGCGTGACCGAGGCCGAATCGGGCTATCTGGCCGACCACGGCGTGGTCGCGTGGCAACGCGTGGCCGGCTACTGGCGCGACAGCGGCACGCTGGCATCGATGGGCGGCCGCCCCGGCGCATCGAGTTGCGCGGCACTGGATGGCACGCGCTACACCGCCAGCGATTGCCGCGCGTTCCTGATCGACAACCCGTGGTCGGCCGCCTTCATCTCGTGGGTGATGACGCAGGCCGGATTGAGCGGTTTCCACCGCTCTGCACGCCATCTGGATTACATCCGCAGCGCCTACAACGATGGCGCCAGCGGCCCGTACCAGTTCACCGACCCGGCGGTGGAAAAACCAGCCCCCGGCGATCTGCTGTGCCTGCTGCGCGGGCGCAGCGCTGCGCTCGGCTACGCCGGCCTCAAGGCCGGGCTTGGCGGCAGCGCGCCGATGCCGTGGCAATCGCATTGCGACGTGGTGATCGCCGCCAACGTCGGTGGCGATCGCACCCTGTACCTGATCGGCGGCAATGTGTTCAACACGGTGATGATGCGCAAGATGCCGCTGGACCGCGCCGGCCGCGTGGTGTTGCCGACGCCCCAATCCGACGGCAGCCAGGACCAGAGCGAAGACGGCCTGGGCATCGCCAGCGAGTGCACGCCGGCACACGAAGAACTCTGCGACTTCAATCGACGCGACTGGGCGGCCCTGTTGAAGCTGCGCCCGGATGCGGTGATGACGGCGCCACCACCGGTCGAACCGCTGCCTTCGCCAACCACCTTACCCACCACGATGCCACCGGGTTTCCCGCGCGTGGTGCCGCCGCGTCCGGAAACACAGCCCGCGCCGACACAGCAGCCCAGGTAAGCAAGGCTCAAAGCCCCGCTCCCATCCGGAGAGGGGTCGGGGTGAGGGTACGGCGGCGAAGTCTTGGCCAAGGCTCAACCACGCGAGGCTTCGTCCGTACCCTCATCCGCCCCTGCGGGGCACCTTCTCCCGCAGGAGAAGGATCAAGTCAGGCGCCCTTGCCGAACACCCAACAAAAAAGCGGGCCGAAGCCCGCTTTTTCGTGACGCATCAACCAGCAGCGATTACTCGGCCGACGGCGGAACGCCCTCGCCTTCTTCCACTGCCTTGATCGACAGACGGATACGGCCCTGCTTGTCCACTTCCAGCACCTTGACGCGGACCAGATCGCCTTCCTTCAGCTTGTCGCCGACCTTTTCCACGCGCTCGCTGGAGATCTGCGAGACGTGCACCAGGCCGTCCTTGCCCGGCAGGATGGTGACGAACGCACCGAAGTCCATGATCTTGGCGACCTTGCCTTCGTAGATGCGGCCCGGCTCCACGTCCGAGGTGATCTGCTCGATGCGCGACTTCGCAGCCTGCGCAGCAATGGCATTGACCGAAGCGATGATGATCGTGCCGTCGTCCTGGATGTCGATCTGGGTACCGGTTTCCTTGGTGATGGCCTGGATGGTCGAGCCACCCTTGCCGATCACTTCGCGGATCTTGTCCGGGTGGATCTTGATGGTCAGCAAGCGCGGCGCGTAGTCGCTCAGTTCCTGACGCGGAGTGGTCAGCGCATGCGCCATCTCGCCGAGGATGTGCAGACGGCCGGCCTTGGCCTGCTGCAATGCCTGCTTCATGATTTCTTCGGTGATGCCTTCGATCTTGATGTCCATCTGCAACGCGGACACGCCTTCGGAAGTGCCGGCAACCTTGAAGTCCATGTCGCCGAGGTGATCTTCGTCACCCAGGATGTCCGACAGCACCACGAAGTCGTTGCCTTCCTTGACCAGGCCCATCGCGATACCGGCGACCGGCGCCTTGATCGGCACACCGGCGTCCATCAGCGCCAGCGAGCTGCCGCAGACCGATGCCATCGAGGACGAACCGTTGGACTCGGTGATTTCCGAGACCACGCGGATGGTGTACGGGAATTCTTCCAGGCTCGGCATCACCGCCAGCACGCCGCGCTTGGCCAGGCGACCGTGGCCGATCTCGCGACGCTTCGGCGCGCCGAAACGACCGCACTCGCCCACCGAGTAAGGAGGGAAGTTGTAATGGAACAGGAAGTTCTCTTTGTACTCGCCCGAGACGGCGTCGATGACCTGACCGTCGCGTGCGGTGCCGAGCGTGGTGATCACGATCGCCTGGGTCTCGCCGCGGGTGAACAGCGCCGAACCGTGGGTACGCGGCAGCACGCCGGCCTTGGCGCTGATCGGACGCACGGTATCCAGTGCACGGCCGTCGATGCGCACCTTGGTGCTCAGCACCGAGCCGCGCATGGTCTGGTATTCCAGCTCGCCGAATTCCTTGGACAGGTCACCGGCAGCCCAGCCTTCGACCGTGGCGCGCGGTGCCAGCGCACCCAGCACGTCCTTCTTGATCGCCGAAATCGCGTCGCGGCGCTGCAGCTTGTCGCGCACCTGGAACGCCGACGCGAGCTGGTCGCCCACCGCTTCCTTCAGCGCAGCGATCATGCTGTCGTTCTTGGCCGGAGCCACCCAGTCGGACGGCTTGGTGCCGGCTTCGACGGTCAGCTCGTTGATGATGTTGATGACCTTCTGCATCTCGCGATGGCCGAACGTCACCGCGCCCAGCATCACTTCTTCCGACAGCAGTTCGGCTTCGGACTCGACCATCAGCACCGCATTGGCGGTACCGGCCACGACCAGCTCCAGCTGCGAATCCTTCAGCTCGGTCACGGTCGGGTTGAGGATGTATTCGCCATTCTTGTAACCGACCTTCGCCGCAGCGATCGGGCCGTTGAACGGGGTGCCGGCCAGCGACAGCGCGGCCGATGCGCCGATCAGCGCGGCGATATCCCCGTCGATGTCCGGGTTCATCGACATCACGGTGGCGATGATCTGCACTTCGTTCTTGTAGTCCTCCGGGAACAGCGGACGGATCGGGCGATCGATCAGGCGCGAGATCAACGTTTCCTTCTCGGTCGCACGTCCTTCGCGCTTGAAGAAGCCGCCCGGGATGCGGCCGCCGGCGTAGAACTTCTCCTGATAATCAACCGTCAGAGGAAAGAAGTCCTGCCCTTCGCGCGCGCTCTTGGCGGCGACGGCGGTGACCAGCAGTACGGTGTCGTCGAACTTGACGATGACGGCGCCGCCTGCCTGGCGAGCGATTTCGCCCGTCTCCAGGGTGACGGTGTGCTTGCCGTACTGGAAGGTTTTGGTGATTTTTGCCACGGAGGTTTTTTCCCTTAGGTGTTGCTGTCTTCGTTGGACCGTCGTCGACCCATGCCGAGAACGGGCGGCCGGGAGGCTCCGGCCCATGAACTGCATGCTGCAGATAACGTGATGCGAATGACCAAAACAAAGCCGCGGCGCATCGCTGCGCCGCGGCGGTGTGACTCGATTAGCGGCGCAGGCCGAGCTTCTCGATCAAGGACTTGTAACGCTCGTTGTCCTTCTTCTTCAGGTAGTCGAGCAGGCTGCGGCGACGGTTGACCATCTGCAGCAGGCCACGACGGCTGTGGTGATCCTTCTTGTGGGTCTTGAAGTGACCAGTCAGCAGCTCGATGCGCGCGGTCAGCAGGGCGACCTGCACTTCCGGCGAACCGGTGTCCTGGGCGCTGCGCTTGTTGTCTTCAATAACTTTCTGGGTGTCGACGGACATGATGTTTACTCGATAGATGCGTGGTCGGCAGGAACGTGCATGACGCACCGCCGGACTCGCCGTTTGCTAGGGATGAGCGCGCTTGGCGCTGGAGGTGCCCCGATCGGGGCCGCAAAATTGTAACGTCGTGCGGGCCCGGGAACAAGTTGACTAAACCTTAACAAGCCCCTGCTTCGTTCAGTCCATTGAACAATCGCTGCGGCGACAAACGCCCCTCCGCGTCCACCAGGCCTAGCCCTGAGGGGATCCCGTCGGGTCCGAACACGGCCACCTGGCCGGTCGGGAATGCAGGATCGCGCAGACGCTGACCCATGCGAAAACGCGCCGCATGCGACGCATCGAGCACGATCCGCGCAAAATCGGCCAGTCCGGCCTCGATCGGCAGCAATAGCTCCTGCGCGTCGGTGCCCGCTTCCAGGGCTGCCGACAGCGCTTCCAGCGTGATCATCTGCGGCGCGCGAAACGGCTCCACCCAGAGCCGGCGCAGCGAGGCGATATGCGCACCGCAGCCAAGCACCTCGCCCAGATCGCGCGCCAGGCTGCGGATATAGGTGCCCGAGCCGCAGGTCACACGCAACTGCAGCCGCGGCGCGGCGTAACCGAGCACATCGATCGCATGCACATCGACCTCGCGCACCGGCGCCTCGATCACCTCGCCACGGCGAGCCTTGGCGTACAGCGGCTCGCCACCCTGCTTGAGCGCAGAATAGATCGGCGCCTGTTGGCGGATGCGCCCGATGAAGGGCGTCAGCGCTGCACGCAGCGCGTCTTCGCCCAGTGCCGGCAACGCACGCTCGCGCAACACCTGACCATCGGCATCGTCGGTATCGGTGGTGACACCCAGCACGATCTCGGCGTCGTAGGCCTTGGCCGAACCGAGCAGCAGGCCGGCAATCTTGGTGGCCTCGCCCAGACACAGCGGCAGCAAGCCGGTGGCCAGCGGATCCAGGCTGCCGGTGTGGCCGCCCTTTTCGGCACGCAACAAACGGCGCGCGGACTGCAAGGCCGTGTTGGAGCTGACTCCAGCCGGCTTGTCGAGCAACAGGATGCCGTGCAACGGGCGATAGACGATACGGGGTTTCAACAGATCGGTGCTCGAATCGGGCACTGTGCGTGCCCGTTGAAATCGGGGCCGCTGATCGACAGGCGGCGGGCCGGCAGCGCTCAGCGCTGCTCGGCGTCCTCGTCGCTGGATGCGGCCTCGGGGCCGACATCGTCCAGGTCACGCAGCAGGTTGTCGATACGCTCGCCGCGGTCGACCGAATCGTCGTAATGGAAATGCAGCTCGGGCACGTGGCGCAGCTTCATCGCGCGCGCCAGCTGCGTACGCAACTGACCGGCGATTTCCTTGAGCCCCTTGACCGCTTCGGCCGAGCGTTCCTGCTGCAGCGCGGTGACGAACACCTTGGCATGCGCCAGGTCGCGGCTGATTTCGACGTCGGAAACGCTGACCGACGGCAGGCCGTGGTCGCGCACGGCCGCGTGCACGATCGTGCCGAGGTCGCGACGCACCTGCGCCGAAACGCGGTCGGTGCGATGAAATGATTTGGTTGGCATGGTCATGGACCTGGTTGATTCGGAGGGCCAATTGGCACCGAAGCCAAAAACGGACGCGGGCGGCCATGCCGCCCCCGCCTTGCAGAACTCGCGTTGCAACTCCGCCTGGCGGAGTCCGGGGCCCGCAGGCCCCGGCAGCCCTTACAGCGTGCGGGCGACTTCGATACGCTCGAAGCACTCGATCTGGTCGCCGGCCTTGACGTCGTTGTAGGCCTTCACGCCGATACCGCACTCGGTACCGTTGCGCACTTCCTCGACGTTTTCCTTGAAGCGACGCAGCGATTCCAGCTCGCCCTCGAACACCACGACGCTGTCGCGGAGTACGCGGATCGGCTTGCTGCGCTTCACCACGCCTTCGATGACCATGCAGCCTGCAACCGCGCCGAACTTCGAGCTGCGGAACACATCGCGGACCTGTGCGATGCCGATGATCTCTTCGCGGATTTCCACGCCGAGCAGACCGGAGGCCACCTGCTTCACCTGGTCGATCACGTCATAGATGATCGAGAAGTAACGCAGATCGATGCCGTTGGACTCGACGATCTTGCGGGCCGAGGCATCGGCACGCACGTTGAAGCCGATCACCGTGGCCTTGGAGGCCGCTGCCGAATTCGCATCGGATTCGGTGATGCCGCCCACGCCGGAGTGGATCACGTTGATGCGGATGTCGTCGTTGGACAACGCCACCAGCGATTGCTTGAGCGCTTCCACCGAGCCCTGCACGTCGGCCTTGATCACCAGGTTCAGCACCTGCTGGCCTTCACCCTTGCCCATCTGGGCCAGGATGTCTTCCATGCGGTTGCTGGCCGAGGCCACCAGACGCGACTCGCGACGCTTGGTTTCGCGCTGCTGCGCCACGTCCTTGGCCAGACGCTCGTCGTCGACGACCACGAAGTCGTCGCCGGCTTCCGGCACGCCGGACAGGCCGAGCACCTGCACCGGGATCGACGGGCCGGCCGAGGCCGGCTGGTGGCCGGTCTCGTCGAACAGCGCACGCACGCGGCCGTACTGGATGCCGCACACCAGGTAATCGCCACGCTTCAGCGCGCCCTGCTGCACCAGCACCGTGGCCACCGGGCCGCGACCCTTGTCCAGCGAGGATTCGATCACGGTGCCGCTGGCGCGGCCTTCGGCCACTGCCTTGAGTTCCAGCACTTCGGCCTGCAGCGAGATCGCGTCCAGCAGCGTGTCCACACCGGTACCGACCTTGGCCGACACTTCGATGAACTGGGTATCGCCACCGAACTCTTCGGCCACCACGTTTTCGGCCAGCAATTCGTTCTTGACCCGCAGCGGATCGGCACCGGCCTTGTCGATCTTGTTCACCGCCACGATCAACGGAACGCCTGCCGCCTTGGCATGCGCCACCGCTTCCTTGGTCTGCGGCATCACGCCGTCATCGGCTGCAACCACCAGCACCACGATGTCGGTGATCTTGGCGCCACGGGCACGCATCGAGGTAAACGCGGCATGGCCGGGCGTATCCAGGAAGCTGATGACGCCACGGGCGGTTTCGACGTGGTACGCACCGATGTGCTGGGTGATGCCGCCGGCTTCGCCGGAGGCGATCTTGGTGCGACGGATGTAATCCAGCAGCGAGGTCTTGCCGTGATCGACGTGACCCATGATGGTCACCACCGGCGGACGCGGCGTGGCATCGCCCTGCGCATCCTCGGCATGTGCCAGCAGCGCATCCTCGAAGTCGGCATTGTCGGCACGCACGGCCTTGTGGCCAAGTTCTTCGGTCACCAGCGCGGCGGTGTCATGGTCGATGCTCTGGGTGATGGTCGCCATGACGCCCATCTTGAACAGCGCCTTGACCACGTCGCCGCCCTTGAGCGCGAGCTTCTGCGCCAGATCAGCCACGGTGATGGTCTCGCCGATCGCCACTTCGCGCACCACCGGTGCGGTCGGACGTTCGAATCCGTGCGGACCGCTGTTGCCCTGGTTGCCACCACGGCCATTGTCGTTGCCACGACGCGAGGACGACGAGCCCGGACGACCGGTCGGCTTGCCGCGCACGTTGGAACGGCGCGCACGATCTGCCGCGGACAGGTGCAACTGCCCGGCAAAACGCTTGGTCGCATCGTCGTCCTCGACACCGGCCACCATGACGTGCGAACCGCGCGTCTTGTGCTTGGCGGCATTGGAACGGTCGTCCGGACGCGCCGGCGTGGCCGGGCGCGATGCCGGCGATGCGCCAGCCGGACGGGCCGGACGCGGCGCAGACGACGGCGACGGTGCGCGTGCGGCAGGTGCTGCAGACGGTGCGGGTGCGGCAGCCACCGGCGCCGGCGCACTGGCAGCCGCAGCGGCTTCCTCGGCAGCCTTGCGCTCGGCTTCGGCGCGGTCGCGCGCAGCCTGTTCCTCTTCGCGCTTGCGCTGGATCGCCTCGTCGCGCAGGCGGTCGCTTTCGGCCAGTGCCTGCTGCTCGTCGAGATTGCGCTGACGCGAAGCGGCGAGCTTGGCCAGGATGTCGGCGCGCTCTTCGTCCGGCGTCATCGGCGCAGGACGGCCGCCGCCTTCGTTTTCGGACTTCACATAGGTGCGCTTCTGCCGCACTTCCACGTTGACCGTGGTCTTGGTGCGGCCGGCGCTGACCGTGACTTCCTGCAGCTTGCGCCGGTTGAGGGTGATCTTCTTGGCTGCTTCGCTCGCCGCCTCGGCAGGCGTCTCGGCCTTGCCATGCGTGCGACGCAGGAAGCCAAGCAGTTTCATCTTCTCGGTGCTGGTCACGACCTGGTCGGGACCGCTGAACTTCATTCCGGCCTCGGCCAGTTGAACCAGCAGTTTATCGACCGGCGTATTGACCAGTTCGGCAAGCTTGCGGATGGTGGTTTGCTGCGACATTCGGATCCTATGATCTGGTTGGCGCCCCCTCGCCCAGAGCAAGGGAAACGCTGATTCTAAGCCCTGATGGGGTCAGGGCGCGGTTCATTGCCGGCTCATTCGCCGCGCTCCAAACGGGCGATCTCCTCGGCGCGGGCCGCCAGGATCAGCGCCGCGGCGCGCTCCTGGGTCAGACCCTCGATGCCGAAGTCGACGATCTCGTCCGCTGCCAGGTCGGACAAGTCCTCGCTGGTGCGCACGCCGTGCTCGGCCAGAGCAAAGGCCGTTTCCTCGTCCATCCCCTCCAGCGCCAGCAGGTCCTCGGTGGGCTGAGTTCCTTCCAGGCCTTCTTCTTCTGCCAGCGCAGCGTTGAGCAACGCATCGCGGGCGCGGGCGCGCAACTCTTCGACGATGTCTTCGTCGAAGCCTTCCACCGCCAGCAACTCGCCGACCGGCACGTAGGCGATTTCTTCGACCGTATTGAAGCCTTCAGTCACCAGGATCGCTGCGATTTCCTCGTCCACTTCCAGGCGATCCATGAACAACTGGCGCGCGGAGGTCTGCTCGGCTTCGGACTTGGCGGCCACCTGGTCGGCGGTCATCACGTTGAGCTGCCAACCGGTCAGGCGGCTGGCCAGGCGCACGTTCTGGCCGCCCTTGCCGATCGCCTGGGCCAGGCGGTCTTCGGCCACGGCCAGATCCATCGAGTGCTTGTCTTCATCGACGATGATCGACTGCACTTCGGCCGGCGCCATCGCATTGATGACGAAGTTGGCCGGGTTCTCGTTCCACAGCACGATGTCCACGCGCTCGCCATTGAGCTCGTTGGATACCGCCTGCACGCGCGAACCACGCATGCCGATGCACGCGCCGATCGGATCGGTGCGGGTATCGTGCGCGATCACTGCGATCTTGGCGCGGTCGCCCGGATCGCGTGCGCAGGCCTTGATCTCGACCAGGCCCTGACCCACTTCTGGCACTTCGAGCTTGAACAGCTCGATCATGAATTCCGGCGCGGCGCGGCTGATGAACAGCTGCGGGCCACGTGGCTCCGAACGCACTTCGGCCAGATAGCCGCGCACGCGGTCGCCGGGGCGCAGCACGTCACGCGGAATGCCCTTGTCCTTGGGAATGAAGGCTTCGGCATTGCCGCCCAGATCGACAAAGATGTTGCCGCGCTCGGCGCGCTTGACCACACCGGTGATCAACTCGCCGACGCGATCCTTCCAGGCATCGACCACCTGCTGACGCTCGGCCTCGCGCACACGCTGCACGATCACCTGCTTGGCAGCCTGCGCCGCGATACGGCCGAAGTCCGGGTTTTCGATCTGTTCTTCGATGTAGTCTCCCACCTCGACGCCGTCGGCTTCGTCAACGGCATCCATCAGACGCACCTGGCGATCCGGGGATTCCATCACGACATCGTCGGCAACCACTTCCCAACGACGATAGGTTTCGTAGTTACCGTCCTTGTGGTCGATGGTCACGCGCGTCAGCACGTCCTGGTCGGGATAGCGCTTCTTCGCTGCGGAAGCCAGCGCGGCCTCGATCGCATCGAAGATCACTTCGCGCGGCACGCCCTTTTCGTTGGCCACCGCATCCACTACCAGCAAAAGTTCCTTGCTCATTTCGTCACTCCGCGCGCGGCTTGCCAGCCGCCGACTCGTTGGATGGTTTCTTCTTGTCGTGCCCGGGTTTTTTCGGGCCGGGCTTGTTCGGTTTTTGCGGGGCCAGGCCCAGGGCGACCCAATCCGGCAGGATGCGCGCCTTATCGATGTTGTCGAAGCCGATCTGCACATCCTTGCCGTCGACGGCGAAGACCACCGCATCCGCCTCGGAGTCGATCCGCACGATCTGGCCCTGGAAGCGGCGCCGGCCATCCTGCGCCAGCTTCAGCACGATCTTGGCGGACTCGCCAACGTGACGGCCGAACTGCTCCAGCGTGAACAACGGACGGTCCACACCCGGCGAGGACACCTCGAGCGTGTAGTTGCCGGTGATGGGGTCTTCGACGTCGAGCTGGGCCGAGACTTCGCGGCTCACACGCTCGCAGTCGTCGACGTTGATGACACGCTCGGGCTGTTCGGCCAGCGGCACATCGATGTACAGGCGCAATGTGGCGCCACCTGGAGCGGGAAGATATTCCACACCCAGCAGTTCCAAGCCCAAGGACTCAACCGTTGGACTCAGCAGATTCGCGATTTCGGTCGCTTTTTCGCTCACAGACTGCCCTGATCAGATGATTGCCAGTAGAACCCCGGCAACCGGCAGCAAACTTTCCGGTTCCGGAAAAAACAAGGGGCCCGATGGGCCCCTTGCGTGAAAAAAGCCCGACCTCTCAGGGTCGGCGCAAAGACGGGAACATGCGTCTTTGCGATCCAAGAAGCTGAAGGACTGCCCTAAGGCATTGCATTAAAGCAGTACTTCAAAACTTGGTAGCGGGGGCAGGATTTGAACCTGCGACCTTCGGGTTATGAGCCCGACGAGCTGCCAGACTGCTCCACCCCGCAGCAGAAGCGGAATTATGAAGAACTTGAGCGGCAATTGCAAGCCCTAGTTTTTCATCGATTGAAAACCCCGGGGGGTCTTCAACGTCGCGGCAAATGATAACCGCATTGCAACAAAAACGAAACAGCAATCACGACTTTATTTCAGCCCTCCCTCGACGGCGCGCGTAACACACGCGCCGCGAGGTCATACAAGGACGCCTGACTCAGGCGAGGCCTGCAAATGCACGCTGGCACCACACCATGATCGGGCTCCAGGCCAGGCCCAGCGCAAGCAACGCAAGCGCGTTGACACCGAGCACGGTACCTAGCACACGATCGTTGTTGGCCGGCAACGGCTCGCCCACCGGCTCATCGAAGTACATGACCTTGATGACGCGCAGATAGTAGAAGGCGCCAATCACCGCGCAGAGCACGCCGACCAGGGCCAACCACAGCATGTCGCCCTTCACCGCGGCGCCGAGCACCGCCAGCTTGGTCCAGAAACCCAGGAACGGCGGGATACCCGCAAGCGAGGCCATGATGCACAGCACCAGGCCGGCCATCCACGGATTGCGTGCGTTGAGTCCCTTGAAGTCGTCGATATTCTCCGCTTCGAAGCCATTGCGCGACAACGCGATGATCGCACCGAACGCGGCAGTCGACATGATGGTGTAGCTCACCGCGTAGAACATCGCCGCCGCATAGCCTTCCTCGCCACCCCCGGCCACGCCCATCAACAGAAAGCCGATGTGCGAGACGGTCGAGTACGCCAGCATGCGCTTGAGATTGCTCTGCGCAATCGCCATCAGGTTGCCGATCACCAGCGACACCGCGGACAGGCCGCCGATCAACAGATGCCACTGCGGCGACAGCGGCCCCATGCCAACCTCGAGCAGGCGATACGCCATACCGAAGGCAGCGAGCTTGGGCGCAGAGCTGATGAACAAGGCGATCGGCGCCGGCGCACCCTGGTACACGTCAGGCAACCACATGTGGAACGGGGCAGCACCCAGCTTGAAGGCCACGCCGGCGATCATGAAGATGGTGCCGGTCAGCAGCAGCGTGCGCTCGTTGGAGCCTTCGATCGCGTCGTGGATGCCGCTCAGGCTCAGCGTACCGGTGGCGCCGTAGACCAGCGACATGCCGTACAGCAGCAGGCCCGAGGCCAACGAACCGAGCACGAAGTACTTCATCGCCGCTTCGGTGGCCAGGCCGTTGTCGCGATTGGAGGCGACCAATGCGTACGAGCACAGCGCGAGCAGTTCCAGGCCCAGGTACACCATCAGCAGGCTGCCGGCCGAGGTCAGCAGCATCATGCCGGCGGTGGCGAACAACACCAGCACCGGGATCTCGCCCTGATAGAGATTGCGTTCGCGCAGGTAGGTCCAGCCATAGACCAGGCTCAGGCCACTGACCAGCACGATCACCGTCTTCATCACGTCGGCCGCAGTGTCGCGCACGAACATGCCGTGGAAGATCTCGCCCTGCCCGCCCGTACCGGTCGCCAACAGCGCGAACACCACCGCGAGCACGGCGACGGAGAACAGGTGGGTCCAGACCTTGTTCCGCTGGCTCACGAACAGGTCGAGCATCAGCAGTGCAAAGGCGCCGCCGATCAGCACCAGCTCCGGAACAAGCGGAGCCAGGTCAGCGGTGGTCAACGGCGCGAGCGTTGGCGTGGTCATCATCAAATCCTGGAAATCAAAACGTACGGCAAGCTGTTACAGCTTGGACGCGGCAATCTGGGTAGCCAGCTTGGCGATCGATGGTTCCATCAGATCGGTCAGCGGCTTCGGATACAGGCCCAGGGCCAGCACGCCAACGGCGAACACCCCCAGCACGAACGCCTCACGGCCATTGATGTCCTTCAGCTCGGCCACATGGGCATTGGCCACTTCGCCGAAGAACACGCGCTTGTAGAGCCACAGCGTATACGCGGCGGTGATCACCAGCGTGGTGGCGGCAGCGAAGGCAACCAGCGGATGCTTCTGAAAGCTGGCCAGGATCACCATGAACTCGCCGACGAAGCCACTGGTACCCGGCAGGCCGGCATTGGCCATGAAGAACAGCATGGAGAACGTCGCGAACCACGGCATCACGTTGACCACGCCGCCGTAATCGGCGATGCGGCGGGTATGCATGCGGTCGTACAGCACGCCGATGCAGGAGAACATCGCACCGGACACGAAGCCGTGCGAAATCATCTGCACCATCGCACCCTGCAGGCCCAGACGGGCGGCGTCGGTGCTGCCGTACTCACGGACCAGGGTGAAGGCGATGAAGGTGCCAAGGGTGACGAAGCCCATGTGCGCGATGGACGAATACGCCACCAGCTTCTTCATGTCGTCCTGCACCAGGGCCACCAGACCGACGTAGACCACCGCGATCAGCGACAGCGTGATCACCAGCCAGGCGAACTCGTGGCTCGCATCCGGCACGATCGGCAGGTTGAAGCGCAGGAAGCCGTAGCCACCGATCTTCAACGCGATCGCAGCCAGGATCACCGAGCCGGCGGTCGGCGCCTCGACGTGCGCATCCGGCAGCCAGGTGTGCACCGGGAACATCGGCACCTTGACCGCAAACGCGATCAGGAAGGCGAAGAAGATCCAGGTCTGTTCCTTGGCGGTCAGCTGCAACGCGTACAGGTCGGCCAGCTGGAAGCTACCGCCCTTCAGGTACAGGTAGACCAGGCCCACCAGCATCAGCACCGAGCCGAGGAAGGTGTACAGGAAGAACTTCATCGCCGCGTAGATGCGCCGCGGACCGCCCCAGACGCCGATGATCAGGAACATCGGGATCAGCATGGCTTCGAAGAAGACATAGAACAGCATCGCGTCGGTCGCGGCAAAGATGCCGACCGTGACGCCTTCCAGGATCAGGAAGGCGGCGACGTACTGATTGACGCGCTTGTCGATCGAGCGCCAGGCACCGATCAGCGCCAGCACCGTCACCAGCGTGGTCAGCACGATCAACGCGACCGCGATGCCGTCCACGCCCAGGTTGTAGCCGATGTTGTAGGCCGGGATCCAGGCATGCAGTTCGATGAACTGCAGGGCGTCATTGGCGGTGTCGTAGCCCAGCAGCGGCAGACTCAGCACAAAGGTCGCCACCGCCACCGCCAGCGATGCCCAGCGGGCAGTCTCGGCGTTGCGCAACGCAAGGATCAAGGCGCCACCGATAATCGGCAGCCAGATCAAGATAGACAGTAAAGGCCAGTTCGACACGTTTTCTTATTCCGTACAGGTCAACGCCAGAAATGCATCAGTACCGCCAACAAGGCGATCAAACCGATGATCATTGCGAAGGCGTAGTGATAGAGGAAACCGGATTGCGTGCGACGCAGCAGATTTGCAGCCAGGTCGATCAGTCGGGCAGAACCATTGACGACGACACCGTCGACCACATGGGTATCGATGGCACGTGACGCCTTGCCAAGGACCACGCCGCCACCGGCGAAGCCATTGATCCAGAGCTTGTCGAAGCCGTACTTGTTTTCCAGCAGCCACACCACCGGCGCGAACGCCTTGCGCGACTTGGTAGCCAGTTCCGGCTTCCACAGATAGAACAGCGCAGCCAGCAGCAGGCCGGCGACCGTCAGGAAGAACGGTGCCGCCATCATGCCATGCAGCGCGAAGGCGACCGGGCCATGGAACTCTTCGGCCAGTGCGCCGACGGTGTCACGCGCCGGATCGTAGAAATCGACGATGCCGGTGAAGAACGACACTGCCTGCCCCTTGAGCGCATGCGCGGCGTGGTGGCCCTGCCAGTCGGTGCCGAACAGCATCGGACCGATGGTGAAGAAACCGATCGCCACCGACGGGATCGCCAGCAGGATCAACGGCAGCGTCACCACCCACTTGGATTCGTGCGGCTCGTGGGCACCATGGTGGCCATGACCGTGGTCGTCGTGGCCGTGCGTATCGTGTGCATGCACGTCGTGCGCATGACTGTCGTGCGCGTGGACCTGCGCCTCGGCATCGGTGTGCGCACTGTCGTGGTGTGCATGCGCATCGTGCGCATGGGCATCGCGGAAGCGTTCCTTGCCGTGGAAGGTCAGGAACAGCAGGCGGAAGCTGTAGAAGCTGGTCACCAGCACGCCGCCGAGCACTGCCCAATAGCCATAGGTCGCGATCCAGCTATGCGACTCATGGGCATGGTGTGCGGCTGCCTCGATGATGGTGTCCTTGGAGTAGAAGCCGGAGAAGAACGGCGTGCCGACCAGTGCCAAGGTACCGATCACGCTGGTCCAGTAGGTCACCTTCATGTACTTGCGCAGGCCGCCCATCTTGCGCATGTCCTGCTCGTGGTGCATGCCGATGATGACCGAACCGGCCGCCAGGAAGAGCAGCGCCTTGAAGAAGGCATGCGTCATCAGGTGGAACACGGCGGCCGAATACGCCGACACGCCCAGCGCCACGGTCATGTAGCCCAGCTGCGACAGCGTGGAGTACGCAACCACGCGCTTGATGTCGTTCTGCACGATGCCGATCAGGCCGGTGAAGAAGGCCGTGGTCGCACCGATGAACAGGATGAAGTTCAACGCGGTTTCCGACAGCTCGAACAGCGGCGACATGCGCGCGACCATGAAGATGCCGGCGGTCACCATCGTCGCGGCATGGATCAGTGCCGAAATCGGGGTCGGGCCTTCCATCGAGTCCGGCAGCCACACGTGCAACGGCACCTGCGCCGACTTGCCCATCGCGCCGATGAACAGGCAGATGCAGATCAGCGTCATCACGCTCCACTCATGCCCCGCGAACAGCTGCACCTTGGCACCGGCCATGGTGGTCGCGTTGGCGAACACGGTGGAGTAGTCCAGCGAGCCGAACCACAGCAGCACACCGGCGATGCCGAGAATGAAGCCGAAGTCGCCGACGCGATTGACCAGGAACGCCTTCATGTTGGCGAACACGGCGGTCGGGCGCTTGAACCAGAAACCGATCAACAGGTAGGACACCAGACCCACCGCTTCCCAGCCGAAGAACAGCTGCAGGAAGTTGTTGCTCATCACCAGCGTGAGCATGGAGAAGGTGAACAACGAGATGTAGCTGAAGAAACGCTGGTAGCCCGGGTCTTCTTCCATGTAGCCGATGGTGTAGATGTGCACCAGCAGCGACACGAAGGTCACCACCACCATCATCATCGCGGTCAGGCGATCGACCATGAAGCCGACATGCGCCGAGTAGTTACCGACATCGAAGAAGGTGTACAGGTTCTGGTTGAACGGGCTGGCGCCCTGCTCCACCAGTTGATACAGCGTCAGGCACGACAGCATGCAGCTGACCGCCACACCCAGGATGGTGACGTATTGCGCGCCCTTGCGCCCTACCTGGCGACCGAACAGGCCGGCGATGATGCTGCCGACCAGCGGTGCAAGCACCACCGCGATCAACAGACTCTTGGAGAGAGTGATTTCCATCTACAGGTCAGCCCTTCAACGTATCGACTTCGGCCACATTGATCGTGCGGCGCGTGCGGAACAGAGTCACCAGGATCGCAAGGCCGATCGCAGCCTCCGCGGCGGCAACGGTCAGGATGAAGAACACGAACAGCTGACCGGCGGGGTCGCCAAGCTCGCGCGAGAACGCAATGAAGTTGACGTTGACCGACAGCAGCATCAGCTCGATCGACATCAGCAGCACGATGACGTTCTTGCGGTTGAGGAAGATGCCGGCCAGGGAGATGCAGAACAGCACCGCGCCCAGTCCCAGCAGGTGGCCCAAGGTAATCAAGACTTCGCCTCCTGTCCGTCGGCCGCATCCAGCTTCGGCGCGACCTGTACCGGCTTTTCAACCGCCATTTTGACCATGCGCAGACGATCGCCCGCCTTCACTCGCGACTGCTCGCCCGCATTCTGGTGCTTGATGCCGGTGCGCTTGCGCAGGGTCAGCATCACCGCGGCCACCACGGCCACGGTCAGGATCACCGCGGCGAACTCGAACGGCAGCAGGAACTGGGTGTAAAGGGTCTTGGCTAGCCAGGTCAGGTTCGACACGTCGGCGGCCTGCGCAGCGGCGTTATCGGCCGGGAACGGTGCGGCACTGCGCGCCTTGACCCCGATCAGGGTGACCATCTGCGCCAGCATGGCAACCGCCACGATGACACCGACCGGCATGTACTTGACCCACCCTTCGCGCAGGCGGCTGGTGTCGATGTCCAGCATCATCACCACGAACAGGAACAGCACCATCACCGCGCCGACGTAGACCAGCACCAGCGTCACGCCGAGGAACTCGGCACCGACCAGCAACCAGATGCATGCCATCGAGAAGAAGGTGAGGATCAGGCACAACACGGCGTACACCGGGTTGCGCACGCTGATCACCGCACCGGCGGACACGACCGCGACGGCGGAGAAGGCGTAAAAAGCAATAGTGACCCAGTCCATCATGACCTCAACGGAAGGCGGCATCGGCAGCGCGACGCTCGGCGATCTCGGTTTCAAACCGGTCTCCGATCGCCAGCAGCTGCGGCTTGTTGACAATGTTCTCGCCACGCTTCTCGAAGTGGTACTCGAGGATGTGCGTCTCGACGATCGAGTCCACCGGGCAGCTTTCTTCGCAGAAGCCGCAGAAGATGCACTTGAACAGATCGATGTCGTAGCGCGTGGTGCGGCGCGAGCCGTCTTCGCGTTTGGCCGAGTCGATGGTGATCGCCAGCGCCGGGCACACCGCTTCGCAGAGCTTGCAGGCGATGCAACGCTCTTCGCCGTTGGGGTAGCGACGCAATGCGTGCAGGCCACGGAAACGCGGCGACTGCGGGAACTTCTCCATCGGATACAGCACGGTGTACTTGGGCTTGAACGTGTATTTCAACGTCAGCCACAGGCCGCCTAGCAGTTCGAGCAGGAGCAGGCTCTTGAAGTAATGGGTGATCTTGTTCATCAGTTACACGCCCTTCTGGATCACGCCGTAAAACACCATCAACGCCGTCACTGCGATCCACACGATCGTGAGCGGAATGAACACCTTCCAGCCCAGACGCATGATCTGGTCATAGCGGTAGCGCGGGAAGCTGGCACGGAACCAGATGTAGGCGCTGGCGAAGAAGAACACCTTCATCAGCAGCCACGGCCAACCGCCCTTCCACACCCAGTCGATCCACGGCGAGATATCCGCGTTGACCCAACCCTGGATCGGGCTCAACCAGCCGCCGAGGAAGAAGATCGAGATCAGAAAGCTGACCAGGATCATGTTGGCGTATTCGGCCAGGAAGAACAGCGCGAACGCACCGCCCGAGTACTCCACCATGTGGCCGGCGACGATTTCCGATTCGCCTTCCACCACGTCGAACGGAGCGCGGTTGGTTTCGGCGACGCCGGACACCCAGTACACGATGAACAACGGGAACAGCGGAATCAGGAACCAGTCGAAGAAACCGGAGCTGCCCGCCTGCGCGAACACGATCTGGCTCAGGTTGACGCTGCCGGAAGCGATCATCACGCCGACCAGCGCAAAGCCCATCGCGATTTCGTAGCTGACCACCTGCGCGGCCGAGCGCATCGCACCCAGGAACGCGTACTTGGAGTTGGATGCCCAGCCGGCCAGGATGATGCCGTACACGCCCAGCGAGGTCATCGCCAGCAGATACAGCAAACCGACGTTGGCGTTGGACAGCACCAGCTGCGCGTCGAACGGCACTACCGACCAGGCCGCGAAGGCCGGCGCCAGGGTCAGCAGCGGCGCAATGATGAACATCGCCTTGTGCGAGCTGCTCGGTTGCACGATCTCCTTGAACAGGAGTTTGAACACGTCGGCGAAGGCCTGGAAGATACCCATGCCCACGTACATCGGCCCGTGACGCACGTGCATCCAGCCGATCAGCTTGCGCTCCCAGACCACGTAGAAGGCCACCGACACGATCACCGGCACGGTGATCAGCAGGATCTTCAGCACGGTCCACAGCACCACGCCGCCATCGCCCAGACCGACAAACCACTGGTGCAGGGGATCGACCAGGTTCAACAGCAATTCGTTCATGCAGCCACCACCGTTACACGACCGGCACCGAGCGGCGCGGTTGCGCCATGGCCGGATTCGATCCACACCGTGCCCGGTGCGACGCGCTTGTCCAGCACCACCGGCAACGTCGCCTTACCGGCATCGGTACCGACCTTGACCATCTGACCAGCGCCGACCTGCAACTGCGCAGCCTGCTCCGGATGCATCGCCACACACGGCGCGATGTTGAGCGGATGCGATTGCAGCGCGGCGGCGCGACGCACCACTGCATCGGTGCGATAGATCGCAGCGGTGGCGGCAACTTCCAGCCCGTCGCTGGCCGCAGCCGGCTGCGCCGAGGCGACAGGGCTGACGGAACGGTTCTGCATGCCGGCACGCAGGCCGACCAGATCGATGAATTCGAAACCGGCCAGACCCAGCTCGCCACCGAGCGCACGCAGTACGCGCCAGCCTTCGCGGGCTTCGACCGGCAGACGACCGGCGGCACGTGCGGTCTGCACGCGGCCATCCAGATTGGTCAGCGATGCGTCGATTTCCGGCAGCGCACCGATCGGCAGGATCACATCGGCCACGTCGCGCGTCGAGGCGCAGGCGAACTGGCTAAACGCGACCACCTTGGCACCCGCCAAGGCGCTGCGTGCAGCGGCGGCATCGGCGAAATCCAGACCCGGCTCGATGCCATACAGCACGTAGGCCTGGCGCGGCTGCGCCAGCATGCCGGCGACATCGCGTGCGGTCGGCAGCACACCCTGCGACACCAGACCGACCGCGTTCGCCCCCTGCGGGATGCGGCACAGCGAGGCGCCGGTTGCAGCGGCAAAGTCGCGTGCAGCGGCACGCAATGCAGCAGCCTGCGGGTGGTTTTCAGCCAGTGCACCGACCACGATCACCGCGCGCGTGGCGCCCTTGACCGCATCGCGCAACGCCGCATCGTCCAGAGCACCGGCCAGCTGCGACGGCGCAACGACCGTACGGCTTGCCTGGGTGAAGGCAAAGTCGAAATCGACCGGGTTGACCGAATGGATCTGCGTTCCGTTCTGGATGCTGGCCTTGCGCAGGCGGGCATGCAGCAACGGCAGCTCGTGACGTACGTTGGTGCCGAACAGCACCACCACATCGGCGCGCTCGATCTCTGCCAGCGGCGTGGCGAACGCTTCGGCCGCCGCGGCATCGGAGAAATCACGGTTGAGCAGGCGGTGATCCAGATTGCCGCTGTTCAGGCCTTCGGCCAGACGTGCGAGCAAGGCGCCCTCTTCGTTGGAGGTGGACGGATGCACCAGCACACCGAGCTGATCGCCGGCGTTGTCACGCAGGATCTGCGTCGCGGCGGCCAGACCTTCGGCCCAGCTCACCTCGGTCCACTGTCCATTGACCTTCTTCAGCGGCTTGACCGCACGGTCTTCCGCATACAGGCCCTGATGCGAATAACGATCGCGGTCGGACAGCCAGCACTCGTTGACCGCCTCGTTCTCGCGCGGCACGGTGCGCAGCACTTCGCCGCGACGCACGTGCAGGAACAGATTCGAGCCCATCGCATCGTGGTAACCGAGCGACTCGCGCGCCATCAGCTCCCACGGACGCGCACGGAACTGGAACACCTTGTTGGTCAGCGCGCCCACCGGGCAGACGTCGATGACGTTGCCGGAGATTTCGGTGGTCAGCGGCTTGCCGTCGTAGGTGCCGATCTGCAGGTTCTCGCCGCGATACATGCCACCCAGCTCGTAGGTGCCGGCAATGTCTGCGGTGAAACGCACGCAACGGGTGCACTGGATGCAGCGGGTCATTTCGGTGGCAACCAGCGGACCGATGTCCTCGTCCGGCACCACGCGCTTGCGTTCGTTGAAGCGGCTGACCGAACGGCCGTAACCAAGCGACACGTCCTGCAGTTCGCACTCGCCGCCCTGATCGCAGATCGGGCAGTCCAGCGGATGGTTGATCAGCAGGAATTCCATCACGCTGCGCTGGTACTTCAGCGCCTTTTCGCTCCGCGTGGTGACCTTCATGCCGTCCATCACCGGCGTGGCGCAGGCGGGCGACGGCTTCGGGGATTTCTCGACGTCCACCAGGCACATGCGGCAGTTGGCCGCGATCGGCAGCTTCTCGTGGTAGCAGAAGCGAGGGATCGGGATGCCGGCCTTGTCGGCCGCCTGGATGATCATCGAACCCTTCGGCACCACCAGGGACTGACCGTCGATCTCGACGGTGACATGGTCCGGTGGCACGTTGGGGTTCACTGGTTGGGCGCTCATGCGGCCACTCCGACGTGCGTGTCGACGATCGAACGACCGTTGACGATGTAGTACTCGAACTCGTCCCAGAACTGGCGCAGGAAGCCTTGGATCGGCCACGCCGCCGCCTCGCCGAAGGCGCAGATGGTGTGTCCTTCGATCTGGCCGGCAACGGTGCGCAGCTGATGCAGGTCTTCCATCGTCGCCTTGCCGGCGACGATGCGCTCCAGCACGCGGTGCATCCAGCCGGTGCCCTCGCGGCACGGAGTGCACTGGCCGCAGGATTCCTTGTGGAAGAACTGCGAGATGCGGCAGGCGAAGCGCACGCAGCACACGCTGTCATCCAGCACCACGATCGCACCCGACCCCAGGCCGGTGCCGAGCGCACGCAAGGTGTCGTAGTCCATCTGCAGCCCGGCGACCTGGTCGGCCTTCAGCACCGGCATCGACACGCCGCCAGGCACCACGCCCTTGAGCTTGCGGCCCGGACGCAGGCCACCGGCCATTTCCAGCAGTTCGTCGAAGGTGGTGCCGAGCGGCACTTCGAAATTGCCGCCCTTCTGCACGCAGCCGGACACCGAGAAAATCTTCGGGCCGCCGTTCTTGGTCTTGCTCAGCCCCAGGAACCATTCCGGGCCGTTGCGAATGATCGCCGGCACCGACGCATAGGTCTCGGTGTTGTTGATGGTGGTCGGCTTGCCGTACAGGCCGAAGTTGGCCGGGAACGGCGGCTTGTAGCGCGGCTGGCCCTTCTTGCCTTCCAGCGATTCCATCAGCGCGGTTTCTTCGCCGCAGATGTAGGCACCGGCACCCAGCGCACCGTAGATATCGATATCCACGCCGCTGCCGAGGATGTTCTTGCCCAGCCAGCCGTTGGCATAGGCATCGGCCAGCGCCAGCTCGAAGTTCTCGAACGGCTCGTGGTGGAACTCACCACGCAGGTAGTTGTAGCCCACGGTCGAGCCGGTGGCGTAGCAGGCGATCGCCATGCCCTCCACCACCGAGTGCGGGTTGTAACGCAGGATGTCGCGGTCCTTGCAGGTTCCCGGCTCGGATTCGTCCGAGTTGCACAGGATGTACTTCTGCATCGTGCCCTTGGGCATGAACGACCACTTCAGGCCGGTCGGGAAGCCTGCGCCGCCACGGCCGCGCAGGTTAGACGCCTTGACCATCTCGATGACGTCGGCCGGCGCGATCTTCTCTTCGAGGATCTTGCGCAGCGCGGCGTAGCCACCGGTTTTCAGATAGCTCTCGTACGACCACGGGGTGTCGTAGTGCAGCGTCGTGTAGACGACCTGATGCGGCAACGGCGCCGGACCGACCGGGCCTGAGGGTGCGTGATGATGTGCCATGTCTTACTCCAGCCCGTCCAGCAGCGCGTCGACCTTCTCTTTCGTCAGGTGCTCGTGGTAATGGCCGTTGATGACCATCATCGGCGCTGCAGAGCAGGCCGCCAGGCACTCTTCTTCGCGCTTGAGGTAGACGCGGCCATCGGCCGTCGACTGCCCCAGCTTGCAACCCAGTTTCTTTTCCGCGTGCGCCAGCAGATCTTCGGCGCCGTTGAGCCAGCAGCTGATGTTGGTGCAGAACGCCACGTTGTGGCGGCCGACCTTCTCGGTCTCGAACATCGAGTAGAAGCTGGCGACCTCGTAGGCCCACACCGGCGGCAGGTCCAGATACTTGGCCACGCCGACAATCAGCTCGTCGGTCAGCCAGCCCTGGTTCTGCTCCTGCGCAGCGTGCAGGCCCTGCAGCACGGCCGAACGCTTGCGATCGGGCGGGAACTTGCTCAACCAGTGATCGATGTGCGCGCGCGTCTTGTCGCTCAGCACCACCTGCGGATCGACGTCGCGCGCCGCTTCGAAATTACCCGTCGCCTTCATCGGTCAACCTCACCGAAAACCAAATCGTAAGTACCGATCATCGCCACGACGTCGGCCAGCAGATAGCCACGCACCACTGCGTCCATCGACGACAGATGCGCAAAGCCCGGCGCGCGCAGATGCACGCGGAACGGCTTGTTGGCGCCATCGGACATCAGATAGCAGCCGAATTCGCCCTTGGGCGCTTCAACCGCGCAATAGGTTTCGCCAGCCGGCACGCAGTAGCCTTCACTGAACAGCTTGAAGTGATGGATCAGCGCTTCCATGTCGTCCTTCATGCCTTCGCGGCTTGGCGGAGCGACCTTGAAATTGGTGACCATGACCGGGCCGGGGTTGGCCTTCAGCCACTTCACGCATTGCTTGATGATGCGGTTGGACTCGCGCATCTCGGCCACGCGCACCAGATAGCGGTCGTAGCAGTCGCCATTGGTGCCGACGGGCACGTCGAACTCCACCGCGTCGTACTTGGCATACGGCTGCTTCTTGCGCAGGTCCCATTCGATGCCCGAGCCACGCAGCATCGGGCCGGTCATGCCCCAGGCACGCGCCAGATCCGGGCTGATGATGCCGACGTCGACGGTACGCTGCTTCCAGATACGGTTGTCGGTCAGCAGCGTCTCGTACTCGTCCACACGCGACGGGAACGTATTGGTGAAATCCTCGAGGAAGTCCAGCATCGAGCCTTCGCGCGCTGCATTGAGCTTCTTCAGCGCCCCACCCTTGTGCCAGCGGGATTCTTTGTACTTGGGCATGCGGTCGGGCAGATCGCGATACACGCCGCCGGGACGGTAGTAGGCAGCGTGCATGCGCGCGCCACTGACCGCCTCGTAGACGTCCATCAATTCTTCGCGCTCGCGGAATGCATACAGCATCACCGCCATCGCGCCTAGGTCGAGTGCGTTGGAACCGACCCACATCAGGTGGTTCTTGATGCGGGTGATCTCGTCGAACATGGTGCGGATGTAATGCGCACGCTCGGGCACTTCGATGCCCATCAGGGACTCGATCGCGCGCACGTAGGCGTGCTCGTTGCACATCATCGACACGTAATCCAGGCGGTCCATGTAAGGAACCGACTGGTTGAACGGCTTGGATTCGGCAAGCTTCTCGGTGCCACGGTGCAGCAGGCCGATATGCGGATCGGCACGCACCACGGTCTCGCCGTCCATTTCCAGGATCAGGCGCAGCACGCCGTGCGCCGCAGGATGCTGCGGGCCGAAGTTCATCGTGTAATTGCGGATTTCCTGCTTGCTTTCGACAGGATTGCTCGCGAAGGCATCGGTTGCCTGGCGGAACTCACTCACTTGGCGGTCTCCGACTTGCCCACTTCACCAGCGGCAGTCTCATAACGGGCATCGTCGCGGATCACGCGCGGCACACCGACGCGCGGCTCGACCGAGGTCACCGGCTCGTACACGACACGCTTGCGCTCATCGTCGTAACGCACTTCAACGTTGCCGATCAGCGGGAAATCCTTGCGGAACGGATGGCCGACAAATCCGTAGTCGGTCAGGATGCGGCGCAGGTCCGGATGGCCATCGAAGACGATGCCGAACAGGTCGAAGGCTTCGCGTTCGAACCAGTTCACGCCCGGCCAGATATCTGTCAACGACACCACCACCGGCACCTGCTCGTCCGGTGCGTAGCAACGCACGCGCAGACGCTGGTTGTGCTGGTAGGAGATCAGCTGCGCGACCACCGCAAAGCGCTGCTTGGGCATGTGCTGCGGATGGGCGCCATCGGAGCTTTCCTGGCTGGGAAATTCGCCCCAGGCGAAACGACCGACGGCCTTGCCCTCGACGCCGCGGCTGAAGCCCTGCGACGACACGTCGGCGGTATCCCACTCGTCGCTGCCGTAGCCCAGGTAATCGACGCCGCACAGGTCGCTGAGCTGTTCGAAACCGAGCTCGTCGCGCAGGGCCAGACAGGTGGCGTGCCAATCGGCCGCAGCGACTTCCAGCGTCACTTCGCCGCGCGGCAATGCCACGGCGATCTGCGCACCGGCGAAACGTGCCGCAAGTCGGTCAGTGAAGGAAGATGCTTGCTCTGCCATGGGGGCTTGGCTGCTCTCAGTAGAAGAAGACGGGTGTCAGCGCGCGATGGTCTGGGTACGCCAGATCTTCTTCTGCAGCTGCAGGATGCCGTATACCAGCGCCTCGGCGGTCGGCGGGCAACCGGGGACGTAGATGTCCACCGGCACGATGCGATCGCAACCGCGCACCACCGAATACGAATAGTGATAGTAGCCGCCGCCATTGGCGCAGCTGCCCATCGAGATGACCCACTTCGGGTCCGGCATCTGGTCGTAGACCTTGCGCAGCGCCGGGGCCATCTTGTTGACCAGCGTGCCGGCCACGATCATCACGTCGGACTGGCGCGGCGACGGGCGGAACACCACGCCGTAGCGGTCCAGATCCAGACGCGCGGCGCCGGCATGCATCATCTCGACCGCGCAGCAGGCCAGGCCGAAGGTCATCGGCCACATCGAGCCGGTGCGCGCCCAGTTCAGCAGCGCATCGACGCTGGTGGTCACGTAGCCCTTCTCGAGCAGCGGGTTTTCGCCTTCCGGGCGCAGGATGTCTTCCACCCGGCCTTCCGGCATCGGGTTGGTCATCAGACGATCCAGGGTCTGAATCACTCCCATTCCAGCGCTCCCTTCTTCCACACGTAGATAAAGCCGAGGAACAACATGCCGACGAACAGACCCATGGTGACCAGCGAACGTGCGCCGATCTCCATGAACACCTGCGTCCACGGCACGATGAAGATGATTTCCAGATCGAACACGATGAACTGGATCGCGATCAGGTAGTAGCGCACGTCGAACTTCATGCGCGCGTCTTCGAAGGCTTCGAAGCCACACTCGTAAGGCGAGAGCTTGCGCGGGTCCGGACTACGCGGACCGAGGAATCGACCGACCAGCATCAGCACGATGCCGATACCGGTGGCGACGATCAGAAACAGCAGACTCGGCAAATATTCGGCCAGCACAGCGATTCTCTCTTGCCTCTGCCCGCACGCGCCGCGTGCCGGCATGGGGTATAGGCAGACCCCGCGCGCGACCAGCGATGCGCAGGAACTGCAGCCAAACAATGGTGCCCAAGAGGGGACTCGAACCCCTACGACCTAAGTCGCTACCACCTCAAGGTAGTGCGTCTACCAATTCCGCCACCTGGGCATACGTTGCGCCGCTGGGCATCCCAGTGCGCAGCGTATTGTAACCGGCTTCAGCGTTTTTGTGCTGGTTCTGAAGCGTTTTCTTCGCGTGCCGCGGGCGCCTGCTGCACCGGTGCGGATTGCGCCGGCGTTGCAGCCGGAGTTGCGGCAGGAACTGGCTGCGAAGGCGCGGTCGGGACTGCGCCGGCGGCCGGCGCCTGCGGCAACGGCTGAGTCAGCTCGCCCGCGGCGGCGGGCGCCGGGGTGGCCGACTGCGACATCACGCCCAGGTTCTGGTCGGTCGGACGTGCGCCGTGGGTGGCGTACCACGCCATGAACAGGCTGATGCTGAAGAACACCACCGCCAGCCACTTGGTCGACTTGGACAGGAAGTTCGACGCGCCCTGCGAGCCGAACACGGTGCCCGACGCGCCGGCACCGAAGCCGGAACCGGCTGCCGCACCCGCGCCACGCTGCATCAGGATCAGCGCAATCATCGCCAGCGCGACCAGCACGTAGACCACATTGAGGATCAACATCAGCATTTCGAAATCCGTCCCCGGACAAAACTTAATGGGTTAACAAGCGGCCGCCGCACGCGCGATGGCCAGGAAATCCTCGGCGACCAGCGAGGCGCCTCCGACCAGCCCGCCATCGACGTCGGGCTGCGCAAACAGCTCGCTGGCGTTATCGGGCTTGACACTGCCCCCGTACAGGATGGGCAGAGAATCGGCAATTCTAGCATCCGCCTTCGCGACTTCGCCACGCAGGAACGCGTGCACCGCCTGCGCCTGCTCCGGGCTGGCGGTGCGGCCGGTGCCAATGGCCCAGATCGGCTCGTAGGCGAGCACGGCGCGGGCAAAGCCCGCGCTGCCCACCAGCGCCAGCACCGGCTCGAGCTGGGCGCGCAGCACCGCCTCGGTCTGGTCGGCCTCGCGCTGTTCCAGCGACTCGCCCACGCACAGCACCGGAATCAGACCGGCATGCATGGCGGCGGCGAATTTATGTGCCACCAGCTCACTGCTCTCACGATGGTACTGGCGCCGTTCGGAGTGGCCGACCAGCCCGTACTCGGCGCCGACATCGACCAGCATCGTGGCCGAGACTTCCCCGGTGTAGGCGCCCTTCTCGTTACTGCTGACGTCCTGGGCACCGAAACACAGATGGTGTTCCTCGAAATCCTCGATCAGGTCGCCCAGGTAAGGCAGTGGCGGCAGGATGACGACATCGACACCCTCCAGGGGCATGTGTGCGGCGATCTGGGCCACCAGTTCGGTGGCGAAGGCGCGGCTGCCATGCAGCTTCCAATTTCCGGCAACGATCTTTCGACGCATCAGGCGCAGGTTCCTGAGTGGAAGACAGGCGACAGAATAGCCCATGCCCTGTCGGCAGCCGGCACACTTCTGTCCGTTGCCTGTCCTCCCCCTCCTCCAGCAGGAACCTGCCATGTCCGTTTTGCCTGTCTTCGCGCTGGTCACCGGCGCCTCCAGCGGCATCGGCCGCGAGATTGCGCGTGCCTACGCAAGGCGTGGCGTGCCGCTGATCCTGACCGCGCGCCGGGTCGACCGGCTGCAGGCGCTGGCCGAGGAGTTGCGGCCCTTGGTACGGGTGGAAGTGGTGCCGGCCGATCTGGGCGATCCCGCCGCGGTCGAAGCATTGGTTGCGCAGATCCAGCGCAATGGCTGGACGGTGGGCACCCTGGTCAACAACGCCGGCTACGGCGTGCCGGGCCGCTATCTGCACAACGACTGGGCCACGCATGCACGCTTTCTGCAGGTGATGGTGGGCGCGGTGTGCGAACTGACCTGGCGGCTCTTGCCGATGATTCGCGCCAGCGGCCAGGGCCGCATCCTCAATGTGGCCTCGTTCGCCGCACTGACGCCGAGTGCCGACGGGCAGACGCTGTACGCAGCCAGCAAGAGCTTCCTGCTGCGCTTCAGCGAATCGCTGGCACTGGAGAACGCCGACTGCGCGGTCAAGGTCTGCGCGCTGTGTCCCGGCTTTGCCTGGTCGGAGTTTCACGATGTCACCGGCACCCGCGCGGCGATGTCCAGCCTGCCCCGCTGGGCGTGGCTGCAGGCCGACGACGTGGCCGAGTACGGCATTGCCGCGCTGGAACGCGGCCAGGTGCTGGCCGTGCCGGGCTGGCGCTATCGCCTGGTCAATGCGGCCTTGCGCGTGATGCCGCATGCGCTCGCACTGCGCCTGATGGCGCGTGGATCGCAGCGAGTGCGTCCGTTGCAGTGAGAGGCGGCGGCGCATCGGCTGCCTGCAGCGTCTTGCCTGCGCAGCCACACACCCGTGACCGCGCGCCGCTTGCAACTGCCCGCTTGTCCGTTGCCATGGTCACCACCGGTACCGGCCGCGGCCTCCCTCCTGTCTGCAGCGCAGGGCGACTGGCAATACGTCGCGAGCGGACGTCGGATGCTGTGAACGGCCCCGCCCACAGCCGCAGCCCGTGGCTGGAAACATGGTGTTACGAGCAGCGACCACGCGCGCCCATCGCTGCGCGCGGTAGCGATGCGACAGCCTCAGTGATTGACGATTTCGCCGTGCATGGCCGCCAACCGCGCCAGCAGACGGTTCTGCGTGCGGCGCGGAATCTTGCGCTGATCCATCGCCCAGTTCAGATCCTCCACCAGCGCATTGAAGTCGCCTTCGCGAATGGCCAGGTGCGCGTGCGCCTGCTGCATCGACTTGGCGGTATCCGGGCACGGGCCGTCGGCGACATGACAGAACTTCTGCACCAGGCGCTCGTTGAGCATCACGATGTTGACGCGCGCGAACTTGTCGACGATGCGTTGATCGTCGGCGATGCGCGACAGCATGGTTTCCACCAGCGCTTCGATTCCGGCCTGCCCGCCGAGTTCGTCGTAGAGCGTGGGGCGCGGTTGCGTGGTAGTGCAGGCACTCATCAGCGCCAGCATGCACAGCAAGGGCCAGCGCAGCCGTCGATTCATCAGAACGCCACCTGCAGGGAAAGATAGGGCCCGCGCTGGTCGGTGAGCGTGGCGATGTCGCCAAGCTCGGCCCAGGCCGCGGTCAGGGACACATGCTTGCTGGGAAACCAGGCCACGAATGCATCCGCCCAGGCCTGCTCGCGGGCGAAGCCGAGATTGTCGGGCTTGTCGCGATATTCCACGCCGACCACCCACGCCGGCGACAGCACGACGGCGGCGCTGGCTTCGCCGACCAGCCGATAGGCGTTGCGGCGATCGCCGCCGAAACCGAGCAAGCCGGTCTGATTGGCGCGGGTCGCGCGCAAGGTGCCGTTGAGCAGCAGTTGATAGCCGCCCGCGGCCTGCAGGAACAACCGGCTGGCACTGACATAGACGTCGGTGCCGTGATCGTCGCGCGCGCCGATCGCCAGCGGCAGCGTGCCATTGCGCAGGCGTTTGTACTGCACGCCCACGCTGACCTGCGGCGCATGTCCGTAGACCAGATCGCCGTAGACCCGCAGCTTGGCGCCGAACACGTCCTGGCCAAGCGCATTCCATGGCAGGCCCAGCCGATCCTGCAGGGTGCCCAGATCCAGCCGTTGCCGCGCCAGCGAAAGTTCCAGCCGGTTGCCGACCGTCAGCGCGGCACCTTGCACGTCGAGCCGGTAATCGCCGCTGTCCACATGCGTGGCGAACAGCACGCTGCCCAGTTCGTCGCGGGTGCCGTAGCCCGACAGCGTGGCCCACGGCACGATGCCGCCACCGCTGCTGCCTTCGATCATCGACACGCCACCGGTGGCGAGCAGACGCCCGTCGCCGGCGATCGCCGACGCGGGTGCACTTGTTAGCCCGGCCAGTGCCGCAGACAGCAGCGCGCCTCGCCATTTGCTCATCGATGCACTCCTGCCTGCACCGCCGGCGCCAGATCGAGTTGCCGCATGCACCAGGCGACCAGCGGCACTTCTTCCAGTGGCGGCGAATACAGATAGCCCTGCACCATGTCGCAGCCATAACCGCGCAGCAGCCCCAGCGCGGTGGCGTTCTCCACGCCTTCGGCGATCACGCTCAAGCCCAGGTTGTGCCCGAGATCGATCGTGCTGCGCACGATGAACGCATCGTCGGTGCCCTCGGCCAGTTGCATGACGAAGCTCTTGTCGATCTTCAATTCGTTCACCGGCATGCGCTTGAGTTGCGCCAACGAGGAATAGCCGGTGCCGAAGTCGTCGATGGACAGACGCACGCCGACGCTGCGCAGCTGGTGCAGCATGTGCAGCGCCGATTCGACATCGCGCATCAGCGCGCTTTCGGTCAGTTCCAGCGTCACCGACTGCGCCGGCACCGCGTGATGTTCCAGACGGCCACGCACGTAATCGGGCAGGCCGGGGTCGGACAGATCCAGTGCGGAGAGATTGATCGCCATGCCCAGTTCCAGCCCCTGCCTGCGCCATTGCGCCTGGCAGCGCAGCGCCTCGTCCAGCACGAAGCGGGTCAAGGGATGGATCACGCCGGAGTGCTCGGCCAGCGGAATGAATTCATCCGGGCCGATCGCCCCGAGCACCGGATGCTGCCAGCGCACCAGCACCTCCACCTGTTCGACGCGATCGTTGCGCAGGCAGATCTTGGGCTGGAAGCGCAAAGTCAGCTCGTTGCCGCCGATGGCCTGGCGCAGATCACCGGTCAGGCGCAGCCGGCGCAGATGCTGCTCATCCTGGCCCAGGCGATACACGCTGGCGCCGACGGTGGTGACGTTGCTGCCCTGGCGACGCGCGATGTCCGCGCGCCGCAACAAGGTGTCCGGATCGGCGCCGTGTTCGGGAATCAGGGCGATGCCGATGCTGGCTTCCAGCTGGATGCGCGCCTGCGGCAGCGCCAGCGGGCGGCGCAACTGCAGCAGCAAGCGCTGTGCATCCTGCTGCACGGTGGTGACATCGGTCTGCGCCACCACCACCATGAATTCGTCGCTGCCCAGCCGCCCGACGAGATTGGGTTCCTGCACCACGTCGGCAAGGCGGCGGCCTGCTTCGACCAGGACCTGGTCGGCGAAATCGTGGCCCAGGCTGTCGTTGAGTTCCTTGAAGCGCTCCAGATCCAGGATCAGCACCGCGGCCGTGCCGCCGGAGGCCACGGTCTGCTCCACCACATCCTTCAGCCGCTCCAGCAACCAGATGCGATTGGGCAGACCGGTTAGGGCATCGTGGCGCGCCTGATGCAGGATATGCTGCTCGCGACTGGCGATCTGCTGCTGCATGCGACCGAAGCTGTCGGCCAACTCGGCCAGTTCGCGCCCCGAGGGCACCTCGACCGCGGTGTGGTAGTCGCCGCGCTGGATGCGCCGCGCTGCCTGCACCAGCTGCGCGACCGGCCTGCTGACGCTACGCGCCAGGAAGATCGCCACACCCAGCGCCGCAGCCGTGGCCAGGCCCGCCAGCAGCAGAATGCGCAACTTAAGCACACGATAAGGCGCCACCGCGCGATCCAGCGAGGCCTGCAGCGCGACCCGCACATGGCTGTCGCCCTGGATCGACTGCAGTTTGACCAGGTAACGCGACTCGGCCAGCGTCAACGCGACCGCCGCGCCCTGCGCGCGTTCGGCAGTTGGCAACTGCTGCGCGAACTCGGCGCGCGCGGCCGGCTCCAGCGTGGACGCCAGCACCCGCACCGGCGGACCATCGGTGAAGAAGGTCGCATCCAGCCCGGTGGTGGAACGGAAATCCTGCGCGAGACCGTCGCCGGATTCGTTGCCGATCGCGATCCAGCCCACCCGGCTCGGTGCCAGTACCTGCACCACCGCCAGCCGCACGATGCGTCGGTCCAGTGCGACCACGCCCACCGCACGCCCATCGCGCTGCGCCTGCTGCAGCAGGGTCTGCACTGCGCGCAGCTGTTCGGCTTGCGGCAGATCGGCAAGCCCGGTCAAAAATTCGCCATCCGGCGCCAGCAGCAGTGCTGTCTGCGCCGACATGCGCGCAGCGTGGTTGCGCAATGCCGATTGCATGGTCGGCACATCGCCGCTGGCCACGGCCGCGCGGAAACCGAAATCGTCGGCCAGCACCGAGGCCGACTGCATCAGCTGTTCGTCGCGGCGCAGATTGATGCGTTGCCAGACGCGCTCGCCGATCTGCAGCTCTTCGCCAAGTTGCGCCTTGACGCTGCGCTCGGTGGCGACCTGCACCGCGATGAAGGTCAATGCCTGCGTGGCGAGCACGACCAGCACCAGAAACGCCGCGATGCGGGTATGCAGGCGCATGGCCTTCATGGCTTGGGCTTCTGCGGGTCAGCGCGGCGGAACTTGTCCTGCAGCGCGCGCACCCGCGCATCCGGAGGTGCCACCGCTGGTGCGGGGCCGCTGGTCTGCAAGGTCACGCGCCGTTGCACGGCCTCGCGCGCAAGCGCCACCGGCTCGGCGAGCGCGGCGCCCTTGATGCGCGGATGCCAGACCCGCAAGGTGTAGTTGCCTGCCGGCGCATCCAGCTGCACGCGACCGTCGCTGCCGGTCTTGCCGAAATACGGCGTGTCCACCACCACGATGTAGCCCAGCATCCAGTCGTGGATATTGCAGCCCACCGTCACCAGCCCAGCCTGGTCAAAGCGCACCGGCGCGGCAGTGCTGCCCTGGAACAGCGGCAACTCGAACCGCTTTGCGGCAGAGAACGAATAGACCTGATGACGAATCTGGTCGTTGTTGGGAAACCGCACCAGGGTGCCGGTGCGCACCGCCAGCACCGCAGGCACGAACTGCGAATTGACCTGGTCCATCTCGACGGTTCTGGGCGCGCCGCTGGCGGCCACCGGACGTGCCGGCTCCAGACTCACCACCGCATCGACCAACATGCCGTTGGCATCGACAACGGTGACGCTGAGCGGCGTCGCCAACGCACAGCTTGCGGCGCAGTACGCCAGCAACCCCGCAACCGGGCCGATCCGTTTGAACCACTGCGTCCGCATGCGCCCCCCAAGCCTAGTGCAATCGGCAGCGCACGCCAGGCGAATCCGACGTCGCGCTAGCGATCAGACTGGGTTATCGGCTGAGGTGAATGCAAGCTTTAACCAGCCGCCAGCAGAATTTTATGAATCAAACTGTGGCGGAGGTCATCGCCGATGCTGCGAGCGCAGCCGCTGGCTGCGCTGTCGCGGCTGCGAACGGATTACTTTAGCTTGATCTCGCGCAGACGTTCTTCCAGAAAACCGTGCGCGGTAATCGGCTCGGGATAACGGCTCGGATTGTCGGCGGTGATGCACGAAGGCAGCACGTCGATCAGGAAATCCGGATTGGGGTGCAGGAAGAACGGCACCGAATAGCGCGGCTTGCGCGCCTGTTCGCCCGGCGGATTGACCACGCGATGGATGGTGGACGGATACACGTGGTTGGTCAGGCGCTGCAGCATGTCGCCGATGTTGACCACGATGGTGTCGGCGTCGGCAGTGAACGGCACCCACTCGCCATCGTTGGAGCGCACTTCCAGCCCGGCCGCGCTGGCGCCAACTAGCAGGGTGATGAAATTGATGTCGCCGTGCGCACCGGCGCGCACATTGGGGATGTCGTCGCTGGTGATCGGCGGGTAGTGGATCGGCCGCAGGATCGAGTTGCCGTTGTTTGTCTTGTCGACAAAGTAGTCCTGCGGCAGGCCGATATGCAGCGCCAGTGCCGACAGCACGCGCGAGCCCAGGTGGTCCAGCTGCTGGTACAGGCGATAGCCGCGCTCACGGAAGCCGGGGACTTCTTCGGGCCACAGGTTCGGCGCCATCACCGCGCGGTACGGCGAATCGTCCGCGATCTCGCGACCGATATGCCAGAACTCCTTCAGATCGAAATGCTTGGAATCCTTGGCGGTCTCCACGCCGAACGCGGTGTAGCCGCGCGCACCGCCGCTGCCTTCCACGTGATAGCGACGCTTGACCTCCTCGGGCAGTGCGAAGAACGCCTTGAACACGTCATACGCCGCGTCGATGTCGGCCTGCGCGATGCCGTGGTTGCGGATGCCGGCAAAGCCCCACTGCCGATAGGCCGCGCCGAGCTCGGCGACGAAGGCGTCGCGGTCGCTGTCGAAACGGGTGATGTCCAGGGTCGGGATGCGGGCGCTCATACGGATATCTGCAGTTGAAGTCGGGAAGTCGAAAGGAAGGCCTGCCGCTCAGGACAGCAGGCGATACAACAGGTAGAACGTCGCGGCCTTGGCAAAGACCACGCACACACCAATGATCAGCGACTCACGCCGCGTCACGCACGGCTCCGGAAAGACGGTCGAGCGTGTCCTGCATCAGGCCGGCGTCGTCGGCTTCCACGGTCACGCGCACCACCGGCTCGGTGCCGGACGGACGCAGGAACGCGCGCCCACGGCCCTGCACGGCGGCCTGCGCCTGCTGCAGCGCCTGCTGCACGCCGGCGGCCTCCACGATCGCCTTGGCCGCCCCGCCTCCCAGCCGCACATTGACGGTCTTCTGCGGCACCTTGCTCAGGCTGCCCAGGGCCTCGCGCAGGCTCTGCCCGTCGCGCCCCAGTGCCTCGAGCACCTGTAGCGCACTGACGATCCCATCGCCGGTGGTGGCGCGATCCAGGCACAGCAGGTGGCCGGAGGTTTCGCCGCCCAGCGTGCCGCCGCCCTCGACCAGGGCCTGGTGCACGTAGCGGTCGCCGACCTTGGCGCGCTGGAACGGGATGTGCAATGCGGCCAGCGCCTGTTCCAGACCGTAGTTGGTCATCAAGGTGCCGACCACGGTGCCGGTGAGCCGGCCGCTGGCCTGCCAGGAGCGCGCGAGCACGTAGAGCAGATCGTCGCCATCGACCGGGTTGCCCTGGTCGTCGGCCATCAGCACGCGGTCGCCATCGCCATCGAAGGCGATGCCGAGCTGCGCACCGCTCTCGCGCACCTTGGCGGCGAGGTTGTCGATATGGGTGGAGCCGACACCGGCGTTGATATTGAGCCCGTCCGGTGCGGCACCGATGACGACCACATCCGCACCCAGCTCGCGGAACAGCATCGGCGCGATGTGATAGGTCGCGCCATGCGCGCAATCCAGCACCATCTTCAGGCCGTGCAGGGTGAACCCGCGCGCCACGCTGGCCTTGCAGAACTCGATGTAACGGCCGATCGCATCACGGGTGCGGATCGCCTTGCCCAGGCGCTCCGATTCCACGGTGTGGAACGGCTCGTCCAGCGCGGCCTCGATCGCCGCTTCAGTGGCGTCGTCGAGCTTCTCGCCTTCGGCAGAAAAGAACTTGATGCCGTTGTCGTAATGCGGGTTGTGCGAGGCGCTGATTACCACGCCGGCATCGGCGCGCAGGGTGTTGGTCAGGAAGGCGATGGCCGGGGTCGGCATCGGGCCGATCAGCTGCACGTCGGCGCCGGCAGCGACCAGGCCGGCTTCCAACGCGGCTTCGAACATGTAGCCGGAAATCCGGGTGTCCTTGCCGATCAGCACCAGCGGGCGCTTGCTGCGGCCCTGGGTGAGCACCCGACCGAGCGCATTGCCCAGCCGCAGCACGAAATCGGCCGAGATCACGCCCTGCCCGACTCGACCGCGGATGCCGTCGGTTCCAAAATACTTGCGACTGCTCATGCGTTGCGGTGTTCCTGCCTACGGGTGGACGCACGCGCAGCGGCGCGTGCGACGGTGTCGCGCATGCGCGCAACCACTGGCCTCATGCGGCCGCGTCCTGCGGATGCGGCTGGCGCATCATCATCGCGGTCAGATCGGCGATGCGGTCGCGCAGGTCGCGGCGGTCGCAGATCTGGTCGATGGCACCGTGGTCGAGCAGGAACTCCGAACGCTGGAAGCCTTCCGGCAGGGTCTCGCGCACGGTCTGCTCGATCACGCGCGGGCCGGCGAAGCCGATCAGGGCATGCGGCTCGGCGATATTGATATCGCCCAGCATCGCGAACGAGGCCGACACGCCACCGGTGGTGGGATGGGTCAGCACCGAGATGTACGGCAGGCCGGCTTCGCGCAGGCGACCGAGCGCGGCGGAGGTCTTGGCCATCTGCATCAGCGAGAACAGGCCCTCCTGCATGCGCGCCCCGCCGCTGGCGGAAAAGCACACGAACGGGCAGCCGACTTCCAGCGCCACTTCGGCCGCGCGTGCGAAGCGCTCGCCGACCACCGAGCCCATCGAGCCGCCCATGAAGGCGAAGTCGAAGGCGGCGGCGACCAGCGGATTGCCCTTGAGCGTGCCGCGCATGGCGATCAATGCGTCGTACTCGCCGCTGCTCTTCTGGCTGGCCTTGATGCGCTCGCCGTAGCGCTTCTGGTCCTTGAACTTCAGCACGTCGACCGGGCCAAGCTGGGCGGCGATCTCGGTGGTTGCGGTGTCGGGATCGAACAGCGAGTTCAGGCGCGCGCGCGCGCGGATCGCCATATGGTGGTCGCACTTGGGACACACCTCGAGGTTTTCCTCGAGCTCGGGGCCGTACAGCGCGCTGCCGCAGTTGCTGCACTTCTCCCACAGGCCCTCGGGGACGCTGCGCTTCTTGGCCGGGGTGTTCTCGGTGCGGATGCCGGAGGGCATCAATTTGCTGAGCCAGCTCATGCGTGTATGACAATCCATGCAGGGCGGCCATGAGGGCCGCAGAGGGGCGACAGTCTAACGCGCCGGGAGAAAGCCGAGGTAGCGCGGAGGCTAAATGCGGGGCCGGCATGGCCCGGCCAGCGCCTGCCGCGCCGGCGCTTGAAGGCAGGCGCGCCAGATGGCGCGCAGGCCGCGCCGTCTCCCCCGGAGCAGAGAGCGGCGTTGGCTTCAGGCCTGGTCGAGCGCCTGGCGCAGTGGGGCCAGGAAGGCTTCGGCGCGTTCGCGGGCGCTGCGGACGTCGGTGGCCTCGGCCAGCGCGGCGACCAGGGCGCTGCCGACCACCACCCCTTCGGCGTCGACGGCCATCGCGGCGGCGCTGGCGGCGTCCTTGATGCCGAAGCCGGCCACCACCGGAGCGCCGGCACGCCGACGCAGCTGGCGCAGGCGGTCGCTGGCGGCATGGGTGTCGAGCAGATTCGAGGCGCCGGTGACGCCGGCGAAGCTGACGTAGTAGAGATAGCCCTGGGCGCTGCTGCACAACATGTCCAGGCGCTGCTCGCTGGTGGTCGGCGAGGCCAGCGCGATCAGGGCCAGGCCGACCTCGGTGAAGATGGTGCGGGTCTCGGCCGCTTCTTCGGGCGGCAAATCGACCAGGAGCAGGCCATCCACCCCGGCAGCGACGGCGGCTTCGGCGAAGCGCCGGGTGCCATGGATCTCGATCGGGTTGAGGTAGCCCATCAACACCACCGGCGTGGCGGCGTCTTCGCGGCGGAATTCGTGCACCGCCTCCAGCACGTAGGCCAGGCCGGCACCACGGCCCAGCGCGCGCTCGGAGCTGCGCTGGATGGTGGGGCCGTCGGCCATCGGGTCGGAGAACGGCACGCCCAGCTCGATGACGTCGGCACCGGCACGTACCAGCGCGTGCATGACCGGTACGGTGGCTTCCAGCGACGGGTCGCCGGCGGTGATGAAGGGGATGAGCGCCTTGCGGCCATCGGCGCGCAGGCGCTGGAAGGTTTCGTCGATACGACGCATTGAAAGACCTTGCAAGAAAGTTAGAGGCGGTGCGACCGCTTCAATGGATGTCCTGGTACATGGCAGGCGGCAGCTCGGTCAATGCCTGGGCCTCGACCTCGAGGTCGAAACTGTCCAGGCAGCAGCCGCAGCCGCTGTTTTCCGAGCAGCTGCGGATCTGCGGCGCCCAGCGGTCGAGCCAGGCGAACAGCAGCTCCTGCTCGCCCGGTTGGTCGGCCAGCGCGGTCACCGTGACGCGCCGCAGTGGCATCAGACCTGCACGCCTTCGCGCGCGGCGATGGTGTGCACGTCCTTGTCGCCGCGGCCGGACAGGTTGCACAGGATCAAGGCGTCCTTGGGCATCTCGCGCGCGAGCTTGATCGACTGCGCCACCGCGTGGCTGGATTCGAGCGCGGCCAGGATGCCTTCGGTATGCGCCAGCAGATGGAAGGCGGCCATCGCTTCGTCGTCGGTGATGCCCTGGTAGACCGCGCGGCCGCTGTCGGACAGGAACGAATGCTCCGGGCCAACTCCCGGGTAATCCAGCCCGGCGGAGATCGAATGGGTTTCGGTGATCTGGCCGTCGTCGTCGCAGATCACATAGGTGCGGTTGCCATGCAGCACACCGGGGCGCCCGGCCGCGATCGACGCCGCATGACGGCCGCTGGCGATGCCGTCGCCGGCCGCTTCGGCGCCGTAGATCTTGACGCCCGGGTCGTTGAGGAAGGCATGGAACAGGCCGATCGCATTGCTGCCGCCACCGACGCAGGCGCTGATCGCGTCCGGCAGGCGGCCGAAGTCTTCCAGCATCTGCGCGCGCGCTTCACGGCCGACAATCGCATTGAAGTCGCGCACCATGCGCGGATACGGATCCGGGCCGGCCACGGTGCCGATGATGTAGAAGGTGTCCTGCACGTTGGTGACCCAGTCGCGCATCGCCTCGTTGAGCGCGTCCTTGAGCGTGGCCGAGCCGGAGGTCACCGGGATCACCGTGGCACCGAGCAACTTCATGCGGTAGACGTTGATCTTCTGCCGCTCGATGTCGGTGGCACCCATGTAGACCACGCACTCCAGGCCTAGCCGCGCGGCGACCGTGGCGCTGGCCACGCCATGCTGGCCGGCGCCGGTCTCGGCGATGATGCGGGTCTTGCCCATGCGGCTGGCCAGCAGGGCCTGGCCGATGGTGTTGTTGATCTTGTGCGCGCCGGTGTGGTTCAGGTCCTCGCGCTTGAGCAGGATCTGCGCGCCGCCTACTTCGCGGCTCAGGCGCTCGGCGTGGTAAATCGGGCTGGGCCGGCCGACGTAATGCTTGAGATCCTTGTCGTACTCGGCAATGAAGGCCGGATCCTGGCGCGCCTGGTCGTAGGCGGCAGCCAGTTCCTGCAACGGGCCGATCAAGGTCTCGGCGACGAACCGGCCGCCGAACTTGCCGAAGTGGCCGGCAGCGTCCGGATAGGCGTGAAAGTCACTGATGGGCTGGGCCGACATGGGAATCCTCTGCAGCGATGCGATCATACAAGAAGCATTACTGTAGCGCAGCCACGGCGCGCGATAAATCGATAAGATTGCCGCAACCTGTGACCTGGACTCACATATGAGCACCCTGCTTCCACCGCTGGCAGCGCTACGCGCGTTCGAATCCGCCGCGCGCCTGCAGAGCGTCAGCCGGGCCGCGCAGGAGTTGCACGTGACCCATGGCGCCATCAGCCGGCATGTGCGCTCGCTGGAACAGGCCCTGGGCGCGGCACTGTTCACCCGCCAGGGCCGTGGCTTGGTGCTGACGCCTGCCGGCGCCCGGCTGCGCGATGCGACCGGTGAGGGCTTTGCGCTGATCGGCGACACCTGGGCGGCATTGCGGCGCCCCAGCAGCGAGGCGCCGCTGGTGCTGGGGTGCTCGGGCAGCCTGCTGGCGCGCTGGGTCATCCCGCGGCTGGGCCGGCTGCAGCGGGATCTGCCGCAGGTGCGCCTGCACCTGTCGGCCAACGAGCAGGCGCCCGGCCCGGATCTGGACGGCCTGGATGCGGCACTGCTGCTGGACACCCCGCCCTGGCCAGGCGACTGGCAGGTGCACGAGCTGGGGGTGGAGTGGATTGGCCCGGTGCTGAGTCCGCAGTTGGCATCGGCGACGCAGCTCGCTGGCAGAGCGCCCGCCGCCCTGCTCGATCACGCCTTGCTGCATACCCGCTCGCGCCCGCAGGCCTGGCCGGAATGGGCACAGAGCCACGGCGTGGCAGCCGAAGCACTGCGCTTCGGCACCGAATTCGAACATCTGGTCTACCTGCTGGAAGCCGCCGCCGCCGGCCTGGGCGTGGCGATCGCACCGCAACCGCTGGTTGCCGCGGACCTGGCCGCCGGACGCCTGCTGGCGCCCTGGGGCTTCACGCCAACCCGCGGCCGCTGGGTGCTGTGCGCCGCAAGGCGCAATCCGGATCCACGCATCGACCAGCTTGCCGGCTGGTTACGTAGCGCGCTTTCAGAAGATCAGCAGCGCACCACGGATGCCGCAGGCGTCTGATTGGAACGCTCAGTGATCGGAGAGACTACGACTAAGCAATCAATCATCGGAGGACACGAAAAATCTAGGGCAATTAAAACAACGAAGCAGACTGCCTACTCCGATTCCCCAATCCCCAATCCCCAATCCCCAATCCCCAATCCCGATTCTCGAATCCCGATTCCCAACTCACCCCATCTCGTGACAATCGGCCCGGCGCACTTCTTCGACGAACTTGCGCATCATGTGGCCGTCCTTGATCCCGGGCGCCAGCTCCACGCCGCTGGACACGTCCACGCCCCATGGCAGCGTTGCCACGATCGCATCGAACACATTGTCGGCGGTGATGCCACCGGCCAGCAGAAACGGGCGATGCAGGCCGGTCGGCAGGCGCGACCAATCGAAGGTCTTGCCGGTACCGCCGCCTGCGCCGGGCGCATGGCTGTCGAACAGGAAACCGGCGGTATTGGGGAAGGCGAGCTGCAAGGTTCGCGCGTTGGCGTCCTCGCCGTTCATCCCGCCGCTGCCCATCGGCACCGCCTTCAGATACGGCAGGTTGAAGCTGCGGCAGAACGCGTCGTCTTCCTCGCCATGGAACTGCAGCAAGGTCGGACGTACGGTGCGCACCACCTCGCGCACTTCTTCCTTGGAATTGTTGCGGAACAGCGCCACCACATCGACCATCGGCGCGGTGGCCTGGCGCATTGCGCGCGCCTCGGCCGGCGCCACGCGGCGCGGGCTGCCATGCGCAAAGATGAAACCTACCGCGTCCACACCCAGCTCGCCGGCCAGTCGAATATCACCGGCGCGAGTCATGCCACAGAACTTGATACGGGTGCGGTACAGCGATCGATTCATTGGGTTACCTCAGCGGGCAGATGCCACTCTGCGGGATACAGCGGCCCGACGAAGACCAGGCCTTGTGGCGGCGCTGTCGGCCCGGCCACCGTGCGGTCGCGGCCGGCCAGCAACGTCGCGATCCAGTCGCCCGGTTGTTCCCCGGTTCCGATCAGGATCAGCGAGCCAACAATATTCCGCACCATGTGATGAAGGAATGCATTGGCCTGGACTTGCACCTCCACCACCTCGCCGATGCGTTGCACGCTGATGGCCTGCAGGTTGCGGCGTGCATGCAGGGCCTGGCACTGCACGCTGCGAAATGCGCTGAAGTCGTTCTCGCCCAGCAAGGCCTGCGCGGCTGCGTGCATGGCATCGGCATCCAGCGGGCGCCGCTCCCAGCTCAAGGTCTGGCGATACAGCGCCGGGCGTATCTGCCGATTCAGCAGGCGATACCGGTAGCGGCGTGCGCGTGCGGAAAACCGCGCATGGAAGTCGGCGGCGGCCGGCACGCACCAGCGCACCGCGATCGAGGGCGGCAGGCGCGCGGTGGTGCCCAGCATCCAGCCACGCGGCTCGCGGCGCGCATCGCTGTCGAAATGCACCACCTGGCATTCGCCGTGCACGCCGGCATCGGTGCGGCCTGCGCACACCACCTGCACCGGGGCATCGGCCACCGAGGACAGCGCCGCCTGCAGGCTGGCCTGTACGCTCGGCCCGCCATGTTCCCCCAACTGCTGCCAGCCCTGAAACTCGCTGCCGTCGTACTCCACGCCCAGCGCGTAACGCATCGGAACCTGCCTGTTATCGAATCGATGGAGCGCGCGGACTAGCCGACCGTGCGCTCGGACCACACTGCCAGCGTGTTACCGCCCGGCTCGCGGAAATGAAAGCGGCTGCCGCCGGGAAAGCCGAATACCGGCTTGACGATCTCGCCACCGGCCGCGCGAACGCGCTCGGCCATGGGCTCCAGCGCGTCGGCATACAGCACGACCAATGGGCCAGCGTCTCCCGGCGCTACCGCGGTGGCGCGATAGAAACCGCCGTCCAGACGACCGTCGTTGAAGGCCAGATAATCCGGGCCATAGGCCTGAAACTGCCAGCCGAATACGGCTTCGAAAAAGGCGCGGCTGGCCTCCAGATCGAGCGAGGCGAATTCCACGTAATCGATGCGGCGCTCGCGTGCGGCGGCCATGCTGTCCAGCGCCGGACTCATGCCAGGCGTTCCAGCAGTTCGGCGGCCTCGGCGCGGCTGGCCTCGTCGCCGGTTGCCGCGACCTCCAGCAGCAGGCCGCGTGCAGTGTCCCTGTCGCCAAGGTCCATGTAGGCCACGGCCAGCTCCAGACGATCGCGCCCTGCCGAGACGAATTCCCTGCTGTTCACCGGGCTGGGCGCAGCGGCGGGGGCGATGGGGGCCGGATCGATATCCAGGCGGTCCTGTGTGGCGACCGACGCGGACGGCATGCCCGGCGGCAAATCGCTGCTGGCGTGTGCAACGTCACCGTGCGGCGGCTTGCCGTCTTCCGGCTGCGCGAGCGCGGACCTTGGCGGCTCCGGCACCGCGTCCTCGGGCGCAACGAACGCCGGCTGCTCTACCGGAGGCGCTGGCGGCGTTGCGCGCAGCGAGCGCCAGTCCTCGCTGGCGACCACCGGCGGCGCGGCGGCAGGCTCGGACAGCAGCGGCTCGCGGCGCAGCACATCGGACAGCGGTTGCTGCGTCTGGTAGGCGCGTTCTTCTTCGCGCAGATCGGCTTGTTCGAATTCGGGGTCGTGCAGCACATCGTGCTCGCTGGGCACGGTGGCCTGCGTATCGTCCTGCGGTTCGGCGGCGTCTGCCGCGGCACCGACCGGCACGAAATCGAACTGACGCCGCGGCAACGGCGGCAGCGGCGAGGGTTTGCGCCGGCGCGCCGCCAGCCAGGCGACGACCGCCGCGACGATCAACACCAGGCCACCGATCAGCCACAGCGGGAACCCGCTGCCCTGCTGTGCCGCAGCCGGCGTCTCCGACAGCCGCTTCTGCGCGGCCGCCAGGTCGGTGTCCTTCATGGCGATCAAGGCCTGCTGTTGCTGCTTGAGCTTTTCCAGATCGGCCACGCGGGTGCGCAGATCCTGTAATTCCGCATCGCGGGTGGCGATGTCTTCCCTGGCCTGTTGCAACTGTTGGTTGGCCGCCATGTCGCCCTCGCCTTCGGCACTGGTGCCGGACGTGGCGCCGGCGGTGTTGGTCTGACTCGCCACTGCAGGGGCGATCTCGAGCCGCGCGCCGGCACCCGCCGATGCCGCCGCTGCGGCAGGCGCGGGCGTTGCGGCCGCAGCGCCGGCCTCGGCCGGCTGTGGAATCGCCGAGCGCGCCTGCCGCCACTGCGCGGCCTGCTCGCGCACCATCACCGCCGCTTCGGCGGCGCCGACCTGCGCCAGCGCATCCTCCTGCGGGGTGCGCAGCACTGCGCCCTGCTTCAATCGGTTGATGTTGCCGCCGATGAAGGCGTCCGGGTTGGTACGCAGCAGCGCCAGCATGGTCTGGTCGAGCGAATGCCCGCTGGAACGGGCCACTGCGGCCGCGATCTCCGACAAGGTCTGGCCCGAGCGCACCGCCGGCAACGCATCGCCGGCCGGCACCGGCGCGGCAGCGCGCGTGCTGGAACGTGCGCCAGGCGCCGCCGCGTCGGCGGCCTGTCCGGCGCGTTCGGCGGCGGTTGCGGGCGCGGCGGCCGGCGCGCGTGCGATGGCATTGCTGGCCCCGGCGCGCGGCGCCTCGATGCCTGGCTCGGCGATCGCCGCGGCGGTGTTGGGCGCATCGACCAGTGCGGAATACTCGCGCACCAGCCGGCCCTGACCCCACTCCACCTCGATCAGGAAGTTGATCGCCGGCTGCTCCACTGCCTGGCTGCTGGTCACACGGATCACCGCACGCCCGCGCGCGTCCTGCGCGAACTGGAACTGCAGGTTGCTGACCAGGCCCTGCGGGCGCTCCAGGCCGACCCGTGCAAACGTGGTGGCCGATGCCAGCGCCACGCGTGCGTTGTCGAGTTCGCCCGGCTCGTTGGAGATGACCGGGATCTCGGCCACCAATGGCTGCCCGGGCCTGGACAGCACCCGGATATCGCCCAAGCCCAACGCCATGGCAGCGCCACTGCAGGCCATCAGCAGCAGCGCACCTATCCCTTGTATCGGACGCATCGCGCCCCCGCCCCTATGTTTCATGGGCATCAATATAGCCGCTGCATGAGCGAAAAAGTCGGCGACCCGACGCAGAGCGCAGATGCCGCCGCGATGCCGCGATGCGACATGCATGCTGTAGGCCATCGACAGTGCAGTGGTAGGAGCGCACTTGTGCGCGATGAGGCTTCACTGGGAGAGCTTCATCGCGCGCCAGCGCGCTCCTACGGGACTACGGCGATCAACCTTCCTGTGCGACCAGCTCGGCCAGCTGCACGGCGTTGAGCGCGGCGCCCTTGCGGATGTTGTCCGAGACGATCCACAGATTCAGGCCGCGCGGATGCGACAGGTCCTCACGGATACGGCCGACGAACACCGCGTCCTTGCCGGAAGCATGCGTGACCGGCGTCGGGTAGCCGCCAGGCTTGCGCTCGTCCACCACTTCCACGCCAGGCGATGCGGCCAGCAGCGCGCGCGCGTCTTCGACGCTGATCTTGTCGCGGGTTTCGATCGCCACTGCTTCAGAGTGACCGTAGAACACCGGCACGCGCACCGCGGTGGGATTCACCTGGATGGAGTCGTCGCCCAGGATCTTGCGCGTCTCCCAGACCAGCTTCATCTCTTCCTTGGTGTAGCCGTTGTCCTGGAAGTCGTCGATGTGCGGAATCAGGTTGAAGGCGATCTGCACCGGGAAACGCTGCGGGTCGATCTGCTGGAAGCTCAGCAGCTCGCTGGTCTGCTTGCCCAGCTCTTCCATCGCCGAACGCCCGCCGCCGGAGACCGACTGGTAGGTCGCCACATTGATGCGCTCGATGCCGTACTTGCGGTGGATCGGGCCGAGCGCGACCAGCATCTGCATGGTCGAGCAATTGGGGTTGGCAACGATGCCGCGCGGGCGCTGCTTCAGCGCTTCGGGATTGACCTCCGACACCACCAGCGGCACGTCGTCGTCGTAGCGGAACGCGGAGGAATTATCGATCACCACCGCGCCGGCGGCGGCGAACTTGGGGCCGTACTCCTTGGACACGCTGCCGCCTGCGGAGAACAGCGCGATGTCCACGCCGGCGGGATCGAAGTCGGCCAGGTCCAGCACATCGACCTTGCCGCCATTGAACTCCACCTGCCCGCCGGCCGAGCGCGCCGAGGCCAGCGCGTACAGGGTGGCGACCGGGAAGTTGCGCTCGGCCAGGATGCTCAGCATGGTCTCGCCGACAGCGCCGGTGGCGCCCACGACCGCGACGTTGAAACGACGGTTTTCGTTGCTCATGAGATTGTCTTTATCGAATAAGGAAAGTGGGGAATACGCTTGCGCAGTGGGTTCGGGGAACCTCCAAAGCTGGCCGCGGAGGTTCCCTATCGTTTGGTCGTGACGGTTTTGCCGGCGCCGGTGCTGGTCGCTTCGCCAGCGCGCGCGCCGCCCTGTTTGGCAGCAGCCACCGCATCGGCATTCAGCGCGCTCGGCGGATGGCCGGCATTGGCGCCTTTGCCCAGCGCGGCAATCAGGTTGTCCACCGCCAGCTGCACCATCGCGCGGCGCGTGGCCAGGCTGGCGCTGCCGATATGCGGGGTGAGCACGACGTTGCGCAGGGCCAGCAGCTCGGGACGGACGGACGGCTCGCCTTCGTAGACATCCAGGCCGGCACCGGCCAGGCGCCCGTTGGCGAGCGCATCGGCCAGCGCGATTTCATCGACCAGGCCGCCGCGCGCGATATTCACCAGCGTGGCGGTGGGGCGCATCTTGCCCAGCGCCGCGGCATCGATGATGTGGTGCGAGTCCTTGGTGTACGGCAGCACCAGCACCAGGTGATCGGACTGCGCCAGCAACGTGTCGAGGTCCACGTACTGCGCGCCGAGCGCCTGTTCGGTGGTGGCCGGCAGCTGGCTGCGGTTGTGGTACAGCACGCGCATGCCGAAGCCATGCGCGCCGCGGCGGGCGATGCCCTGCCCGATCCGGCCCATGCCCAGGATGCCCAGCGTGCTGCCGTGGAGATCGGCACCGAGCATGGTCTTGAACGACCACTGCCCCCACTGCCCGTCGCGCAGCCAGCGCTCGGCTTCGGTGATGCGGCGCGCGGTGGCCATCAGCAAGGCAAAGCCGAGATCGGCGGTGGTCTCGGTCAGTACATCCGGGGTGTTGCTGGCCAGGATGCCGGCTGCGCTGAGCGCATCCAGATCCAGGTTGTTGTAGCCCACGCCGACGTTGGCGATCGCGCGCAGTTGCGGTGCAGAGGCGATTTCCGCCGCGCCGATACGCTCGTTGAGGGTGATCAGCGCACCGTCCAGCGACGCCAGCCGCGCAGCCAGCTCGGCCGGCGAATACGCGGTGACGCGCGCAGTGGTGGTCAGCTCGAAATGCTCGCCCAACTGCGCGACGACATCGTCGAACAGCGGCTGGCTGACCCACACCTTGGCGCGGGGCGACTCAGACATCGGCCTGACCGGGAATGCGTGGCGCCACCTCGCCCACATCGCCGCACTGGGCGCGATGACGCAAGGCCTGGTCCATCAGCACCAGCGCCATCATCGCCTCGGCGATCGGGGTAGCGCGGATACCGACGCAGGGGTCGTGGCGGCCGGTGGTGATCACATCGACCACCGCGCCGTCCGCGTCCACGGTCGCGCCGGGCAGGCGCAGGCTGGAGGTCGGCTTGAGCACCATCGAGGCGGTGATCGCCTGGCCGGTGGAAATCCCGCCCAGGATGCCGCCGGCATGATTGCTGAGAAAGCCTTCCGGGGTGATCAGGTCGCGGTGTTCGGTGCCCTTCTGCGCGGCGCTGGCGAAACCGTCGCCGATCTCCACGCCCTTGACCGCATTGATGCTCATCAAGGCCGCGGCCAGTTCGGCATCGAGCTTGCCGTAGATCGGCTCGCCCCAGCCCGCGGGCACGCCACCGGCCACCACGTCCACGCGCGCGCCGACCGAATCGCCGGACTTGCGCAGCGCGTCCATGTAGGTCTCCAGCTCCGGCACCTGCTCGGCATGCGGCCAGAAAAACGGGTTGTCCTCGACCGCATTCCAGTCGAAACCGGTCGGGCGGATCTCGCCCAGCTGCGATAGAAATCCGCGCACCAGCACGCCGTAGCGCTGCTTGAGCCACTTCTTGGCGATCACCCCGGCGGCCACACGCATGGTGGTCTCGCGCGCGGACGAACGCCCGCCGCCGCGCGGATCGCGGATGCCGTACTTCTGCCAATAGGTGTAGTCGGCGTGCCCGGGACGGAACTGCTGGGCGATGTTGCTGTAGTCCTTGCTACGCTGATCGGTGTTGCGGATCAGCAGGCCGATCGGCGTGCCGGTGGTGCGGCCTTCGTAGACGCCGGACAGGATCTCGATCTCGTCGGCTTCGCGGCGCGCCGAGGTATGCCGGCTCTTACCGGATGCACGCCGCTGCAGATCGTGGGTGAATTCTTCCGGCGCGATCTCCAGGCCCGGCGGGCAACCGTCGACCACGCAGCCGATCGCCGGCCCGTGCGACTCGCCGAAGGTGGTGACCGTCAACAGGCGGCCGAAACTGTTACTGCCCATGACGGCATCCTCTCAACATTGCAGCAGGTGGCGTGGCGCGCAGGATGCGCGGCAGGTGACGTGCCGCCACCAGCATCGGTGCCACCGCCAACAGGCCGCTGAACACCAGCGCAAAGACATCCAGCTTAATGCGCCCACTCAGCAGCCAATCGGCGAGCAGGTGCAGCGCAACGCCAGTTCCGACCAGCAGGCCGAGTGCCACAATGAGCGTGCGGCGCCGATGCGCACGCAAGGCCGCATCCGAACTGACCACCACGATCCACGCCGACACCAGGCCGAAAAACGCCATCAGGCCGAAGCCGATCTCCGCCCCCGCCCTCAACAAGCGCTCTGGCAAGGGACCGCCGTACATCGGGTCGAACAGGCGGTACACCACGTCGATCAAACTGAGCGGAATGCCGACACCGAAGATGGACACCGGCACCAGCAACAGCAGATCGCTCAGCTGCGGACGCGCGATGGACGACTCAGCGCGCACTGGCCAGCTCGGCGATGCGCGCGCCGTGCGCGATCAGCTCGCGGCATTCGACCGCGAAGATGCCCATCTGCCCCACCTTGAACTCGACCCAGGCCAGATCCACTTCCGGCAGCAGCTTGATCAGGTGCTGCTCGGACTCGCCCACTTCGCAGATCAGCAGACCGTCTTCGCTGAGATGCTGCGGCGCATCGCGCAGGATCTTCAGCACCAGATCCAGGCCGTCGTCGCCCGCACGCAGACCCAGCTCCGGCTCGTAGGAATACTCCTGCGGCAGCGCGTCGGTTTCGTCGTTGGTGACATACGGCGGATTGGTGACGATCAGGTCGTACTGGCGGCCACCCAGCCCGGCGAACAGGTCCGACTTGAGCAGGGTGACATTGTCGGCATGCAGGCGCGCCTTGTTTTCGGCGGCCAGTGCCAGCGCGTCGTCGCTGATGTCAACGCCGTCCACATCCCACTGCGGGTTGTAGTGGCCCATGGCGATCGCGATGCAGCCCGAACCGGTGCACAGGTCCAGCGCGCGGGTGACTTCGCGTCCGCCCAGCCAGGGTTCGAAGCCGGCCTCGATCAGCTCGGCGATCGGCGAACGCGGCACCAGCGCACGCGCATCGCTCTTGAAGCTCAGCCCGGCGAACCAGGCCTCGCCGGTCAGGTACGCCGCCGGCACGCGCTCGTTGATGCGGCGCTCGAACAGGCCCAGCACCTGCTCCTTTTCCGAGCGCAGCAGGCGCGCCTGACCATAGGCCGGGCCCAGATCGTGCGGCAGATGCAGGCTGTGCAGGACCAGTTGGGTGGCCTCGTCCAGCGCATTGTCGTAGCTATGGCCGAAGGTCAGACCGGCTGCATTGAAACGGCTGGTGCCGTAGCGGATCAGGTCGATGATGGTGTGCAGTTCGTCGGCCGCGGCGGCAGTCATGGCAACAACTAAAGAGGAATCGGCCCACGATTATAGAGGTCGGATCGGTATCATGAGCGTCCGTTGCACTGGAAACCGCCATGTTCAATCGCAATACCGGCATCGTGCTGCTGGTGGCGCTGGCCGCCGGCCTGGGGCTGTTGCTGGGCCAGAAGTTTCTTGGCGCCGCGCCCAGCTCGCCCTGGCCGCCCACCCGCACCATCACCTTTTATCCGCAGCCACGCACGCTGCCGCAGTTCAGCCTGCGCCAGTCCGACGGCACCCAGCTGGTACCCGGTGAGCTGCAGGGACATTGGACGCTGGTGTTCCTGGGCTTCACCTTCTGCCCGGACGTCTGCCCGACCACGCTGACCGATCTGGCGGTGGCGCAGCAGCAGTGGGAAAGCATCCCCGATGGCCTGCGCCCGCGCGTGCTGTTCGTGTCGGTGGACCCGCAGCGCGACCCGCCGGCGCGCCTGGGCGAGTATGCGCATGCCTTCCACAAGGACACCCTGGCCGCCACCGCCGAGGTGCCGGCGCTGCAGCGCTTCGCCACCGCGCTGGGCTTTGTGTTCCAGAAAGTGCCGGGCAAGGGCTTTGCGGACAATCCCAACGACTACAGCATGGATCACTCGGCCGGCATCGCCGTGCTCGACCCGCAGGGCCGCCTGGCCGGGCTGATTCGTCCCCCGCTCGACCCCAAGGCGATCGCCGCCGACCTCCAGCAACTGACCAAGGTAACCGCTCCGTGAGTCTCGTCACTTCCCTGACCTACGTGCTGCCGCACCGGTTGCTGTCCTCGCTGGCGCGCGCGCTGGCCTATTCCGATACGCCGTCCACCAAGCAATGGTTGATCGACACGGTCACGCGCAAGTTCGGCGTGGACCTGGGCGAGGCACTGGAACCGGACCCGCGTGCCTATCCCACCTTCAATGCATTCTTCACCCGCGCCTTGAAGCCGGGCGCACGCGTGCCCGACGCCGATCCTGCGGCGCTGCTGATGCCCGCCGACGGCCGCATCAGCCAGCTCGGCCCGATCGAGAACGGCCGCATTTTCCAGGCCAAGGGGCAGTCGTTCACTGCCGCCGAATTGCTCGGCGACGCCGAAGCGGCGCAGCCGTTCAACGACGGCCTGTTCGCCACCGTCTACCTCTCGCCCAAGGACTACCACCGCGTGCATATGCCGTGGACCGGCACCCTGCGCGAGACTGTGCACGTACCCGGCCGCCTGTTCAGCGTCGGCCCGGATGCGGTGCGCAATGTGCCGCGGCTGTTCGCACGCAACGAGCGCCTGGTCTGCCACTTCGACACCGACTTCGGCCCGATGGTCTCGGTGATGGTGGGCGCGCTGCTGGTGTCGGGCGTGGAAACGGTGTGGAGCGGCGTGGAGATCCCGCGCTACGGCGACCGCATCACGCGCAAGGACTATCGCGGCAAGGGCATCGTGCTGGAGCGGTTTGCGGAGATGGCGCGCTTCAATTACGGCTCGACCGTGATCGTGCTGCTGCCGCCCGGTGTCGCAAAGCTCGATGGCGGACTTGCCGCGGAGACATCGGTGCGCCTGGGGCAAGCGCTCGCCCGTCGCCAGATGGGCTGATCACCGCCGCGCGCCTGCGATGTTCGCTTCGGTGATGCAACAGCGACGCCCTCGTAGGAGCGGGCCTGACCGCGACAGGCCTCCTCGACGACGTTCAATGCGCAGGCGCATGTCGCCCTCCCAGTCTTCGATGTAGAGCGTTCTCGCCTACGTTGGAACTACCCGGACTGCTTCGTCGCGGCCAGGTCCGCTCCTACCACGGCGCAGCCCGGCGCAGTGCCCCGATGCGGTGCGCCTGCCTACGCTGGCCGACGATCTCCGCTGATCAATTCGATGGCCTACTCCGATGCAGGAGCATGGGTCTGCGACGAAAACGCCGCCGCGACGGTGTCATCGCCGCCAGACCAGCTCGCTACAAGACCGATGCCCACTCAGGCTCCCAACAAGACGATGCGGGCGTAGGAGCGGGCCCGACCGCGACGTGGCATGCGCAGTGAGGCTGGGGGGCTTGGGCCTTTCTGCCTCCAGCCCCCGCTTCGGAACTGCCTTGCCTGTGCCGGAACTACCCGGACTGCTTCGTCGCGGCCAGGTCCGCTCCTACGGGGCGGCCTACCGCTTCTAACGGAGCGCGGCCCGGCGCAGCTTGCCGAAGCAGCTGGCCGATGCTCTAACGCACGCGGTACTGCAAGCGCTACTCAGCGATCGCAGCCGGCCAGCTTGATGCTCTGCCCTGGCTTGAGCGCATACGACGGCGCCTTCAGGCCATTGGCCTTGGCCAGCTCCTTGATCTCGCACTGATACTTCTGTGCGACGCGGCCGAGCGTGTCGCCCCTGGCGATGGTGTAGCTGCGCGCCTGCCTGGCCTTGGGCTTGGCAATCGCCGGCTGGCCGGTAGCCACGGTGGTCGGCACGCCGGCCATCGGGCTGACATCGCCCACCGCCACGCTGGGCACGTACTCGGGGGCGCTGCTGCTGCGCACGATCGCGCTGTTGAGATCGGCGGTGATCAGCGTGCGCGCCAGGTCCGCGCGCGGGCCGTTGACGCAGTAGCGCGTGTACAGGCTGACGATGCGGTTGGTGGCGTTGATGACGGTACCGGCCGGGATCCAGCCATCGGATTCATAGCGCGGGTTGAGGTTGCGCAACGCACGCATGTAACCGTCGCGCGTGCCCATGCTGCCCAGGCAGATGGTGAGTTCGTAGATGGTGGTCGACTTGGCCAGCTTCAGCGTGGCCGGCTGCGCGTCGAGCTTGGCGAAGTCCACACCGTACTGGCGCGGGTGCAGGAAGATCCATGCCGCAGCGATCACCATCGGCACGTAGTCCTTGGTTTCGGCCGGGAACTGGTTGTAGACATCCTGCTCCCAGAACCCGCGCCCGCCGCTCTGCGAGAACACGCGCGCGGCACGGCCTTCGCCGCCGTTGTAGGCGGCCAGCGCCAGTTCGATGTTGCGGTTGAGCCCGGCCATGCGCTCGTTGAGGTAGGCAGCGCTGGCTTCGGCGGCGCTGCGTGCATCAAAGCGCGTGTCGAAGCCGGTGCCATCCGGGCCCAGCCCGAAACGGCGCCCGGTGGCCGGCATGAACTGCATCAACCCGGCCGCGCCGGCACGCGAGCTGGCGTGCACCTTGCCGTTGGATTCCTTGGCCATGATGCCGAACAGCAGCGCCTCGGGCAGGCCGCGCTTCTGCCATTCCGGCCACATCACCCCGCGCAGGTTGCTGTAGTTCTCGTAGCTGGTCAGCAGCGCCGGGCGCATGTCGGTCAGCCAGCGGCGGATGCCGGCCTGCACGGCAGGGTTGTACTGCACCATCTTGTCGAAATCGTGGCGCTGGTCGTTGAGCAGCGTGGCCGCACGCGCCGCCTCGGGCACGCCGTTCGCCGCCGGGCCGAGGTGGTCCGGGTCGGCCTGCAGCAGGGTGTCGTCGTCCTGCGGATCTTCGGCGGCCGGCGCTTCGGCATCGGCGCGCGCCTTCAGCAGGCGCTTGTAGGTGGCCAGCTGATTGGCGACCAGGCAGCCGCGCTGCTTGATGCAGGCGTCGATGACGTCTTCCATGTCCTCCAGCGCGGCATCGCCTTCGGCGGTGCCCTTGGGGTCGGAGTTGTTCACCAGCACCAGCGCATCGCGGTAACGCTTTTCGGCGGCGGCCATGCGGGCATCGAGCACGGCGGCCTTCTCCGTGTCGCGTTTGGAAATGGCGTGGGCAGCGGGGACGACAGACATCAGCGCCACCACGACCAGAACCGGCCATGGGCGCAAACCAAAATGAGCGAGCGGCATCGTAGGCAGTACAGCGGAAAGGCAGGCAGGGTAGCCGCCGGGGCGACACCGGGGCAAGGCGGCGGGGCCGGCAGGGTCAGTGGGCCGTTAGCTTGGCAGTGGCGCAGCGGGCCTGGAACGCCTTGGGGAACGGCGGCAAGCGGCTGGCACACCGGCTGCGTCATTGCACCGCCTGTCGGCCGCCGGCAGCCGGACAGCGCGGTCGAAATCCGGGGTCAAGCCCCGCCCGGTCTGCGCGGCCGGATTGCCCGCTAGAATCCGGCGTTTCCCACCGGATCTGCGCTATGGCCTCGTTCCTGCTCGGCAAAGGCGTCACCGACGACATCCCGGTCGTGCTGGAAGGGCGCTTCGGCAATCGCCACGGACTGGTGGCCGGCGCCACCGGTACCGGCAAGACCGTGACCTTGATGACCCTGGCCGAAGGCTTCTCGCGCATGGGTGTCCCGGTGTTCCTGGCCGACGTGAAAGGCGATGTCGCCGGCCTGGCAGTGGCAGGCGACGGCGCCGCCGGCGTGCTGCAGCGCGCCACGGAGATCGGCATCACCGATTACGCGCCGGCCGCCAGCCCGGTGGTGTTCTGGGATCTGTACGGCCAGCTCGGCCACCCGGTGCGCACCACCGTCAGCGAGATGGGCCCCACCCTGCTCGCGCGCATTCTGGAACTCAACGACACCCAGTCCGGCGTGCTCGACATCGTCTTCAAGCTGGCCGACGACCGTGGCCTGCTGTTGCTGGACCTGGACGACCTGCGCGCGCTGCTTGGATTGGTGGTGGAAGAACGCAAGGAGCTGTCCACCAGTTACGGGCTGGTCTCCAGCCAGTCGGTGGCCGCGATCCAGCGCGCCCTGCTGCGGCTGGCGCAGGACGGTGGCGAGCACTTCTTCGGCGAGCCGGCGCTGGAGCTGGCCGACCTGATGCGCGTGTCTGCGGACGGCCGTGGTGTGATCGGCATCCTGGCGGCCAATCAACTGGTGCTAAAGCCGAAGCTGTATTCCACCTTCCTGCTATGGCTGCTGTCGGAACTGTTCGAGCGTCTGCCCGAGGTGGGCGACCTGGAACAACCCAAGCTGGTGTTCGTGTTCGACGAAGCGCATCTGCTGTTCGACGACGCACCCGCCGCGCTGGTGCAGCGGATCGAACAGGTGGTCCGGCTGATCCGCTCCAAGGGCGTGGGCGTGTATTTCTGCTCGCAGTTTCCCGACGACATTCCGGACAACATCCTCGGCCAGCTCGGCAACCGCGTGCAGCATGCCCTGCGCGCGTTCACCCCGCGCGACCAGAAGGCGGTCAAGACTGCGGCGCAGACCTTCGTGGCCAATCCCAAGCTCGATGTGGCCACGGCGATCTCCAGCCTGGGCACCGGCGAGGCGCTGGTGTCGCCGCTGCAAGGCAAGGGGGTGCCGGCACCGGTGCAGCAAACGCTCATCGCCCCGCCACGCTGCCGCATGGGCGCCATCAGCGAGACCGAACGCGCGCAGGTGCGCGCGGCCAGCCCGGTCGGCACCCGCTACGACACCGCGATCAACCGCGAATCGGCTGCCGAGCTGCTGGCACGCCGCGTCGAACAGGTCGCCGAACACAACGCCGCACCGCCGGCACGCACGCGCGAAGAAGACGATGCGCACGACAGCGGCTTCGGCAAGGCGGTCAAGGACGCGGTGTTCGGCACCGGCCGCCGCCAGGGCATGCTCGAAGCGATGGCCAAGCAGACCTCGCGCACGGTGGGCAACAAGATCGGCCAGCAGATCGTGCGCGGCATCTTCGGCAGTATTTTTGGTGGGAAGCGTTGAGTAAAACGAATAACCACAGGGACGAACACTATGGGCAAGATATGGATGCATCTTTGTGGGATTGCCATGCTTGTTCTGACTGCAACTTGCGGAGCACAGGAAAAAACACGCAACCCCAACTACGACTACCACGATCCTGGCTATGGCCCAATCAAGTGGCCATTGCGCAGCCAGCACCTTCTCGCCGGCCATTACTCAGGCCTCTTGCAGATAGAGGGCGAACACCCTGAATGCGCAAGTGCACACGCTGACTTGTGGCTGGAAGCCGCCGTCAAGGATCAGAAAAGTCATCGCTATACGTTGAAGTACACCTGTCTGTCTGGACAAGATCCTAAAAAACATCACAGACAGACAGTGACCTTGCGTAGTACGTGGTGGGTGGATGAGATCGCGGGCAGCTGCTTGATCTTGCAAGCAGAGCCCGACCCACGCTTTTCCTATCCCTCTCCGCTCTACGGATTCCGGATTGATGAAACTGACAACCCCAAACCCGGTGTTGCTGAGTTCCTATCCCAGGATGGCGGAAGCTGTCAGAGCGGCGGAGCATCCGAATACCAGGACAAGTTCCTGAGGCGCGTGCATTGAGTTGCAAGCGACCTAGATCTTTGGCAGCCGATTCTGACGCGCTACCGCCATAGCGCAACGTGCTGCTCTATGCCAACACACCATGCAACTTGGCGTACTGCAGCAGCATGATGGTCTTGGCGTCGGCGATTTCGCCCGAGCCGATCATCGCCAGCGCTGCATCCAATGACAGTTCCAGCACTTCGATCTCTTCGCCGTCTTCTTCAAGCCCACCGCCCTCGCTGACCTTGTCGCCGTCGAAGTATTCGCCGACGAAGAAATACAGACGCTCGGTCACCGAACCCGGGCTCATGAAGGCCTCGAACACCTTGCGCACGTTGTCGATGCGGTAGCCCGTTTCTTCTTCGGTTTCCTTGCGGATGCAGGTCAGCGCATCGTCCCGGTCGAGCAGGCCGGCGCAGGCTTCGATCAGCATGCCGTCCGGATTGCCGTTGAGCAGCGTGGGCAGGCGGAACTGGCGGGTGAGCATCACCGTCTGCTTGGCCCGGCTATACAGCAGGATGGTGGCGCCATTGCCACGATCGTAGGCTTCACGTGACAGGGTCTGCCAGCGGCCGTCCTTGCGTTGAAAATCGAACGTGACCTTGCGCAGCACATACCAATTGTCCGAGAGCACATCGATGCTGCGAATGCGGACCTGCGGGTTGCCGGTGACAGAAGGATTCAAGCGACACTCCCTGTGATGCGAGCGACGGCAATGCCAGGGGCGCGGCGCGCCCGGTCACTCGTATGGGCCGCAAGATTGCGGCGGGCCATTATTTTACCTATCGCTCTCCCGGTGCGTCACACAACGCATCGGTGGTCTGTCGATGCGCATCCGATGCTATCGGACACAGCAAGCTTCAATGCAATGCCGGCACTGACGCCTGGCCTGGCCAGCAATATCCAGACCGTGCCGGCGACATGTCGCCGGCCTGTGCCCATTCCAAGTTTAATTGGCTCGCCCTCCCCCCAATTGCGTGACGACGCGCCCCACCGCACAATCCGGTCACATCACACGCCTGGGGAGCGTCATGGAAGACCGTTTTCGCGCACGCAAGGTTGCCGCGCAGGCCGCGCCGGCACCGTTCTGGACCCGCATTCCCGCCATTGCCACCTATCCGCTGCGCGGCTCGGCGCTGTACGCATTGATTGCGCTGACGCTGTGCAGCGCGCTGCTGGTGCTGCCGGGCATTCTGAAACTGGTGGTCGCCGGCGTGCTGGGCATGGCGACCTACACCTATGCCTTCGACATCCTGCGCCATACCGCCGACGGGCAAGCCGACGCGCCCCGGCTGGGCTACAACAGCTTCGACAGCGCGGTGCTGCGGCTGATCCTGCTGGCGCTTGCGCTGGGCATCGTCATTGGTGCGGCGGGCGTGATGGCGGGCAAGCCTGGCCTGACCATCGCCTATCTGGCAGTCCAGTTGCTGCTGCCGGGCATGATGATTGCGCTGGCCATCGACGGCAGCCTGCGCCGCGCCCTCAATCCTGCCGTGTCGATCGACATGGCAGTGCGCATCGGCTGGCCGTACCTGGCTGCATACGGTCTGCTGTACGTGATCCAGGGCAGCGCCACTGCGGCGATCTTCATTGCGGTGAAGTATCTGCCGCCGATCGTGCGCGAGGCGACGATGGTGATCGCCTCGATCTGGAGCCTGTTCGCCAGCTTCCACCTGATGGGGTATCTGGTTTACCAGTACCACGAAGAACTCGGCTACGTGCCCAGCGGCGATGCGGCGTTCGAGCGCGAAGACCCCGATCAACGCCTGCTCGACGAAGCCGAACAATACCTGCGCGACGGACACTCCGACGAGGCATTCCAGGCCCTGCGCGGGGCGGTGCGTTCGCGTGCGGTGAGCCTGGCGGTGCACGAGCTGTATCAACGCCTGCTGCGTCAACACCATCGCAACGATGAACTGCGCGAGCACACCCGCCAGTACATCAACCGCCTGCTGCAGGAAAAGCAGGAGCGTCGCGCGCTCGCACTGCAGCGCGAAGCGCTGGACGGCGACTCCACGTTTACCCCGCTGACGCCTGAGCACGCCACCTTGCTGGCCGAGCGCGCCAAGATGGCCGGGCAATTCCAGCTGGCGACCGACGGCCTGCTTGCGGCAATCGCCGCATGGCCGCGCGATCGGCTGATGCCGGCCTGGTCGCTGGATGCCGGCCTGCTGTTGGGCGAGCGGTTCGGCCGCGATGAGCAGGCGCGCGCAGTGCTGCAAAACGCACTGGCTCAATGCGACGACGATGCACTACGCGCGAAGCTGGAAGCCGCGCTGAAAGCGGTGGCGATTCAACCAGCTTGAGCAGCCAACAGAATTTTAAAGTCGACAGGTAAATCCCCAAAATTAGCGCATCTTGCGACATGCACTGCTCGCAGCCCTGCACACCAACCATCTCGACTGGTCCTTGCCCGCTCACCGTCGCGGGACCTTACGCGGCATGGATGCCGCGTAAGAGCCTACAAGGACGTACTTGCGGCGTGTCCCGCGATGGTGGGCGGGTAAGGACCCTGCAGCAAGGCCGAAGATCGACTGCTCTGCAATTGATCCATCCGCGCTAGACAATTCTGCTCGAGGCAGAAGAAACAACAGCAACCCGGACCTCGCGTAGCAATGTCTTTCAAGTGCAGTCAAATGCCAGATCAAAAGCTCCGGTGAGTCGAGTACGGCGCCCTCACCGCTTGCGTTGGCAGCACGGATCAAGCAGAAACCACTCACCCGTTCTCGAGCAAAAAGCGTGCCTTGCTGGCCTGTGCCTGCTCGGGAAACTGCTCCAGCAGCTGACGCAGCAAGCGCGTACGCTGCGCGCCGTCCTGCAGCTCGCCGTGCCGCAGCGCCAGCACGAACCAGTGGTGCGCCAGCTCGGCGCGCGGCATCCCCGACTCGCCTTCCTTCAACAGACGTTCGGCATCGGCCAACAATCCCGTGCGCAGACATGCACCGATCAGCGCCATGCGTGCCGATGGCGCGTACCCGATCCCGGCCTTGCCCAGTTCGGCAGCGACTGTCAGCTGGATGCGCGTCTGCTCGGCGTGGTGCGTGTGCAGCTGCAACAGCGTCTGCGCATGCTGCAGGCTGTCCTGGTTGCGGCCGGCATTGCGTGCGGTGCGGTAGCGTGCCAGCGCCACGTCCAGGTTATGCGGCTGTTCGCTGGCCAGCTCCGCCAACAGCCGCTCGGCTTCCACGTTCTCCATGCGTCCCAGATGCCGCTGCGCGCGCTCCCAGCGATCGTCCACCAGCACTGCCTCGCTCTCCTGCATGAAGGCCGGGCGCGTGCGCCGCAACAGCACCAGCACGACACCGAGCACGGCGCCACTGACCAGCCCACCGGCGTGTGCCTCGAAGGCGACGCTACCGTTGTCGCTCCATAGCAGGCTGTACAGCTCCCAGCCCAGCCACAGCGGCAGCAGCAGGATCGCCGGCCCGCGTACGTAATCGAATACCACAAAGAACCAGTAGAAGAAGCGCACCTTGCGCCTGCCCCAGACCACGCAGAACGCGCCCATCAAGGCAGCGATCGCACCGGAGGCGCCCAGGCCGCCGCCCGGCGCGCCCCAGCGCCACCACAGGCTGGCCGCGCTGGCACCGAACCCGCCGAGCAGATACAGCAGCAGGAACCAGCCGCTGCCGATCGCACCTTCCAGCAAGGTGCCCAGCGCCAGCAGAAAGAGCATGTTGCCCAGCAAATGATCGAAGCTGCCATGCAGGAAGGTGGCCGTCAGCATCCTCGCAGGTGACCACTCGGAGCTACGCTGCAGATGCCGCAACGTGAACACCTTGGACAGGCGCGCATCGTAGGGCACGCGCAATGTGCGCCATTCGCGCAGACGCTGCTCGTCCTTGAACAATGCACCGCTGCGCAATGCCTCTGTAAAGACCAGGTCGTGCATCGTCAGCTGCGCCAGGTAGGCAAGGCGTTGCCGCGCCGGCACGCTGTCCAGCCTGGCCTGGCGCGCAGCGCGCAACTTGGTGTCGTCGGTCTGCTGCAGATAGCGCTCGTGGGCTTGCGCCTCCACTGCACCGAGGCCCGACTCGACGTAGTAGCGCACCGCGTTTTCGACCAGCGCATCGTCCTTGCGTTGATAGCCCAGGTACACCACCACATTGGCCAACACCAGCAGCAGCGTCACCCAGGGAATGTTCTGGCGCGACCAGGGCTTGTGCAGCGGCATCAGCAACATGACAACGTCCGTGTCCGAGAGAGCGCAAAGCTTCGCCGTGCGACGGCAGATGCGCAAGCCGGCCATGCGCGCTAGCATCGCGGCCCCGCTGTCCGATACACCGCCCATGAGCCGCTGGCGCCCGCCCGCCGAAAAAAGCACCGCACTGATCACGCCCGACGGCCACGCCCGGCTCAAGGCCGAGCTGGAAGAGCTGTGGCGCGTGCGTCGGCCGGAGGTGGTGCGTGCGCTGGCCGCCGCAGCGGCAGAAGGCGACCGCTCGGAGAACGCGGAGTACACCTATCGCAAGAAGCAGCTGGGCGAGATCGACCGCCGCGTGCGTTATCTGAGCAAACGGCTGGAAGCGCTGCGTGTGGTGGATACCGCACCGACCGATCCGCGCGCGGTGTTCTTCGGCGCACAGGTCGAACTGGAGGACGCCGACAGCGGCGAGCTGCTGCACTACCGCATTGTCGGCCCGGACGAAACCGACGCCGGACGCGGCTGGATCAGCATCGACTCGCCCTTGGCGCGCGCCCTGCTGAAAAAACTTGTGGATGACGAGTTCGAAGCGCAGTTGCCGTCGGGCAAGCACACCTTCGTGGTGGTGTCGGTGGAATACGCCAGCCAGTAGGCGAGTGATCGCACTCTGCTGACCTGCGTGTAGGAGCGCACTTGTGCGCGATGGGGCGTTATCGATAAGGCCTCATCGCGCGCAAGCGCGCTCCTACGGATAGATGTGCAAGAACCAGCGTCCAGTTACACCATCTGCAGATTCAACGGACGTCCCTGCTGGATTGCGACATTGGCCGGCAATGCATCGCCGAACAGATCGTGCTCGTCACTGTCGGTGATTTCCACATCGACCAGGTCGCCGACCTTCAAGCCGCGCTCGCCGCCGTTCTGGATATGCACCAGGCCGTCGATTTCCGGGGCGTCCGCGCGTGAGCGCGCCACCGCGATATCGTCCTCGATCAGGTCGACCAGGCATTGCTGCACGCTGCCGATCTTGGCCTCCAGCCGCGCGGCGGAAATCTCCGCCTGCCTGGCCATGAAGCGCGCCAGACGCTCCTGCTTGAGCTCTTCCGGCACCGGATCCGGCAACGCGTTGGCGCTGGCACCCTCCACCGGCGAATACGCAAACGCGCCGACGCGATCGAGCTGGGCCTGATCCAGGAAGTCGAGCATGGATTCGAATTCGGCATCGGTTTCGCCGGGGAAGCCGACGATGAAGGTGGAGCGCACCGTGATCTCCGGGCACATCGCCTTCCAGCGCTGCACGCGCTCGAGGGTTTTTTCCACCGCACCGGGCCGCTTCATCAGCTTGAGAATGCGCGGGCTGGCGTGCTGGAACGGAATGTCCAGGTACGGCAGCAGCTTGCCTTCGGCCATCAGCGGAATCACATCGTCCACGTGCGGGTACGGATACACGTAGTGCAGCCGCGTCCACACGCCCAGCTCCGACAGGCCTTCGCACAGCGCCTTCATGCGGGTCTGGTACATGCGATCGCGCCACGGGCGCTCGGCATATTTCAGGTCCACGCCGTAGGCCGAGGTGTCCTGCGAGACCACCAGCAATTCCTTGACCCCGCCACGCACCAGGCGTTCGGCTTCGCGCAGCACCTCATCGACCGGACGCGAGGCCAGATCGCCGCGCATCGAGGGAATGATGCAGAAGCTGCAACGGTGGTTGCAGCCTTCGGAGATCTTCAGGTACGCGTAATGGCGCGGGGTCAGCTTGATGCCGTAGTCGGGCACCAGATCCACGAACGGGTCGTGGCGCGGTGGCAATGCGGCGTGCACCGCCTCCATCACGCTCTGGTAGTCCTGCGGGCCGGACACCGCCAGCACCTGCGGGTAGGCCTCGCGGATCTGTTCCGGGCGCTTGCCCAGGCAGCCGGTGACGATCACCTTGCCGTTGGCGTTCATCGCCTCGCCGATCGCATCCAGCGACTCGGTCACCGCCGAGTCGATGAAACCGCAGGTGTTGACCACCACCACGTCGGCGGCGTCGTAACTGGGCACGATGTCGTAGCCCTCCACGCGCAGCTGGGTGAGGATGCGTTCGGAGTCGACGAGCGCCTTCGGGCAGCCAAGGCTGACGAAGCCGACTTTGGGGTTCAGCTGGGACATGGAAGCAGGAGCCTGGGAACGGAGCGGCCTGGGGCCTGAGTGGAGCAATTATAGCGGCGCGCGGGCAGCGCTCTGAACCGCGCCGCGGGCAGGCAAGGTCATCTTAGCGAGACCCTCACCTGCAGCGCCGCCGATCCGGTCGATAATGCGCCCCTTCCCCTACCGCAGCAGGAGTCCCCATGGGTCACTGGACCACGCTCGACACCCCCGACGGCCAGGTCGCCGCCTGGCACGCCACCCCGACCTCCAGCCCGCGCGGCGGCCTGGTGGTGATCCAGGAGATCTTCGGTGTCAACGAACATATCCGCGCGGTGGCCGACGATTACGCCGCACGCGGCTACGAAGTGCTGGCGCCGGCCTTCTTCGACCTGGAAGAGAAGGACGTGCAGCTGCCCTACGACCAGGAAAGCCTGCAGCGCGGCCTGGCACTGGCCAATGCGGTCGGCCTGGAGCGCGCGGTGGAGGTGGTCAAATCCGCCGCCACCCTGCTCGGCCGCGCCGGCAAGGTCGGCACCGTGGGCTATTGCTGGGGCGGCTCGGTGGCGCTGCTGTCGGCGATCCGCCTGGGCCTGCCCTCGGTGAGCTACTACGGCGGCCGCAACACCCAGTTGCTGGACGAAACCCCGAAGGCGCCGGTGATGTTCCACTTCGGCGAGCAGGACACCAGCATTCCGCCCGAGGCGATCCAGGCCCATCGCGAGAAGCTGCCGCAGATGGAAACCTTCGTGTATCCGACCGGCCACGCCTTCAATCGCAGCATCGACCCCACGCATTACGACGCCGACAGCGCCGAACGTGCACTGGAGCGCACCCTGGGCTTTTTCGAAGCGCATCTGGGATGAGCGGGACTGCAGCCGGCACGTCCGGGGCGAGCGGCTTCCAGCTCGATGCGCGGCTGGCCGCAGACAGCGTGTTCGTCGCCGACGGACCGCTGTCACAGGTGCGGCTGATGGACGACAGCCGCTTCCCGTGGCTGGTGCTGGTGCCGCGCGTGGCCGATGTCAGCGAGTGGATCGATCTGGATGGCGGCCAGCAGCGTCTGTTGCTGGCCGAGATCAATCAGCTCTCGCAGTTGCTGCGGGTCGAGCCCGGGGTCGCCAAGCTCAATATCGGCGCGCTGGGCAACATCGTGCGGCAGCTGCACGTGCATCTGGTCGGCCGGCATCCGGGCGATGCGGCTTGGCCTGGCCCGGTCTGGGGCAGCGGCAGCGCGCAGCGCTTCGAGGCCGACGCGCTGCACCAGCATGTCGCTGCGTGGGCGCAGCGGCTACGATAGGCACCCGTCTCACAACCACCTGTCCGCATGAAATCCAATGTCGTCGCCGCGCTGATCCTGATCCTCGTCGGCCTGCTGTTCCTGGCCAACAACCTGGGCTGGACCAATGTCAGTCTTGGCCGGCTGATCGCCACGTGGTGGCCGGCGGCGCTGGTCGCCTGCGGTGTGGGGATGTTGTTTGGGCGGGGCAAATAGTCGGGAATCGGGAATCGGGATTGGGGAATCGTAAGAACGCGCTTCTGGCGCTGTTGGTTCCCGAACTGTCCGGCTGTAGCTGCTGATCTGTCACTGATTGGATGCGGCAACGCGCCTTGACGCGCGGCTCTCGCCCGTGCGCGTGATGGGCGCTAGCGCCCAAAAATATGGAATGGAGCGATTCCAGCAGTCGATCAGCCCCAGCGCCGGGTCAGAGCGCCGACATCCCTTCTCCCATCGGGAGAAGGTGCCCCGAAGGGCGGATCAGGGGACGCGCGCAGCCTCATGCGCTAGCCGACTGCACCCGTAGAGAGGCAGGACTCCTGTATCCCCGGGACTGCCAGCAAACACGACACGGCCCCCAATACAGCCATGACCTGGCCGACATGACGTTTGTCATCTGCAAGTGTTGACTTCCGGCACCTGATCGGTGGGTGTATTGCGCGCAGCATGGGCGCACACCTACCGAGGACATCGCCATGCACTATCGCCTGATTCCCGCCCTGTTCCTGATCACGCTGGGCACGCTGTTTCTGCTGGACAACCTCGGGCTGGCCCGTATCGACCTGGGCAACCTGGTGTCGACCTGGTGGCCGGCGTTGCTGATCGCCGCCGGCGTGCGCCAACTGCTGCGCTACCGCGAGCGGGCCACCGCAACCTGCTGAAGGCCGCGGCTGCTCCACTGCATCAGGTGCGCGGCAGGGTCACGCCGGTCTGGCCCTGGTACTTGCCGCCGCGGTCCTTGTACGAGGTCTCGCAGACTTCGTCGGACTGGAAGAACAGCATCTGCGCCACGCCTTCGTTGGCGTAGATGCGCGCCGGCAGCGGCGTGGTGTTGCTGAATTCCAGCGTGACGTGGCCTTCCCACTCCGGCTCCAGCGGGGTCACGTTGACGATGATGCCGCAGCGCGCATAGGTGCTCTTGCCCAGGCACACCACCAGGGTGTCGCGCGGGATGCGGAAGTATTCCACCGTGCGTGCCAGCGCGAAGCTGTTGGGCGGGATGATGCACACATCCGATTCGATATCGACAAAGCTGCCCGGATCGAAGTGCTTCGGGTCGACGATGGTCGAGTTGATGTTGGTGAAGATCTTGAACTCGCGCGAGCAGCGCACGTCGTACCCGTAGCTGGAAGTGCCGAAGCTGACGATGCGCTGGCCGGCGGCATCGTGCTTGATCTGGCCGGGTTCGAACGGCTCGATCATCGCGTGCTGTTCGGCCATGCGCTTGATCCAGCGGTCGCTCTTGATGCTCATGCGGTGTTCCTTGAAGACGGAAGGCGGCAGACCGAGCGGCCCGCGCGAAAGGCAGCGAATTCTAGCAAGCGGCCGGCACCAGCGCCGGCCTGCGCGCTACAGCAGCGACGCCGAAATCGGGATGCTGGCGCGCGGCCGCTTGCCCAGCTCCTCGGACAGGCGCGCGGCAGCGGCCAGATAGGCCTGCGCTGCCGCCGACTCAGGTGCGGCCACCACGATCGGCTGGCCGGCATCGCCCTGCTCGCGGATCGCGATCGCCAGCGGCAACGACCCCAGCAAGGGCACGCCGTACTGGGCGGCCATGCGCTCGCCGCCGCCTTCGCCGAACAGGTGCTCGCGGTGGCCGCACTGGCTGCAGGTGTGCACCGCCATGTTCTCGACGATCCCGAGCACCGGCACCTCGACCTTTTCGAACATCTTCAAGGCCTTGCGCGCATCCAGCGTGGCGATGTCCTGCGGCGTGGTGACGATGACCGCGCCGGCCACCGGGATCTTCTGGGACAAGGTCAGCTGGATGTCGCCGGTGCCCGGCGGCAGATCGATCAGCAGGTAATCCAGGTCGTCCCACAGCGTGTCGTTGAATAGCTGGGTCAATGCCGAGGTCGCCATCGGCCCGCGCCAGATCATCGGCGTGTCCTGATCGACCAGCAAGCCGATCGACATCGCTTCGATTCCGAACGCGCGCAAGGGCTCGATCGACTTGTTGTCCGGGCTGTCCGGCCGCCCGCTCAGGCCCAGCATCGCCGGCACGCTCGGCCCGTAGATGTCCGCATCCAGTACACCGACGCGCGCGCCCTGCTGACGCAAGGCCAGCGCCAGGTTCACCGCGGTGGTGGACTTGCCCACCCCACCCTTGCCGGAGCCCACCGCGATCACATTGCGGATGCGCGGATGCGGCGCCAGCGCGCCCTGCACCGCGTGCGCGGGGATTCTGCGCTCGCCGCTCATGCGCGTGCGCTCCGGGAGGGGTCGATCGCCTTGCTTGAAGCGTATTGCACCATCGTCGTCATTGCCTGCCTGATTCGTCGTGCGCTGCCAACACAGCGATGGCTGCATCGCCAGGCGCAGCGCATGGGAAGACCGGCAGTTTACCGGCTCGGCCACAGGCAGATGCGTTTCAAGCTGCCACCAGACATCGGCGCTGCTCGCTTACTTATGTGTCAAATGGCGACAAATTTCACAAATGTGGACACATGATTAAGGAATTGTTACGTTCGAGATTCAGTTCAGCCAGCGCTCAGCGAGCACAGCTGTTTCGCAAAATCCCAGCGAGGAATCCGCAAGGTCATGTCGAGCCGTCTTCCGCAACACACCCCGCGTCATCGTTTGAGCACCGCGTTGTTTGCGGTGCTGGCCGCTTCTGCCGGCCACGCTGCCGCGCAGTCAGAAAACGGGCTCGCACCCGGCACCACCGATCTGGACAAGGTCACTGTCACCGGCTCGCGCATTGCGCGTACCGGCTTTGTCACGCCCTCGCCGGTCACCGCAATCAGTGCCGAGGAAATCCGCGCCACCGGCGCGACCACCATCAGCGACCTGATGGCGCGTATGCCGGCGCTGGCACCGAGCTACACACTGGGCAATTCCACCCGCTTCATCGGCACCGCCGGCCTTGGCCTGCTCGACCTGCGCGGCATGGGCGTGGACCGCACCCTGGTCCTGGTCAACGGCCGCCGCCACGTGGGTTCCAGCCCGGGCTCGACTGCGGTGGACGTCAACACGATTCCGGTGGAATGGGTGGAACGCGTCGAAGTCATCACCGGTGGTGCCTCGGCCGTCTACGGTGCCGACGCAGTAGCCGGCGTGGTCAACTTCATCCTCAAGAAGACCTTCACCGGATTCGAGACGCGCGCGCAGACCGGTCTGGCCGATGAGGGCAATTACAACCGCTCCTTCGCCAGCTTCTCGGCAGGCAGCGACTTTGCGGACGGCCGTGGCAACATCGCGGTGTCGGGCGAATACAGCAAGCAGGACCGCTTCGGTCGCGGCAACCGCGCCATCGGCCGCGAGTACCTGGTGTCGGTTCAGAACCCCGCGTTCGATCCGAGCCAACCGCCGAGCGAGCGCAATCCGCAGAACGTGCTCAGCGGCCCGGGCGGCAATCATTCCACGTCCTACGGCGGCACCTTCAACCTGGGTACCTTCGATTTCCGCAACCCGGCCAGCTATGGCAACCGCTACCTGTTCAACCAGGACGGCAGCTTCCGCCGCAACCGCTACAACGGCACGGTGGTCAGCAACACCTCGTGCGTGGACTGCGATTTCGTCGATCTGAATGCGGTCGCCGACCTGCAGCCCGGCTTCGATCGCAAGAGCGTCAACACCATGATCAACTTCGAGGTCAGCGAGAACCATCGCCTGTTCTTCGAAGGCAAGTACAGCGAGACCGATTCGGAATTCTTCGGCCAGCCGGCCTTCGACAGTTCGCTGCGCGTACGCCGCCAGAATCCGTATGTCAGCCCTGAACTCGGTGCGCTGATGGATTCGCGCGGTGCCACGCAGATCCTGATGAACCGCTTCAATGTCGATGCCGGCCGTCGCGGCGAGAACATCGAGCGCAAGACCTATCGCGCGGTGCTCGGTGCCGAAGGCAACTTCACCGACAACTGGAGCTATGACGTATCCGCCAACTACGGCAAGACCACGGTCGACCGCCTGAACCTCAACAACCGCATCAACGAGCGCTGGCAGGCCGGTATCGATGCCGCACGTGATGCCAGCGGCAACATCGTCTGCCGCACTACGCTGGATCCGAACGCGATCAATCCGCACACCAATCGCGTCTATTCGGCGCTGGCACGCGAAGGCTGCGTGCCGTTCAGCGTGTTCGGCAGCGGCGCGGTGACCCCGCAAGCAGCCGCATGGTTCAACACCACCGCGCGCTCGCAGGCCAAGATCCAGCAGACCGTGTTCAGCGCATCGGTGGCCAACAGCAACCTGCTGTCGCTGCCGGCCGGCGACATCGGATTTGCCGGTGGCGTGGAATACCGCAAGGAGCAGAGCGAGGAAATCACCGATCCGCTGGCGGCCTCGGGCGCGACCTTCCTCAACGCCATCCCCAACAGCGGTGGCGAATACACCGTCAAGGAAGTCTTCGTCGAGAGCACCATTCCGTTGCTTGCCGGCCTGCCGGGCGTGGACCGGTTGGCACTGGATGTGGCAGGACGCTATTCGGACTACGACAGCATCGGCTCGACCAAGACCTGGAACGTGGGCCTGGACTGGACCATCATCCCGTCGCTGCGTCTGCGCGGTACCGTGGCACAGGCAGTGCGTGCGCCCAGCATCGGGGAGCTGTACGACTCGCAGAGCGAAAACTTCGCGACCATCAACGACCCCTGCAACTACCTGCCGACCAACACCAACCGCCCGGGCACCGCGGGCGATGTGGCATTGCGCCAGGCCAACTGCAGTGCGCTGGGCGTGCCGGTGGGCTGGATCGATACCTTCACCTCCACCCGCCCGGGCGTGAGCGGCGGCAACCCGGAACTGAAGCCGGAGCGCGCGCGCAGCCTGTCCTATGGCCTGGTGTGGCAGCCGGAGTTCTTCGACGGCTTCGGCATGTCGATCGACTACTGGCGCATCGACCTGCAGGACGCGATCGGCACCGTGACCGCAGAGACCAATGCCACGCGCTGCGTGGACAATCCAGGCGGCATCAACAACAGCTTCTGCGGCTTCGTGCAGCGCGCCCCGCTAGGTGGATTCACCGACCCGCAGGGCCGCATCTACCCCGAGCACAGCATCATCGGCTGGCAGGCGCTCAACGAGAACCTGTCACGCTCGCGGCGTGTGGGCGTGGATCTGGAAATGGACTACCGCTTCCAGCTCGGCGAAGGCAACACCGTGCTGCGCCTTGTCGGTACGCGCCTGATCCAGTCGCGCGAATGGGTGTTCCAGGACTTCCCGGCCGAATACGACGAGTACGTGACCTACGTGACCGATCCGCGCTGGCGCGCGCAGTTCCAGACCAAGTACAACTGGAACGAATGGCGTGCCTCGTGGGACATGAACTATGTGGACGGCAACCTGCGCGTGACGCCGGAGAGCTACAACAGCAATCCGGGCTCGGCCAGCCCGATCAAGAACGGCTCGTACACCTACCATAACTTCCAGTTCGGCTATCAGTTCCCCGGCTCGAAGATCGACGTCTACCTCGGCATCGACAACGCCTTCGACAAGGATCCGCCGCGCAACTACTTCGGCTCGGACTTCACCTCCGCGCTGTACGACAACATCGGCCGGTTCTTCTACCTGGGTACGACTGTCCGGTTCTGAGCGCTGTTGACGATGCATCGAAAAGACCCCGTTCGACGGGGTCTTTTTTTGACTTCATGTTTCATATGAAACCAGTAACTCCGGACGCGACACTCTCAAGATGAACGCGGCGCCATGTAGCGTCCGGTTAGTCGGCGCAATGTCATGCCGCATCGCACGCACTGACAAAAATGAATACTCGTGCCGCACACGTCCGCGATTGTTCGCATACCCTGCAATTTGTGCGCAGATCCGCATATTTGATGCGGATCTCGCCCTTTTCATTAACCAATCATTCAAACCGCTTGCGACCCAGACCACACATTCATTACGTTCGGGTTAAGGCCATCTGACTCTCCGGTGACCGCCACTTCTCCCGATACCCAGCTGAAAGGTTAGGAATGAGCAATCAAATTCGTCGCCATGCCCTCAAGCGCACCGCTCTGGCTGTTGTGCTCGGCGCCTGTCTCGCCAATGGCGCGGTCTACGCACAAAGCACCACAGGCAGCATCTACGGTAGCGCTCCCTCGGAAGCCGGCAGCACCATCGTCGTTCAAAGCGACACCGGCCTCAGCCGGACGATCACCATCGACGCCAACGGCCGTTACAACCTCGGCTCGTTGCCGGTCGGCGCTTACACCGTCACCTTGAAGCGTGGCGATCAGGTCGTCGACACCCGCAAGAACGTGCAGCTGCGCGTGGGATCCGGCACCGAGGTGTCGTTTGCTGGCGCAGCTGCCAGCGGCAGCACCGATGCAACCACGCTCGGCGCGATCACGGTCACTGCCGCCAATGCACCGAAGATCGACGTCAGCTCCACCAGCTCGCGTTCGGTGATCACGTCCGAACAGCTGGCAACCCTGCCGCTGGGACGCAGTGCGGAAGCGATTGCGCTGCTTGCTCCCGGTGCTGTCTCGGGTGCCGGCGCATTCAACAACGGTTCGCGCTCCGTCGTGTCTTTCGGCGGCTCGGGCGTTACCGAAAACGCGTATTACATCAACGGCTTCAACGTCAGCAATCCGCTGAGCAACCTGGGCGGCGTCAGCCTGCCCTATGGCGCCATCGACCAGCAGGAAACCTATACCGGCGGCTATAGCGCCAAGTACGGCCGCTCCACAGGCGGCGTGATCAACCAGCTCGGCAAGCGCGGCACCAATGAATGGCATTTTGGTGCTCAAGCAGTATGGGAGCCAAAATCACTTAGCAGTTCACGTGGCGATGTATGGTTTCCAAGCAATACACTGAACCCTAACCCTCGTTACCGTTACGAAGATCCTGAGCTCCCGGGCACGATCTATCGCAGCAGCAAGGACGATGTCCAGAGCCGCACAGTCTATAGCGCATATGCGGGTGGCCCGCTTATCGAAGACCGCCTGTTCGTATTTGTCGCCGGCGAAACGGACAAGACCGACGGTGCTGCGACCAATACCTCGGTTGCTGCAACGAACCAGGGCCGCAATCATTATGAATACAGCTCGCCCAAATTTTATGGAAAGCTGGACTGGAACATCAACGACAGCAATATCGTTGAATACACTCGAATCGAGAATACGGATCGCAGATCGGGTTATTATGGCGGCTATGATTACGAAACCCGCTCTGATACCGGCCCGTCAGGTCTCTATGCCGATACGTACAAACTGAAAGACACGTACGACATCTTCAAGTATACCGGCTACATTACAGACGACTTGACACTAAATGCGACGTGGGGCAGAAGCACGCAACACAATCAGCAATTTAATCCATTGATCTCTTCGCTCCCATTCATTGCCGGATTAAATCTGCAGAATCCTGCCATTACGGGCGGAACGCCAGTTTCCAATGCACAGGCAACCAATCGCTCGAAGGCAGAGGACCCGATCAACAAGACCCGTAATCTTCGTCTTGAGCTGAACTACCGGTTGGGCGACCATGACTTGACCGCAGGCGTGGACAACATGTACTTCAACGCCTATGACGAAGGCGTTCGTACAACAGGCCCTGGCTATCAGTGGATCTATGGCCGCGCGGTAGACGAAGTTAGCCCTGTCCGTGGCACGCTAGGTGTTGGCGCCACCGGTCCGGGCACCAATGGTTACTATGCGCAGCAGCGCATTTTCACCACAACTACAAGCATGGCTGTGGAGCAGAAAGCCTATTACCTAGAAGACCGCTGGCAGGTCAACGACAAATGGCTGCTGACGCTGGGCATCCGCAATGACAAGTTCACCAACTTCAATAGCGACCATGTTGCCTATGTAGACAGCGGTGATCAGTGGGCGCCGCGCATTGGTGCAAGCTGGGACGTTTTCGGCGATTCATCACTGAAGGTCTTTGCAAATCTCGGGCGCTATTATCTTGCACTGCCTAATCAGGTCGCTATCCGCGGAGCATCGGCGTCGACCTATACTGATGAGTATTTCGCATACACCGGTATCGATTCAAATGGAGAGCCAACTGGTCTACGCCCAATCGGGCCTGGCCCGGTGTCGAGCAATGGTGAGTACGGCCAGGCCCCGGATCCGAATGCCTTTGCGCCAACCGATTTGAAGTCCCAGTACCAGGATGAATTCATCTTGGGCTTCGAGAAGACGTTGGGTGAAAGCTGGAACTCGGGTGCAAAGGTCACGTATCGCAAGCTGCAGGCCGCCATCGACGACGTCTGTGATACCGGCCGTATGGCTGACAAGATCGATGCTAGCGGTGGCGATTCCAGTTCGGTGGCCATTCCCGGCTGCGTGATGTTCAATCCTGGCAAGACCAATACGTACAACCTGCCTAATTCGGATGGATCCGGATACACGCAGGTCGCCATGTCGCAGTCGGACTGGGGATTCACCGACAAGGCCAAGCGCAGCTATGTATCGGTTGATCTGTTTGTGGAACATCCCTTCGATGAAAAGTGGTACGGCCGCGTCGATTACACCTGGTCGCACAGCTATGGCAATACCGAAGGTCAGGTGAAGTCCGACCTCGGCCAGGCCGACGTGTCCAAGACGCAGGATTGGGACTCGGCCGAACTGATGTACTACGCCGGTGGCAGCCTGGCTAACGATCGGCGTCACCAGCTCAAGGCGTTCGGGGCATATCAGATCAATCCGGAATGGATGGCGTCAGCAACACTACGGGTCATGTCCGGCACGCCTATTTCCTGCCTTGGCTTCTATGGCGGGCCGGATGCTGCAGAGGTCGATTACGATCCGATTGGCTACGGATCGTCCTACCACTACTGCGGCGGGCAGCCGTCCAGTCCAGGTGATGCAGGTAGGACGCCCTGGTTGAAGAATCTTGACCTGGGACTTACTTACCGGCCCACCTTCGCCGATCACAAGCTTGCCTTTAGCGTCCAGGTATTCAATGTTCTAAACGATCGGGCGGCTACTCGCGTGGATGGCGTGTACGAAGGTGATTCGCCGTTTGTTGTCTCCAATACCTACGGTATCGGCGTTTACGATGCTGCTCGGCAGAACTTCAACTACAACCCGCCACGCTATGTCCGCCTGACCGCCTCTTACGATTTCTGATGCGGCAAGACGACCGGAGACGTCACGACGTCTTCGGCGCGTCATCAGTACTTGCTCCAGGCCCCGGTTCGTCCGGGGCTTTTTTTATGCGGCCTGCCTCAGCCGTGAAGAATCACCCGCGCTGCATTATGCCCAGGCGCTCCGGTCACCCCGCCGCCCGGATGCGTGCCGGACCCGCATAGATACAGCCCGGCAATCGCGCCGCGATAGGCGCCCTGCCCCAGCATCGGGCGAGCGCTGAAAAGTTGATTGAGGCTGAGGGCGCCGTGGAAGATGTCGCCGCCGATCAGCCCGAAGATGCGTTCCAGATCGAGCGGGCTGAGGATCTGCCGGCCCAGTACCGAGGCCGCGAATCCGGGTGCATAGCGCTCGACCGTCGCGATCATCAACTCGGCCACCTCCTCGCGATGATCGTCCCAATGCCGGCCATCCGGCAGCTGCGGTGCCACGTGCTGGCAGAACAGGCTGGCCACGTGTTGACCGGGCGGTGCCAGCGTGTCGTCCAGCGTGCTGGGAATCAGCAACTCGACCACCGGTTCGCGTGACCATCCCGAAGCGCGCGCATCCTGCCAGGCACGGTCCATGTAATCCAGGCTGGGCGCCAGGATGATGCCGGCAGTCAGATGATCGCCCGTGCCCGGCAAGGCGGTGAAATCCGGCAGCCGCGAGAGCGCGACATTCATGCGGAAGGTGCCCGATCCGCAACGGTAATGCGCCATGCGTTCGCGTGTCGCCGCGGGGACATCGTCCGGCTGCATCAAGCGCTGATACAGCAGCTTCGGATTGACATTGGCCACCACTGCACGCGCACGCAGCGTCTCTCCTTGAGCGGTGATGACACCGACCGCACGCCCCTGCTCCACCAGCACGCGCGCCACTGCGCAGCCGGTGCGAATCGTCACGCCAGAGTCGCGCGCACTGGCGGCCATCGCCTGGGTGATCGCGCCCATGCCGCCGATGGCGTGCCCCCAGGCGCCTTTGACGCCATTGCTTTGCCCGAACACGTGATGCAGCAACACGTAGGCGGTGCCCGGCGTGTAGGGGCTGGCGTAATTGCCGACGATGCCGTCGAAGCCGAATAGCGCCTTGATCGGAGCGCTTTCGAACCAGCGATCCAGATACTCGGCGGCCGAAATCGTGAACAGGTCGAGCAGTTCCTGCCGCAACGCGAGCGGTAGCTCCTGCAGCTGCAGCCCCAGCTTGCCCGCGCGCCATAGCTGCGGCAACGCGCGCAGCCATCCACCATCGCTGACATCCGGCGGTGGCTGCAATGCCAGCGCACGCAAGACATCGGCCAGTTGCTCCAGGCGCGCTTCATAGGCAGGCAATGCAGCGGCATCGCGCGCGGAGAACTTGCCGACTTCCAAGGCAGTGCGCCCCGCGCCGGCCAGCAGGTACTCGCCCGTCGGCAATGGCAGAAAGTTGTTGATGCGGCGCGCCACCACGCGCAGGCCATGTCGCTCCAGGTCAAGATCGGCGATGACCTTGGGTTGCAGCAACGACACCGTGTACGCCGCCACCGAGTTGCGAAACCCCGGATGGAATTCTTCGGTGACCGCTGCGCCGCCAACGACGTCGCGCGCTTCCAGCACCACTACCCGCTTGCCGGCTTTGGCCAGGTAGGCGGCGCAGACCAGGCCATTATGGCCAGCGCCGATGATCAGGGCATCCAACGGTTCGAAGGCGGTAGGCATGCGCTTGTATATAGCACTGCTTGCACAGCAGGAGCATTCAGGTACTCGCCCCTCTCGACCGCCGCCCGCGCAACGACACAGACTGCCAGACCAGGTAAGCACAGCCTCAAGCACAGCGCACAGGACGCGAAAACACCGGGCCGCCACTGCGCTGGTGCCCTGCGCAGGACTGCCGCCCATCCGGACATCGTCGGGCCGGTTCACCTACACATGCCGCACCCATGACCTTCGACACCATGCCATCCGGCTGGCGAGGCGTAGAGTGCCGGCCACAGCCCCGGCGACGGGGCTTCCCACATCTGCTCCTGGAGCCCTTTGTGATTCGTACACCTCATTTGTTGACCCTGTCCCTGGCCGTGGCCGCCGCGCTGAGCGGTTGCAAGAAATCCGAAGACGCCGCGCCGGCCGCGCCCGCGGCCGATACCGCTGCAACCACCCCGGCGGCTCCCAAGGCACTGACCCTGGACCAGAGCAAGCCGCCGGCCGTGAACCAGTTCACCGCCGCCGACCTGGATACCAACGGCAACGCCTGCACGGATTTGAATGCGTACGCCAACGCCAAGTTCCTGGCCGCCAACCCGGTGCCGAGCGATCGCACCAGCTGGGGCGCGTTCGAGATGCTCGACGAGCGTTCCAATGCGATCCAGCAGCAGTTGGTCGAACAGGCCGCGGCCGACACCAGCGCCACCGGCGTGGAAAAGATCGTCGGCGACCTGTGGTCCACCGGCATGGACGAGGCCAAGATCAACGCCCAGGGCATCGAGCCGCTGAAGCCGGAACTGGCCGCGATCGACGCCATCAACGACCAGGCCAAGCTGGTCGACTATCTGCGCAGCAGCGCCGCCAAGGGCAACAACGAGCTCTTCAGCTTCGGCGCCGAGGCCGACTTCAAGAAATCCAGCCAGAACATCGCCTATGCCATGCAGGGCGGCCTGGGTCTGCCGGATCCGGAGTACTACACCAGCGCCGCCAACAAGGCCAAGCTGGAGGCCTACCAGGCGCACGTGGCCAAGGTGCTGGAACTGTCCGGCGTGGCCGCGGCCGATGCCGCCGCGCAGGCCAAGCAGGTGGTCGCGTTCGAGACCCGTCTGGCCAAGGTCTCCAAGACCAGCACCCAGATGTCGCGCGATGCCTCGCTGGCCTACAACCCGATCTCGCCGGCCGATGCCGACAAGCTCACCCCCAACTGGTCGTGGACCGAGTTCTTCAAGTCGCAGGGCGTGGCCACGCCGGAGATGTTCTCGCTGGCGATCCCGGCCTTCCACCAGGAAGTGAGCAAGATGATCGCCGACACCGATCCGGCGATCTGGCGCGCCTACCTGCGCTTCCACACCGTCGATGGTGCCTCGCCGTTCCTCAGCCAGCCGTTCGTCGATGAGAACTTCGCGTTCTATAACCAGACCCTGCGCGGGCAGAAGCAGATCAAGCCGCGCTGGAAGCGTGTGCTGGCGACCATCAATGGCCAGACCGGCGAAGCGCTGGGCCAGATGTACGTCAAGGTCGCCTTCCCGGCCGATTCCAAGGCCAAGATGGAAACCCTGGTGACCAACCTGCGCACCGCGCTGAAGGCCCGCATCGAAAAGCTGGACTGGATGAGCCCGGAGACCAAGACCAAGGCGATCGCCAAATGGGAAAGCTTCACGCCCAAGATCGGCTACCCGGAAAAGTGGCGCGAGTGGAACGGCTTGAACACCAGTCGCGACAGCTACCTGGGCAACGTGATGGCCGCGTCCGAGTACAACTACAAGTGGAACCTGTCCAAGATCGGCAAGCCGGTGGACAAGACCGAATGGGGCATGAGCCCGCAGACGGTCAACGCCTACTACAACCCGTTGCAGAACGAGATCGTGTTCCCGGCCGCGATCCTGCAGCCGCCGTTCTTCGACCCGAATGCGCCGGAGGAAATGAACTACGGCGGCATCGGTGCGGTGATCGGGCATGAGATGACCCACGGCTACGACGACCAGGGCAGCCGCTTCGGTGCCGATGGCAACTTCATCGCCGATCCGGGTTGGTGGACGCAGAAGGATCTGGACGCCTTCAAGGCACGCACCGGCAAGCTGGTCGCGCAGTTCGACGGCTATCGCACCCCGGCCGGTGACAAGGTCAAGGGTGACCTGACCCTGGGCGAAAACATCGCCGACCTGGGCGGCCTCAACACCGCCTACGACGCGATGAAGACCGCCACCGCCGGCAAGGACGACCCCAAGACCGACGGCATCACCCGTGACCAGCGCTTCTTCCTCAACTGGGCCACGGTGTGGCGCCGCAACTTCACTCCGGAAGAACTGGTGGTGCGCCTGAAGACCGATCCGCATGCCCCGGCCAACTTCCGCGCCATCGGCGCGCCGTCGAACATGCCGGCGTTTGCCGCCGCGTTCTCGTGCAAGGCCGGCGATGCGATGGTGCGTCAGGGCGATCAGCAGGTCGTGATCTGGTAATTGCGCAAGTGCGGTAGTTCGGGCGGGCGGCGATCGAAAGATCGTCGCCCGTTTTTTCCTTCGGTTTTTCTGTTGCGTCCGCGGGGAAATCACGGCCGGCCACATGCATCGCCATCGCCGTCACTGCATCCAGCCCCACCCCGAACACGCGCTGACGATCAATGGGTGTCGCCCGGAACGACGCTTCTTCCCGGGCTGTGCGCGCAACTGGCGCGAACAGATCCGCGAGCAGCAGCAACTGGTCTATCTGGCCCCGGGCCCGCATGCGCCCGGCAGCCTGCGTGCCACTGCCGTCCCTTCGAACATGCCGTCCTTCGCACAGGCTTTCGCATGCAAGGCAGGTGCTCCGATGGTGCGTGCCGAAAAAGACCGCGTGGTGATCTGGTAGGCGGCTGCAAGCGCTTTCAGCTCGATCGCAACATGCACAGGCCCGCGCTTGCGGGCCTGTCGCATTCATGCAGGCGGCCGGCACCGAAGACCGGCAGTAGCTCGCGCCCGCCTGTACGGGGCGCAGCCTTGCTAAACTCCGCCGACTTCAATCTGGCCACCCTTCTTCTCGATGCCCACCATTCGTCCGCTTGCCCTCGCTCTTGGCTTCAGCCTGATCACGCTGCTGTCCGCCCCCGACGCCGACGCCGCTCGCAAGAAGAAGGCCGCTCCCAAGGCCCCGGCCGTGTCGGCGGCCTGCACCGATTTCTACGATTACGCCAATGCCGGTTGGCTCAAGGCCAACCCGGTGCCGCAGGCCGGCGCCGTCACCGCGCTGGGCCAGCTGTCCGAGCGCGCACTTCAGCAGCAGCGCGAGTTGCTGGATGCGTCGATGAAGGCGCCGCAGGGCAACGTGCAGAAATTGCTCGGCGACTTCTGGGCCAGCGGCCTGGACGAGGCCTCCGTCGAGAAGGACGGCTCCAACCCCATCGCCCCCTTGCTGTCGCGCATCGACGCGATCAAGAAGGCCAAGGATGTGCCCGCTTCCATCGCAGCACTGCATCAGGTCGGCATCCCGGTCGGCTTCAACTTCGGCCCCGACGTGGACCTGAAGGCGCTGGATCGCCACATCGGGTATTTCATGCAGGGCGGCATGGGCCTGCCGGACCCGGCGTTCTACACCCGCACCGACGCCGACACCCAGGCGCTGATGGGCCGCTACCGCGCCTACGTCAAGCAGATCCTGGCGCTGACCGGCACCCCGGCCGACAGGCTCGACGCCGATGCCGCCTCGGTGCTGCAGATCGAGACCGCGCTGGCGCGCAGTGCGCAGTCGGTGCAGGGCATCAACAACCCGTTCAACAACTACGCCCCGATCGCCACCAAGGAGCTGACCAAGCAGTACAAGAATCTGCGCCTGGCCGACTTCCTGGAGGCGCAGGGCGTCAAGGACGACCTGGTGTCGATGGCCGACCCGGCTATGTTCAAGCAGCTCGACAGCATGATCGTCAGCATCAAGCCGGACCAGTGGAAGGCTTATCTGCGCTGGCGCGTGGGCGATGCGATGGCGCCGTACCTGTCCAAGAGCTTCCACGATGCCGAGTACCAGTTCCGCGGCCGTCTGCTGCGTGGCGATGCGCTGCCGCCGCAGCGCTGGCAGCAGGTGCTGGACGCGATCAATATCGCCGCTGGCCCGATGCTCGGCCGCGAATACGTGGCGCGTTACCTGAGCAGCGACACGCGCCGCCAGGCCGAAGCGATCGCCGACCAGGTACGCGACGCGCAGCTGGCCGCGCTGGAGCGCACCGGCTGGGGCAACGGTGAAGTGATCGCCGAAGCCAAGGCCAAGCTGGCGGCGATGAAGATCGAAGTCGGCGCACCGCGTCGCGATCTGGATTACACCGTGCAGCCGATGGGTCGCGGCAGCTTCGGCGGCAACATGCTGATCGCCTCGACCTGGCGTCACCGCGAGGAGATGAAGCGCATCGGCAAGGGCAACGCCGACCGTCGCTGGGACGTGTTGCCGCAGCAGCCGGCAGTGGCCTACGACATTGCGCAGAACCGCCTGATCATCACCGCCGCTGTGCTGCAGGCACCGGTGCTCACCGCCGGCAGCACCCCGGCCGCGCAGTACGGCGCTTACGGCGCGCTGGTCGCCCACGAAATGACCCGTGCCATCGACGCCAAGGGCTCGCTGGTGGATGCCAAGGGCGAGTTGCGCAGCTGGTGGACGCCGGCCGAGAAGAGCAGCTGGACCATGCTGACCGGCAAGGTGGCCAGCCAGTTTGGTGCCTACCCCTACCCGGGCGTGCCCAACGTCAAGGTCAACGGTGCGCAGACCGCCGAAGAAAACCTGGCCGACCTGGCCGGCGTCGAACTGGCCTGGCAGGCCTTCAGCAAGGCACAGCCAGCGGCCACCGAGGCCGACAAGCAGGCGTTCTTCACCGCCTGGGCCGGTTTGTGGGCCCAACAGCTGTCGCCGAACGAAGCGGTGCAGCGTGCCAGCGCCGACATCCGGGCGCCGGGCCAGTGGCGCACCAACGGCCCGCTGTCCAACCTGCCGGAGTTCGGTGCGGCATTCAGCTGCAAGGCCGGCCAGCCGATGCAGCGCGTGGATGCCGAGCAATTGAAGATCTGGCGCTGAGTCAAGCGCCAGGAAGTCACTGGCAATCAACACGCAGTGGCAGGCAATAAAAAAAGAGCGCGGACTCCGCGCTCTTTTTTTGTGCCTGGCATTTAGTCCATCCCAACATTTGGTAGGAGCGGCCCCGGCCGCGATGAAGCCTTACCGGTAACGCCCTATCGCGGCCAGGGCCGCTCCTACGGATCAGTGTGGATCCGCCACGCCGCGACTATTTCAACGCATCACACGCATTCAACGCACCACACGCAGCGGCGGCTTGCGCCCCTTGCCACCACTCTTCCTGCCGCCGCTGCCGCCAAACGGCGACTGCCCGCGCCAGTAACGGATCATCAGCCAGCCGAACAGCATGCCGCCCAGATGCGCAAAGTGGGCCACGCCCGGCTGCCAGCCGGTCGCACCCAGGACCAGTTCGATCGCACCGAACACGATCACGAAGGTGCGCGCCTTCATAGGGATCGGCGGAAACAGCAGCATCACCCGCTGATTAGGGAACAGCATGCCGTAGGCCAGCAACAGGCCGAACACACCACCCGATGCACCCACCACCGGCGCCCCGCTCTGGGTGAACCAGGCCATCAGCAACTGACACACACCGGCACCGGCAACGCACACCAGGTAATAGGTCAGAAAGCGCTTCTGCCCCCAGGTCTGCTCCAGCGCCGCGCCGAACATGAAAAGCGCCAGCATGTTGAAGAACAGATGGTTGAAACCGCCATGCAGGAACGCATAGGTCAGCAACTGCCACGGCATGAAGCTGGCGCCGGGCGAGAACGCATCGAAGCCATTGGAAATTGGCCATAGCATCAACGAGGACAGCGCCGCATCGGAGGGCAGCACGCCGGCGCCCAGGTCGCCCAGTGCCCATTGCAGCAGGAACAAGCCAATATTGGCGATCAACAACGCTTTGGTGACGGGCGGCAGTTGGGGCATGACGGCATCCTTCGGAATGCCAACCATCATAACGGCAGGCTTATGAAGGTCCCCACACGGCGGCATCCAACCGCTGCGCGGCGCTGGCACGGCGCACCCGGCCCTGCTCGACCACCACGCCTTCGGCACGCAGCCGCCGGCATTGCTCACGGTAGCCGGACGAGCCTTCCGGCAACGCGATCCGGCCATCGCTGCGCAGCACCCGGTGCCACGGCAGCTGCGGATCATCATTGCCGCTGAGCACGCGCGCCACCAGCCGCGCCCGCCCGGGCAGGCCGGCGCGTAGTGCGACCTCGCCATAGCCGGCAACCTGGCCGGAAGGTATTGCCCGAATCGCCGCAAGAATGCGCAGCCGCGCCTGTTCGCCGGAGAGCGGCTCGGCGTTGGAGGCGGCGCGCGCAGATGGATTGGCGGATCGACGCGTCGTTGGTTTGCGGGGCTTGGACATCGCGCAAGGATGCCAGCTATGGGATTGAAATCCCTCTTCCGTCCGAGCGAGGAGGCAGTGTTTGCGCGCGGGGCTGCAGCAAGTTATGAAACGCAGGGGCCGACGCCAGTCCCTGCATCCGGCAGGGCGCTGATGCCCTCGTCGGCCCGGTCACAACTGCCGCACCAATGCATCAGTGCATCAACACGATCTCTTCCGACGAGGTGGGATGGATCGCCACGGTCTCGTCGAAGTCGCGCTTGGTCGCACCCATCTTCACTGCCACCGCAAAGCCCTGCAGCATTTCGTCGGCACTCTCGCCCAGCAGATGCACGCCGACCACGCGCTCCTGTTCGCCCACACAGACCAGCTTGAACAGGCTGCGCTGCGGCGCGTCGGCCAGCGCGTGCAACATCGGGCGGAAGTTGCTGCGGTAGACACGCACCGCGCTGCCGTGCCGCGCGCGCGCCTGCTCCTCGGTCAGTCCGACCTGCCCGAGCGGCGGATGCGAGAACACCACGCTCGGCACGCCTTCGTAGTCCATGCGCGCATCCGGCTGCTTGCCGAACAGGCGATCCATCAACTTGCGTCCCGCCGCGATTGCCACTGGCGTCAGTCCGACCTTGCCGCCGACATCGCCGATGGCATGGATGTTCGGCACGCTGGTGGTCTGGCCTTCGTCCACCACCACCTCGCCCTTGTCGCCCAGGCGCACCCCGACCTCTTCCAGACCCAGCCCCGCCGTGTTGGCGCGCCGGCCGGTGGCGAAAAACACCTTGTCGAAGACGTCGTTGCCCTGCTCGCTGGGGTGCGCGGGATGACCATGCACACGCAGCCTGCCTTGTGCATCGCGCTCCAGGCCGGTGGTGGAAAACCCGAAATGCAGGCGCACGCCCAGGTGCCGCAGGTTGTCGGCCAGTTGCAGGGTCAGCTCGGCATCGAAGCGCTCCAGCAACCGCTCGCCCTGCACGAACAGGTGCACCCGGCTGCCCAGCGCCTGCAGCAGGCCGGCGATCTCCACCGCGATATAGCCGCCGCCGACAATCGCCACCTGCGCGGGCGCATGACAGAGATTGAAGAAATCGTCGGACACCTCACCGTGCTCGGCACCTTCGATGTCCGGCCGCAGCGGATGCGCACCGGTGGCGATCACGATGTGCTCGGCGGTCACCGGCACGCCGTCGCTGCCCATGATGGTATGGCGATCCTGCAACACGCCGCGCTGCGGAATCATGACCACGCCATCTTCGTCGAGGCGGCGCCGATAACTGGCGTGGATGTTGCCGATGTAGCCCTGCCGGTGGGTGACCAGTTCCTGCCAAGCCAGGGTCGGTCGCGGCACATCGAAACCCAGCGCCCCGGCCAGCTCGATCTTGCCGGCCAGATCGGCCGCCAGCCACATCGCCTTCTTCGGCACGCAGCCGAGATTGACGCAGGTGCCGCCCAATTCGTTCGGCTCCATCATCGCCACGCGCGCGCCATACTTGGCCGCGCGAAACGCAGCGGCTAGTCCACCGGAGCCGCCTCCCAGGATCACCACGTCGTAGTCGTACCGGGCACTCATGCGAAGCGCTCCGCCCGGTAGGGATGCGGGTCCAGCGCAGGTGCGCGGCCCGTGATCAGGTCGGCCATCAGTTGTCCGCTTGCAGTGCTCATGCTGATGCCGAGCATGCCATGTCCGGCTGCGAGCCAGACGTGAGGACGGCCCGGCACCGCGCCCAGCACCGGCACGTCGTCCCAGGTCATCGGCCGCCATCCATACCAGCGCTCGATCACGGCCGGACCGGCCGGCGCATGCAGATAATCGGACGCTGCGCGCTCCAGTGCCGCCAGGCGCGTGGGGTTGAGGTGGGTGTCGTGCCCGGAGAATTCCATCGTGCTACCGATACGCAGACGATCGCGCCATGGCACCACAAACACCCAACGGTCCTTCAGCACCACCGGGCGACGCGGCATCAGCGCCGGTGCGGTGTAAGTGATCGAATAGCCCTTGCCGGCCTGCACCGGCAGACGCAATCCCAGTTGCGCCGCCAGCAGCGGCGACCACGGGCCGGTTGCGATGACCACCTCGCGCGCCTGCAGTCGCCCACGCGCGGTGTGCACGCACGCGCCACGTGCGTCCGGCACCACCGCATCGACGCAGCACTGCGCCTGGATCACCGCACCGCGCGCGCGCAGCACTCTTGCCAGTTCTGCGGTGTAACGCTCCGGGCGCAGATGCGCATCGCCGGGGAAATGGATCGCACCGGCAATGCCCGCACGGAATGCCGGATCCTGGCGCTCGTAGTCGGCACCGTCGATCATTTCGGCCTGGATACCCCACTGCGCAAGCACGCCGCACTCGTGGCGATAGTGCGCAAAGCGGCGCGCATCGGCAAACACGTAGTCCAGCCCATCGCTGCGAAATTCGCAGTCCAGCGCATAGCGCTCGACCCAGTCGTCGAAACGTTGCCGCGCATCGCCCAGCAACGCCGCGCGCGCCTGCGCGCTGGCCTGCCAGTGACGCGTATTGCAGCGCTGCGCGAACTGCAGCAACCAGCGCCACAGCGCCGGGTCCAGACGTGGCCGGATATACAGCGGCGCGTCCGGCGTCAGCATCCATTTCAGCGCCTGCGCGATCATGCCCGGCGCTGCCAGCGGCGGCGCATGGCTCGGCGTGATGGTGCCGCAGTTGCCGTACGACGTCGCCGCACCCACCGCGCCGGCGTCGAGCACGTGCACCTGCCGGCCCGCTTCGACCAGTGCCAGCGCAGTCGCCAGCCCAATGGCGCCGGCACCGACCACCACCACATCGACAGGCGCGGCGCTCATGTGCGCACTACCCCACGCGCGCGTCGCTGCGGCGCATCGGCGGCACACGCAGATAGGTCACGCTGCGCCATAGCCACTCCATCGGCCCGAAGCGGAACCAGCGCAACCACCATTGGCTCAGCACCACCTGCAACGCAAACAGCGCCAGCGCGAACGGCAGCTGCCATACGCGCGGCAGCTGCTCGAAATAGCCCAGCCCGTAACCGTAGAAGATCCACGTGCACACCAGCGACTGCAGCAGGTAGTTGCTCAGCGCCATGCGTCCGGCGGGCGCAAGCCAGGCCAGGCGCGGCGCCAGGCGCACCACCCACGCCGCATAGCCCAGGCTCATCAGCGGGCCGGCAATCAGCGACAACGCGAACGCACCCGACAGGCGCAGATCCAGCCGCGCCGGATCAATCCACGGCTCCAGCGCGTAACTCACCCCCATCACGCCCAGCCCGAGCGGCAGCACCACGTAGCGCAGGGCCCGAAACAGGCGCGGGAAGCGCTCGGGCGCGGCGATCGCGCCACTGCGCACAAACCAGCTGCCCAGCAGGAACATGCCGAGCATCGCCGGGCCATTGATGCTCAGCCCGGTCATCGCGTGCTGCAGGTCGTGCCAGCGCTGCAGCGTGGCCTGCGCATAGCTGCCGCTCCCGAAGGCGGCGCGCTGCGCCTGCACGTTCGCTGCCGCCTGTTGCGCCGCATCGGCCATCGCGGCCTTCCATTCCACGGCAGCCGCCGGATCGAGCTGCATCAAGGTGCCTGCGACGCCGTACAGCAGCGTCAACGCGGGCGCGCAACAGTAGACCAGCGCGGCAAACCACGGCAGCGTCACCGTCGGCACCGAGCGCGTGGCCAGCAGCAACAAGGCCAGCAACGCGTAGGTCACCAGCACATCGCCGGACCACAGCAGCAGCGCATGCAGTAGGCCGATCACCAGCAGCCCGACGGTACGGCGCAGATAGGTGCCGAACAACCCACGCCCGGCCTGCGCGGCACGTTGCGCCATCACCGCAAAGCCCATGCCGAACAGCAGCGAGAACAGCGTATAGAACTTGCCCTGCACCAGCAGGTACACCAGCGCATCGGCAACCCGGTCGGCGCCGTGCCAATGCGGCTCCACGCCGGTGACCGCCAGATCGAGCGGACCGACGAAGGCTTCGATATTCATCAGCAGGATGCCCAGCAGCGCAAAACCGCGCAGCACGTCGAGCACCGCGATTCGCTCGCTGATTGCGATGGGCAGCAAAGGATCGCGCGGAGTCATCTCGGCTCGGGCAGCGCGGCGCGGCGATCGCGGCGCGCAACATGCAAACAGCCCGCCGAGATGGCGGGCCGCGGAAACACATCCAGCCAACGCTGGTCACACGGACACGATCGGCGCGTGCAAGCCGGCATCACCGTGCGGTGCATGCCGATCCTGCAGATAGACCGCATCAGTCCGTCTGCCACACAGGCCGCGTGACGACTGCGCTCAGTGGTGATGGCCGCCTTCGCCATGCACATGCCCGTGATCGCGCTCTTCCTGGGTGGCTTCACGCACCTCGATGATCTCCACGTCGAAGTGCAGGTCCTTGCCGGCCATCGGGTGATTGAGATCGACGTCGACCACGCTCATGCCGACCTTCTGCACCGTCACTGCGCGCGGGCCGAAGTTGGTCTGCAGCACCACCTGGGTGCCCGGGACCAGCTTGGTGGCGCCGAAGTGCTTCTTGGGCACGCGCTGGCTCAGGCCTTCGCGGTATTCGCCGTACGCTTCGGTGGCCTTGACGTCCACACCGAAGCTGTCGCCGGCTTCCTTGTCCATCATGGCCGCTTCCAGGCCCGGAATGATGTTGCCGTGGCCGATCATGATCGCCAACGGGTCACGCTCCTTGGAGCTCTCGATCGGCTCTTGGCCAAGCTCGGAAACGGTGTAGTGGAAGCGGACGACGCTGTCTTTTTCGATCTTCATGCCTGGCTCTGGATAGGCTGCCCGGTGGCAGACGGTGGAGGACGGCTTGTCGGCCGCCGGGTGCGCCGCCATCATGGCGACCTTTCGAACCGCCCATTATCCCGGCTCCATGCATATCACGCCAGTTTTCGCCGCCCGCGCCCGCCGCGCCGCGGCCAGTTCGTTGCTGGGCCTGCTCGTGCTGCTGGGCGGTTGCGCACAGGCGCCGGTCCGTCGACCGGCCGCCACCCCGCCACCGGCACCGCGTGTCTGGCCGCAGGTGCCGCCGTCCAACCCGGCCGCCGCCAACAACATCCTGATGCGTGCGCTGGGCCTGGTCGGCACGCCGTACCGCTTCGGCGGCAATACGCCGGAAACCGGCTTCGACTGCAGCGGGCTGGTCACCTATGTCTACAAGGATGTGCTGGCGCTGTCGCTGCCACGCACCTCGCGGGAGCTGGCCGCGGTACAGGGCCCGCGCATCCCGCCGGAGCAACTCACCACCGGCGACCTGGTGTTCTTCGGCTCCAGCGGCAACGTGACCCATGTCGGCATTTATGTCGGTGAAGGCCGTTTCGTACATGCTCCGAACACCGGCGGTACCGTCCGCTTGGATTTCCTGGATGGCGCCTACTGGCGTGACCATTATTCAGGTTCAAAACGGGTTTTGCCCTGATATGTGATGCGCATCACATTTCATAAAACGGAAATTTAACCTTTTTTGAACGTAACGATTCTTTCACCAAGGCATCATCCCGCATCGACAGCAGAATTGTGATTCCCGCGTGACGAACGACGAACAGATCAACACTGGCGCCGCACCGCTTCCGCCCCGGAAACCGCTCCGCCTGCTATGCGCCACTGCCCTTTGGCTCGCAGCCCTACCCGCCCTGGCCCAGACCGCCAACGGCACCGCATCCGCTCCGCAGACGACCACGCCAGACAGCGCCGTCGCCGCCGAGAAAGCCGCAACCCGCAGCCGCGCCGACGCCGCTGCCACCGCAACACTGGCCGCCCTGCTTCCGCACCTGGCCGCCAACGACGCCATTCCGCTGATGGACCGCTCGGCGATGTTCGCCGGTGACCTCAGCCGCCTGCTGGCCAATTACGACGTCTCCCAGAGCGCAGCCAATGCTGCCCAGAACGCCGTGGCCGACAGCCGTGTGCAGGTGATCCTGCAACGCGCCATGGCCCTGCTCGGCACCCCGTACGTCTGGGGCGGCGAGTCCACCGAAGGTTTCGACTGCAGCGGCCTGGTCGGCTATGTGTTCAAGACCGCCCTGGGCATCGACCTGCCGCGCGTCTCGCGCGACATCGCACGCGACGAATCTGCTGAACTGATCAAGGACCCCAACGCGCTCAAGGCAGGCGATCTGGTGTTCTTCGGCAGGCGTGGTCGCATCGACCACGTGGGTCTGGTGGTCGGCGATGGCAAGTTCCTGCACGCGCCCAGCCGCGGCAAGGACGTGCGCGTGGATTCGCTGGCCAGCGGTTACTGGAGCGAGAAGTTCATCCAGGCACGTCGGGTGCTTTGATTTCGAGTACCTGATCCACTGCATGACAGAGGGGCCGCGGATTCCGCGGCCTTTTGCGTTGTGGACAATCTTTGCGCGGAAGCTCCCTACCGTCGCCGCGCACGCATCTGGATCCCGTACGCAGCACCACACACCTCGCCACCCCGATCAGCGCGCGGCATCGGCCTGGTAATGCGCCATGGTGTCCTCGATGCCCTTGCTAAGTTCCATCACCTTGAGCGCGTATTCGGCCAGGCGCTGATCCTCGGGCGTGCCCGGCCGCCAGGAAGGCACTTCCACCGGCGTGACACCATCCGGGTCCATCGCCACGAACACGATGATGCAATGCGTGCAGAGCCGCGAGTCGCCGCCCATCGGGCTGCGCGCTCGCACATCGATGGCGAAGTGCATGCTGGTGCGCCCGGTGTAGACCAGCTTGGCCGACACCGCGACCAGATCGCCGATCCGCACCGGCGCCACGAAGCGGATGCCGCCCACCGCCACGGTGACGCAGTAATGCCCGCTCCAGCCACTGGCTGCGGCAAAGCCGACCTGGTCGATCCACTTCATCACCACGCCGCCATGCACCTTGCCGCCGAAGTTGACGTCGCTGGGCTCGGCCAGAAAACGAAATGTCAGATCACGCTGTTGGCCAATCACCGCCCGCCCCCATCAATGGATGAGCTGGCAGTGTGCCATGCGGGTGGGACGTCAGCGCACCCAACGCAAACGCCTGACGCTGCGTCCGGCAGGGCCGACGCTTCACTCAGGAACGCAGCGCATCCAGGTTGTCCTGCCTGCGCAGACACAGCCAGGGAAAGTGGGGTTGTTTCATCCTGAGCATCCGCCGCAGGCGCGCACCCGGGCGGCGCGGGTCGAACAGTCGCTGCACCACAAAGCGGTCGAAGCTGGCGTAGGTGTGCTGGTGGTAATGCGCGGCCAGCGCCGGAACGCCCAGTTCGGTGAAGTAGCGCAGGCTGCGCGCGGCGCTTGCGTTGGCGGCTTGCGCATCCGCATACAGCGGGCTGTCGAGGATGTGCAGCTCGCCGCCGTCGCGCAGTTGGGCGAGCAGGCGCACGACCAATGCCGCAGGGTCGGCGAAATACTGGATGCAGGCCGGGACCACGATGACGTCGAACAGATCGCGTGGCAGCGCCAGGGTCTGGATGTCGGCGGCGATGAAACTCAGGCGCTGGTCGTGGCCGAACACGCGCGCGGCCTGGGTCAGCTCGGTGCGGTTGACGTCGATGCCGCAGACGTCGCGCTGCAGCGACTGCGCCAGCAGCTGCGACAGCCAGCCGTTGCCGCAGCCCAGTTCGGCAATGGCGCCCTCGCCTGCCTGCGCGCGCAGGTGCTGGACCAGCAAGGCGCTGGACAGCGCACGCACCTGCCATTCCAGACTGGCGCCGAGCTTGCCGCCGGGACGCGGCAGGCTGCGCACCTGTGCATCGGTGTAGAGCCGGCCTTCCTTGCGCCGAACCTGCAGATACTGCTGCTCGAACGGGTCGTCGGCCAACGACCGCTGCACCAACACGCCGTCGACGCTGTGCAACTCGGGCAACTGCTGCAGGCGGTCGCGCAGCGTGGGAAATCCAGCGCGCATCGGCGGCGGTCAGCGCTGCGTCGGCGCGCGATCGGTCAGCGGATCTTCCAGGCCCACGTTGGTCGAGGCCGACTCGTAAACGGCCTTGTCGAGCAGGCCGGTTTCCTTGGCCACCAGCACCGGCACCAGCATCTGCCCGGTCACGTTGGTCATGGTGCGCATCATGTCGAGAATGCGGTCGATCGCGTACAGGTAGCCGATCACTTCCAGCGGCAGATTGGCCGCGCTCAACACCACCGTGGCCATGATCACCGCGGTGCCGGGCACGCCGGCGGTGCCGAAGCTGCCCAGCACCGAGGCGATCAACACCACGAAGTACTGGTTGGCGGTCAGCGGCACGCCGGTGTATTGCGCGATGAAGACCGCGCACAGGGCTGGATAGATCGCGCCGCAGCCGTCCATCTTGATGCTGGCGCCCAGCGGCACCGCGAACGCGGCGTAGTCCTTGCTGACTCCCAGATTGTGCGTAATCGAACGCATCGCCACCGGCATCGCCGCAAAGCTCGACGAACTGACGAAGGCCACCTGCATGCCAGGCGCCGCACCACGGAAGAACTTCCACGGGTTGAGCCCGTGCGCCAGCAACAGGCTGCTGTAGACCACCAGGATATGCAGGGCGCAGGCCACATATAGCGCAAGCACGAAACTGCCGAACGGCAACAGTTTTTTGAAGCCGTAGCTCCCCACCAGGCCAGCAATCAGCCCGAAGGTGCCGAGCGGGGTCATCTCCAGCACGAAGCGGGTGACCTGGATCATGATGTCGCTCAACTGCGCGGTGAGCTTGCGTGCCTCGGCCACGCGCTCGCCGAGCTTGACCATCGCAAAGCCCAGCAGCGCGGCGAAGAAGATCACCGGCAGGATCGATCCGCGCCCGGCCGCCAGCACCGTTTCGCCGGCCGCATTGGTCTTGGTGCCGATGCCGGTCAGTGCGTAGAACGGGTTGGAGGGCACCACGTCCAGCAGCACCTTGATCGGGCTGGGCACATCGCGCGGTTTCCAGGCCGAATCCACGCTCAGGCTGAAATGGCCGGCGCCGGGTTGCATCAACGTGCCCACTGCCAGGCCCACGCCCACCGCCAGTGCGGCGGTGATGACGAACCACAGGAAGGTACGCCCACCGAGCGCGGCGACGGATTTTTGCCCGTGCAGCGAGGAGATCGCATTGATCACCGCAAAGAACACCAGCGGGATCGCGATCATCTTGATCAGGGTGACGTACAGATCGCCGAGCGGGCCGAACCACACATCGGCGGCCGGGCCCATGGCAGCGCCGGCGATTGCGCCGAGCACGAAGCCGGCCACCACGCGTTGCCAGAACGGAATGCGCAACCAGGCCGAGACCAATGTCATGCGTCGAATCATCCGGGGGGAGAGTGCATGCACCATAGCCCAGGCCCGCGTCTCCCGCGAGGCCACGACTGGAACAGCGGCGTGTCATCTGTGTGACACCAGGCATCCCGGCATAATGCGCGCTGATTCAGTCACGAGTTCGATGCCGATGCGTTACCGCCTGCCTGCCCTCGCCGCCCTGACCACCGTGAGTGTCGCCGCCTGCGCGTCCAGCGCCGGCACCAGCGCATCCGCGCCCACCGCCGTGCGTGTGGAGGTACCGCAGGTGGTGCATCCCGCCGGCGAGACGCCGCAATGGTGGTACCGCTCGGGTGCCGCGCGCGCAGCCGGCAACGGCGCGATGGCCGGGCGCGCGCGCAACGTGATCCTGTTCCTGGGCGATGGCATGAGCCTGACCACGGTGGCGGCAGCACGCATCCTGGATGGCCAGCGCAAGGGCGGGCCGGGCGAGGAGAACCTGCTGTCCTGGGAACAATTTCCGGCCACCGCCTTCAGCAAGACCTACAACACCGATTCGCAGACGCCGGATTCGGCCGGCACCATGACCGCGATCACCACCGGGGTGAAAACGCATATGGGCGCGATCGGCGTCAGCAGCGGCAACCGCAGCGACTGCGCCGACAGCCTGGGCAAGGGTCTGCTGAGCTGGCTGCAGTTGGCCGACAGCGCCGGCATGGCCACCGGCATCGTCACCACCACCCGCCTCACCCATGCCACCCCGGCGGCGACCTATGCGCATTCGCCGGACCGCAACTGGGAAAACGACACCGACCTGCCCGAGTCCGCCCGCACTGCCGGCTGCCAGGACATCGCCCAGCAACTGCTGTCCAGCGCGCGCTTCGGGCGTGGCCCGCAGGTGGTGCTGGGCGGCGGACGCAGCCAGTTCCAGACCGTGCAGGAGCGCGATCCGGAATACGACGACAAGGTCGGCCTGCGCCTGGACGGCCGCGATCTGGTCGCCGAGTGGAAGCAGGCGCACCCGCAGGGCGCCTACGTGTGGAACGAACAACAGTTGCAGGCGGCCGCCGGCGCGCCCGCATTGCTTGGCCTGTTCGAGCCGGATCACATGCAGTTCGACCACGACCGCAATCGCACCGCGCAGGGCGAGCCCAGCCTGACCGAGATGACCCGTACCGCGATCCAGTCGCTGTCGCGCGACCCGAACGGCTTCGTGCTGATGGTCGAAGGCGGCCGCATCGATCACGCCAACCACGCCGGCAATGCCTACCGCGCGCTCGACGAAACCGTCTCGCTGTCCGATGCAGTACGCGCCGCCGTGCAGACCGCGCCGCCGGACACGCTGATCATCGTCACCGCCGACCATTCGCATACGCTCAACTTCGTCGGCTACCCGGTGCGCGGCAACCCGATTCTGGGCAAGGTGCGCGGCACCGGCGGCGAAGAAGGCGACCGCAGCCAGCTGGCCACCGACCTGGCCGGCCAGCCCTACACCACGCTGAGCTACGCCAACGGCCCCGGCTACACCGGCGCCAGCAATGCGCAGCCGGCCGGCCCCAAGAAGTACCCGCACGAACCCAGCAACAGCGAGCCGGCCGCCGGCCGCCCGGACCTGACCCACGTCGATACCGAGGCGCCCAGCTACATGCAGGAATCGCTGGTGCCGACCAAGTCCGAAAGCCATGGCGGCGAAGACGTCGGCATCTGGGCCACCGGCCCGGGCAGCGCAGCCTTCCGCGGCACGCTGGAAGAGAACGTGATCTACCACGTCATCGTGCAGGCCACCCCGCGCCTGCGCGAGCGCCTGTGCAAGGCCGGTACCTGCGACAGCACCGGCGTGCCGGTGGAGTTGCCGCAGTCGGCCACGTTCGAGACTGCGGCCAAACGCTGATGGGCAGGCTGCGCGCAGCGCGGACGGTGGCGGCGCGGCATGCCCCGCCGCCGGCGTGCGGATGCAGCGTCGCAGCACGCCATCTGCATCGATGACCGGATTGCTGCCACCCGCGGCGCCGCCCGGCCCGGTGCTGGTCGCCTACAGCGGCGGCGTGGATTCGAGCGTCTTGCTGCACCTGCTGGCAGCGACGCCGCGTTGTCGCGACACGGGGCTGCGTGCGGTGCATGTGCATCACGGCCTGCATGCCGATGCCGACGCCTGGGCCGCGCATTGCCAGCGCCAGTGCGATGCCTTGCAAGTCCCCCTGCAAATTGCGCACGTGCAGGTCGCGCGCGACAGCGGCCTGGGGCTGGAAGCGGCGGCACGCCATGCACGCCATGCCGCGTTTGCCGCGGCATTGGCGCCCGGCGAATGGCTGGCGCTGGCGCACCATCGCGACGATCAAGCCGAAACCTTCCTGCTGCGCGCATTGCGCGCTTCCGGCCCGGACGGCTTGGCAGCGATGCGCGCGCAGCGTCCCTTCGCCGCCGGCATGCTGTGGCGCCCCCTGCTGGCGCATGCGCGCGCCGAGGTGCTGGCGTATGCGCAGGCACATCGCCTGCACTGGATCGAAGATCCCAGCAACGCCGACGCCCGCCACGACCGCAACTTCCTGCGTACTCAGCTGATGCCCGTATTGCAGCAGCGCTGGCCGCAGGCCGCCGAGGCACTGGCGCGCAGCGCGCAGCTGAGCGCCGAAGCCAGCGACCTGCTGTTGCAGGAGGACACCGCGCTGCTGCCCGACCTGCTGACCGCCGCCGGCGCACTGGATCTGCAGGTCTTGCGTGCGCAGCCGGCAACACGTCGGCCGCGGCTGCTGCGCGCCTGGGTGGCGGCAGCGCAGGCGCCACCGCTGCCTGCGCACGGCGTTGCCGCCCTGGAGCAGGAAGTCGACGACGACGCGCCGGATCGGCAGGCCTGCTTTGCCTGGCAACAGGTGCAGGTACGCCGCTGGCGCCAGTGCCTGTACCTGCTGCGTCCGCACAGCGCGTGGCCGGCGTCATGGCAGGCCTGCTGGGATGGCGCAACCCCGCTGCCACTACCGGATGGCGCGCAACTGCAGTTGCACGGCGCACCCGGCCTGCGTTTCGCGCAATCGCTGCTGGTGCGCGCGCGCCAGGGGGGCGAACGCATCGTGTTGCCGCAGCGCGCGCATTCGCACCGGCTCAAGCACCTGCTGCAGGCGCTGGATCTACCGCCCTGGCAACGCGCGCGCCTGCCGGTCCTGTGGGCCGACGGCCAGGTGCTGGCAGCCGGCGACCGCATCGTCTCGGCGGCATTGAACGACTGGCTGCGCGCGCATGGCGCATCCTTGCGATGGCGCGACCACGCCACTGCGAATTGACCCGCCTGCCTGCGCGCCGCACACTTTGACGATGGTCAAAAAATCCTTGAACGAAACATCCCCGGTCGCCCGCTTCGAACAGTCGCTGGAAGAACTCGAGCAACTGGTGCAGAAGATGGAAGTCGGCGACCAGAGCCTGGAGCAGTCGCTCACCGCCTACGAGCGCGGCATCGGCCTGTACCGCGACTGCCAGCAGGCGCTGGAACAGGCCGAACTGCGCGTGCGCATGCTGACCGACCCCGCGCGCCCCGATCTGGCCGAAGACTTCCAGGCGCCGTCGCAGGACGGCGGCTGAGGTGAGTTCGGCGTTGTTCGAGCACTGGATCGGCCGCACCGAACGCAGCCTGGAGGCCAGTCTGCCAAGTCCCACCCTGGCGCCGCAGCGACTGCACGCCGCGATGCGGCACGCGGTGCTGGGCGGCGGCAAGCGCATGCGCCCGCTGCTGGTGTATGCGACCGGCGCACTGTTCGGCGCCGACGAGGACAGCCTGGACACGCCCGCGGTGGCGGTGGAGCTGATCCACGCCTATTCGCTGGTGCACGACGACTTGCCGGCAATGGACGACGACGCCTTGCGCCGTGGCCAGCCCACCGTGCACATCGCCTTCGACGAAGCCACGGCGATCCTGGCCGGCGACGCGCTGCAGACGCGCGCCTTCGAGCTGCTGGCTGCGGCCCCGGTCAGCGCGGAGCTGCGGGTCGGCTGGCTGCAGAGTCTGGCCACCGCCGCAGGCGCTGCCGGCATGTGCGGCGGCCAGGCGCTGGATATCGATGCCACCGGCCAGTTGCAATCGCTGCGCGATCTCGAGCGCATGCACGCCCTCAAGACCGGCGCGCTGATCCGCGCCGCGGTGCGCATGGGCGCGCTCACAGGCGCTGCCGCAGCCGACGACCAGCAACGCCTGGATGCGTTTGCCGATGCGCTGGGCCTGGCGTTCCAGGTCCGCGACGACATTCTGGATGTGGAATCGAGCTCGGCGCAGCTGGGCAAGACCGCCGGCAAGGACGCCGCGCAAGCCAAGTCCACCTATCCGGCCCTGCTCGGAATGGACGGCGCCAAGGCCAAGCTGGCCGAACTGGCTACCCGCATGCACGACATCCTGCAGCCCTACGGTGCGCCCGGCGACACGCTGGCGACGCTGGGCCGGTTTGCGGTGGACCGCGCGCACTAGCGCTCCGCGTTCGTTCGAGCTGCCGCACAGGCGCGCCGGGCGCCTCGTGCGCCGATGCCTGGCGACATGCACAGGCTCCGCCGATGCGCAGGGCGAGCGGCCGCGCAGCTGGCTTCAACGCCCCCACGCACGGCGACTACGGCAGCGCGTTCGACTTCAGCAGCCCCCAGCGATCAGGCGCTCGCACCGGCCTTTGCGCATACCGTGCGCCAGCGCACGGTGCGGCTGCAGCACACCGCCCTGCAAGCGCTGCGCTGCGTCACAGAACGTAACTTCTCCTTCCATACATTTTTCACATGAAAACTTCGGCAGGGCGGCAATATAGTGTGGAGTAATGCACACTTTCGGGCTGAATTGTCGCCATCGGTGTCCGCATTTGTCATTGCCTGACTACCGGCAGGCCAAAAACCGCATCAATCGGTTCTCTTGTTGCGTCTGCTCGCTCTGCCTAGGTTGACCTGCCCGCGTCCGCGGACATCCCCCGACCACATGGAGAGTCACTGGTGAAGAACGTTTTTCTCGCATCGTTTGCAGCAGGCACGCTGGCCGTTGTTGGCGTGCTCGGTTCGGCGCAGGCGCAGTCCGTGCGCGGCCCGGTCCCGTTGACCATCGAACTGGCGCCGGTCGCCGATCAGGCCGGGCGACACCAGGGCAAGATCGCGGTGACCGTCACCAACAACGGCAGCCAGATCGCCCGCGTGCCGACCTATCAGCTGCCGCTGCAGACGCTGGACAACGGCATCCTGGAAGTGAGCCGCGATGGTGTGCCGGTGACCTACACCGGACGCCTGGTCAAGCGTGGCCTGCCCAAGGCGGCGGACTTCACCATCCTCAAGCCGGGCCAGAGCGTCAAGGGCGAGGTCGATCTGGCCGGCGCCTACGATCTGTCGACCAGTGGCAACTACACCATCCAGGTCCGTTCGTCGCTGCAATATGCCTCGCTGTCCGATGGCAGTCTGATGAAGGCCGCCAACGGCCAGCCGGCCGTGGCCACCAGCACGCCGCTCACGGTCTGGCTGGACGGCGCGCGTCGCGGCGTGCAGCGCCAGCTCGCGATCGGTCCGACCGCCGTGGTTAATGGCATCAACTACCTCAACTGCAGCACCACCCGCACCAATCAGGCCGCCAGTGCCGTCACTGCCGCGCGTACTTACTCGCAGAACGCGCGCAACTACCTCAATGCCGGCAGCACCGGTGCGCGCTACACCACCTGGTTCGGCGCCTACAACGCCTCGCGCTACAGCCGGGTCAGCTCGAACTTCGTCAACATCGACAACGCGCTGGACCAGAACAACGGCCAGCTGACGATCAACTGCAGCTGCGAAGCGGATCTGGCGGACGCCTTCGCCTACGTCTATCCGAACCAGCCGTACGAGATCCATGTCTGCAATGCGTTCTGGAGTGCATCGACAACCGGCACCGACTCCAAGGCCGGCACGCTGGTGCACGAGACCAGCCACTTCACGGTCGTCGCCGGCACCCAGGACCGTGTCTACGGCCAGTCCGGCGCGCGCAGCCTGGCGATCAGCAACCCGGCCCAGGCGATCACCAATGCCGACAGCCACGAGTACTTCGCCGAGAACACCCCGGCGCAGAACTGATCGCATCATCGTCTGAAACGACAAAGGCCCGGCATCGCTGCCGGGCCTTTGTCATTTCCACCGCGCCGGATTACTTGATCAGGCGCAGCGTGAACGGATAACGGTAGTGTTCGCCGTTGTTGGCCTTGACCGCGGCCAGGATGCACAGCACCAGGTTGGCGATCCACACCAGCGTCGGCACGAAGAACAGGATGCCGAACGACACGATGGTCAGGATCACCGCAGCCACATAGGCAATGATCACGGTGATCTGGAAGTTCAACGCTTCCTTGGCCTGATCGGTGGCGAACGGCTTGGACGGGTTGGCGTCCTTGCTGATCAGCCAGATCACCAGCGCGCCGATGAAGGACGTCAGGATGCCGAGCAAGTGCGCGGCCAGCGCCAGGGTGCGCTCCTCCGACGGTGTGCTGGTCCCGATCGGCGGCGGCGGCGGTACGGCGTGCGACTCGAATTCGCTCATCATGTCTCCCCATGCATGGTTGTGGTGCGGCGGACTATAACAACGATTCAGCCAGCCACCAGTGCGGGAAGACATGGTCTCGGTGCTGCACGGCGGCTACCGCCAGGCAGAGCGGCAAGACGCGCGCGCGCCGGACGCTGTGTAGTTGGGCAGTTGGCGCAGCAGCCCTGCTCAATCACGGTCAGCTATCGCCTGCCACAGTCATGCGGTTGACCAGCACCGAGCCGATCTTGACGTGCGAGCGCGGATCGACATCGCTGCCGACCGCCTCGATGCCGGCGAACATCTCGCGCAGATTGCCGGCGATGGTCAGGCCGTCGACCGGATAGGCGATCACGCCGTTCTCGATCCAGAAGCCACCGGCGCCGCGCGAATAATCGCCGGTCACCGGATTGACGCCGTTGCCCATCAGCTCGGTGACGAGCAGGCCGCGCGACATGCCGGCAACCAGCGAAGCCAGATCGCCGGCGTTGGCGGTGACCTGCAGGTTGTGCACGCCGCCGGCGTTGGCGGTGGTCTGCAGGCCCAGCTTGCGTGCGGAGTAGCTGCCCAGCACATAGCGCTGCAGCACGCCGTCACTGATCAATGCCGAACGCCGCGTCGCCACGCCTTCGCCATCGAAGGCGGCCGAGCGCAGGCCGCGGCGCAGGTGCGGCAGTTCTTCGATGTTGAACCAGTCCGGGAACAGTTTGCTGCCGACACTGTCGAGCAGGAAGCTGGCGCGGCGATACAGCGCGCCGCCGGAGACCGCGCCGAGCAGATGCCCGACCAGCGAGCGCGCCACTTCCGGCGCGAACAGCACCGGCAACTGGCCGGTCGGCAACGAGCGTGGCTGCAGCCGCGCCAGGGTGCGTTCGGCGGCGTGGCGGCCGATCGCTTCCGGCGCCTCCAGGTCTTCGCGCGCCAGCGCGCTGCTGTACCAGCCATCGCGCTGCATGCCGTCGCCCTGGCCGGCAATCAGCGCACAGCTGATCGAATGATGGGTGCCGCGCTCGCGGCCGATGAAACCATGCGAGTTGGCGTAGACCGACAGGCTGAGCCCGGTGCTGGCCGAGGCGCCGTCGGAGTTGCTGATCCGCGCATCGGCATTGCGCCCGGCGCTCTCGCAGGCCAGCGCCAGGTCCACCGCGGTGTCGGCGTCCAGTGCCCACGGATGCCAGCTGTCCAGCTCGGGGAAGTCGCGCGCCATCAGCTCCGGGTCGGCCAGGCCGGCAGCGACATCGTCCTCGGTGTAACGGGCGATCGCGCAGGCCTGGGCAACGGTCGATTCCAGGCTGGAATCCTGCAGATCGGCGGTGCTGGCGCTGCCCTTGCGCTTGCCGAAGTACACGGTGACCGCAATGCCGCGGTCGCGGGTGGATTCCACCGTTTCCACATCGCCCAGGCGCACGTTGACGTCCAGGCCGCGCTCTTCGCTGCAGCTCACTTCGGCCTGGGTGGCGCCGGCGGCACGGGCGCGCTCGAGCAGGCGCTGCGCGATGTCGGTGAGCGCATCCAGGCGCTGCAGGCTGTCGTCCTGGACACGTGTTTCGGAGGAGAGTGCGTTCAATGCTTTATCCTAGTCTCAATGATGAATAACTTCTTGTTTCGGATGGATGGCAATGCGCGGACGCGACGAAGACACCGGTGAATTCCGCGGCGCCAGCCGCAGCCAGCAGCGGCGCGAGGCGCTGGAAATCTTCGACCTGGGCGAAAAGCTGGTGGCGCTCACTCCGGCGCAGCTGGCCAAGTTGCCGGTGCCCGAATCGCTGATCCCGCATATCGAGGAGAGCAAGCGCATCACCTCGCATATCGCGCACAAGCGCCAGCTGGCGTTTCTGGCCAAGCACATGCGCCGCGAGGACGACGAAACGCTGGCCGCAATCCGCGATGCGCTGGATGCCAACAGCGACACTGCGCGCCGCGAAGTGGCCGCGATCCACCGCGTCGAGCGCTGGCGCGAGCGCCTGCTCGCCGAAGGCGACGTGGCGCTGGCCGAACTGCTGGAAACCTACCCGGCCGCCGACCGCCAACAACTGCGCCAGCTGGTGCGCAACGCCATCCACGAGCGGGCCAAGAACAAACCGCCGCGCGCCTACCGCGAGCTGTTCCAGGTGCTGCGCGAGTTGTCTCAGGAGCAGGGATTGGAGAGTGGGGAATCGGGATTGGAAGACGACGAATCCGCGTCGGACGCCGACGAATAAGGCTCCGCCCGATCCATCAAAATCCGCAACGGCCATCCCGGCTGTTGCCAATCCCAAATCCGGGCTCCCGGATCCACCCAAGCGGAACCCACCACACCCCGCAGTCCCCGCTGTTGCGAATCCCGAATCCCGATTCCCAAATCCCCGCATCTCAGGCCTGCGTTCCACCAACGGTGATGCCGTCGATCAGCAGCGACGGCTGGCCGACACCGACCGGCACGCTCTGCCCGTCCTTGCCGCACACGCCCACGCCTTCGTCCAGCGCCAGGTCGTTGCCGATCATGCGCACCTTCTGCATGGTTTCCGGGCCGTTGCCGATCAGCGTGGCGCCCTTGACCGGCGCGGTGACCTTGCCGTCTTCGATCAGGTAGGCCTCGGTGGCCGAGAACACGTACTTGCCACTGGTGATGTCGACCTGGCCGCCGCCGAAGTTGACCGCGTAGATGCCCTTTTTCACCGAGCGGATCATTTCCTGCGGATCGTGCTGGCCGGCGCGCATGTAGGTGTTGGTCATGCGCGGCATGGTCAGGTGCGCGAACGATTCGCGCCGGCCGTTGCCGGTCGGCGCCACGCCCATCAGGCGCGCGTTGTGGGTGTCCTGCATGTAGCCGACCAGCACGCCATCTTCGATCAGCGTGGTGCACTGGGTGGACGTGCCCTCGTCGTCGATATTGAGCGAGCCGCGGCGGCCATCCAGGGTGCCGTCATCGACGATGGTCACGCCCGGCGAGGCCACGCGCTCGCCGATGCGGCCGGCGTAGACGCTGGTGCCCTTGCGATTGAAGTCGCCTTCCAGGCCATGCCCTACCGCCTCGTGCAGCAGCACGCCGGGCCAGCCCGGGCCGAGTACCACCGGCATCACGCCGGCCGGTGCCGGAATCGCATCCAGGTTGACCAGCGCCTGACGCAGCGCTTCGCGGGCAAAGCCTTCCGGGCGGCCATCGGCGAACAGTTCGGCATAGCCGTAACGGCCACCGCCGCCGGAGTAACCGGACTCGCGCCGCCCGCCCTGCTCGACGATCACCTGCACGTTCAGGCGCACCAGCGGGCGCACGTCGGCGGCGAGCACGCCGTCGCTGCGCGCGATCAGCACCGTGTCCACCCCGCCGGACAGGCTCACCATCACCTGCTTGACGCGCGGGTCGGCGGCGCGCACGTACTGGTCGATACGGCGCAGCAGATCGACCTTGGTCGCGCTGTCCATGTCGTCGATCGGGTCGGTGGCCGGGTACAGCGCACGGCCGTTGCCGCGCACCAGCGAACGGGTGGATTGCGCACCGCCCTCGCGCGAGATTGCGCGCGCGGACTGCGCCGCCTCCAGCAAGGCATCGCGCTGGATGTCATCGGAATAGGCGAAACCGGTCTTCTCGCCGGCAATCGCGCGTACACCCACGCCCTGTTCGATGGAATGCGCACCGTCCTTGACGATGCCGTCTTCCACGCTCCAGCTCTCGCGTCGCGAATGCTGGAAGTACAGGTCGCCGAAGTCGATGCCCGGGCCCAGCAGGGCGCCGAAGGTGCGGTCGAGATGGCCGGTGTCCAGGCCGGAAGGAAGCAACAGCCGGGTTTCGGCCAGAGTGAGAGCGTTATCGGTCATGCAGTCAGGATGGGGCCCGCGCGCCGGGGAGACAAGTCGTTCGGCTGAACATGCGGCACGGCTATCATCGCGGGCCCATCGCCACGCCGACGCCCGCGCATGAAGCTCACTGCCCACGTCCTGGATGGCCATACGCTGGACATCCGCCCCGCCCCGCACGAGCGCGACTGGATGGACGCCACCGACCAGCGCTATGCCTACCGCTGCCTGCCGCTGGCGATCGCCAATGCGCATGGCTGGGAGCTGCTGTGCCAGGCCGGTTTCGAGGCGAGTTGGGACGGGCGCGACAGCCTGGATGCGATCCGGATCAGCGCCGATGCCGGCGCCGCCTCACCGGCCATCAGTCACTTCGGCTACGGCGTGCTGACCTTCCACGTACCCTGCCTGTTTCGCACCGATGCCGGCATGGATCTGTTTGTCACCGGGCCATTGAACCGGCCCAAGGACGGCATCGGCGCGCTGAGCGGCATGGTCGAAACGGACTGGAGCCCGTACACCTTCACCATGAACTGGAAGTTCACCCGGCCCGGGCAAGTGCGCTTCGAGGCCGGCGAGCCGTTCTGCCATCTGTTCCCGCTGCCGCGCCAGCTGATCGAACAGGTGCAGCCGCAGTGGAAGCCCTTGTCCGAGGCGCCGCAACTGGCGCAGCAGCATGCCGACTGGACGCGCAGCCGCACGCAGTTCCTGCAGGAACTGCCGGATGCGCAGTCGGTCGCCGCGCGCGAGAAATGGCAACGCGGCTATTTCCGTGGCGTCGCCGGTGCCGATCAGGCGCCGGTGCAGGGCCACCGTTCGCGCCTGCGTCTGCCGATGTTCGTGCGCGCCGACAGCGACGGCGACAGTCCGCTCGACTGAGTGCATCGCTGCATCGGCGCACGGGACGTGCCCGCTGGCGCGCGTGCTGCGTTCGATCGACTTGCCTGCCGTAAGGCCTGAGCGCCCGCGACGACTCAGCAGCAATACCCCCAGCGCGCCCGCGACCGGGCGCGTTAGCGTGGCGACCGACCGGGCGTGCCTGGCGTTGCCGTGGGCGCGCCTTCTGCCGGCGGCTTGCCGGGCGCCCGCTCGCGCACTTCGCGCTCCACCACGTCCACCTGCGGATCCTTCCACGGCCCGGTGACGTGATAGGTCTTGGCGCCGATCGCCCCCAGCGGTTTGCCGAGCACCGCATTGGCGGCCGCGCCCACCGCCGCTCCGACCGGGCCGCCGGCCACCGCGCCAACCACGGTGAGCAGATTGCCGGCCTTGGGGTTCACGTCCACGGTCTGGTCGAAGGTCTGCGCGCGCAGGTCGGTCTGCCCCCGGATGGCGATGTCGGCGGCCGGGCCTTCGATGCGGATCGCATCGGTGCGCGCGAAGCCCTCGCCGAAGCGCACCTGGCCGTCCAGCTTGTTGAAGGCCAGCCCCTTGGAGAAGAAATCGCGGAAGTCGAACATCAGCCGGCGCGGCAACTGCGCCACGCTGAGCAGGCCGAGCACGCGACCGGCGCCGGGGTCCACTTCCAGCAGCTGGCCGTTGCGCACGTCGATCTTGAGGTCGCCATCCAGCGAACCGAGCGCAAACCCGGTCGGCGAGCCCTGCCAGCCGGCATTGAGTTCCAGCTGGCCTTCGCCGCCGCGCAGCTGGCCGCCCAGGGTGAGGTTCTGCAGCAGGTTGCCGAGATTGCGGCTGTCCACCCGTGCCGACAGCCGGGTGCTGGCGGAGTCGCCCTTGCCGCGCCAGGCACCGGTCAGGCCGATGTTCTGGTCGTTGGAGCGCAGTTGCAGCTGGTCCACCTGCATGCCGTCGGTCAGCCGGCTGCTGCGCAGGGTGGCCGCGCCCAGGGTCATCTTGCCGACCTGCAGGTCGTCGATGTCCAGCGACAGCGGCGGGATCGAGACCGGGTCGAACTCGGCCACCGCGCGGCGCGCCGGTTCCGGCAAGGCACCGGCCAGCGGATCGCCCGGCTCGGGCACGGCCGGCTCGGCCGGTGCAGCCACCGGCTGCCAGTGCACCGTGCTCAGCTTGCCCTGCACGGCAGCGCCATCGGCATTGGGCACGCTGAGCTGGCCGGCCAGCGACGGGCCGTCCAGGGTCACCGCCACCGCGTCACGGGTCGGCCGCAGGCGCAGGCGCGTCTGCGGGAACACGCCGCCGATCATCAGCAACCGGTCGGCCTGCACATCCACCTGCTGCAATGGCACGGCGTCCTGCTTTGGTGCTGCCGGCTGGCCCGGCAGTGGCGGCATGTCCGGCTCGCTGCTGCCGCGCGCCAGGCTGATCCAGTCGATCGCATCCAGCGAGGCAGTGCGGCCGGTGACCACCAGGCCGTTGGCGGGCGGCCGCTCGGTGACCGTGTCGGTACCCATGACCACGCGCACGCCGGTCTGGTTGCCCTGGCTGCTGGCCTTGAGCGCAACCAGCTTGCCGAAGGCCACGTCGATGTCGCCATCGCCCACCGGCAAGGCCACCCTGACCTGCGTGTCCAGCGGCTGCGTGGCCGCCTTGTCCAAGGGTGCGGGCAAATCCAAAGTGATGCCGACCAGCTGCGAGCGCAGCGTCAGCAACGCCTGCGCGTCGGCCTGCCCCGGCGAGGTCAGCGGCACGTCCACGCCCACCTGCCATGGTGCGCTGCCATGCACGTAGGGGCGCAACCATTCCATCTGCGGCGCGCGGTCGAACAGCTCTTTCGCATCCAGGGTGGCGCCAAAGCGCGCCTCGAAGGCCTGCTTGGGGTCCTGCACGAAGCCACCGGCACGCAACGACAACTCGCCGCCGCGGCCCTGGTGCTGCACGCTCAGGCGCTCGGCGGCAAAGCCGCTGTCGCGGTACTCGGCCTGTCCGCTGACCTGGTCGAAGGCCAGGTTCCAGCGCGCATCGCCCAGCCTGGCGCCCTGCAGCGCGACCGTGCCCTGCAGATGGCCGCCCACGCCGCCGGTGCGCAGGGGCCGCAGCAGGTCGAAGCTCACCGCTGCCGGGCCGGACACCGTGAGGTTGCGCAAGGTGTCGCCATAGCGCTGCTCCAGCGGGCTCTTGCGCAACATGCCCAGCAACTGCGCGGCATCGGCCCGGGTGGAGGCGCGCACGTACAGCTCGGAGGTGGCGAAGCTGGGAATGCCCGCCTCCAGCGACGCGATCGGCGCACCGGCCAGCTCGCCCTTGCCCAGCAGGGAAAATCCGTTGCCGATAAAGCGCAGATCGGCCTGCACCTGCTCCATCGCCGGCCAGTCCGGATTGAACGGAATCACACCGTCGCGGATCTGGCCGAAGGCCTCGAACCGGCCGTCGTTGTTGTCGAACGGCCAGTCGTCCAGATCGCCGCTGACCAGGCCGGTGCCGCCGGCGATCACGCCACCGGCAACCGCCGTGTCCAGCCAGTCGATGGCCGCCTTGCTCATCTTGGAGCGGATCCAGAACTTGCGCGCCACCGGCAGGGCGACATCGTCCAGTTGCGTGGCCAGCTGGATGCGCGGGCGGCTGCCATCGTTCTGGAACCACAGCCCGCCGCGCACGCTGGCGCCATAGTCCCTGGCCTGCACGCGCAATGCCGGCGTGGCGACCTGCCAGCCGGCACCGTCGCGCCAGCCCACGATGCTGCCGGCCAGCTGCAGCTCGTGCACCACCCCGAAACCGGTCGGCCAGTCGAAGCGCAGCGTGGCATCCGCTGCGGGGTCGAACTGGATTGCCTGCGCATCGCCATCGATCCGGCCGCGCAGGCCGCTGATGCCCGGCGCGTTGCCCACCGGCAGAAAGCCCAGTTCCTCGATCCGGCCCTGCGCGCGCACCGCTCCGCCCTGCTCGCCGGCGATCTGCAGATCGGCCAGGCGCAATTGCGGCCGGGACAGGCTGAGCCAGCGCCGCAGGCCAGGCGACAGTTGCTCGCTCAAGGCGGCCGCCGCGATCAGGCCCGAGACATCGAGGTGTTTGCCCGCCACCGCATAACGGCGCCCGCCGGCAATGCTCAGCCCGTCCAGCCGCTGCAGCCTGGCCGCCTGGCCCAAGCGCAGCAGCGGCGCATCCATGCGCCAGCCGCCGTCGATGGTCTGCCAGCGCGCGCGCGCTTGCAGCCGCTCCCACGCCAGCGTGCGGCGTGCGGTCTGCTCGGGCAAAGGTGCACCGGACAGACGCAGTTGTTGCAGGTCGGCATCCACGGTGACTGCGGTGATCCGGCGCGCGCGCAACTGCGCCCAGGCCTGCAGGCGTCCGCCGCCGCCATCCACGCGCATGCCGCCGAACTGCAGCAACGCAGCCCAGGCGGCCAGATCGGCCGGGTCGGCTTGCGCATAGGCGCTGCCGTCGCCGCTGTCGCGATCGAACGCGATCACCGTGGTCAACGGTGCGCGCTGCAAGTCGATCCAGGCGCGGCTGCCGACCTTCACCGTCGAGCCGTTGACACGCAGGCGCAGGTCGATGCGCGGCAGCGTGGTGTCCACGCCGATCGACGGCGCGGCCACGCGCAGGCGCGCCTCGGCCACCTGGATCTCGCCGAGCCGGCGCAACGCTTCCAACGGGTCCGAACGCCGCCCGGCCGGCAGGCCCTGCACCGACCAGACGCCATCGTCGCTACGTTGCAGCGTCAGCGCCAGACCACGCAGACGCACCTCGGTCAGCGAGTGGCCGGGCAACAGTCCGGCGTACATCGCCAGCAGGATTTCGGCCTGGCCCACGCGCACCTCGCCATGCGGGCCGATCCGCAGGCCATCCAACCGCAGCAACGGCCCGCGCCGGGTCCATTCGGTCTGCAGGCGATCGAACGCGATCGGCTGGCCGGCGCGCTCGCTCAGCCACGCGGCGATCTGCTGCGGCCGCTGCTCGGCCAACGGCAACGCCTGGCTGGCCGCACCCACCAGCAACGCGATCGCCACCAGCGCAAGCGCGGTGGCAGTGATCGCATAGCGGCGAAACAGACGGAGACGGCGGCGCAGCGGGGTGGGCATCAGGGGCGGGGATTGAGCATTGGAGATTGGGGATTGGTCAAAGCAAAGCCGCGCACGGTGCCGTCAAGCGCCATTATCGGACCAAGCCACGCTACCAGAGCCGGCGTTGACCAATCCCGAATCCCGACTCCCCAATCCCGGACTCACAGCAGCACCACATCGAACTGCTCCTGCAGATACTGGTCGTCGGACTGGAAGCGGATGCTCTTGCCGAGGAATTCCTCCAGCTCGGCCACCGCGGCCGACTCTTCGTCGGTGATGCGGGCCACCACCTTCGACGAGGCGATCACCAGCAGCCGCGCCGCATCGAACTGGCGTACCGCGCGGGTGATCTCGCGGAAGATCTCGTAGGTCACCGTCTCGGCGGTCTTGATGGTGCCGCGCCCGCTGCACTGGCCGCAGGTTTCCGACAGCTGCCGCTCCAGGCTCTCGACGGTGCGCTTGCGGGTCATCTCGACCAGGCCCAGCGGCGAGAATTCGTACACGGTGGTCTTGGCATGATCGCGCGCCAGCGCCTTTTCCAGCGTGCGCAGCACCTGGCGGCGGTGCTCGGCATCGTCCATGTCGATGAAGTCGATGATGATGATGCCGCCCAGGTTGCGCAGCCGCAGCTGCCGCGCCACTGCCTGCGCGGCCTCCAGGTTGGTGCGGAATACGGTTTCCTCGAGATTGCGCTGGCCGACGAACGAACCGGTGTTGACGTCGATGGTGGTCATCGCCTCGGTCTGGTCGATCACCAGGTAGCCGCCGGACTTGAGCGGCACCTGCTTGTTCAGCGCGCGCCCGATCTCGTCCTCGACCCCGTACAGGTCGAAGATCGGCCGGTCGCCGGTATACAGCTCCAGTCGCTCGGCCAGCACCGGCATGTACTTGGCCACGAAGGCCTGCAACTGCACGAAGGTCTCGTTGGAGTCGACCTTGACCTTTTCCACATCGCGGCGGATCAGATCGCGCACCGCACGCAACGGCAGGCTCAGGTCTTCGTAGATGATGCTGCACGGCGGCGCCTCGCGGCCGCGCCGCTCGACCACGTTCCAGACCCGCGACAGGTAGGCGATGTCCTCGGCCAGCGCCTCGGCCGGCTGGCCTTCGGCGTTGGTGCGGATGATGTAGCCAAAGCCGCCGTGCTGGGCCGAGACCTCGCTGACGATGGTCTTCAGGCGCAACCGCTCGGCCTCGTCCTCGATCCGCGCCGACACCCCGACGATCTTGGATTGCGGCAGCAGCACCAGGTAGCGCGAAGGAATACTGATCTGCGTGGTCAGCCGCGCGCCCTTGGTGCCGATCGGGTCCTTGACCACCTGCACCACGATCTCCTGGCCGTCGCGCAGCAGTTCCACGATCGGCACCGCAGCCGCCGGCGGCGGCGGGATCGGGGTCTCCTCGGTATCGACCACGCTGGCCGGTGCCGGCGCCGGGCGCACCACGTCGTTGGCGTGCAGGAACGCGGCGCGCTCCAGGCCCAGCTCGACAAATGCCGCCTGCATGCCCGGCATCACCCGTTGCACCTTGCCCTTGTAGATATTGCCGACCACGCCCCGGCGCCAGCCGCGCTCGATATGCAGCTCCTGCAGCATGCCGTTCTCGATCACCGCGACGCGGGTTTCGCGCGGGGTGACGTTGACCAAGATCTCTTCCGACATCAATGCGCTCCGAGGGCTGTGAGCAACTGCGAGGTGTGAAACAGCGGCAATCCCATCACGCCGGAATAGCTGCCGGCCAGATGGCTGATAAAACGTTCGGCGCGGCCTTGGATCGCATACGCGCCGGCCTTGCCCATCGGCTCGCCGCACGCAACGTACGCGGCGATCTGCGCAGCATCGAGTGGCGCGAAGGTCACCTCCGACACCACCAGCGTCTGCACCGGGGCGCGTTGCGCGCAGACTAGAACCACGGCCGTGAGCACCTGGTGGGTACGCCCGGACAGCAGGCTCAACATGGCGATCGCATCGTCCGAATCGGCCGGCTTGCCGAACACCCGCTCGCCCAGCACCACCTCGGTATCGGAGCCGAGCACGATCGCATCGGGGTCGCTGGCCTGCACCTGCGCCAGGCCGGCACGCGCCTTGTCCAGCGCCACGCGCTGCACGTATTGCGCAGGCGATTCGTCGGGCGCGCGCAGTTCGGGCACGTCCAGTTGCAGGGTCTGGAAAGGCACATCCAAGCGTTGCAGCAGTTCTTGCCGGCGCGGCGACCGGGAGGCGAGATAGAGCATCCGTCCAGCATACCTGTTGCCCCTCCCCGCCCGCTTGCCGATCCGGGCGGCAGTGGTCGCGTTCGACTCACAACATGTTCATCGAACCGGCAACACGCTTCCCCTACAGACAAGGAGATCTCATGCGTACCACCCTCAAACCGTTGTTGCTGGCCCTGTCCATCGCTGCCGGAACCGCCATGACCGCCCACGCCCAGACCGCTCCGAGCTACACCATTCCCAACGACGGCACCCTGCTCAACGTGTCGGCCGAGGCGGAGGCCAAGCGCATACCGGACATCGCCACGCTGTCGGCCGGCGTGGTCACCCAGGCCGCCGACGGCAACGCCGCCATGCGCCAGAACGCCGAACAGATGAGCAAGGTCATGGCCGCGATCAAGGCCGCCGGCATCGCCGACAAGGACGTGCAGACCACCGGCATCAACCTCAGCCCGCAGTACACCTACAAGGAAAACGAAGCGCCCAAGATCAACGGCTACCAGGCCAGCAACACGGTCAGCCTCAAGGTCCGCGACATCTCGCGCCTGGGCAAGGTGCTGGATGCGCTGGTCGCCCAGGGCGCCAACGACATCAACGGCCCCAGCTTCTCGGTCGACCAGCCCGAACCGGCCTACGACGAGGCCCGCGTGGCCGCGCTGAAGAAGGCGCAGGCCCGCGCCGACACCTATGCCAAGTCGCTCGGCCTGAAGGTGCGCCGCATCGTCAGCATCTCCGAAGGCCGCAGCGGCGGCGGCGTGCGTCCGATGATGATGGCCGCCTCGATGCGCTCGGCCAAGGCCGAGATGGACACCCAGGTCGCCCCGGGCGAGAGCACCTTGTCGATCAACCTGGACGTGACGTTCGAGTTGGGTCGTTGACCTGACCGCAACCGCGTTCGGTTTGCTTTCCAGACTGCCCTCCCCGAGGGCAGTTTTTTATTGGGCACGCCAAAAGTTGTGTTGCCTCGCCTTGCGATGACACCTGCCCCGCTTCCGACACGAGTCAGACGTGCCAAATGTGTGCGGATCGATGCGACCGGGGCGAATCGACCAGCCGACCTCCAGCGCGTCGAAATCGCTTGTGCCCGCGCAAGGCTCGCGGTAAACCTACGCTACCGGATGGTGTAGTGCGTCCGGGTCGCGCTGGTCCTTTCCGCAGTTCCGTTGAGGAGGTGGATGATGGTTCGCACGCAATCGCAGGTTTCTTCCCGATCCACCGGCATCGACACCTCGCGCGTTCTGGCGATGAGCACGGCGGTGGCCTTGCATCTGCTCGCCGGCGGGTTGTTGTTGATACCGCTCTCGTACCGGGCGGTTCCGCAGCAGCCCGCACCGAAAGAACGCTGGGTCATGCCTATCACCATCGAGACGCCGCCGCCACCGGTGTTTCCGATCGAGGTAAAGTTCAAGCCGAAGGCAACGCATACATCGCCGACCACGGTGCCGGTGCAGGTGCAGACCCCGGTGATCAGTGAGCCCGCGGTGGTCGACAACGCAACGTTCGCTTTACCTGCGGTCTCGGAAGCGGTGTCTGACAGCGCGCCGGCGATTGCCGCACCCAGCAGCCCGATCGAGGCAGGCCAGCTGCAGTATCTGAGCTCACCGGCGCCGAGTTATCCGGTGGCGGCACTGCGTGCCGGGCAGCAGGGCACGGTGCTGCTGCGCGTGTTGGTCGGCACCGATGGGCGCCCGGCCGAAGTCAGCGTGCAGACCAGCAGCGGTCATCGCGCGCTCGATCTGGCGGCTCGTAGCCAGGTGCTGCGCAACTGGCGCTTCCAGCCGGCGATGCAGAACGGCCAGGCCGTGCAGGCCTACGGCCTGGTGCCGGTGAGTTTTTCGTTGAACTGATGCGTCATCACCTGCGGCGACCCGGATGCCCGGTCGCCGCATGGTCTGGCGTTGCGCAGCCGGCTGCTGCAAGACCACGGTTTCAGCTGTTGCATGCGCATCGTCGCAGTGCGCCTTGCGTGCACGCGACGACGTGCGGTCTCGCAGATCGGGTTGAGGGTACGCCCGGCTACTCGCCCGCACATCCATCTCGAAAGCGCAGCGGCGACGCGCGGCTCACTGCCGTCGCGTATGCCGCTTAGGCGCGGTGGTACGGGTGATTGGCCAGCATCGCCGCAGCGCGGTACAACTGCTCGGCGACGATCAGGCGCACCAGCATGTGCGGCAGGGTCAGCGGGCCGATCGACCAGCTTTCGCTGGCGGTTTTCACCACCTCGGCGGCGTGGCCTTCGGGGCCGCCGATCAGGAACGCCAGATCGCGGCCCTGCCCGCGCCAGTGCTCCATGCGTTGGGCCAGCTGTTCCGAACTGAGCGGGCGGCCCGGGATATCCAGCGCAACCACGTAGGCGTTCTTGGGCAGCGCGGCGAGCACACGGCGGCCTTCGTCGTCGATGGCGCGTTGTGCATCGCGGCCCTTGCCACGCAGGCCGGGTTCGATCTCGACCAGCTCCAGCGGCATCCAGTGCGAGAGACGTTTCTGATATTCGGCAAAGCCCTGCGCCACCCAGGCCGGTGCGCGCTCGCCGGTAGCGATAAGTCGGCATTTCATGACCACATGATATCCGCGTCACAGCTTGGGCATCGGAACCGGGGGGATCACAGCGGTGTCATGGTGCGGTTACAGCGAGCTTCTAGGGTCGGCGCACTACCCAGCCCGCAGGAGTCGTTCGATGCCGATTTTCGATCCCGCCCGCCGCCAGGTGCTCAAGGGCAGCGCTGCCGTGATGGCCGCCGGTGCGCTAGGCAGTTTGAGTGCGCTGCAGTCGCGCCAGGCCCAGGCCGCCAACAGTTCCTCGCCGCCGCTGCAACTTGCCCCGGTGCCTAGCCGGTACGGCCCGCTCGCGCCGGTCGCAGACCAGAGCACCGGACTGCCGCTGCTGCAGCTGCCGCGCGGTTTCAGCTACCGCTCGTTCGGCTGGAGCGGCGACCGCATGGACGATGGCCAGCCCTGCCCCGACCGCCATGACGGCATGGCCGTGGTCGGCCTGCGTCGGCCCGACTGGCGTCCGGGCAGCGATCCGCTGCGCGGCCTGGAATACGTGCTGATCCGCAACCACGAACGCGGTGCGACCACGCCGTTCCGCGCGCCGGCGATGTACGACACCGGCATCGTCAGCGGCACCCAATCCGCCGGTGGCGGCACCACCACGCTGAGTTACGGCCGCCGCGGCTGGGGCAGCCTGGAGCCCAGCCTGGGCGGCACGCTGGTCAACTGCGCTGGCGGCCCGACCCCGTGGGGCACCTGGCTGAGCTGCGAGGAGATCAAGACCAACGCGGTATCCAGCACCGGCCGCAAGCACGGCTATGTGTTCGAAGTGGACCCGGACAGCCAGCGCACCACCGGCCGCCCGCTGGTCGGGCTGGGCCGCTTCAGCCACGAGGCGGTGGCGATCGATCCGCGCACCGGCATCGTCTATCTCACCGAGGACGACCGCAACAAGGCCGGGCTGTACCGCTTCATTCCCAACGACCGCCGTGGGCGCAATGGCTCGCTGGAAAACGGTGGCCGGCTGCAGGCCGCACGCGTGCGCGGGCGGCGCAATGCCGATCTCACCGTCGCCAGCATCGGCCAGCAGTTCCAGCTGGAATGGGTGGACATCGAAGAGCCGGATCTGGACAGCATCGCCGCGCCGGCCGGCTTTGCCGACATCGGCGCCAACGACACCCTGAGCGGGCCATTTGCGCAGGCCTGGGCAGATGGCGCGCTGCGCATGAGCCGTGGCGAAGGCATCTGGTACAGCCACGGCAAACTGTTCATCGTCGACACCAGCACCGGCGTGGATGCGCAGGGCCGGCGCGGTTACGGCAATGGCGCGGTATGGGTGCTGGACCTGTTCACCCAGCGCCTGAGCGCCCTGTTCGTCAGCGGCAATCAGCTGGCCGCACACAACCCGGACAACGTCACCGTCAGCGCGCGCGGCGGCGTGGTGCTGTGCGAAGACGGCGGCGAAAGCCCGGACGAATACGGCCCCGGCGCGCGGCTGCTCGGGCTGACCCGCGGCGGCGAGTCGTTCTATCTGGCCAAGAACAATGTGCAGCTCACCTCACAGCAGATCGCCGATGCCGGCAAGACCATTGCCGAGGGCGACTACCGCGATACCGAGTTCTGCGGCGCCTGTTGGGATCCGCTGGCGCGCACCCTGTTCGTCAACATCCAGACCCCGGGTATCACGCTGGCGATCACCGGCCCGTGGGAGCGCGGGCCGTTGTGAGCCTGCGGCCCTGAGCTGGCTGTCTTAGGCACAGGGCAACGGCCAGCGCTGCCGAACGGACCGGCCTCCGTTCGGCAGCGTCGCTCCGGCCGCCGGCACAACGCCGCGCATGCACGCGCCCCGATTGCAGGGCGGGCAGTGTGTCCAGCCAAGGCTGCGCGCCGCGCGCGCGCGCAGCCGCGGTGGCGGATGTGCAAGCCGACAACCACCATAAAGGCCGGGATCAGAACCAGGGCGCGTCGGGCGCGCCCGCCATGGCGCGCTGCCGCTTCAACCAGCGCTTGAACGATTGCGGGTCTTCCAGCTCGCGCAGGCCACGGCGCGCGTCCAGCAGGTCGTCTTCGACTTCGCGCTTGAGTTGGGCCATCAAACGGCCCAGTCGCTCCGGCTTGGGGCGCGACGGCAGCTCCAGCCCGTATTCGGCGCAAAAGTCGTCCGACTGCTGCTGCACCTGCTGCTGCAGCTGCCTGCACTGCCGATCCAGCTCGCGGTTGTAGTCCTGCAGGCGCGCGGCGCTCATCGCATCCACGCCTTGGGCGTCCATCAGACCGATCTCGGCCTGCAGTTCGAGCAGACCCAGCAGATCACCGGCCTTGTAGGCCGCGTTGAGCCGCTGCATCAGGATGGTGCGCGCGGCATGGTCGTCGGCGCTCTTGGCGCGATCCGGATGCAGATTGCCGGCCAGCTTGCGATACAGCTCGCGCAACGGAGGCGGCTCGGCATTCTCTACCACTGCCTTGTGCTCGGCACGCTTGCGCCGTTGCGTGTGGCGTTGCTGTTGCTGCGCACGCTCCTGCTGCAGGCGCTCGCTGACGCGCTCGTAGAGCTGTTCGGGCGAATCGATGCCATCCAGCTCGTCGGCATCCAGCCCGTAGGTCTGGCCGAGGATCTGCTTCATCAGCGCATCGGATTCGGCAACTTCCTGGTCGTAACCGGCTGCGCTGTGGCGATCGTAGATCGGGCGCAGTGACGCGTGGCCGGCCTCTATCAGCGGGGCGGCGATATCGCACAGCAACTCGGACAGGAAGGCGCGGTCGGCCTTGCCCAGTTTGACCGTGGCATACGCACGGTCGAGCTCTTCGACCAGGGCGATGTCGGCCGCGCGGCGATGGTCGAGCAAGGGCTGCAATTCGGCGTGGTAACGCTCGCGCCACTGCGACAGTGCAAGCTGCCAGGCCTGCAGGTCGGCACGATGCCGCTCCAGGTCGCGCAGCAATCGGTCGAAGCGTTTGCGTGCCGGCGACAGCGGCACGCCGGAGGCGTGTGCGCCCTGGCTGCGCAGCTGTTGCAACGCCTGCGAGGCAGGCGCATCGGTCGGGGGTCGGGCATTGCGTGGCATGCCCGGCTCACTCACTCTTCGGGATCGGCTTCCGCGTCGTCCGGACGCTGGTCACCCACCGTCCACAGACGCTCCAGCGCGTAGAACTCGCGCACGCGCGGCAGCATCACATGCACCACCACGTCGCCCAGGTCCACCAGCACCCACTCGGCCTCGCGCTCGCCTTCCACGCCCAGCGGCATCACGTCCAGCCGCTTGGCGAACTTGACCACTTCTTCGGCGATCGACTTCACGTGGCGGGTCGAGGTACCCGAAGCGACCACCATGTAATCGCAGACGCTGGACTTGCCGCGCACATCGATCTCGACCACGTCCTTGGCTTTCAGCTCCTCCACGGCCTCGCGCACGGTGGCCAGCAGGGCCGGCACGGACGGCGGCGGATTCGGGATGGAGGTCTTGATGACTTGGGCTTGGGTGGTCAAAGCGGGCAACTCGATGGAATTGGCGCGAATTATAGGCCGGTCCGGCCGGCTGCGTGTTCAGCTAGTCGGCTAGGCGCAGCCGTAGAGGCCTTCGTGCGCGATAAATGCCGCCACCGACGCCGGCAGCAGCGCCTGCCAGTCGCCGCCGCCGGCGATGCGCGAGCGCACCGCGCTGGCCGATTCGCCGCGCAACGGCTGCTGCAGCGACCACAGGCGGCCGGCCGGCGAGATGCCCAGCTCGCCCGCCTTGGCGGCCCAGCGGCCCTGCACTGCCGCGGCGAGCTGCGGCGCGGCGGCCAGGTCCAGCGGTGTGCCCGGACGCGCGGCAATGACGAAATGCGCCAGTTCGAACAAGTCTTCCCACTGATGCCAGCTGCTCAGCCCCATGAAGGCATCGGCACCGAGCAGCCAGGCGATCGGTGTCGTGGGGCCGAGCTCGGCGCGCAGCGCGCGCAAAGTGTCGACGGTGTAGGACGGCGCATGGTCGCGGCTGGCGCGTTGCAGCTCGCGGGTGTCCAGCGCCAGCCCGGGGATGTCGGCCAGCGCCAGCTCCAGCATGCGCGCGCGCTGCGCTGCGGTGGCGCCGGGTGCGGGACGGTGCGGCGGATCGGCGGCAGGTACCAGGTGCACCAGCGCGCCCAGTTCATCGCGCGCGACGCAGGCGATGGCGAGGTGGCCCAGGTGGACCGGATCGAAGGTGCCGCCGTAGTACAGGTGGAGCTGGGATTCGGGATGGAGCCGGGATTCGGGAATCGGGATTCGGGAATCGGAAGAGCGTGGGTTCGGCGCTGCCGGGTGGGAGTTGGTGGGCGGCGAGGTATGGGCTGCGCTGCTAGAGGGGGTCGCAGCTGCGGCCTGGTCGGGGGTTGCGCGGCTTGGGGAGGCGGGTCGCGCGTCGCCGTTGGCGGCATCGCCGGCCTTCACGCCAGCAATCTCACCGCGCGGGATTCGGCCACGGCCACCAGCAGGCGTTCCAGGCCGACCCAGGGGTCGCCGTCGGCGCGGCCCTTGGCCATGCGGTCGACCCGCGAGGCTTCGGCAACGAAGCGCTCCCAGCGGCGTGGTTCGGGGTGCCGTTGCAGCGCGCGCTTGAACGGCGCCTGGCGTGATTCCCACAGGCCCTGCGCCTTCATTTCGGCAGCGAGGTTGCCGCCGTTGGCCTGCACCTTGGCCAAGGACGCGGTGCGCAGCAGTTCCTTGATCAGGATCGGCATCAGCGCGGCCACCGCCTCGCCTTCGGCGCGCAGGCCGGCGAGCATGCGGATCGCTGCGGCCGGCTGCCCGGAGAACGTGGTTTCGGCCAGGCGGAACACGTCGTAGCGCGCGGCATCGGCGACCAGCGACTCCATCGCCTCCAGGTCCAGCACCTTGCCATCGGCCAGCAGCATCAGCTTGTCGATTTCCTGCGCGGCGGCCAGCAGGTTGCCTTCCACCCGCTCGCTCAGGCGCTGCACCGCCGCGGCGTCGGCACGCAGGCCGTGACTGCGCAGGCGGCGCTCGATCCAGTCCGACAGCTCGTGCGGTTTGATCGCCCAGGCCACCGAAATGGTGCCGATGCGGCCGATCGCATCGGCCCATTTGCCCTGGTGCGCCTTGCTCCAGTCGTTGGCGGTGATCAACAGCACCACATCCGGCGGCGGGTTGGCGCAAAAGCGGGTGATGACCTCGGCGCCGTCCTTGCCCGGCTTGCCGCTGGGCAGGCGCACTTCCACCAGCCGGCGCGGACTGAACAGGCTGGGCGCGTTGAAGGTCGCATCCAGCTGGTTCCAGTCGAACTCCCGGCCATCGGCGTCGAAGACCTCGCGCTCGCTGATGCCTTCGGCGCGCGCGCGTGCGCGCACCGCATCGGCTGCCTCCAGCACGCGCAAGGTCTCCGGACCGGCGATCAGATAGACCGGCTGCAGCGGCTGATTGGACTGGCCGGCGAGCTGTTCTGGGCGAAGTTCCATGACTACCTAAGTTCCATCACTACGAAGGCACACGCCACTGCACCGTCACGCACAAGACAGCGTCGGCAGCGATCGTCGGGGCATGCTCACCGCGCAGCAAGCGCGACATGCGCCTGGCGCAAGCCAACTCCGCACAGCGTGCGCGGTTGCCCGGCAGATGCGCGGACGGGATGATCACCAGCTGCTCAGTTATTCGACGAAGACGCGGGCGGCAGCGAAGCCGGCACGCTCGATTCCGACGTGGACGGCTGCACCGGCGGTGTGGTGGCCGGCTGCAGCGGCGCGCTGGGCGTGCTTTCCAGCGTCTCGCCGCGCTCCACACGCGCGCGCACGACGCTGTCGATGCGACGCAGGATCGAGGCCGACATGTCCTTGCGCAATTCGTTGGCGAGGATCTCGCGCTCGGTCGCGGTGCCGGTGGCATCCACCGGTGGCGACACGTAGTCGCGCGACAGCTCGATCACCTGCTGCGGCACCAGCACCGAGCCGTTGGCGGTGGTGACGGTGAAGATGGCCGCATAGCGCAGGCTGTATTCCTGCGCGCGGCCCTGGCTGTCGATGGCGATCGGCAGATCGCCCCAGCGCTCGGACAACACCTGCACCTGCGCAAAGCCGGTCTTGGCATCTTCGTCGGCCAGGGTGGCGCCGGCGGCCTTGAGGCCACGCCGCAGCAACTTGGCCAGCTCGCTGTACTGCACCGCGGACTGCACCTTCACCGCAGGCGTGTCCGGCGGCAGCGCCAACGAGTTGCGCAGATGGAAGCCGCAGGCGGTGAGGCTCGAGACGAGCACGAGGGACGCAGCGAAGGCAGTAGGAAATCGAATCATGGGCACAGTCTGGATGAGCGCCCCGGCGGCGGCAACAGGCGGCTAGCCTGCCCGACACCGCGTGAACGGGGCTTGAGAGGGCGCCGCGAAAAACGCAGCGCCCGGGAATGACAAACGCGTCGCCACGCGCCGGTGAAATGAATGACCACACGCCACTGCGGCAATCTCATCTGCGCGTCGCCACACCGGTCCGCGACACTGCCCGGACCGGCGTGGCAACGATCAGCCCGCCACGATATTCACGATCTTGCCGGGCACGATGATGATCTTGCGCACGCTCAGCCCTTCCAGGAACTTGGCCGCGTTCGGCTCGGCCTGGGCCAGCGCTTCGATCTGCTCGCGTCCGACATCGGCGGCCACCTCGATGGTGCCGCGCAACTTGCCGTTGACCTGCACCGCCAGGGTCAGCGCGTCGCGCACCAGCGCGGCGGCATCGACCTGCGGAAACGCGACATCTTCCAGCAGCGTCTCGCCGTGGCCCAGCACCTGCCACAGGGTGTGGCTGGCGTGCGGGGTGATCGGGTTGAGCAGCAGCACCATCGCTTCCAGGGCTTCCTGGCGCACCGCACGGCCCTGCGCACTGGCGTCGTCGAACTTGGCCAACGCGTTGGACAGTTCCATCACCGCGGCGATCGCGGTGTTGAAGCTGTGGCGGCGGCCATAGTCGTCGCTGACCTTGCCGATGGTTTCGTGGGTCTTGCGGCGGATCGCCTTCTGCTCGGCGCTCAGTGCGGCGGCGTCCAGTGCGGCGGCAGCGCCCTCGCCCACATGCTTGTGCACCTGCACCCACAGCCGGCGCATGAAGCGCGCCATGCCATCGACGCCGGCCTCGTTCCATTCCAGCGACTGCTCCGGCGGGGCGGCGAACATCGAGAACAGCCGCACCGTGTCGGCGCCGTACTTGGCCACCATCGACTGCGGGTCCACGCCGTTGTTCTTGGACTTGGACATCTTCTCGGTGCCGCCGATGTGCACCGGCTGGCCGTCGGCAATCAGCACCGCGCCGGTGACGCGGCCGCGCTCGTCGCGCTGGATCTCCACGTCGGCCGGATTGACCCAATCCTTGCCGCCGTTATCGGCATCGCGATAGAAGGTGTCGGCGATCACCATGCCCTGGGTAAGCAGGTTGGTCACCGGCTCGTCGCTGTCCACCAGCCGCGCGTCGCGCATGAGCTTGTGATAGAAGCGGAAGTACATCAGGTGCAGGATCGCGTGCTCAATGCCACCCACGTACAGGTCGGCCGGCATCCAGTAGTTGGCGCGGCGATCGACCATGTCGCGTGCGTTGGGGCTGGTGTAGCGCGCCACGTACCAGCTCGACTCCATGAAGGTGTCGAAGGTGTCGGTCTCGCGCTCGGCCGGGCCGCCGCAATCCGGGCAGGTGGTCTGGCGCCAGGTCGGGTCGGTCTTGATCGGCGAACCGGTACCGGCAAATTCCACGTTCTCCGGCAGCACCACCGGCAACTGGTCTTCCGGCACCGGCACTGCGCCGCACTTGGCGCAATAGATCACCGGGATCGGGCAGCCCCAATAGCGCTGGCGGCTCACGCCCCAGTCGCGCAGGCGGTAATTGACCCGGCGCTGGCCCTGGCCCTTGCGCTCGAAACGCTCGGCCAGTGCCTCGAAGGCGCCGCCGAAATCCAGCCCGTCGAACTCGGCCGAATTGATCAGCTCCAGCGGGCGGCTCTTGTCGGTGTACCAGTCGCGCCACTGGCTGGCGTCCCAGCTCTGCTCGTCGTCGTTGCGCGGCTCGCGCAGCTTGACCACCTGCACGATCGGCAGCTTGTACTTGTTGGCGAACTCGAAATCACGCTGGTCGTGGCCGGGCACCGCCATCACCGCGCCGGTGCCGTAGCCCATCAGCACGAAGTTGGCCACCCACACCGGCACCTGCTCGCCGCTGATCGGATGCACCGCGGTTAGGCCGGTGGCCATGCCGCGTTTTTCTTGGGTTTCCAGCTCGGCTTCGGAGACGCCGCCGTGCTTGAGCGTTTCCAGCAGCGCGGCCAGCTCCGGATTGGATTTGGCCGCATGCAGCGCCAGCGGATGCTCGGCGGCGATCGACACGAAGGTCACGCCCATCAGCGTGTCCGGGCGGGTGGTGAACACGCGCAGCGGGTCCAGCGGTGCACCGTCGGTGTCGCGCACGTCGAACTGGATCTCCAGCCCTTCCGAGCGGCCGATCCAGTTGCGCTGCATGGTCTTGACCGAATCCGGCCAGCCGTCCAGCTGGTCCAGGCCGTCGAGCAGTTCCTGCGCGTAGTCGGTGATGCGCAGGAACCACTGCGGGATCTCGCGTTTTTCCACCAGCGCGCCGGAGCGCCAGCCGCGGCCGTCGATGACCTGCTCGTTGGCCAGCACGGTCTGATCGATCGGGTCCCAGTTCACCACCGCGTTGCGGCGATAGGCCAGGCCCTTGCGCATCAGCCGGGTGAACATACGCTGCTCGTGCACGTAGTACTCGGGCGTACAGGTGGCGAACTCGCGCGACCAGTCGATCGCATAGCCCAGTGATTTGAGCTGGCCGCGCATGTGGTCGATGTTGGCGTAGGTCCACTTGGCCGGCGCGGTCTTGTTCTTGATCGCCGCGTTTTCCGCCGGCAATCCGAACGCGTCCCAGCCCATCGGCTGCATCACGTTGTGGCCGGTCATGCGCTTGTAGCGGCTGACCACATCGGAGATGGTGTAGTTGCGCACATGGCCCATGTGCAGCGCACCGGACGGGTACGGCAGCATCGACAGGCAATAGAACTTCGGCTTGTCCGAAGTTTCGTCGACCTGGAAGGCGTGGGTGGCATCCCAGAACTGCTGGGCGGAGGTTTCGACCTGCTGCGGGTCGTAGGCGTTCGGTTCGACGGTGGACATTGGGAGCGGATGCTCGGGCGGTGCAAAGCGGCACAGGGTACCGCAGTGCAGCAGGTGCTCCAAACGCTTGCCTCAGGTGGCAGGTCTGGCCGGCCAGCGCCAGGCCGCCACCGCGAGCCAGCCGACCCAGGCCAGGAACGCCAGGCGCTGGGCGATCGCCTGCCGCAGCAGGCCCGGCGGGCCGAACGCCAGCACCGCCACCAGCAGCCCCGCGCCCAGGCTCAGCCATGCCAGTGCGCGGGTGCCGGGCTGGTTGAGCAGCGCGGCGGCGAGCAGCAACATGCCCGGCACGAAGGCCACCGCCCACAGCAGCCAGGCGGTGGCATGGGCCTGGCTGGCGCGCCCGTCCAGATCGGTGGGGTCCAGGGGCAAGGCGCCCATGCCGAGAAAGGCCAGCCCGGCCAGTACGATCAACTGCCCGCCCACGCGCAGGCTCCAGCTGGACCTGGCCGGCATGCGCGCCAGCAGGCTGACCCCGGTGGCCATGCCGAGCGCACCGACCAGCACGAACGCCAGCAGGTTGAAGCCCAGCGCATGCGGCACCCCGTTGGCACCGAGCAATGCCACCGGGTGACTGGCCTGCAGGTAACCGGGCAGTGCCACGCCGAAGCCGGCCACCGCCAGCACGAAGACGGTTGCGGCGACCAGGCCCAGGTAGCGCTGGGTGCCATCGATGCGTGTCATTGCCTTGCTCCAACGCGGGGCGCAGGCTGCGCCACCAGGACGCGGCATTGTCGTGCCGGGCGCGCGTGGCGTGAACCCCTGCCGGCGTGACGGCCGGCCACGCGCCATGCGCCCGGGCCGGCCAGCCTTGTGTCGGCCCGGTTTGCCACCATTACCTCCCACTGTTGCCGCAATCACTTCTGGAAGCCCATGTCCGACAAGCCGCACGTATTCGATGCCACCACCGACACCTTCGAGACCGAGGTCCTGCAGAAATCGTTGACGACACCGGTGCTGGTGGACTTCTGGGCCACCTGGTGCGGCCCCTGCAAGTCGTTGACGCCGATCCTGGAAAAGCTCGCCGCCGACTACAACGGTGCCTTCGAGCTGGCCAAGGTCGATGTGGACAAGGAGCAGCAGATCGCCGCCGCGTTCCAGATCCGCTCGGTGCCGACGGTGTTCCTGGTCAAGGGCGGCGAGCTGGTCGACGGCTTCCCGGGCGCGATGCCGGAAGGCCAGGTGCGCGAATTCCTGACCCAGCACGGCGTGCTGCCGGCCGAGCCGCAGGTCGCCGAAGCACTGCCGCCGGCCCCGCTCGAGCCGCAGGACCAGGTCGCCGCGCTGCGTGAGGCGATCGCCGCCGAGCCGGACAAGGACGAGCTCAAGCTGGACCTGGCACTGGCGCTGCTCAAGACCGGCGACACCGCCGAGGCCGAGCAGTTGATCGACGCCCTGCCCGCCAACCTGGCCACCGACGACCGTGCGGTGCGCGCCAAGGCCCGGCTGAGCTTTGCCAATGTGCTCAAGGATGCGCCTGACGCCGACGCGCTGCAGGCCGCCGTTGCCGCCAACGGCGCCGACCTGCGTGCACGCCATCTGCTTGGCGTGCGCCACCTGCTCGACGGCCACGACGAGGCCGCGCTGGAGCAGTTCCTGGAAATGCTGCGGCAGGACCGCGCCTTCGACGACAACCTGCCGCGGCGTAGCCTGATCGATGCGTTCCGGGTGATCGAGGACGAAGACCTGGTAGGCCGCTACCGCCGCAAGATGTCGTCGCTGGTGTTCTAAGCGCCGCCGGCACCATGGCGCCCGGTTTGCTGGCCGGGCGCTGCCGTCACCGCCGCAAGTTCCATACGCATGCGAATGGTATGCTGCAGGCCCGCCCCGCCATGGACCCTGGCCGCATGCGTGCTTCACTGTTCAAGCTCGGTATCAACCTGTGGCCGCCGTACCTGTTCGCCGGCATCCACGTCACCGAGTTGTCGGCCGATTACCGCTACGCACGCGTGGAGCTGCGCCAGCGGCCGTGGAATCGCAATTACGTCGGCACCCATTTCGGCGGCAGCCTGTTCGCGATGACCGACCCGTTCTGGATGCTGCTGACCATGCAGAACCTGGGGCGCGACTACTACGTGTGGGACAAGGCCGGCAGCATCGAGTTCGTCAAACCCGGGCGCGGCACGGTGAGCGCGGAGTTCGTCATCGACGACAGCGTGCTGGCCGAGTTGCGCGCCGCCACCGCCAATGGCGAAAAACATCTGCGCTGGTTCGAAAACGTGGTGCACAACCGCCAGGGCGAGGTGGTGGCGCGGGTGCGCAAGCAGTTGTACGTCAGGCGCAAACCGGCACGCTGACACTGCGCCGTCGGCGCGCTGCTGATGGCCAACACACTGCATCGGTTTCATGCGCGTCGGCTGGACGTGATCGTGGCGTGCGCAAGCCCGTCATGCCCTCGCGCACGCTCACGAGGTGTTGCGCGCGGCATGCGGACTCTGGGGTCTTCCAACCCACACGGACTGTCTTCATGAAAACGCTCAACGTCATCACCCTGGTGCTTCTTATCGTCGGCGGCTTGAACTGGGGCCTGGTCGGTCTGTTCCAGTTCGATCTGGTCGCCACGCTGTTCGGCGGCCAGGATGCCCTGCTGTCGCGTGTGGTCTACACGCTGGTCGGCATCTCTGCGTTGTGGCAGCTGGTCCCGCTGTTCCGTAACGACCATGGCGCCAACGTTCACCACACCAGCCCGCACGTGCGCAACACCCCGTAAGCGCACAGCTGAAGCAGGCATGCGCGTGACAGCACGACGCCGGCGCATTCCGCCGGCGTCCTGCTATGCGTTTATGCACGTTGCGTCCAGGCGCTTTGCGTCCGGGCGCGTGGTCGGCAAGAATCGGGCATCCCTCCCGCTGGCTGCCTTCATGCTTCTGCGCACTGTTGCTTCCGCCTGCCTGCTTGCCCTGGTGTTACCCGCTGCCGCCAACGCGGCCTATCGCAGCCCGCAGCAGATCCTGGATGCCTCGCCGGCCAGCGCCTGGCGCGTGCTCGACCCCGAGCGCACGCTATACCTGGAGCTGGATGGCGGACGGGTGATCATCGAGCTGGCGCCGCAGTTTGCGCCCGCGCACGTGGGCAACATCCGCACCCTGGCGCACGAGCGCTTCTGGGACGGGCTCAGCATCTACCGTTCGCAGGACAACTTCGTGGTGCAGTTCGGCGACCCGGATGGCGAGACGCCGGCCAAGGCCAAGTCGCTGGGCTCGGCGAAGACGCACCTGCCGGCCGAATTCGAACGCCCGTCGCAGGGCCTGGATTTCCAGCGCCTGCCCGACAGCGATGGCTGGGCGGCGCAGGTGGGCTTTGTCGACGGCTTCCCGGTCGGGCGCGACAGTGCCAGCGGCAAGACCTGGCTGGCGCATTGCTACGGCACCCTGGGCGCCGGCCGCAACAACGACGAAGACAGCAGCATCGGCGCCGAGCTGTATGTGGTCACCGGGCAATCGCCGCGCCAGCTCGACCGCAACATCACCGTGGTCGGCCGCGTGGTCAAGGGCATGGAGTTGCTCAGCGTGATCCCGCGCGGACCGGACCCGATGGGTTTCTACGAAGACCCCGCGCAGCGCTCGCCGATCCGCGCCATTCGCCTGGCCAGCGAGGTGCCCATGCCCGAACGCACGCCACTGCAGTTACTGCGCACCGACAGCCAGACCTTCCGCGATGTGGCCGAAGCGCGCCGCAATCGCAAGGACGATTTCTACAAGCGCCCGGCCGGGCATATCGATCTGTGCAACGTGCCGTTGCCGGTGCGGACGCCGCCGGCTGGCTAATTCGGAATTGGGGATTTGGGATTGGGGATTCGTAAAAGCGGGCGCGCTGGCTTAGCGGGCGCGCTGGCTGAAGGCGACGCTGCCCAGGATCAGCACCGCGGCCACCAGCATGGTCCAGGTCAGCGGCTCGCTCAGCAGCGACCATGCCAGCAGTGCGCCGAACACCGGCACCAGATAGGTCACCGTGGAGGCGCGTGCCGGGCCGATGCGCTGGATCAGGCGGTAATACATCAGGAACGCCAACCCGGTGCACACCACGCCCAGCGCGGTGGCGCAGGCCCAGGCGACAGCCGGCACCGGCGTGGTTGGCCACTGCAACCAGGCCAGCGGTGCCAGCAGCAACGCGCTGCAACCCAGCGTGGACGCCGCCGATGCGGCCGGCGGCAAATCGCCCATGTGGCGCTTCACCAGGTTGTAGCCGATGCCGTACAGCAGCGACGCGGTGGCGCCCGCCAGCGCCGCCGGCCCCACGCTCAACCCGGCCGACTTGCCGGTGGCCAGCACCAGCACGCCGATGAAACCGATCAACAAGGCCAGCGCGCGACGCGTGCCGATCTTCTCGCCGAAGAACAGGAAGGCGATCAATGCGGTGAACAGCACCGTCATCGCATTGCAGATCGCACCGATCGCGGCCGGCGCGTGTTGCGCGCCCCACGCGAACAGCAGGAACGGCAACGCGGAGTTGAGCACGCCGATCGCCGCCAGCATCGGCCAGCGACGCAGCGGGAAGCGTTCGCGCGCCAGCCACAGGAACGGCAACAGCACCAATGCACCGAGCGCCAGGCGGATTTCCACCAGCGCCACGGTGCCGAACCTGGGTGCGGCCACGCGCATGAACAGGAACGAGCAACCCCAGACGATGCCGAGAAACCCCAACTCCAGCGTGGTGCGCCATTCGCGTGCCGCAACCGCTGGCTGCGTCGCCGGCTGCGCGCTCATGGCCGCACCTGCGCACGCTGCCGTGATGTGCTGAAACCGCAAGAGACAACATCAGGCAAGCAGACGGGCATGGCACGATCATCGCGATGGGGTACTGCAGCATCGGTTGCAACCGCAGGCGCGACAAGCGCGTAGTATCGAGGCGAGCCACAAATCTCACTCATGCCTCGATGAACCTGCGCCCCACCCTGCTGCCCGCGCTGGGCGTGTTCGCCGCCGCCGCGCGCCACCAGAACTTCGCGCATGCCGCCGAAGAACTGCATCTGACCGCCAGCGCGGTCAGCCACCATGTGCGCAAGCTCGAAGCGCTGCTCGGCGTGACCCTGTTCCAGCGCTTACCGCGCGGGGTCAAGCTCACCGCCGAGGGCCGCCAGCTGGCCGACGCCGCCACCGCTGCATTGGCCGAGATCGCCTCGGTGGCCGGCAACCTGCATCCGCGCGAAGATGCCATCCCGCTGCGCGTGACCACCTTGCGCTCGCTGTCGTACTGCTGGCTGTTGCCGCGGCTGCCGCGCTTCTGTCGCGCGCATCCGCATATCCGCATGGATCTGCAATCGGACGCGGCGTTTTCGCGCTTCGAAGAAGGCGGCCCGGATCTCGGCATCCGCTATGGCCAGGGTGCCTGGCCCGGGTTGACCTCGCATCATCTGATGGACGACGAACTGTTTCCGGTGGCCTCGCCGTCACTGCCGGAGGTCGCTGCGCTACGCACGCCGGCGCAGATCGCGCAATTGCCGCTGCTCACCGACATGTCGCCGCAAGGCTGGCGCGACTGGTTCCGTGCCGCCCAGGTGCGCGGCACCACGCTGCCGCCAATGCATACCTTCAACGACAGCACCGACGCAATGCGCGCGGCCGTCTATGGCCTGGGCGCGGTGCTGGCGCGCAAGCACATCGCCCAACCGTATCTGCAGCGTTACGAGCTGGTGCGCCTGCCCGGCCCCACCCTCAAGGCACGCTACGCCTACTACATCGTGCACCCCAGTCACCGCGTCCCCGGCCCTGCGGCAATGGCGTTTATCGATTGGCTCAAGCGCGAGGCGCTGGACGAGCGCACCCCGATGCCTGCCTTGCCGGCAGAGCTGCTGGCACTGCCTGCGGCCTGAGGTGGCTGCTTGCATCACTGCAACCTTGCATGCCGGGCCCTGCCTGGAGGACTTGAGCGCGGTGCCTGAGCCGGTGCTGCCGGACTGATCTGGCATGCCTGGGCTGCAGGCCGCCAACCGCAAAAACCTTCAGCACCGATCGGCTGCGACCTGCCCCGCGGGCAGATCCCGCGCGCCAGAAATCTGGGCATCCCCCATCACGGCAACGTCGGCGACAGCCGCCAGCCGCGCCCGACCACCGCCGGGCAGTGCCGCGCCGAAAAGACGCTTGACATCGGTCGCCATAAAATCAATTAATTAGCTAATTCGTTAATTGCCTAATTCCTTATGTCCATCGACCGCATCTTCGAAGCCCTTGCCTCCCAGCCCCGTCGCAAGATGCTGGCGTGCCTGGCAGACCAGGAACTCACCGCCGGCCAGATCGGGCAGTTGTTCGAAATGAGCGCGCCAGCCATCTCGCGGCATCTGTCGGTGCTGGAAAGCGCCGGGCTGGTATCCAGCGAACGGCGCGGCCAGTTCGTGGTCTACCGGCTCACCCCGGACAACATGGTCAACACGCTCAGCAGCTTTGCCTTCGAAGTCTGCCCGGCCTCGGCGCCGCTCAAGCGCAAGGCGCGCGCCTTAACCAAGAAGACCTCCTGACCCTCCTCCGGCCGCAAAGGACTCCTGCCGATGTTCAGCACGCCCCAGCAACGCCCTGCCAATGCACAGGCAGGTTTTCCGTCGGTCCGTCTGGAGTCCTACAGCGGCGGTCTGCCAGTGGAGGTCACGCTGATCGCACAGCTGGGCGTGGGCGCAGGCAACCCGTTGATCGAACAGGCCTGCCGCCGCCAGCGCGCGCATCCCAGTTTTCACGATGCGCTGGACGAGCCATCGGCACGCCTGGCCGGCACCGACTTTGCGCACGGCGAATCGACTGCCCTGTTCTCGTTTGCGGTGGGCGCCAACGGCCACCCGTTCCATCGCCACGCCGGCCATCGCATGTTCACCGCCATCACCGGCAGCAGCGGCGCGCAACTGCGCTTCTGCACCGCCTCGATGGAGCAGATCGAACAGGATCCACAGCACTTTCTGGCGGCGTTGCGGCATATCGATCTACCGGCCGACTGCCTATTCACCGTGCGCTTTGGCGGCGGCACCTGGCATCAGTTCGCACCGCTCAAAGCGCAAGCCGCACACCCGGCATTTTTCGCACTGTCCTGCCACAGCGACGAGGCCGGCGGCGCGTTGAGCGATGCGGTGCGCGCACGCGTGCTGTCCGGCACCGCCGATATCGCCACGCTCACCGAAACGCTGCCGGAGGCGGTGATCGGGCTACTGGCCTCGGCGCAGGCACGCGCGCTGCAGATCCCCACCGTACGCCTGTCGTTGGCCGCATCGCCAGGCAGCAGCAGGTCTGCATGGTGCGGCCGGCTGCGCGCGCTCAGCGGCAGGCTGCGCCAGGCAGTGAGCCGGCTGCGTCGACCGGTGGGGTTCGTTGCAATGGCACCGCAGCTGGCGCAGGTCAGCGTGCATGCCGAGCCCAAGCCCGGCTCGCTACTGACCCGGCACCTGCAGGGCTTCGATCATCAGGACAGCGTACGTCTGCGCCTGCAGCCGCATGAGTTGCGTCAACGCGGTGCGCACACTTTGATGGCGTTGCTGCTGGAGGGGTTCACCGAGCGCGCGCCGCGCGGCGTGACCTGGTTGATGCGGCTGCGCAATGCGCTGGTGGCGCCGCTGCAGTTGCGAACTTCTCCGCTGGGCTGCCCGGTGTCTTCGTTGCTGTCGGCACAGCGCGACTGCCTGTTCGCAGGGCGATTCCCGGTACTTGCGCAAGACAACGCGCCACTGGATCGACGCGTGCAGGTATTGCTGGGCGCCGACGACCGCCACCTGGTCTTCCGCAGCAGCGTGGGCGTGGAAGTGCTGGAGGATGGCAGCGTGGAGCTCAGCCTGGAGACGCGCGTGGTCTGCCGCAACAGGTTTGGCCGCGTTTACATGGCCCTGGTGGACGGCGTGCACCATCGCTACATCGCACCGGCGCTACTGCGCACTGCCGCCCAGGCCCTGCTGGTGCCGGTACTGGAGACCACCGCAGCACAGGCAACCGCGCGGCGCCCGTGAGCGGCCAGCGCACGCGGCCATCACCCGATCTTGCCTGACGGCTGCCTAGTCTTTGGGTCCCCAATCCAAGGAAGCTTTCCCATGCCGACTCTTCGCATGCGTATCACCGGCACCGACGACGACGCGCGTGCCATCGCCAACCTGCTGCAGAGCATCGAAGGCATCGAACACGTGGAAGAAGTCGACGACCTGATGCCGCACCTGGATGACGACGATTCCAGCTCGGCCGGCCTGTCCGACGATGAAGGTCCGGGCAGCCACGAGTTCGAAGTGGAAGCAGGCAATGAAGCCACTGCGCAGAAGGTGCGCGACGCCGTGCAGGAACTGGCCCTGCAGCTGGACGTGTTTGTCGAGTACGAATTCGACGAAGGCTGAGCCGGCTGCGTACCGACTGCGCTGCACTTGCGCGCAGTCGGTGTCTGGAGATGTTGCACACCACGTGCTGTACCGCGATCGCGTGCAAGCAGCGCAATCAGGATCGACGTGCTACCGCGCAACGCGTCGAGTAGCTGCGTGAAGTAATCGCCCTTCCTAAAAACATGCGCAGCTAATGCGGCATCGCCGACCAGCTACGCAGTGGATCAGGACATCCGGCGTCGCCGCGCACGCCAGCGCCATGCCTGCAGCAGCAGCCAGGCGACGATCCCCCCCAGCACCAGCACCGGCAGCAACGCCGCCACTGCACGGATCACGAAGGCCACGCTGGATGCGAAGACCTGGCCGAACTCGGCTGCCGCCTCGGCAATCTCGCCCCTGCCCTGCTCGCCACCGGTGCCGCGGAAATTGAGCGTCAGCAACTGCGTGCGCACGCGCCGTTGCTGCTGGGCGGCGTCCTGCTGGGTCTGCTGCGCTTCGGCCTCGATCTCGGCAAGCCGCTTGGACAGGGCCAGCAGATCGGTCACGGCCAAGTCGCGGCGCTGCTGCAGTTCGAGCAGGCGCGCATGTTCTTTCTGCAGGCGCGCCTGTGCCAGCCCGGTATCGGCGATCTGCTGCGCCAGATCCTCGGCACGCGTGCTGCGCGCGGCGACATCGCCATGCTGGCCGGCGAGTTGCACCATCGGCTCGATGCCGTCCGGAGCTAACCGCACGCTGACGCTGCCGCTGGGGTCGCGCCCACCGGCTTGTTCCACCGCCAGCAGCGCGCAGTCGCCGAACTGCGCCGACTGGCAGGCGGTGCGTACTGCTGCGATGCGTTGATCGATCTGATCGGCCGGCAGTTCGATGCGTACATCGTGCTCATACGCCAGCGCATTGCCTTGCGCGGCGGGCGGTGCCGGTGCCGGCGCCGGCGCGCCGCCGTCTGCCGCCATCTCGCCCGACGGCCTGGCACATCCGCTCAGCGCCCAGCCCAGCAACAAGCCGACCGCGTACCACTGCATCCGGCGCCTCATCGGCTGGCTCCATCGGCCACGTGCATGCTCTGCACGGCCAGACCCGGCGCGGACACACCGCGCAGCTTGACCGCCACACTGGCCTTGCCGGCCCTGCAACGCACGCCCGTGCTGAAGCGCGCACTGCCGCGCTGCGGGAAGTGGTGGTGATTGGCATGCTGCCGGTTGAAGCGATGGATTCCCGGCATCTCGGGCGCCGCCTGCAGGCGCAATGGCGCGCGCATGCCGGGCCGCAGCAGGCCACCACGGCGACGGCATGACGCACACGTGCGCTCGCACGCCTCGGGGTTCGGCGCATCGGTGTCCGGGTCGAACGCGATGCGTCCGCAATGACAGCTGTGGGCGTCGTGCATGGTGATCCTCCTTGAAAGCGGCCACTCTAAACCAATGGCGGATGCGGACAAGCGCGCACATGCCTATGCTGGCGGATTGCTTCCATTGGAATCCACCATGCGTCAACGTCTGCTTGTCCTCGCCCTGCTCGCCGGCCTGAGCGCCTGCCAGCAGCAGCCCGAATCGCCGCGCGCCGGCACCCCCGATGCCGCGACGCAGGCTGCGCAGACGCCGGATGCGCGCTTTGCAGCGCTGTCCAAGCGCGCGCTCGACACCTGGATGCAGCTGTCGCCGGTCACCGCCACCCAGACCGGCGATCACCGCTTCGACACGCAGATCGACGATCTGAGCAGCGCCGGGCGCCAGCGCAGCCTGGAGGCCGGCAAGAAGCTATTGAGTGAGCTGGATGCCATCGAGGTGGCCAAGCTGTCGCGCGAGAACCAGGTCGATGCGGCCATTTTGCGCAACCAGCTGCAATCGGAAATCTGGAACACCGAGGTGCTGCAGAGCTGGGCCTGGGACCCGCAGGTCTACAACGGCCTGGCCGGCAGCGCGCTGTATGGCCTGATGGCGCGCGACTTCGCGCCGCTGTCCGAGCGCCTGAGCTCCGCCACGCAGCGCATGGAGAAGATTCCCGGCATCTTTGCGCAGGCACGCGAAAACCTGGACCCGGCCCGCGTGCCGAAGATCCATGCCGAAACGGTGGCCAAGCAGAACAAGGGCATCCTCAGCATCGTCGATACCTTCATCGCGCCCAATATCGGCCAGCTCGGCCCGATCGAAGCGGCCCGCGCGCAGGCCGCCATCGACGATCTGCGCAAGGCCGTGGCCGAGCAGCAGACCTGGCTGGATACCGTGCTGGTGCCCAATGCCAAGGGCGATTTCCGCGTCGGTGCGCAGATCTACGACCAGAAACTGAAATTCGCGCTGCTGTCGTCGTTGTCGCGCGCCGAGATCAAGCAGCGCGCCGAGTCCGAGCTCAAGCGCGTCCGCAGCGAGATGTACGGCATTGCCCGCACGGTGCTCAAGGACAAGCCCGGTGCACCCAAACTGCCCGAGACGCCCAACGACGACCAGCAGCAGGCCGCGATCGAGGCGGCGCTGGAACTGGCCTATGCCGACAAGCCGGCACGCGACAAGGTGGTGGACGATGCCAAGGCCGCACTGGCGCAGTCCACCGAGTTCGTACGCCAGAAGGATCTGATGACGCTGCCCGATTCGCCGGTGGACATCATCCTGATGCCGGAGTTCCAGCGCGGCGTGGCGGTGGCGTACTGCGATTCGCCCGGCCCGCTCGACAAGAATCTCAAGACCTTCTATGCGGTCTCGCCGATTCCCGACGACTGGAACGACAAGCAGGTCGATTCGTTCCTGCGCGAGTACAACAGCCGCATGATCCACCTGCTCAGCATTCACGAAGGCACCCCGGGCCATTACCTGGAAGGCTGGCATTCGGCCAAGTTCCCCTCCACGCTGCGCGCGGTGCTGCGCTCGGGCATGTTCGCCGAAGGCTGGGCGGTCTACACCGAACGCATGATGCAGGAACAGGGCTATCTGGATAACGACCCGCTGTTCCATCTGGTGCAGCTCAAGTTCTACCTGCGCACCATCGCCAACGCCATCCTCGATCAGGGCGTACATGTGGATGGCTGGGAACGCGACAAGGCGATGCACCTGATGACCCACGACACCTTCCAGCAGGAAAGCGAAGCGGCGGGCAAGTGGGTGCGTGCGCAGCTGTCGTCCGCGCAGCTGCCGACCTACTTCGTCGGCGTGCAGGAACATCTGGACACGCGCAAGGCGGTGCAGGACAAGCTGGGCAAGGACTTCAACCTGAAGGCGTACCACGACCAGATGCTGTCCTACGGCGCCCCACCGGTGCGCTTTGCACGCGAGTTGATGCTGGACCAGCCGATCGAGTGATTGATCCGTCTCGCGCACGCGCAAGAGAAGCTCCTGCAAAGCTCCTGCGGATTCGCCCCCCTCTCCCGCATGCGGGAGAGGGGCTAGATCTCGAAGTTACTACGCCCGCCTGCGACCGCTCGCATCGAGCACTCAAGCATCGTTCGCCTCACCCATCCGCCGCAACAAATCCGCCGGTCTGCCGCGCCCACAGGCGTGCATACAGGCCGCCCTGCGCGATCAGTTGCGCATGCGCGCCGGTCTCGACGATGCGTCCGGCATCCATCACCACCAGCCGGTCCATGCGCGCGATGGTGGAGAGGCGGTGCGCAATCGCAATGACGGTCTTGTTACCCATCAACGCGTCCAGGCTGTCCTGGATCGCCGCTTCCACTTCCGAATCCAGCGCCGAGGTGGCCTCGTCCAGGATCAGGATCGGCGCATCCTTCAGCAGCACGCGCGCAATGGCGATGCGCTGCCGCTGACCGCCCGACAGCTTGACCCCGCGTTCGCCCACATAGGCATCGAATCCGCGCCGGCCTTCGCCATCGACCAGCGTGTCGATGAAGCCTTCCGCGCGCGCCTTGCGTACCGCTTCCAGCATCTGCGCGTCGCTGGCCTGCGGCCTGCCATACAGCAGGTTGTCGCGGATCGAACGATGCAGGAGCGAAGTGTCCTGGGTGACCAGGCCGATCTGCCCGCGCAGGCTTTCCTGGGTGACCTGGGCGATGTCCTGCCCGTCGATGAGGATGCGCCCCTGCTCCAGGTCGTACAGCCGCAGCAGCACGTTGACCAGGGTCGACTTGCCCGCGCCCGACGGCCCGACCAGGCCGATCTTCTCGCCGGCACGCACCTGCAGGTCCAGCCCGGCGATCACCCCGCCGCGCTTGCCGTAATGGAAATGGATGTGCTCGAACTGCACCTGGCCGTGCGTCACCTGCAGCGGCACGGCGTCGGGCGCGTCCTGCACCAGCACCGGCTGCGAGATGGTCTGCATGCCGTCCTGCACGCTGCCGATGTCTTCGAAGATGCCGTTGACCGTCCACATGATCCAGCCGGACATGTTGTGGATGCGGATCACCAGGCCGGTGGCCAGCGTGATCGCGCCCACGCTGATCTGGCCGCAGCTCCACAGCCACAACGCCAGCCCGCAGGTGCCCACGATCAGGAAGCCGTTGGCCACCGCAATGGCGGTATCCATCGTGGTGGTCACGCGCGTCTGCCCGCGATGCTTCACCGCCAGCTCGTCGATCGCATCGCGCACATAGGCCTGTTCGCGGCCGGCATGGGCGAACAGCTTGAGCGTGGAGATATTGGTGTAGCCGTCGACGATGCGCCCGGTGGCCTTGGAGCGTGCATCCGACGCGATCCACGCGCGCGCCTTCATGCGCGGCACGAAGAACGCCATCAGCGCGACATACACCACCAGCCAGATCAGCAGCGGCAGCATCAGCCATGGGTCGGCCTGCGCAAACAGCCACAGCGCGCTGCCGGTATAGACCACGATGTACCAGAGCGCATCGACCATCTGCACTGCCGATTCGCGCAGCGAGGTCCCGGTCTGCATCACCCGGTTGGCGATGCGGCCGGCGAAATCATTGTTGAAGAAGCCCAGGCTCTGCCGTACCACGTAGTTGTGCATCAGCCAGCGCGAGCGGTTGCTCAGGCCCGGCACGATCGCCTGGTTGACCAGCAGATTGTGCAGCCCGGTGAACAGCGGGCGCGCCACCAGTGTGATCGCCGCCATCCAGAGCAATTCGCCGGCATGCCGGCGGAAGAAGTCCGCTCCCGGCCGCTCGGCCAGCATGTCGACGATGCGCCCGAGGAAGTCGAACATCGCCACTTCCACCAGGGCCAGCAGCAGCCCGGCGATCAGCGTGGCCAACAGGATCGGCCACAACGGCCGCAGATAATGCAGATAGAACCGCCACACGCTACGCGGCGGCATTTCCCGCTCGATCGGCGGGAAGACATCGATCAGGGATTCGAACCAGCGGAACATCGCAGACACTTTCGGGAAAAACCGGGAGATCAGGCTAGCTGATCGCGCGTCAAGCTGCAGTGGCGCTGGCGTCGAGCTCCTGCAGCATCACCTGCACGGCAGGCTGCGATGCGCGTAACAGTCAACCGGATCGATTTCGCTTGCCCAAGCCATGCATGGCCTGGGCGTCACTGCAGGTCATGCGGCGTCGGTCGCGCTCACTCGCGGACACGTGCGAGCAGGCGGTTGACCTCGGCCAGATCGAAATGGCCCGGATCGAAGCGCCCGGCCAGGGTGGCCAGCTCCTGCACATGTTGCGCATGCTCCGGGTCGGCGATGATCCGCAGCAAGGCCTGGTAGCTGTCGATTCCTTCGCTGCTCTCCGGCGGGCAGGCATTGGCGCCGTCCACGCAACGGGCCGCGCGCAGGCTCGCGTCCGGCGGCAGGATCGCCTCGACCTGGACGCGGTGCTGCCAACCCGCGCCGGCACCGTAGAAGTAGTCGAACCGCTCCAGCTCGCCCACCGCGCTTTCGATGCTGACCCGGGCAGCATGCTTGAGCCGTGGCCGCTCCGGCACATCCAGCCCGGACTCGCCGTAGCGGCCGCCGCCCAGGTCGAATTCGTACGGATGCGCGCCGCTCCAGCCCATCACCGGTTGCAACACACGATGCAGCGTGGCCAGGCGCAGCGATCCGGCCACCAGCACGCGGCGCCAGATCAACGGTGCGCTATCCACCAGCGAAACATGCAGCTGATATACCGGCGCAGGCGCGGGTACCACCTGCTGTGCAGCTTTCTTCTTGGCCTTGGTCATCGGGTCTTGGTCGTGTCTCTCAGTGGCCAGTATGGCGGCAGCGGCCCGCGCCTGCATGGCCCAGCTCCGTCAGCGCTGCGCCATGCGGTGTGCGGTGTGCGGTGTGCGATATGCGGCATGTCGCGCGATCACGCATCGACGATGCCGCCCACCGTCACGCCAGCATCATTCCGCCGCCGCCCTCGCCCGCCCGGATTTACGCCACAACCGCTGCACGCGCCGGCAGGCGCAGGCCGAACAACAGGTCATACAGGATCGGGATCAAGCCCAGCGTCACCAGCGTGCCCAGCGCCAGGCCTCCGATCATGGTGATGGCCATTCCGGTCCACAGCGGCCCGGCAAACAGCATCAGCGGAATCAAGCCGACGATGCAGGTGAGCTTGGTCATCACGATCGGGCGCAGCCGCTTGACCGCTGCGGCGATCACCGCCTCGCGGCGTGGCAGGCCATCGGCAAGCTCGGCTTCGATGCGTTCCAGCAGCAGCACCGCGTTGTTGACGATGATGCCGGCCAGCGCCAGCAAGCCGAAGGTCGCCATGAAACCGAACGGATAGCCGGTGATCACCAGGGCCAGTGCCGCACCGATCAGCACGAACGGGACTGCCGACAGCACGATCAGCAGCTTGCGGAACGAGTTGAACTGCCACACGAACAGCAGCAGGATCGCGCCCAGTGCGTGCGGCATGTATTGGAGCAGGGCCTGGTTGGCCTCGGCAGAATCCTCGAGCTCGCCACCGATCTCCAGCCGATAACCGGGTGGCAGCTTGAGCGCGGCCATCGGCACCGACAGGCGCTCGACGATCTCGGTCGCGGTCAACTGCGGGTTGCGTGCGGTCACGGTGATCGCACGGCTCAGGTTGCGCCGCTGGATCGCCGACGGCTCGCTGTCGTGCAGCACCGTGGCGACCGCCGCCAGCGGCACTGGCGCACCGCCGGCTTGCGGGTACACCAGGGTGTCGCCAGGTGTGCCGTCGGCGGCGCGTTCCTGCGCACTGCCACGCCACACCACGGCCACCGAGCTGCCATCGTCGCGCATCAACGAGGCATCCACGCCGCTGTAGCGCGCCTGTAGCGCCTGCGCAATGTCCTCGCTGCTCACCCCGGCACGCCGCGCCCTGAGCTGGTCCACCTGCACCACGTAGCGCGGAATGCGCGCCTGCCAGTCGTCCTGCACATCCACGGTGCCCGGCAACGCGCGCAGCGCCTTTGCAATCGCAGCGGCGCTGCTGCGCAGTACTGTCTCGTCGGGGCCGACCACGCGATACACCGCCATCCCGGCTTCGGTCGCGCCCAGTGAAAACCGCTTCGGCTCGGCGCGCACGGTGGGGAAGTGGCTGCGGACATGCGCACGTGCCCGCGCTATCACTGCATCGAGATCGGTGCCCGGGCGCACGCTCACGGTGAAGTACGCCATGTTGGCCGCCGGCAGCGGGGGATTGAGGCCCAGCACGATGCGCGGGCCGCCATCGGCGACATAGCCGATGCTGTCCACCACCTCCGGGTTGGCGCGCCGATCGGCCAACCAGCGGCTCAGCGCACGCACCGTGCGCAGGGTTTCGCGCGTATCGCTGCCTGCCTGCAAGGTCACCGGCATCTGGAACTGCAGACGATCGGACTTGGGCAGAAAATCGTAGGGAATCGATACCAGCACCGCGACCGCCACCGCCAGCATCGCCACCATGCCGGCGATAAACAGCGCCTTGTGCATCAGCACGCGCTCGATGAGGCGGCGGTAGCCACGATAAAAGCGCGACGGCTCCTGTTCGCTGCCGTGTGCGACATGTGCCTTGGCGAAATACATGCACAACAGCGGCGTCACCGTGATGCTGAGCAGCCACGAGCCCAGCAAGGTCACCCCGAGCACGGTAGCCAGCGAGCGCAGATATTCGTTGGTGCTGGTCTGGCCGAAGAAGAACGGCGAGAACGCCAGCACGATCACCAACGATGAGGTCAGCAACGGGGTGGCCAGGGAGCGGCCGGCGTCGATGCAGGCCTGACGGCGCTGTTCTCCGGCAACCAGGCGGCGTTCGATGTCTTCGGCAATGACAATGCCGTTGTCCACCAGCAGGCCGAGCGCCAGGATGATCGCCGCGATCGACACCGTCTGCAGCTCCACGCTCAGCACGCGCATGACGATCAGCGAGGCGAAGATGGTCAACGGCACGATCGCGCCGACGATCAGGCCGGTGCGCCAGCCCAGGAACAGCATCACCACCGCCATGACGATGACGATGGTCTCGCCCATGACGTGGTGCATCTTGCCCATCTCGCGCTCGACCACGTCGGCCTGGAAGGTGACCACGTGCTGCGCAAAACCTGCGGGCAATTCCTGCGCGGTCTGGTCCAGCTTGGCGCGCAGCGTTTTGCCGAAGTCGGCGATATTGCTGCCGGGCCTCATCGAGACCGACACCACCACCGCCGGCTGGCCCTGGTAGACCGCAGCGCTTTCCGGCGGATCGGCAGGCATCACCTGTACCTGCGCCAGCTCGCCCAACGCCACTTCGCGCACGCCATTGGCATTGGGTGTCGGCAAGGTCAGCAACAGGTCCCGCAACTGGGCAGGCGAGCGTATCTCCCCGGAAGTCGCAACCGTCATCGCCAGCCCGGACACCGTCGCCAGCCCGCCGGAGGCCACCACATTCTGCGAGCGCAACTGCGCCATTATGCTGGCAGGGCTCAGTCCGGTCGCCAGCAGCCGCGCGCGATCGAACGCCACATACACGCGCTCGTCCTGCAGCCCGTACAACGCCACCTGCTCCACGCCCGGCAGGGTATACAGCTGCTCGCGCAGGCGCCGCAGCGGCCCACGCATCTCGCTCATCGAATAGCCCGGTGCGGTGACTGCGATCGAGGCCACCGACACCCGTCCGAAGTCATCGTCGACCAACGGCCCTTGCGTGCCCGCAGGCAGTTGCGCACCCGCCTCGGCGACCTTGGCGCGCACGCGCTGCCACAACGCCGGCAGATCCTGCACATCGTCGTAGGCGGTCAGCTGCACGATCGCGCTGCCTGGCCGCACCGTGCTCACGATGCGCTTGATGCCGGCCAGTTCGCGCAGGCGCTCCTCGAGGGGGCGCGCCAACAGGGTTTCCACCTGCTCGCTGGGCATGCCCGGAAACGCCACCGACACAATGGTGTCGCGCACGGTGACCGAGGGTTCTTCCTGCGAGGGAAAACCGACGAACGCCACGATGCCGCCGAGCAGGATCATCACTGCCGCGAACAAGGTCAGCCGGCTCGACCTCATCGCCATCCGGGTCAGCATCATGGCGCCTGCCCTCCGCTCAGCTGCGTCTGCATCTGCAACGGCGCCACCGGCTGGCCATCGATCAAGAAGCCCACGCCTGCGCTGACCACCTGATCGCCGGCCTGCAGCCCACGCCGGACCTGGATGCGGCCGCCGACGATCGACCCGAGCTCGACTGCGCGCTCGCGCACGATCCGCTGTGCCGGCTGATACACGAACACGCTGGCCCGTTGGCGATTGAGCCTGGGCAGTACCGCAGACAGCGGCACACTGGGCGTGCTCGCAGCCTGCGCGGGCAACCGCAGCAGCACACTGTCGCCACTGCGCAACGCGTGTGGCGCGCGCACCACCTCCAGAATCGCCAGCGCAGTGGCACCGTTATCCAGTCGGCTGGACAGGCTGCGCAGGCGTAACGTCAGCGGCACCGCAGGCTCGTCGGCCAGCGTGGCCTGCACGGTCTGCCCAGGCGTCAGCCCTGCGGCAGCAACAGGCGGCAGATTGGCGAGCAGTTGCAGATGCGCCTGCCCTTCCAGCTGCAACACTCCCTGCCCCGCCCCCACATCGGCCTGCGGTTGCTGCAGGCGTGCGACCACGGCGCCATCGAAGGGTGCGCGCAGCTCGCCAAGACGCGATGCACGCCGTGCCAGCGCCAGGTCGGCCTTTGCCACCTGCAGTTGCGCGGTTGCCGCATCCGCCGCCGCGCGGGCGGCGGTCAGCGTCGCCGCGGAGCTGGCGCCATCGTCGAACATGGCGTGCTGCTGGCGCAGTTGCAGCTGCCGCTCGCCGGACTGCGCCATCGCCGCGCGCAGGTTGGCGTCGGCCTGCTGCTGGCGCAATTGCAGCGGCTCGGCATCCAAGCGTGCCAGCACCTGCCCTTTCTGTACGCGGTCGCCCACATCCACCAGCACGGCGGCGATGCGTCCGCCGCTCTCGAACGCCAACTCGGCCCGTTGTTGCTGACGCGCCATTGCCGGCACCTGCAGCCACCCATCGCGGCCGGAGCCGAAGCGCTCCAGCTTGACCGCCCGCGGGGTCTCGGCCGCCGGCGCATCCGGCCGGCTGCAGCCGGCCAGCACCAGCAACAGACCGCAACACACCATGGTGCGAAGAACATCCATCATCACGCTATCCCCTGCCATGTGCCGCTCAGCGGCTGTAGGTCACTGCAACCGTGCCGCCGACAAAACTGCGGCGTGCAACCAGCGGGCTGTCCGTGGCGTTGTCCGCATAGCGGGTGCCGGTCACGCTCACGGTGGTGGCCCAGTGATCGCCCAGCGCATGCGTCCAGCTGCTGCCCACCGCGGCGGCATACACGCCGGAACCGGTATGGAAGGCCTGCCAGCGCGTCCGCGCCGCCTGCGTGTCGGTGACCCCAAAATAGGCCTGATTGAAGCGACGATCGCCGGCATGCACATCCAGATCCAGCGTCACCGTGTCGCTGGCGCCATGCAGCAGGGTGAACTCCACGCCGGCGCGATAGCGGTTGCGCCGCGCGTCCTGTTTGAGCGCGAATTCGGCTTCCGCGTTGACGTTCATGTACGGCGTGATCCGCTGCATCACCAGTGTGCGTGCGGTGACCGACCCCGGTACATCGCCCATGCCGGCCAGCACGCGCGAACCCGGACGCCAGTCGCTGTCGCGTTGCAGGCGGCCCAGGTCGTAATACAGCGACTGCGACAGATAGAAGCCGGAATCGCTCTGGAACTGCAGACCCGCGCCACGCGCGGTGTCAAAGAACAGCATGCCGCGCTGGACCACCAGCACCGGGTTGGCCTGCACGCGCGCGCGCTCGGCGCCGGCATACCGCGGTGCCGCAACCGCTGCCGCGCCCACGGTGAGATCGGTGTGGTCGCCCAACAGCCGCGAGCTGCCGGTCAGATCGGTCTGCGCATGCGCAAGGCATGGCAGCAGCAGGCTGGCAACGAACGGCCAGGCACGCAGTGTGGTGTCACGAGGCAGCTGCATGGAAAACAGGATGGCCATGAAAATCTCCGTCAGCGATCAAGAAAGGGATGGCAGGCAAACGCCGTAGAACGCCTGAAACATGGCAATCCGGCTCAACAGGCGTTGGCGTGCGGTGGTCAGGTAATCCAGTTGCACCTGCGTGGCGCGCAGGCGCTCGGTCAGCAGCGTGGTGCGATCTTCCAGGCCTGCGTCCACGCGCCTGCTGAGCCGTGTCATGCGCGATTGCTCACGCTCGGCCTGCGCACGTGCACGCGGTTCGGAGTCGGCCAGGGTGGCGTGCGCGTCGAGCGCATCGGCGACCTCGCGGAAGGCGGACTGGATCGCCTGTTCGTAGGCCGCGACATCGGCGCGCTGGCGCAGCTGCGCCAGGGCAAGATTGGCGCGGTTGCGGCCGCCGTCGAACAACGGCAGGTTCAATTGCGGGCTGAAGCTCCACATGCCGTGGCCGGCGGAAAACAGCCCGTTCAAGCCATCGCTGGCGGTGCCCACGCTGCTGCTCAGGGTGATCGATGGAAAGAACGCGGCGCGTGCGGCGCCGATGTCGGCGTTTGCCGCGCGCAGTTCCAGCTCCGCCTGCTGGATGTCCGGGCGTTGCAGCAACAACGAGGAATCCAGCGCACGCCACGCCGTGCTGGGTGTATCTGCGGCAATCATGCGCTGCAGGTCGCCCGGCACCGGCAAGCTGTCGTAGCCAACCAGCAGTTGCAGCGCGCGCAATGCCGCAGCGTGATCGTCGGCGCCCTGCAAGGCCGCGGCATGGGCCTGATCGGCCTGATGCTGCTGGCCATCGCGCTGGTCGCGCGCGATCAGCCCAATCCGGTACTGCCGCTGTGCGATGGCCAGCAGCGCAGCACTGTCGGCATCGGCTGCTTGCAGCTGCTGCAGCGCCTGGCTGCTTGCGCGTTCGGTGGTGTAGGCGCGCAGCACCTCGGCAACCAGCGCGCCCCGGGCCGCATCGCGCCCATGGGTGCTGGCCAGATAGCGCTGCCGCGCCGCCTCGGACATGGCCTGCAGCTTGCCGAAGAAGTCCAGCTCGAGATTGCCGATGCCGGCGTTGGCAACGACCAGATCCTGCCCGTAGCGCGCGTTCAGGGCCGGATCGTCGAAGCGCTGCCGCACCTGTTGTGCACCCACGCCGATGCTTGGCACGCGCGCGGCGCGCTCGATGCGGTACTGCGCCCGTGCCTGCTCCACCTGCAAGGCGGCGCGACGGAAGTCGCTGTTGTGCGCAAGCGCGCGTTGCAGCAACGGCCGCAGATCGCGATCCGGTGCAAACGCCTGCACAAACGCGCGTTCCTGCAGATTCAGCTCGATCCCCACCGGCTCGCTCGGTCCCCCAGCGGCCACCGCCTGCTGGCTGCCGAAGGTGCCCGGCACGGCCACCGCTGGTCGCTGGTAAGTCGGCGTCAATGAACAGCTGCCCAGCAACATGGCGATTGCCGCATTACGCAGGGCGCGGAAACAACGAGGCGCGGTCATTTGTGGAATCATGATGTCGGAGCACACGAGCCAATCTCGACCGACATCCTCGACCTGCAGCGTCCAGGTTGTTTTCGGGAATTATCCAGATTTGATCGAGACGACAGGGCAACACGCCATGACAGGCAAAAAGGTTCTGCTGGTGGAAGACGATGCAGACAGCGCCAGCATCCTGGACGCCTATCTGCGTCGCGACGGCTTCGACGTTGCCATCGCCGGAGACGGCGAGCGGGCGATTCACCTGCATCGTCAATGGGCGCCGGATTTGGTGCTGCTGGACGTGATGCTGCCCAGGCTCAGCGGTATCGAAGTGCTGTCGGCGATCCGCCGCGCCAGCGATACGCCGGTCATCATGGTCACCGCCATCGGCGACGAGCCGGAGAAGCTGGGCGCACTGCGCTATGGGGCCGACGATTACGTGGTCAAGCCGTACAGCCCCAAGGAAGTGCTGGCGCGCGTCCATGCAGTGCTGCGCCGAAGCGTGGCGGTGCGTGCGCCGGGCGAGCCGCTGCGGCATGGCCGCCTGAGTGTGGACCTGGCCGCAGTGGTGGCCACCGTGCACGACCCGGCCGGGACTCAGCTGGCACTGGACCTGACCTTGACCGAATTCAACCTGCTCGCCATCCTGCTCAAGACGCCGTTCAAGGCATTCACCCGCAGCGAACTGCTCGATGCCTGCCTGCCCGACAGCGATGCACTGGAACGGGTGGTGGATTCGCACATCCACAACCTGCGCCGCAAGCTGGAGGTGCACGGCATCACCGGCGTGCTGGTCACCGTGCGCGCGGTGGGATACCGCTTCCAATGAATGCCCTGCGGCGCTTCAACGCCTGGCGCCGGCAAGCGCCGCTGTGGATGTGGGTGGGCGTGCGGATGAGCGCACTGGCGGTGGTGACCGTGGTGGTGATCGCCTTCGGCATGTGGTGCTATTTCAACCTGCGCGACAGCCTGATCCTGGGCAAGCTGCCGGCGGCGGCCCGCACCGAAATCGAACAACTGCGCGAACAGCCGGTCGCCAACGAGGCACGCCTGTGGCAACTGCTGCAGCAGTACTACGATGTGGAAAATTTTCTGCCCGGGCTGGCCAACCCTGACTGGTGGACGCTGGGGGCCATGGTCGCCCTCTCCATCCCGGTGATCCTGGTCTGCGGGCTGCTTGCATCGCGTCCGTTGTCGCGGCAATTTTCCCAGGTGGCCAGGGCCGCGCATCGGGTCAGCGATGGCGACTTCGGCGCACGCGCGCAGGTGGTGGCAGGCGCACCGGACGAGCTCACGGCGCTGGCGGACGACTTCAACGCCATGGGCGGCAAACTGCAGCAGTACGAACGCGAACTGCGCGAGTCCAGCGCAATGCTGGCACACGAACTGCGCACCCCGCTCAACGCAGCGATGGGCCGCGTACAGGGCATGCTGGACGAGGTCTTCCCGCGCGATCCCGAGCAGCTGCGCCTGGTCCATCGCCAGCTGGAACAGATCAACCGGCTGATCGGCGACCTGCATCTGGTGTCGCTGGCGCGTGCCGGCCAGCTGGTGCTGGAGCCGGACAGTTTCGATCTGCATGAGCTGATTGCCGAGCGGGTGGAATGGGCAGGCCCGACAATCCGCGCGTTGCAGACGACGGTCACCGCGCCGGCACCTTCCGGGCTACGCGTCTGCGCCGACCGCCATCGCCTGGGCCAGGTGTTTTCCATCCTGATCGACAACGCACTGCGCTACGCCGCCGCAGGCAAGGTGCTGGATATCGAGTTGCGCCGCGATGGTGCGCATGTGCTGGTCACGCTCGGCGACCGCGGCCCCGGCGTGGAGCCTGCGCAGCTGCCGCACCTGCTGGACCGCTTCTGGCGCGCGGACAGTTCACGCGCGCGGCATTCCGGTGGCAGCGGCCTGGGCCTGGCAATCGCCTCGGCCATCTGCCAGGCGCACGATGGCCGCTTGATCCTGGGCAATCGCGCCGGCGGCGGGTTGTTGGCCAGCGTGCAACTGCCGTTGTCGCGCTGAGGCGTTCGCGCAGTTGCGCCGCCGCGCTTGCGGCTGCCTGGCATGCCAGGCCGCTGCGAGCATCAACGTTGCTGCAGGCTCGGCACCGCAGCGGTCACGTCGGCATGGCGACGCATGATCCAATTGAACAGCGGCGTGGCCATCAGCGTGGAGAGGATCGCCATCAGCACAAGCACCGAGAACAGGCCTTGTTCGATCACGCCGGCCTGCAACCCGATGTTGATGATGATCAGTTCCATCAAACCGCGTGCATTCATCAGCGAGCCGATCGCCATCGCATCGCGGTTGTTCTCGCCGGTGATGCGTGCGGCGGCCCAGCAGGCCAGTCCCTTGCCGATGAACGATGCGGCCAGAATCGCCACGCCGGCCAGCATGATCTGCGGCTGCAGCAACACGCTCAGCTGCGTCTTCAAGCCGGAATAGGTGAAGAACATCGGCAGCAGGAACACCACCACGAACGGCTGCATCATCTCGCGCAACTTTTCGGTCAATGCTCCCCTGGGCAGGCAGACGCCGAGCAGGAAGCCGCCGAAGACTGCATGGATGCCGATCGCATCCATCGCCCAGGCGCTGAGGCAGAACAGCATTAGGATGACCGCCAACACGCCATTGCTCAGCGGTTGGTCCTGCACCACGTAACGCTCGAGACGACGCAGCAAATGCCGGCCGACAAAGACCATGAACGCCGCATACGCAACGCCGCCGCCGATGGCCAGATAGGCGCTGCCCCAGCTGCCGCCGAAGCTGGCCAGCACCACGGCAAGAATGCACCACGCCGCCGCATCGTCGAACGCACCTGCAGTGAGTGCGAGCGTGCCCAACGGGCTATTGGTCAGCCCGCGCTCGTGGATGATGCGCGCCAGCATCGGGAAGGCGGTGATCGCGATGGCCGCGCCCAGGAACAGCGAGGCCTCCATCAACTTGGCTTTTTCCGAGAACAAGCCCTCCACGTTGATCAGCCACGGACACATCGCAAAGGCCAATGCGAACGGCACCGCGATCCCGGCCAGCGACACGCTCATCGCGCTGCGATAGCGTGCGCGGAAATGATCGCTGCGGAAGTCGGTGCCGACCAGGAACATGTACAGGCCCACGCCGAACTGGGCCAGCACATACAGTACGTCCAGCGTCTGCTTGGGAAACAGCGCCGCCTGCATATCCGGCAGTAATATGCCGAACAGCGACGGACCCAACGCCACGCCGGCAATCATCTCGCCCACGACCTGCGGCTGCCCCACCCGCTTGGCCAGCAATCCCACCAGACGACAGATCAGCAGGATCACCGCAGCCTGCAAGAAGAAATACACCGACATCTGCGGAGTGGTCATGCGTTGGGCAACATCCCTGAGAAGTGCGCGGATCATAACGAGCCATGCCGGCCGGCGATAGCATCATGCAGCTGGCGCCAACGCGCCGTCGGGCGTCGGCACGCCCGCCTGCAGCGGCAGGCCCGACCACGTGACGCATGCCCGCCGAGCCCGGTAGCCGGCACGCGCCGTGATCAATGCATGCTGCAGCGCGCATTGCGGCGCAGATGACACCCGAAAGCCCTGCAACCGGTTGGGGATGGCGTGGACGCCACACCGATACTGCATTGGCCGCCGGCCACTACACGCTCCGTGCAGTGACCGTGCCCCGCTTGCAGGACGAGTGATGTGTCACTTGTGTCCCGTTTGCTCCGCTGCCACCGGCGTCAACACCAGGTCCTGGAAATCGAAGCTGAAATCGGTCAGCGGCGAGATCGCCTCCATCCGCATCTCGCGCACCGCGCCATCCGGGGTCAGCGCGAAATTGACGAAGGCATCGGCATTCAGGCTGCGATCGTCCCAGCGCACGATGAAGCTATCGTGTTGCCAATGCTCCAGCGTGCCGATCAATTGCGCGGTCTTGGAAAACTGCAGGCGCAGGCGCTTGCCGTCCTGACGGATCACCACGTCGCCGTACCACGGGTCGCGATAGGTCGCCGCATAGCTGCGCAGCGGCAGCGACGGCGTGGAGCGCGCCACGCGTGCGTCCCGATGCTTCTTCCAGCTGGTGTCCGCATCGCCATCGGCCTTGGCCACCGCCTTGGCATAGGCAGAGGTCCAATCGGTGGCCGGCACCTGCAGGAATGCATCCAGCACCTGCAGGGTCACCGCATTGAAGGCCGCACCGATCTCCTGATTGGTCAGCACCACCACGCCCAGCTGCTGGTCGGGCACCAGCGTCAGCCGCGACACCATGCCCGGCCAGCCACCGGTGTGCCACACCAGCCGATGTCCGCGGTAATCGCTCAGGCTCCAGCCCTCACCGTAGCCGGCAAAATTGGGGCGTGCCGCCGTCAGCTCCGGCACGGCCGGGTCGGCAATCGCGATCGGCGTGATCATCGACCACATCTCCTGCTGCCGTTTGGCACTGAACAGCGGCGTGCCATCGGGCAGGACGCCGCCGGCCAGTTGCACCTTCATCCACAACGCCATGTCGTGCGCGCTGGAATAGATGCCGCCGGCACCGGAGTTGTTGGACCAGGTCAGCGGCGCGACCGTGCGCAACTCGGTGAAGTCGTACTTGGCATGGCCCACGGCCGCGTTGTCGCCCGGCTGCAGATGGTCGGCATTGAAGCGCGTACCGCGCATGCCCACCGGGGCGAAGATGCGTTGCTGCAGAAACGCCGCATAGGTCTGCCCGGAGACCTGCTCAATCACCTTCTGCGCCACCGCATACAGGATATTGTCGTAGGCGTAGCGATCGCGGAAACCGCCCTTCAACGGCACCTTGGACAGGCGCTGCACCACTTCGTCGGTGCTGTAGCTGGTGGTCGGCCAGAACAACAGATCGCCCGCGCCCAGGCTCAGGCCGCTGCGGTGCGCGAGCAGATCGCGCACACGCATCTCGCCGCTGACGTACGGGTCAGACATGCGGAACCACGGCAGGTGGTCGATGACCTTGTCGTCGAGCGAGAGCTTGCCCTCGTCGGCCAGGATCGACAGCGATGCGGCAGTGAAGGCCTTGGTGTTGGAGGCGATCGCAAACAGCGTGTCGGCCTGCACCGGCGCAGGCTTGCCGATCTCGCGCACGCCGTAGCCGCGCTCCAGCACCACCTGCCCATCCTTGACGATGGCCACCGCAATGCCGGGCACATCGAACTGCTTGCGCACGCGTTCCATCTGCGCGTCGAACTGCTGCATGCCGGCGGGAAGCTCGGCCGCCTGCGTCGTCACCAAGCTTGCCAGCATCAGCACGCCTCCACTCAGCCATCGGTTCACGGTCACTGTCGCACGTCCTCTCGTTCGCTCAGGTCGATCCGCCGGCACTGTCCAGCGACAGCGGCAGCGGTGCCACCAACACGCCGTTGCCATCGGCATACAGCCAATGGCCGGGCACGAAGGCCACGCCGGCAAAATTCACCGGCACATCCACATCACCCAGATCACGCCGCTCGGTACGGCGCGGGCAGGCGCCCAGCGCCAGCACGCCCAGCGGCAGCGTGGCCAGGATCTCCACATCGCGCACGCAGCCATGGATCAACACGCCGGCCCAGCCGTTGGCGACCGCCTGCATCGCGATCTGGTCGCCCAGCAGCGCGTGCTTCAACGAACCCTGCCCGTCCACCACCAGCACACGGCCGTCGCCAGGCGTGGAGGCCAGCTCGCGCACCCGCGAGTTGTCCTCGAAACAGCGCACGGTGACGATCGGCCCGGAGAATGCCGCACGTCCGCCATAGGAGCGGAACAGCGGTTCGGCGATGCTCACCTCGGGAAAGCGGTCACACAGATCGGGCGTGGTCCAGGTCATCGCTGCGGTCCGAAAGTGGCGATCTGCGATGGTAGCGGCATGGCCGCGTCCGCGTAAGCGCCGATCGCCCAGCCGGCGGGCCGGGCGGTGCCTGCATCGAGTGCGCAACGTCTGCATGCCGCCGCGCGCCAACGGCCGCGCCTGCCTGGCAGTGCGCAAGCGGTTTGGCAGCCGCCGCTTTGCTGCGGAGCCGGCGGGGCTATCATCTGGGCGGCTTGCCACATCTGTGCGTCTGCGAACATGCCAGGCGCGCGCTCACGCCAACGTGGAATCTGTCATGACCGATCTGTTCGCCGCCACCCCGCCCGCGCTCGATGGCATCCACGTCGGTATCGGCGGCTGGGTGTATGCGCCATGGCGGGAGGGGATGTTCTATCCGCAAGGGCTGGTGCAGCGCCGCGAGCTGGAATACGCAAGTCGCCACGTCACCGCCATCGAGATCAACGGCACGTATTACGGGACGCAGAAACCGGCCACCTACGCGAAGTGGCGCGACCAGGTGCCGCCCGGGTTCGTCTTCTCGGCCAAGGCACCGCGCCGCATCACCCAGTCGCGCAGACTGGCCGGCACCCAGGCGCAGGTGGACGACTTTATCGGCGGCATTGTCGAGCTTGGCGATACGCTGGGGCCGCTGGTGTGGCAGTTCGAACAAGGGCATCGGCTGCAGGCCGACGACCTGGACGCCTTCCTGTCGTTGCTGCCCAAACGTGCCGGCAAGCGCGCACTGCGCCATGTGCTGGAAATCCGCGACCACGACGCGGTGGATGCCGCGCTGCTGGCATTGGTGCGCCGGCATGGGGTGGCCACGGTGTTCACCGACTCGGACGAGCATCCGTCCTTTGCCGATCTGTCCACCGACTTTGTCTATGCGCGGCTGATGCGCAGCCAGGCGCGCCTGCATGCCGGCTACCCGGCGCCGGCACTGGCGCGCTGGGCCGAGCGCATCCAGGCCTGGCGGCGCGGCGACGATGTGGCGGACCTGCCGCATATCGATGCATCGACGCACCCCGCAGCCACGCCGCGCGAGGTGTTCGTGTTTTTCATCAGTGCCGCCAAGGAGCGCAATCCGGCGGCGGCAATGGCGTTGCTCCAGGCGTTGGGGGCGCGCTGACAGGGGCGTTGCGTCGCGTCTTCGGCGACAATGGCGCATGCCCACGACCGACCTGCGCAAGGCGCAACTGCAAATCCATTTCTGCGTCCTGCTCTGGGGAATCACCGCGATCCTGGGCAAGCTGATCACGCTGCCCGCGTTGCCGTTGGTGTGGTGGCGCATGTTGATCGTGGTGGTGGCCCTGGCGCTGTTGCCGCGGGTGTGGCGCGGATTGCGCGGGTTGTCCGGCAGCGTGGTGCTGGGCTATTGCGGCATCGGCGCCTTGGTGGCCCTGCACTGGCTGACCTTCTACGGCGCGATCAAGCTGGCCAATGCCTCGGTGGCGGCGACCTGCATTGCACTGGCGCCGGTGTTCACCGCCGTGATCGAGCCATGGGTGACGCAACGCCCCTTCCGCCCGCGCGAATTGCTGTTCGGCCTGGCAGTGCTGCCCGGGGTGGCGCTGGTGGTCGGCGGGGTGCCGGATGGCATGCGTGCCGGCGTGGTGGTCGGCGCGATTTCGGCGGTGTTCGTCGGCCTGTTCGGCTCGCTCAACAAGCGCATGGTCGCACATGCCGACCCGCTCACCGTCACCGCACTGGAGCTTGGCGCCGGCACGTTGACCCTGACCGTGCTGGCGCCGGCCATGCCGTTGTTGCTGCCGTCGCTGCATGGCGACCTGATGATCATCCCCAGCCTGCACGACGGCGTCCTGCTGCTGGTGCTGTCGCTGGCCTGCACGCTGCTGCCGTTTGCGCTGGCACTGGTGGCGCTGCGCCATCTCAGCGCCTACTCGGTGCAGCTGGTGACCAACCTGGAACCGGTCTACGCCATCGTGCTGGCGATCGCACTGCTCGGCGAGCAACGCGAGCTGACCCTGCAGTTCTATCTCGGCGTGGCGATCATTCTCGGCGCGGTGTTCCTGCATCCGGTGCTGGAACGCCGGCGCAAGATCGTGCATCCGGAGCTGCTCGGCACTGCCGAGGCGAAGAACATCGTCGACTGACCGCACGGCGCAACCAACAAACGCCACTGTCGCAGCGGCCCAGGCCGCGACCAACCTTATCGATGACGCACCCGCGTGCGCACGCCACCTACCCCAACGCCACCACCTGGTCGCGCCCGCCACGCTTGGCCGCATACAGGGCCTGGTCGGCGCGCTTGATCACCGCGTCCACGCTTTCCTGCGGATGCAGCGTGGCCACGCCGATACTCACCGTTACCGGCAGCGCGATCGTCATCACCGCCACGCTCTGGCGCAGGTATTCGCACTGCACGCGCGCCTGCAGCAGATCCACGTTGGGCAGCAGCAGCACGAACTCCTCGCCGCCATAACGCGCAATGGTGCCGGCACCGGCCACATGCGCACGCAGCAACGCCGACAGTTCGCGCAGCACCACATCGCCCTGGTCGTGCCCATGCACGTCGTTGACGGTCTTGAAGTGGTCCACGTCCAGCAACGCCACCGACAACGGCTGGCCTGCCGCACGCGTCTGTTCCATGGCCGCGGCCAAGGCCACTGAAAACGCGCGTCGATTGGGCAAGCCGGTCAGCGGATCGGTGCGGGTCTGCTCGACCAGATCGGCATTCAGCGCGTCCATCTGCGCGTAATAGCCGGCCAGCTGCTGCTCGTACCATTCGCGCTCGTGCAGTTGCTGGCGCAGGCGCTTGCCGGCCAGGCGCAGTTCCAGCAGATGCGCGGCCTGCCGCGACAATGCCTGCAGGGCAGCACGCTGCTCTTCGCGCAGATGCGCCGGGGTCTGGTCGAAGACGCAGAGCGAGCCCAGCGCCATGCCCTCGCTGGTCACCAACGGCGCGCCGGCATAGAAGCGTACCGCCGCGCTGCCGGTCACCATCGGATTGTCGTGGAAGCGCGGGTCGAGCAAGGTGTCGTCGACCATCATCACTTCATCCGGGCGCAGGATCGCATGCGCGCAGAACGAGATGTCGCGCGATGCCTCGCTGCGCGGCGCGCCATGTGCGGACTTGAACCATTGCCGCTGTTCGTCCACCAGCACCACCGCCGCCATCTGCGTCTCGCACAGCGTGGACGCAATCATGGTGAGGTCGTCGAAGGCACGCTCGGGCGGCGAATCCAGCACTTCGTACTGACGCAGCGCTGCAAGCCGCTCGGCTTCGTTGTCCGGCAATGTCGGTTTGATCACTCTGCCCGCTCCCCAGCTGGCTGTCGGCGGCGGAAGTATGACCGAGCCGGTCATGCACGGCCATCGGGTTGCGCCTGCGCAGCCGATGCACCGTGCTGTTGCGGTTCAGTCCAACGCGCGAGAAACGCTCACCAATCGGTGCGTTGCGGCAGCAGGCCGCGCAACTCCGCATCGCTGAGGTTGCGCCACTGTCCGGGCTTGAGCGCGGCCAGCTTGATGTTGTCGATGCGCACCCGGCGCAGCTGGGTCACGCGGTAGCCGAATTCGGCGGACATCAGGCGGATCTGCCGGTTCAAGCCCTGCTCCAGCACGATGCGGAAGCCGAACTTGGCGATGCGCGCGGTGCGGCACGGCAACGTGGTCTCGTTGTGGATGCGCACGCCACGCGCCATGCCGCGCAGGAATTCGTCGGTGACCGGCTTGTTGACCGCCACCAGATATTCCTTCTGGTGGCGATTTTCCGCGCGCAGGATCTCGTTGACGATGTTGCCGTTGCTGGTCATCAGGATCAGACCTTCTGACTCCTTGTCGAGCCGGCCGACCGGGAAGATGCGCTGCTCGTGGCCGACGAATTCGACGATGTTGCCCTTGACCGAACTTTCGGTGGTGCAGGTGATGCCCACCGGCTTGTTGAGCGCGATGTAGACATGCTTGCGGCCACCGGGCTTGCTGGCGGCGCGCGTGCGCAGCGGCTGGCCGTCCACCAGCACGGTGTCGTCCTCGCCCACCACCGCACCGGTGCCGGCAGCCACGCCATTGACGGTGACCCGGCGTTCGCCGATCAGGCGATCGGCCTCACGGCGGGAGCAGAAGCCGGTTTCGGCGATGTATTTGTTGAGTCGGGTCGTCATCGGCCGATTATCGGCGATTTGGAGCGACGCGCGTGCACCAATCTGCGATCAGGACAGCGCCAGCAACGGCTGCCCGGCGTGCAGCAGCTCGTCCAGCGGGCATGGACGATGCAGGCTGAAACCCTGCACCTGGCCGACACCTGCCTCGCGCAGGCCGGGAATGTCCGCCTCCGACTCAACGCCCTCGGCCACCACTTCGATCCCCAGCGCCAGGCCCACCTGCGCGATCGAGTGCACTGCCGCGCGGTCCACCGCGTCATGCGCGTAGTTGCGCACGAAGCCGCAATCGATCTTGAGGACATCCACGGTGAACTGCTTGAGATAGCCGAACGAGGCCAGGCCGTTGCCGAAATCGTCCAGCGCCACATGGCAGCCGCGCGCACGCACGCTCTGCACGAAGCGCTGCGCGTGCTCCAGATCGCCGATGACCGCGGTCTCGGTGATCTCCATGCACAGCTTGGGCACCAGGCTCGGATAGCGCTCGAACAAGGACCACACGAAATCGAGAAAATCCGGCTGCGCGATCGACTGCGCAGACAGATTGACGTGGCACAGGTCCAGCGTGGCCACATGCATCGGACTGGCCGCCAGCTGCGCGCACAGCGTTTCCAGCACATGCACGTCGACCATGCGCCCCAGGCCGTAGCGCTCCACGGCGGGCAGGAATTCGCCCGGGCTCAGCACCCGCCCGTCGCGCGCGCGCATGCGCACCAGCACTTCGTACTGCAGGCGTTCCGGATCGCTCAACACCTGGATCTTCTGCGCATACAGCAGCAGCCGGTCTTCGGCGATCGCCTGCTGCACCGCGCTGATCCAGCCACCGTCGTGGCGCCGCCGCGCCAGCGCCAGATCGTTTTCGCCGAAGCAGCGAATGCGGTTGCGCCCTTCTTCCTTGGCCGCATGGCAGGCCAGATCGGCGGCGGTCATCAAGGCATTGACGTCGCTGGCGCCCTGGCGGATTTCCACCACGCCGAAGCTGCAGCTCGGCGTCAGCGGCCGTCCGCCCTGGTGGCTCCACGGCTGACCCAGCACCGCATGCATGCGCTCCAGCAAGGACTGCGCCTGTGCCAGATCGGTATTGGCCAGCAGGATCGCAAACTCGTCGCCACCCAGCCGCCCCAGCCAGTCGCCGGGGCGCAACTGCATGGTGATCACATCGGCGAAGTGGCACAGGAACTTGTCGCCCACCGCATGCCCGAAGGTGTCGTTGACCAGCTTGAAGTGATCCAGGTCGACGAAGCACAGCGCATGGCAGAGCTGCGGCGATTGCGGCGGCTCGATCAGGCGCAGCAGTCGGCGTTCGATCTCGCGGCGGTTGATCAGGCCGGTCAAGGCATCGTGGCGCGCATGGAAGGCGACTTCATCGGCCAGTTCGTGCGCATGCGAGACGTCTTCGATCACTGCCAGCACCAGGGTCGGCTCCTCCGGGCCGGGCTCCACCAGCGACGCGCTCCAGCGCCCCCACATCACCCCGCCGTCGGCGCGCAGCAAGCGCCGCTCGCCGGACTGCAGCAGTGTCGGCCAGTCGATCAGGCCGCGGCTGTCCAGCGCGATATGGTCCGGATGCAGCACCTCGGCCAGCGTGCAGGCCTGCAGTTCCTCCGGCCGGTAGCGTAGGATGTTGGCCATCGCGGCATTGGCATCGAGCACGCGGCCGCGCAGGTCGAACTTGACCATGCCCAGCGCCGCCTGCTGAAACGCGGTGCGGAAGCGGCCTTCGTGCGAGAGCAGATAATTGCGGATGCGGCGCATCGCCAGCACGCAGGTGATCAGCACCAGCAACAGGGTCGCCAGGCTGCAGACCACCATCACATCGTGCAGCAGCCGCGCACAGCGGACCAGCAGCGCCTGGAACTGCGCGGTATCGCCGCGCATGCGGCCGTCGAGCAGGTGCAGCTCGTCGCGCAAGGCCTGCAGCGCGCGCGGATCCGGGCGGCTGGCGGCCTGTACGGAGGCGGCCCGGTCGGCCAGGGTGCTCAGCTGCAGCAGGTCGGCGTCGGTGTGTTTCCACATCGCGATGGCGTCGCCCAGATACGGAAAGACATGGCCGTAGCGATACAGCCGCACCATTTGCGGCATGTCCTCACGGGCATTGCGGCCGGCGGCCAGCCCGGCATGGACCGCAGCCCAGTCGATCACCGGCTGCTCGACCGCCTCGCGTGCCGCGCGGTCGCCGAGCGGCACTTCCAATGCGCGGCAGGCGGCCTGCAGGTCGGCCGGATCGCCGCTGCCCAGATAGCGCTCCAGCCAGTACACCGACTCCTGCTGGGCATTGGACCAGTGGCTCTGGCCGACGATCCAGGCCATTGCCCCGGACTGGATCTCGATCACCAGTGCCGAGAGCACCGCCATGCCGACGGCCATGCCGATCAACAAGGCCAAGGGAAGCGTCAGCCAGCCGCGCATCAGGTGCATGGTCCGCCTACCGCTCGTGCCGCCCGCCATCTGCGCCATTGTCATCCTCGCCCCCCCTGCTGCTGCCCATGCGATTCAGGCGCCCAGTGGGCGCCTGAAGGCAGTAGCGGCCGCAACGGCGCAGTCTGTATGGCTGCGCCCGCCCGGCCACGGTCGGCGCGAAACTTAGCATGGCTAACAGGATGCCGCCGACAATCGCTGCGGTACCGACGCGTGACGCGCCTACACCGCTATGCATCGATCAGCATAGCGACTGCGGCGACCGGCCGGATCGGCCGAGCAGCCGCACGCCACCGGGTTGTCAGCGGTGCTTACTCGCCGCGGGGCTTGGGCGGGCCCTTGCGATGCGGCGCGCCGGCGCGGTCCATCGGACGGTTCGGGCCATTCGGGCGACCGGACGGCTTGCCGCCGCGCGGGAAGCGCGGCTTGGACGGCGACGCGGCCGCTTCGCCTTCTTCCAGCTTGCGCATGTTGAGCTGCTGGCCGGACACCCAGACCTTCTTCAGGTGCGTCAGCAGCTCGCGCGGCATGTCGGCCGGCAGGTCCAGGATCGAATAATCGTCCTGGATGTCGATACGGCCGATGTAGCGGCTTTCCAGGCCGGCTTCGTTGGCGATCGCACCGACGATGTTGGCCGGCTTCACGCCGTGGGTGTGGCCCACTTCGATGCGGTAGCTCTCCATGCCGAACTCCGGCTCGCCGCGCGGGGCAACCGGATCGCGACGCGGACGCTCGGCGCCCGCGCCATCGCTGGCGAACGCCGGACGTTCCGCACGCGGCGGGCGTGCCGCGCGCTCGCCATCGGCACGCGGGCCACGCTCGAACTTCGGCTCGAAGCGCGGACGCTCGCCGCGATCGTTGCGGTCGCCGCGATCGTTGCGCTCGCGCGGCGCAAATTCCTCGCGTGCACCGCGCACCGGCGGGGTCAGCAGGAACGGCGCATCGCCCTGCAGCAACTTGGCCAATGCTGCAGCGATATCGATCGCCGGTACGTTGTTCTCGCTCTCGTAGCGCTGCAGAAGATCGCGATACATCTCGATCTGGCCGCCGGCCAGGGTCTCGGTGATGCGGGTCATGAAACGTGCCACGCGGGTGTCGTTGACCGCATCCACGCTCGGCAGCTGCATTTCTTCGATCGGCTGGCGGGTGGCGCGCTCGATCGCGCGCAGCATGCCCTTCTCGCGCGGGGTGACGAACAGGATCGCATCACCGTTGCGGCCGGCACGGCCGGTACGGCCGATGCGGTGCACGTAGCTCTCGGTGTCGTACGGGATGTCGTAGTTCAGCACATGGCTGACGCGCTCCACGTCCAGGCCGCGCGCGGCCACGTCGGTGGCGACCAGGATGTCGAGCTTGCCGTCCTTGAGCTGGGCAATGGTCTTCTCGCGGGCGGCCTGCTGCATGTCGCCGTTGATGGCCGCCGCGGCCATGCCGCGTGCCTGCAGCTTCTGCGCCAGCTCTTCGGTGGCAGCCTTGGTGCGCGCGAAGATGATCATGCCGTCGAACGGCTCGACCTCGAGGATGCGGGTCAGCGCGTCCAGCTTGTGCAGGCCGCTCACCCACCAGTAGCGCTGGCGGATGTTGGCCGAGGTGGTGGTCTTGGCCGCGATGGTGACTTCGGCCGGGTCCTTCAGATAGGTCTGCGCGATGCGGCGGATCGCCGGCGGCATGGTCGCCGAGAACAGCGCCACCTGGCGCTTCTCCGGCAACTTCTTCAGCACCGCTTCGACGTCGTCGATGAAGCCCATGCGCAGCATTTCGTCGGCTTCGTCCAGCACCAGCGTCTTGAGCTGGGACAGGTCCAGCGTGCCGCGGTCCAGGTGATCGATCACGCGGCCGGGGGTGCCGACCACCACATGCACGCCGCGCTTGAGCGCGCTCAGCTGCTGGGCGTAGGGCTGGCCGCCGTAGACCGGCAGCACGCGGAAGCCGGGAATGGCTTCGGCATATTTCTGGAACGCCTCGGCGACCTGGATGGCCAGCTCGCGGGTCGGCGCCAGCACCAGCGCCTGCGGCTTGAGCTGGTTGAGATCGGCATTGGACAGCACCGGCAGCGCGAACGCGGCGGTCTTGCCGGTGCCGGTCTGCGCCTGGCCGAGCACGTCGCGGCCGGCCAGCAGCGCGGGGATGGTGGCGGCCTGGATCGGCGACGGCGACTCATAGCCGACGGCGGCAACCGCCTTCATCACAGCGTCTGAGAGGCCGAGGTCTGCAAACAGCAGCGGCGCGGGAGATTCTTGGGTCATTGGGTAACTCCGGAGGCGCCGCACGGAGCCGGCAGGCGCAAAGCAGCATAGTGTGCGCCCTCAGCCCCCCTGCTGTCGAAATTTCCGTGACAGTCCGTTCAGCTTGTGAGGATTCGCCCGCTGCGGCGAATCATCTCCTCGACCCTTGTCATCCACCCACCCGGCCGGAGCCATGTCCCTGGAATCAGACCTGCACACCCGCTTCAACGCTCTGCTGCAGCAGCACCGCGGCATCGTCCTGAAGGTCGCGGCCAGCTATTGCTGGAACCCGGACGACCGCGCCGAGCTGGCGCAAGACATCACCGTGCAGTTATGGCGCGCATTCCCTGGCTACGACGCCAGCCGGCGCTTTTCCACCTGGATGTACCGCATCGCCTTGAACGTGGCGATCAGCGATCTGCGCGGCCGCAGCCGCGCGCCGCAGGACCCGCTCCCGCTGGAGGCGGTGGCCGACAGCATCGCCGACCCGCTGGCGCGCGACCCGGCACACGCGCAGCAGGTCGCCGCACTCCACGGCTTCATCGCCCACCTGCCGCCGCTGGAACGCGCCTTGATGCTGCTGTACCTGGACGCGCACAGCTACCGCGAGATCGGCGAGGTGCTCGGCATCAGCGAGACCAATGTCGCCACGAAACTCAGCCGCCTCAAGGCGCGCATCCGCGCCGAACTCTGACCACCCACTTCGCCCAAGGAACATTCGATGGAACTCGACGACATGCAACGCGCCTGGCACGCGATGGAACACCGCCTGGATCAGCACGGCACGCAGATCGGCCATATCATCGTCCAGGTGCGTAGCCATGCGGCGCGCACCAGCCTGCGCCCGCTGTGGCTGAGCCAATCCGCGCAATTGCTGTGCGCCGTGGCGCTGCACATCGTGATCGCGCGCAGCTGGCTTGCCCACACCGATCAGGCTGCAGCCATCATCGGCGGCGTGCTGCTGCAGCTGTGGAGCATTGCACTGGCGATCTCCGCACTACGGCAGCTGCAGCTGCTGGCGCAACTGGACTTTGCCGGACCGCTGCTGCCGACGCAGCGCGCGCTCGCGCAGCTGCGGCGCTGGCGCACGCGGGTGGCCCCGTGGCTGGGCGTGGCGTTCTGGGTGCTGTGGGTGGCCGTGGCCGACGCCGGCTGGCGCGGGCTGACCGGCCTGACCCTGCCGCACGACTGGCTGCTGCTCAATCTGTTGGTGGGTGTATTCGGCGGTATCGGCACCTGGCTCGGCTATCGACGGCTGCAGCGCAAACGCCATCCGTGGCTGGAGCGCATCGACAACGCGCATGCCGGGCCCGGCGTCGTGCGCGCCGAAAGCATGCTGGACGAGATTGCACGCTTTCGACGCGAATAAGCGTGCCGCCCCGCACCGCGCCTCCGGCGTCGTGTCCGCCGCTGGCGCGCCTGCGTCGCGCACGACTCCACCTGCCGGGGCTGCGTTCGGCACGGTGGTGTTGCCGGCTGCGACAGGCGGATAATCGCCGTCTTCCTGTCACCGAGCGCACCATGCAATTTCTGGAATTCGACCTGGACGGCGAGTACATCGAACTCAACCAGTTGCTCAAGCTGGCGGGTATTGCCGACAGCGGTGGGCAGGGCAAGGCGATCGTCGCCAGCGGCGCGGTCAGCGTCGATGGCGTGCAGGAACTGCGCAAGACCGCCAAGATCCGCCCCGGCCAGTGCGTGCAACTGGACGATGTGGAGATCCGCGTGCTGCCGCTGGACCCCGATGCGGAGCCGGCAGAATGAGCGTGGTGCAGGTCAGCTGGCGCAACAACGCGCCCTCGGCTGAAGACCCGGACCACGATGTCTATATTTTCTCGATCGACGTCGATTCACTCACGCCGTTCTGGTTCGAGCAGTCGATCCGTGGCGGTCACGCCGAGCGTGGCGGTTGCAGCATGCTGGCCTTGCACGAGCTGGAAGCCTGGCCCGGCGGCTGGCGCGCAGACGTGACCAAGGCCGGCTGCGCCTGGGTCATTCCACTGCTGGAAGACGCCTTGCGCAGCGGCGATGCGCGCACCGCGATCGATGCGATTCTTGCGCGGGTCAATGCGCCGGCCTGATGGCTGCGTGCCCGATGCGGCGCGCGTGACGAAAGCCGACCTCATGCAAATCCGGCCTGATCGAGCCCATCCGATTGCCGAACGAGCACCCGCGAACGGGCCGCTGACCGCATTGCCCGCCCGCATGTCGAACACCGTTACCAGCCACTGCGCGTGAGGACCACAGCGCAGCGCTGCACGCACTGCGCCTCCCTGCTCCCACTTCGATACGTCAAACGCTGCGCTGGGTCAGATGCGCTGCAATCGCCTGCTTGAAGGGCGCCACCGCATGCGCCGCACGCAAGGCACCACGTCGTAGCAGGCGGGCCGGCGCGCGGTCGTCGGTATACAGTGCAGCCAATGCATTGGTCGCTTCATACAGCGGCCGCGTCGCCAGCCGGTGCGCCCGCTCATACCCCTGCAGCAGGGCCGCATCCCCGATGTCGCGCCCGGCGGCGGCAGCGGCGCGCACACGCTCGGCCAGGCGCGCCTGGCTCTGCAATCCAAAATTGAAGCCATGCGCGGTGACCGGGTGCATGCCCACCGCCGCATCGCCGAGCAGCGCGGCACGCTCGGCGATCAAGCGTTGCGCATAGGCCGCCACCAGCGGATAGGCATGCCGGCTGCCGTCCTGCTGCATCGGCCCGAGCCGATGCTCGAATGCCTCGGTCACCGCCGCACTGAAGTCAGCCGCCTCCATCGCCAGCAAGGCCTCCACCTGTCGCGGCGGCAGGGTCAGCACCGCACCGGCGCGATTGCCCTGCAGCGGCAACAACGCCAGCGTCTTGCCGTAGCCAAACCACTCCCAGGCGGCATGCCCGTGCGGCAGCGCATGCCGCATCCGGCACACCAGCATGGTCTTGCCGAAATCACGCAGCTGCGCACCGATGCCGAGCAGGCGCCGGGTGCTGGAAAAGCGACTGTCGGCCGCCACCAGCAGGCGCGCCGATACCGTTTTCCCATCGGATAACTGCAGCACCACGCGGTCGCGCTGCTGCTGCACGGCCTGCAGCGTGCAAGAGCAGCGCATCTCCAACGCAGCTTGCGCCTGCACCGCCTGCCAGGCCGCGCGACGGATCAGATGATTGGGAACCAGCCAGCCCAGATCGCCGGCACCACGCGCGGAGGCGGCGAAGGTCAGCGCGAAGTGCGAATGTCCGTCCATGACGCGGGCGTCGCGCAGCGGCGAGATCGCATCGGCAGGAAACTGCTGCCAGATGCCCAGTTGCTCCAGCAATGCACGCGAGGCATGGGTCAGCGCGATTTCGCGTCCGTCGAAGGCCGGCTCGGCCAGCTGCGCGTGTGGCTGCTGGTCGACCACCAGCACCGACAGCTCACTACCGGCCAACGACCGCGCGAAACTCAGGCCGACCGGCCCGGCACCAATGACTGCGATATCCACCGATTGCATGCCGCGCTCCTTCACCACCAAGACCCAGAGGAGCTAACAAGACCTCGCGTGCAGTGGTCAGCTGGATGCGGTCGGCGCAGAGCAACCGGCATGTCCGCGTGGCACCTGCCGTACCGGGCTCGCACGCCTGGCGGTGAGCGCAGCCGTCTTGGTAGCGGCTCTCAGTTTAACGGCAGTGGTGCTGGCCGGACTTGATCAGGATCAAGCAGTGACCGAACCAGGCAGCCCAACGCAGTCGCAGGCGCGCGATCTGTCGCTGCGTTTTCTCAGCCACTCACCACAGGCTGCGCGCACGCAGCCCGGCCTGCGTCACCAGCCCAGCAACGCCCGCACCAGCTTGACGATGCCCCAGAACGACACCACCCAGATTGCGCTGCGCAGATAAGGAATGCCTGCTGCATACGCCGGCACGTAAGCCACGCGCGCCCACAGGTACAGCTGCACGCCCAGTGCGGTGTCTGCATTGGTACGGCCGGCAACGCTCACCGCCAGTACCGCAGCAGCGAAGATCGGGAAGGTCTCCTGATAATTGCGGAAGGCGCGATCCAGCCGCGCCGCGACGCCGGTCAAGGGCTTGGCGTCGCCATCGCGGGCGCTGGCGTTCCATTTGGTCCCGCGCTGGGCGGTCATGCTGGCCGAGGCGGCCAGCAGTTGCACCAGACCGAGCACCATGGCCCAGCCCAGCATCTGTAGTTCGATGGTCAGTTCCACGCGGGTCTCCCGATGAGCTGCAAGATCACTTGATCGACGCGCGCAGGCTGTAGCCGGCAAGCCGCCAGGTCTTGTCCTCGTCCAGGCGGAAAGACACCAGCTCGCGCACCGGCTGCTGGGCCTTGGCAAACCGGGTCGGGAAGCTGACGTTGACGTACAGGCCTTCGGGCACCTGCGCGCCGGCAGCGTATTTGACCCGTGTCACCGAGCCCTGCCCGCGTCCGACCACCGCCCCCAGCCGCGCACGTTCGGCGCCGATCTGGCTCACGAAGACATCGCGCTTGACCGCGGTCTTGGCGACGCTGGAGGCGCCATCCCACAGTGAGGCCACCTGGTTGGCATCGACCATCTGCGCCACCCGCAGTGCCGCCTGGGTCATCTCGGTGTTCTGTTTGGTCAGCTGCGCCTGCTGCGCCGGGCTGGCCGTGGGCGCCGCCTGGGGAGCGGCGGCCGGACGTGCAGCCGTCTGCGGCTGTTGTGCCAGGACCAGCGAGGGAGCCAACAGCAGTGCGGCAAGCAGACGAGGACGGAACATGGGGCAGATGACCTTGTGCTTAGCAAACGGATGGGAACCGCCGCAGGGTTTGCGGCGAGTGCGGCAGTTTAAGACCTGCGCTGCATGGTGAGGTGAGTGTGCAAGCGACGCGCGAGCCGGGTGCCGGGAACGCACGCCTTGACTCAAAAATCAGATGTCGCCGCCCGGCGGAACCGCCGCGACGCCGCGTGGCCGCCACAGTCGCCAACTGACCCACAGTGCGCGCGCGATGGCAGCGATCAGGGCCGCCAGGCTCAGCCACACCGCCAGCGTCGCCGGCCACTGCACATGGCTGGCCGCAGCGATCACCTGCAGCAGTTCGGCCACGCCAAATCCGGCCAGCACCAGCAGCGCCGATGGCAGATATGCCAGCGCAACGCCTTTCGTCTTTCCAAGCATGTCGCCCCCCGGCTCCGTGGTATGCCGCGACCATAGGCAGCCGGCAGTGCGGTGGGTGTGAAGCTCAGCCCTCGCCCTGGGCGGGGTCCGTTGCGGGCTCGGCAGCCGACTCTGCGGCCGGTGCCGCAGTCGGCGCTCCTGCCTCCGCGTCGGCCGCTGGCGCGGCCTGCGCTGCGGCGGTGGCCGGCAGCGCGGCGGCATCGGTTTCGGCCAGCGGGCTTTCTTCCGGGCAGGCCGCATCCGGGAAGCCAAAGCGCTGCTTCAAGGCCAGGCCGCAGGCGTTGACCGCCTCCAGATCGGCGCCCTCGCCCTTGCACTTCTGGTCGAAGGCAACCAGAAACGCGTCCTTGCGGCGCACGAAGGCGTCGCCGCACTTGCGCATCTGGCGGATGCGCTCCAGGTCGTCCTGCACCGCGTTGGTGCCATCCAGCCCGTACTCGCGCAACTCGTCCATCGTCAGCAGGCGCAGGCTGCGGTTGGGCACGGTCATCATCAGGTCGGCCACCGCCACCGCCACGCCATTGCGCTCCAGATAATCCTTGACGTTGCCGTAGACCTCGCGCAATTCGCGATTGAGTTCCGCGCGCGAGGTGGCCTTGGAACTGATCCGCATCATGCGGTGGATGCCGACCTTGCCGGCCACCAGCCGGTTGTCGCCGGCGGCCAGCACGAACACGCAGGCGCTGTGGCAGATCGAGCCTTCGCGCACCCAGATGGTCCAGTTGGATTCGCCGATGACATCGCCGGCGCGAATCGCCGCTTCCACCTGCCCGCCGCTGGAGTCCAGGTCCAGGATGCGATGCGGCAGCCGCAGTTGCTCGGCCACCGCGGCCAGCCGCCACACCAACGCAGCGAAGCCGGCGTTGATCTTGCCGGCGTAGCGCACCCGCAGCAGGCCGGTGTCGCGACACGGCGCCAGCGCCGCCTCTATGCTGGCGCGGTCCAGCGCAGGCAGCAGCGTGCCGTCGCCGGCTTCGCTGCTGTAATCGGTGGCGCAACTGATCCAGGCCTTGCCCGCGTCCAGCTCCGCCTGCGGCCAGCCGGCTTCGCCGGCCTGTGCACGCGGCCGCGGCGGCGGCGCCACCGGCTCGGGCGTATCCACCGACACCATATGGTCGCCATCGCCCTGCCCCGCGCCGCTCTGCTGCGTCGCGGCGGCATCGGCCGAGGTACTGGTGCGGTCGCAGGCCGCCAGCACCAGCACCAGCACGCATGAAAGGGACAGGCAGAGCAGTTTCAGCATGATGTCAGGCAACGGACCGCGACGGAGATCACCCTCAGTCTATGGCTGAATGGGCGAAGCGTTTGACCCTGCCATGAACGCAGCGGCCCGGTGCAACCCTGTCCGAAAACGGCCAGCCGGGGCCGGGGCGAGCGCATAGACTGGCGCCATGCAGACCGCCACGCCCGACCGACTCCAATGCGACCGCGCCCGCCTGGCGCGCGATGCACGCTTCGACGGGCTGTTCTTCACCGCGGTGCGCAGCACCGGCATCTACTGCCGCCCGGTCTGTCCGGCGCCGCCGCCCAAGCCGGGCAACATCAGCTATTACCCCAGCGCGGCGGCAGCCAGTGCCGCCGGCTACCGGCCCTGCCTGCGCTGCCGCCCCGAGCTGTCGCCGCAGGCGCAGCAGCATCTGGGCGAAGAGAGCGTGCAACGCGCACTGGCGATGATTGCCGACGGTGCCCTGCAGGAGCAGCCGGTGCAGACCCTGGCCGACGCAGTGGGCCTGAGCGCACGCCAGCTGCAGCGGCAGTTCGTGCAGCAGCTCGGTGCCACCCCGATCCAGGTGCACGGCACGCGCCGGCTGCTGCTGGCCAAGCAACTGCTGACCGAGACCGCATTGCCAGTCACCGAGGTCGCGCTGGCGGCCGGCTTCAACAGCCTGCGTCGCTTCAATGCCGCATTCCTGGAAGGCTGCGGGATGCCGCCATCGGCGCTGCGCAAGCAGCGTGCCGAGGTCCCGGGTGGCGAGTTGACCCTGCGCCTGGGCTACCGCCCGCCGCTGGATCTGCCGGCGATGCTGGCATTCCTGCAACGCCGCGCGATTCCCGGCATCGAGCAGGTCGACGCCAGCGGCTACCGGCGCGTGATCGGCACGCCGGGCAACGCAACGCTGATCGAGGTCAGCGCGGCGCCGCAGCGTGCGGAGTTGCTACTGCGCATCGGCGCCACCGACCCGCGCCAGATTCCGCAGATCGTGCGGCGGGTACGCCGCCTGTTCGATCTGGATGCAGACCTGCAGGCGGTGCACGCCACGCTGGCGACCGAGCCGCTGCTGGCCGAGGCGATCGCGCGCCGCCCCGGGCTGCGCGTGCCGGGTGGCTGGGACGGTTTTGAAGTGGCCGTGCGCGCCGTGCTGGGCCAGCAGATCAGCGTGGCCGGCGCGGCAACGCTGGCGGCGCGGCTGGTCGACCGGCATGGCGGCCATCATCTGGAGATGCCGCCCGGCCTGGATCGCATCTTTCCGACCCCGGCACAGCTGGCCGAGGCGCCGCTGGAACAACTCGGTCTGCCGCGGGCGCGCGCCGCCACGCTGCGTGCATTAGCCTCCGCCTGCGCGCAAGGGCAGCTGCATTTCGGCGCCGGCCAGCGCCTGTCCGAGTTCGTCGCCGCCTGCACCGCGTTGCCCGGCATCGGGCCGTGGACCGCGCACTACGTCGCCATGCGTGCGCTGTCGCATCCGGACGCGTTTCCGGCCGGCGACCTGATCCTGCAGCAGGTGCTCGGCACGCCCGAGCGCCTGAGCGAGCGCGCCACCGAAGCGCGCTCGCAGGCCTGGCGGCCGTGGCGCGCCTACGCCGTATTGCACCTGTGGCATCTCGCTGTCGATCGCAAGGACACCCGCTCATGAGCACGTTGTATTACGACACCTTTCCCTCGCCGATCGGCGCGCTCAGCGTGGCCGCCGATGCTGCCGGCGTGCACCACATCCTGTTCGCGCAGAACCGCTACGACGCGGTCGGCCGCGCGCGTTGGCAGCACGCCCCCGATGCGCCGCTGGTGCGCGAGGCGCGCGAGCAGTTGCTCGACTATCTGTATGGCGGGCGGCGCAGCTTCGACCTGCCCCTGGCCCCGACCGGCACGCCGTTCCAGCTGCAGGTCTGGCATACGCTGGCGCAGATTCCGTTCGGGCAGACCTGGAGCTATGCGCAGCTCGCGCATGCGGTGGGACGCCCCGCCGCCAGCCGCGCGGTCGGCGCTGCCAATGGGCGCAATCCATTGCCGATCGTGCTGCCCTGCCACCGCGTGATCGGCGCCAATGGTGCGCTGACCGGCTTCGGCGGCGGTCTGCCGACCAAGCAGGCCTTGTTGCAGCTGGAAGGCTGGTCACCGCGCCAGGGCGCAGCGGCCGACGATCTGTTCGCCGCATCCGCCGCCGGCACGCGCTGACTTCGCGACGTCATTGCCAGGCCGTAAACTGGCGCGATGATCGATCGACGTTTTGTGTTTGCCGCGCTCGCACTGCTCGCGGCCTGCAGTTCTCACGCCCCTTGGCGCAGTACGCCAGCGCCCGCCCCGGCGGCGCCCGCGTCGGCCGGCGCACCGCACAGCGATGTACCGCACAGCGTGCTGCTGATCTCCATCGACGGGCTGCGCGCGGACATGCTCGATCGCGGCATCACACCGACTCTGTCGCAACTGGCACACGACGGCGTACGTGCGCGCTGGATGACGCCGTCGTACCCGTCGCTGACCTTTCCCAACCACTACACGCTGGTCACCGGCCTGCGCCCGGACCACCACGGCATCGTGCACAACAGCATGCGCGATGCGACGCTGGGCGGCTTCTGGCTGAGCAAGCAGGATGCCGTCGGCGATGCGCGCTGGTGGGGTGGCGAGCCGCTGTGGGTGGGCGCGGAAACCCATGGCCTGCATGCCGCAACCTGGTCGTGGCCGGGCAGCGAGGCGGCGATCGGCGGCGTGCGCCCCACGCGTTGGCGCCATTACGAAGAAGGCACCAGCCTGGACGCGCGCGTGGACGAAGTGCGGGGCTGGCTGGCCGCCTCCGGCGCCGACCGCAACCGCCTGGTCACGCTGTATTTCGAACACGTGGACGAAGCCGGCCACGACCACGGCCCGGAGTCGCGCGAATACGCCGACAACGTGCGTGCGGTGGATGGCGCGATCGGCCGGCTGCTGGCCGGCATGCAGCGCGACGGCACGCGCGAGCGCACCAATATCGTCGTGGTCTCCGACCACGGCATGGCCGAGGTGGCGCCCGGGCATGCGATCAGCGTGGAAGACATGGCGCGCCCGGACATCGCCACTGCCGTGACCGACGGGCAGGTGATCGGCTTTGCGCCATTGCCGGGACAGCAGGCCCGCGCCGAAGCCGGCCTGCTCGGTGCGCATGCGCAGTACGACTGCTGGCGCAAGACGGAGCTGCCGGCACGCTGGCACTACGGCACGCATCCGCGCATTCCGCCGATCGTGTGCCAGATGCACGAAGGCTGGGATGCACTGTTCCCGGACAAGCTGGCCAAGCGCCCGCGCGATCAGATGCGCGGCTCGCACGGTTTCGATCCGGCGCTGCCGTCGATGCGCGCGGTGTTCCTGGCGCAGGGCCCGGATCTGGCGCAGGGCAAGCGCTTGCCGGGCTTCGACAACGTCGATGTGTATGCGCTGATGACCCGGCTGCTGGGCATTCCCGCCGCGCCCAATGATGGAAATCCCGCCACGCTGCTGCCGGCCCTGCGCGTGCCGCCGGCCGCCGGCCGCTGAGTGACGCGTCGCGGCCGCGCGGTGCGGATGCGACAATGGCGCCATGTCTGCTCCTGATCCCTCGCCGCGCCGGCTTCGGCTGCGGCCGTTGTTGTCCAGCCAAGGCTGGCGTCGCCGCGCTGCACTGTGGGGTGGCGCAATCGCAGTAGCACTGGTGGCGATCGTGTTCGCCAAGGCCAGCGACGCCGCCTTCCAGTTGTTCCAGCGCATCACCGCGCATTCGATCTGGTGGGCGCTGCTGCTGACGCCGGGCATCTTCGCCCTGCTGGCCTGGCTCACCTCCGGCGCGATGCGGCCGACGCGTGGCAGCGGCATTCCGCAGGTCATCGCGGCGCTTGAACATGACGACGCGGCGTTCCGCCAGACCAATCTGTCGCTGCGCGTGTCGATCGGCAAGCTTGCCCTGACCACCCTGTCGCTGCTCGGTGGCGCCTCGGTCGGACGCGAAGGCCCCACCGTACATGTCGGCGCCAGCCTGATGCATGTGTTCGGGCGCTGGTTCGGGTTTCGCGATCCGCGCGAGCTCTCGCATTTCCTGCTTGCCGGCGGCGCGGCCGGTATCGCCGCGGCGTTCAACACGCCGCTGGCCGGGGTGGTGTTTGCGATCGAGGAATTGAGCGGACGCTTCGAGCACCGCTTCTCCGGCACCTTGCTGACCGCGGTGATCGTCGGTGGCGTGGTGTCGCTGGGCCTGTTGGGCAACTACACCTACTTCGGCAAGGTCGCGGTGGCCTTGCCGCTGGGCCAGGCCTGGCTGGCGATCGCGCTATGCGGCAGCGTGGCCGGCCTGCTCGGCGGCATCTTCGCGCGCCTGGTGCTGGCCAGCGTCAGCGGCAAACCGCGCTGGCTGGCAACGCTGCGCCAGCGCCATCCGGTGCTGCTGGCCGCGCTGTGCGGGGTGGCCTTGGTCGGGCTGGCGCTGGTGTTCGGGCAAGGCGCGTTCGGCACCGGCTACGAGCAGGCACGCAGCCTGGTGCAGGGCCATGCAGTGGTCGGCCACGAATTCGGGCTGATGAAGCTGCTGGCCAATCTGGTCTCCTACCTGGCCGGCATTCCGGGCGGGCTGTTCTCGCCGGCGCTGGCGGTGGGCGCCGGCATCGGCCACAACCTGTCGGTGCTGATGCCGGGCGTGGACCCGCGCACCTTCGTGCTGCTGGGCATGTGCGCGTATCTGACCGGCGTGACCCAGGCGCCGTTGACCTCGGCGGTGATCTCGCTGGAACTGACCGACACCAGCCAGATGCTGTTGCCGATCCTGGCTACCGTGCTGATCGCGCGCGCAATGTCCGGGCTGGTGTGCAAGACGCCGATCTATCGCGGCCTGGCCGAACAGTTGCTGGCGCCGACGCCGTCCCGCACCTCGCCGGCTACGGCGACGACGCACTGAACATCCCAGGCGGGAGAGCGGCGCAGGGCCGACCGACCGCAGTGTGCAGCTGCCGGCCGTGACCGCCGCACACTGCGGCCGGCGCTGCCGTGCCATGCGCGAACCGACGCCAGCGGCGCGCAGGTCGCCGCTTCGACGCAGGCCGGTAGCCTAATTGCTGCTCGGGCGAGCGCTGCAGCGCGCGTCTGCGCCGATGCCGGACATAAAAAAAACGCGGCGCAAGCGCCGCGTTCTGGTGTCGCGAAGCGGGCTAAGGATCAGCCGGCCTTGGCAACGGTCTTCTTGGCCACAGCCTTCTTGGCCGGCGCCTTGACCACGCCCTTCTTGGCAACCGGGGCAGCTGCACCCACGACAACCTTGCTCACCGCGTGCGAACGCGAATTGCCGTAGCTGGAATTGTAGCGCTTGCCCTTGGCGGTCTTGCGGTCACCCTTACCCATGTTCGTCGACTCCTGAATGTGAATACTGAATACAAAATCCCCGCGCTGAACACGGGTCTGGCGAGGTTTACGCCGGCGGCGCCCTCGCGCAAGGCCGGCAAGCCTACCACGTAGGCCCTGCCCGCGCAGCCCGGGCTAGTGCGCGCAGCTGGCGTCGTGGACGTGGGCGTGCCCGTGGTTCAGACGCAGGTTGACCAGGTGGGCGATGCCGACCAGCGCGCCGCCGAGCGTCATCACCACCGCATGCGGCACCACCGCGTGGTGCAAGGGGTCATAAAGCAGGCCGGCCCACAGCAGCAACAAGCCCGGCAGCAACAGTGCCAGCGCGTGCAGCGCCTTGTGGCGGCGATAGCCCAGCACCAGGCTGAACAGCCCCAGCAGCGTCACGAACACCACGATGGCCAGTTCGACCCCATCGCCCAGCCAGAACGACAGGCCCAACGACGGGGCCAGGGCCAGCACCAGCGGCAGCACCGCGCAATGCACGGCGCATAGCAGCGACCCGGTCGCACCGAAGCGGTCGAGCACATGGCGAAGGGACGGTAGAGGCATGACTTCCAGCAGGGGCTCGCGGCGACGTGGAATAATATAACATCTTCCTTGTTCCAGACCCGCACCGCTGCATCGCGCAGGTGAGCGGGTCCTGCCGTCGGCACAGCAGCCAAGCTGCGCCTTATCATTGATATACAGTAACAATCACAGAGTCCGGCCCGCCATGCACCCTCGCCTCGCTTTCTCGTTCCGCCGCTCCACGCTCTCGCTGGCGTTGACCAGCCTGCTGGCGCCCGCCCTGGCCCTGGCCGAGGACGCACCGGCAGCCGCCGACCCGCAGACCCCGCCCAGCTCGGACACGCGCCACGACGCCACCGCTTCCAGTGGCCGCCATATCAAGGACCTGGACAAGGTCGTCGTCACCGCCAGCCCGTTGCGCGATGCGGCCGGCGAGTTGAGCCGCCCGGTCGAGGTGCTGGCCGGCGAGCGTCTGGACGAGGTACGCAGCTCCAGCCTGGGCGAGACCGTGGCCAGCCTGCCCGGCGTGCAGAGTTCCAACTTCGGCCCCGGCGTCGGCCGGCCGATCATCCGTGGCCTGGACGGCCCGCGCGTGGCGGTGCTGCGCGATGGCCTGTCGACCCAGGACGTGTCCACGGTCAGCCAGGATCACTCGCCGGCGATCGAGCCGTTCCTGGCCAACCAGATCGAGGTGCTCAAGGGCCCGTCCACGCTGCTGTACGGCTCCGGCGCGATCGGCGGCGTGGTCAACGTGGTCGACGGGCGCATTGCCGAAACCCCGGTGGACGGCTTCAGCGGCCGCGCCGAAGTGCGCTTCGACGGCGGCGACAAGGACGGCAACACCGACATGTTCCGCGTCGATGCCGGCAATGGCAGCGGCCTGTCGATCCACGCCGACGGCGTGTACCGCAACCAGAACGATTACGACACCCCGCAGGGGCGCCAGCTCAACAGCTGGATCGACTCCAAGGTCGGCTCGGTCGGCGCCTCGCTGTCCGGCGACTGGGGTTTCGTCGGCCTGTCGGCCTCGCGCTTCCGTGACAGCTACGGCAACCCCGGCGAGCCGGGCGACCCGACGATCGGCGAGCGCGGGGTGTCGTTGAAGCTGCAGCAGGACCGCTACGACCTCAAGGGCGGGCTGACCGATCCCTGGGGCGAAGGCAGCGCACTGCGCTACAGCTTCGGCCACACCGATTACGCGCACACCGAGTTCGAAGGTGCCGAAGTCGGCACCGTGTTCACCAAGCGCGCCAACGAAGGCCGCGTGGAAGCCTCCTTCACCTTTGGCGGCGGCTGGCAGACCGCGTTCGGCCTGCAGGGCAGCGACACCACCTTCCAGGCGATCGGCGAGGAATCCTTCGTGCCCAAGACCGACACCCGCTCGCTCGGCGTGTTCGGCGTCGCGCGCAACAGCTGGGAGCGCGTCACCGCCGAAGTCGGCGCGCGCGTGGACAAGGTCAAGTACCGCACCGACATCGGCGTGGACCGCGACTTCACCCCGACCAGCTTCTCGGCCAGCGGCGGCTTCCGTTTCAACGAACAGTGGCGCCTGACCGCCAACCTCGACCACGCCGAACGCGCACCGGCCGAGGAAGAGCTGTTCGCCAACGGCCCCCACATCGCCACCCTCGCCTACGAGATCGGCGATGCGGATCTGAAGACCGAAAAGGCCAACCAGGCCGAGCTGGGCCTGAACTTCCAGAACGCATGGGTGGATGCCAAGATCGCCGCGTACTACAACCGCTACAACGACTTTGTCTACATCGTCGATACCGGCGGCCAGTGGTTCAACGAAGAAGACAACGACTTCCTGCCGATCCGCCAGTGGACGCAGAACGATGCGGTCTTCCACGGTTTCGAGGGCGAGGCCACCTTCCATCTGGCCGACAACGACACCGGCGCGTGGGATCTGCGCGTGTTCGGCGACACCGTGCGTGCGCGCCTGAAGGATGGCGGCAACCTGCCGCGCATCGCACCGGGCCGCGTCGGCGCGCAGATGCGCTGGAACGCCGATGCATGGCGCGCCTCGCTCGGCGCCACCCGCACCATGAAGCAGGACAAGGTGGCGGTGAACGAAACCCCGACCGACGGCTATACCTTCGTCGATGCGCATCTGGCCTACCACGTGGACCGTGGCAGCAACGCGTGGGAAGTGTTCCTGGACGGCAACAACCTGACCAACCAGGACGCACGCGTGCACACCTCCTTCCTCAAGGACGACGTGATGCTTCCCGGCCGCAGCGCCTCGTTCGGCGTGCGCCTGTTCTTCTGACGGTACCTCTCTCCCGCCGTCATAAGCGAGGCCGCCTCCGGGCGGCCTCGTCATGTCCGGCGGCGGGGCTGCCGGCCTCGGCGTTCTGCACTGCTGCGCGCATTGGCGCGGCGATGACAGCCCTGCGCTGCAATGCCACTCGCAGCGGCGAGCCGATGCGCTGCATTGCACGGGCTGGCTCGACGCCCCGCTGACCGATCACACCGAGGCCGCTTGCCGGCGTTGGCCGATAGCAAGGCTGCCGGTGCGCACCAACGCATGTACCAGTGCCGACATTGGCGCGGGTTGAGCGGTATGCGATTGCCTTGCAGACTCGATCGGGCGTACGTCGACGGACAAGCGCCCCAAGTTCGCCACGCGCTTGCCAATAGGTGCATATGCACGCAAAGTGCGAGCATCCTCGTGGAGCATCGCCATGTCCGGGACCGGCCCCTGCACCTGCTTCCAGCTGCGCCGCGCCGCACGGCGTACCTCGCAGCTGTACGACCATGCCCTGGCGCAGGTGGGCCTGAGCCTCAACGAATACTCGATCCTGCGCCGGCTGGTCAGCGCACAGCCGTTGGGCGCGTTGGCGCACTCGCTGGGCATGGATCGCACCACGCTGACCCGCAATCTCAAGCCGCTGCTGGCGGCGGGCTGGGTGCAGGCACGTCGCGGCGAGGATGCGCGCCAGAAAGTGGTGGTATTGAGCCGCAGTGGGCGCGGGCTGCTGGTGCGCGCCCTGCCGCATTGGCAACGCGCACAGACGCAGCTGGAAACGCTGTTCGGCAGCGCTTCCACCGCGCAGCTGCACGCCACCCTGATGCAACTGGATGCGGCCCTGGACGCGGAGGCAGCGGCATGAGCACGTCTGCGAGCGCCCGCACCGGCGCGCAGTGGGGCTTGCTGCTCACCGCCTCGGCCATGCTGATGCTGACGATGGGCGCACGCCAGACCACCGGCCTGTTCGTGGAGCCGATCCATCGCCAGACCGGGATTGGCATCGCGTCGATCAGCTTCGCGCTGGCGGTGGGGCAACTGATCTGGGGCGCGGTGCAGCCGGTATTCGGCGCGATCGCCGATGCGCGCGGGCCACTGCCGGTGCTGCTGTTCGGCGGCGTGCTGTTGTCGCTGGGCCTGGGACTGAGCCCGTGGCTGGCCAGCGAGTGGGGCCTGATCGTCTCGCTGGGCATCCTGGCTGCCGCCGGTGCGGGCGCCGGCAGTTTTTCGGTGCTGATCGGTGCCACTGCCGGACGTCTGGCGCCGGAGCGGCGCTCGTTCGCGGCCGGGCTGATCAATGCCGGCGGCTCACTCGGCCAGTTCGTGTTTGCGCCACTGGTGCAGCTGATGATCGGCGCCGCCGGCTGGGCCAGGGCGATGACCGGGCTGGCGATGATCTCCCTGCTGACCTTGCCGCTGGCCTGGCCGCTGCGACGCAGATCGCCCCCGCCGGGCACGCACACGCCGATCGCAAGCGACGACATCGGCTTGCGTGCGCAACTGCAGGTTGCCCTGCGCGATCGCAGTTACTGGTGCCTGCATCTGGGCTTTTTCACTTGCGGGGTGCATATCGCGTTTCTGGTCACGCACCTGCCCGGCGAGATCGCGCTCTGCGGCCTGCCCGCCAGCGTGTCGGCGGTGTCGATCGCGTTGATCGGCCTGTTCAACGTGGCCGGCAGCCTGGTCGCCGGCAAGCTCGGCGAACGCATCCGCATGAAGTGGCTGCTGTGCGCCTTGTATGCCAGCCGCGCGGTGCTGATCGGCTTGTACCTGATCGCGCCGCCGACGCCGCTGACCTTCTACCTGTTCGCCGCGGCACTGGGCTTTACCTGGCTGGGCACGGTGCCGCCGACGGCAGGTTTGATCGGCAAACTGTTCGGCCCGCGCTACCTGGGCACCTTGTTCGGCCTGACCTTGTTGTCGCACCAGATCGGCGGCTTCTTCGGGGCGTGGCTGGGCGGGCTGGCGCTGGAGCGCTTCGGCGATTACAGCTGGATGTGGTACGCCGACATGCTGCTGGCAGTCATCGCCGCACTGATCAACCTGCCGATCCGCGAAGCCGCGCCGGTACGCGCAGCAGCGTAAAACGGGCCCAAGCGCGCACCTGCCTATCGGCCTGCATGCAGCGACATCGCTGCGCCATTGCACGGTGCCTGGCAGCGCATACGCAAAAGCCATCGTGCCGCGACGATGGTTCGCATCAGCTGCCGCTGTGGTGCGCGTTGGAACGACCCACACGCAATCCGATAGCGACACACGTGCACTGCGCACGCGCTGTCTGGCGCCTTGCCGCATTGATCGATGGCGAGCATATCGCCTGCACCGAGTGCCGCAGCGCACAACAGCTTTTGCCGGCAACTCCGTTAGAACAACAGCGCGACGTGTGTCGCTGCGTTGCGCGACCGGCCACTGTGACGTGCTGCCGGTCACCCTTTGGCGGCGCGTGTACGACGCGCGCATTGCCGCCAGCTGCGACGTCATCCCAGGAGAGCTTTCATGACCGCATCGATGCCCCGCTATGCCCTGTCCCTTGCCATCGGCGCCCTGCTTGCGCCTGCCGCGCATGCGCAGACGTCCACCGCCGAGCCGCGCAGCGAGGCCACCACGCTGGATGCAGTGATCGTCAGCGGCACCGCGCGCTTCAAGGGCCTGGCCAAGCGCGATGCCAGCTTCTCGATCACCACCGCCAGCCCGGAGCAGATCCAGCAGGCCGTGCCGCAGAGCACTGCGGACCTGCTGAAGATCGTGCCCGGCGTATGGGCCGAGCCCAGCGGTGGCGGCACCGGCGCCAATATCTTCGTGCGCGGCATGCCATCCGAAGGCGATGCGCCGTTCGTGACCATGCAACTGGATGGCTCGCCGCTGTTTCCGCCGCCGACCCTGTCGTTCCTGGAAAATTCCACGCTGTTTCGCGTCGACGACACGGTCGAGCGCATGGAGGTGTTGCGTGGCGGCTCCAGCCCGATCTTCTCCAACGGTCAACCGGGCCTGACGGTCAACTTCATCCAGAAAAAAGGCCAGGACGAGCCCGAAGGCAGCGTACGCCTGACCGGCGGCAACAACGCGCTGCGCCGCATCGATGTCTTCAACAGCGGGCCGATGGGCAATGGCTGGTACTACAGTGTGGGCGGTTTCTTTCGCGAAACCGACGGCGTGCGCGACCCGCAGTTTTCCGCCGACAAGGGTGGCCAGTTCAGCGCCACCTTGAGCAAGCGCTGGGACAGCGGCGAGCTGTCGTTCTACGCGCGGCATAGCGACGACAACAATGCCTTCTATACCGCCATTCCGCTGCTGTCGCGCAACAACGGCAACGACCTGTCCAGCTTCCCCGGCCTGAATGCTCAAACCAGTACCCTGCTCGGCCGCGACTTCCGCAATGTCGACCTGCTGGTCGGGCCAGATGGACAGACCATCCGCCGCGATCTGGCTGACGGCCGCGGCGTCAACATCGATGTGTTCGGCGGCGAACTGAACTGGGAGACCGGTGACTGGACCATTGCCGACCGCTTCAACGTGATGAGCGGCAGCGCGCCGACCTATGCGTTGTTCACCGGCGATGCGCCAGTGCGATTGAGCGATTTCATCGCCAGTTACGGCACTACCGGCAGCGGTAGCTTCACCAACGGCGGCGGTGCGGTGGATGGTAATCAGCAGGTGCTCGAAGCCGGCTGGTGGTCGGTGGACAAGCGCCTGAATTCGGTCACCAACGATTTGCGCCTGAGCCGCGAATTGTTTACGGGCAACACGCTCACCGTGGGCGCGTACTACGCCAGGTACTCCTCGGCCGACACCTGGTACCTGGGCAACACCATGCTGCTCACCGCGCAGAACAACGCGCGCCGGATCGATCTGGCGCTGGACAACGGCCAGCAGGCCACGCGCCAGGGTTTCACCAGCACCGCGTTCTTCAATCTGCGCGCCAACTACGATGGCGAGAACATCGCCGCCTTCGTCGCCGACGAATGGGAGCTCAACGCGCGGCTGCGCCTGGACCTGGGCGCCCGCTACGAACGCCAGAGCGTCACCGGCGATGTGCACGACACCGCCACCGTCGATCTGGACGGCAACCCGGACACGCTGTACGACAACGCCACCTCGCTCGCCCTGGCCAGCACGCGCCGCATCGACCAGGACGATGAGGCATTCTCCTGGACGGCGGGGCTGAACTTCACGCTCGATACCCACAACAGCCTGTTCGCACGCGTCAACTCGGGGGTGAAGTTCCCCGGCTTCGACAATCTGCGCGATGGCCAGAATCGCGTGCAGGAAGTGGATCAGTACGAACTCGGGCTCAAGTCCGGTGCCAGCAGCTACGACCTGTACCTGACCGCGTTCTACAACACCTTCAAGAACTCGCCGTTCCAGGCGTTCCTGGCCAATGGTGAAAACTTCACCACCGTTGGCGACTCGCGTGCGCGCGGGCTGGAGGTGGAAGGTGCCATCCGCCCGTTCGGCGGCTTCGAGCTGGCCGGCACCGGGGTGTGGCTGGATGCCAAGTACCGCAACTACCGCGAGTTCACCGGCAACCAGGTGATGCGCCAGCCCAAGCGCCAGTTCCGCATCACGCCCAGTTACTACTGGATGCTGCCGTTCGGCGACCTCAAGGTGTTTGCCACCTATTCCTACATCGGCGACCGCTTTGCGGACCTGGCCAACAGCCAGCGGCTGCCGTCCTACGACATGCTCGACATCGGCGCCAACCTGCATGTGGGCGAGCACTGGGAAGTGACCGCCAGCGGCAGCAACGTCACCGACACGCTGGGCCTGACCGAAGGCAATGTGCGTGTCCCGGGTGCAGCGACCGGCGGCGTGTTCATGGGCCGGCCGATCGCCGGACGGCAGTACCAGATGTCGGTGGCGTATCGCTGGTAGGCAAGCCAAGACGTCATCCCGCGCGGCAGTCCACGGCTGTCGCGCGGTCCACGTCCGAGCGCGCGGCCACGTCCTTGAACGCGCAACGCGGAAACGCAGGCGCGGCGCATGCCTGCCTGTGGCAGTGGTCCAGCTGCTACGCCTTCGCGGCCATGCGACCACTGCGCTTTCTCACCGCCGGCATCGGCTGCGCAACCGCGCACCGGGAGCCGATCGACGCCCTGTCGCATCCGCCATTCAACCCGGATGCGCTCTTCCGGCTCTTTCGAGACATCGAGGTGCCCTATCCCGAGGTAGTTCCGCGCACGGCACGGCCATTGTGATGCGGCATCACACCGGCAGCGGGCTGCGTTCGGCAAAGTGCCCACGCCAGTACGGGTAATATGGATACGGTGGCTCCACCGCGCTCACTGCATCCAGGCGCGCGCGTTGCGCGTCCGTCAGCGACCAGCCCACCGCACCGAGGTTCTGGCGCAGCTGCGCTTCGTCACGTGCGCCGATCAGCACCGTGCTCACGGTGGGCCGTTGCAGCAGCCAGTTGATGGCGATCTGCGGCACGCTGCGGCCGCTCTCGTCGGCAATCGCGTCGAGCACATCGACGATGTCGAACAGGCGCTCGTCGCTGATCGCCGGGCCGGCGGCCGCAGTGGCATGCAGGCGACTGTGTTCGGGCAATGCCTGGCCGCGGCGCAGCTTGCCGGTCAGGCGCCCCCAGCCCAGCGGACTCCACACCACCGCGCCCACGCCCTGGTCGATGCCCAACGGCATCAGCTCCCATTCGTAATCGCGCCCGGCCAGCGAGTAATAGGTCTGGTTGGCGACAAAGCGGCTCCAGCCCTGCGCATCGGCCACCGCCAACGACTTCATCAGCTGCCAGCCGGCGTAATTGGACGCACCCAGGTAGCGCACCTTGCCGGCGCGGACCAGCCCATCCAGCGTGGACAGGGTTTCTTCCACCGGCGTCATCGCGTCGAAGGCATGCAGCTGCAGCAGATCGATATAGTCGGTGCGCAGGCGCCGCAACGAGGCATCCACCGCGCGCAACAGGCGGAAGCGCGAGGCACCGGCATCGTTGGGCCCATCGCCCAGGCGCAGGCCGGTCTTGGTCGAGAGGATCACCTGATCGCGGCGGCCCTGCAGCGCCTGGCCGAGGATCTCTTCAGAGGCGCCGTCCGAATATACATCGGCGGTGTCGAACAGGTTCAGGCCCGCCTCCAGGCACAGATCGATCATGCGCTGCGCCTGCGCCACATCGGTATCGCCCCATGCAGAAAACAGCGGCCCCTTGCCGCCAAAGGTACCGGCCCCCAGACCGAGCACCGGGACCTTGAAACCGGAACGGCCGAGAAAACGTGTCTCCATCGCAATGCTCCTTGAAACCGAAGGAAAATCCGCGCGCTGCCGGTCGATCCGGCCACGCGCGATGCCAGGCGCCAGGCTCCGCTCGCCGATCACCCGCGCGAGCGCGCAAGGCCGCCGGTTGCGCGGTCACTGCGCTCGTGCCTAAGAAACGAATCAACCCGCCTGCGCGCACACGCCCGGCGCGGCGGTACGCCGGCGTTGCAGTTGCACGCTCCACAACGCGATCCCCAGGCCGAGCGCGCTCAACAGCGCGGCAACCCAGGGCGTGGCGACCAGGCCGGCATGCGTGGCGATCACCACGCCGCCCAGCCAGGCGCCCAGCGCATTGCCCAGATTGAACGCGGCGATATTGAGACTGGAAGCCAGGTTCTGGCCGGCACCGCGTGCATGCTCGAGCACGCGCAACTGCAGCGGCGCCACGGTGGCGAAGGCGGCCACGCCCAGCAACCCGACGAACACCACCATCGCGGTCTTGTTGTGCAGGACCAGGCCCATCGCGGCGAGCACCACCACCAGTGCCGCCAGGCTGCCCAGCAACGCGGCGGTGGGGCGCCGGTCGGCCAGACGCCCGCCCAGCAGATTGCCCACGATCATGCCGACGCCGAAGACCAGCAACACCGGCGACACCGCCGTCTGCGCAAAACCGCTCACGTCCACCAGCAACGGCTGGATATAGGTGAATACCGCGAATACGCCGGCATAGCCCACCACCGTGATCGCCAGGGCCAGCAGCACCTGCCCGCGCCCCAGCACTGCCACTTCCTGGCGCCACGACACCGGCGCGGCCGCGCCCGCGTTCGCCGGTACCCACAGTGCCACCGCGGCCGTGGCCAGCACGCCGACGACCGCAACCGCCCAGAACGTCGCCCGCCAGCCCAGTTGCAGGCCCAGCCAGGCGCCAGCCGGCACGCCCAGCAGGGTGGCCACGGTCAGGCCGGCAAACATCAGCGAGATCGCCGAGGCACGGCGCTCGGCCGGGACCAGCGAGGTGGCCACCACCGCGCCCACGCCGAAGAAGGTGCCGTGCGCCAGCGAGGTCAGCACACGCGCGACCATCAGGCTGGTGTAGTCCGGCGCCAGCGCGCAGGCCACGTTGCCCAGGGTGAAGATCGCCATCAAGCCGACCAGCACCGCCTTGCGCGGCAGCCGCGCACTGGCCAGGGTCAGCACCGGCGCCCCGACGAACACGCCCAGTGCATAGCCGCTGATCAGCAGGCCGGCGGCGCTGAGCGACACGCCCAGGTCGGTGGCCACCTGCTGCAGCAGGCCCATGATCACGAACTCGGTGGTGCCGATGCCGAAGGCACCGATGGTCAGCGCCAGCAGCGCTGGCGGAAAACGGGAAGAACGCGCGGAAGCGGACATGGGCATGGACCAGGGAAGACAAGCCACAGCCTGCGCTCAAGCGTCCTAAGCAAAAACCCCTGTTATCCTGATTCACTATCAAGCAATCATTGAGAATCGCATGGACCGCCTCGGCGATATCGCGCTGTTCCTGCGCGTGCTCGACTCCGGCTCGATCACTGCCGGCGCGCGCAGCCTGGACCTGTCGGTGGCGGTCGCCAGCCAGCGCCTGAAGCGGCTGGAGCGCGACCTGGGCGTGCGCCTGCTGCACCGGACCACGCGCCGGCTGCACCCGACCCCCGAAGGCCAGCGCCTGGCCGAGCGCGGACGCGTGCTGGTGCAGGATCTGGACGCGCTGGCCGACGATCTGCGCGAGAGCGCGCACGCGGTCGGCGGCATCCTGCGCATGACCATGTCGGCCTCGTTCGGGCGGCAGTACGTGTCGCCCTTGCTCCCGGAATTCCAGGCCCGTCATCCACGCGTGCATATCAGTGCGCACCTGAGCGACGACCTGGTGGACCTGGTCAGGCAAGGCTTCGACCTGGCGATCCGCATCGGCCCGCTGGACGACTCCGGGCTGGTGGCGCGGCGCATCGCCGACAACCGCCGCACCCTCGCCGCCTCGCCCGATTACCTGCAGCGCCATGGCACCCCGCGCACGCCGGACGACCTGGCCGGGCATGCCGGCGTGCTGCTGATGGGCCGCGACGGCCGCCAGGATGTCTGGCAGTTGCAAACCCCGGAGGGCGGCCTGGTGCGCGTGCGCATGCAGAGCCGCTTCGAAAGCAATTTCGGTGAGTTGATCCGCGATGCGGCCGTCGCCGGCCAAGGCATCGCGCTGCATTCGTACTGGCATATCGCCGAGGAGCTGCGCAACGGCCGGTTGGTCGAGGTACTTCCCGATTACCCGCCGCCAACCTCGCAGATCAACGCGGTGATGCCGGCGCGCCAGCTGCAGCCACCGCGTGTGCGTGCATTCGTGGATTTTCTGCAGGAACGCCTGGGCGACGTGCCGCCGTGGGAGCTGGGCGGTTGAACGCGAGCGCGTCGGTCGCGTCGGCCGATGCCGGCTGGACGCGGATCGATGCGTGGCTGCGAGGCGACGTCTTGGTTGGTTAGTGGCTGGATTCGGTCGAGTCGCGCTGTTGGATCATTGGTGGCCGGCGATCTGTGAGTTCGCTGCAGTGCCCCTGCCCGCTCGCCACCGCGGAGCACGTTGCAAGCCGGAGAGCCCGATATGGGGATTTGCGGAGAGATCAGCTGTAAGGCAGGCGATCTGCAGCTTGGCTGCAGGGCTCTTGCCCGCCCACCATCGCAGCACACGCCGCAAGGCAGAGTGGACGATCTACGGCGTTGCGGATAGCTCAGCTGTAAAGCGGGCGATCTGCCGCTTAGCTGCGGGGCCCTTGCCCGCCCACCATCGCAGGACACGCCGCAAGTACGTCCATGTAGGCTCTTACGCGGCATCCATGCCGCGTAAGGTCCCGCGGCGGTAGGCGGGCAAGGACCTGTCTGGATGGTCGGTGTGCACGATTAAAAGCAGTGCCAGATGCGCGTTGTTTGATGCCGATGTGCCAGCTCAACGCCCGATGCATCTCGAGCGACAACCAGTCGGGATGTTCGGTGAGCATGGGCAAGCACAGTGCGTCATGCGCATTTGGACAGCGATGTACCTGCGCGACCCAACAGTCAACGACCAATGCACTTCGCGCGACAAGCAGCTCTTATGCGAGCACCGACCACCTTTCTGGTGCGGTGTCCTCGCCGGTTGCGGGACCCTTGGCGGCATGGAGGCCGCCAAGGAATCTCCACGGATGGATTCACGGCGTGTCCCGCAAGTGGTGAGGGCACCGCACACTCGACTCCCCAATCAGCAAAATGCGTACGGCAGCCACGTTGACACCGTCGCTCTAGCGTCAAGGATGTGGTTGGCGTCCTAGCGGCTCCGTTTAGCGTCCCGCACGCAGCAAGCGCCGGTGCAATCCACGCCGCTGCGCTTCGCTGAGCAGATGCCCATGCGTGTTCAACAATCCCAGAATCTGCTGATGCGCTTGCGCCGTGCGGCGCGCAAGTTCGGCCGTGGCGGCAGCCTCGAGCGCCTTCCAGTCGGCCGGGCTTGCCGGTGCGGGGATGGTCGAACGTTTTGCGGGCATGGGACGGGGTCGTCACGGGAACAGACACCCATGATACGGCGCGTGTGTGAGCGCAGGATCGTGTCTGGCCTGCGATTGTCGGGCGTCGGGCGCGCACAGGCCTGACAGCCTGTGCCGGCGCCACCCGGCGCTGCCTTTGCCGCTGCTGCGGCCGGCATGCGGGCTCCATGACGGTGGGTCTTGTACGATCGACGGCATCGCGGCCGAGCCGCCTGGTGCCACCGCCGAGTCCTGCATGTCCGCCTTGACCGAGATGACCGACATCCTGCTGCGCCATGCTCCTGGCGACGGCATGCACGCCACCCGGATTGCCGGGCTGCAGATCATGCGCAGCGCCTCGCCCACCGTGTCGGTGCCCACGGTCTACACGCCGATGCTGTGCCTGGTGGCGCAAGGCCGCAAGCAGGCGATGCTGGGCGCGGCGGCGTATCTCTATCACCCGCAGATGTATCTGGTGGCCTCGGTGGATCTGCCGATCGTCGGTTCGGTGATCGAGGCCAGCGCCGCGCAGCCGTATCTGTGTTTCTGCCTGGATCTGGACACCGCCGTGCTGAGCGACCTGGCCGTTAGCCACCCGGAGCTGGTCGAGCCGCAACGCGATGCGGCGCAGGCCGGCTTGTTGCTCAACCACAGCACGCCGCCATTGCAGGACGCTGCAGTGCGGCTGGCGCGTTTGCTTGACCAACCGCAGGAGATCGCCGCACTGGCGCCGCTGGTCCTGCGCGAAGTGCTCTATCGCCTGATGGCCGATCCAGCCAATGCGGTGGTGCGCCAGATGGCCATCGCCGACAGCCGGCTCAACCAGATTTCCAAAGCCATTGTCTGGCTGCGCGAGCATTACGCACAGCGCTTCCGCATCGAGCAGATCGCCGATCTGTCGGCAATGAGCCGCTCCACCTTTCATGCGCATTTCAAGGCGGTCACCTCGATGACGCCGCTGGAATATCGCTCGCATCTGCGCGTGCACGAAGCGCGCCGGCTGATGCTGGCCGAAGCGCTGAATGCCGCCGATGCCGGCTTTCGCGTCGGCTACGAGAGCGCCTCGCAATTCAGTCGCGACTACGCACGCATTCTCGGCGCGCCGCCCGCACGTGACGCGCAGCGGTTGCGTGCCGGAGCACAGGCTGCGACACAAGCGGCGTAAGCTCATTCGTGCGCAGTGACGCAGCGGAGCCTAGTCACGCGCTCCTGCACTAAGCGACATGCATCACCTACGATGACGCGGCAGACCGCACCACGTCACCGTTGAGCGCCGTGTCACTCGGCCGCGTACTGCGCCTCGCTGACCTGCTCCAGCCAGGTCACCGGCGAGCCGTCCTGCGCTTCGGCGATGGCGATATGCGACATCGCCACCGTGGCGTTGGCACCGTGCCAGTGCTTGACGCCCGGCGGAATCCACACGATGTCGCCCGGGCGGATCTGCTGCGCCGGCTTGCCCCATTCCTGCACGCGCCCGGCACCGGCGGTGACGATCAGCGTCTGCCCCAGTGGGTGGGTGTGCCAGGCGGTGCGCGCGCCAGGTTCGAAAGTCACCGTGGCGCCGCCCACCCGCGCCGGCGCGTCGGCCTGGAAGGGCGCATCGATGCGCACCTTGCCGGTGAAATAGTCGGCCGGGCCGGCCGCAGATGCGGCGCCACCGGCCTTGCTCACCCTGATCGTCTGTTGCTCTTCACCACCGGGCGTGACGGCGGCCATCATCGACAGCGACATCGCAGTTGCGAACAGATTCATGGCAGTGCTCCTCGATCCAAGTGCCTGCACTGTAGCGCGCGTGTGCTCCGGCATTACCCTGGCAACCGCGCATGCACCTAGAAACACAGCGCATCAATGCGGCAATGACACCTCGGATTTGAAGCCATCACGCACCATCGCGCATGATGCAGCGGCATGAATGGCATGCGCTGGAGTCGGCCGTCGCAAGCAATGGCGCGGGAAAATCTCAACGATCCGCAGGCCTTCGTCACCGTGGCGCGCCAGGGCAGCTTCACCCGTGCCGCCGCGCAGCTGGGCGTCTCGCAATCGGCGCTGAGCCATACCGTGCGCGCACTGGAAACACGCCTGGGCGTCCGTCTGTTGACCCGCACCATGCGCAGCGTGTCGATAACCGAAGCCGGCGCACGCCTGTTCGACACCGTGGCACCACGCCTGGAAGAGATCGACGACGAGCTGTCCGCGCTCACCGACTTCCGCGACAAGCCGGCCGGCACCATCCGTATCACCACCGCCGGCCACGCCGCCGATGCCTATATCTGGCCGGCGTTGTCGAACGTACTGCCCAACTATCCCGACCTCAAGATCGAGGTCACCGTCGATTAAGGGCTGGCCGACATCGTTGCCGAGCGCTACGACATCGGCATCCGGCTGGGCGACCAGGTCGCGAAGGACATGATCGCGGTGCCGATCAGCCCGGTGCAGCGCATGGCGGTGGTGGCGGTGCCGGACTACTTCGTGCACCACACCATCCCCGCCGCGCCGGCCGAGCTGGCCCGGCACAACTGCATCGGCTTGCGCCTGCCCACCCATGGCGGTTTGCTGCCCTGGGATTTCGAAAAGGACGGCCGCGAGGTCAAGGTGCGCGTGGACGGGCAATGGACCTTCAACGGCAGCAGCGCCATCCTGCGTGCCGCGTTGGCTGGCGGCGGACTCGCGTTCTTGCCGGAAACCATGTTGCTGGAGCATATCGCCGCCGGCCGGCTACGCCGCGTGCTGGAGGACTGGCGCGAGCCGTTCGATGGCTCACGCCTATTACCCCGGCCGCCGCCAATCCTCGCGCGCACTCAAGGTAGTGATCGACGCATTGCGGCACGATCTGACGCGCTGACACGCCCGTGTAGGAGCGTGCCTGCGCGCGACCAGGCCTTTCTCGGTAACGCCCCATCGCGCGCGGGCACGCTCCTACAACGGCGTCGGCTTGCGGACGGGTTGAGGGGGGGTGATCGACGCATTGCGGCTTGACCTGGTGCGGTGACACGCTCGTGTAGGAGCGTGCCTGCGCGCGACCAGGCCTTCTCGGTAACCCCCCATCGCGCGCGGGCACGCTCCTACGACAGCGTCGGCTTGCGGCCGGGCTGAAGGGGTGATCGACGCATTGCGGCACGCTCCGGCGCGGTGACACGCTTGTGTAGGAGCGTGCCTGCGCGCGACCAGGCCTTCTCAGTAACGCCCCATCGCGCGCGGGCACGCTCCTACGACAGCGTCGGCTTGCGGACGGGTTGAAGGGGGTGATCGACGCGTTGCGGCGCGCTCCGGCGCGCTGACACACCCGTGTAGGAGCGTGCCTGCGCGCGACCAGGCCTTTCTCGGTAACGCCCCATCGCGCGCGGGCACGCTCCTACGACAGCGTCGGCTTGCGGCGGGTTTGAAGGGGTGATCGATGCGTTGCGGCACGCTCCGGCGCGCTGACACGCCCGTGTAGGAGCGTGCCTGCGCGCGACCAGGCCTTCTCGGTAACGCCCCATCGCGCGCGGGCACGCTCCTACAACGACCTCGGCTTGCGGCCGGATTAAAGGGGGTGATCGATGCCTTGCGGCACAACCTGGCGCGCTGACACACCCGTGTAGGAGCGTGCCTGCGCGCGACCAGGCCTTCTCGGTAACGCCCATTGCGCTGCCCTGCCGCCGCCGCTAGAACCCGCTCGGCACCTCGCGCTTGCCCTCCGCTGTCACCACCGCCGGTTGCGGCCGATACGCGCGCAGGAACAGCGCCACCGCACTGGCGACATACCCGTGCTGCGTGGCGGCCGGTGCCTGCCACGTGTCGCCACGCAGCGCTGCATTGGCTGGCATCCCGGTCATCAATCCAAAGAAATGCACCGAGGCATCCGGCAGATTGTCGATGACCAGGCTGCCCTGCTCCACTTCGCGCGCCAACACCGCACGCATCGTGGTGTCGTAGCGTTCGAAGCCCAGCGTCCACATCTCCTCGCGTATCTGGCTGGGCAGTGCCGGCGGCCGCACCAGGCCGTAGGCGGCATCGCCCAGCGCATTGCTGGCCGCCATGCGCACGACCGCGTCGGCGATGGCGAGCAGACGCACGGGCAACGGGCCGCGCATGTTCAACAGCGCCTCCCAGGGATTGGGCGACTGGTGCGCCAGCGCCTCCAGGGTGGTGCGGAACAGCACCTCCTTGGACGCGAAGTGCGCATACACCGTGGCCTTGGACACCATTGCGCGCTCGGCGATGCTGTCCATGCTGGTCTTGTCGAAGCCCTGGCGTGGAAATAGCTCGGCTGCCGCGCGCAGGATCGCGCCACGCTTGTCGTGCGGTGCGCGCCTGGGCGCCGGGGCCTCGGCAGCGGCGTCATCCACGTGGCTGCCCCGTCGCCGTCGTGGCCACTGCCGGGTCGGCCGATTGCAGCCAACCGCCACCCATCGCCTTGTAGAACGTCGCCAGATTGGTGAAGCGCGACAGCTGCGTGGTGATCAAGTTCTGCTGCGCGCTGTACAGCGCGCGCTGCGCATCCAGCGCCTGCAGGTAGCTGTCCACGCCGCGTTCGAAGCGCGCCTGCGACAGCCGGTAACTGTCGGCAGTGGCATCGACCAGGGCCTGTTGCGCCTGCAATTGCCGGCCCAGGGTCTCGCGTTGCGCGAGCGCATCGGAGACCTCGCGGAATGCGCTCTGGATCGCCTTTTCGTACTGCGCCACTTCGATATCGCGGTTGGCCTTGGCCATGTCCAGGTTGGCGCGGTTACGCCCGGCGTTGAAGATCGGCAGCGTCAGCGTGGGCACGAAGCTCCAGGCGCGGGTGCCGGAATCGAACAGGTTGGACAGGCTGCTGCTGGACGAGCCGGTCGATGCAGTCAGGCTGATGCTCGGGAAGAACGCCGCGCGCGCCGCACCGATGTTGGCGTTGGCCGCACGCAGGTTGCGCTCGGCCTCCAGGATGTCCGGGCGGCGCTGCAGCAACTGCGACGGCAACCCGGTCGGCACGCTGGCCAGCACGTTGCCGTCCACGCTGGCGCCGTCGGGCAAGGCCTGCGGCAACAGCCCCGCCGGCACTTGCGTGCCGACCAGCAGCACCAATGCATTGCGGTCCTGCGCCACTTGCGCGGTGTAACGCTCCACATCCACGCGTGCGGATTCCACCGTGGTCTGCGCCTGGCGCAAGCTGAGCTGCGAGGCCACACCCAGCTCGAAACTGCGTTGTTGCAAGCGATAACTGTCGCCCTGGCTGCTCAAGGTGGACTGCGCCAGCTGCAGCAACTGCTGATCGGCCGCCAGCGTCAGATAGGCGGTGGCCACTTCGGCCACCAGGCTGATATGGGTGCTGCGGCGTGCCTCGGCAGTGGACAGGAACTGCTGCAGCGCCTGTTCCTTGAGACTGCGCACACGTCCGAACAGATCCAGCTCGTATGCACTGACGCCGATGTTGGCGCTGTAGGTCCGGAACACCTGCGGCTGGCCCGGAATGGCCAGCTCCGACGGCGTGCGCGCGTTATTGGCGGTACCGGTGCCCTGCACGGCGGGCAGCAGCGCAGCGCGCTCCACCCGGTACTGCGCACGTGCCACCTCGATGTTGAGCGCGGCCACACGCAGGTCGCGATTGTTCTCCAGTGCCAGCGCGATCACCTGCTGTAGCGCCGGGTCGGTGAACACCTGCCGCCAGCCGATGTTGGCGATATCGATCGCCTGCGCGGGGCTGGCCGTATCGGTGGTAGTGGATGCCGTCGAGAGCTCGGTGCCGGCAAAGCGCTCGGGCACCGGTGCGTCGGGCCGTGCATAGCGCGGCATCAGCGTGCATCCGGACAGCACGCCGGCCACCGCGATCGCGGTCAATGTCATGCGGATCGGTGTCATCTCAGTGTCCTGCCGGTTGCGGTGCGGGCGAAGTGGGCTGTGCGCGGCGGGTGAACAAGCCGCTGATCAGCACGAAGAACAACGGCACGAAGAAGATCGCCAGAATCGTGCCGGACAACATGCCGCCGATCACCGCGGTGCCCAAGGCATGCTGCGCGCCTGCACCGGCACCACTGCCAAGCACCAGCGGCACCACGCCCAGGATGAAGGCCAGCGATGTCATCAGGATCGGCCGCAAGCGCATGCGTGCTGCCTCCAATGCGGACTCGATCAGGCTCTTGCCGCTTTCATGCAGTTCCTTGGCAAATTCCACGATCAGGATCGCGTTTTTCGATGCCAGGCCAATCGTGGTGAGCAGGCCCACCTGGAAGTACACATCGTTCATTTTCCAGGTCAGCATCGCGCCCAGCAGCGTGCCGAACACGCCCAGCGGCACCACCAGGATCACCGAGAACGGAATCGCCCAGCTTTCGTACAACGCGGCCAGACACAGGAACACGATCAGGATCGACAACCCGTACAACAGGCCGGTCTGGCCGGTCGAGGATTTCTCCTGCCGCGACAACCCGGTCCACTCGTAGCCGATGCCCGGCGGCAACTTGGCCGCCGCCGCTTCGACGATCTGCATCGCCTCGCCACTGGACGCAGCACCCGGCATCGCCATGCCCAGGATCTCCACCGACGGCACGCTGTTGTAGCGCTCCAGACGCGGCGAGCCCGAACTCCAGCTGGCAGTGGCGAAAGCGTTGAACGGCACCATCGTGCCGGCGCTGTTGCGCACGAACCAGCGGTCGATGTCCTGCGGATTCATGCGGTACACCGCATCGGCCTGCAGCATCACCTTCTTGACGCGGCCCTTGTCGATGAAGTCGTTGACGTAGGTACTGCCCCAGGCGCTGGAGAAGGTGTTGTTGATATCGGCGATCGACACACCCATGGCCTGCGCCTTGTGCGAATCGATTTCCAGCTTGAACTCGGGCGTGTCCTCCTGCCCGTTCGGGCGCACCGCCACCAGCCGCTTGTCCTGCGACAGCTCGGCCAGCAGCTGGTTGCGCGCCTGCATCAAGGCCTCGTGGCCGAGGTTGGCGCGGTCCTGCAGCATCAGGTCGAACCCGGTCGCATTGCCCAGCTCCGACACCGCCGGCGGTGCGAATGCAAACACCTTGGCATCGCGGATGGTGCTGAAGAACGCACCGGCCTTGCCCGCCACATCGGTGACGCTCTGGCCCTTGCCGGTGCGCTCGTCCCACGGGCGCAACTTGACGAAGGCAAAGCCCACGTTCTGGCCGGTACCGGCAAAGCTGAAACCGGAGACCGCGAAAATGCCGGCAACCGAGTCCTTCTGATCGACCAGGAAGTGATGCTCCACCTGCTTGAGCACCTCGCCGGTGCGCGCATCGGTGGCACCGGGCGGCAACTGCACCAGCACGAACAGCGTGCCTTGGTCCTCGTCCGGCAGGAAGCCCACCGGCAGCTTCATGAAGCCGAACACCACCAACGCCAGCAACACCGCGTAGGCCAGCATGTAGCGCCAGCCCTTGCCCAGCATGTGCCGCACCACGCCCTGATAGCCGTTGTTGCCGCGATCGAACATGCGGTTGAACCAGCCGAAGAACCCGGTGGTCGCCAGACCATGGCCCTTCTCCACCGGCTTGAGCAAGGTGGCGCACAGGGCCGGGGTCAGGATCATCGCCACCAGCACCGACAAGGTCATGGCCGAGACGATCGTGATCGAGAACTGCCGGTAGATCACACCGGTGGAACCACCGAAGAACGCCATCGGCACGAACACCGCGGCCAGCACCAGGGCCACGCCGACCAGCGCGCCGGAGATCTGGTCCATCGACTTGCGCGTGGCGTCCTTGGGCGACAACTGCTCCTCGCCCATCACGCGTTCGACGTTTTCCACCACCACGATGGCATCGTCCACCAGCAGGCCGATCGCCAGCACCATCGCGAACATGGTCAGCGTGTTGATGGTAAAACCGAACGCCGCCAGCACGCCGAAGGTGCCGAGCAACACCACCGGCACCGCGATGGTCGGGATCAAGGTCGCGCGGAAATTCTGCAGGAACAGGTACATCACCAGAAACACCAGCACCACCGCTTCGATCAGCGTATGCACCACCTGCTCGATGGAGATGCGCACGAACGGCGTGGTGTCGTACGGCTTTTGCACCTTCATGCCGGGCGGGAAGAATTTCTCCTGCTCCTCCAGGCTCTTGTCGATCGCGCGCACCGTATCCAGCGCATTGGCGCCGGTGGCCAGCTTGATCGCCAGACCGGCGGCCGGCTTGCCGTTGTAGCGGCCCACCGTGTTGTAGCTCTCGCTGCCCAGCTCGATGCGTGCCACATCGCGCAGGCGCACCTGCGAGCCATCGGACTGCGTGCGCAGCAAAATGTTCTCGAACTCCTCGGCGGTCTTCAGCCGGGTCTGCGCGGTGATGGTGGCATTGAGTTGCTGGTTGGGCACCGCCGGCAACGCGCCCAGCTGGCCGGCGGAAACCTGCGCGTTCTGCGCCTGGATCGCGGTGCGCACATCCACCGGAGTCAGGCTGAAGTTGTTCAACTTGTTCGGGTCCATCCATACCCGCATCGCGTACTGCGAGCCGAACAAGGTGGTGTCGCCCACGCCTTCGACGCGGCTGATGGTTTCCTGCACGTTGGCCGCCACGTAATCGGACAGGTCCGAATCGCTCATGCTGCCGTCTTCGGAAGTGAAGGCCAGCACGTTGAGGAAGTTGGTGGCCGACTTGGTCACCGTCACGCCCTGCTGCTGCACTTCCTGCGGCAGCAACGGCGTGGCCAGCGACAACTTGTTCTGCACCTGCACCTGCGCAGTGTCCGGATCGGTGCCGTTGTCGAAGGTCAGCGTGATGGTCACCGCACCGCTGGATTCGCTGGTGGAGGCCATGTAGGTGAGGTGGTCCAGCCCCTTCATCTTCTGCTCGATGACCTGGGTGACGGTGTCTTCCAGGGTCTTCGCCGAGGCGCCCGGATAGTTGGCGGTGATGGCGACGGCGGGCGGCGCGATGCTGGGGTATTGCGCAATCGGCAAGGTGGCGATGGACAGGATGCCGGCCAGCATCACGATGATGGCCAACACCCAGGCGAAGATCGGACGATCGATAAAGAAGCGTGCCATGACGTGTGATCCCGCCTCAGTTGGCCGCACGCGGTGCGGTCGGGGCGGAAGGAGTGCCGGCGGCTGCACTGCCGGCACCGGCAGCCGGCCTGCCCTTGGGCTGCCACGGCACGGTCTTGACCTTGATGCCGTCGCGGGCGCGCGAGACGCCTTCGACCACCAGTTGCTCGCCGGCCTTCAGGCCGCTGCGCACCAGCCACTGGTCGCCGACTTCGCGGTCGGTTTCCAGCACGCGCAGGTGCAGCTTGTGATCGGCACCGACCACGAAGGCGGTGGGCTTGCCGGCGCCATTGCGCGAGACCGCCTGCTGCGGCACCAGCACGCCCTGCTCCTTGATGCCTTCCTGCAGCACCGCGCGCACATACATGCCCGGCAACAACTCCGCATTCGGGTTCGGGAACACCGCGCGCAAGGTGATCGAGCCGGTGTTCTGGTCGACGGTGACATCGGAGAACGCCAGGTGGCCCTGCAGCGGATAGGTGCTGCCGTCTTCCAACAGCAGCGACACCTTGGCCGCGTCGTCGCCGGCCTTCTCCAGCTCGCCGCGCGCCATCGCCTGCTTCAGGCGGAGCAAGGCCGCGCTGGGCTGGGTGACGTCGATGTAGATCGGGTCCAGTTGCTGGATGGTGGTCAGCGCGGTGGCCTGGTTGGCGGTCACCAAGGCGCCCGGGGTGACGCTGGAGCGGCCGATGCGGCCGGAGATCGGCGCGTCCAGGCGCGCGAAGGCCAGGTTGATGCGCGCGGTTTCCACGCTGGCCTTGCCGGCGGCCACATCGGCCTCGGCCTGGCCCAGCGCTGCGGCGGTGTCATCGCCATCCTGCTGGCTGATCGCCTTGATCTGCACCAGTTCGGTGTAGCGCTCGGCCTTGAGCCTGGCAGTGCGCAGGTTGGCCTGCGCCTTGGCCAGGGTGGCCTGGGCGCTGGCATAGCTGGCGCGGTAGGTCGCCGGATCGATTTGGTACAGCGTCTGCCCGGCCTTGACGTCGCCGCCCTCGGTGAACTGGCGCGACTGCACGATGCCGCCTACCTGCGGGCGAACTTCGGCGATCAGGTAGGGAACCGTGCGTCCAGGCAGCTCGGTGGTCAGGGTCACCGGCTGCGGCTTGACGCTCAGCACGCCCATTTCGGGCATGCCCTCCTCCGGCGGCGGGCCGCCCGGCGGGCTGCCGCAGGCACTGAGCAGGACGGTGGCAGCAACGGCAGCAGCGAGCAGGGGCAGGCGAAACGAAGCATGAGGACGCACGAGGAGGTCTCCGACGGGACGCAGGATGGTTAAATCTAAACGGTACGGTTCGGTATCCTAATAAGCGCATCCGTGGGCGTCAAGCATTCCTGCCCAGTCGGTATACTTAAGCGCCCCAGGGAGTCAGTGGATGCGGGTCAGAACCGAAGAAAAACGCGACGCCATCGTGCAGGCGGCCAGCGAGGTGTTCCTCGAACTGGGCTTCGAAGGCGCCTCGATGTCGCAGATCGCCGCCCGCGTCGGCGGCTCCAAGCGCACGCTCTACGGCTATTTCCCGTCCAAGGAGGAGTTGTTCGTGGCGTTTGCCAAGGACATGTCCGACCGCTACATCGACCCGCTTCTGGACGCGCTTTCGCAGAGCAACGGCCCGGTCGCCGAGACCCTGCAGCGCTTCGGCGAGGACATCCTCGGTTTCCTGTGCGCGCCCAGCTCGATCACCATCTGGCAGACCATCATCGGCGTGTCGGGGCGGTCGGACGTGGGCGCGCTGTTCTTCAATTCCGGTCCGGAAGAAGGCGTGCAACGCATGGCCGATTACCTGCAGACGCAGATGGATCGCGGCGCGATCCGCTGCGCCGACGTCCTGATCGCGTCAAGGCAGTTCGGCGGGCTGCTGGAGGCGGAAACCCTGATGCCCTGCCTGTTCGGCGCACTCAAGGACCCCTCGCCCGAGTATCTGCGCGGCGCCGCGCAGCGCGCGGTCGCCCTGTTTCTGGCGGGCTATGGGTGCAAGACCGACGCCGCGGCGTGATGCGTGGTGGTGTCTGATAGCTCGGGTAAGAGTCGCTGGCGACCCCACTGATGCGCATGCATGGCACTCGTGCATGCGCGTACTGCTCGAAGCTTGGTTGCTGTGACAACAACAGCGCATTTGTCTGCAGCAGATGGCTGCGTCTGCGCACTGCCGGCAACTTATAGAGCGGCTAACAAAACTCTGTCACGGCAGCTGATCTGCTGCCTGGCTGCAGGGCCCTTGGGCGCCTAAAGTCGCGGCACACGCTGCAAGTACGTCCCTGCAAGCTCTTGCGCGGCATCCATTCCGCGTAGGTGCGGCGACGGCTTGTTAGCCGCTCCAGGTGAACCGCCCTGAGTTTGCCTTGCGATGCTTACTCGGCCACCGCGCACTTGGCGCACAGGCCGTGTACTTCCAGCGTCTGCGCCTGCGGCTGGAAGCCCAGCGCCTTGGCGCGCGCTTCCAGTTGCGCCACCACCTCGCGGTCTTCCAGTTCCACCGCGCTATGGCAGCGGTCGCAGATCAAGAACGGCACCGAGTGCTGGGCGCTGTTGGGGTGGTGGCAGGCGACGAAGGCGTTGACCGACTCGAGCTTGTGCACGAAGCCGTTGGCCATCAGGAAATCCAGCGCGCGGTACACCGTGGGCGGAGCGTCGGCGCCAACGCCCTTGCCCTCGCGCACCCAGTCCAGCAGTTCGTAGGCCTTGACCGGCTTGCCGGCGTCGGCGATCAGCCGCAGCACATTGGCGCGGATCGGCGTCAGCCGCAGGCCGCGCTCGCTGCAGGCGCGCTCCACCGCGCGCACGAAGCCGTTGGCGTCGTCGACATGGTGATGCGGTGCAGTGCAGGCGTGTTCGTTGGTTTTCATCACAGGCTCCGGCGGTCAGCCCGCCCCTATCTTGATGAGTGCCGCATCGATGCGTTTCAAGGCGCCCTCGCGTCCGGCCAGGTACACCGTCTGCGAAATGTCCGGGCTGACCTGGGTGCCGGTGATGGCCACGCGCAGCGGCTGGGCCACCTTGCCCATGCCCAGCTCCAGCGCGGCGGCCGCGTCGTGCAACGCGGCCGAGACGGTCTCCACGCTCCATTCGCTCTGTGCCGCCAGCAGTTCGCGCGCCTTGCCCAGCGGCACTTCTGCGCCCAGCTTGAGGTGCTTCATCACCGCCGCTTCGTCGTAGGTTTCCAGCGGCTGGTACCAGACCACGGCTTTTTCGGCCATTTCCTTCAAGGTCTGCACGCGTTCGCGCAGCGCCACCACCACATCGGCGGCGGCCGGGCCGGCGGCGACATCGATGCCCAGCCTGGCGAGCTGGTATTCCAGCTGCGGGGCGATGCTGGCCGGGTCGTCGGTCTTGAGGTAGTGCTGGTTGACCCAGCCCAGCTTGGCCATGTCCAGCCGCGCGGCCTTGGAATTGACGTTCTTCACGTCGAACAGGTCGAGCAGTTCCTGCCGACTGAACAACTCCTGGTCGCCGTGCGACCAGCCCAGACGGGCCAGGTAGTTGATCAGCGCATGCGGCAGATAGCCGGCGTCCTTGTACTGCATCACGTCGGCCGCGCCGGTGCGCTTGGACAGCTTGGCGCCCTGCTCGTCCAGGATCATCGGCATGTGCGCGAACTTCGGCACCGGGGCGCCCAGCGCCTCATAGATATTGATCTGGCGCGGAGTGTTGTTGATGTGGTCGTCGCCGCGGATCACCTCGGTGATGCCCATGTCCCAGTCGTCCACCACCACCGCGAAGTTGTAGGTGGGGAAGCCGTCCGGGCGGAAGATCACCATGTCGTCGAGCTCGCTGTTGGCGATCTCGATGACGCCCTTGATCAGGTCGTCGAACACCACCGTGCCGCCGACCGGATTCTTGAAGCGGATGACCCGGTTGGGGTCGTCGCGGTACGGCAGGTTCTGCTCGCGGGCGGCGCCGTTGTAGCGCGGCTTTTCCTGCCTGGCCATCGCGGCCTCGCGCATGGCGTCGAGTTCCTCGCGGGTTTCGTAGGCGTAATAGGCCTTGCCCTGGGCCAGCAGCTGCTCGGCGACCTCCTGGTAGCGGGAGACGCGCTGGGTCTGGTAGATCGGGCCCTCGTCGTAACCCAGGCCCAGCCATTCCATCGCCTCCAGGATGGCGTCGATCGCGGCCTGGGTGCTGCGCTCACGGTCGGTGTCTTCGATGCGCAGCACGAACTGCCCGCCGCGGCGGCGCGCCTCCAGCCAGCAATACAGGGCGGTGCGGGCGCCACCGATGTGCAGGTAACCGGTGGGGCTGGGGGCAAAACGGGTGCGGCAGGTCATGGAGCGCTCGGCAAAACGGGAGTCGGCCGATTTTACCTTGACCAGCGCAGGCCTGCCCGCGCGCGGCTCAGCGGTTGCGCAACAGGTCGCCGTAGACCACGTCATCGCCGCCACTGCGCGCCGGGCCGGGCGCGTCGTACAGCACCAGCCAGCTGGGCGTGTCGCCGGCCAGGTGGCTGGGAAGATTGCAGATCGCCTCGGCGCGGTCGCTGTCGGTGCCGTGCGGCAACACCGCCGATTCCAGCAGCGCGTGCTGAAAGCGCACCGGCGCCTGGTTGGCGGCCAGCACTGCACGCGCGCCCGGCCATTTGAACAGGCGGATTTCGCCGTTCAGCACCATGGTCGGGCCCGCCAGCAGGTACAGGTCGTCGCCGGAATAATGCAGGTCGCGGATGCCCAGCCCGCCCAATTGCAGGAAGTGCTTGCGCAGCAGCGTGCCGTCCTCGTCCAGCGGCGCCAGGCGCAGGTGCTCGCCATGCGCCTGCACCCGGATCTCCAGCAGCGCCGACCAGCCGCGCAGCACCGGGCCACGCAGGCCCAGCAGCAGGCGCTCGCCGTCCACCACGATGCCTTCGATATCGAAGCCGTTGTCCTTGCCCGGGATCTTCAGGAACGGGCCGAAGTGCGGGTCGTCGGCCAGCAGCTCGGTGAGCTGGTTGTGTTTGGCATCGCCCTTGAGCCGCAGCGCGCGACGGCCGTCAGCGGCTTCGCGCACCAGGCGCGGGGTGCCGTCGGCATCGCGCTCGATCGGCAGGCAGGCCAGCAGGCGGCGATTGGCGTCGAGCTTGAGCTTGGTCAGGCGTTTGGCGTTTTCGGCATCGTCGCGACTGCGCTTGGCGTTCTTGCGCTTGAGCCCATGCGAGCCGATCACCCAGAGGAATCCCTCCGACAGCGCCATGCCTTCCAGATCCGCCTCCTCGGCCGCCTCGCCGGGCAGGTCCAGCAACTCGGCCAGCGCAAAGCTCTGCCCCTGGCCGAAGCGCAGCGTCTCGCGCTTCACGGGGTCGAGCCTGCGCAGGCGATCCACCGCGCAGGCCTCGTCGCCGGCCACCCACAGCCAGTCGTCGGTGAAGGCCGCACCGGACAGATTGCTGTGTACCAGCGCGCCGGGCGCGAACTCGAGACGGACGCTGTGCGGAATCAGGGTTTTCTTGGCCATGGGAACCTGGTGGAAGGTATTGCAAGGGATGAAAGTGGCTGAGGTACCGTAGCGCGCGGTCACCACTTGAGGCACGGCGCGTGAACGTTGCAGCGTACGTATGGCAGTGCCGTCGCGAACACCGGCTGCGCTCGCCCGACGATGAACATCGTCCTTTGAGGACCACGCTCTATCAGTCGAAGGTGGCCAGCCTGGCACGTGCAACGTGAGCGCCCAATTGACCGACCCAATCGCGATCGTTGGCGACCTGGGCCTGCGCGCGGCTGGCCTCGAAGGCGGCAAAATCCAGCTCCGCATACGCCCACACGGCAGTGCCCTGGGTCTGCGCCAGCACGCCATCGGCCGGGAAGCCGACATCCATCGGTGCGAACACCGCCGCTTCGCCGGTATTGACGTCCAGCGCCGGGCTCCACGGTGCTTGCCCGGCCGTGACCGATTGCGCGACGAACACACGGTTTTCCAGCGCGCGCGCCAGGCAGCCGACCCGTACCCGCATCGCCCCGGCAGCGGTGTCGGTGCAACTGGGCACGATCAACAGCCGCGCGCCGGCCTCGTACTGCGCGCGCACCGGCAGCGGGAACTCGCTGTCGTAGCAGATCGCGATCGCCGCACGCACACCATCCAGGTCGAACACCTTCAGCGCATTGCCCGGCTCGATCAGCCCGGCGGCCTTTTCGAAGCCGGTCAGCTGCAGCTTGTCCTGCCAGCCATGCCGGCCATCGGGGGTGAACCAGTCGCTGCGATTACGGTAACGGCCCTGGCCCAGGTCCAGCAGAAAGCTGCCGGCCACCAGATGCAGCTGATGCTGGCGCGCCAGGCCGGCAAACAGCTCCAGCCACGGCGCACGCAGCGCCTGGATCGCCGCCAGCGACTCCGGCAACCCGGCAGAAATCTGCGGACCGAAGGTCGCGCCCAGCTCCAGCGACAGATACTCCGGCAGCACCAGCAGGCGTGCGCCAGCGGCGGCAGCCTCGCCCACCAGCGCCGACTGGCGTGCGGCGAACGCGGCAAAGTCGGCAGGTTTGCCGATCGGGTATTTGGCGACGGCAATTTTCATCTACGGGCCTGGTTGCGATTGATCGATGGCGTAAGAAGTGACTCGGTCACGGCGGCAGTGGCCTCGTCCATACCCGCAGACTGTGGTCGATCTCGCCGTGTTGCAACTCTGTCCACGCCAATTGCACGCGCATGTCTGCTTGCGGTGCATAGCCACGCTTGCGCCAGAACACGTCGTTGGGTCGATGGTCGGCCGGCTTGCGCGGATCGTCTTCTGCGCGTTCCACCGCGCAGAACGCAGTGAGCGCGAAGCAGCCCAGTGCATGCGCATGCGCCTCGCGCTGGTCGAAAAATGCGTGGCCGATTCCCTGCCCGCGATAGTCCGGCAGCAGCACCGATTCGCCGAAATAGAACACGCTGGCCGGGTCGATGCCGGCTGCACGGAACGGCGCATGGAAGGCTTCGCTGTCGTCGAGCAGCGGCAGCCCGGTGGAGGCGCCGATCACCGCATCGCCATCGCGTGCCAGCACGAACACGCTGTCCGGCGAGGCCGCGTAGGCGGCCAGATAGCCGCGCTCGTAATCGGCATCGCCTTCGTACAGGTATGGCCAGGCACGGAACACCGCGATGCGCAGTTGCGCCACCGCAGCCAGATGCGGCAGCACCTGCGTGCCGCGCACCGTTTCAACGATCAGGGAGGAGCCGCTCATGCCGGCCATGGTAAGCCAGCCTGGCGCAGCTGCGCCGCCGTGCATCAGCGCAGCCAGCCGCCATTGCCCGGAGCCGCCGCAGCCGGCTGCTGCCACAGCAACCACACCGCCGCCTCCTCGCTGGCCAGCAGCACACCGAGCAGTGCATCGGTGCTGCGCGCCCAGTAGCTGCCGTTGCTCAATCGCTGCCACGGCCCGTAGCGGCGCGGACGCGCGGTGCCTGCCGCCGCGTCCTGCCGCTGCGCCGCCTGCAGGAAGCCGCTGCCGCCCAGGCGCAATGCCTGCGCGGTGCCTGCATGCAGCCGCAGGCCGATCACGCCGCGGCGTCCGTCGCGGCGCAAGGGCAAAGCCGACAACGGAGAAGCGTCCCAATACTGCGGCAGCGCTGCGGGAAGCAGCGCCACCGTGTCGATCCCGGCGGGCAGCAAACGCTGCGCCCGCCGGTGCAACTGTGCGTGCGTGCGCATGTCGGCCTCAGCGCAGGCTGTTGCCAAGCTCGTACCAGTCGAGCTTGCGGGTCACCCACATGATGCTGGCCAGGATGCCGAACAGCAGCAACGATCCCATCAGCAGCGAGTTGTCTTCGGAGATCAACAGGCTGTAGAGCACCCCGTACAACGCCGTGAGCATCGCCGAGAACCCGGCTGCACGCGCCCAGCTGCGCAACACCCCGGACAGATAGAAGAACTGCAGGCCGATACACGCCGCGGCAGATACCAGATACGCCTGCCAGAACGCGATGTGCTCGGACAGGCTCAGCAGCAGCAGGAAGAAGATCGCCAGCGCCAGACCCACCAGCAGGTACTGCAGCGGATGGATCGGCAGACGCTTGATCAACTCGAACAACACGAACGCCACAAAGGTCAGCACCACGAACAGGATGCCGTACTTGCTGGCCCGGTCGGCCTGGGTATACACGTCCACCGGATCGACCAGCCGCACCTCCAGCGTGTCCAGCGACGACTGGCTGGACTGCAGCTGGGTCTGTGCACCGGTGGCCAGCGACGACAACGACCAGCTCGCATCGAAACCGCGCGCACCGATCGTCGGCGCATTCGGCAGGAAGCGCCCGCCGAACAGCGGATGCGGCCAGGCCGAGCGCAGCGCGATGTCGTTGTTGTCGGCAATCGGTGCGATCGCCAGGCTGCGGGTGCCGTCCAGCACGAACGACATCTCCACCAGCTTGCCATCGCCCAGCGTGCCGGCCAGCGCATCGCCCAGCGGCTGCAGATCGGCATGGATACCGGCCGAGCGCCCCACCAGGCCGCCGGCCCCGCTCTCCAGCGGCAAGCTGCGGCCGTCCACCCGCAGGCTCGGCGTGCCGACCAGGCCGCGCACATCGGAAATGCCTACCGCCAGATGCGGCCGGCCATAGCGGCGACCGGCCACGGCCGGATACTCGAACGGGTCGAACTCGGCCTTGAGCCTGGCCTTCCACGAATACACCTGCACACGGAACAGGCCGATCTTGCGCTCGGACGGGGTCAGCTCGCCGCTCAGGGTGAGCGTGCGCGGGGTCTGCAGCAACTGGCCGTCGCGCTTGCGCCAGACCTTGCGCGGGTTGCCTTGCTCGTCCGGCTCGGTGACCTGTACGTCCTCGGTAAACGGCAGCACCCGCACCGGCGCGATGAACTGCTGCTCGCCGGCCTTGCTCTGCGCCACCCGCTCCACCGCCTCGTCACGATAACGCGCACGGTCCTGCACCGTGCCGCGGATCAGCAGCAATGGAATCAGCAGCAACAGGATCAATCCGCCAATGGTGGCGAAGCGCAACAACAGTTTCAGGGATTTCATCGACCTTCCTCAGTCTGGGAGGTCGCCAGGGTGCGTTGTGCCGGTGTCGCAGGTTTGAGGCGAATTTGAAGCGAATGTGAAGTGGGCGATCGGCAGGCTCGGCGGCCGGCACTGTGATCCCGTTAGGAAATGCAGGTTTTGCCCTGCAAAAATGCAACAGAGGCCCAGGACATGCTTCCGTTGCATCGCCAAGGCTTCGCATCACCGCCGCGCGCTTCGCCGCCAGGCGCAACGATGCCAGTGCAGTTGCGCATCACGGGGCCATTGCTTCTCGAGTCTGCGTTGATCACGGCGTTCCAGTTCCGTGGTTCCGCGGCATCCGCATTCAACGTTACGCGCCGCAGCGGCGGTGTCGCACACGCTTGCCCGCTTGCAGGCCGTGGTTCCACAAACGCGCACGACTGCATTCCTCTCTCGCCTGGAGTTTGCCTTCATGACCAAGCAACGTTCGCTCACGCTCTGCCTGCTCGCTGCCCTGAGCCTGTCCTCCGCCGCCGCACAGGCGGCAATGCACGGGATGGGCCTGAAACCCTCGTCATTGATGCAGCCGGTCACTCCGTTGTTCGGCATTGCCAGCGCCGCCAAACCCCTGCCCGCCACGGTCGACCTGACTGCCTGGGCAATTACCCCGGGCGACCAGGGCCAGGTGGGGTCGTGTGCGTCATGGGCAACCGCCCACACCCTGACCGGCTGGTATGCCAACGCCAACAAGCAGGCGCAAACCCGCTTCGCCCCGATGTATCTCTACAGCCAGGTCAACGGTGGCGTCGACGAAGGCTCCACGCTGGAAGCGCCGCTGGACGTCGCGCTGGCCCAAGGCATCGACACCGAGCAGCATTATTCGTGGGGCAACTACAACTGGAAGAACCCACCCACCGCTGCCGACCGCGCCAACGCCGCCAAGAACCGCACGCCGTACCGCAAGTACACCGTGCTGTACTCGGGCGACGGCAATGGCGGGCGGGCCCTGATCGAACAGATCAAACTCGCGCTGGCCTCGTCCACGCCGGTGGCGATCGGCTTCTATGTCAGGCAGGGGTTCGAAGACCTCACGCCAAAAAACCAGGTCGACTACGACACCAAGACGCCGATCCTGGGCGGGCACGCCGTGATCGCGCTGGGCTACGACAGCGAAGGGCTGCTCGTCGAAAACAGCTGGGGCACCGAGTGGGGCAACAAGGGCTTTGGCAAGCTGTCCTGGTCGGTGGTCGCCAAGGACGTCATCGGGGCCGACGTGGTGCACTGACACACAGCGGCTGCGCACGGTGAGGCGCGGCGGACACGGATGCGGCATGTGCCTGGCGCATGCCGCTTGCGTGCCACCGCGATGCCGCCGCCGTCGGCCGCAGGCCTGTGCACTGACGGCACGCAATGCGGTTCAGAGCCGCCGACACACCTGCTGCACAGCCGCCAGGCGGGCGCGGACGGCGCGCGGAATCGGCGCGTATCACTCGGTTGCTGGACCCACCTGACGACTGCTCGCTACGTTCTGCGGTTTGTAAGCGCACTTAGCCGATGGGCAGGCGCAGGGTCGCGATCGCGCCGCCACCCTCGCGGTTACCCAGCGTGACCTCGCCACCATGCAGGCGCGCGACTTCGCGTACGAACGGCAGGCCGAGGCCGGAGCTGCGCTGTCCGGTCTGCGGGCGGGCCAGCGAATAGAAACGCTCGAACACCCGTTCCAGTGCGTAGTCCGGCACGCCGCTGCCGCGGTCCTCGACCACCAGCTGCAGCTGTTCCTCCAGCACCTGCGTACGCAGCTGGATGGTGCTGCCCTGCGGTGAAAACGCGATGGCATTTTCCAGCAGGTTGATCAGCGCCTGGCGCAGCAGGAATCCATCGCCCAGCACGTACTGCCCGCGCGCGGTGTCGGATGCGGCATCGCGTTCCAGTAGCACGCCGGCCGCTGCCGCGCGCGGCAGCACGGCATCCACGGCCGCCTGCAGCAGTCCAGCCACCGCGATGCGCTCGCGCGTCTGCAGCCAGCCGTGCTGTTCCACCTCGGCCAGTGCGAGCAGCTTGTCGATGGTTTCGGTCAGGCGCAGCTCCTGCGCGCGGATGCTGGCGACAAAGTGCTGGCGATCGGCTTCCGGCAGTGGCTCGCTCAACAGTTCGGACGCACCCCGGATTGCCGCCAGCGGGCTCTTCATCTCATGCGTCAGCGACTGCACGTACTGCTCGACGTAGGCCTTGCCTTCCAGCTTGCGCCGCATGCTTTCCAGCGCCTGGCCCAGGTCGCCGATTTCATCGCCGCGCGGCTCCGGCGGCGGCACCGGCACGCCGGCGCTCACCGCCTGTGCGTAGCGATTGAGCCGGCCGATGCCGCGCATCAGCCACCAGGTCATCCAGATGCCGATCAGCGCGGAAATGCCGATCAGCCAGGCACCGCGCTGCAGGATGTTGCGCTGGCTGGCCTCGATGAACGGGTCGATGCTGCGATTGGGCTGCGCCAGCGTCAGCACGCCGATCAACTTGGCCGGGTCATTCGGCGCGTAGATCGGTGCGGCCACATGCATCACCGTGGCGGTCGGGTCGCCATCGACCTCGGGGCTGGAACGCGCGCCGTATTCGCCGCGCAAGGTGCGATAGACATCGTTCCAGCGCGAGTTGTCGCGGCCCACATCGCGGCCCAGCGAGTCGAACACCACCACGCCGCGCGCGTCGGTGACGGTGACGCGGTAGGCCACATCGTTCTTGCGGAACCGCCACACCCAGGCCTTGGGGTCGCGCCGCTGCGCCTGCGCCACGTTGCGCGCAAAGCTGCCGCTGGCGATGGTGCCGGCAGCCAGCTCGCTGCTGGCCATTTCCGCCAGCACATTGGCCGCGTCCACCAGCGTGGATTCCATCGCCTGGCGCACACCCGGCTTGACCTCGTTGACGAACACCCGCATCACGAAGAACGCGGCCAGCCCCACGATCAAGAAGAAGCCCAGAAACAGCTTGAGACCGAGCCGCATCTCAGGCCCCGGTCCGAAGAACACCACGACGCCTGCGCGCGGCCATGGCTATAGCTCCAGCGCGTAGCCGAGGCCACGGTGGGTGCGGATCGGGTCGGCCGGCACGCCGGCCTGGCGCAGCTTGCCGCGCAGCGTCTTGATATGGGTGTCCACGGTGCGGTCTGCGCTGTCGGCAGTGGCGTCCCAGCCGCGGTCCATCAGCTGCGCGCGGCTCAGGATCGCGCCGGGGCGCTGCAACAGCGCCGACAGCAGAGCGTACTCGTAGCGGGTCAGCGGCAGCAGTGCATCGCCGTAGCGGATGCGGCAGCCCTCGCGGTCGATCGCAAACGCGCCATGCGGCTGCCAGCCCGGCTCCGCCACGGCGGCCGCATGGCGACGACGCAGCCGCGCGCGCACCCGCGCCACCAGCTCGCGCGGGGAGAACGGCTTGGCCATGTAGTCGTCGGCGCCCAGTTCGAAGCCGAGCACGCGGTCGATCTCGTCGTTGCGCGCGGTCAGGAAGATCACCGGCACGTCGCTGAACCCGCGCAGCGTGCGGCACACCTCGAAGCCGTTGATATCCGGCAGGCCCACGTCCAGCACCACCACATCGGCCGGGTCGGCACGCAGGCGCGCCAATGCGTCACGGCCCAGCAGGCAGTGTTCGGGCGCATAGCCTTCGCTGCGCAGCGCGTACAGCACGGTATCGGCAATGGCGGCTTCGTCTTCGACGACGAGCACGCGGGCGGGGGACTCGGACATGGCGCGCAGCATAGCCGCATGCTGGCGCGGCCCGTACACTGCCGCGATGAACTATCGCCACGCCTTCCATGCCGGCAACCATGCCGACGTGCTCAAGCACATCGCCTTGCTGGCGCTGATCGACACCCTCAAGCGCAAGGACACGCCGTTCTTCGTGCTCGACACCCACGCCGGACGCGGGCGCTACCAGCTCGGCGGCGAGGAAAGCCGCAAGACCAACGAGGCCGATGCCGGGGTGATGCGGCTGATGGCCGAGTCGACCCTGCCCGAGGTGGTCGAACGCTATCTGCGCGCGGTACAGGCCGACAACCACACCGTCGCCCGCCAGGCCACGCCCGGCCAGAAGCCGGCGCGCCCCACCGCCGGCATCCAGATCAACCATTACCCCGGCTCGCCGTTGCTGGCGGCGCAGGCGCTGCGCGAACAGGACCGCATGGCGTTCTGCGAGTTGCAGCCGGAAGAGGCCGAGGCGCTCAAGCGCCTGTTCGCCAGGGACAGCCGCGTGCGCGTGCATGCCGGCGATGGCTACGAGGCGATTCGCGCCTTCGTGCCGCCGCGCGCGGGCGAGACCAAGATCGGCCGCGGGCTGGTGCTGATCGACCCGCCCTACGAGGCGCAGGAAGCCGAGTACCCGCAGGTCATCCATAGCGTGCGTGAGACGCTGGCGCGCTGGCCACAGGCGATCTGCATGGTGTGGTACCCGATCAAGCTGCGGCGCAGCCTGCAGCCGTTCATGCGCAAGGCGGCCACGCTGCCGGCCAAGTCGGTGCTGGTGGCCGAGCTGCAGGTGCGCCCGGACGACTCGCCGCTGCGCCTCACCGGTAGCGGGCTGCTGATCGTCAATGCGCCATGGCAGTTCGACCAGGTGCTGGCACCCGCGCTGCCGGTGCTGAAGCAGCACCTGGGCGAGGCAGGTGCCTCGACCCGGCTGGAGTGGCTGCGCCAGGACGCCTGAGTTGCCTGTACCGGGCGCCTGCTCGCGCTGGCGAACGCGGCTGCATACTCACGACTGGATCACGGTATCGCTCGGTACAGTGATCAGGGAAGCACTGCCACCCCCTGACGACCCCCAGCGGCGCACCGGATTCATTCACGGTTGTGCGCTGGGCGGGTGCCAGAATCTTCCGATCTTTAAGGAACACCGGTCATGGCCATTCGCAATCGCATGCCTCCCTGGCATGAAAACTTCAGTCTGCCCAATGGCCGCACACTCCTGCTCCGTCCGATCCGTCCCGAGGACGGTCCGCCGCTGCAGGGTGCTTTCAGCCTGTTGGGGCCGGAGGAAATCCGCGCGCGCTTCGTGCGTTCCTCCGCCGAAATCACCCCGGAGATGGTGCAGCGCCTGACCCATCCCAACCCCAAGAGCGAAATCGTGCTGGTGGCCGCCGAACAGTTGCCGCCGGGCGAGGCGCTGGTGGGCGCGGTGGCGCGTGCGGCACTGGTGCCGGGCACCCGCCAGGCCGAGTACACCATCCTGGTCAGCAGCTTCGTCGCCGGCCAGGGGCTGGGACGGCAGCTGATGCGCAAGCTGGTCAAGTGGGCACGGCGCAAATACCTGGATTGCCTGTTCGGCGACGTGCTGCAAAGCAATGTGCCGATGCTGCAGCTGGCCGAGTCGCTGGGCTTCAAGCCACAGCCGCATCCGGAGTCGCCGGAGTTGGTGCGGATGGTTCTCGAGCTGGATGCCTGAGGGGCTGGGATTCGGGATTCGGGATTCGGGATTCGGGATTCGGGATTCGGGATTCGGGATTGGGGATTGGGGATTGGGGATTGGGAGGGCCGCCGCGCCCTTGAGTCACCTGGCTTTGGTTGTTGATCTGTCGCTTGGCTGCAGGGCCCTTGCCCGCCCACCATCGCAGGACACGCCGCAAGTACGTCCTTGTAGGCTCTGGCGCGGCATCCATGCCGCTCAAGGTCCCGCGACGGTGAGCGGGCAAGGACCTGTCGAGATGGTCGGTGTGTATGGTTTCAACAAAACAACCGGCAACTGTCTGGTGCGGTGCCCTCACCGATTGCGGGACCGTGTGGCGGCATGGATGCCGCCACCGAGCCTCCACGGATGGATTCACGGCGTGTCCCGCGAGCGGTGAGGACGCCGCACCCCCGACTCACCTGGCTTTGGTTGTTGATCTGTCGGGATGGTCGGTATGTAGATGGCGAGAGCGCCGCACATCCGACCAAGGCGGCGCAGGTAGCCCGACGCCGGCTTTCACGCCGGATGGACCGGCCGTGGTGGGTGCTCTGATAAAATTGCCGGCTGATGCCGTCGCCAACCACCTTCCCCTCTCCGCCGCTGCCCAAGTCCGGCCAGCTCCGCGCCTATTGGCGCGCTCCGTCTTCGCCGACTGCGCTGGCCTGGTCGATCGCACGCGCCGCCGAGGCGCATGCCGGCCCGCTGCTGGTGATCGCCCGCGACAACCAGAGTGCGCATCAGATCGAGGCGGATCTGCATGCCTTGCTCGGCGAGCACGCGACGCTGCCGGTGGTGCCCTTTCCCGATTGGGAAACCCTGCCCTACGACCAGTTCAGCCCGCACCCGGAGATCATCAGCCAACGCCTGGCCGCACTGCATCGGCTGCCCGCACTGAGCCGTGGCGTGGTGATCGTGCCGGTGCAGACGCTGATGCAGCAATTGGCACCGCTGAGCTACATCGTCGGCGGCAGTTTCGATCTCAAGGTCGGCCAGCGGCTGGATCTGGATGCGGAAAAACGCCGCCTGGAAAGCGCCGGCTACCGCAACGTGCCGCAGGTGATGGACCCGGGCGATTTTGCAGTGCGCGGCGGCCTGCTCGACGTGTTCCCGATGGGCGAAGCCACGCCGTTGCGGATCGAGTTGCTGGACGAGGATATCGACTCGATCCGCGCCTTCGACCCGGAATCGCAGCGCTCGCTGGACAAGGTCGAGGCCGTCAAGCTGCTGCCCGGCCGCGAAGTGCCGATGGACGATGCCAGCGTGGAGCGTGTGCTGGCCTGCCTGCGCGAGCGTTTCGACGTGGACACCCGGCGCAGCGCGCTGTACCAGGATCTGAAATCGGGGCTGGCGCCGTCGGGGGTGGAGTATTACCTGCCGATGTTCTTCAGCAAGACCGCCACCTTGTTCGATTATCTGGACAAGCGCGTGCTGCCGCTGGTCGCCACCGGCGTTTCCAATGCGGCGGACACGTTCTGGGCGCAGGCGCAGGACCGCTACGAGCAACGCCGCCACGATGTGGAGCGCCCGTTGCTGACACCGGACGAGTTGTATCAGTCGCCGGACGCACTGCGCGAGCGGCTCAACAAGCTGGCGCGCATCGAAGTCTGGGCCAGCGACCATCCGCGCATCGACGAGGCCGCCGCGCTGGGCGACCAGCCGTTGCCGCCGCTGCCGGTGGCGGCAAAAGACGCCCCGGCCGGTCAGGCGCTGGCCTCGTTCCTGGACCATTACCCCGGCCGTGTGCTGGTGGCCGCCGATACCGCCGGCCGGCGCGAAGCCTTGATGGAAGTGCTGGCCGCCGCGCAGCTGAAGCCGGAGGTCGTCGCCGACCTGCCCGCCTTCCTGGCCGCGCCCAAGCTGCGCTTCGGTATCACCGTGGCGCCGCTGGAAGACGGCTTTGCGCTGGACGCCCCGCAGATTGCGGTGCTGACCGAGCGCCAGCTGTTTCCCGAGCGCGCCAACCAGCCGCGCCGCAGCCGCCGGGTCGGACGTGAGCCGGAAGCGATCATCCGCGATCTGGGCGAGCTGTCCGAAGGCGCGCCGATCGTGCACGAGGACCACGGTGTGGGCCGCTACCGCGGTCTGATCGTGCTCGACGCCGGCGGCATGCCCGGCGAGTTCCTGGAAATCGAATATGCCAAGGGCGACCGGCTGTATGTGCCGGTGGCGCAGTTGCATCTGATCAGCCGCTATTCCGGCGCATCGGCCGAGACCGCGCCGCTGCATTCGCTGGGCGGCGAGCAATGGACCAAGGCCAAGCGCAAGGCGGCCGAAAAGGTCCGCGACGTGGCGGCCGAACTGCTGGAAATCCAGGCCCGCCGACGCGCGCGTGCCGGCCTGGCGCTGCAGGTGGACCGGGCGATGTACGAGCCGTTCGCGGCCGGCTTTCCGTTCGAGGAAACCGGCGACCAGCTGGCGGCCATCGATGCGACGCTGCGCGATCTGGGCAGCAGCCAGCCGATGGACCGCGTGGTCTGCGGCGACGTCGGCTTCGGCAAGACCGAGGTGGCCGTGCGCGCCGCATTTGCCGCCGCCAGCGCCGGCAAGCAGGTCGCCGTGCTGGTGCCGACCACGCTGCTGGCCGAGCAGCATTACCGCAACTTCCGCGACCGCTTCGCCGATTACCCGATGAAGGTGGAAGTGCTGTCGCGCTTCAAGAGCACCAAGGAGATCAAGGCCGAGCTGGAGAAGGTCGCCAGCGGCGAGATCGACGTCATCATCGGCACGCACCGGCTGCTGCAGCCGGACGTCAAGTTCAAGGACCTGGGCCTGGTCGTGGTCGACGAAGAGCAGCGCTTCGGCGTGCGGCAGAAGGAAGCGCTCAAGGCGATGCGCGCCAACGTGCATCTGCTCACGCTCACCGCGACCCCCATCCCGCGCACGCTCAATATGGCCATGGCCGGGCTGCGCGACCTGTCGATCATCGCCACCCCGCCGCCGAACCGGCTGGCGGTGCAGACCTTCATCACCGCCTGGGACAACGCGCTGCTGCGCGAGGCTTTCCAGCGCGAGCTCAGTCGCGGCGGGCAGCTGTACTTCCTGCACAACGATGTGGAAAGCATCGTGCGCATGCAGCGCGAGCTGTCCGAACTGGTGCCGGAGGCGCGCATCGGTATCGCGCATGGGCAGATGCCCGAGCGCGAGCTGGAGCGGGTGATGCTCGACTTCCAGAAGCAGCGCTTCAATGTGCTGCTGTCGACCACGATCATCGAATCGGGCATCGACATCCCCAATGCCAACACCATCATCATCAACCGCGCCGACCGCTTCGGCCTGGCGCAGTTGCACCAGCTGCGCGGCCGCGTCGGCCGCTCGCATCACCGCGCCTATGCGTACCTGGTGGTGCCGGATCGTCGCTCGATGACCTCCGATGCGGAAAAGCGCCTGGAGGCGATCGCCTCCATGGACGAGCTCGGCGCCGGCTTCACCCTGGCCACCCACGATCTGGAGATCCGCGGTGCCGGCGAGCTGCTGGGCGAAGACCAGAGCGGGCAGATGGCCGAGGTCGGTTTCAGCCTGTACACCGAGCTGCTGGAGCGCGCGGTGCGCAGCATCCGCCAGGGCAAGCTGCCGGACCTGGATGCCGGCGAGGAGGTCCGCGGCGCCGAGGTCGAGCTGCATGTGGCCGCGCTGATTCCCGAGGATTACCTGCCCGACGTGCACACGCGCCTGACGCTGTACAAGCGCATCTCCAGCGCACGCGATGCCGATGCGCTGCGCGAATTGCAGGTGGAGATGATCGACCGCTTCGGCCTGCTGCCGGACCCGGTCAAGCACCTGTTCGCGATTGCCGAGCTCAAGCTGCAGGCCAATGCGCTGGGTGTGCGCAAGCTGGACCTGGGCGAGAACGGTGGCCGGCTGGTCTTCGAGGCAAAACCGGCGATCGACCCGGTCGCGGTGATCCAGATGATCCAGAAGCAGCCCAAGATCTACACCATGGACGGCCCGGACAAACTGCGCATCAAGCTGCCGCTGCCGGAAGGCGCGGACCGTTTCAACGCCGCACGCGGCCTGCTGACGATGCTCGCACCCAGGTAGAAACGCGCGCCGGGCGGTTGCGCCTGCTTTACGCAGCGTGCTGGACCGTGCAGGACGCAAGGATGCGTCGAGCGCGTCGCAGGCGGGGGCGCTGCGAATCCAAGCCGATGCGGCATTTTCACTAACGCCCAACGCCGCAGACGATGCCGGCGCGGTCCCATGTTGCCTGTTTCATGCGTGTTCCCCGCTGCGGTCACGCACATGCGCCCGACGCAGCGAGTGAAGAAGTCGGCTGAAAGGTAGTGCGGTGTCCTGCACGACTGTCCGGGACACCGGCTTCCTGAGTCTGCTTGCGACAAAGCTGAGCAGTTAATACGCGGGAAGTGATGGATTTCGCAAATCCGTCACCGCGGTGAATTTGGCCTAAATATTCCTGCCGCGCGCCGATACCTGCATGGACCGACGTGATCGCCGTGTGCAGAGCTGCCCATGCGACCCCGCGCCGGAGCGACCTTTTCCGCGTCAGGCACGCATCCGTGCGCCACCGCATCGCTTGAGGCATCCATGAACACGCCACTGTCCGATCTACCTGCGCCGCTGACGCTCGCCCTGGAAGGCGAGATGACCATCCGTCGCGCTGCCGAACTCAAGCCGCTGCTGCAGCCGGCCTTGCTGCATCCGGGCGGGTTGCACCTGGACCTGGGCGCGGTCAGCGAGATCGACACCACCGGCCTGCAGTTGCTGCTGGCGACCAAGCAGGCGATCCAGGCCGACGGCCGGCCGTTTTCGCTGACCGACTCCAGCCGCGCGGTGGTCGATGTGATCGAACTGCTCGGCCTGCTCGAAGCCTTGTATCCGCATGCGGTTGCGGGTATCGGCGAACGCATTCACTAAGGGACCGGCAACGCGTATGGATATGAACCAGCTGATGCAGACCTTCCTGGCCGAGAGCCGGGACCTGCTCGAAGACATGGAACGTCACCTGCTCGAAGCCGAGCGTGGCGAGTCCTCGCCGGATGCGGTCAACGCGATCTTCCGTGCGGCGCACACCATCAAGGGCTCGGGCGGCCTGTTCGATCTGCCGCAGCTGGTCGGCTTCACCCATGTCGTGGAAAGCGTGCTGGACCTGGTGCGCGACGACGCGCTGACGCTGAGCTCGGAACTGATCGCGCTGCTGCTGGTGTGCTGCGACCATATCCATGCCCTGGTGGAAACCGCCGCCGACCCCGCTCACGCCGATGCCGACGCACTGGCGGCAGAGGCCGACCCCCTGCTGGCACAACTGCAGACCTACCTGCAGGCCAGCGCATGCGGTGTCACCGCCTCCGCCATCCAGCACAGCACCCCGGAAAAACAGAGCGGTTACTGGCGCATCACGCTGAAACTGTTCGCCGACGCGCTGCGCTACGGCAACTCGCCGCTCAAGCTGATCCGCAACCTGCGCGGGCTGGGCTCGGTCGAGTCGATCAGCACCGACGTCAGCCAGCTGCCGAGCTTCGAAGCGCTCGATCCGGAAGCCAATTACCTGGGCTTCCAGATCCTGCTGCGCAGCGATGCCGACCGTGCCGCGATCGAGGACGTGTTCGAGTTCGTGCGCGAAGACTGCGACCTGGAGATCCTCTCGGTGCCGGCACCGATGGACGCCAGCGCCGTGCCTGCCAGCGAGCCGGTCGTGGCTGCCGCGCCGGTGGTCGGCACGCTGGCTGCCGTGCCGGCCGCAGCGCCGGCACGCGCGCCGCAGGACACCGGCGCACGCAGCCCCGACGCGCGCTCGATCCGCGTCGATGCCGACAAGCTCGATCGCATGATCGATCTGGTCGGCGAACTCATCATCGCGGTGGCCGGCACCAATGCCAACGCACAGCGCACCGGCGACGCGCAGTTGCTGGAATCGGCCTCGATCCTGGCCGGCCTGGTGGAAGAGGTGCGCGAAAGCGCCCTGCAACTGCGCATGGTCAAGATCGGCGGCACCTTCAGCCGCTTCCAGCGCGTGGTGCACGATGTGGCGCGCGAACTCGGCAAGGACATCGCGCTGGTGGTGGCCGGCGAGGACACCGAGCTGGACAAGTCGGTGGTGGAAAAGATCGGCGACCCGCTCACCCATCTGGTGCGCAACGCCATGGACCACGGCATCGAGCCGGCAGACGTGCGCGTGGCGCGCGGCAAGCCCGCACGCGGCACCGTTGGTCTCAACGCGTATCACGACTCCGGCAGCATCGTCATCCAGATCACCGACGACGGCGGCGGCCTGAACCGCGACCGCATCCTGGCCAAGGCACTGGAACGCGGTCTGATCGAGCCGGGCCGCCAGCTCAGCGACCGCGAGGTGTTCGCGATGATCTTCGAGCCGGGGTTCTCCACCGCCGAAAAGGTCACCAACCTGTCCGGGCGCGGCGTCGGCATGGACGTGGTCAAGCGCAACATCACCGCGTTGCGCGGCACCGTGGAGATCGACAGCAGCGCCGGCGTGGGCACCACCATCTCGGTGCGGTTGCCGCTGACGCTGGCCATCATCAACGGCTTCCAGGTCGGCGTCGGCAAGTCGGTGTTCGTGGTGCCGCTGGACGTGGTGGAGGAATGCGTGGAGTTCACCCCTGACTACGCCAGCGACTACATCGACCTGCGTGGCAGCGTGCTGCCGTATGTGCGCCTGCGCGAACTGTTCGCGCTTGGCGGCAGGACGCCGGCGCGCGAAAGCATCGTGGTGATCCGCCAGGGCGCCCAGCGCTTCGGCCTGGTCGTGGACACCTTGCTGGGCGAATGGCAGACCGTGATCAAGCCGTTGTCCAAGGTCTTCGCGCAGGTCAAGGGCATCAGTGGCTCGAGCATCCTGGGCAGCGGCGATGTCGCGCTGATTCTCGATGTGCCCAGCCTGCTGCAGCAATTGCATCCAAACCAGGACGCCCTGGCGGCCTGAGTCACCACACCAGCACTCCCCACATCGCCGCGTCATTCGTTGTTCCCTGAGCCCAGGAAGCTGCCGCCATGTCACACCGTCTCCCGATCGCCACGCAGTTGTGGTTCACCGCCGTCCTCGCCCTCGCCTTGCCCGTCGTGGTGGTGGTCGCCGGCTTTGCGCTGACGCTGTCGCACGGCGCCCTGCTCGCCGCCAGCGTCCTGGCCGCGCTCGTCAGCGGCGCGTTGCTGTTCCATGCGATCCGCATCGCAACCGGCTCGCTGCAGCTTGCCACCACCACGCTGGATGCCTTCGCGCGCGGCAACTTCGCCGTTGCCTTGCCGCAGCTGCGCGATGAGCAGGCCTGCGAGGTGCTGCGTGCGCTGCGCCAGGTGCAAGGCAACATCGCCCACGTCAACGAGGAGATCAACCGCGTTTCGCAGGAACACGATGCCGGCGAGATCGATGCACGCATCGACGTGGCGCGTTTCGACGGCGACTTCCGCGCCATGGGCGAAGGCATCAACCGCATGGTCGCCAGCCACATCGCGGTCAAGAAGCAGGCCATGGCGTGCGTGGCCGAGTTCGGCCGCGGCAACTTCTCCGCCGAGCTGGAACGCCTGCCGGGCAAGAAGGCCTTCATCAACGAGATCGTCGAGCAGATCCGCGGCAACCTCACCGGCATGGTCGCCGAGGTCAACCGCATGGCGGCCGAGCACGACGCCGGCGATATCGACGTGGTCATCGACAGCCAGCGTTTCAGCGGCGATTTCCGTCGCATGGCCGAAGGCATCAATGCGATGGTGGCCAGCCACATCGCGGTCAAGAAGCAGGCCATCGCCTGCGTGGCCGAATTCGGCCGCGGCAACTTCACCGCGCAGCTGCCGTTGCTGCCGGGCAAGAAGCGCTTCATCAACGAAACCCTGGAACAGGTGCGCGGTAACCTCACCGGCCTGATCGCCGAGATCAACCACATGTCGGCCGAGCACGAGGCCGGCGACATCGACGTGGTGATCGACAGCAGTCGCTTCGACGGCGATTTCCGCAGCATGGCCACCGGCATCAACCAGATGGTGGGCGCGCATATCGCGGTCAAGAAACTGGCGATGGGCGTGGTGGCCGAATTCGGCCGCGGCAACTTCGAGGCACCGCTGGCGCAGTTGCCTGGCAAGAAGGCCTTCATCAACGACACCGTGGAGCGTGCGCGCGGCAACCTGCGCAGCATTTCCGAAGTGATCCAGGTGATGGGCGCAATGGCCGACGGCGATCTCACCCACACCGTGGAAGGCCGCTACGAAGGCGCGTTCGCCGACATGCAGCGCTACGTCAACACCACCATGAGCCGGCTGACCGAGATCGTCGATGAGGTCAACCGCAACGCCGAGAACCTGGCCAGCGCCTCCGAACAGGTCAGCGCCACCGCGCAGGCGCTGGCCCAGGCCGCCAGCGAACAGGCTGCCGGCGTGGAAGAGACCAGCGCCTCGCTGGAACAGATGACCGCCTCCATCGCGCAGAACACCGAGAACGCGCGCGTCACCGACAGCATGGCCGCCAAAGCCGCCAGCGAAGCGGCCGACGGCGGCGACACCGTGCGCGCCACCGTGGTGGCGATGAAGGACATCGCCAAGAAGATCGGCATCATTGACGACATCGCCTACCAGACCAATCTGCTGGCGCTCAATGCCGCCATCGAGGCCGCGCGTGCCGGCGAACACGGCAAGGGCTTTGCGGTGGTGGCGGCGGAAGTGCGCAAGCTGGCCGAGCGCAGCCAGATCGCCGCGCAGGAGATCGGCGAGGTGGCCGGCTCCAGCGTGGACCTGGCCGAAAGCGCCGGCCGCGTGCTCGGCGAGATGGTGCCCTCGATCCGCCGCACCTCCGACCTGGTGCAGGAAATCGCCGCCGCCTCCGAGGAACAGACCGCTGGCGTCAGCCAGATCAACACCGCCGTCGGCCAGTTGAACCAGACCACGCAGTCGGCCGCGGCCAATGCCGAAGAGCTGGCCGCCACCTCGGAGGAAATGAGCGCACAGGCCGAACAGCTGCAGCAGTTGATGGGCTTCTTCCGGCTCGGCAACGGCTCGCGTGCGGCGGCGTCGACCAGCAGCAAGCCTGGCCCGCGCCGGATCGCAACGCATGGCAGCAGCACCGCGGTCAGCGCACCGCCGCGTCGCAGCAACGTGCGCCAGATCAGCGCGGTGGCGACCACCGCCGATGCGATCGACGAATCGCAGTTCGCCAGCTTCTGAGGAAACGACGATGCAACCGCACAGCGCAGCCATCACCACCACACGCACCGTTGCGCCGTCATCGACGGCACCGCAGCAATACCTGACCTTTCTGCTGGGCACGGAGATGTTCGGCCTGGGCATCCTCGGCATCAAGGAAATCATCGAATACCGCGCCCCCACCGACGTGCCGATGATGCCGCCGGCGCTGCGTGGCGTGATCAACCTGCGCGGCGCGGTGGTGCCGGTGGTGGATCTGCAGCAACGCTTCGGCCGCAATGCCAGCGCGATCACCAAGCGCAGTTGCATCGTGATCGTGGAAATCGCCCATGACCAGACGCATCAGGTGCTCGGCCTGCTGGTGGACGCGGTGAGCGAAGTGCTGGAGATCGCACCCGACGCCATCGCCGGCGCGCCCAGTTTTGGCGCCGGCATCGCACGCGAGTGCATCCATGCGATGGCCAGGATCGGCGAACGCTTCGTGATCCTGCTCGACGCCGACGCGGTGCTGGGCAACGACGCACTCGCCCAGCTGCCTGTCGCCGAGCTGGCAGCCTGACATGTCCAGCATGCACGCAAGGACTCCCATGCGCCCCACCCTTCTCTCCTGCAGCTGCGCGCTGGACGGCCCCGTGTTGGTCGTCGACGACAGCGTGGTCCAGCGCGAACACGCGATGGCGCTGTGCCGCCAGCTCGGCGCCGTCGCGGTCGATGGCGCGGTCGACGGCCACGCCGCGCTGGCCTGGCTGGGCAGTGCGATTTCACCATCGCTGCTGCTGATCGATCTGGAAATGCCGGGCATGGACGGCGTGCAGCTGCTCGATGCGCTGGCACGCGGCAAATACAGCGTGCCGGTGGTGGTGGTCTCGCAGCGCGGCGGCGCCCTGATCGATGCGGTGATGCAGCTCAGCCGCAGCGCCGGCGTGCGCGTGCTCGGCGGCATCGAAAAGCCGATGCATCTGCAGGACCTGGCCAACGTGCTGGAGTGCGAACCGGGACTGGCCACGAACGCGCCTGCGTTTGCACAGCCGGCGATATCGCCGCTGATGTCCAGCGGTGGCGCGGCGGCATCGCGGCTGGACCGGGCCATGCGCCGCGGCGAAATCCGCGTGGCCTACCAACCCAAACTCGATCTCAGGGATGGTCGCCTGCGCGGTGTGGAAGCACTCGCGCGCTGGCGCCGCCCGCAAGGCGACATGATCGGGCCGGAGCGCTTCATTCCGCTGGCCGAACGCGAAGGTCTGATCCATGCCTTGACCCAGCAGGTGATCGACCTGGCGGTCGCCCAGCTGGTGGACTGGCGCGCAGAAGGCTTCGAGCTGAGCCTGGCCTTGAACCTGTCGCCCAACCTGCTCAGTGAGCAGGGCTTTCTCGAACAACTGTGCGGCAAGCTGGGCGACAACGGCCTCAGCCCTGCCGATCTGGTGCTGGAACTCACCGAGAGCGCCATCGTCGAGCCGGCCAATGCCCTGAGCATGCTGGCGCGCCTGCGCCTGCATGGCTTCGGCCTGTCGATCGACGACTACGGCACGGGGTTTTCCTCGCTGCAGCGCCTGGCCAGCATTCCCTTCACCGAACTCAAGCTCGATCGCAGCTTCGTGCATGCCGCCCATCGCAGCCGCAGCCAGCGCACCGTGCTCGAATCCACGCTGGAACTGGCGCACCGGCTCGACCTCACCGCCGTGGCCGAAGGGGTGGAGACCCCGGACGACTGGCGCCTGCTGCGCGAGCTGGGCTGCGACCTGGCGCAAGGCTACCTGATGGGCTCGCCGATGCCCGGGCCGATGCTGTCGGAATGGTGGCGCGAACACGCCGTGCGCATCGCCCGCCTGTGCGGCAACGCGCTGCCCAGCGATGCGGATGTCGCCTGACATGAGCACGTCCACCGCCATCACCGAACAGGAATTCGGCCGCTTCCAGCGCTTCATCTTCGAAGCGGCCGGCATCAGCATTTCCTCGGGCAAGAAGGCCATGTTGTGCGGCCGCCTGGGCAAGCGCCTGCGCGAACACCAGTTCAGCAATTACACGCAGTACCTGCAGTTGCTGGAAAGCCGCCAGGACCGCGCCGAGATCCAGACCGCGATCGATCTGCTGACCACCAACGAAACCTACTTCTTCCGCGAGCCCAAGCACTTCGAGCTGCTGCGCAAGCTGGCCGGCGAACATCGCGGCGGCCTGCCGTTCCGCTGCTGGAGCGCGGCCAGCTCCAGCGGCGAAGAGGCCTACAGCATGGCGATGGTGCTGGACGACGCCTTGCAGGGGCGGCCGTTCGAAGTGGTTGGCAGCGACATCAGTACCCGCGTGCTGGCCAAGGCGCGCACCGGGCACTACGCGCTGCAACGTATCGACGGCATTCCGCAGGCGTATCTCAAGCGCTATTGCCTGCGTGGTCAGGGCGAATACGATGGCACCTTGCTGGTGGAGCGCCGCCTGCGCGACCGGGTCAAGTTCGTGCATGCCAACCTCAACACGGCCCTGCCGATGCTGGGCAGCTTCGATGCGATCTTCCTGCGCAATGTGATGATCTATTTCAATGGCCAGACCAAGCGCGAGGTCATCCTGCGCGTGCTGTCCAACCTCAAGTCGGGCGGATATTTCTGCATCGGTCATTCGGAAAGCCTGAGCGAACTCGACATCGATCTGGTCCAGGTGGCACCCTCGATCTTCCGCAAGGCCTGAGCCAAGGATCCGCCGTGTCGATAGCCCTCAACCGCCCTGCCGCCAGCCCTAGTTCCATCAAGGCCATGGTCGTCGACGACTCGGCGGTGGTGCGCCAGGTGCTGGTGGGCGTACTCAACGACGCGGCCGACATCGAGGTCATCGCCACCGCGGCCGACCCGTTGCTGGCGATCGAGAAGATGCGCAAGCAATGGCCGGACGTGATCGTGCTGGATGTGGAAATGCCGCGCATGGACGGCATCACCTTCCTGCGCAAGATCATGAGCGAGCGCCCCACCCCGGTGGTGATCTGTTCGACGCTCACCGAAAAAGGCGCACGCGTCACCATGGACGCCCTGGCCGCCGGTGCGGTGGCCGTGGTGACCAAGCCGCGACTGGGGCTCAAGCAGTTCCTCACCGACTCGGCCGAGGAACTGGTCAATACGGTGCGCAGCGCCGCACGCGCCAACGTCAAACGGCTGGCCGCGCGGGTTGCCGCAGCGCCGCTGGAAGCGGAGGTCAAGCACACCGCCGATGTGATCCTGCCGGCGCAAAGCGGGCGCGCGCTGGCGCAGACCACCGAGCGTATCGTCGCCATCGGCACCTCCACCGGCGGTACCCAGGCGCTGGAAGAAGTGCTGACCGCCTTGCCGCGCGTCTGCCCCGGCATCGTGATCGTGCAGCACATGCCGGAGAAATTCACCGCCGCCTTCGCCGCGCGCCTCAACGGCCTGTGCCAGATCGCAGTGAAGGAAGCGGCCAACAACGACCGGGTGATGCCGGGCCGCGCACTGATCGCGCCCGGTGGCAAGCATCTGCTGCTGCGCCGCAGTGGCGCGCAATACTTTGTCGAAGTGATGGAAGGCCCGCCGGTCAACCGGCATCGGCCGTCGGTGGATGTGCTGTTCCGCTCGGCCGCACGTGCGGCCGGCAGCAATGCGCTGGGCATCATCATGACCGGCATGGGGGACGACGGCGCAGCCGGGCTGCTGGAAATGCGTCAGGCCGGCGCGCGCACGGTGGCGCAGGACGAGCACACCAGCATCGTATTCGGCATGCCCAAGGAAGCGATCAAACGCGGCGGCGCCGACCGCATCCTGCCGCTGGGCGCGATGGCGCGCGAGATCGTGACACAGCTGCAGTAGCGCACTGCACGCGCGCAGCGCAACTACAACTGCGACTCCAGCGGCAACCAGCCCATCACCGTCGCCGCGCCACGCCGCCACACACTGGCTGCGGGCTCCTGCGACCACACCTCGGGCGGTTGCGCCGCATCGTCGTGCCAGCGCAACTCTCCCTGCTCCAGGGTCACGCGGTAACTCACCGGCGCACCGATCTTGCGGTTGTAGACCTGTTCCAGTTGCGCGGCCACTGCGCGATCGTTGAACAGCAGGCCCATCTCGGTATTGAGGTTCATCGAGCGCGGATCCAGATTGAACGAGCCGATGAAGCCGCTGCTGTCGTCCACCACGAAAGCCTTGGTGTGCAGGCTGGCCCCGCTGGACCCGAACAGGCTGCCGTCCGGCTTGCCCATCGGCTTGAGCTCGTACAGGCGCACGCCCTGGGTGAGCAAGGGCACGCGGTAACCGGCATAGCCGCTGTGGACGGCAACCACGTCGTTTGCCGCCAGCGAATTGGTCAACACGCTGACGCGCACATTGCGCCGGCGCAACTGGCCGATCCAGCGCATGCCTTCCTCGCCCGGCACGAAGTACGGCGAGATCACCTTCAGCTCGCGCTGCGCGCGCGCCATCTCGCCGATCAGGATTGGCGTCATCCAGTCGGCCTGCGGTGGTGCGCCTTCGGCCTTTTCCGGCGGGTCGGAGACGATGCGCGCCTGCTCCAGCCAGTGCACCTGGCGCTGGCCCTGCGTCAGGGCCTGCACGCTCGGCGACTGGCGCAGCCGCTCCACGTAGGGATGCGCGCGTGCCGATGCCAGGCCGGCGTCCAGACTGCCGCGCAACGCGTCCAGTGCCTGCGGCCGTGCGGTCACCAGCGCGGCCAGCGGCAAGGCGTTGGGGCTGTTCCAGTACGCATCGAAGACCTGCTCGGCCTGGCCCACGGCCGGCCCCATCAATGCCGCATCCATGTCCATGAAGTTGGTGTCGCGCGCCGCATCGAAATACTCGTCGCCGACATTGCGGCCACCCACCACCGCCATCCGGCCATCGGCAATCCAGGCCTTGTTGTGCATGCGCCGATTGATGCTGAACATGCGCAGCACCATCTCCACGCCGCGCATCAGCGTGCCTTCGCGCGCACGGGTGGGATTGAACAGCCGGATCTCGATCAGCGGGTGGCTGTCCAGCGCCGCCAGCACTGAATCGCTGCCGTGGATGTTCATGTCGTCCAGCAGCAGGCGCACGCGCACGCCGCGATCGGCCGCATGCAGCAGCTCGTTGTGCAGCAGGTTGCCGGTGAAGTCCGCATGCCAGATGTAGTACTGCAGATCCAGGCTGCGCCCGGCCGCACGCGCGGTGAGCGCGCGCACCGCAAACGCGTCGACGTTGTCGGGCAGGATCACCATGCCGGTCTGGCCGGCATGTGCCTGCTGCAGCGGCGCGACGACCCGATCGATCGGCGTGGCGATCGCCGTGGCAGGCAGCGCATGGCTCACCGCACCGCGCTGACGATCGGCAAAGCGTCCGTAGCCGTACAACGACAGCACGCTGCCCAGCACCAGGATCAGCACACCGATCGCGATCGCCTTGAAGATCTTTCGCCTTGTCACTGCCGCTCCCTGCCATTCGGAGCGCGGCAGTCTAGACGTTACGCAGGCAGCCCGATGTGCAGACGCAGCCGCAAGCAGGCTCTACAAAGCCGCTAAAACGCGGCAACTGCAGCACACGCGGTCGCAACCGCGCGTGCTGCAGTTGCGCCGATCACCAGATTGCAACGCGTTGCTTGTCCCCACGCACCATCGCATCACCGGGCTTGCACTGGAATGCCTGCGCGAATGCCGGCATGTTGGACGGCGCGCCATTGGCGCGGAAATTGGCCGGCGCATGCGGATCGGTGTTCAGGCGCACGCGCAGTTCGCCGTCGGTGAAGTTGCGGCGCCACACCGTGGCCCAGTTCATGAAGAAGCGCTGGTCCTGTGTATAACCGTCGATATCCTTGCCGGCGTCGGGTTGTTCCTGCAACGCCATCTGCAGCGCGTCGTAGGCCACGGTGAGACCGCCCAGGTCGCCGATGTTCTCGCCCAGGGTCAGCTTGCCTTTGACATGTACGCCGGGAATCGCCTCATAGCCGTCGAACTGCGCCACCAGCTGATCGGTGCGCTGGGTGAACAGCTTGCGGTCCGCATCGGTCCACCAGGTATCGAAGTTGCCCTTGGCATCGAACTGGCTGCCCGAGTCGTCGTAGCCATGCATCATCTCGTGCCCGATCACCGCGCCGATACCGCCGTAGTTCAACGCCGGGTCGGCCTTGGGATCGAAGAATGGCGGCTGCAGGATCGCCGCCGGAAACACGATCTCGTTGCGCGTGGCGTTGTAGTACGCATTGACCGTCTGCGGGGTCATATGCCACTCGCGCTTGTCGACCGGCTTGCCGATCTTGTCCAGCATGTAGCGGTAGTTGAACGCCTGCGCGGCCTGCATGTTGGCCAGGAAGCCATCGCCACGGGTTTCCAGGCCCGACCAGTCGCGCCATTGGTCTGGGTAGCCGATCTTGGGCGTGAAGCTGGCCCACTTCTCCAGCGCGCGCTGCTTGGTTTCCGCGCTCATCCAGTCGAGTTTTTCCAGCCGCGCCTTGAGCGCCGCCGAGAGGTTCTGCACCAGTTGCTGCATCTGCTGCTTGGACTCGGCCGGGAACGCGGACTGCACGTACAACTGGCCCAGGGCCTCGCCCATCGCCTCGTTGACCGCGTTCAAGGTGCGCTTCCAGCGCGGCAGCATGTCCTGCTGGCCACGCAGCGTCTTGGCATAGAAATCGAAATTGGCCTGCTCGAACGGTTTGGCCAGATACGGCGCTGCCTCATCCACGCTGTGGAAACGCAGGTAGGCCTTCCAGGTGTCCACCGGCGTGTCGGCCAGCATCGCATCGAGCTCGGCGAAGTAACCCGGCTGGCTCAGCGAGAAGGTCCCGGCCGGCACCTTGAGCGCGCTGAAGAACGCCTGCCAGTCGAAATGCGGCGTGACCGCATTGGCGCCGGCCACATCGACCGGGTTGTAGCGCTTGGCCGGGTCGCGCAGTTCGATGCGCGACAGCGAGGCATTGGCCAGGCGCGTTTCGAACGCCATCACCGCCTTGGCCTGGGTTGCCGCCTGCGCTGGCGCAACGCCGGACAATTCCAGCACGCGCGCGATGTAGGCCACGTACTGCTCACGGATCTTGGCCTGCGCCGGATCGGTGTAATAGCCCTTTTCCGGCAGTCCCAGACCGCCCTGGCCCGCGTAGGCGATCATCTGTTCGGAATTCTTGTAGTCGGCATTGGCGCCAAACGAGAACACGAAGCCCTGGCCCTTGGCATAGCTGTCGCGCAACCACGCGGCGATGGACGGCGCATCGGTCAGCGCATCGATCGCCTTCAGCTGCGGCTGCAGCGGCGTGATGCCGGCCTTGTCGATCGCCGCTTCGTCCGAGCCGGTGCGCCACAGGTCGGCGATCTTGGCATCCACCGAGCCGGCCGACAGGTTGCCGCGCGCCAGTTGCTCCACCAGCGCGTGCTGGATGGTCAGCGAACGCTCGGCCAGCACTTCGAAACTGCCCCAGCTGGTGCGGTCCGATGGCACCGGATTGGCCTTGAGCCACTTGGCGTTGACGAAGCCGTTGAGGTCCTGGCACGCGTTGATGGCCGGATCCAGATCGTTGATGCCGAAGGCCACGATCGGTGCATCGAGCTTGGACACATCCACCCTGGTCGGTGCGGCCGGCGTTGCGGCCGGTGCCGGCTTGGCGCTGTCGTCGGAACTGCCGCACGCCGCGAGCGTCACCGCGATGGCCACCGCAAGCGACAGTGGCGCGAATTTGCTCAACATCTTTCCATTCTCCAAGGCAGACGACCGCGTCGGACGCAGTCAAAAAAGTAGGCAATCAGCGCAGACACACCAACCACACCATCATCGCAACGGCACCGCAACGCCCTGACGTCCGGTGCCGCGCCTTATCGAAGAACGCACAACGACCGACAAGACACTGCGCGTCAGCCGGGCACGCGCGTGCCAGCGCCATCTACCGCCGCGGAAATCACCCAGCAGTCCGGCGCAGCAGCGCGCCATCGACTGCCATCATTTACGTGCATACACCGGCGCCATCAACAGATACACCGGATACGCCAGTGCCATCAGCACCAGCGCGACCTCATGCCCGGACGCTGCCTCCGCCCAGGATTCCATCTGCCGCGACGGCCCCAGGAAACCGAACATCAGCAGCGCCACACCCATGACGCAGATCAGCAGCGCCACGCCGATCGCCGAAGCGGACACGCTGCCCCAGGCCAGCATCGCAAACGCAGCGCTGCCACCGGCCAACAGCAAACCCAACGTGACCAAATATGCGCGGCAGTAGGTGGCACTCATCTGTTGTCTATTACGCTTGCTGGACATCATGTCTCCCCTGCAAGAACACACGCATGCTGCCCTGCGGTACCCGTTCGATCCGCGAACAGGCGCCGCCTGCGTGTCAAACCCGCACGCCTCGTTCAAACGCGCGTTGCGAAACACACGCCACGCTGCGCGCCATGCACGCAGCGCAGCCGGCGGATGCGGCGATTACTTCGCCTTGCCCTGGTTGGCCACCGCTTCGGCGGCACGCTTGGCCGCTTCCGGGTCGCCCAGATAGCGGAAGCTTTGCACCTGCAGGTTGTCGTCCAGCTCGAACAGCAACGGGATGCCGGTCGGGATGTTGAGCTCCAGGATCTGCTCGTTGGAGACATCGTTGAGGTATTTGTACAGCGCACGCAGCGAGTTGCCGTGCGCGGTCACCAGCACGGTCTGCCCGGCCTTCAACTGCGGTGCGATCGCGTCGTGCCAGTACGGCAGCACGCGCACCAGCGTGGTCGCCAGCGACTCGGTACCCGGCAACGCATTGCGGTCCAGCGTGGCGTAGCGACGGTCGTGACACGGATGCCCCGGGTCGTTGACGTCCATCGCCGGCGGCGGGATGTCGTAGGAACGGCGCCAGATCTTGACCTGTTCTTCGCCGTGCTTGGCCGCCGTCTCGGCCTTGTCCAGCCCCTGCAGGCCGCCGTAGTGGCGCTCGTTGAGGCGCCAGCTCTTGGACACCGGCAACCAGTCCTGGTCGAGTTCCTTCAACGCGCCCTGTAGCGTGTGGATGGCGCGCTTGAGCACCGAGGTGTGCGCCACATCGAACTGCAGGCCTTCGTCCTTCATCAGCTTGCCGGCCGCAGCGGCTTCCTGGCGGCCTTGCTCGGTGAGTTCCACATCCACCCAGCCAGTGAAACGGTTGTCCAGGTTCCATTGGCTCTGGCCATGGCGCAGCAGTACGAGTTTGCGGGTCACTACGGTTCTCCGATTGGGGGCCGATCAGCCTGCGATTGTAACGGCAGCCAGCGCATCGCAGGCGTGCACGACACCGCCACGTCCGGCGCGCGATGCTGCAGCCATGCAAACGATCGATCCCGTCTTTGCCGGTTGGGATGGCAGCGTCATCCAGGCGCGACAGTTGCAACAGCAACTGGCACACCGCGTGGTGCTGCAGGACCAGGCCGGCGCAACACCGCAGCTGCTCGCCGGCTTCGACGTCGGCTTCGAAGACGACGGCCAGACCACGCGTGCGGCCGCGGTGCTGCTGGATGCAGACACGCTGCTGCCGCTGGAAACGCATGTCGCGCGCGTGCCCACCTCGATGCCCTACGTACCGGGGCTGCTCAGCTTTCGCGAGCTGCCGGCCTTGCTGCAGGCGCTGGCACTGCTCTCGCGCCCGCCCGATCTGGTCTTCATCGACGGCCAGGGCATCGCGCATCCGCGCAAGCTCGGCATCGCTGCGCACTTTGGCGTGGTGACCGGCTTGCCCAGCATCGGCGTGGCCAAGCAACGCCTGGCAGGCAGCTTCGTCGAGCCGGGACCCGAGCGCGGCGACCACAGCCCGATCCTGCTGGGCGGCACGCAGATCGGCTGGGCGCTGCGCAGCAAGCTGCGCTGCAATCCGCTGATCGTCTCGCCGGGCCATCGCGTCTCGATGCAGGGCGCGCTTGACTGGACGCTGCGTACCCTGCGCGCCTATCGCCTGCCCGAGCCCACGCGCCTGGCCGATCGGCTGGCCTCGCGGCGCGGCGAGATCGCCCTGGACACCACGGCGCCCGCACAACTGTTCTAGCGCGCGACGGTCAATCGCGATCGACCTGCTGCGTGCCTGCAGCCGTCGTCCGCGACGAACGAGCTCGGCGCGCCCGCGCTGGCCGCCAGCGCGCCATGCAACGACGTTCCAACGCGCGGCATTCAGGCACGGCGCGCATCGGCGCTAGCGATACCGGCGCGAACTCTTTCGCAATCGAGCGATGATGCTTGCTGCGACAAGGCACGTCATCGTCGCGAAAGATTTCATTCCTCCCATCAATGCAGCACATCGCTGCACGCGGCTCGACTGCCATCGCGCGGCATGCGCCGCTCGCCCTTGAAAACACGTCGCCCGCCTCGTACGTGACACTGCCTCCGGGACGATCTGTCTTGGTGGAGCGCTCGCCCGGCCACGTGCGCGCATGCAAAGCTGGCGACCACTCCAGCCACCGCGAGCCGCCGCCATGACCACCTTGATCGCTCCCCGCGTGCACGACATCGGCGGGCTGGAAGTCCGCCGCGCCGTGCCCACGCTGCAGGCGCGCAGCGTCGGCCCGTTCGTGTTCGTCGACCATATGGGCCCGGCGGTGCTGGAGCCGGATCACGGCATCGACGTGCGTCCGCATCCGCATATCGGCCTGGCCACGGTCACCTTCCTGTGGGCCGGCGAGATCGGCCACCGCGACACCTTGGGCTCGTACCAGGTGATCCGCCCCGGCGACGTCAACTGGATGACTGCCGGCCGCGGTATCGCCCACTCCGAACGCACGCCCGGCCCCGAGCGCGCTCGCACGCATGCGCTGCACGGCATGCAGACCTGGATCGCACTGCCGCGCTCGGCCGAGGAAACCGCGCCCGCCTTCCATCACCACGCCGCCGCCAGCCTGCCGCAGCAACGCCGCGATGGCGTCTGGCTACGCGTGATCGCCGGCCGTGCGTACGGCGAGGAATCGCCGGTGCAGGTGTTCAGCGGCACGCTCAATGTCGCGCTGGATCTGCAGCCGGATGCGGAGATCGACCTGGACACCGGCCATGCCGAACGTGCGCTCTACATCCTGGAAGGCGAGGCGCAGCTGGATGGCGCCGACGTGCCCGCGCGCCACCTGATCGTGCCCTCGCCCGGCAGCCGCGGACGCCTGCGCGCCAGGACGCCGCTCAAGGCGATGCTGCTCGGCGGCGAGCCGCTGGATGGCCCGCGCCACCTGTGGTGGAACTTCGTCTCCAGCTCCAAGGAGCGCATCGAGCAGGCCAAGGACGACTGGCAGGCCGGTCGCTTCGGCAGCATTCCCGGCGACGACAAGGAATTCATTCCGCTGCCGGAAACCCCGGCCCCCAAACCGGTCAACTACCCCTGACCGCAGGCTGTCGCGCGAGCGCCGCGCAACCCACCCAGGTCTCGAAACGGAAGTGCCGGTGTGCACGACCGATTGCAGCCCAGTCTGCGAATTGCGCTTGAGCTTGCAGCCACACCTGTGGTAGTGATGTCCCCATAGGTTGGGGACAGCTTGCGTGCGGGCACAGCCGGGCGGGGAGCGCACGGGCTGATGCGGCGACACGCGCGACGACGCTGTCCCTGCGCAGACATCCAACGCCGGGGAACACTTGAATGAAGTCCGCATCCTGCCTTGTCGGCCTGAGCCTGTTGCTGGCCGCCGCCACCGTTCACGCCCAAACCTCACCGGTCTGCCCGCCGCTACCGCCAGCCTCCGGGCTGCAGTGGAGCGAGCTTGCAGGCGCGGACTATCTGGTCTGCAAGGCCATGACTGCCGACGGTCGCCAGGTGGTCGGGGTGATGCTGACCACCCGCGACCCGGCGATGACGCTGGCGCGCGACCGACGCGCGGAGAAAGGCCAGATCCAGCAGGAGGAGTTCTACTGGTACAAGCTCGACCTGGGCGGCCGCGAGCTGCCGGGCATGGAGTCGCGCCGCGTCACCGTGGTCGAGCTGGGCAAGAAGCGCTACGCGCAGCTATGGATCGACGGCGCCAACAGCGAGGAACTGGCCTCGATGCAGTCGCTGGTGCAGAACATGGACCTGCAGCCGGCCAGCCTGGCACTGCAGCGCTGAGGCAAGCGGTCGTGACGCGCCAGGGCCGGCTCGCCTGACGCGGTCTTTCAGGCGAGCCGGCGGAGCACTCGCATGCGGCTCGCCTGCGCTTTCAGACGTCCGCCGCCGCAGCTGACGCGTCGCCGTCGCCCTGCAATGCCGTCTCGATCCGCACCTCGCCGGTGAGCAGGCGATGGATCGGGCACTTGTCGGCCACCTCCAGCAGGCGCGAACGCTGCGCATCGTCCAGCGTGCCTTCCAGCTCGACCTGCCGCGTGATCCGCGTGCCCGCAGCGCCGCGCTGGGTGTAATGCAGATGCACATGCACCGCCGTCAACGGCCACTGCTTGCGCGCGGCCACCATCGACACCGTGATCGCGGTGCAGGCGCCCAGGGCGCCCAACACCTGCGACTCCGGGTCCGGCCCGGCGTCGGCGCCGCCATTGGCCGGCTGGGTGTCGCCGCTCCAGCTATGCCGACCATCATGGATGCTCACGGTGTACGGCACCGCGCCGGTGCTGACACTGACGGGCCGGTCACTCATGCCGCGGCCCCGCGGTGGCTGCAGCGCGCCGGCTCAAAACCGGCCTTCCTGGAAATCGACGAAGGCCTGCATCAGTTCCTGCTTGGTGTTCATCACGAACGGGCCGTGCCGCATCACCGGCTCGTTGAGCGGGCGGCCCGCCACCAGGATCAGCTGCGCACCGTCTGCACCGGCCCGCAGCGTCAGGCGCTCGCCGCCGCCGAGCACCGCCAGTTCCTGCGCCGGCAGCACACGCGCGGCATTGCCCTCGCCCACCGTCACCGCGCCTTCGAATGCGTAGGCAAACGCGTTGTGGCCGCTGGGCAGCACATAGTCCCAGGCCGCATCCGGTGCCAGTGCGATATCCAGGTACACCGGTTCGGTGGCCGGTTGCACGATCGGGCCACGCACCTCGCCCACTGCGCCGGCGATCACCTTGACCGTGACGCCAGGTGCCGGCTGGGCGACCGGAATGCGTTCCGGGGCGTACTCCTGGTATTTGGGGTCGGTCATCTTGTCGCGCGCCGGCAGGTTCACCCACAGCTGGAAGCCGCGCATGCGCCCGGATTCCTGCTCGGGCATTTCCGAATGGATCAGCCCGCGCCCGGCCGTCATCCACTGCACGCTGCCCGGGGTCAGCAGGCCCTCGTTGCCGTGGTTGTCCTTGTGGCGCATGCGCCCGTCCAGCATGTAGGTCACCGTCTCGAAGCCGCGGTGCGGATGGCTGGGAAACCCGGCCAGATAGTCTTCGGCCTTGTCGGTGCCGAATTCGTCCAGCATCAGGAACGGGTCCAGGTCCGGCAGCTGCTGGGTGCCGATCACGCGGGTCAGCTTGACTCCGGCACCGTCGGAGGCAGGCATGCCACGGATGGTGCGCAGCACGTGCGCCGCTGCGGTGGTGGTGGTGCTCATCGACCTCTCCCTGCGTGAATGACTGGCTCGAATAATGGATGCAGCCGGCACGCGGCCCAACCGCGACCGGCGCAACCGATCGTTCCAAAACCCGCCGGCACCGCCGCGCGATCCGGCAGGCGGCGCCAAGACGCTCTACAACTAAAGTTTTACCCCGGCCCGGAACGGCGCCATTGACCCCGGGCGGGCAGAGGGTGACCCTTGGGTGAATCGTTCCTGAGGGGCATGCATGAAAGGGTTCTCGAAGCTGGCCTGGGGCGCGCTGGCGCTGCTGGCCGCGTTCTGTCTGGGCACCGTGGCGCTACGCCGTGGCGAACACATCAACGCGTTGTGGATCGTGGTGGCGGCGGTGTCGATCTATCTGATCGCCTACCGGTTCTACAGCCTGTTCATCGCCGACAAGGTGATGCAGCTGGACGTCACCCGCGCCACGCCCGCGGTGGCCAACAACGACGGCCTGGACTACGTGCCCACCAACAAGCACGTGCTGTTCGGCCATCATTTCGCCGCGATCGCCGGTGCCGGGCCCCTGGTCGGCCCGGTGCTTGCCGCACAGATGGGCTACCTGCCCGGCCTGCTGTGGCTGGTGGTCGGCGTGGTGTTCGCCGGCGCGGTGCAGGACTTCGTGGTGCTGTTCCTGTCCAGCCGCCGCAACGGCCGCTCGCTGGGCGATCTGGTACGCGAGGAAATGGGCCAGGTGCCCGGCACCATCGCCCTGTTCGGCGCCTTCCTGATCATGATCATCATCCTGGCGGTGCTGGCGATGGTGGTGGTCAAGGCGCTGGCGGAAAGCCCGTGGGGCATGTTCACCGTCATCGCCACGATGCCGATCGCGCTGATGATGGGCGTGTACATGCGCTACATCCGGGTCGGCAAGATCGGCGAGATCTCGGTGGTCGGCCTGATCCTGCTGCTGGGCGCGATCTGGCTGGGCGGCAAGGTCGCGGCGGATCCGAGCTGGGGCCCGGCATTCACCTTCACCGCCAAGCAGATCACCTGGATGCTGATCGGCTACGGCTTCGTCGCGTCGGTGTTGCCGGTGTGGCTGCTGCTGGCGCCGCGCGATTATCTGTCCACCTTCCTCAAGATCGGCACGATCCTGGCGCTGGCGATCGGCATCCTGGTGGTCATGCCGGATCTGAAGATGCCGGCACTGACCCAGTTCGCTTCCACCGGCGACGGCCCGGTCTGGAAGGGCGGTATCTTCCCATTCCTGTTCATCACCATCGCCTGCGGCGCGGTTTCCGGTTTCCATGCGCTGATTGCCTCGGGCACCACGCCCAAGCTGCTCGCCAATGAAGGCCACATGCGCTACATCGGCTACGGCGGCATGTTGATGGAATCGTTCGTGGCGGTGATGGCGCTGGTGGCCGCATCGATCATCGAGCCGGGCATCTACTTCGCCATGAACAGCCCTGCCTCACTGGTCGGCAGCGACACGGTGGCGGTGGCGGCCAAGGTGTCCGAATGGGGCTTTGCGATCACGCCGGAGGTGCTGGAAGCCACGGCACGCGACATCGGCGAGCACAGCATCCTGGCACGCGCCGGTGGTGCGCCCACCCTGGCGGTGGGCATCGCGCAGATCCTGCACCAGCTGCTGCCGGGCGAAGACACCATGGCATTCTGGTACCACTTCGCGATCCTGTTCGAAGCACTGTTCATCCTGACCGCCGTGGACGCCGGGACGCGTGCGGGCCGCTTCATGCTGCAGGACCTGCTGGGCAACTTCATCCCGGCGTTGAAGAAGACCGAATCGTGGGCGGCCAACATCATCGCCACCGCCGGTTGCGTGGCGTTGTGGGGCTACCTGCTGTACACCGGCGTGATCGACCCGTTCGGCGGCATCCAGACCCTGTGGCCGTTGTTCGGCATCTCCAACCAGATGCTGGCCGGGATCGCACTGATGCTGGGCACGGTGGTGCTGTTCAAGATGAAGCGCGACCGCTACGCCTGGGTCACCCTGGTGCCGGCGGTGTGGCTGCTGATCTGCACCACCTATGCGGGGCTGATCAAGATCTTCGACAGCAACCCGGCGCAGGGCTTCCTGGCGCAGGCGCACAAGTACCAGGACGCCATCGCCAGCAACACCATCACCGCGCCGGCCAAGACGGTGGCGCAGATGCAGCAGATCGTCACCAATGCCTACGTCAATACCGGGCTGACCGTGCTGTTCCTGTTCGTGGTGGGTTCGATCCTGATCTACGCAATCAAGACCATCGTGATTGCGCGCCGCAATCCGCAGCGTAGCGACCGCGAAACCCCGTACGTGGCCTTGCAGCCACACCAGATGGCGGATCTGTAATGGGCACCCAACTCGTTCTCGCCAGCCAATACCAGGTGCATCGCCGCATCTGGCGGCGGCTGATCCAGACCGCACGCCTGTGCTGCGGCATTCCCGATTACGACAACTACGTGCGCCACATGCTGGAAAAACACCCCGACAAACCGGTGATGGACTACCCCACCTTCTTCCGCGAGCGCCAGGACGCGCGTTACGGCGGCAAGAGCGGGTTTCGCTGCTGCTGACCGGATGATCGGATAGGTGGCGACTCGGAACGCAACAGGGCGCGATGCGAATCGCGCCCTGTTGCGTTGATGGCTTGGGATTGGTGGCAGGATTCTTGCCCGCTCACCATCGCGGTACATGTCGCAAGGTAGAGCGGCTGATATACGGCTCTGCGCATGGATTGGTTGTAGAGCGTGTGTCTGTGGCTTGGCTGCAGGGTCCTTGCCCGCCCACCCTCGCGGGACACGCCGCAAGACAGAGCGGCTGATCTGCGGCTCTGCGGATAGATCAGTTGTAGAGCGGTGTGTCTGTGGCTTGGCTGCAGGGCCCTTGCCCGCCCACCGTCGCGGGACACGCCGCAAGTACGTCCTTGTAGGCTCTTACGCGGCATCCATGCCGCGTAAGGTCCCGCGACGGTGAGCGGGCAAGGACCAGTCGAGAGGGTCGGTGTGCGTGGTTGCAAGCAGTGCATGAGGTGCATTGGTCGGATCGGTGTGCGTCGACCAGCGTCTCACCACCCCTCTGTCATTGCAGGTCGATTGCACGGTCCGGCCAGTCGGTTGCAGAACGAGAGGCCTGCGATTGCGCCACCATCGACACTGCGTCCAAGACGTCCTGCCGGCAGCTCTCAGCTAGCGCGTTTTTGCGCCAGCCGCTCGAACAACGCAGGCAACTCGCGCATATCGTCGAACACCGCCAGCACACCGATGCGACGCAGGGTGTCGGCGTGGCCCTGCGGAATATGGCTGGCGCCGGTAAACCCCAGCACCTGCATGCCGGCCGCCAGTGCGGCAGTGGCACCGGTGGGGCTGTCTTCGATCACCAGGCAGCGCTCCGGCGCAACGCCCAGGGTGCGTGCAGCCAACAGATAGACATCCGGCGCCGGCTTGGGCCGCTCCACCATGTCGGCACTGAAGATGTGCCCCGCCGCGCGTGCGGTGAGCCCTACCCGCTCGACCGAGGCAATCACATTGTGGCGGCGGCTGTTGGAAGCCACCGCCAGCGGCAACGGAATCTGCTCCAACGCGTCACGCACGCCGGCAATCGGCTGTACCTCGGCCTTGATCAAGGCTTCGCTGCGCGCCTGGATCTGTGCCAGCAAGGTCTCCGGCAGCCTTACTGCGAAGTGTTCCTGCACGCGTAGCAATACCTCGCGCGTGGTCTGCCCGAACGTTGTGCCGAGCAACTGCTCCAACGCCTCGGCCGGCACGAAGGCCGCCAGCGCCTCGCGCATCACCCGGTCGGCCAATATTTCGCTGTCGACAAGCACGCCATCGCAATCGCTGATCAGTAATTCGTAGACCATTGCACCCATCTGCTCGCAAAACACCATTATGCCGGCCGCGTTGTGACCGTTGGCTGTGGCGGAGTGCATGCGCGCGTGAGGCCCATCGTGATGCATCGGCACCATGCCGACACCACGACGACAAACGGCCTCGACCAGCGAAACCTGCGGCGCCGGCATGTCACAAAATCTTACCGCGCGTCGTCCAGGCAGCTGGTAGGATCGGCCCGGCTGCGGAAGGACACACCGCAGTGCCACCAGGAATGCGATCAGGAGAAGGAGATTTCGATGCAGACGCGATTCCCCACCCTGCTCGTTCTTGCGACCTCGTTTTTCGCGGTCTCATGCACCGCCTCGCCCGGTGCCAAGGAGCAAACCACCATGTCAGCTACGCTGCAGGACCACACCGTCGCCTTCCGCGACCCCGGCCTGACCGATATCGCCAACGCCATCGCGCACGGTGATGTCGCCCGAATCCGCACACTCGCACCGACAGTCGATCTCGCCGCACACGGCGACCAGAACGTCACCTTGCTCGAGTGGGCGATCTGGAACGAACAACCCCGTGCCCTTGCGGCATTGCTCGATGCCGGCGCAGATCCGTCGTTGCCGGGCATGGACCAGGAAACGGTCGTGCATATGGCGGCCATGGCGAAGGATGCGGAATATCTGAACATCCTGTTGCAGCACAAGGCGCCGGTCGATGTGGTCAGCGCGCGCGCCGGGTGGACGCCATTGTTCCGCGCCGTGCAGAGCAAGCGCGATGCGCAGACCGCGTTGTTGATCGAAGCAGGCGCCGATGTACAGCGCGTCGACAATACCGGCAACAGCGTGCTGCACCTGGCCGCACAAAGCGGCGCGGCAAGCCCGGCAGTGCTGCAATTGCTCGAGGCCGGGGTGGATCCCACGCTGCGCAACGCGCAACAGAAGACCTTCCAGGCGTATTTCTTCACCACCCCGGACCGCCTGCTCAATGCCGCCGGCCAGAAGACCAGGTCGGACGTGCGCGCATGGTTGAGCGCCCACAACATTCCCGTGGAAAGCAGCCGCTAAGCGGGCTTTTCGCACGACGAACGCAAGGAGCCGCGCATGAGCCCGTCAAATTCCTCGTCCACCCCATTCGCTGAGTCGATGCGTGGACAGCAACCGCAGTCGGAAGACCGCCAGTTCCCCGCGCTGCTGCAAGACCTCTATGCCACTGCCTCGCAGCGACGCGAAGGCGGCGCCGAAACCTTTGCGCCGCTGCCCAACGGCTGGACGCGCATGGACGACAGCACGCTGCAACGGGCGGGCATCGACCCCGGCCTGCTGCACGATGCCAAGAGCGGCTTCGATGCCGCGTTCTACCGCAACGAACAGGGCCAGGTGGTACTCGGCTTCTGCGGCACCGACGAAGGCAAGGACTGGAAGCACAATCTTGGCCAGGGCCTGGGCTTCGACGACGCGCAATACGCGTCTGCCATCCAGCTCGGCAGCCAGGCCAAGCAGGCGTTCGGCGACCAGGTGGTGATCTCGGGGCATTCGCTCGGCGGCGGCCTGGCGGCCGCGTCGGCGATGGTCAACGACATCCCCGCCGTGACCTACAACGCCGCCGGCGTCAACGACCGCACGCTGGAACGCCAGGGCCTGGATGCCTCGGCAGCCAAGGACTACGCCAGCAGCGAGTTGATCCGCGGTTACCACGTCAAGAACGAGATCCTCACCCATCTGCAGGAAGACAGCATTCCGCTGAAGTGGGCGATGCCCAATGCGGCCGGCCATCAGATCGAGCTGCCGGAACCGGACCCATTGTCGTTCGGGAGACGCCTGGTGCCGGGCATGATGTTGAAGCATCGCCTGGACCTGCACGGCATGGACTCGGTGATGAAGGCACAGGAGATGCAATCGCCCGGGCAGGCGCAAGGTGCAGGCAGCCAGTTGTTCAACGACGCGGTGGTGCGCCTGGACGGCCAGCGCGAACGCCTGGGCCTGCGTGACGACACCGCGTTTCTCAACACCGCCGCCAGCGTGGCCGCGCGTGCGAGCAGCGACGGCCTGCAGCGGATCGACCACCTGGTGCCCAACCGCGACGGCGACAGCCTGATTGCGGTGCAAGGCCGGATGGACGACCCGGCGCATCTGCGTAGCCATGTGCAGACTGCCTCGGCGGCCAACGAGCCGGCGCACGGCAATGTCGATCAGCTGCAGCAGCACAATCAGCAGCAGTCGCAGCAAAGCACGCAGCAGGAAGCGCAGCGGCGCGGCCTTCAGCAGTAACCATGACCGGGCACTGGCGCTGGCCAGTGCCCGCCTCAAGGCTGACAGCACCTCGCAAGCGCTCGCCGAAGGGATGTAGCCAGTACATCCGGCACTGCGCCAATGCGTGATACCTCCAGGTAACCCCGGCACTTCCTGCCCCCCCCCCCCGACGACTACACCGACCGTGCGACGGTCGGTCAGCCCGCTCCCGCCATCGCGCGCAAGGTGATGCCGACCAGATAGGCCAGATAGGTGCCGGTGGCGTAGCCCATCGTGCCCAGCAGCACGCCGACCGGGGCCAGGGCCGGGTGGAACGCGGCGGCCACCACAGGTGCCGAGGCCGGCCCACCGATATTGGATTGCGAGCCGATCGCGAAACAGAAGAATGGCACCCGCAACAGGCGGGCCAGGCCCCACAGCAACCCGATATGCACCGCGATCCAGATCAGCCCGAGCAGGAACAGCCAGGGCCGGTCCAGCAGCGCCAGCAGATCCATCTGCATGCCGATACAGGCGATCAGGAAGTACAGCAGCAGTGAACCGATCCTGGAAGCTCCGGCTCCTTCCAGCGTGCGCGCACGGGTGAAGCTCAGCAGCAAGCCGATGCTGGTTGCCAGCACCACCACCCACACGAACGGCGTGTCCAGGCTGAACTGGCTGGACCAGCGCAGCTTGGCCTTGCACCACGCAGCCAGCGGACTGGCCAGCGCGTGCGCCAGCCCGACCCCGCCGAACGCCACCGCCACGATCACCATCAGGTCGGCCAGGCTGGGAATGCGCGCGTGTTCGGCCTGGAACCGCGCCATGCGCTCCTGCAGCGCATCCAGCGCGCGGGTATCGGCGCCGCTGCGCGCATCGATGCTGCGCGCGCGCCCGGCCAGGAAGATCAGCGCCGCCATCCACACATAACCGACGCCCACATCCACCACTGCAAACTGCCCGAAGGTGGTGGCATCCACATCAAACACCTCGCGCATCGCCAGCATGTTGGCCCCACCGCCGATCCAGCTTCCCGCCAGCGCGGCCATGCCGGCCCAGGTATCGCCGGCCACCGTGGCCGGATGCACCCAGCCCATCACCCAGAACGCCACCACCGCGCCCAGCATGATGCTCAGTGACGCGCCCAGGTACATGGCGACCAGCTTGGGCCCCAGCCCCAGGATGGCGCGCAGGTCGATGCTCAGCGTGAGCAGGATCAGCGCGGCCGGCAACAGCACGTCGCGCGCGATCGGGTTGTACAGGCGGGTATTGGCACCGTCGATCAGGCCGACGGTGTTGTAGATGCCCGGCAGCAGGTAACACAGCAGCAGCGCAGGCACCACGGCGTAGAAGCGTCGCCACACCCCCTGCTCGCGCGAGGAGGTCCAGAACACTGCTCCCAGCGTGGCGGCGATCAGGCCGAAGACCACGATATCGTTTTGGATCAAGGCAGAACCGGCGGCATTCACTAGGGGCGACATTCTCGACTAGGGGCCGCCAAGGTGCGGATCGCAGCAAGAATGGCCGATCGGTCGTGTCCAGTCGACTGGATCTGCGGGCGAGCACCGGCGTGACTGCAAGGCCGCCGGCTGGCGCACTGCGCTAGGGTTGCCGGGTGCGTTTGGTCGGCCACCCTGCCCGGGCAGGATCGTCAGCGTCTTCCTTGCGCTTTCTGCAAGCGGCCGGCTCGGTCAGCCGTAGCGACGCACCACGCGCTCGCCTTCGGCGGTCTTCAACACCACGCCGCTGGGCTGACCGGTGGTCATGCAATGCAGCTTGGCCATCAATTCGGCATTTTCCAGCGCGCCCTGCTCGCGCAGATAACGCAGCGGCGACCACTGCGGCCGGGTCACCCACCAACCGCCCTGTTCGGGATGAATACGCACAACATAACGGGACTCGTCCATCAGGGCCTCCGGCCGGCAGATGCAGCGGTACAACGACGGAAGTGGGCAGCGCGCAATGGCGCAGCCCACCAGCGATGGGAGTGCCGGGGTCCCGTTGGGGATGCCGGCGCGCCCTTACTCAAGGGGCCGCGGGAGAGTGGCCTAGGGCCCCGCGTCCGGCATAGCCAGCATGTCTTTTTGCTAATGCCAACGCCGTCGGGCGGACACTGGCATGAAGGTAGGAAAATTCTTACGTGACACCGATCGACGCTGGCGCTAAATTCGCGCTCGAGCGGCGACCAGACGTCGCGGCTGGCCGTCAACGGGCGCAGACGGCGCGGGGGAATTCGTCGCTCTTGAAGATGCCTCGGGGGAGGGGTCGCATGCATCTGCTCAGGAAGTTCCAGTTTCCGGTCAAGACCGCGATGGTGGTGGGCTATATCCTGGTGATCAGGGAAGCGCTCGTGCTGTGGTCGTGAGACAACCTAGCCCCCAGGCTGCCGGATAGCGCGTCAAGCACCCGTCACGGTGTCTCAATCCGCATCCACCCAGCCACGCTGTTGCGCTGCGGCCAGGTCGGCGGGCGTGTCCACGTCCAGCGCGAGCGCCGGGGCGCTGACGCAGCCCAAGCTCTGCACGTCCAGGCCGGCGAACAAGCCGCGCAGGCCGCTGTCACCGTGGAGCGGCACGTCGGCCCAGGCCGCATGGGTGACCACCGCCGGGATACCACGCACACCGGCGTACCCGCTGGTGGCGCATCCGGATGCGGCCCGGTCCGCTTCTTCCAGCAAGGCGCGCAGATGCGGCGTATCCAGCGCGGGCTGGTCGCAGCCCAGGATCAGGCTGCGCCTCAGCGACGTATCGTCCTGCACATGCTGGCGCAGCGCCGCCAGGCTGGAGCCCATGCCGGCGGCCCAGTCGGCATGACGTAGCACTTCCACCTCCAGGCCTTGCAGGACCTCGCTCAATGCGTCGGCATCGGCGCCCAGCACCACCACGCAGCGGCGCGGCGCCGTCTGTAGCGCGATGCGTGCGAAACGCCGCAACAACGGTTCGCCGTCGCGCAACAGCAATTGTTTGGAACGCCCTAACCGACGTCCTGCACCCGCGGCGAGCAGCAGCGCAACGTGATCGCTGCTCATGCGTCCGATGCCAGGGCGCGCGGCGAACGATGGCGCGACGTACGCAAGGTCGGGCATACATCGACGAGCGCACTGCTCCGGACCTGGCCGAGATGACCGGCAACAAAAGGCGACGGCAATCGAGCTGCGTCGCCAGAGACGTCGTCGTAGTGATCAAGTAATTCGGTCATGGCGACGTGGTGTGCATATTGGGGATGCGCCAGCCTAAAGAGGTAACTGTGCGCGCGGAGTGACTAAATGCAACGCATTCTCCGATCCAGGGAATGACGCTTTCCGACGTCTACCACCCGACCGTTGCGCATTGCACTGCTGCGCCAGCAGGACGAAGAAATGTGCGCAGCTGCGGTAGCGCTGCGATCACGACGGCAGCGACTGATTGCCAGCCTTGGATGGCGCAATTACCGGCAGAAGCGCGGATCACAAGAGCATGCCTTAAAAGGCATATCAAAAATTACCTACCCTCCAAACGGATACTTTTCAGCACCAGAAACTTCATCGACAACCACGCACCTACCATCTGGCGACTGCACATTGAAATTCGTATCGAAGTTAATGCAAACGCGCGATTGTAGTGCCCTGCCCGTTCTCACGGCGACACGGCTCGGAGTGGCTAACGGAACGTAGCGAGCGGTCGTCAAGCCGATGCGGATGGCGCCGAGCAATCGCAGTATGAGTGGTACCTACGACTACTGTCCGCGCTCTGCATGGCGGTGAGCGCCGCCGTCTTGGTGGCCGTTCCTAGCCAGCCAACGCAGCAGCAGCCTGCCCATCGGCGACCGCCTGGGTGGCTTCGGCAATGATGCCCAGTGCAATCGTATGCGGGGAGGAGCGCCCCATGCGCCAGCCCGCCGGCAACCGCAATCTGGCCAGCGCGGCATCGTCATAGCCGAGCGCACGCAGTGCCTGCAGGCGTGCTTCCCGCTTCTGGCGGCTGCCCAGGATGCCGATGCAGGCAGCCCTGGAGGCGAGCCCGCGGCAGGCGACCTGCAGGTCGCTGTCGCCGTCATGTGCGAGGCTGTAGAGCGCCGTGTCCGCATCCAGATGCAGGTCCTGCAGCGCGTCGCCCAATGCACGGCGATCGTAATGGTCGGCGGCCAGGCCGGGCGGTGGTTCGCTGGGACCATGCGGCCGCAGCACGCGTACCTCGATACCCATCTGGCTGGCCAGCGACACCAGCACCAGCAGCGCAGGATCGGCACCGACCAGCACCAGCCGCAGCGGCGGCCGGTGCGTACGCAAAAATTCATCCGGACGCAGGTCCTGCGCGCTGACCGGGTAACGGACGGCGCCGGTGCTCCGATCCAGCGCGACATGGAACGGGCGACGGTGCTGGCGCGCATTGCGCCAGCGTGCCAGATGCTCGCCCAGGTCCTGGACTGGCCAGACCAGCACGCCGATACGGCCGCCGCAGCTGAGCTGGATGTCCAGCACCTGGCTGCCTTCGCCGTAGTCCAGCCAGCGCGGCATGCCGTCGCGCAAGGCGGCGCTGGCTTCGTGCGCCACTGCCGCTTCCACGCAGCCGCCGGAGACGTAGCCGGCCACCCGGCCGTCGGCACTGATGGCCATCTCGCTTCCCAATGGGCGCGGCGAGGAACCTTGCACATCGATCAGCGTGGCAATGGCCACGCGCTGCCCCGCCCGATGCCAGGCGGTCAGCGTGGGCAGCAGGTCATCGTGCAGGGCATAGCTCGGCCATGCCGGCCACGCCGGCTCGGCCGGCGCCGCATGCGTGACCGGGGCCACCACCGCACTCACGCGCGCAGCAACTCGGGCAGATGCGGCAGCAGCTTGTCCAGCGTCACCGGGTAATCGCGGACGCGCACGCCGGTGGCGTTGTAGACCGCATTGGCGATCGCCGCTGCCACGCCGCAGATGCCCAGCTCGCCGACCCCCTTGGCCTTCATCGGCGACGACATCGGGTCGCTTTCTTCCAGGAAAACCACCTCCTGATGCGGGATGTCCGCATGCACCGGCACTTCATAACCGGCCAGGTCGTGATTGACGAAGAAGCCCAGCCGCTTGTCCACCGCCAACTCTTCCATCAGCGCCGCACCCGCGCCCATGGTCATGCCGCCGATGACCTGGCTGCGCGCAGACTTGGGGTTGAGGATGCGTCCGGCCGCGCACACCGCGAGCATGCGGCGGATGCGCACCTCGGCGGTGGCGACATCCACGCCGACTTCGACAAAGTGCGCGCCGAAGGTGGACAGCTGATGCATCTTGGAAAGCTCGCCGAACTCGATCTTGTCCTCCACCACCAGGGCGCCATTGGCCGCGGCATCACCGAGCGCGATGCGCTTGCCGCCGGCACGCACATGGCTGTCGGCGAATTCGGCCTTGGCCGGGTCCAGCCCCAGCTGCTTGGCGACGGCTTCGCGCAGTTTCACTGCCGCGGCATACACACCGGCTGTTGAACTGTTCGCACCCCACTGGCCGCCGGAACCGGCCGAAGCAGGAAAGCTGGAATCGCCGAGGCGCACATTCACCCAGTCCAGCGGCACGCCCATCATCTCCGCAGCGGTCTGCGCAATGATGGTGTAGGAGCCGGTACCGATATCGGTCATGTCGGTTTCCACTACCACCCGGCCGCCCTGCTCTAGCCGCATGCGTGCACCGGAGGTCATCACCGGCGCGTTGCGGAACGCGGCCGCCACGCCCATGCCGACCAACCAACGCCCATCGCGGTTGCTGGCCGGCTTGGCCTTGCGCTTGGACCAGTCGAAACGCTTTGCGCCGTCTTCCAGGCACTTGACCAACTGACGCTGCGAGAACGGACGCTGCGGGTTTTCCGGATCCACCTGGGTGTCGTTGACGACGCGGAACTTGACCGGATCCATGTCCAGCTTCTCGGCCATCTCGTCCATGGCCACTTCCAGCGCCATCAGACCCGGCGCTTCGCCCGGCGCACGCATCGCGTTGCCTTCGGGCAGATCGAGCACCGCCAGGCGCGTGGAAATCAGCCGATTGGCACCCGCGTACAGCAGCTGGGTCTGCGCGGCCGCGATTTCCGGGCCGCCCTCGGGCAGGTCGCCGGACCAGCTCTCGTGCGCGATCGCGGTGATCTTGCCATCACGCTGCGCACCGATACGGATGCGCTGCACGGTGGCCGGGCGATGCGTGGTGTTGTTGAAGATCAGCGGCCGCGGCAGCATCACCTTGACCGGGCGTCCGACCTGGCGCGCGGCCAGCGAGGCGAGCACCGCATCGGCACGCAGGAACAATTTGCCGCCAAAGCCGCCACCGATGTACGGCGACATCAGACGCACGTTTTCGCGCGGGATCCCCAGCGTCTTGGCCAGATCGCCCGCGCTCCAGTCGATCATCTGGTTGGAGGTCCACACGCTCAGCTTGTCGCCTTCCCACATCGCGATCGATGCGTGCGGCTCCATCATCGCGTGCGAATGATCGGGCGTGGTGTACTCGGCATCCAGCTGCACCGGCGCTGCCACAAAGGCGCTATCGAAATTGCCGACCGCACTGTTCGGTGCCCCGCCCTCCTTGGTGACCTTGGCGCCATCGCGGGCCTTTTCCAGATCGTAGGCGCCGACATGGCGACCGTAGTCGACCTTGATCAGCTGGCCTGCGGCACGTGCCTGCTCGAAGGTCTCGGCAACCACCACCGCAATGGCCTGGTGGTAATGCTGGATCTCCGGGCCGCCGAGCAGTTTGGCCGTGTTGTACTTGCCTTTCTGCAACTTGCCTGCATTCTGCGCAGTCACGATGCCGAGCACGCCCGGCGCATTGCGCGCTGCGCTCAGATCGATGCTGCGAATGCTGCCTTTGGAGATGCCGGCGCCAACGATATGGCCATAGGCGGTACGGCCAGGCAGATCGTGATGCTCGTACGCATACGGCGCCTGCCCGGTGGTCTTGAGCGGACCGTCGATACGATCGACCGGCTTACCGACCACCTTGAGCTGGTCGATGGGATTGGTACTGGCGGGAGTGTCGAATTTCATATCAGGCCCTCGTGTCGGCCAGGATCGCGGTCAAGGTGCGCTCAACCAGCGGCAGCTTGAAGGCGTTGTGTTCGGTAGGTTGTGCGCCGTCGAGCAGCACGGAGGCAATTGCACGTGCGCCCTGGCGCGACTGTGCTTCGGCCGCCTCGCTGCGCCACGGCTTGTGGGCGACACCGCCGACGCCAACCCGCACGCTGCCGTCGCGTTGCACGACCGCCGCAACCGACACCAGGGCGAATGCGTAGGAGGCACGATCGCGCACCTTGCGGTAGACATGCGTGCCGCCGAGCGGTTTGGGCAGGCTCACCGCAGTAATCAATTCGCCGCGTTCCAGCACGGTTTCCAGGTGCGGCGTCTTGCCAGGCGCACGGTAGAACTCGGACAACGGCACCGCACGCGTCTGTCCATCCGGACGCACCGTTTCAACCACCGCATCCAGCACGCGCATGGCAATGGCCATGTCGCTGGGATGGGTGGCGATGCACTCCTCGCTCACGCCGATCACCGCCAGCTGCCGGTTGAAGCCACCGATCGCCGCGCAACCGCTGCCCGGCAGACGCTTGTTGCATGGCTGGTTGGTGTCGTAGAAATACGGGCAACGCGTACGTTGCAGCAGATTGCCTGCGGTGGTGGCGCGGTTGCGCAGTTGCCCCGACGCACCTGCCAGCAATGCGCGCGACAGCACGGCGTAATCGCGACGCACACGGGCATCGGCTGCCAGATCGGTATTGCGCACCAGGGCGCCAATGCGCAGGCCGCCATCGGGTGTTTCCTCGATGGTATCCAGGCTCAACCCGTTGACATCGATCAGGTGCGAGGGCGTCTCGATCTGCAGTTTCATCAGATCGAGCAGGTTTGTACCGCCAGCGATGAACTTGGCACCCGGCTGGCGCGCCGCTTTGGCCGCAGCGTCGGCAGGCGAAGTCGCACGCTCGTAGCTAAACGCCTTCATGCGCGCTCTCCCGCAACATCATTGATCGCATCGACGATGTTGGAATACGCACCGCAGCGGCAGATGTTGCCGCTCATGCGCTCCTGCAATTCCGGCGTGGTGAGCCTAGTCTTGGCAGTCAGATCGTCGGTGACATGGCTGGGGATGCCGCGCTTGACTTCGTCCAGCACCGCCACCGCCGAACAGATCTGCCCGGGCGTGCAGTAGCCGCACTGGTATCCATCGTGCTTGACGAAGGCCGCCTGCATCGGATGCAACTTGTCCGGCGTGCCCAGTCCTTCGATGGTGGTGATCTTGCCGCCCTGATGCATCACCGCCAGCGACAGGCAGGAATTCATCCGCTCCCCATCGACGATCACGGTGCAGGCACCGCATTGGCCATGGTCGCAGCCCTTCTTGGTGCCGGTCAGATGCAGGTGTTCGCGCAGGGCATCCAGCAAGGTGGTGCGATTGTCCAGGGTCAGCGTCACCGGCTTGCCGTTGACTTCGAACGCGACCTGGCTCGATGCGTTGGCAGGCTCGACTGCCTGCCGCTGCGACATCGCATTGGCGGCAGTGGCCGCCATCGACTGGGTTGCGGCAACGCTGGCTGCCGACGCCGTGCCAGCGATCAGTACCTCGCGACGGGTCATCTTGATATCTCTCATGGCTGGCATCTCCAACAATGCTGGCTTATACAGTTCTTAAATAATGTGCAGCGCGGGCGGTCACAATCGCGTGAGCATGCGGCGAGTGTGTGCGGGCGCGAATCGGCGGTATGGCCCGATTCTAGAGGCGCTGCAGGCGGGCATTGACGGCATGGACTGCATGCGCCTATGAAACGCGCTCATCATTGTTGGAATGGGTTGCGTACTCGCTATACAACGATCGTGTGTGCTGGCAGCTCGCGTTTTGCAGCGCGCCTCAGGTTCTTGAAGTGGTTCGAGACCTTTCCATGTGCTGACAACGACGATGTCATCTGCGTCTGCGCGCGTGCTTCCATCTACACGCCGCGGTGCTCCATTGCATCCGGATGCGCTGCATTGAGAACATCCGGACACGAACGACCGCTCTTGAGCGGCAGCCAGCGCGTGGCGATCGGCCGTCAGGCGAGTGTGGATAGCGTGGAATTGCGATGTGTGCGAGTGATCCATTCCGATCCCACGCAGCGGCCGCGCCCGCCTGACGGCAAGCGCGGCACGTTTTCAACCGCTTCTAGAATTCCAGCACGATCTTGCCCAGATGGCCGCCCGCCTGCTGCAGCGCGAAGGCCTCGGCGATATCGTCGAGCGCGAAGGCGTGATCGATCACCGGCCGCAGCGGCAAGGCATCCAGTGCACGCACCAGCTGCTGTTGATGCGTGCGACTGCCGACCACCAGCCCCTGCAGGCGCTGCTGCCGGCCCATCATTTCCGCGGTCGGCACCGGGCCCGCGGCACCGGTCAATACGCCGATCAAGGCGATATGTCCGCCGACCCGCGCAGCGCGGATCGATTGCGCCAACGTGCCCGGCCCACCGACCTCGACCACGTGATCCACGCCACGGCCATTGGTGATCTCCAGCACCTGCGCCGACCACTCGGCATGCTGTCGATAATTGATGACATGGTCTGCGCCCAGCGCGCGCGCCTTGGCCAGTTTTTCGTCGGACGACGATGTCGCGATGACGGTGGCACCCATCGCCTTGGCGAACTGCAATGCAAAGATCGATACGCCGCCGGTGCCGAGCACCAGCACGCTGTCGCCGGCCTTGAGTCCGCCGTTGACCACCAGGGCGCGCCATGCGGTGACGCCGGCCGTGGTCAGGGTCGCCGCTTCGGCATGGCTGTAGCCGGCCGGGGCGTGTGTGAACGCATGGGCGGCGGCCACCACCGCAGAGCGTGCATAGCCATCGACGCCATCGCCGGGCGTGGTGGCAAAGCCGGCATGCAGCGGCTCGCCATCCAGCCACTCGGGGAAGAAGGTGGACACCACATGATCGCCAACGGCGAACTCATCCACCTCAGGCCCGACGGCCTCGACCACGCCGGCACCGTCGGACATGGGGATACGGCCGTCAGCGGTCGGCATCTGCCCTGACACCACGCCAAGGTCATGGAAATTCAACGAGCTTGCATGCAGCCGCACCCTGATCTGACCGCGTGCCGGCTGCCCGGGGTCGGGCAAGGCAACACCATGTAATGCATTCAGGCCTGCAGGCTGAGCTAAACGAATCGCGCGCATGGGGGCGCTCCTTACTGTGATCGGTCTTCGGGATAACACGCCGGGCGTTATCCGCATGCAGTCGAGCTGGCTTTGGAATCTGTTCTGGGCTCGCGATTTCGTAGCAGCATCGAGCGCGTAACGACAGCAGGCTGGACAGCAACGCAGTCGCATACCGGGCGAGCTGCCGTGCAACGCATGAGGCATCAATCACAGATCGGCATTGCGCCTCACGATGCAAACGATTCCACCCAGCGCCCACGGCTAAGCTGGCACGGCGGTTGCAACGTTCTGATGTCCAGACAGGTAACTCCCGTGACATCACCCGGCAAGCGGCGACGGCAACGAGCACAACGCATCGCGCTGCACTTCGTGCTGGGCATTTCGTGCCTGCTGCTGCTTGGTTCGGAATACTGGTCCATCCACGACGAGCGTACGAGTGCGCTGCGTACCGCCGAAGCGCAATCGTTGAACCTCGCCAATTCGCTGGCGCAGCATGCCAGCGATACCCTGACGATCGCCGATGCCGTGCTGTCGGGACTGGTGTCGCGGGTGGAGCACGACCAGGGCTCGGCCAGTGCGGGACCGGTCATGCATGACTTTCTGGTGCATGAAGCGCGTCGCTCGGACCGGCTGCATGGCATTTTCATCTATGCGGCCGACGGCAGCTGGGTAAGTTCGTCACTGGACAGCACGCCCAGGAAGCACAACAACGCCGATCGCGCCTATTTCAAATATCACCGCGACCATCGCGACGCCTTGTCGCTGGTCGGGCCGCCGGTGCAGAGTCGCTCCGATGGCAGTTGGGTGCTCACCTTGAGCCGGCGCCTCAATACCCCCCGCGGCGAATTTGCCGGCGTGGTCCTGGTCACGCTGCAACTGAAGTATTTCCAGAACTACTACAGCACCTTCGAGGTCGGTCCGAACGGCACCATCGGCATGACCAATGACGACGGCATCGTGCTGGTGCGCCGGCCCGACAAACCGGGCGTGATCGGCACCTCAATCGCAGGCACTTCGATCTACGTCACCATGCGTGCGCGCAGGCATGGCACGGCCACCTATCGTTCGCCGATCGACGGCGTGGAGCGCATTTCCAGCTTTGCGCCAGCGCAGGCCTATCCATTGACCGTATTGACCGGGGTCGCCGTCGATGACGCGTTGGCCAACTGGCGGCAATCCGCACGCCAGCGAATCCTGATCGCCGCCCTGGGATGCGTATTGTTGTTGGGCGTCGGTATCTGGCTGGATCTGCAACTGCGCCGCATGCATCGCAACGAGGACAAACTCAGCTCCGAAGCCTGGATCGATGCACTCACCGGCATTGCCAACCGCCGTGCGTTCGACCACCGGCTCTCGCGCGCCTTGCAGCAGGCCGTGCATCGACAGGCGCCGCTGTCGGTGCTGATGATCGATGTCGATCATTTCAAGCTCTATAACGACACCTATGGCCACGTCAACGGTGACGCCTGCCTGCGCCTGGTCGCGCGCGCGATTGCCGGTTGCTCACGGCGCAGCGAAGACATTGCCGCGCGCTACGGCGGCGAAGAGTTCGGCATGATCCTGCCGCAGACAGATGCCGCCGGCGCACTGCGGCTGGCCGACGCAATTCGCAGCGCCGTCGCCGGGCTCGGGCTGATGCACCTGTCCAGCCCGACCAGCGCACACGTCACCGTCAGCGTCGGCGTCGCGACGTTCGAACCGGGCGAAACGCCACGCACCCCGGATGCCTTCGTGCAAGACGCCGACTTGGCCTTGTATCGCGCCAAGCAGAACGGCCGCGACCGGACGTCGGCGTAGCGCAACTGGCAGTAAGAACTGCCCGTAACGTCAGGCAGGCGCGGCCCATGTCCGGAATCGGCATGTGTCAGGCAGACATTCCATGGGTGTTGGGTGTGCGGCGTTCTCAGCTACCTCGCGATTGCGCGCGAGGTGCTGTTAGCCACGCTTGGTGGACAGGTCAGTGGCGCCGTCGTACTGGCCCAGGTCAACCTGCGCGTCGAGGGCGCTTCGGATCGGAACAGCACGGCCCGCGTCGATATCACCAGTGCAGAGCAAGCAAAAGGCCCGCGCAATGCGGGCCTTTTGAATGACAACCAGGCTTGGCTATCGATCAGAACGGGATATCGTCGTCGGCAAAGTCGTCCATCGGCGGTGCCGACTGCTGCTGGGCCGGCTGCTGACGACGCGGGGCGTAATCCTGACCGCCACCCTGACCACCACCGCCACCGCCTTGCTGCTGGCGCGGCGCCTGGCTGCGCTGCGGGCGATCGCCGCCCATGCCGCCACCGCCGCCGCCTTCGCCACGGCCGCCGAGCATCTGCATCTCGTTGGCGACGATGTCGGTGCTGTACTTCTCCACGCCGTCCTGGCCGGTGTACTTGTCGTAACGCAGCTCGCCTTCGACGTACACCTGCGAGCCCTTGCGCAGGTACTCGCCGGCGATCTCGCCCAGCTTGCCGAAGAACACCACGCGGTGCCACTCGGTGCGCTCCTGGTTGTTGCCATCGCGGTCCTTGCGCATGCTGGTGGTAGCCAGACTCACGCGCGTGATCGCCATGCCGGCCTGGGTGTACTTGGTGTCGGGATCGTTGCCGAGGTTGCCGACGAGGATGACTTTGTTGATGCCGCGGGCCATAGATGCTTCCGAGATGATGCGCCGGCGCCAGTGGGCGCGGCGGTGAATGTCTTGGTGCCAATGTTACCGCACCTGCCGGCCACGGTCCCGGCGGATCGCCGCAGCGCCGGGCCGGGAAATGCCGCGCCGGCAGGTCGGAATCCGGACGCTCCCGGACAGGCCCGACGCTGGCGCCGCAAGGGTTTGCGGCCACGCTGGAGGCCGTCGGACACGGCCAGCGGGACGGATCTGGCCCAGACACCTATAATCGGCGCACATCACGAACGCCTGCGCATGACCATCGCCGAAGACCTCCCCACCGTCCTGGGCCTGCCCCAGATCCAGTCCCTCGCCGCGCCCGACATGGCCGCCGTCGATGCGCTGATCCGCCGCCGTCTGGCCTCGGATGTCGTGCTGATCAACCAGATCGCCGATCACATCATCTCCGCCGGCGGCAAACGCCTGCGTCCGATGCTGGTGATGCTGGCCGGCCACGCCGCTGGCGGCTCCGGCCCGGAGCACCATCAACTGGCGGCGATCATCGAGTTCATCCACACCTCCACCCTGCTGCACGACGACGTGGTGGACGAATCGGACCTGCGCCGCGGGCGCAGCACCGCCAATGCGCTGTGGGGCAACGCGCCCAGCGTGCTGGTCGGCGATTTCCTGTATTCGCGCAGCTTCCAGCTGATGGTGGAGCTGGATCGCATGGAAGTCATGCAGATCCTGGCCGACACCACCAACCGCATCGCCGAGGGCGAGGTGCTGCAGCTGCTGCACGTGCACAACCCCGACACCGACGAAGCCGCCTACCTGCGCGTGATCGAGCGCAAGACCGCGGTGCTGTTTGCCGCCGGCACCCGCCTGGGCGCGCTGGCCTCGGGCGCGGATGCGCAGGTGCAGCAGCGCCTGTACGACTACGGCATGCAGTTGGGCTTTGCCTTCCAGATTGCCGATGACGTGCTCGACTACGCTGCCGACGCCGCGGACCTGGGCAAGAACCTGGGCGACGACCTGGCCGAAGGCAAGGCGACCCTGCCGCTGATCCACGCCATGGCGCACTCGGATGCGGGCACCCGGGAGCGCCTGCGCCAGATCGTCGAACAAGGCGATGCGAGCGCAATGCCCGAAGTGCTGGCGGCGATTCATGCCACCGGCGGCCTGGATTACAGCCGCCAGCGTGCCGCCGAATATGCCGCCGCTGCCGAACAGGCGCTGGACACGTTGCCGCCCAGCCCCGCAGTTGCCGCATTGCGCGGCCTGGCGCGGTATGCGGTGCAACGCACGCATTGAGCCGGGTGGCGGCAGGTTCGCCTGCCGCGCTCACTGAACGGGCTGACAGCCGACGGTCACCCTCGCCTTTCCGGCGGAAACGCTGCCGCAACCCATGCCAGGGTTGCGGCGCCTTGTCACACGGCCTCTGAACGCGTCACACACCGATGCTGCGTGCGCCATCCGATCCATGTCCGGGATCGGCACCCCACTCCCGCACCGCATGTCTGCACGCCATCCGCCATACCCGACGACCGCCAGTGCGGCGGTCAGCCGCCTCTGGCCACCTCGTCAATCGCCAAAGCGTTCGTCGAAGAAATCGCCGAGCATGCGGTAGGCACGTTTCGCCGCACGCGGGTTGTACAGGCAGCCTGGGGGGCTGTTGGCATCGGCTTCGGCAAAGCAATGCACCGCGCCGCTGAAATTGACGAACTGCCAGTCCGCGCCGGCCGCATTCATCTCGGTTTCGAAGGCGGCGATGTCCGCCTTGCTCACGCTCTTGTCGTCGGCGCCATTGAGCACCAGCAGCGGCGTCCTGGCCGAACCGGCCGTCGCCGGGCTGGGCGTGGCGATGCCACCGTGCAGGCTGACCACACCGGCCAGTTGCGCACCGGCGCGCACCAGCTCCAGCACCGTGGTGCCGCCGAAGCAGAACCCCACCGCACCGATGCGCGATGCATCCAGCGGCGCCTTGCCGGCCTGCGCCTTGAGCACATCCACCGCCTTCAGCGCGCGGGCGCGCAGCGTCGGCGGGTCCTTCTTCAGCGCACCGGCAAACTGCCCGGCCTCGCTGTCGTTGGCCGGACGCTTGCCTTTGCCGTAGACGTCGGCAACCAGCACCACGTAGTCGTCGCCGGCCAGTTGCTTGGCCTTGGTGACCGCCGAATCGTTGACCCCGCGCCAGTTCGGCACCATCACCAGCCCTGGGCGCTTGGCGGCACCGGCGTCGTCGTAGACCAGCACGCCGCTGAAGGTGTCCTTGCCGATCGTCCATTCCAGCGGTTTGGCCTGCATCGCTGCGGCGGCGGGCAACGCCAGCGACGCCAAGACACCGAACAACCCAACGCCACGCCATCTCCATTGCTTGTGCATTTGCCTGCTCCCGGGAAGGTCCGGCGAGTGTAGGCGCTGCCGCCGTGCACACCGGGTCAGCGTGGACGCCGACGGACCGATCGCATCGGCGTTCTGCCACGGCCGTCGAAAAAACCCGGGGCGGATGGCGCCGTCGCCCCGTGCGCAGCAACGCAGCGCTACTGCACGCCCAAGCCGGGAATCGCGCTGATCGCCGCCGGATCGAACCCGGCCAGCTGCGCAAAATGGCGGCCGCGCGCAACATAGTCGCTATAGGCGCCGAAGCTGGGCGCACCCGGCGATAGCAGCACCACGCCGCCCTGCTCGCCCAGCGCCTGGCTTGCCAGCCGCATCGCGTGTTCCAGGTCGTCGGCAGCATGCAGACCGAAGCGGCCGCTCGCGGCCAGCGGAGCCAGCAACGCATGGATCCGCGGCCCGTTCGCGCCCATGGTGACGATTTCCAGCGGCGCCTGCTGCGCCATCTGCGCGGCAAAATCCTGCCAGTCCAGCCCGCGATCGTGGCCACCGACCAGCAAAGCCACGCGGCGTTGCGCAAAGCAGGCCAGCGCCGCCAATGAGGCATGCGGGGTGGTGCTGATGGAGTCGTTGACGTAGCTGATGCCGTCCACGCTGCCGAGCAACTGCAGGCGGTTCGGCAACGGGCGGAAGCTCGCTGCGGCCGGCGCCAGCGCCGCCGCGTCCAGCCCCAGGGCTTCCAGCGCTGCCAGCACCGCGCACAGGTTGCGCCGATTGTGTTCGCCGGGCAGCGGCACGTTGGCGGTGTCAAACACCGGCTGCTCGCCGCGATACACCACATCGCCGCGCAGGTGCCAGCCATCGGGATGGTTGAACCAACGCACCTCGCTGTCGGGCAACTGCAGCTGGGTCAGATGCGGATCGGCGGCATTGAGCAAGGCAATGCGCGGGCGGCCTTCGGTGACCAGCGCCAGCTTGTCGCGCACGTAGCGCGCCTCGTCGCCATGCCAGTCCAGATGCTCGGGAAACAGGTTCAGCACCAGCGCCAATTCCGGACGCGCGCCGCTGCGCCCCACTTCGCCGGTCTGATAGCTGGACAGCTCGATCGCCCAATAGCCCGGCGCCGGTTGCGGCGCCAGCACTTCCAGCAAGGGTTGGCCGATATTGCCGACCAGGGCGGTGCGATGGCCGGCCGCACGCAGCAGATGCGCCAGCAGCGCGGTGGTGGTGCTCTTGCCCTTGGTGCCGGTGACGCAGATGGCGCCGGGCACATAGCCGTCTGGCCGCGCATGCTCGGCAAACCACAACGCGGTGCCGCCGATGAATTGCGTGCCATGCTCGGTTGCGGCGGTGTGCGCCTCGGGACGATACGGGCTGATGCCGGGCGATTTCACCACCACATCGAACCGGCCCAGCGCCTGCGCGCTGGCGTCGGTTTCCACATGCAACGCAGCATCGGCCAGCGTCTCGAGCTCGCGCGCTTCGTCGGCGTTGCAGAACACCGTCAGCGTTTGCGTCGGCAACGCGGCGCGTAGTGCGCGATACGCGGCGCGTCCTTCGCGCCCCCAGCCCCATAACGCAACCGCCTTGCCCTCAAGCTGCGAAATTCGCACGCACGCGCTCCCACAGCGCCGACGGAATCCGGTATTCGCCGTCGATGGCCAGCAACGGCTCCAGCTGCAGCGCCTGCTGGTCCAGCTGCGGCTGGATCTCGCGGATGAAACGCAGCACCAGCGCGTCTTCCTTCCATTCGGCACGGCTGGCCAGCACCGCCATCGCCGCGCGCGATTCGCGCCCTTCGCCGACGCATTCGAACGGCTTGTGGTCCTGGAATTCCAGCAGCGCATCGTAGCCGCCGGCCTGGGTTGCATCGTCGAGCAGATTGCGTCCGAAGATCTTGACCAGCCGCGTCTTGGGCATGAACGGTGCCAACGCCAGGAACACGAAATGGCACTTCGGGCAGACCCCGCACCAGCGGTGCACCGGGCGCTCGCCCATGATGTGGAAGTTGCGGTTGCAGCTGGAAAAATGCGCGTCGTAGTGATCGGTCTTGGCGAACTGGCGCGCCACCGCCAGCTCCGACAACGGCCGCAGCAGCGAGTAATAGCGCAGGTCGGCCGCCACGTGCCGCTGCACGTAATCGCCGAACGCCTGCTCGAACGCCCAGCCCTTGGACCACTGGTGATTGACCTCGCCGGTGCCGGGAATCTGGCTGCCGTAACTGGCCGAACGCTCGTTGGAAAACACCACCTGGTCCACGCCATTGAGCAAGGCCGACAACACCAGGATGGCCGAGTTCACCGCAGTGACCGGGATATGCCCGTTCCAGGCGCCCTGGCGATTGAGCTCGAACAATTCCGGCGCCAGCACGCGGCCGATATTGAGCACTGGCAGGCCGGTGCGCTCGGCGCAGGCACGGATCAGCTGCGAGCCGCCGATCCAGCTGACGGTCTGGTCGACACCGGCATGCCGCAGCGCTTCGATGCTGACCAGCGAATCCTTGCCGCCACCGATCGCAACCAGGGCATGCTCGCGCAGGCCCAGCGCCGGCGCATCGCCGGCAGCCGGTGCCGTTACCGGCAAGTGGATCTTGCCGTGCAGGTTCAAGCCATTGCGATAGGCGAACTCACCCAGGCCGTGCAGGTAGACGCTTTCCACCAGCGCAGCGGTATCGGCATCGATGCTGTAGCTGTCGATGGCAATGGTCGGCGGCACTGCGGCCTTGTAGTAACTCACGCCCGCAATGAGGTGCAGCAACTGCAAGGCCTGTTGCACGGCGGCGGCACGCGCGCCGTCCAGCACGAATGGCGCGCCGGGCACGGCAACGGTTTCCACAAGTTCCGGCCCCTGATCGAAGGCATACACCAGCGTCGCCACGCCGGTCTGCGCGTCGAGTGCGCAACGCACGAAACGGAAGGTGGAAATCTGGTGTTTGTCGAAAGCGCTCATGGACTACCTGCAGGAACACGTACGCGACGCAGATAACGCCGGCACAGGACATATTCAATCATGGAAAACGGCACCGCAGCCCACAGCAGCGGCAGGCAACCGAACAGCACCGCCAGCAACAGCACATCCGGACGTGCAGCCGTGGCATCGCCTGACACCGCGAAGGCGATGGCGAGATACAGCGCCACCGCCGGCACATAGCTCAGCGCGCTCAACAGCACCGTGCGCACCGCCATCCCGCCACTGCGACGCGTGGGACCGCGCGCGTCGCGCCGACGTTGCCAACGCCCGGCCAACCATGCGCCGATACCGGCGGCGACCAGCGCGGGCAGCGCCCATTTGAAGGTGTCGCTCCACGGCATGCCCAGGCTCAGTTGCTGCAGCGCGGTGGCGAACACGATCGCAGCACCACCGGCCAGCGTACTGAGTGCAATGAACTCAGCCTGCGGGCGCATCGATCACCTCTTCGCGCGGCAATTCGCGCTGGTTGTAAGTGCTGGCCATCGAGTAGCCATAGGCACCGGCATCGGCCAGCAGCATCACATCGCCCGGCGCGGTGGCGGCAGGCAGACGACGACGCTTGCCGAACACATCGGAGGATTCGCAGATCGGCCCGACGATATCGAAGCTGCCATCGGCTGGCGCATCGAGCTGGCTGAGGTTTTCGATGTCGTGCCAGGCGTCGTACAGCGCGGGGCGGATCAGCGTGTTCATGCCTGCATCCAGGCCCACGCGCTGCACGCCGTCCTTCTCGATCACCTGGGTCACCTGCGCCAGCAGCACGCCAGCTTCGGCCACCAGGTAGCGGCCCGGCTCGATCGCCAGCCGGTAGCCCGGATGCACCGCCTTGACCTCGGCCAGGCCCTTGGCCCACAGCTCCAGATCGAACGGTTCGTCCTCGGCGCTGTACGGAATCGGCAGGCCGCCACCGATATCGATGGTCTCCACCGTGCCGATGCGGCGCGCGAAGCCGGCCAGTTCGTCGTACATCATCCTCCAGTGTTCGCCGGTCTCCACGCCACTGCCCAGGTGCGCATGCACGCCGGTGATGGTGACCTCCAGCGTGCGCGCCACTTCCACGAACTCATCCACGCGCGTGGACGACAAGCCGAACTTGGACGCCTTGCCGCCGGTGTTGACCTTCTCGTGATGGCCATCGCCATGCCCCAGGTCGATGCGCAGCCACACGTTGCGGCCACGGAAAACCTCCGGCCAGCGCCGCAATGCTTCGACGTTGTCCACGGTGACGGTCACGCCCAGCGCAAATCCGGCTTCGTATTCGGCCTTGGGCGCGAAACTCGGGGTGAACAGCACGCGCCGCGGCGACAGCTCGGGCAAGGTATCGAACACGCGGCGCAGCTCGCCGTGCGAGACGCATTCCAGCCCGAACCCGGCCTGTTCCAGCGCCATCAGGATCGCCGGATGCGCATTGGCCTTGATCGCGTAGTAGCGCTGATCCACCGCCGCGATCTGCGCCAGCGCCTGCGCACGCGCACGCACCGTGGGCAGGTGATAGACGTAACGCGGCGTGCCGGCCTTGGACAGTGTCAGCAGGTGCGCGCGCTCGGCATGCCACCACGGCGTGGGCCGCGGGCGCACCGAGCCGATGATCTCGCGCCAGCGCGGCCCGAACACCTCGCCTTCGCTCACCGGCATCGCGCCACTGTCGATCAGTTCCGCATGCAGGATCGGCAGCAGGCCATCGGCATCGGCTTCGTCGATGACGAAGGTCAGATTCAGGTCATTGGACGACTGCGAGATCATGTGCACGCGCTCCTGCCCGAACGTGGCCCACACGTCGGAGAGCTTGTGCAGCAGCGAGCGCATGCCGCGCCCGACCAGGGTGATCGCCGCACACGGCACGATGATCTTGACCTTGCAGATCTGCGACAGATCGGCCGACAACGCCGCCAGCACATCGGTGTTGACCAGGTTCTCGGACGGGTCCAGCGACACGGTGACATTGGTCTCGGCCGAACCGATCAGGTCCACCGACAGGCCATGTTTCTTGAACAGGGTAAATACATCGGCCAGGAAGCCCACCTGCTGCCACATGCCGATGCCTTCCATCGACACCAGCACGATGCCGTTGCGCCGGCTGATCGCCTTGACGCCCGGCACCGGCTCGGCATTGCCGTCGATGCTGGTGCCGGGCAGATCGGGGCGCTCGGTATCCAGGATCGCCATCGGCACGCCGGAATCGCGGCATGGCTTGATCGACCGCGGATGCAGCACCTTGGCACCGGTGGTGGCGATTTCCTGCGCCTCGTAATAGTCCAGGCGGGTCAGCAGCCGCGCGTCCGGCACGTCCTTGGGATTGGCGCTGAACATGCCGGGCACATCGGTCCAGATTTCCACCCGGCTGGCGCCGAGCAGTGCACCGAAGTACGCCGCCGAGGTATCCGAACCGCCACGCCCCAGGATCGCGGTGCCGCCATCGGCGTGCCGCGAAATGAAGCCCTGGGTGATCAACAGGCGCGTGGGCTGCGCATCGAAACGCGTGCGCCAGTCGGCGTCGGACTGCCACTGGCAGGACACCGACAGGCGCTTGGACCATTCGCTCTGATTGGGCTGCGGCGGCAGCGCCGACAGCCACTGGCGCGCATCCAGCCAGCCCATGTCCAGGCCGCTGGCATGCAGATACGCCGCACCGATGGTGGAAGACAGCAACTCGCCCTGCCCCAGCACCTCGGCCTGCCAGTCCAGCGTGCGGGTTGCCGCGCGCGCGTCGCCGATCAATGCATGCAGGGCGGCAAGGCGCTCGCCCAGCACTGCATCGGCATCCAGTTCCAGCTCGGCCAGGAACTCGCGATGACGCTGCTCCAGCGCCGCCACGCGCTGCGCGCTGTCGGCGGCGCCATCGGCAATCGCGGTGAGTTCGTTGGTCACGCCCGACAGCGCGGACACCACCACCAGCACGCGGCCGCCGGTCTCGTTGGCCCGTTTGCTCGCCAGTTTTCCAATCGTGTCCCAGCGATGACGACGCGACACCGAGGTGCCGCCGAACTTGAGGACGATCCAACGATCGGTAGAGTGGGGAGCTGACATGGAGATAGGCGTTTAGGATGAGGGGGAAGACGCCCGGTACGCCGGGCGGAACCTCCGATTCTACTGCCAATGCCGCCCCATGACCCCGTGTACGGTCACAGCCTGCCGGCAGCCACGGCCATCACCGCAACGGTTTGCGCTGCAACCATCGACGCGCCTTCCATCGACCGAGATCCATGCCCCATGAGCAAGCACCGCTACCTGCAATTGGATGTGTTCGGCGGCCAGGACGGCCACGGCAATCCGTTGGGCGTGGTCCTCAACGCGCAGACGTTGTCGTCGGAGCAGATGCAGCAGATGGCCGCCTGGCTGAACCTGTCGGAGACGATCTTTTTCCTGCCAGTCAGCGCGCCCGATGCGGACTACCACATCCGCATCTTCACGCCACGTGCCGAGCTGCCGTTCGCCGGCCATCCCAGCGTCGGCGCTGCGTGGGCGGCGGCGACGCACGGGCTGGTGGCGTTCAAGCCTGATGGCCGGATGCGCCAGCAATGCGCTGCCGGCGTGCTGCCCGTAGAGGTGATCGACCGGCATGGCGCCGTGCTGGTGCGGCTGCGGGCACCGCGTGCGCAAGCAGTCGAAACCGGCGATGCGCATGTTGCGGCATTGCACGAGGCCTGCGCCGGTCTGCGCATGGCCGAACGCCCGGCCGCACTGTGGAACAACGGCCCCGGCTGGTGGCTGCTGGAACTGGCCGACGCGCAGGCGGTACGCCAGGCGCTGCCCGATCTGGCGGCGATCAGCCGCCTGACCCAGGCCAGCGCAGCCACCGGCCTGGCCATCTACGCCCCGCAGGCCAATGGCGATGCGGACCTGGTGGTGCGCGCCTTCTGCCCCGGCGACGGCATCCCGGAAGATCCGGTCACCGGCAGCGCCAACGCCTGCATTGCCGCGCGCCTGCACGGCGAAGGCCGCGTGCCGGGCCAGGCGTCGCGCTATGTCGCCAGCCAGGGGCGCGAAGTCGGCCGCGACGGCCGTGTGCACGTGGAGGTGGATCACGAAGGCGAAGTCTGGATCGGCGGAACGACCAGGCAAGTGATCGAAGGCCGCATCGATTGGTAAGCTGCCGCGCCCTGTTCGCCGAGCCGCCACCATGACCACCCGCCGTTTCCTGCAACTGGATGTGTTCTCCGCCCGCCCCGGCAGCGGCAACCCGCTGGCGGTGGTGCTGGATGCCCAAGGCCTGGACGATGCCGCGATGCAGGCCATCGCACGCTGGACCAAGCTGCCGGAAACCACCTTCGTGTTTGCGGCGCCGGATGCGCACAGCAGCTATCGGCTGCGGATGTTTTCCCCGCAAAAGGAAGTGCCGTTTGCCGGCCACCCCAGCGTCGGCACCGCCCACGCGGTGCTGGAAGCCGGCCTGGCCGCGCCGGACGACGGCGTGCTGATCCAGGACGGCATCGCCGGCCAGCTGCCGCTGCGCGTGGAGCAGATCGCAGGCCACCGCAGCATCGCCATCCGCACCCCGCGTGCGCGCGTGGCCGAGCAGGTGGAGGCCGACGACCCGCGCCTGCGCGATGCGGTGGGCAGTTGGCCACTCGGCAGTCTGCCGCCCGCCTTGATGGACGGCGGCCGCACCTGGTGGGTGGTGGAACTGGCCAGCGAAGCGGCGCTGCGCGGCCTGCAGCCGGACTGGGACGCGATCGCCGCGCTGGCCGAATCCACTGGCAGCATGGGCGTGTTCGCCTATGCCCGCGCCGCAGCGCCCGGTGCCTATGATCTGGCGGTACGCGCCTTCGTCGGCAATGGCCGGCGCTTCGAAGATGCAGCCTCCGGCGCGGCCAATGCAGTGCTCGCCGCCTGGCTGGACAACCGCCAGGCACTGCCGGGCAAGGAACGGCGCTACGTGGTCAGCCAGGGCCGCGAGATCGGCTTCGACGCCTTGCTGGAATTGCGCATCGACGCCAATGGCGATGTGTGGTCTGGCGGCCAAGTGCAGACGGTGATCCGCGGCACGCTGGATTGGGCGTGATCGCGCCTGATCCCGCAGGCTGAAGAGTGCTTGCGCGGAAACAAAAAACGCTGCGGTGGCCCGCAGCGTTTTCGTCATTCCACCGGCCGATCTCGATCGCCTGAGCGTAGCGTGCGGCAGCGCGGCGGTCAGTCGGGGCGCACGTCCACGCGCACGCGGATACGATCGCCCGGGTTGTAGTCGCTACGCGTATGATAGGTGCGGCCGGCGTATTCGTAGGTCACGTCGTAGCCATCGACACGGTCGCGTTCGCGACGGTAGGACACCGGCTCGCAGACGCTGACGTTACCCTGATAGTTGCGATTATTGGCTTCGTAGATCGAGCGGCCCGCCGCGACGCCGGCCATGGTGCCGACCGCGGTGCCGACCAGTCGGCCATTGCCGCCACCGACCTGGCTACCTAGCACCGCACCGGCAATACCACCGATCACGCTGGCCACGCCACGGTTGGACACACCGGCCTGGCCGTAGCTGCCGCCATCGCGGTAGTAGCCGTCGTTGCGGGTGTAGTAGCCATCGGCCGGGCGGTTGTAGCAGCGCTCGCTGCTGCGCTCGTTGTACGAATCGGTCACGATGATCGGGTCCACGCGCACTACCCGCGCATATTCGTAGCGACCATCCTCATCGCTGCCACGTCCGTAGTAGCCGCTGTCATAGCGCTGCGCCGTTGCATTGCCTGCAACTGCCAGACCCATCATCAGAGCACCAAGCACAAGAGTTTTCATTGCGGCAGCTTCACAGGGAGGACACGCTGCCGATGCTCGGCCTGCGCCAGTGAAACCGCCCTGAACCAAACCGCCCTTGCAACGCCCTATTCAGGTCGCCGCCAGCTGCGTGCGCCGGCAGTCATCGCCGGCGCACGCAGGGAATCACGCCTGGTTGGAAAACTCGCTTTCCAGACTGATTGGCACGGCGCTCAGCGCCTTGGACACCGGGCAGTTCTTCTTCGCGGTGTCGGCCAGTTCGCGGAACTTGGCTTCGTCAATCCCCGGCACCACGGCCTTGAGCTTGAGGCGGATCTGCGACAGCTGCGGGCCGCCTTCCATCGACAGATCCACGTCTGCGCGCGTATCCAGCGAGGTCGGCGGAAAACCGGCTTCGCTCAGCTGCGCCGACAGTGCCATGGTGAAGCAGCCGGCGTGCGCGGCGGCAATCAGCTCTTCCGGGTTGGTGCCCTTCTCGTCGCCGAAACGGCTGCTGAAGGCGTAGCGGGTCTTGTCCATCAGCCCGCTTTGCGGCGTGCTGAGCTGGCCCTTGCCGGTCTTGAGGTCGCCTTCCCAGTGAGCGGTGGCGTGACGCGAAATACCCATTGCGATCTCCTGCGATGAAAGGAGCGGCCACGATAGGCGAGTGGATGTTATGGCGTGGTGCCTGGATTCGGGAATCGGGAATCGGGAATCGGGAATCGGGAATCGGGAATCGGGAATCGTAAGAGCAGGCCGTGTGCGGGTTCTGATGGCAAGGGCTTTGCGAGCGTCTTGGCGGAGACGCGCGGCCGGCGGCGACCGCGACCGCAGTGTGGGTGCGCGGTCGCGTCGCTGGGCTGGCTCAACCCAGCAGGGTTTCCAATACGGCCATGCGCACCGCCACGCCGTTGGCGACCTGGCGCAGCACGCACGATTGCGCGCCGTCGGCGACTTCGTCGGTGATTTCGACGCCGCGGTTGATCGGGCCCGGATGCAGCACGGCGGCGTCGCGGCCGGCGCGTGCCAGGCGCTCGCGGGTGAGCCCATATACGGCGTGGTATTGCTCCAGCGACGGCACAAGACCTTCTTCCATGCGCTCGCGCTGCAGGCGCAGCATCATCAAGGCGTCGGCACCTTCCAGCATGGCGTCGAAGTCCTGGCCGACCACGCAACCATCCAGCATGTCGTCGTCGGGCAGCAGGCTGGCCGGACCGCAGACGCGGATCTCGCCGGCGCCCAGCGTGCGCAGTGCATGCAGGTCCGAGCGCGCAACGCGTGAGTGCTTCACGTCGCCGACAATCACCACCTTGAGCTTGGAAAAATCGGTGCCCTTGGCCTGGCGCAGGGTGAGCATGTCGAGCAGGCCCTGGGTGGGATGCGAACTGCGTCCGTCACCGGCGTTGATCAAGGCGGTGCCCTCGCCTGCGGCCGCGGCCAGCGCTTCCACCGCACCGTCGTCGGGATGGCGCACCACGAAGCCGCGTACGCCCATCGCCTCGAGATTCTTCAGCGTGTCGCGCGCGGTCTCGCCCTTGCGGGTGGAAGAAGTGGAGGCATCGAAGTTGAGCACGTCCGCGCCGAGTCGCTGCGCAGCCAGATGAAACGAGCTGCGCGTGCGCGTGGACGGTTCAAAGAACAGCGTGCACACCGCGGTGCCGGCGAGCACGCTGCGCTTGCCCACGCGCCCCACCGCCGCATCGCGGATCTGGCCGGCACGATCGAGCAGCTGCAGCAGCGTGGTGCGCGGCAGTCCTTCCAGGGTGAGCAGGTGGCGCAGGCGTCCGTCCGAATCGAGTTGCATGGTGGTCATCGCAGGTCGGGAGTGTCAGGGAAGAAGAGTGGCTTGGTCGGGCGCGGCCAACCAGCGTTCGACGATCACCGCGGCCGCCATCGCGTCCAGCGCCTCGGCATCGCGGCGGCGCTTGCGCCCGTCGGCGCGCTCGCGCGCGAAGCGCTGCGCGGCTTCGACCGAACTGGAGCGCTCGTCGATCAGCACCACCGGCAGCGCATAGCGCTCGCGCAATTGGCGGGCGAAGGCATGCGCGCGCTTGCGTGCGGGCTGGTCCTTGTCGTCCAGGGTCAGCGGGTCACCGACCACCAGGCCGTCGGGGCGCCATTGCTTGTGCACGCGATCCAGCGCGACCCAGTCCGGGCCATTGGCATGCACATTGATGACGGCCACCGCACGCGCACCGGCGCCGAGCGCAGTGCCGATGGCCACGCCGATGCGGCGCGATCCCACGTCGAAGCCCAGCACCGTGCCATCCGGGCGGATCGCGCCCGCCTCAGGCATGCCCGGAATAATCCGTCAGCCGGAACAGATCCACGCCGATACGCCCGGCAGCGGTCTGCCAGCGATCTTCCAGCGCGGTGGCGAACAGCACATTGGCATCCGACGGCGCGGTCAGCCAGCTGTTCTCGCCCAGTTCGAACTCCAGTTGCCCCGCGCCCCAGCCGGCACAGCCCAGCGCCACCAGCGCATTGCGCGGCCCTTCGCCGGCCGCCATCGCTTCGAGAATGTCGCGCGAGGTGGTCAGGTAGACACCCTGCCCCACTTCCAGGCTGGAATCCCAGTCGCGCGCATCGTCGTGGATGACGAAACCGCGCTCCGGGTGCACCGGCCCGCCGCTGAGCACGATCTGCTCGCGCAGGTGCTCGTCGACGGTGTCGATGCCCATCTGCGACAGGACCTCGCCCAGCGTGTATTCGGAGGGCCGGTTGACCAGCACGCCCATGGCGCCGTTCTCGTCGTGCTGGCAGATCAGCGCGACGCTGCGCGAAAAGGTGGGATCGGACAGCGCCGGAAGCGCGATCAGCAGTTGGTTGGCCAGAGGCGTGGGCAAAACAGACATGGCCGCATTCTAGCCGTTCGTTCTGCCGCGCGCAGAGCCGATGCGATACTTGGGGGCAGACTAACGCCAAGGACCGACGATGCAGACCACACCAGAATCCGTCACCGCGGTCGCCGATGCGCCATTGCCCCGCCGGATCCGCACATTCATCGTGCTGATCGCACTGCTGCAGGGCGGCCTGCTGTATCTGGCCGCACTGGGCCAGCAACACGGCGTGTGGCCCTTCACCGACTTGGGCGCGCGGATCTGCTGGTACACCGTGGTGCTGACGGTGCCTGGCCTGGTGCTGCTGAGCGTGCAGGATCTTCGCGATTGGCGGTTGTGGCAACACGTGGCGGCAAGCACGCTGGTATTGGCCGCCCTGGGCAGCTGGGCGGCGTGGAGCGCCACCGGCGCGCCGACCCTGCAGATCGCCACGGTGCTGTGGTCGTTCGGCTTCACCGTCACGGTCGGCTGGTTCGTCGCCCTGCCCTGGCTGCAGCACCGGCAACTGCACGGTCATTGGCGGGCGGGCTACCACGCCCTGTTCGAATACGCCTGGCAGAACGCGCTGACGCTGGCGCTGGCACTGCTGTTTGTGGGGGTGTGCTGGATGGTGCTGGGGCTGTGGGCCAGCCTGTTCGCGCTGGTCAAGATCAGCTTCTTTGCCGAACTGTTCCGCGAACAGGCGTTTGTCTACCTGGCGACCGGCGTCATCACCGGGCTGGGCATCCTGATCGGGCGCACCCAACACCGCGCGGTGCAGGTGTTGCGGCAGATCCTGTTCGCCCTGTGCACCGGTCTGCTGCCGCTGCTGGCCGGCATTGCGCTGCTGTTCCTGCTGGTGCTGCCGTTCACCGGGTTGCAGGCGCTCTGGCAGACCCGTTCGGCCGCCACGATCCTTATCAGCCTGGTGTTCGGGCTGGTGCTGTTCACCAACGCGGTGTACCAGGATGGCAGCGGGCTGCCGCCGTATCCGCGCTGGTTGCGTCGGATGATCGAGGCCGGCCTGCTCAGCCTGCCACTACACGCAGCGCTGGCCGCATACGCGGTGGGCCTGCGCATTGCGCAGCACGGCTGGACCAGCGACCGCGTCTGCGCCGCATTGCTGGCCGCACTGGCGCTGGCCTATGCGGTGGCCTACGCGTTGGCGGTGTTGCGACCACGCACCGATCGTTGGCTGCCGCAGCTGGCCGGCGGCAACAAGGTGCTGTCGTGGGTGGTGATCGGCCTGGCCGTGCTGGTCAACACTCCCGTGCTCGACCCCTACCGCATCACCGTGCAGAGCCAGATGCAGCGCCTGGCCAGCGGCACGCAAGAGAGCGTAGACAAGAACCTGGAATTCCTGCGCTTCGAAAATGGCCGCCGCGGCTATCTGGCGGTGCAGTCGCTGCGCCAAACCCCCGCCTTTGCCGGCAACCCCGCACGCAAGCAGAAGCTGGAACAGCTGTTGGCGCGCACCAGCCGCTGGGGCGGCAATGACAGCGTGGAAGATCAGAAGGACAAGCAGCTGACCGACCTGGCCAAGATCCGCCAGCATGTGACCGTGGCAGCCGGCCAGGCAGACCCGCCGGCGGACTGGTGGCAGTACCTGATGAGCTCCAAGCCGCTCTCGGGCGCTTGCACCCAGGGCAACAGCAACTGCGTGGTCAGCAGCAGCGACATCGATGGCGACGGCCAGCTCGATCTGCTGCTGTGCAATTTCAACGGCGACTATGCGGTCGCCTGCGAGCTGCAGACCCGCAACCGGCATGGCTGGTATCAGGCCGGTACCGCACAGCTCTATTCCCTCGACGACGAGGCCATGAGTGAAGTGAGCCAGGCGCTGCGCAAAGCTCAGATCCAGACACGGCCCACCCGCTGGCCGGACCTGGCGCTGCCGGGAGACCGACGCATCCACATCCGACCCAGCGAAGAAGGCATCCGTCCGGAGTCCCGGCCATGAGCGGCTATTGCGCCATCGCACCGGGCCACCCGATTCATGGCCATTACCACGACCACGAATACGGCTTTCCGCAGCGCGAGGAGCGCGAGCTGTTCGAACGCCTGGTGCTGGAAATCAATCAGGCCGGCCTGAGCTGGGAAACCATCCTGCGCAAGCGCAGCAACTTCCAGCACGCCTACGACGGCTTCGACGTGGACACGGTGGCCGCCTATGGCGAGAGCGACATTGCGCGGCTGCTCGGCGATGCCGGCATCATCCGCAACCGGTTGAAGGTGCTGGCGGCCATCCACAATGCGCAGGTCATCCAGCAGTTACGCGCTTCGCACGGCAGTTTCGCGCAATGGCTGGATGCACAGCATCCGCTCGACAAAACCGCCTGGGTCAAGCTGTTCAAGAAGACCTTCCGCTTCACCGGCGGCGAGATCACCGGCGAATTCCTGATGAGCCTGGGCTACCTGCCAGGCGCGCACCATGCCGATTGCCCGGTGTTTAAGCGCATCCAGGCGCTGTCGCCGCCGTGGCTGCAGCACGGCAAGGCCTAACGGCGGCATCAGCGCGCAGACGCCGGCAGGCAGTTGCCCTGCCGCAGCTGCCGCGGGCATGCGCATATACCGCTCCGGCGTGATGGGTGCCGCTGCCGATCGCAGCGGCACCAAGGGCTTCAGGTAACGCGTTGGATCAAACGCCCATATAACGATGCGGGCGGTGATTGAACATCAGCACCAGGCTCAGCATCAACGCGCCCAGCGCCGAATACAGCACCTTGTCCGGGGTGAGGACACTGAAGGCGACCAGCATCAGCATCGCATCGAAACTCATCTGCACCTTGCCGGCGCTCCAGCCGCGCTCGCGCTGCAGGTACACCGCCAGGATGCCGATGCCGCCCAGGCTGCCGCGATGGCGGATGAAGAACAGGATGCCCAGGCCCGCCAGCGCGCCGCCGACGATCGCCGAAAACAGCGTGCTGATGTGCGCGTAATCGGCCCAGCGCGGCAGCAGGTCGGTGAGCGCACCGCAGGCACCCACCGCGGCAAAGGTCTTCAGGGTGAATTCCCAGCCCATGCGGCGCACGCTCAGCCAATAGAACGGCAGGTTGACCAGCACGAACACCAGGCCGAAGTTCCAGTGCAGCGCGTAATGCAGCAGGAACGCCACGCCGGCCATGCCGCCGATCATCAGGCCGCCCTTGGCGAAGATCGCCAGGCCCAGCGAAGCCACCAGCGTCGCCAGCACCATGCCCTGCACGTCCTCGGCCACCGAGTGGTGAAACGCGTGATCGTCGGCCGGGGTGCCGGCCGAATCCGGTGGGGGCGTCAACGGACCGGAGGTCATCACTGTGCCGTCGTCGGGCAACGGCTGTTGCTCCGGACGGAGATCGGAATCGGGAAGGCTCACGGGCTGGGCACTGCGGTGGGGTGCGGATATTAGACACTATCGGCCCGCCTGGTTACATCTGAAACGTCACCCCACGCGTGCGTTGCGCCGCTGCACGTTCATCGGCCATGGCGGCGCCCGCCGCCGGCATCGCGCGCGAAACAGCTGCAAGCAGCACGCTGGATCGGATTCAGCGCAGACCTCCTTCCATGCACGCCTGGCCATCCGCCACGGCGTGCAGCGCTCATGCAGGCGCTCAGCGAACCTCGGCGATCTCCACGCCATCCAGGCCCTGCGCCAGGGTCTTGGCGTCGCCGCCCTGCGACAGCTTGATGCGCAGGCGCACCTCGTTCTGCGAGTCGGCGTAGCGCAGCGCGTCTTCGTAGCTGATCTCGCCGGCCTGGTACAGCTCGAACAGGCTCTGGTCGAAGGTGCGCATGCCCAGGTTGGTGGATTCCTTCATGATCTCCTTGAGCTTGTGGATCTCGCCGTCGCGGATGTAGTCCTGCACCAGCGGCGTGCCCAGCATGATCTCCATGGCCACGCGGCGGCCGCGCCCATCCGGGGTCGGAATCAACTGCTGCGCGACCACGCCCTTGAGATTGAGCGACAGGTCCATCAACAGCTGGTTGCGCCGGTCTTCCGGGAAGAAGTTGATGATGCGGTCCATCGCCTGGTTGGCGTTGTTGGCGTGCAGGGTGCACAGCACCAGATGGCCGGTTTCGGCGAAGGCCACGGCATGATCCATGCCTTCACGGGTGCGCACCTCGCCGATCATGATCACGTCCGGCGCCTGGCGCAGGGTGTTTTTCAGCGCGTTTTCCCAGCTGTCGGTATCGATGCCGACTTCGCGCTGGGTGATGATGCAGCCCTCGTGCTTGTGCACGAATTCGATCGGGTCTTCGATGGTGATGATGTGCCCGGTGGAATTCTGGTTGCGGTAACCGATCATCGCCGCCAGCGAGGTGGACTTGCCGGTGCCGGTGGCGCCGACGAAGATGATGATGCCGCGCTTGGTCATCGCCAGCGTCTTGATCACCGGCGGCAGGCTCAACTCTTCCACCGTGGGGATGCGCGTTTCGATCCGGCGCAGCACCATGCCGACCTGGTTGCGCTGATAGAAGCAGCTCACGCGAAAGCGCCCGACCCCGGACACGCCGATGGCGAAATTGCACTCGTGGGTCTTTTCGAATTCTTCGCGCTGCGACGGCGTCATCACGTTCAACACCAGATCGCGGCTCTGTTGCGCGGTCAGCGGGGTCTGGGTGATCGGACTGATCTTGCCGTGCACCTTGATCGCCGGCGGCATCCCCGAGGTGATGAACAGATCCGACGCCTTCTGGTGCGCCATCAGCTTGAGGAAGGAGGTGAAGTCGATGGTGCTCATGGCGTGCTCCTCGGGAGCAGGGATTCGGGATGGGAGATTCGGGATTCGCAAGAGCGGGGTCCGGTCAGGGAGCCGCCGTTGCGAATCCCCAATCCCGAATCCCTAATCCCGGCTACTCGAATATCCGCTTGTCCTTGGCGTACTCGCGTGCCTGGTTGCGCGTGATCAGGCTGCGCTTGACCAGGTCCTGCAGATGCTGGTCCAGCGTCTGCATGCCGTATTGCTGGCCGGTCTGGATCGAGGAATACATCTGCGCCACCTTGTCCTCGCGGATCAGGTTGCGGATGGCCGGGGTGCCGACCATGATTTCCCAGGCTGCGGTGCGTCCGCCGCCGACCTTCTTCAGCAGCGCCTGCGAAATCACCGCACGCAGCGACTCGGACAGCATCGAGCGCACCATCGGCTTTTCGCCGGCCGGAAACACGTCGATGATGCGGTCGATGGTCTTGGCCGCCGAGCTGGTGTGCAGGGTGCCGAACACCAGGTGGCCGGTTTCGGCGGCGGTCAGCGCCAGGCGGATGGTCTCCAGATCGCGTAATTCGCCGACCAGGATGATGTCCGGATCTTCGCGCAGCGCCGAGCGCAGCGCCTCGTTGAAGCCGTGCGTATCGCGGTGCACTTCGCGCTGGTTGATCAGGCACTTCTGCGAGGTATGCACGAATTCGATCGGATCCTCGACCGTGAGGATGTGGCCGTATTCGTTCTTGTTGATGTAGTCGATCATGCCGGCGAGCGTGGTCGACTTGCCCGAACCGGTCGGGCCGGTGACCAGGATCAAACCCTGCGGCTGGTCGATCAACTGGCGGAAGATCGGCGGGCAGCCCAGGTCCTCCAGCGTCAGCACTTCGGACGGAATGGTGCGGAACACCGCACCGGCGCCGCGGTTCTGGTTGAACGCATTGACGCGGAAGCGCGCCAGCGACGGAATCTCGAACGAGAAGTCGACCTCGAGGAATTCCTCGTAATCGCGACGCTGCTTGTCCGACATGATGTCGTAGACCAGCGCGTGCACCTGCTTGTGGTCCAGGGCCGGAATATTGATGCGACGGACATCGCCATCGACACGGATCATCGGCGGCAAGCCGGCCGACAGATGCAGGTCCGATGCCTTGTTTTTGACGGAAAACGCCAATAGTTCAGCGATATCCATGCGCTGCTTTTCCCCTAGGCTGCGATTGGAAGGTACTCCCCGAGCGGCAGTATAGCGTTCTGGCTGCTGGCGGGAAGCGGCGCGCGGCCGGTTCAGGCCGGCGCCGTCGGGCGCGCCTGAAGGCGTTGGTTTGGGCACGCGGTGCGGGCACGGTCCTTGCCTGGGCCAGCGCCGCACCGATCGCCAGCTCGCCCCGCCTGTGGGCAGGCTCGGCGCGGGCTGGCGCCACTGCAGCGTCATCGCCAGCCCGATCCGACGCGCCGGCTGGAAGGACGCAGCCGGGGGCGGCACTATAGCGTTCCTTTCCCGCCTGGATTGCCACGTGCCGGCTTCGTCGCTGCAGCAGATTCTCGATGCCATCCACGCCGCCGCAGCTCGGCACGCGCGCGCCGATGTGCGCCTGCTGGCGGTGTCCAAGACCCGGCCGGCAGATGCGGTTGCCGCGCTGGCGGCGCAGGGCCAGCGCGCATTCGGCGAAAACTACGTGCAGGAAGCGCAAACCAAGATTGCCCAACTGCAGACGCTGGGACTGGAGTGGCACCTGATCGGCCACCTGCAATCCAACAAGGCCGAACTGGCCAGCCAGTGGTTCGACTGGGTGCAGACCGTGGACCGCGCCAAGCTGATCGCGCCGCTGGCCAACCACCGCCCGGCCGGTCGCGCACCCTTGAATGTGCTGATCCAGGTCAACATCGACGACGAGGACAGCAAGCACGGTTGCGCGCCGGAGGCGGTCGACGGCCTGGCCGCGGCCATCGCGCTGCAGCCGCGGCTGCAACTGCGCGGCCTGATGGCGATCCCCGCGCCATTCCCCGAGCAGGCGCGCCGCATGGCAGCGTTTACCCGCATGCAGGCACTGTTCGAAGAACTCAAGCGCGGCTACCCGCAGGTGGATACCTTGTCGATGGGCATGAGCTCGGATTTTGCCGAAGCGATCGCGGCCGGCGCGACCATGGTGCGGGTCGGGACTGCGTTGTTCGGCGAACGCGGCTCGTCGGCTGCTGCAGCATCCTGACCGTCCGTCCCGATCGACTTCGCGTAGCACATCGCCGTTTCCTCTTACTTAAGGTGTCGCAATGACTCTGCCCTCCTCGCCCGCGCCTTCCGCTGCAATCACCGCATTCGTCGGCGGCGGCAACATGGCGCGCAGCCTGATTGCCGGGCTGATCCGGCAAGGTATGCCCGCAGCCAGCATCCGCGTCGCCGAGCCGGTGGCTGAACTGCGCGATGCGCTGTCGCGCGACTTCGGCGTGCATGCGGTGGAGCAGGCGCGCAGCGCCGTGGAAGGCGCAGCCATCTGGGTGCTGGCGGTCAAGCCGCAGGTGCTGCCAGCGGTATGCGCGCAGCTGGCCGATCTTGCGCAGGCGCAGCAGCCGCTGCTGCTGTCCATCGCCGCCGGCATCACCGCTCCGCAGCTGGAGCGCTGGTCCGGCGGCGAGCTTGCGGTGGTGCGCGCAATGCCCAACACGCCCGCCCTGCTCGGTGCCGGCGTCACCGGCTTGTATGCCAATCCACGCGTCTCCGACGCGCAACGCGCGCAGGCAACCGGCCTGCTGGAGAGCGCCGGCGTCACCGTCTGGATCGACGACGAGGCGCAGATGGATGCGGTGACCGCGGTCTCCGGCAGCGGGCCGGCCTATGTATTTCTGCTGGCCGAAGCGATGGAAGCCGCCGCGCAGGCGCAAGGCCTGCCAGCCGACACCGCACGCACGCTGGTGCTGCAGACCCTGCTCGGTGCCTCGCGCATGCTGACCGAATCGGGCGAAGCACCGGAGCTGCTCCGCCGCCGGGTGACCTCGCCCAACGGCACCACGCAGGCGGCAATCGAGACATTTCAGGCCGGCCAGTTCGAAGCGCTCACCGCCAAGGCGATTGCCGCAGCGACCGAGCGCGGCCGTAGCCTGTCGGCGGCCAATGATTAGTCGACCGGTGACGGGACATCATCCAAAGCAGGAATGTCTCGCAGCGGCCAGCCGTGCCGCGCGCGGGAGTGCCACGGCGACCGTGCAGTGGAACCGTCACGACACGTCGCGCATCGGCGCCTGCCAGGTGCAGGAAAAACCCGGCGCACGTGACTGGCGCAGATGGCAGCAACAGCGCGAACGCAGCGGGTCGACGGATCGAAGCCGGCAACGCCAGACGTCTCCTGCAAGGCGTAGCCACGCAGCAACGCTGATCGCGGCAGCGAACGCCACCGCCAGCTGCACGCCGTAGCCACTCCTCAGCGGCGAGCGCGATGCAAAACGCACACACGGCTTCGCGCAAACGATCTGCTGCTATGCGTCAGACACCGCATCGCCCTGCGCCTCGCAGCCGTGTCGACAGCGCTTTCGCGGAGGTTTTCTGCCGCCGGTGAACGAATCCCCGTCAAAAGACGCTTTTTTTCGGTTGTTTCATCGTTTCCCTATTGGCGGCGCGCAGCAGTTGCCCTACATTTCGCGTTGCCGACTGGGTCGGCAGACCCAACACCACCAACGATCACGGAACACATAACTCATGGCAAAAACCGCCGCTAAGAAGGCTGCCCCCAAGAAGGCAGTGAAAAAGGTCGCCGCGACCAAGACCGCAAAGCCGGCCAAGGCCGCTGCTGCCAAGTCCGCTGCGCCGAAGCCGATCAAGGAAGCGCTGAGCAAGACCGGCCTGGTCGCGCACATTGCCGAATCCACCCAGCTGGCTCCGAAGGACGTCCGCGCTGTTCTGGCGACGCTGGAATCGGCCGCTCATTCGTCGCTGAGCAAGAAGGGCGCGGGATCGTTCACCCTGCCGGGCATGCTGAAGCTGACCAGCGTCCATGTGCCGGCCAAGCCGAAGCGCAAGGGCATCAACCCGTTCACCAAGGAAGAGCAGACCTTTGCAGCGAAGCCGGCCAGCTTCAAGGTCAAGGCTCGTCTGCTGAAGAAGTTGAAGGACGCCGCGCTCTAATCGAGCACGCCTGCGTTGTCACGAAGGCGGCCTGCGGGCCGTCTTTTTTTTGCGCGCGCGTGACCGCCCGCATCACTCCCCACATGCCGCTCATCGCCGCTTGCCTACCCTGCACGCTGATTTGCAACGCAGCAGGTGCATGTGACCGATCCGTCGTCTCCTCGCCCACCCACACCGCCGTCATCGGCAACCCGCAGCCCCGCGCGCCGGGTGCGCCGGCTGCTGGTGTCGATCGCGCTGCTGTGCGCCCTGGGCGTGGCCGCGCGCTGGGCATGGCAGTTGCCGGTCGCCGAACAACTGCGGACTAGTTGGGAGCTGTCGCGCATGCCGCCACCCGTGCAGTTGTCGGTTCCGGTCGAAGGCGTGCAGGCGCGCCGCATCGCCGACACCTTCGGCGCACCGCGCGGTCGCGACCGACGCCATGCCGGCGTGGATATCTTCGCGCCGCGCGGCACGCCGGTGCTGTCCGCAACACGCGGGGTGGTCAGCGCCATCCGCGATCAAGGCCTGGGCGGCAAGCAGGTCTGGGTGCTCGGGCCGGCGATGGAGCGCCATTACTACGCGCACCTGGACGATTGGGCCGCCGGGCTGACCGTTGGCGATGTCGTCGAGCCCGGCACACCGCTCGGCATGGTCGGCACCACCGGCAACGCGCGCGGCACGCCGCCACATCTGCACTATGGTGTCTATGGGCGCAACGGTGCGTACGATCCACTGCCGCTGCTGCGCAAACCCGTGCCACAGCCGGCACAGTGAGCATGCTGGAACACTGCGTCATGGCCTGAGCTATCGAGGCCGTTGCTGGCTACGCCTATGGTGGAGTCAGCCCAAGGAACGACGCCCCCTCCATGTCCCGAAAACGCTATCGCATTACGGTCACGCCCATCGAGAGCGATGGCCGCCCCTGCAGCGATCGCTGCACCATCGAATTCGAACAGCGCTCGCGGGCCGACTGGATGCGGCTGCTCGAGGAACTGCACCTGCGACGCGATCTGAGCAGCGACGAATGTGCGGCGCTCACGGTCGGCTCGCAGCTGCTGGAAGACCTGGCCGCCCGCCCGCGCGCGCAGCCAAGCGATGCACTGGAGGCCTTGCGGCCAAAACTGCAGTTGCTGCTGGAACGCCTGCAACGCGTGCAACCGGCCGCCGGCACCTGAGACCGGCGTCGCGGCGACCGCTACACTGCGCGCATCGGGGAGAGGAGATGCGCCATGCGCGGGTTGGGGATCGTCATGCTGGCAGCGGCAATCGCCGGTTGCAGTTGCCATCGCAGCGCTGACAAAGAAACGGGCAACGCGGCAGCGTCCTCGCACGTTGCAGCGGCGACGCAAACGCCGACTACCGCCACCACAGACAACACGCCCGCACGACCCACAAGCGATGCCACCCCTGACGATGCGGTTGCGCGCGCCAACTTCGCCAAAGCAAGCGCGACCGTGCAGCGATACCTGGGCGCGTTGCCAGGTGCGGCACGTGGTGATGCCGATGCACTGTGGAGCGGCGGTCGTCCTGCGCCGGTGCCGGACGATGCGGCGCTGCGCGGTATCGGGAATATCCAGTCGATGCGTATCAATAACGACGCGCCCATCGCACTGGATCAGGAACAGCCCCCGCGCCGGATCGAAGTGCCGGTGCAACTGATCGTGCGCACCGACACCGGCACCCAACGCCTGGTCGGCGCCTACCGGCTGCAGCCGCGCAGCGGCAGCGACGACTGGGAGATCTACTCGGCCACCCTGCACCCGGTATTGCGCTAACCCACGGTTCACCGGCAACGACTAAGGTGATCGCACCTGTTGCCGGAGTCACCCGATGAAACTGCGTTCGCTTGCCGGATCCATGCTTGCCCTCGCTCTGGCGCTACCCACGACCAGCGCGTGGGCAACGCCGCAGATCCAGGGACCCCAGATCAGCGTACAGGGCAGCGACCTGCAGCAATTCCTGGGTGGCCGCTTCCCGCAGACGCACGATGCGCTGGGCGGCCTGGTCGAGATGACGGTCAGCAATCCGGCACTGTCGCTGCCGCCGGGCGACCGGCTCAAGATGGCCTTCGACCTGGCGCTTGCCACTGCCGGCGGCGCGCCGGCACCGGTCGGCAATGTGACCTTGACCAGCGCACTGCGCTACGACACGGCCAAGCAGGGCTTTTATCTCGACCAACCCACCATCGATGATTTCCGCCCGGCCAACGCCGGTGCAAAACTCGACCACAGCACCCGCCAGCTGCTCAACGCCTGGCTGGCCGATTACGCGCGCAAGGAGCCGATCTATCGCATCGATCCGGCCATCGCAGCGGTGATGGGCAATGTGCAGGTGGAGTCGGTCGGCATCCAGAACGGCCGCGTCGCGGTGAATTTCAACCAGAACATCGAGCAACTGGTGCCGGCCGCTGCACTGTCCGGGAAATAGGCTGACGCGCCAGTTGCGACGCATGGCTTGAAACACGCCGTCATGCCGTCGCGCCGATCTGCGCAAGCGGCCCTCGGATCAAGACAAAGGCCCGGCATCACCACGCCGGGCCTTTGTTTTCATCTCAACGTTGCTAGGGACCGATCAGGCCACCAGGGCCTTGGCCACTGCAGCGGTAAAGGCCGGGATATCGTCGGGCTTGCGGCTGGTGATCAGCGACCCGTCGACAACCACCTCCGCATCCTGCCAGCGTGCGCCGGCATTGCGCAGGTCGGTCTTGACCGACGACCACGAGGTGACGTCGCGATCGCGAACCAGATCGCTTTCCACCAGCAGCCACGGGCCGTGACAGATCGCGGCGACCGGCTTGTCGGCACTGGCAAAGGCCTGGATGAATGCGATCGCCTTGGCGTCACCGCGCAAGGTGTCGGGGTTGAGCACCCCGCCAGGCAGCACCAGCGCGTCGTAGCTGTCGACCTTGGCCTGATCCAGCCGCTGGTCCACCTGCACCGAATCGCCCCAGTCGGTCTTGTTCCAGGCGCGGATCTGCGCAGCGTCGCCGGGCGCAATCACATCGACCTTGGCGCCCCAGGATTCCAGCAGGCGCTTGGGCTCAATGAGTTCGGATTGTTCGAAGCCATCGGTGGCCAGCACTGCGATGGTCTTGCCAGAGAGCGAATACGACATGCGGGGACTCCTTACTGAAAAGAAGCCCGCACGCTAGGCGCGTACCTGTTGCGCATGAGTGAATCGATGTGTGCGCCGCGTCAGTGCGACGCCGGCACCGGTGCTCAGCGCTTGGGCTGCAGCATCGTGCCGGTGCAGTTCTTCGACCCGCAGCGGCATGCCCAGATCTTCTTCAAACGCGGCGTATGCCGCTCGGCCAGGGTGATGCCGTAGTTATAGGTGAGCTCTTCGCCGGCCTTGATCGCGCGCTTGGCCTCGATGAAGATCTTGTCCTTGCTGCGGTCGTCGCCTTCGGCCTCTTCGATCACCGCTTCGCAATTGGGATTGCAACTGTGGTTGATCCAGCGCGCGACATTGCCTTCGTAATTGGCATCCAGCACGTAGTCGTCGCTGAGCGTGAACAGGAAGGTGTGGCCACTCTCCACATCGCCAGTGTCATCGGCATCCACTTCCGCGTGCGTGCGCAGCCGCCCCTTGTACTGGATGATGCGCTCGCCCTTGCGGAGCGCGGCGAGGGCGAACATGCCATTGCCGTGGATACGTGACTTGCGGGCGGCAACTTTGCGCGACATGAAGGGGTCCAGTGATGGGGCCGCTCATTGTGACTGCAGCGCGACGATGCGCCAAGCACAAGCGCAGCAGTACCCGCAACGGCTGCTGCTTGCCGGCGGCTGAACCAGGCAGGTGGCCCTGCCCTGGCTAAAAGCGTACAATTTCGGTCCGCTTTAGGATTTATCGCATTCCTCATGTTGCGCGTCACCAAACTCACCGATTACGCCACCGTCGTGTTGACCGTCCTGGCAGCGCGCTGCGGCCAGGTGCTCAGCGCCAGCGAACTTGCCGAGCAGGCCGGCCTGGAAGCGCCGACCGTGAGCAAGATCCTCAAGCCGCTGTCGCAGGCTGGCCTGGTCGAAGGGCTGCGCGGCGTGCACGGCGGCTACCGGCTGGCGCGCGCGGCCAGCGAGATCACGCTGGTGGAAATCGTCGAGGCGATGGAAGGCCCGCTGGCGATCACCGAATGCAGCCAGGACCACAGCCAGTGCGGCATCGCGCAGACATGCGGGGTGCGTTCCAACTGGCGCCTGATCAACGACGTGGTCGGCGATGCATTGCGTCGCGTCACGCTCGCACAGATGTTGCAGCCCCTCTCTCTCCCTGGCGACAGCCGTCGGCGTTCCATCGCCGCACGCGTCGCGACCACCTGACCCTGTAGGCAGCCCGATGGCCACCGAACTTGCACCCCCGCAGAATGCCGAAATTATCGAACGGCTGGGCCGACGCTATGACGCCGGCTTCATCACCGAGATCGAATCGGACTCGCTCCCGCCAGGCCTGGACGAGGACGTCATCCGTGCCTTGTCGGCCAAGAAGGACGAGCCGCAATGGATGACCGACTGGCGTCTTGAGGCGTATCGCCACTGGCTGAAGATGCCGATGCCGGAATGGGCGAAGCTGAAGGTCTCGCCGATCGACTTCCAGGCGCTGAGCTATTACTCCGCGCCCAAGGGCCCGAAGTACGCCTCGCTGGACGACGTGCCCAAGGAACTGCTCGACACCTACGACAAGCTCGGCGTGCCGTTGCACGAGCGCGCCCGGCTGGCCGGCGTGGCGGTGGATGCGGTGTTCGACTCGGTCTCGGTCGGCACCACCTTCCGCAAGGAACTGGCCGAAAAGGGCGTGATCTTCTGCTCGATGTCCGAGGCGATCAAGGAACATCCGGAGATCGTCAAACAGTATCTGGGCAGCGTGGTGCCGGTCGGCGACAACTACTTCGCCGCGCTCAACTCGGCGGTGTTCTCCGACGGCAGCTTCGTGTTCATTCCTGCGGGCGTGCGTTGCCCGATGGAACTGAGCACCTATTTCCGCATCAATGCCGGCCATACCGGGCAGTTCGAGCGCACCCTGATCGTGTGCGAGGACAAGGCCTACGTGTCGTATCTGGAAGGCTGCACCGCGCCAATGCGCGATGAAAACCAGCTGCACGCGGCGGTGGTCGAGCTGGTGGCGCTGGAAGATGCCGAGATCAAGTATTCGACCGTGCAGAACTGGTACCCGGGCGACGAGGAAGGCCGCGGCGGCATCTACAACTTCGTCACCAAGCGTGCCGAATGCCGTGGCGCGCGCAGCAAGGTCACCTGGACCCAGGTCGAAACCGGCTCGGCGATCACCTGGAAGTATCCGTCCTGCGTGCTGATCGGCGACGACTCGGTCGGCGAGTTCCACTCGGTGGCGCTGACCCATCACCGTCAGCAGGCCGACACCGGCACCAAGATGATCCACATCGGCAAGCGCACCAAGAGCAAGATCGTCAGCAAGGGCATCAGTGCAGGCCGCGGGCAGAACACCTATCGCGGTCTGGTCAAGGTGGACCGCAATGCCGACGGCGCGCGCAACTACACCCAGTGCGACTCGTTGTTGATCGGCAAGCAGTGCGGCGCGCACACCTTTCCCTATATCGAGGTGAAGAATCCCGGCGCCACCGTCGAACACGAGGCCACCACCTCCAAGATCAGCGACGACCAGCTGTTCTATTGCCGCGCTCGCGGCATCAGCCAGGAAGACGCGGTGTCGCTGATCGTCGACGGCTTCTGCAAGCAGGTATTCCGCGAGCTGCCGATGGAGTTCGCGGTGGAGGCCAAGAAGCTGCTGGAAGTCTCGCTGGAAGGCAGCGTCGGCTGACGCTGCCTGCAGGGATTCGGCATTGGAGATTGGAGATTCGCAACGTCCCGCTCCCTGCCATCCCGGCTCTTCTGCTGTTACCAATCCCAAATTTCGAATAACCAATCCCATGCTTACGATCAACAACCTCCACGCCAGCATTGCCGGCAAAGACATCCTCAAGGGCCTGTCGCTGGACATCCAGCCGGGCCAGGTGCACGCCATCATGGGGCCCAATGGCGCGGGCAAATCCACGCTGGGCAACGTGCTGGCCGGGCGCGACGGCTATGAGGTCAGCGCCGGCACCGTGCAGTTCGAAGGCAAGGACCTGCTCGAGCTGCCGCCGGAAGAACGCGCGGCCGCCGGCCTGTTCCTGGCCTTCCAGTACCCGGTGGAAATTCCCGGCGTCAACAACACCTACTTCCTGCGCGCCGCACTCAATGCGCAGCGCAAGGCGCGTGGCGAAGACGAGCTGGACTCGATGCAGTTCCTCAAGCTGGTGCGGCAGAAGCTGGCCGTGCTGCATCTGAAGGACGAGCTGCTGCATCGCGGCGTCAACGAAGGCTTCTCCGGTGGCGAAAAGAAGCGCAACGAGATCTTCCAGCTGGCCGTGCTCGAGCCCAAGCTCGCCATCCTGGACGAGACTGATTCGGGACTGGACATCGATGCGCTCAAGAGCGTGGCCGACGGCGTCAACGCGCTGCGCTCGCCGGAGCGTTCGTTCCTGGTGATCACCCACTATCAGCGCCTGCTCGACTACATCACCCCGGACGTGGTGCATGTGCTGGCCGAAGGCCGCATCGTGCAGAGCGGCGGCCCGGAACTGGCGCTGGAGCTGGAAAAGCACGGCTACCACTTCCTCAAGGACCGCGTGGTGCCCGAGGCGGCTGCCTGATGAGCGCCCTGCTGGAATCCCTCGCCCGCGGCTTCAGCGGTAACGATGCGCGCCGGGTCGAACTCGATGCGGCGCTGCAGGCCGGCCTGCCCGGCCCACGCGCCGAAGCCTGGAAGTACACCTCGCTGCGGCAGCTGGAGCGGCGCAGCTTCCAGCCCGCGCCGCTGGTGCCGACGCTGATCGATGCCGCGCTGCTGGACGAGATCCCGTCCCCGCGGCTGGTGTTCGTCAACGGCCGCCCGTCCGACGCATTGAGCGATCTGTCGACACTGCCGGACGGCGTGCAGCTGGACACCTTGTCAGCGTCGCTGGCCGCCGGCGACGAGGCGCAGCAGTTGCTCGGCCGCCGTTTCGAAGGCAGCGATGAAATCTTTGCGCGCCTCAACGCTGCGCTTGCCGACGAAGGCGTACTGGTGCGCGTGCAGGACGGCGCGCAGATCGAGACGCCGCTGCATCTGGTCTTCATCGGCGTGGCCGGCGAGCACGACCTGTCCTGGCACCACCGTCACCTGATCGAACTGCGTGCCGGCGCGGCACTGAACGTGGTCGAGCACCACCTGCATGTCGGCGATGCCGCGCATCTGCACAACAGCCTGATGCATGTGCATCTGGCCCAGGATGCGGTGCTGTCGCATGCGCGCGTGCAGGCCGACAGCGCGCACGCAACGTCGCTGCTACGCACCGATGCGGTGCTGGCGCGCAATGCGCGCTACCAGCGCGTGGACCTGGAACTGGGTGCCAACCTGTCGCGCCACGAGCTCAACGTGCGCCTGGAAGGCAACAACGCCCAGCTCACCGCCAATGGCGTGCTGCTCGGCAACGGCCGCCGCCATGTCGATACACGGCTGGGCATCGCGCACATCGCACGCGACACCACCTGCGAGCTGGTCTGGCGCGGCGTGGGCGCCGATCGCAGCCGGGTGGTCTTCCACGGCGGCATCAACATCCGTCCCGGCGCCGATGGCACCGACGCGCGGCTGTCGAACAAGAATCTGCTGCTGTCGGCCAACGCCGAGATCGACACCCAGCCGGTGCTGGTGATCGATGCCGAGGAAGTGCAGGCCGCGCATGGCGCCACCGTCGGCCAGCTCGACGACAATGCCTTGTTCTATCTGCGCTCGCGCGGCCTGCCGCAGGCCGAGGCGCAGCGCCTGTTGAGCGCCGCGTTCTGCCACGAGCCGCTGCGCGTGCTCCCCGCCGCGCTGACTGCGGTGCTGGCGCTGCAGCTGGACCGCGCACTGGCCTCGGCAGGCGTGGCATGAACGCGCCCGCCGCCACGCAACTGGCCGCGCCGGACTGGGAGCGCGTGCGCTCGGATTTCCCGCTGCTGATGCGGCAGGTGCATGGCAAGCCGCTGATCTATTTCGACAACGCCAACACCGGGCAGAAGCCGCTGCAGGTCATCGCCGCAACCGACGAGTTCTATCGCCGTCAGAACGCCAATGTGAGCCGCGCGGTGCATGCGCTGGGCACCGAGGCCACCGACGCCTTCGAAGGCGCGCGCAGCAAGCTCGCCCGCTTTCTCAACGTGCGTGCCGACGAACTGGTGCTGTGCAGCGGCACGACCTTTGCGATCAATCTGGTCGCCTATTCCTGGGCGCTGCCGCGCCTGGGCGCCGGCGATGTGATCCTGATTTCGCGCATGGAGCACCACGCCAACATCGTGCCGTGGCAGTTGGTAGCGCAACGCACCGGCGCGACCATCCGCGTGGCCGAGATCACCCCGGACGGCGCGCTGGATCTGGACGCCTTGCGCAAGGCGATGACGCCGGAGGTCAAGCTGCTGGCGATCACGCATGTGTCCAATGTGCTGGGCACGGTCAATCCGGTGCGCGAGATCTGCCGCGAGGCGCGCAAGCGCGGCATCGTCACCGTGGTGGACGGCTCGCAGGCCGCGCCGCATCGGCGTATCGACGTGGCCGGCATCGGCTGCGATTTCTACGCCATCACCGGCCACAAGATGTGCGGGCCCACCGGCACCGGCGCGCTGTGGGCACGGCGCGAACACCTGCAGGCAATGCCGCCGTTCCTGGGCGGCGGCGAGATGATCAAGGAAGTCAGTTTCGAGGGCACGGTGTTCAATGATGCCCCGCACAAGTTCGAAGCCGGCACCCCCAACATCGCCGGTTTCATCGGCCTGGGCGCGGCAGTCGATTACCTGGAGTCGGTCGGGCTGGCGCACGTGGAAGCGCGCGAAGCCGAGCTGCTGGCACATTTCACCGAAGAACTGCAGCGCATCGACGGCCTGCGCATCTTCGGCACCACGCCGGACAAGGCCGCGGTGGTGTCGTTCCTGATCGAAGGCGCGCATGCCCACGACCTGGCCACCCTGCTCGACCTGGAAGGCGTCGCGGTCCGCTCGGGCCAGCACTGCGCGCACCCGCTGCTGCAGTACTACGGCGTCGCCGCCACCTGCCGTGCCTCGCTGGCGTTCTACAACACGCATGACGAGATCGAGCGCTTTGTTGCTGCGTTGGTGAAGGTGCGTCGCCTGCTGGGTTGACGGCGGTGATTGGGGATTCGGCATTGGGGATTCGGAAGACCCCTTCGCCGCCTTGCAGCGCGTGCGCCAGACCTCCGTGCGTTGGCGCACGTGCCCATGGCAAGACACAGCGCAACGCCCCAATCCGGACATCCGACACGGTGCAAGAAACGGCGTTCTCGCGCTTTTACGAATCCCCAATCCCGACTCCCGCTAAACTGCTCCCATGCAGACCACCACTTTCCGTACCGCCACCGTCGACGATATCGACGCCCTTGTGTCGCTGGTGACCTCGGCCTATCGCGGCGATGTCAGCCGCGTTGGCTGGACCACCGAGGCCGATTTTCTCGACGGCGCGCGGATCGATCCTGGGGTGCTGCGCGAGGACCTGTTGCGCGACCGCAGCCTGGTGCTGCTGGTCGAACAGGACGGGCGCCTGCTGGCCTGCGCGCATATCGCCGACGACCACGGTGCCGGCTACTTCGGCATGTTTGCGGTGGATCCCTCGCTGCAGGGCAGCGGGCTGGGCAAGACGCTGCTGGCCGAGGCCGAGCGTATCGCCTACACCGAGTGGCAGCTGCCGGTGATGCGCATGACGGTGATCGACATCCGCGATGAGCTGATCGCGTTCTACGAGCGACGCGGGTACCGCCGCACCGGCGTCTTCAAACCGTTCCCGTATGGCGACGCGCGTTTCGGCGTGCCGCTGCGCCAGGACCTGCGCTTCGAGGTGCTGGAAAAACCGCTTGGCGGCGCAGCGCCGTGAGCGACACCTGGACCTTCGTCTGCGCCAGCGAGGCGCTGCTGCCCGGCGAGCTGCAGACCGTCTGGGATGAGGTGACCGACACCCCGATCGTCATCTTCAACCTCGACGGCGAGCTGTATGCGCTGGAAGACCGCTGCAGCCACGAAGACTACGAATTGTCGCCGGGCACGTTCGACCCGGCAGAAGGCAGCATCGAGTGCCTGCTGCACAGCGCCCGCTTCGACATCCGCGACGGCCGCCCGCTGTGCGCACCGGCCTACACCGCGGTGCCCAAGTTCCCGGTCAAGCGCGAACACGGCGGCATCTGGACCCGCGACGACCGCTGACACCGGCCGGACCCGTGGGTGACCCGGTCGCCATGAGCGCAGACCGCTCAGGACGCTGATCCGCAGTCTCGGCCCCGTCCGGCGCGTGCCCGGGCGTTCGCAGATCCGCGCCCCGCAGGAAAAGGACGCGCTGCCACGCCAGCGAGCTCGACCAGTCGTGCAAGCGACACCTCGGCCCGCCAGCAGGCGCAAACCCGCGCGGTTCCCCATGCAAGCCCGCATCGATCGCCGCACTGGCCTGACACCTCAGGCGGCGCGATTGCCCGGCGCATGGCGCCAGCCGACAAAGATTGCAAAGAAGAATGATTTGCATTTAAGATCGCAGCCCTTCAGGCCTTCTTAACAACTGGCCTGCCCTGCGATCCCCATGCGCCCAGCTCTGCTCGACACTTTTTTCCCGATCCTGCCCCGCATGCGCCTTGCTGCGCAGCGCCTGTGCGTGTCCGGGGACTGGTCCGGCCGACTGGCCGCCTCCGGCTAGCGGGCACGCGTTCCCCGATCCGCTTCCCATCCCGCATCCGCCGAGCCATCGCCAGGCCGGAGCCTCTCTTTCTTCTTCGAGACGCCTCATGACTCCCAGGATTTCCCCGCTCACTTCGGCCGTGTTGCTGACGCTGTCCGCTCCTGCCCTCGCCCAGCCTGGCGATGCGCCGGCGCCTCCGGGCGCGGTCGATCTGGACGCCATCCGGGTGCAGCAGGAACGCGCGCAGAAACCGTCCTCGCCCAAGTACACCGAGGTGCTGCGCGACACGCCGCAGACGATCACCGTAGTGACCAAGCAGACCATGGACCAGCAGAACCTGCTGTCGCTGCGCGATGTGCTGAGCACCCTGCCCGGCATCACCTTCGGCGCCGGCGAAGGCGGCGGTGGCTATGGCGACAGCATCAACCTGCGCGGCTTCACCGCCAGCAGCGACATCACCACCGATGGCGTGCGCGACAGTGCGCAGTACAGCCGCAGCGACACCTTCAACCTGGAAGCGGTGGAGCTGATCAACGGCGCCAACTCGGCCATGTCAGGCGCCGGCTCGGTCGGCGGCAACATCAATCTGGTCACCAAGACCGCCGGCCAGGGCGACTTCACCCACGTCGTGGTCGGTGGCGGCAGCGACCGCTATGGCCGGCTGACTGCCGACAGCAATTACGACTTCGAAAACGGCACCGCCGTGCGCCTGAACGCGATGGGCCACACCCAGGACGTGCCGGGGCGCGACGAGGAGTTCCGTCATCGCTGGGGCTTTGCGCCGTCTGTGGCGTTCGGCCTGGGCTCGGATACCCGCTTCACCCTGAGCTACCTGCACCAGCACGACAACAACCTGCCGCAGTACGGCGTGCCGTTCGCACTCAGCCCGTTCAACGACGGCCCGCTGCCGGGCGTGGACCCGGAGACCTTCTTCGGTTACCGCAATACCTCGCGTCAGGAAATCGACGTGGACATGCTGACCGGCGTGCTGGAAATGGATTTCGACGACAACGTCAAACTGCGCAGCCTGGCGCGCGTGCAGCGCGTCGACCAGACCACCAATGCCACCGCACCGCAGGGCACATGGTGCCTGCCCAACGGCACCGACCCGTACACCGGCCGCGCCTGCGTCGGCCAACCGGCGGCCAGCTGGAACCCCAACAGCGGCCCGCGCGGCCTGGTCCGCGAGACGGAAAACTTCATCGCGCACAGCCAGACCGACCTGACCGCCACCTTGCATACCGGCGCCATCGAGCACCGTGTGGTCGCAGGCGTGGCCTTCAGCAAGGAAGACTTCGAACTCAATAGCGGCACCACCTTCCGCAAGGCCGATGGCTCCACCACCGGCATCACCTACCCGGTGCAGTCCTTCGACAATCCGTACAACATCTGGACCGGACCGCAGAATTACTTCCGCACCGGGCGCAGCAAGGGCAGCCTGACCAATCAGGCGGTGTACCTGTTCGACACGCTGCAGTTCAACGAACAGTGGATGCTCAACCTGGGCGGCCGCTACGAGCACAACGAAGGCGACAGCACCACCTACACCGTCAACGCTGCCGGCAACGTCACCGGTGTGAGCGCGGGCTTCCCGGCTGGCAGCGAAGAGGACCTGTTCTCGTATCGCGCCGGCCTGGTGTTCAAGCCGGCCGAGAACGCCAGCCTGTATCTGTCCTACGCCAACAGCAAGACACCGTCCAAGGCCTCGGTCAACGGCTCGTGCACGCCGATCGCCACGGCCACCGCCGGCGCCAACTGCAATGTCGAGCCGGAGACGGCGGTCAACATCGAACTGGGCGGCAAGTGGGACGTGCTGGACCAGCGTCTGGCACTGACCGCTGCGCTGTTCCGCAACGAGCGCGAAAACTACAAGGTCAACAGCGGCGATCCGCTGATCCCCGAGCAGGTGCTGGATGGCAAGGCACGGGTGGACGGCATCGCGCTCGGCGCCGCCGGTTACCTGACCGACCGCTGGTCGATCTTCGCCAACTACACCTTCCTGGACAGCGAAGTGCTGCAGAGCGTGTCCAACCGCACCGAGAGCCTCACCGGCGACCCGGTGGCCGGACGCGACCTGGTGCAGACCCCGCGCAATGCCGGCAACATCTGGACCACCTATACGCTCAATCAGTGGACCTTCGGCTACGGCGTCACCTATCAGGGCGGTTTCTATCCCAACAACGCCTCGGCCGCGGCCTATCGCAAGACCGACGACTACTGGGTGCACCGCGCGATGGTCGGCCTGCGCGTCAACGACTGGCTCAGCCTGCAGTTGAACGTCAACAACCTGTTCGACGAGGAGTACTACACCAGCGTGCGCAACAACCTCACCGTCAATGCGGCCGGCACCGTCACCGCCGGCAGTGGCTGGGCACTTCCGGGCGAAGGCCGCTCGGCGGTGTTGAGCGCCACCTTCAGTTTCTGACCCAATGACACGCCGCCCGCACGACGCGGGCGGCGTGGAGACCACCGCATGTTGCTGCCCATTCCCGATGTGCTCAGCCCCGCCCAGCTCGCCGAGCTGCGCGCGCGGCTGGACGCGGCCGACTGGGCGGACGGCCGCATCACCGCCGGCCATCAGTCGGCGCAGGCCAAGGACAACGCACAACTGCCCGAAGACAGCGCCGTCGCACGCGAGGCCAGCGCGCTGGTGCTGGACGCACTCTCGCGCAGCAGCACGTTCTTTTCGGCGGTCTTGCCGCGGCGCATCTATCCGCCGCTGTTCAATCGCTACAGCGGCGGGCAATCGTTCGGCTACCACGTCGACAACGCGATCCGCTACGACCGCAGTCGCGGCGGCGCAGATCCCGTGCGCACCGATGTCTCCGCTACCTTGTTTCTCAGCGACCCGGACAGCTACGACGGCGGCGAGCTGGTGATCGAAGACACCTACGGCACGCAGTCGGTGAAGCTGCCGGCCGGGCACCTGGTGATCTATCCCGGCACCAGCCTGCATCGGGTGATGCCGGTGACCCGCGGCGCGCGTGTCGCCTGTTTCTTCTGGACCCAAAGCATGCTGCGCGACGATGCGCAGCGTCGCCTGCTGTTCGAACTGGATGTGTCGATCCGGCGGCTCACCCAGGACACCCCTGGCCATCCGTCGCTGATCCAGCTCACCGGCGTGTATCACAACCTGTTGCGGCAATGGGCCGATGTCTGAGCCCGCACTGGACCCGGCGCAGCTGATCGAGCTGCTGCACACGCACCCCGATCGCGCGGTCGCGCTGCTACGCAAGGCCGCCGAGCGCCAGGATCTGGCCGCGCAACTGCTGCTCGCCCAGCTCTACGCCGAAGGCCGCGGCATCCCCGCCGATCCGGCCATGGCGATGCTGTGGTACGAGGTCGCCGCCAATGCCGGGCATGCGGAAGCGATGAGCCAGTTGGGGCGCTGCCACGAACTGGGCTTCGGCACCGCGTGCAATGAGGTGCTGGCGGCGCTGTGGTACCGCCGCGCCGCCGAGCATGGGCTGGATTGGGGCATGTACAACCTCGCCCATCTGTACGGCTCCGGCCGCGGCGTGGCGCAGGACCACGCGCAGGCGTTGGCGCTGTATCGCACCGCCGCCGAACGCGGACATGCCAAATCGATGAACTTCGTGGCGCGCTATCTCGACCAGGGCCTGGCCTGCGCTGCCGATCCGGTCGCCGCGCGCCACTGGTACCGACGTTCCGCCGAAGCCGGCGATTTCCGCGGCCAGGCCGGTTACGCGACCTTGCTCGCAGACGCCGGCGACATCGATCAGGCCGAGCGATGGATGCGCCGTGCGATCGCCGGCGGGCATGCCGGCTTCCTGCAACAACTCACGCCATTGCTGGCGGGTGCAACGCAGCCACGTCTGCGCGCGTTGCTGGGCGAAGTGGCCGCGCGGCAATCTTACCTGCAGCCGTCGCTTGCGGCGGGTGTGGCCTGAGCGCGCCATGGCGACCTCCAACGACACTCTTGCCACCACCCAGCAACGCCGCGGTTTCTGGCTGCGCATGCTGCATCAATGGCATTGGATCAGTTCGGCGCTGTGCCTGATCGGCATGCTGCTGTTCGCCATCACCGGGCTGACCTTGAACCATGCCGCGCGCATCGAAGCCAGCCCCTCGACCGAACACCGCACGCTCACGCTGCCGCCGGCCCTGCTCAAGTCCCTGGGCAGCCGCGAGGACGGCGATGCCCCGCTGCCGCCACGCGTGGCGCAATGGCTGGGGCGTGAGCTGGATATCAGCATCGGCACGCGTGCCGGCGAATGGTCGGCCGACGAGGTGTATTTGGCGCTGCCGCGTCCTGGCGGCGATGCCTGGCTGAGCCTGGACCGCGGCACCGGCGCGATCGAATACGAGCGTACCGGGCGCGGCGCCATCGCCTATCTCAACGATCTGCACAAGGGACGCAATGCCGGGCCGGCCTGGGGCTGGTTCATCGACGTGTTCGCCATCGCCTGCCTGGTGTTCTGCATCACCGGGCTGTTCCTGCTGCATCTGCATGCGCGCCAGCGCCGCATGACCTGGCCATTGGTCGGCCTGGGTCTGCTGATTCCGTTGCTGCTCGCCCTGCTGTTGATCCACTGACTTTTTCCTACCGGAGACGATCATGCGCGCCACCCTGACCATCGCCCTGAGCGGCCTGCTCGCCATGCCGGCATACGCCGCCACGCTCGACATCAACGTCGAGATCCCCAAGCTCAACGTCGCCGAATATCACCGCCCATACGTGGCGATCTGGCTGGAAGGTGCGGACCAGAAGGTCGCCGCCAATCTGGCGGTCTGGTATCAATCCAAGGACACCGCCGAAGGCCACGGCACCAAGTGGCTGCCGGACCTGCGCCAGTGGTGGCGCAAGAGCGGGCGCACCCTCGAGGTGCCGGTCGACGGCGTCACCGGCCCCACCCGTCCGGCCGGCGCGCATGCGTTGTCGTTCTCCGACACCAAGGGCGCGTTGAAGTCGCTGCCGCCCGGCCAGTACACGCTGGTGGTGGAAGCCGCGCGCGAGGTCGGCGGCCGCGAGCTGGTCAAGGTGCCCTTTACCTGGCCGGCAAAGTCTGCGCAGACCGCCAAGGCCAGCGGCAGCAGCGAGCTCGGCGCCATCAGCCTGGTCGCAAAACCCTGAGCATTGCCTGCTGATGGCGGCCGCGCGCAGCACACGCGGCCGGCCACGGCGCAGCTGCGCAATGCATCGCGTTGCCAGACACATTCGCTTCCCACGCATCCACGCAGCGCCATACCTGCGCGCTGATCAGACACGTGACCCACTGTCCTCATCGTCCTTCAAGGAGTTGTCATGAAACGTTCGCTCGTCCTGATCGCCATGCTCGCCGCACTGCCGCTCAGCGCACTCGCCCACAAGGCCTGGTTGCTGCCGTCGCAGACCGTCATCGCCGGTGAGGCGCCGTGGATCACCGTGGATGCAGCGGTGTCCAACGACCTGTTCTACTTCAACCACGTGCCGCTGCGCCTGGACAACCTGAGCATCACCGCGCCCGATGGCAGCGCGCTCAAGCCGGAAAATCCGGCCACCGGCAAGTACCGCAGCGTGTTCGACCTGCAGCTCACCCAGCCGGGCACCTACAAGCTGAGCATCGTCAACGCCGGCCTGTTCGCCAGCTGGAAGGAAGACGGCAAGCCCAAGCGCTGGCGTGGCGACGAAACCCGCTTCGCCACCGAGGTGCCGAAGAACGCGCAGGATCTACAGGTCTCGCAGTCCTTCAATCGGGTGGAGACCTTCGTCACCCGCGGTGCGCCGACCACCACGGTCTTCAAGCCCGCCGGCAAGGGCATCGAGTTGATTCCGGTGACCCATCCCAACGATCTGGTTGCCGGCGAAGCGGCACAATTCACGCTGCAGCTGGATGGCAAACCGGCCGCCGGGCTGGAGATCGAGATCGTGCGCGGCGGCACCCGCTATCGCGATGCGCAGAACGAGATCAAGCTCAAAACCGATGCCAAGGGCGGCTTCAGCGTGACCTGGCCGGAGCCGGGCATGTACTGGCTGGAAACCACCACCGAAGACACCAAGACCTCGCTGCCGCAGGCCAAGCAGCGCCGCCTGGGCTATGTCGCCACCCTGGAAGTATTGCCGCAGTAATCTGCCGGCACGCGGCAGGAGCGCACACAGCGTGCATCCTGCCGCCCCATCCTCATAAGACCCGTCCATGCCCGCATCGTCTTCCGCCGACCACGCCATTGCCACGCTCGGCGGCCGCAGCATGGGCACCACCTGGAGCGTGAAGCTGGTGGCGCCGCGCGGACGCGATCTGCACCCCTTGCATGCGTGCATCCAGGCCGCGCTGGATCGCGTGGTCGCGCAGATGAGTACCTGGGAGGCCGATTCGGATATCAGCCGTTACAACCGCGCACCGGCGGGCAGCTGGCATCACCTGCCCGACGAATTCCACGCAGTGCTGAGCGCAGCATTGGAGACCGCACAGGCCAGCGAGGGTGCCTTCGATCCCACGGTTGGCCCGATGGTCGAGCTATGGGGCTTCGGCGCCGCCGGCACGCGCCGGCGTGTGCCGGAAGCGCAGGCGATCGCATTGGCGAGCCTGCGTTGCGGCTGGCAACGCCTGCAGCTGGATGGCAGGCGTGTGCTGCAGCCGGGCGCAGCGGCGCTGGATCTGTCCGGCATCGCCAAGGGCTTCGGTGTGGACTGCGTGCATCGCGCATTGCTGCAGTCGGGTATCGACAGTGCATTGATCGAGGTCGGCGGCGAATTGTTCGGCTACGGACGCAAGCCCGATGCCAGCGCGTGGCGCGTGCTGGTCGAATCCGCCCCCGACGAAGATGCCGGCAGCGCGCTGCCACCACGCGTGCTGGTGCTGGACGGCCTGGCGGTCGCCACCTCCGGCGATCGCTGGCACCGCTTCGATGCCGATGGCACACGCTACACGCACACCTTCGACCCACGCACCGGCGCGCCCGTTCCGCATGCCCCTGCGGCGGTCACCGTACTCGCGCCCGATGCGATGCAGGCCGATGCCTGGGCCACCGCGATGACCGTGCTTGGCGTTGATGCCGGTCTTGCCCATGCACGCAAGGCGGACCTGGCCGTGCGATTCCTTGCACGCAAGGACGGCATCCTGCTCGAATCCATGAGCCCGGCATTCGAACGCCACCTGTCCGCGTCATGAGCAACACCACCTCACGCGTGTGGCTGGGCAACGGGCTCGCTCTGCTGGCGCTTGCGGTCATCGTCGGCTGGCTGGCCGGCCTGCATGAGGGCGCATGGTGGAGCCCACCCACGCCGCATCGCTGGCAACTGGCAGCGCTCGGCCTGGCAATGTATCTGGGCCTGTGCGCGGTCGTGCTGCTGCGTGCCCGCAAGCGCGTCGGCGCACAACGCGCAGACGCCAGCGGCGTGTTGATCGTCTGGGCAAGCCAGACCGGATTTGCGCGTGAGCTGGCGCAACGCAGCGTTGCCGCGCTGCAATCGGCCGGCGTCGGTGCGCATGCGCTGCCGATCGAAGCCGTCGATAGCGATCAACTCGCACGCGTGCCGCGGCTGCTGTGCATCGTCAGCACCACCGGCGAAGGCGATGCGCCCGACCATGCGCAGGCCGCTGAGCGCGCCTGGCGTGCCGACCACGCACAGGATCTGACGGCGGTGCAGTACGCAGTGCTGGCGCTTGGCGACCGTGGTTACGCGCACTACTGCGCGTTCGGCCGACGCCTCGACGATCGCCTGCAGGCGCGCGGCGCCACTCGCCTGTTTGAACGCATCGAGGTCGATAACGCTGACCCCAACGCCCTGCAGCACTGGCAACGCCGTCTGGCGGAACTGGCGCCCGCACTCGCGACGCAACCCGACTGGAGCCTGCCCACCTACACCACCTGGCAGCTATGCGAACGTGTCCACGTCAATCCCGGCAGTGCGGGTGCGCCGATTTACCGGCTGCGCCTGACGCCATGCGATGGCGCGTTGCCGCAGTGGAGCGCAGGCGATATCGCGGAGATCGCACCGCGTCACGCCCCGGATGCGGTGGAGTCCTGGCTGCGGCGTAACCACTACGATGGCGCGCAGCAGATCGACAGCCGCCGCCTGCGCGACTGGCTCGGCGGCGCACAACTTCCCATCGATGCCGATGCCGCTTTCGGTATCGATGTGGGTGCCGGTGCCAGCCCCGATGCGGAAGCGGAAGCAGAAGCCGGAGTCAAAAGCGACCGAGGTGTGGGTGCGAATACAGGTGCGACTACAGGCAGAGCTAGAACTGCAGGCGACAGTTCCACAATGGACGCAGAAGCAATGGTGCGCCGCCTGGTCACCCTGCCCCATCGCGACTATTCGCTCGCATCCATTCCCGAGGAAGGCCATGCAGAACTGCTGGTACGCGAGCATCGGCACGCCGACGGCAGCCTGGGGCTGGGTAGCGGCTGGCTCTGCGTCCATGCACCGATCGGCGCAGCCATCGCGCTGCGCCTGCGCAGCAACCCCGGCTTCCACCCGCCCGCACCCGACCAGCCGATGCTGCTGATCGGCAATGGCACCGGCATCGCCGGTCTGCGCGCGCATCTGCGTGCACGCATCGCAGCCGGCGCGCGGCGCAACTGGCTGCTGTTCGGCGAACGCAATGCCGCGCACGACGCGCTGTATGCCGACGAGTTGCAGCAGTGGCATCAGGACGGCTGGATCGAGCGCCTGGATCTTGTCTACTCGCGCGATCAACCACAGCCACCGCATTACGTCCAACACGCGCTGGCCGCGGCCGCCGATCGCCTGCGTCATTGGATTGATCAAGGTGCCTGCATCTACGTCTGCGGCAGTCTGCGCGGCATGGCACCCGAACTCGACCGCACGCTGGATTGCATCCTCGGAGCCGATGTCAGACAGGAACTGCTGGGCAGCGGGCGCTATCGCCGCGACGTGTACTGAACCATCGCACGCGGCACCGCCAAAAGCGCTCAACAAAGCGATTACGCAGACACTCACAGCGCGTCTGCTGCTGAAATCCGCAACATCCCTGCTTGCGGTGGCTGCGCGCTAGACGCACCGGCTGATCCAGGACCGCGCTCCGGCTTCCCCATTCTCTCTCGATCACCGCATTACGCTGCCAGATCGACCAGATTGCTCGTTGTCGCGCTGCCGCCAATGCTGCGGTACTGCCCCACGGCCATCTGCACCAACGCTGCATACGCCTGCTGTGTGCCGTCGCTGCTGGATGCATCGGCCGATGACGGCGGTCGCGGTGGCGGATCGCGCGGCTGCATCGCCTCCTGCAGCTCCTGCAGACTCAACGCCCCGCTCTTGTCGCTGTCGAGCAGGTCCAGCAGCTGCGTGCTCGACGCACTGTCGCCATTGACCAGCGTGCTCAATTCACCGCTGCTGACACTGTCGTCGCCATCGCTGTCCAGGCCGGCAAACAAGGACTGCACATCCTGTCCTTGCTCACCCGGCGGTGGCGGAGGCGGCGGCAAGGCCTGCGCCAGTTCGCTCTCGCTGACGGTGCCGCCACCATCCTGATCGAGCATGCTCAGCAGCCCGTCGATGTCGATCTTGCTGTCGTCATCGCTATTGGACGACAGCGCGGTCGATAGCTCGGACGCGGTCAGGCTGCCATCGCTGTCGCTATCGATGGATTTGAACAACTGCGTCAGCGGATTGGTTTTTTCCGCCTGTGCGGCGGATGCGGCGTTGCCGGTGGTCGCACTGCGGCTTGCATAGGACGGGTAGGCGGCATAGCCGGCTCCGACCGAGCTGATGGTACTCATGGTTTCCCCCTGGAATTGCCGGAACCACTCCCGGCGCCTGCACTGTTCCCTAGCCAGTTGGCACAGCGATGCCGTCGCTTGTCTGCGTTGACACGAATGCATCCGGGCGCGTGCCAGGAGGCGCGCCCTGCTCGCAGATACGTGAAAGGCCCTAGACCGGGCTCACCCGGATCGCCAGCAGCTCGCCGCCGCCGTCGAGCACATGGCGCGTGCGTGTGGAGGCGCTCAGCCACGCGGTATCGCCGGCAGCCAGCGGTGGCAGGCCACTCTCGCGCCCGAAGCTGGCCTGGCCTGCCAGCAGGTGGATCGCCCAGGCGCTGCGCGGGTCGGCGAAAAACAGCATGGTGCCGACCAGCGGCCGGTGCAGCAGTTCGGTCTGCAGCCGATCGCGCCGCCACATCAGGTTGAAATCCTGGGTTGGCCCGTCGAGCAGCGTGGCATGTACCGTTTCCTCGCCTGCAAATCGGACGCGCTGGTGCGGCGGCAGCAACTCGCAGCTGCGATGATTGCTGCCAGGAACGTCGGCAGCGGCGCCGGCGGCATGGTCGCCCTGGTCAGCGCCACTGGCCTTATTGCCATTGCAATTGCAATTGCCATTGCCACTGCCGCTATCGCTTTTGCTGACGCCGCCGCTAGTAGCCGTGCCGATGCCAATGCCTGCATCGGTGCCTGTGCTGGTGTCGTTGCCTGTGCTTGTGTCGGTGTCGCTGACCCTACCGCTGACAGCATCGCCAAACTGCAGCCGCATGCCATTGCCGTGCAACAGCACCAGCTCGCGATCGATGCCCGGGAACGCGGAAAACGCCGCATCCTGCTCGATCTCGGCAATCGACAGGCGTAGCGACCACGCATCGGCGTCGCCGAGGCGCAGGATCTCGCGCGTCCAGCCCAGTTGATTGCGCCACCGCTCGCGGCGGTACTCGGTGGCCGGAATCACCCGGCTGCTCAGGTCTGTCAGCTGCATGGGCGCATTGTGCCGCAAGCGCGGCGCCAAGCCGTCATGCGGTGCTTCAGGGCTACTGAAGTGCCTGAGCCTCAATGCCAAGTTTCAACTCGAGGGTGTGGCCGATACCCACGAAGCGGCGGGTGCCTCACGGAGTGAGTAGCGCTTCATGCGGAGGGCGCTGGTTTCCCGCAGTCATCGATGCTTGCGTGCGCTCGCAACCCACGCGGACCCAAAACGAAAAACGCCCGGCTGCACATCCAAGTGCAACACCGGGCGATTCCACGTCCTTGTCGGCTTCCAGCCATCCCCCAGACATCCTGTCCAGTTAGGTTGCGGCCACGCATCCTCGCGTCGAACCGTATCTCGGATCCTTTCCCGTTAACGCCGTCCCACCGGTTTCACCGCCGCCCCCTTGGCAGCCTTCTTGGCGGGAGCCATCGTGGCTCCCACTTCGATCAGGTCTCGATTCCGTTCGACCGTCTTGAGTCCGATGCCCTTGACCAGTGCCAGTTCCTCGGCACTCTTGAAGGGACCGTTTGCCTGTCGGTGCTCGACGATTGCCTCGGCTTTTGATCGCCCGACGTTCGTCAGCACCTTGTCCAATTCCTCAGCAGACGCGGTGTTGATATCGACCTTGTCGAGTGCATACGCATTCGAGGACAACAGCAACACCAGTAGCAGGGACTTCAGGGCTACGGTAAATGACTTCATTGCAACGCTCCTTGTGGCTTGGGTGATTGTCCTAGCCAGCATTCCTGCCGGCCGAGCCAGTGTCCCGCGCCACATGCAGCAATCCTATCGCCAACGAACTTTTCACACAGCCGGTGAACTGCGCGCCGCCTTGTAGGGAAATACCTACCCCCAGGCACGGGCGTAGAATGTGCCGTTACGTCACGTATTCGGAGCCTCCATGGACAGCGCCAAGATCGACCAATTCATCAGCGACACCTGGGACCGCGAGATCGTCCCGCAATTGGTCGATTACATCCGCATCCCCAATAAATCGCCGATGTTCGACGCCGATTGGGTCGCGCACGGCTATATGGAGCAGGCGGTCACCCTGATGGAAACCTGGGCGCGCGCGCAGGCCATCGAGGGCATGCAGGTCGAGGTGGTGCGCCTGGAAGGCCGCACGCCGTTGATCTTCATCGAGATTCCGGCAACCGGTGTCGAATCGGGCGACGACACCGTGCTGCTGTACGGCCACCTGGACAAGCAGCCGGAGATGACCGGCTGGGACGCCGACCTCGGCCCATGGGAGCCGGTGCTGCGCGACGACAAGCTGTACGGGCGCGGTGGCGCCGACGATGGTTACGCGATCTTCGGTTCGCTGGCGGCGGTACTGGCGCTGCGCACCCAGGGCCTGCCGCATGCACGCTGCGTGGTGCTGATCGAGGCCTGCGAGGAATCCGGCAGCTACGACCTGCCGGCCTACGTCGACCATCTGGCCGCACGCATCGGCAAGCCATCGCTGGTGGTGTGCCTGGATTCGGGCTGCGGCAACTATGAGCAGCTGTGGTGCACCACCTCGCTGCGCGGGCTGACCGGCGGCAACCTGAGCGTGAAGGTGCTGGAGGAAGGCGTGCATTCGGGCGATGCCTCCGGCGTGGTGCCGTCCAGCTTCCGCCTGCTGCGCCAGTTGCTGTCGCGGATCGAGGACGAAGCCAGCGGTCGCATCCTGCTGGACGGACTGCATGTGCAGGTGCCGGCCGAACGGCTGGCGCAGGCCAAGGCCGCGGCGGCGACGCTGGATACCGCCATCTTCGACAAGTTCCCGATGGTCGAGGGCCTGGTGCCGATGCACGACGACCTTACCGAGCTGGTATTGAACCGCACCTGGCGCCCGGCGTTGTCGATCACCGGTGTGGATGGCATGCCGCCGCTGGCGTCGGCCGGCAACGTGCTGCGTCCGCAGACCGCGGTGAAGCTGTCGCTGCGTCTGCCGCCAACCGCCGACGGCAAGGCCTGTGGCGAACTGCTGAAAGAGGCCTTGCTGCGCGACCCACCCAACGGCGCACAGGTGACGCTGGAACTGGAAAAGGCCTCGTCGGGCTGGAATGCGCCCGAGATGGCGCCATGGCTGGCAAAAGCCATCGACGACGCCAGCCTGGCGTTCTTCGACAAGCCGGCGATGTACATGGGCGAAGGCGGCTCGATCCCGTTCATGGGCATGCTGGGCGAGAAGTTTCCTGGCGCACAGTTCATGATCACCGGCGTGCTCGGCCCGCATTCCAATGCGCATGGCCCCAACGAGTTCCTGCACATCCCGATGGGCAAGCGGGTCACGGCCTGCGTGTCCAAGGTGATCGCCGAGCACCACGCCGCCTGCCTGCGAGGCGAGACCAGCGGCTCGCCGGTGGTGGCCGACAGCGGCACCCGTCATGGCGGGCATGGCTGCTGCTGATTGACCCCTGGACCGCCCCGCGCATGCCGGGGCGGCCCAGGGGCATTGCCGTGCGCTGCGGCACGCGCATGGACATAACCCCAACGCCTTCGTCGCAGTCGGTGCTGCCCATGTGGTTGCCGCGGCGGCGAATGCTAGTCTGCCGCTCCCACTTCCCTCGGTGCCTGCGATGAACAATCTCTTCGGTAGCGACAGCTGGCTTTACATCATTCTGGTCGGCTTCGTGGTCGGGCTGCTTGCCCGTTTCATCACGCCCGGCACGCAGCGGCTGGGTTGCCTGCTGACCATCGTGCTGGGCATCGCCGGTGCATTGGTGGCCAGCTGGTTCGGCCGTTACATGGGCTGGTACCACGCTGGCGAACCGGCCGGTTTCCTCGGCGCGTTGCTGGGTGCGATCGCGATCCTGGCGCTGCTGCGGCTGTTCAGCGGCAGCAAGCGTTGATCGACCCGGCGTCGCTGCCGACCTGGCGCCTCACTTCACGACACAGCATTCACCCATGACGTCATCGTTGACTCCCGATACCGCGCGCGCTGCGCTTCGTCTGCAATGGGCGCGGCAGGCGTTGAACGACCCTGAGGTCACGCTGCAGCGTGCCTCGGTCGATGCGGGATTCCGCAGTTACTGGCGTACCCAAGGACGCGGCGTGGACCGCATCCTGATGGATGCGCCACCTGCATTGGAAAACGTGGCGCCCTGGTTGCGCATGCACGCTCTGCTCGGCACCCACGGCGTGCGCGTGCCGCAGGTGCTTGCGCAGGATCTTGAAACCGGCTTCCTGCTGCTGGAAGACCTGGGCGTGCCGACCCTGGCGCAGGTGCTGACCGACGCCAATGCCGACGCGTTGCTGGATGCTGCGATCAGCCAGTTGCTGCTGCTGCAGCGCATTGCGCCGCCTGCTGACAGCGGCGTGTTCGGCGAGGCGCTGCTGCAACGCGATGCAGGCCTGTTCGAAGAATGGTTTCTTGGTCGCCACCTGGGCCTGCAGCTGGATTGCGGCCAGGCCGAACAACTGCAGTTGGTGCAGCGCCGCTTGATGGACAACGCACTGGCGCAGCCGCGCGTCTTTACCCACCGCGATTTCATGCCGCGCAATCTGATGCCGGTCGGCGACGGGCCGGCGGTGCTGGATTTCCAGGATTGCGTGATCGGGCCGATCGCCTACGACCCGATCAGTTTGTTCAAGGACACCTCGGTGAGTTGGCCGCTGGCGCGCGTGGATGGCTGGCTGGAGCGCTACCACGCGCGTGCCGCAGCGGCCGGATTGCCGGTGCCGCCGCTGGCGCAATTCCTGCGCGATGCGGACTGGATGGGCGTGCAGCGGCACCTGAAGAATCTCGGCATCTTCTCCCGCCTGAGCCATCGCGACGGCAAGCACTGGTATCTGGATAACGTGCCGCGTTTCATCGTCTATCTGGACGAGGTGTTGCCGCGTCATCCCGAGCTTGCGCCACTGATCGGCCTGCTGGAAGACCTGATCAAACCTGCCCTGGCGGCACGCTCCGCACAGGTCGGCGCATGAAGGCACTGATCTTCGCCGCCGGTTTCGGCGAGCGCATGCGTCCGTTGACCGAGCGCACGCCCAAGCCCCTGCTGTCGGTCGGCGGCACACCGCTGATCGTCTGGCATCTGCGCAAGCTGGCCGCGCTGGGCGTGGACGAGGTGGTGATCAATACCTCGTGGCTGGCCGAGCAGTTTCCACAGGGACTGGGCGATGGCAGCGCGTTCGGGCTGCGGCTGACGTACTCCTTCGAGGGCGCCACCCCGCTGGAAACCGGCGGCGGCATGTTGCATGCGTTGCCGTTGCTGGGCGAGGCCCCGTTTCTGCTGGTCAACGGCGATATCTGGACCGATTTCGATTTTGCGCAGCTGTCGGTTGCGCCGGCGGGCCTGGCGCAGTTGGTGCTGGTCGATCAACCCGCCTATGCGGCGCGCGCAGACTTTGCGCTGGATGCCGATGGCAAGGTGCGCGCAGATCTGCCCGCGACGCTGACCTACGCCGGCATCGGCATGTATCGACCGGCGTTGCTGCGCGATTGGCAGTCGGTCATCGGCCAGCTCCCAGAGCACCCCGGCACCGCGCCGCGCTTCGCGCTGGCGCCGATCCTGCGCGCGCAGATGGCATCAGGCCTGATCGATGGTATCCACCATGCCGGGCGCTGGACCGATGTCGGCACGCCGCAGCGATTGGCGGAGCTGGATGCCCGGTTGCTGCGCGACGGCGGCTGATCGCAACCACGCCGCTGCAAATGCCTGGCCGCGCGTCGCGCATTGCTAGAACTCCAAACACCGACCATCTCGCCGGACTTGCAGCCAAACCGCCGGCGCCGCTCCTGCTCTTGTCCATGCGCACCGACCATCCCGACAGGTCCTTGCCCGCCTACCGTCGCGGGACCTTGAGCGGCATGGATGCCGCGCCAGAGCCCACAAGGACGTACTTGCGGCGTGTCCTGCGATGGTGGGCAGGCAAGGGCCACGCAGCCAACCCGCAGATCAGCTGCTCTACAAGCTTCAGGCGATGTGCCTCGAATGCCCGGACACGGCGATAGATGTGCAGATGAGAAGCGCTAAGCAACCTGCGCCTACCTAGCGCTGAGCGCAGTAATTCCGTCAGCCGCTCGAAGAGCCGCGATCCTCCAGCACCCGCCGCAGGAACGGCACGGTGATGCGGCGCTTGGCAGCCAGCGATTCGCGATCCAGCCGGTCCAGCAATGCCACCAGTCCTGCCAGTTCGCGTTCGCTATGGGTCAGCAGCCAGTCGATTGCCGCCTCGTCCAGTGCCAGTCCGCGCCGTTGCGCACGATCGCGCAACACCGCCGCGCGCCCTGCGTCGTCGAGCACCGGCAGGCTGATGCGGACGCATTGCGACAGCCGCGAGCGCAGATCCGGCAATACCAAGGCCAGGCCGTCGGGCATGTGCCGCGCGGTGTACAGCAAGGTGGTGCCGGCAGCGCGCGCGCGGTTGTGGAAATCGAACAGCGCCACTTCGTCGTCGCGCTGCCCGGCAATGCTTTCCACGCCGTCCAGTGCGACCAGGCTGCGCCCTTCCAGCGCTTCCAGCGCATCGCGCAACCGGCCAGTGGCAGCATGCAGAGGCAGGTACGCTGGGGCGCGCCCGGCCTGCTCGGCGGCGGCGCACAACGACAGCGCCAGATGCGTCTTGCCGGTGCCGGCGGGGCCGGCCAGATACAGCCAGTCGCTCACCTGCCCGACTGCCAACGCCTGCAGCTGCGACAGCAGGCCGTCGGGCGCAGCGATGTAACTATCGAATCGCTGATCGGGCGGCGCGCGTAGCGCCAGTGGCAACTGCGGAACGCTCACAGCCGATCGGTGTCCTTGCTTGGGTCGATGATCACGCTGCGCTCGTTGGTGGACTGCAACACGATGCCGGCACGTTCGCCCGCATACAGATCGCTGCGCGTGTACTGCTCATGCGCATAGCGCAGCAGCACATTGGCCACCGCCGCCACCGGCAGCGCCAGCAGCATGCCGAGGAAGCCGAACAACTGGCCGCCCGCCATCACCGCGAAGATCACCGCCACCGGATGCAGGCCGATCTTGTCGCCGACGATGCGCGGCGTCAGCACATAGCTTTCCAGCAGCTGGCCGACGGTGAACACCACCCCGACGCCAATCAGCAGCTTCAGGTCGAAGCCCTGCGCCTGCACCACCGCCGCCAGCAGGGCGAGCACGATACCGGTGGTGGCGCCCAGATACGGAATGAAGCTGATCAGGCCGGCGATGATGCCGATCAACAGGCCCAGATTGAGCCCGATGATGGACAGGCCGGCGGCGTAGATCGCCCCCAGCGCCAGCATCACCAGGAACTGGCCGCGGATGAAGCCACCCAGCACGTCGTTGGATTCCTGCGCCAGCCGGCTCACGGTGCCGATGTAGGCGCGCGGAATGACCGCGGCCACACGCTCGACCAGGCGGTCCCAGTCGCGCAGGAAATAGAACGCCAGGATCGGCAGCAACGCCAGGTTGATCACCCAGGTCACCATCGCAAAACCCGACCGCTGCACGTAGCCGAAGAAGGTCTTGGCGGCGCCGCCGGCCTGCTCCCAGTGGCTGCGGATCCAGTCGATCAGGCGCTCCGGGTCCAGCCAGCCCATCAGCTCCACGCCGGTCTTAGCTTCCAGCCACGGGATCGCGGTACTGATCGCCCAGGCACGCATCTGCGGCAGCGCGTCGATCAGGGTCATGATCTGGCGCTCGATCATCGGCACCAGGATCATCAGTGCCAGCACGAAGAGTAGCAGCGCCAGCACGAATACCAGCACCACCGCGATGTTGCGGGAGCGGCCGGCGCGCTCGATACGGTCCACCAGCGGGTCGCCCAGCCAGGCCAGCAGCAGCGCCAGCACGAACGGCGTCAGGATCGGCGACAGCAGCGATACCACCCACAGCACGCCGACAGTCACCGCCACCCATTTCAGGCGACGCAGAAACAGGGCGATCTCGGCTTCGGGAGTCAAAGTCATTTCAGGCGGTACTCGGCGTGCTCGTTTTCGAGAATGATCGGGCCCTCGGTCGGCACCGACACGGGCACCAACGGGCTGTTGTCGCCGAGCATACGGTTGAGGCCGGAAATGCCCGTGAGCAATTCCAGGTCCACTTCCATGCGGTCGCCATTGGCGCTGACCGGGCGGATGCTGCGCACCACCGAAACGCCCTGCAATGCGGCAGAGACGCGCAGGTAATCGTCGGCGCTGCCGATCCCGGTGATCACCGCGCGGTAAACCCCGGGCACCCCCGAATCCACCCGCTTGGCGTAGCGCTTGACCAGCGCATCGGCCGCGCCGTCGGCACCGGCAGCCATCGCGCGACGCGCGTCGGCGTCGCTGCTGGTCCAGCTGGACAGCACGTTGCCGTTGTCGACGAAGACCCAGTCGGCGGTCCAGCCGGCGTCATTGCGGTAGAGCTTGCCGATCAACTGCATCGGCGGGCTGTACTTGGCCGAGGCGCGTGCCACCGTGGCGGTGTCCTTGCGCCAGATCGCGCCGGCCAGCACCTGCTCGGCGGCCGCACCGCCGGGCAGGCCGAGCCGGTAGCCGCGCTCGATCGCCCGGTCCAGCACGCTGCGCGCGGCATTGGCCTGCGCCACGCCGACCAGGCGCGGGCCGCTGCCGTCGTCGATGGCCAGCCACAGCACCGGCTTGGGCCGCGGCAGCGGCCACACCGGCAGACCCAGCGCGGCGATCAGGCCATCCACGTCAGATTGCCGGAAGCGCGCCACCAGCACGGTGCGGAAGGTCGGCGCGCCGGTGCGCGAGGTGCCCTGGTCCTGACGGTAGTCGTAGTTTTCGACATAGCCCGGCGCGCCGCGCAATGCCTGCGAGACGCCGGGGCGGCTCATCACGCCGCGGTCGCCGGAGACCTTGCCCAGCACCGCGCCCAGCGCGCGCGCCAGCGCACCGGGGCGATCGGACTCGCTCTGGCTGTTGACCGGCACTTCGGCCTCGTAGGCACTTTGCGCCTTGGCGACGTCGCCTTCGGTGCGTAGATCGGCCTGCGCAAAGGCTGGCGCGAGGGGCATGGCGACCACGAGGGCGAGAAAGAAAGCGAGACTGCGGCGCATCGACGGTTCCATGACGTAAGCGTATCCGGGTGAATTGTTGCCCGAATGGGACGCCAGCGCCAACGTGGCTGCTAAAATCGCCGCCTTTACAGCCGAGCCCTCCCCGCCCGTGACCAGCCCAACGCCTTCCAATCCCTCGCCCATGACCTACCGTGAGGCAGGTGTCGACATCGATGCCGGCAATGCATTGGTCGAACGTATCAAGCCGCTGGTCAAGCGCAGCTTCCGGCCGGAGGTGATGGGCGGCCTGGGTGGTTTTGGCGCCTTGTTCGACCTGTCCGGCAAGTACCGGGAGCCGGTGCTGGTGTCCGGCACCGACGGCGTCGGTACCAAGCTCAAGCTGGCGCAGCAGCTGGGACGGCACGACACCATCGGCATCGACTTGGTCGGCATGTGCGTCAACGACGTGCTGGTGCAGGGCGCCGAGCCGTTGTTCTTCTTAGATTATTTCGCCACCGGCAAGCTGGACGTGGACACCGCCGCGGCGGTGGTCGGCGGCATCGCGCGCGGCTGCGAGCTGTCCGGCTGCGCCCTGATCGGCGGCGAAACCGCCGAGATGCCCGACATGTATCCGCCGGGCGAGTACGACCTGGCCGGCTTCACCGTCGGCGCGGTGGAAAAATCGCAGCTGCTGGACGGCGCGCAGGTGCGCGCGGGCGATGTGTTGATCGGCATCGCCTCGTCCGGCCCGCATTCCAATGGCTACTCGCTGATCCGCAAGATCTACGAACGTGCCGGCTCACCGGCCGAGCTGGTGCTGGACGACGGCGTCAAGCTGATCGATGCGCTGATGGCGCCCACCGCGCTGTACGTCAAGCCGATCCTGGCGCTGCTCAAGTCGCAGGGCGACAGCATCCACGCCATGGCGCACATCACCGGCGGCGGGCTGACCGAAAACATCATCCGGGTGATCCCCGACGGCCTGGGCCTGGACATCGACGCCAAGGCCTGGACGCTGCCGCCGGTGTTCGCCTGGCTGCAGCGCGAAGGCGCGGTGGCCGATGCCGAAATGTGGCGCACCTTCAACTGCGGCATCGGCTTCGTGCTGATCGCCGCCCCCGAGCAGGCTGCCGCGCTGGAACAGGCGCTGGATGCGCAGTCGCTGGCGCATTGGCGCATCGGCCAGGTGGTCCCGGCACAGGGCGACGAGCGCGTGCGGATCGGTTGATCGAGGAGAGCTGCATGGACGCTTCCCCACGCGCACTGCCGGCATCGGCCAGCGCTGACGATCTCCAGCACCTGAAACTGCTGTCGGTCTTTCACTATGTGCTGGCCGCGATCACTGCGCTGTTTTCGCTTTTCCCGTTGATCCATCTGTTCATGGGCATTGCAATCATCACCGGGCACCTGCCCATGACACATGCCAGTGCGGACGCACCATCGATGGATCCGCGATTGTTCGGCTGGTTCTTCGTGGTGTTCGCGGCTGTGTTCATTGGCTGCGGCCTGACGCTGGCGGCGTTCATGGCCTACGCGGGCCGCTGCATTGCCCAGCGCAGACGGCATCTGCTGTGCCTGATCGTGGCCGGCATTTCCTGCTCCTTCATGCCGTTCGGTACCGTCGTCGGCGTGTTTACGCTGGTGGTGCTGCTGCGCCCGCAGGTCAAGGCCTTGTTCGCGCCGACCGCCACCGCCGCGTGACGCGCCCTGCCCCATGACTTCAGCGAATCCAGCCCCATGAGCCTGCGTCTGGCCGTCCTGGCCTCCGGCCGTGGCAGCAACCTGCAGGCCATCCTCGATGCCATCGGCAGCGGCCGGCTGCCGGCCGCGGTCGTCGGCGTGTTTTCCGACCGCCCGCAGGCGCCGGCACTGCACAAGGTCGATGAGGCATTGCGCTGGAGCGCCAGCCCGCGCGACTTTGCCGACCGTGCGGCCTTCGACGCTGCGCTGGGCGATGCAATCGCCGCCGCGCAGCCGGACTGGGTGATCTGCGCCGGCTACATGCGCATCCTCGGCGAGCCGCTGGTGCGTCGCTTTGCCGGGCGCATGCTCAACATCCACCCCTCGCTGCTACCCAAATACCGCGGCCTGCATACCCATGCCCGCGCACTGGAAGCCGGCGATACCGAACATGGCGCCAGCGTGCACCTGGTGGTGCCGGAGCTGGATGCCGGCACGGTGATCGCGCAGGCGCACGTGCCGGTGCTGCCCGGCGACAGCGCCGAGCAGCTGGCCGCGCGCGTGCTGGCGCGCGAACACCCGCTGCTGCTGGCCACGCTGGACCTGCTCGCCAGTGGGCGCGTGGAGGTGCGTGGCGATGGCGTCCATATCGACGGTCAGTGCCTGTTTACGCCACTGCGACTAGAGTCCGCTGACACCGCCTTCGCCTGAATGCGGATACGCCCTCCTCATCCTGTCTCGGACATCCTGGCGGCCCCGTGCCTCCCTCCCAGCGCATGAAACTCCTCCCGATCGCGACCGCGCTGTTGACCACTGCCCTGCTCGCCCCGGCCGGTGCCGGCCGTGCGCAACAGGCGGCTGCCGTGCCTGCGCCAGCGGCCCCTGCTCCAGCTGCGGTGCCACCAGCGGCGCCGGCCTCTGCAGCGGCCCTGCCTGCCAGCACCTGGACGCCGCCGCCGCTGCAACCCTTCGTGGCCACCTACCAGGCGTTCTACCGCGGCAAGGAAGCCGGCGATGCCACCATGCAGGTCAGCAACGGCGAAGGCAGCCAGTGGCGTATCGACATGTCGGTGCGCGGCCGCAAGGGCTTTGCCAGCATCCTGGGGTTGAACCTGGAGCAGAGCACGGTGTTCCGCGTCGATGGCGACACCTATGTACCGTTGAGCCAGAGCACGGTGCGCAAGGCGATGTTCTTCGGCAAGAAGGTCACCGGCGTCTACAACTGGCAGACTGCCAGTGCCCAGTGGGATGGCGATCTGAAGAAGGAGCGCCAGCAGGCGATTCCGTTACAGCGCGGCGACCAGAGCGCGCTGTCGCTGAACCTGTCGCTGATGCGCGACGCGCAACCCGGACGCAGCCTGAGCTATCGCTACGTCGATGTCGGCCGGGTGCGCAAGTACGACTACAAGGTCGCCGATGCCACCGAAGTGGTACAGGTCGGCGACCTGAGCTACGACGCGTTGCGCGTGTACCGCGTCAACAGCGGCGACAACGAAACCATCCTCTGGATCGCCAACGGCGTTCCCACGCCGGTGCGCATCCTGCAACGTGACAAAGGTGAGGATCAGGTCGATCTACGCCTGGTCGAATACCAAGGAGCCTGACCCATGCACACTGTTTCCCGCACCTGTTCGCTGATCGCCGCTGCTGCACTGGCCGTGGCCAGCCTGCCCGCGTTCGCCATGCAGCCGTTCCAGGCCGATTATTCGGCCAACTACATGGGCATGCAGGCCAATGGCACCATGACCCTGGCCGCCGCCGGCGCCAATCAGTGGCGCTATACGCTCACCATCCAGAACCAGCTGGCCAACCTGACCCAGAGCACGGTGTTCGAAGAGAGCAACGGCCAACTGCGTCCGGTCAGCAGCAACGACACCTCGTCGATGATGGTCAAGCGCCGCAACGTCACCGCCAACTACGACTGGAAAACCAGCCAGGCGACCTGGGGCGGCGACATCAAGCCGGACCGTCGTGGCCCGGTGAAGTTGCAGCCCGGCGACATGGATGCGCTGCTGATCAACCTGGCCATTACCCGCGACCTGGCCGCCGGCAAGCCGCTGAACTACCGCATGGTCGACGAAGGCCGCATCAAGCCGATGAGCTACAAGGTGGTCGGCAAGGAAACCATCACCGTCAACGGCAAGCAGGAACAGGCGACCAAGGTGTCGCGCGTGGACGGCGACAAGGAACTGATCGCCTGGGTGGTCAAGGACCTGCCGGTGCCGGCACGCCTGCTGCAGAAGGAAAAAGGCCAGGACGCGCTGGATCTGACCATCAAGGGCCTGCGCTAAGCGCCAGGCACGCCTGGTAGGAGCGTGCCCGCGCGCGACGGGGGCGTTATCGGTAACGCCCCGTCGCGCGCGGGCACGCTCCTACCAGGGCATGGGACTTGCTCTCCCGGCATCCTGCCTCCCACAGCGATGAAGAGCCCGGCTGCGAGCCGGGCTTCCTCCTTCCGATCGGCGTGCGGCGGACGCTGCGCAGCACGCAGAAACGCTCGACTCTCAGGGCTTGGCCGCCGCCTTGTCGTCGCCGCTGGAGAACACCGTGCGGCAGTCCACGCGGATCTGCTCGCCGGTGCTGCGCCAGTAGAACAGGTCGCAATGGCGCTTGCCTTCGACAGTCTTCTTGACCGCCACTGCATAGAACGACTGCGCGATCTCGTCGCGGCTGGCGGTGCCGTCGTTGTTCCAGTCCATGTCCTTGAACTCGACGCCCTGGGTGATCGCCATGCCCACCGACCAGGCATAGGCCAGCCACGCCAGGATCAGCACGATCACGCCGAGCAGGATCTTGCGCCGGGTGGTGAAGCGCCCGCGCAGGATCATGCGATGCGCCGGATGGTCGCGCCCAGCGCCCCCAGCTTCTCCTCGATGTTTTCGTAGCCACGGTCCAGGTGGTAGATGCGATCGATGGTGGTGTCGCCGTCGGCCACTAGGCCGGCCAGGATCAACGATGCCGACGCGCGCAGGTCGGTCGCCATCACCGGCGCGCCGCTGAGGCGCTCGGTGCCGCGCACGATCGCGGTATGGCCTTCGACCTGGATGTCCGCACCCAGGCGCAGCAGTTCGTTGACGTGCATGAAGCGGTTTTCGAAGATGGTTTCGTTGATCACGCCCACCCCGTCGGCCACGCAGTTGAGCGCCATGAATTGCGCCTGCATGTCGGTGGGGAACGCCGGATACGGCGCAGTGGTCAGGTTGACCGCACGCGGGCGCTTGCCGTGCATGTCCAGTGTGATGCTGTCGGCAGTGGTGGTGATGCTGGCACCGGCTTCGGTGAGCTTGTCCAGCACCGCGTCCAGGGTGTCCGGACGGGCGCGGCGCACGCTGACGCTGCCGCCGGTCATCGCCGCGGCGACCAGGAAGGTGCCGGTCTCGATGCGATCCGGCAGCACCGCATGGTGTCCGCCGCCCAGGCGCTCCACGCCCTGCACCACGATGCGCGGCGTACCGGCACCTTCGATCTGCGCACCGAGTGCGATCAGGCAGTCGGCCAGGTCGGTGACTTCCGGCTCCATCGCCGCGTTTTCCAGCACGGTGGTGCCTTCGGCCAGCACGGCGGCCATCAGCACGTTCTCGGTACCGGTGACGCTGACCATGTCGAACACGTAGCGGCCGCCCTTCAGGCGCCCGTTGCTGGTGGCCTTGATGTAGCCGTTCTCCACGCTGATCTCCGCACCCAGCGCCTGCAGGCCCTTGATGTGCTGATCGACCGGGCGTGAGCCGATCGCGCAGCCGCCGGGCAGCGACACCTCGGCGGTGCCGTAGCGCGCCAGCAGCGGGCCGAGCACCAGGATCGAAGCGCGCATGGTCTTGACCAGTTCATAGGGCGCGACCTGGTGGGTGACCGAGCGCGGGTCGACCAGGATCGAGCGGCCCTTAGCCAGCGTGCCTTCGTCGATGGTGACCTCGGCGCCCAGTTCGCTGAGCAGTTTCACCGTGGTGATCACATCGTGCAGATGCGGCACGTTGCTGATCTCCACCGGCGCATCGGCCAGCAGGGTCGCGCACAGGATCGGCAGCACCGCGTTCTTGGCGCCGGAAATATTGACCTCACCGTGCAGCGCTTGGCCGCCGGTCACTACGATTTTTGCCATGGGAGCTTGGGGAATCCGAAAAGGGATGTCGGGGGAATGAGAAGGGTGGCCAGGAGCCGGCCGGGCCGCTGGCAGTCGGGGCGCAGGCGCAGCCCGACCAGCCAGGACCCGGCTGACGCTCAGCCTTCGTCGGGCGTCAGCGTCTTGAGCTGCAGCGCGTGGATCGCGCCGCCCATCAGTTCGCCCAGGGTCGCGTAGACCATGCGATGACGCGCCAACGGGGCCTTGCCGGCAAATGCGGGGCTGATCACGGTCGCCTCGAAGTGCACGCCGTCGTCGCCGTGCACGTCGACGCGGGCTTCGGGCAAGCCGGATTCGATGAGTTTACGGATGGTTTCGGCGTCCAAAGGGCGTTTCCTCATAAAATGAGCGCACATTCTACTCTTCACCCGAGTCCCGCATGGCCGTCTCGCACCTGCCCTCCGCCACCGTCAGCGACGCCAGCCTGGTCGCCAGCGGCCAGCGCGTGCTGGAGATCGAGCGCGAGGCGCTGGCCAGCGTGGGCGCGCGGATCGGCAGCGACTTCGCCGCGGCCTGCCGGCTGGTACTGGCCTCGCGCGGGCGCGTGGTAGCCACCGGCATGGGCAAGTCCGGGCATATCGCGCGCAAGATCGCCGCCACCCTGGCCTCCACCGGCACGCCGGCGTTCTTCGTGCATCCGGGCGAAGCCGGGCACGGCGACCTGGGCATGATCACCGAGGCCGACATCGTGCTGGCGCTGTCCTACTCCGGCGAATCGGACGAGGTGCGCATGCTGCTGCCGGTGCTCAAGCGCCAGGGCAACCCGATCATCGCCATGACCGGGCGCCCGAACTCCTCGCTGGCGCAGGCCGCCGACGTGCACCTGGACGTGAGCGTGTCGGCCGAAGCCTGCCCGCTGCATCTGGCGCCCACCTCCAGCACCACCGCCTCGCTGGCGATGGGCGACGCGCTGGCCGTGGCGCTGCTGGACGCGCGCGGCTTCACCGCCGACGATTTTGCGCGCTCGCACCCGGCCGGCAGCCTGGGCCGGCGCCTGCTGCTGCACATCACCGACGTGATGCACAGCGGCGATGACCTGCCGCGCGTGCGCGAGGACGCCAGCCTGAGCGAGGCGCTGATGGAAATGAGCCGCAAGCGGCTGGGCATGACTGCCGTGGTGGACGCGGACGGGCGCCTGATCGGCCTGTTCACCGACGGCGACCTGCGCCGTGCGCTGGACAGCGACATCGACGTGCGCAGCGCCGGCATTGCCCAGGTGATGACGCGCAACCCACGCACCATCGGCGCCGACCAGCTGGCCGCCGAAGCCGCACGGCTGATGGAGGATTACAAGATCAACGGTTTGATCGTGGTCGACGCGCAGCAGCGCGCGGTGGGCGCATTGAACATTCACGACCTGTTGCGCGCCAAAGTGGTTTAACAGGTTCAGTTTTCTACCGTTGGAACCCCGTTCTCACCGATTCGTGCCGATGCCCTATTCCCCTCTGCAACACCTGCCCGCCGACATCACCGACCGCGCCGCGCGTATCCGCCTGGCCTGTTTCGACGTCGACGGCACCCTGACCGACGGCCGTCTTTATTACGACCATGCCGGTAACGAGAGCAAGTCGTTCAATGTGCTCGACGGTCAGGGGCTCAAGCAGCTCGACCATGCCGGCATCCATGTCGCGCTGATCACTGCGCGCGCCAGCCTGTCGGCGGAAAAGCGCGGCCAGGATCTGGGCCTGCACGTGCAGATCGGGGTCAAGAACAAGCGCCTGGCAGTGCTGGCCCTGTGCCAGGAGCACGGCCTGTCGCTGGACCAGGTGTTGTTCATGGGCGACGACCTGCCGGACCTGCCGGCCCTGCTGGCGGTCGGCCTGCCGGTGGCACCGGCCAACGCGCACCCGTGGATCGCCGAGCGCGTGCAGTGGCATACCCGGGCACGTGGCGGCGAAGGCGCCGCGCGCGAGGTCTGCGATGTGGTGCTGGCCGCGCAGGGCCAGGTCGAGGGCATCATCGAAAGGTTCTCCGCATGAGCTGGAACTGGCGCACCACCCTGGGCGTGGCGCTGTTCGCCGCCGCGGTGATTTCCGGCTGGTCGGCGTGGCAGCAGCGCGCGCGGCCGGTCGCCGCAGTGACGGACGATGCGCGCGCCGACTACGTGCTGCGCGACTTCGAACTGATTGCGCTGGACAAGGAAACCGGCAAGGAATCGATGACGCTGCGCGCGCCGGAGATGCATCGCAACCGCGCCGATCGCACTTCCGAAGTCACCACCCCGGTGTTCCTGCTGCCGGACAACACCAATCAACCGTGGACGCTGCGCTCCAAGACCGGCTGGATCAGCCCCACGGGCGACGAGCTGCGCCTGCGCGGCGATGTCGAGGGCGACAGCCCCACCGGCGGCGCGACCCCGCCGACCACGTTCCGCACCCAGAGCCTGGACGTGTTCCCGAAGCAGAACCTCGCCAAGACCGCGGCCCCGGTGAGCATGAGCCGGCCGGGTATCATGCAGAGCGGGGTCGGCTTCGAGGCCGATCTCAAATCACGCCAGTACAAGCTCCTTTCCCAGGTCAAGACCCGCTATGAACCGAATGCTGCCCGCTAAACTGGCGTTTGCCGCGCTGCTGCTGCCCGCCCTTGCGATGGCAAAGACCAGCGACCGCAATCAGCCGATGGCGATCGACTCCAATGCCAACGATTGCAACATGCTCGACGACAGCGGCAAGTGCCGCTTCAGCGGCAATGTGGTGATCACCCAGGGCACGCTGGAAATCCACGCCGACACCGCCGACATCTTCCAGAAGAACGGCCAGACCGACCGTGTCGTGCTGACCGGCAAGCAGGCCACGCTGAAGCAGCAGATGGACGACGGCGCGATGATGAACGGCCAGGCCGACAACATCGAGTACCAGGTCGCCAACGAAGTCATCGTGCTGACCGGCAATTACAAGGTCGACTCGCCCAAGGGCACCAACGCCGGTCAGCGCATGGTCTACAACACCAAGACCGGCAATATGCAGAGCGGCGGCGACGGCAGCCGCGTGCGCACGATCATCCAGCCCAAGACCGCAGCGCCGGCGGCAGCAGCGCCTGCGGCGACGCCGGCCGCCAAGCCCGCGGCCAAGCCGAAGGGGAAGAAGTAATGCTGGTCGCCACCGGTCTGCGCAAGAAGTACAAGCAACGCGAAGTGGTCAAGGAATTCGGCCTCACGCTCGAGGCCGGTGAGGTGGTCGGCCTGCTCGGCCCCAACGGTGCCGGCAAGACCACCTGCTTCTACATGATCGTCGGCCTGGTCGAGGCCGATGCCGGGCGTATCGAGCTGGACGGCCGCGACCTCACCGCCGAACCGATGTACGCCCGCGCCAAGCTCGGTGTCGGCTATCTGCCGCAGGAGCCGTCGATCTTCCGCAAGCTCACCGTGGCCGACAACATCCGCCTGGTGCTGGAGCTGCGTGAAGAGCTGGATGGCGCCGGCCGCGAGAAGGAACTGGTCTCCCTGCTGGAAGAGCTGCAGATCACCCATGTGGCCGACCAGCTCGGCGCCAGCCTGTCCGGCGGCGAGCGGCGGCGCTGCGAGATTGCGCGGGCGCTGGCGGCCAAGCCGCGCATGATGCTGCTCGACGAACCCTTTGCCGGTGTCGATCCGATTTCGGTCGGCGAGATCCAGCGCATCATCATCCACCTCAAGGAACGCGGCATCGGCGTGCTGATCACCGATCACAACGTGCGCGAAACCTTGGGAATCTGCGACCGCGCGTATATTCTCGCCGAGGGGGGCGTGCTGGCGCAGGGGGCACCAGATGCGCTGCTAGCCAATCCCGACGTCCGTCGCGTGTATCTGGGGGAAACTTTCCGCCTTTGAGCGCGTCGCCGCGCCATCGATTCTTCCAGTCAGTGCCCGCATGAAAGCCCGGCTCCAGACATCGCTAGGACAGCAGTTGGTCATGACGCCGCAGTTGCGTCAGGCGATCAAGCTATTGCAGATGTCCACCACCGAGCTGGAACTGGAAATCGCCGAAGCGGTGGAGACCAATCCGCTGCTGGAATGGGCCGACGAAGCCGCGCATGCGGCCAGCGAGCTGCCGGTGGACGCGTCGTCGGCCGCCTCCACCGACGACACCCCGCGTGAGGAACCGGCACCGGCCGAGCGCGATGACGACTGGTCGCAGGACGAACTGCAGTGGACCGGCTCGGGCAGCGGCGGCAGCTTCGACGACGACGAATCCGGCGATGCCGCCGAGCGCGTGGCCGAATCCGAAACCCTGGCCGACCATCTGTTGTGGCAGCTGCACCTGTCGCCGCTGTCGCCGCGCGACCGCCAGATCGGCGCGCTGCTGATCGATGCACTGGATGAGGACGGCTACCTGCGCGAGCCGCTGTCGGCGATTCTGGAAACGCTGGCGCTCGGTGCGGCGGTGGACGAGGCCGAAGTCCTGACCGTGCTGCACCAGATCCAGCGCTTCGACCCGGTCGGCGTGGGTGCGCGCACGCTGGGCGAATGCCTGGCACTGCAGCTGGCGGTACTCGACCCGGCCACTCCGGGGCGCGAGCTGGCGCTGCAGATCGTCGCCGGCCCGCTGGAGCGCCTGCCGCGCAGCGGCGTGGCCGGCCTGGCGCACGAACTCAAGCGCTCCACCGCCGATGTCGAGCAGGCGGTCCAGCTGGTGCGCTCGCTGGACCCGCGCCCGGGCAAGCAGATCGGCGACCTGTCGCAGGACACCTACGTGGTGCCGGACTGCGTGATCTGGCGCCAGCGCGGCGTGTGGCGGGCCTCGCTGGCCGGCCGCGCGCAGCCCAAGGTCACCATCCACCGCGGTTACGAGAACCTGATCCGCAGTTGCGGCGAGTCCGACGCCGGCTACCTGCGCGGCCAGCTGCAGGAGGCGCGCTGGCTGCTCAAGAGCCTGGAGGCGCGCGGCGAGACCCTGCTGCGGGTGGTGCGCTGCCTGCTGCAGCACCAGGCCGGGTTCCTGGAATTCGGCGCGCAGGCATTGCGGCCGCTGACCCTGCGCGAGATCGCCGGCGAGCTCGGCCTGCACGAATCCACCATTTCCCGCGCGATCGCGCGCAAATACGTGCGCACCCCGCGCGGCACCATCGCGCTGCGCTCGTTCTTCGCCTCCGGCATCGACACCGACAGCGGCGGCGAGGCTTCCAGCACCGCCATCCAGGCCATGATCCGGCGCCTGATCGAGGCGGAAAACCCGCGCAAACCGCTGTCCGACGCCAAGTTGGCCGATCTGCTGAAAACTTCCGGCGTACCAGTGGCGCGGCGCACCGTTGCGAAGTATCGTGAGGCCATGAACATTTCCGCCTCCCACGAACGCGTCCGTATCGCGTGACGTTGCACCCACCGCAACGCCGGCCTGCGCCGGGTAAGTCGGAGCACCGGAAAGGTTCATTGGCCCACCGACCAATGGAGGTATCCGATGCGTATCGAGACGTATGGCCACCAGCTTGAAGTGACCCCCGCGCTGCGGGAGTACGTGGCAAGCAAGCTGCAGCGATTGCAGCGCCATTTCGACCAGCACTGTGAAGTCCGAACCCAGCTGGCCGTTCGCAAGCCAGACCATCACGTGGTCGCCACCGTCAACCTCCCCGGTCGCACCCTGCACGCAGATGCCAGCGGCTCCAGCATGTATGCGGCTATCGACCTGCTGGTCGACAAGCTCGACCGCCTGGTGCTCAAGCACAAGGAAAAGAAATGTAACCACCATGCACGCGAGGTGCGCGACAATCCCGCATGACGCTTCCCGCTTGATGCCCTCATGCCTTTAACCGATCTGATGGCGGCCGTGCGCACCGTGGTGTCGCCGGCCGCCGATCGCGACACCGTCCTGCATGCCGCCGCCGACCTGCTGTCCTGCCGCCAGGCCGGTGCCGACGAGCTCTACGCCAACCTGTGCGAACGCGAGGCCCTGGGCAGTACCGCCATCGGCCACGGCATTGCCATCCCGCACGGGCGCTGCCCCAACCTCACCGAACCGCGTGGCGCATTGCTGCGCTTGGACACCCCGGTGGCCTTCGGTGGCGACGAGCCGGTGGACCTGATCTTTGCGATGGCGGTGCCTGCGCACTACACCCACCAGCATCTGATGCTGCTGTCGGAACTGGCCGAGCGGTTTTCCGACGCGGACTTCCGTCAGCAGTTGCGCGCCGCCCCCAATGCCGACGCCTTGATGGCGCTGCTCACCGACGCACCGCCAGCACAGGCCAGCGCCGCATGAATACCAGCATCACCGCACGCGAACTGTTCGACCAGCAACGCGACAAGCTGGCGCTGCGCTGGGTGGCGGGCCAGAAAGGCGAGCACCGCGAGATCGAGGCCGGCAGCAACAACGCACGCCGCCCGTCGCTGGCCGGCTATCTCAATGTGATCTATCCCAACAAGGTGCAGATCCTGGGCACCGAAGAGCTGGCCTGGCTGGACTCGCTGGATGCGCGGCAACGCTGGGAAACCATCGAGAAGATCATCCAGGTGCAGCCGCTGGCGCTGGCGATCAGCAAGAACCAGTCCTGCCCGGAAGACCTGCGCGCGGCCGCCGACGAATCCAACACGCCGCTGTGGATCTCGCCCAAGCGCGGCCACGAGTTGCTCAATCACCTCTCCTACCACCTGGCGCGCACGCTGGCGCCGCGGGTCACGCTGCATGGCGTGTTCATGGAGATCTATTCGATCGGCGTGCTGATCACCGGCGAGGCCGGCTCGGGCAAGAGCGAGCTGGCGCTGGAGCTGCTCAGCCGCGGTCACCGGCTGGTGGCCGACGACGCGCCCGAGTTCACCCAGATCGCCCCCGACGTACTCGACGGCACCTGCCCGGAACTGCTGCAGGACCTGCTGGAAGTGCGCGGCCTGGGCGTATTGAACGTGCGCGACATGTTCGGCGACACCGCGGTGAAGAAGAACAAGTACCTGCGCCTGATCGTGCACCTGACCCGCCCGATGACCGAGCCCACCCCGTCCGGCTACGAACGCCTGACCGGCGATTCCGGCAGCCGGCACGTGCTGGATCTGGACGTGCCGCTGATCACCCTGCCGGTGATGCCCGGGCGCAATCTGGCGGTGCTGACCGAAGCGGCCACGCGCCTGCATATCCTGCGCACCAAGGGCATCGACCCGGCGGCGATGTTCATCGCCCGCCACAGCAACCTGCTGGAGCGACGCACGCCATGAGTACCGCGCCCTCCACGTTGATGATCGTGAGCGGGCTGTCCGGCTCGGGCAAATCGGTCGCGTTGAAGACCTTCGAGGATCTGGACTACTACTGTTCGGACAACCTGCCGGTGGAGCTGCTGCCGGATTTCGTGCGCAGCCGCCTGCGCGGCAATCCGCTCGGCGACCAGCGCCTGGCGGTGGGCATCGATGTACGCAGCCGCAGCGACCTGACCCAGCTGGCGCAATGGCGCCAGGCCGCGCAGGAATACGGCATCGAGGCGCGGCTGCTGTTTTTCGAGGCCGGCGACGAGGCGCTGATCAAGCGCTACGCCGATACCCGCCGCCGCCACCCGCTTAGCCATCTCGGCCTGGCCTTGCCGGAAGCGATCACCCGCGAGCGACAGTTGACCGAACCGCTGCGCACGCAGGCCGATGCCATCATCGACACCAGCGCGCTCAACGTGCACCAGCTGCGTCGCCGCGTGGTCACCGAGTTCGCGCTCGGCAGCAGCGACCGGCTGTCGCTGCTGTTCGAATCGTTCGCCTACAAACGCGGCGTGCCGGCCGAGGCCGACTTCGTGTTCGATGCGCGCGTCCTGCCCAATCCGCACTGGGACCCGGAACTGCGCCCGCTGACCGGCCGCGATGCCGGCGTACGCGAGTATCTGGACAAGGAACCGGACGTGGTGCGCTACAGCGCGCAGATCGTGGACCTGCTCGACACCTGGCTGCCACGACTGCGCAACGACACCCGCAGCTACGTGACCATCGCCTTCGGCTGCACCGGCGGCAAGCACCGCTCGGTGTATCTGGCCGAACGCATGGCGCGGCATGCGCGCGAGCAGGGCTGGCCGGAGGTGGCGACGTTTCATCGCGAGCAGGACTGAAGGGCTGGGATTGGGGAATCGGGAATCGGGAATCGTCAAAGCGGTGTCATGCGGCTTGGAATGTGCGAACGGTCGATGACAGCGTGCTTTGAAGCTTGGCCTTGCGGGTTGGCCTCGGCATCGGGTCCCTGCCCCGCGCTTGCTGTCGAGGCTTTGATCTTGGTGGCTCATTTGGAGCTGCAGGCCGTCCTTGTCACTATTGCTTCCTTAGTTTTGCTGCGGGCGCAGATTGTTCGGCTGGCAGACATTGGGTCTGCGGGAAAAACTTTTGATCGGTGCATTCGTCTGCGCGTTCTGATCGGGGACTGCCTGGCAAGTGCGCGCTGCAGCGTTCGCTTGTGATGCGGTTCGCATCGGCAGACTGCGGGCGTCGCGATCATTGCCATGTGGTCAGCGGCGCGCTTGCTGCATGCGCTGCATGCGACACGCTGCAGCGGTCCTAAACGGCTATTCATTTCGCAACACATCGGTGTCGGCAAACGCTATCGCGCGGTCACACCGACCTGTTAACGTTTCGGCATGGCCTGTGGCATTCTCCTCATTACTCATCCCGGCATCGGCGCGGCGTTGTTGAACGTGGCGACGGGGCTGTTGCGGCAGTTGCCGCTGAAGACCGAAGCGTTCGATGTGCCGCTCGATGCAGACCTGGACGCCTTGCTGCCCCAGGCCTCGTCGGCGATGCGACGGGTCGACAGCGGCGACGGCGTGCTGGTCATGACCGACCTGTACGGCGCCAGCCCCAGCAATCTCGCCAGCCGGTTGGCAAAGCTCGGCACGCCGGTTCGCCGGGTGTCCGCGCTCAGCCTGCCGATGCTGCTGCGGGTGATGAACTACCCCGAACAAGGATTGCAGGAGCTGCCCGCCACCGCGGCGGCAGGCACCCGCAACGGAGCGATCATCGACGATGCTTGAACGCGAACTCATAGTTTCCAACCGACTCGGACTGCATGCGCGGGCAACCGCCAAGCTGGTGCAGACGCTGTCGTCCTATCGCAGCAATGCCACCCTGGCGGCCAAGGGCCGCGAGGTGAATGCCAAGAGCATCATGGGCGTGATGCTGCTGGCCGCCGGCCAGGGCACCAGCGTGGTGGTGCGGCTGGATGGCGAGGACGAAGCGCAAGCGCTGCAGGCGCTGGTGGACCTGTTCGAGCGTCGTTTCGACGAGGACAGCTGAGCATGCGCCGCGTCGGTGCGGGGCTGACCGACAGGGCGCGTCCGCGCCAGGGCCGCACATGAGCCTGCGTTTGCGTGGACATGCCGCCTCGCGCGGCAACGCACTCGGACGCGCGCGCGTGCGCCAGAGCCACACGCTGGAAGTGGCCGAGCAACGCGTGCCCGCCAGCCAGGTGGAAACCCAGCTGCAGCGTCTGCACGTGGCGATCGAGGCAGCACGCACCGAGATGCAGCAGCTGCGCGACCGCCTGCATGGCGCGCTTGCGCGCGAAGTCGGCGAGTTCCTCGAACTGCATGCGCTGTTGCTCGACGACCCGGAGCTGCTGCAAGGCCTGGACGAGTTGATCCGCACCCACCGCTACAGCGCCGACTACGCCTTGCGCGTGCAGCGCGACCGGTTGGCGGCGGTGTTCGACGGCATGGAGGACGCCTACCTCAAGAGCCGCATGGACGACCTGGATCACGTCATCGGCCGCATCCATGCGTTCTTGCACAAGCGCGCGCCCGACCTCAAGGGCGTGGCCGGCGAGATCCTGGTCTGCGACAACGTGGCGCCGTCGGAGCTGGCGCAGCTGCAGGCGCAAGGGGTGGTCGGCATCGTCACCACCGCCGGCAGCGCGCTGTCGCACAGCGCGATCCTGGCGCGCAGCCTGCACCTGCCGCTGGTGGTGGGGGTGAGCGATGCGGTCCAGCGGATCGACGATGGCGACGTGTTGATCGTCGATGCCGGCTCCGGCCAGGTGATCGTCGATCCCAAGCCCGAGCATCTGCGCGACTACCGCGAGCGCCTGCGCGCGCTGGCCAAGGAACAGCGCGAACTCGGACGGCTGCGCTCCAAACCCACGCGCACGCGCGACAACGTCGATATCACGCTGCTGGCCAATGCCGAATCGCTGGAGGACGTGGCCAGGGCGCACGCGCTCGGCGCCAGCGGCCTTGGCCTGTATCGCACCGAATTCCTGTTCCTGCAGCGCAGCGAGTTGCCGGACGAAGAAGAACAGTTCCACACCTATCGCGACACCGTGCTGGGCATGAGCGGGCGACCGGTCACCATCCGCACCCTGGATCTGGGCGCGGACAAGGCCGACCGCACCGGCCTGACCTTGAGCGATGAGGACAACCCGGCGCTGGGCTTGCGCGGGGTGCGGTTGTCGCTGGCCCGCCCTGCGGTGGCGCAGGCGCAGTTGCGCGCGATCCTGCGCGCCTCCGGCTACGGACCGGTGCGCATCCTGGTGCCGATGGTCAGCGGCCGCGAGGAGGTCCAGTCGCTGCGCCGGCAGATCAAAAAGCTGGCCGCGCAATTGCGCGAACAAGGCCACGAGATCGCCGAGCACATCCCGCTGGGCGCGATGATCGAAGTGCCGGCTGCGGCCCTGGCGCTGGACTGCTTTATCGACGACATCGATTTCCTGTCGATCGGTACCAACGATCTGGTGCAGTACCTGCTGGCGGTGGATCGCAACAACGAGGCATTGGGCGAGCTGTATTCGCCGTTGCATCCGGCGGTGCTGCGCCTGATCGCGCAGGTGATCGCCACCGGGCGCGCGTACGCCAAGCCGGTGGCGGTGTGCGGCGAGATCGCGGGCGACCCGCGCTTCGTGCCGATGTTGCTGGCGCTGGGGCTCACCGAGTTCAGCCTGCATCCGGCCACGCTGCTGGAAGTGCGCCGTGCGGTGCGCGACATCCACCTGGGCGAGTTGCGCGTGCAGGGCGACAAGCTGCTGCGCGCGCGCGACCGCAAAGGCATCGAGAAGTGGCTGACTACCGTCGCGCAGGGCCTGGCGCGCTGAGCGATCGCGTCATCGCGCAGGCGATGTTCTAACGCGTTGCGAGCGGCACTGTATGTTTCGTCACCGTGCGCAAGCGATAATGCCGTGCTGACTCAGCAGCGCGTCTTCCATCGGGACGTGTCCACTCTTCCAGGGAGCCGCGCATGGCCGAAGCCGTCCGCCACGACAAGACCGCGCGCCAGCTGCGACTGCTGTCCGATGCGCTCGATAGCGGACGCCTGGGCCCGGTACGCCGGCTGGTCAATACGCTGGCGCCGGCGGAGATCGGCAACCTGCTGGAGTCGCTGCCGCCCGGCAAGCGCGAAGTGGTGTGGGGGCTGGTCGACCCGGAAGACGACGGCGAGGTGCTGCTGCATGTCGGCGATGAAGTGCGCGAAAGCCTGCTGGCCGACATGGACACCGACGAGATCGTCGCCGCGGTCGAAGACCTCGACATCGACGATCTGGCCAATCTGGTCGAAGACCTGCCCGACACCGTCATCGACGAAGTGCTCAAGTCGATGGACCGCGAGAACCGCGAGCGGCTCGAACAGGTGCTGTCGTACCCGGAGGACACTGCCGGCCGCCTGATGAATCCGGACGTGGTGACGGTGCGTGCCGACGTCAATGTCGATGTGGTGCTGCGCTATCTGCGCCTGCGCGGCGAGCTGCCCGACCACACCGATCACCTGTACGTGGTGAGCCGGCGCCATCAATACCTGGGCCGGGTGTCGCTGGCCGCGCTGGTCACCCACGAGGACAGCACGCCGGTCAATCGCCTGATCGACGACGAACAACCGGCGATCGATGTCGGCGATGGCTCCGACGAGGTCGCACGGCGCTTCTCGGACCACGACTGGATCTCCGCGCCGGTGGTGGACGACAACAATATCCTGCTCGGCCGCATCACCATCGACGACGTGGTCGACATCATCCGCGAACAGGCCGAACACCAGGCCATGAGCGCGGCCGGTCTGGACGAGGACGAGGACATGTTCAGCCCGGCGCGGCGCGCCTTCCGCCGCCGCCTGATCTGGCTGGGCATCAACCTGTGCACCGCGTTCCTCGCGTCCAGCGTGGTCAGCCGCTTCGAAGGCACGATCGAGAAGCTGGTGGCGCTGGCGGCGTTGATGCCGATCGTCGCCGGCATGGGCGGCAACGCCGGCACCCAGGTGCTGGCCCTGATGGTGCGCGGCCTGGCGCTGGGCCAGATCGGCTCTTCCAACGTGATGACCCTGCTCAAGAAGGAGCTCACCGTCGCGCTGATCAACGGCCTGGTGCTGGGCGTGGGCCTGGGCCTGATCGTGCTGGCCTGGTTCCAGCAGCCGATGCTGTCGCTGGTGATCGGCACCGCGCTGACCTTGAATATGCTCACCGCCGCATTCGGCGGGGTGCTGGTCCCGGTGACGCTGAAACGCCTGGGCTTCGATCCGGCATTGGCCGGCGGCGTGATCCTGACCACGCTGACCGACGTGATGGGGTTCCTGAGCTTCCTCGGCCTGGCGACGCTGATCCTGCTGCCGTAGTCGCCGTGTCGGGTCATGACGATCAACGTTGCACCGAGCACACCGCAGCGACAATCAGATGAATATTCGACAGAAATCGCCGCAATGCGACATGCCAGCACAGCTGCATGCGGCGATACTGCGGGTATGTCATCGGTCTGGGGGTGTGCGTGATCCGTCGTTGTCTTGTTCTTGCGATTCTTGCGCTGCTGCTGGCCGGCTGTTCCAGCATGGCTGAGCGCCACCACGACGGGCGCCGCGGCCATTTCGTCACCCGCACGCTGCAGCTGGAAGGACGGCTCTACCGCTATCAGGTGTTTGTGCCGACCTCCAAGGCGCCGCAACCACGCCCCATCGTGCTGTTCCTGCATGGCTCGGGCGAACGCGGCGACAACGGGCGCGATCAGGCCGAAGTGGGCGTCGGGCCTTACCTGAGCGAACACACCGCCGAGTTCCCGGCGCTGGTGGTGCTGCCGCAGGTGCCCGATGACGAGGAGTGGCTGGGCATCAATGCACGCATGGCGATCGCCGCGCTGGATGCGGCCAGTGCCGAATTCGGTGCCGACCCGCAGCGCACCTATCTCACCGGCATCTCGATGGGCGGCTATGGCGCCTGGGAAATCGGCCTGATGCAGCCGCAGCGCTTTGCCGCGATCGTGCCGATCTGCGGTGCGCTCAAGGCGCCACGCGATGAGCGTCGCACGCTCTACGTCAGCCTGGTGGCCAAGGAAGCCGACCCGTACACCGCTGCGGTCACCCAGCTCAAACACGTGCCGATCTGGATGTTCCATGGCGCCAAGGACGACTCGGTGCCACCGCACGACGACCGTGCGCTGTACCGCGCCGCCAAGGGCATCGGCGCCAACGTGCGCTACAGCGAATATCCGGACGGCAACCACAACGCCTGGGACGCGACCTACGCAGACCCGGCGATGTGGGAGTGGATGTTCAGGCAACGCCTGCGCTGAGCAGGCGGCGCACCGCGCCGATGCGGTCTGCGCCCGCTCAGTGGTGATAGCCGGTATCGGCGGTGATCTTGCCGCGGAACACGCGGTACGACCACACCGTGTAGCCCAGGATCAGCGGCAGCAGCACCACCAGGCCGATCAGTGCGAACAGCTGCGACGACGGCGGCGCGGCGGCCTGCCAGATGGTGTAGACCGGCGGCACCAGATACGGCCACATGCCCAGCACCAGGCCGAGGAAGCCGAGCACGAACAGGCCCATCGCCAGCAGGAACGGCGGCGTATCCGGCCGCCCCGCTTCGGTGCACCGCCAGAGCGCGAACCCGACGATGGCGACCAGCACCGGCACCGGCATCAGCCACAGGTAGTGCGCGCCGCTGAACCAGCGGTCCATCACATGCGATTGCAGCGACGGCAACCACGCGCTGACCAGGCCGATGAAGATCAGCACGCTGATGGTCAGCGGCCGGCTCAACTGCCGCGCGAGCTGCTGCACATGACCTTCGGTCTTGAGGATCAGCCAGGTGCTGCCGAGCAGCGCGTAGCCGAACACCAGCGCCGCGCCGGTCAGCATCGCGAACGGACTGAACCAACCCCAGATGCCGCCGACGTAGCGGTCGTCTTCGATCGGCAGGCCCTGCACCAGCGCGCCCAGGATCACGCCCTGCGCAAACGTGGCCAGGATCGAGCCGGCAGCGAAGGCATTGCTCCACAGCCGCCGCGAGCGATGCGCCTTGAAGCGGAACTCGAACGCCACCCCGCGGAACACCAGCGCCATTACCATCAACAGCACCGGCAGATACAGCGCCGACAGGATCACCGCATACGCCTTGGGAAACGCCGCCAGCAGCCCTGCCCCGCCCAACACCAGCCAGGTCTCGTTGCCGTCCCAGATCGGCGCGGCGGTATTCATCATCAGATCCAGCTGCGCTTCGTCCTTGCGGAACGGCGCCAGGATGCCGATGCCGAGCACGAAGCCGTCCAGCACCACGTACATCAGCACCCCGAAGCCGATCACCGCGAACCACGCCACCGGCAATACGCTGCTCATGTCCATCATGCGGCTCCGTCGATCGGTTCGTCGGCCGCCGACAACGGCCGTGCCGGGGTGTGTTCGCCGTGGTCCAGCTGCGGGGCGTCATGCGGGGTCGGGCCGATCTTGCCGATCTTGACCAGGTACCAGATGCCCCAGCCGAACACGAACGCATAGCCGACCACGTACACCGCCAGCGAGATTGCGGTCATCAGCGTCGATTGCGGGCCCACGGCATCGGCAGTGCGCAACAGGCCATAGACCACATACGGCTGCCGCCCCATCTCGGTGACGAACCAGCCCGACACCAGCGCGATGAAGCCGCTCGGCAACATCCAGCGCCAGGTCGCCAGCAACCAGCGCCACTGCAGCAACTTGCCGCGCCACCAGGCGAACGCCGAGACCCAGGCCACCAGCAGCATCAACGAGCCCAGCCCGACCATGATGCGGAAGGCGAAGAACACCGGCAGCACCGGCGGGCGATCGGCCGCCGGCACCGAGGTCAGCGGCGCAATGCTGCCTTCCGCACTGTGGGTCAGGATCAGGCTGCCCAGGCGCGGGATCGCCACCTCGTAATCGTTGCGCTCGGCCTGCGCATTGGGCAGGGCGAACAGCACCAGCGGAAACCCCTTGCCCTGGCCTTCGTCATGCCAGTGCGCTTCCATCGCCGCGATCTTCATCGGCTGGTGCTTGAGCGTGTTCAAGCCATGCATGTCGCCAACGAAGATCTGCAGCGGCACGGTGATCGCCGCGAAGGCCACCGCCAGCTTGAGCATGCGCAGCCCGGCCTCGCGGTGCACGCCGCGATGCAGATACCACGCCCCCACCGCACCGACCACAAAGCAGGTGGTGATGAACGAGCCCAGCGCCATATGCGCAAGCCGGTACGGGAAAGAGGGGTTGAAGATGATCTTCAGCCACGCCACCGGATGCACGATGCCGTCCACCACCTCATAGCCGGCCGGGGTCTGCAGCCAGCTGTTGGACGACAGGATCCAGAACGTGGAAAACAGCGTGCCCAGCGCCACCATGCAGGTCGCCAGGAAATGCAGGCGCTCGGAAATACGCCCCCAGCCGAACATCATCACGCCCAGGAAGCTGGCTTCGAGGAAGAACGCGGTCAGCACTTCGTAGCTCAGCAACGGGCCGATCACGCTGCCGGCGATCCGGCTCAGCTCCGGCCAGTTGGCCCCGAACTGGAAGGCCATCACGATGCCGCTGACCACGCCCATGCCGAACGACACCGCGAAGATCTTCTGCCAGAAGAAATACAGCTCGCGCCACACCGGCAGCCGGGTGCGCAGCCAGCGCCACTCGAGAAATGCCAGCAGGCTGGACAGCCCGATGGTGAACGCGGGAAACAGCACGTGGAATGCGATGACGAACCCGAACTGGATCCGCGATAACAGCAAGGCATCCATGGAGAATCCTCCAGGAAAAAGATGGGGCAGCATCAGCGCACAGGCTGCAGGTCGATTGCCGAACACCAGTGCCGGTCGATCGCGACCTCTGCGCTACGGGATCATGATAAGGACGGTCGTGCTTGTTCCCGATGCGACACGGCGTCGCATCTGCGGCAAATTGCCGCGCTTGTGCAGCCAGCAGCGGCCCACAACCCGCAGCGAACGGTCGCCAGGTGGGTGCGGACGGCGCGCCCGGAACCGCAGCGCAGGCGTGGCTCATGCCGATTCGTAGCACCGGCCGCGCCTGCCTGACGGCGGCGTTGTAGTTCTGTTGGCTCTCTGGGCGATGCTACACCCGGGGTGCACTGCAGCGCGCATTTCTCGCACGCAGACGCGTTGCACGCAGGCCGGTCACTGCGATGCATCCGGCTCTCGCAGGTGCACACCGGCACGCGATGGAAGCTTGCCGCGCTGCCCCACCGCATCCGCACGCAGGTCACCGGAAAACGCTACGGCCGCACCCGCTCCCAGACCCGCAGGAAATTGCCGCTATACACATCGACGATGCGTTGCGTGGGCCAGCCGGCATCCATCATCGCCTGCGTGAGCCTGGGCAGATCCGCGCCGCTGCGCAGACCGGTCGGCAGGCTGGAAATGCCGCCATCGAAATCGCTGCCGAAACTCAGGTGCTTCCACGGATCCTCGACGATCCCCATGGCAGCGATCTGTCGGGCAAAGGCTTCGTAGTAGCCGACGACAAAGGCGAGATCGGCATCCATGTTCGGCTTGCCGTCGGCCAGATAGGCATGTTGCAGAAAGTACGGCGCCAGAATGACGCTGATGCAACCACCGGTCTGGACGATGGCACGGATCGCCGCGTCGTCGAGCCCGCGGTCGAGATGACGCGACGGCCGCGTCTCGGCGCCACGGGTGACGCTGCGCGAGGCGGCATGCGAGGCGAAGGCCGGCACGTTGCGACGGACGCAGATGGCGCAGGTATCGAGGACGCCCTGGCTTGAGGTATGCGAAAGATCCAGCAGCAGTCCGACATCGATGCAGCGCTCCACGACCTTGCGGCCGAATTCCGACAGCCCCGCGCCCTCGATCCCGCGCCACGGATTGAGCGGCGCATAGCCGGCCTGGGAGATGTCGGTATGGCTGAAATGATTGAGCGTCACATAGGCGGCGCCGGCGCTGGCAGCGATGCCCAGGCGCTCCAGCCGCAGCGCCTGGCTGCGGGCTCCGCGTGGGCCGAGCATATGCGCACCCTCCAGCGACAGGATGGCGCAGCAAAGACCCTCGGCCCGAACCGCGCGCAGCTCGGCGGCGCTGCGTGCCAGCCGCATCCGACCGTTGCTCGCGGCCACCATCTCCTCGACATAGCGCTGATGCTCCACCCAGTTGTTCCAGGGGTCGAGAAACGGCGCGCCGAAGAGGTTCTCCCACAACGCGTGGGCGCTGAAGCAGGCAGCGCCGTAGCCGCCGGCCAGAAAGTCCGGGCCGCTGACGTGGTACATCAGCGGTTGGTTGCGACCTCTTGGCGAGGTCTTGGACATCAGCCAGAGGATCAGCGAGCGCCGCTGCGCTTTCCAGTCGCCCTTCCAGTAGTCGAAGCCACCCAGGCGCGACAGATACAGCGAATCCAGATGCGTGTCGACCGGATAGGCCAGCGCATGCACCGCCTCCAGTGTGCGGGCGGCAGGCAAGGCAGCAGAATTCTCGGACGAAACGGCATGCATGCACGAACCCCGGCGATGATTGCTGAAACAATCAAGGAATGAAGCGATGCATTTTCATCGTCGCGCGCTGGCGCGCCGATGTTTTCCAGCCAACCGATGCAACGAACAGAATCGGCCGAATGACAGTAGCCGAGCGGGATCGGCAGATCCAGCCACTCGCCTGTCTAATGGAGAAGGAAACCGCAAGACTGCTTGCGTGTTCTCGCTTCGACGGTGTGCAACAGCGCACTGCCGCCGTGGTTGCGTTGCTGGACGATCACGCACTCAGCCGCGTTGACCTATACGCTCATGTCCGCGCACGCACGCGTCGCGCCACTTCGCTGACCACGGCGATGAAGACAGTCAGACCGACCATCGACAGGAACTGCGCGCGGGTGTCCGCCGAAGACGCCAGCAGCACGAAGATCACCGCCAGGATCGCCAGGGCCAGCAGGGTCAGAAACGGATAACCCCGCATGCGGAACGGCAACGCGATGCCGGCGCGGTCGGCGCGTGCACGCAGGATCAGCTGCGACAGCAGCGAGATCGTCCACACCAGCAGGCAGGTGGCGCCGACGATGTTGAGCAGCATCGGCAACACCTTGTTGGGGTACAGCAGTTCCAGCGCGGCTGCGGCAAACCCGAACAGCACGCTGGCGATCACCGCCACCAGCGGCACCTGCTCGCCGCTGGTCCTGCCAAGCAGCCGCGGCGCTTCGCCGCGCTGGGCTAACGAGAAGATCATCCGCGAGGCGCCGTACAGATTGGCATTGAGCGCCGACAGCAAGGCCACCACGGCGACCAGGGTGATGGCGGGGGCCGCGCCGGGAATGCGCGCCACCTCCAGCACGGCGGCAAACGGCGAGCTGAGCGCCGCGCTGGTCCACGGCACCACTGCCACGATCACGCTGATCGAGCCGATGTAGAACACCAGGATGCGCCAGGCCACGGTGCGAATCGTGCGTGCCAGGCTGCGGCCCGGGTCGGCGGTTTCCGCCGCGGCCACTGCGACGATTTCGGTGCCGCCGAAGGCGAACACCACCACCAGCAACGCCGAGCCGATGCCGGCCAGCCCCTTCGGTGCGAATCCGCCGTTCTGGGTGAAGTTGGACAGCCCCGGCGACACCACGCCGGGCAACCAGCCGGCCAACAGGGCCACACCGATCAGCAGGAACACCACGATCGCAACGACCTTGAGGATGGCGAACCAGAATTCGAACTCGCCGAAATTGCGCACGCCGAGCAGATTGATCGCCGTGAAGGTGGCCATGAACACCACCGCCAGCAATGGCACCGACAACGCCGGCCATACCGAGGCGAGCAGGCCCGCCGCGCCGACCGCTTCGGCGGCGATCACCACCACGATCTGCAGCCACCACAACCAGCCCACCGTCGCACCGGCGGTCGGCCCCATCGCGTCGGCTGCGTATACCGAAAACGCACCGCTGGCCGGCTTGGACGCGGCCATTTCGCCCAACGCGTTCATCACGATGATCACCAGCGCTCCGGCGATCAGGTACGACACCAGCACTGCCGGCCCCGCCGCGTGGATCCCCACGCCCGAGCCCAGGAACAGCCCGGCGCCGATCGCCGTGCCCAGGCCCATCATCATCAATTGCCGCGGTTTCAGCGCGTGGCGCAAGGTGGGCGCGGCGGACGGAGCGTGCTCAGCAACGGGATCGGTTGGAAGCGGCATGGACGGGCTTGCATGGATGGGATCGCGACACGATACCGCGTCGCGGCGCCTGCCGCGCCTCTTGACGCCGGCGCCGGAGCGAGGTCGATCAACCTTGGGGGCGCTTGCCTGCATCCACCGCCAGGGATCACCGCCACGTGCAACCACCGGTGGCCGCCGTGCCTGGCCGCGAACCGGCCAGGCGCGAACCAGCTGCACCCAAAGACAAGAATCCCCGGCCAGGCCGGGGATCCATGTGACCGCACCCTATTGTCGCTTACTCGGCCAGGTTGGTGCCCGCACCGGCGGTGGCGATCACCTTGGCCTTGACCTGTGCGGCCGGGGTGATGCTATAGGTGTAGCCCAGCGGTTCGGGGAACACCTTGGTGGTGATCCAGTTGGTGGCGTTGGCGTACGGCTTGCTGCCATCCGGGGTGCCCCAGGTGATGCCGCTGCCGACGTAGTTGTTGATCAGGTCCCAGTAGCCGATCTCGCTGCTGTCGCGCGAGGTCACCGGGTTCTTGATGTTCTCGAAGTAGTTGGACTCGATCTTGGCCACCCCGCCCATGCGCACGTTGATGCCCGAGGTGGTGACGTTGTTGAAGTAGTTGTTGTAGATGTGGCTCAGTCCACGCCGTTGCAACGGCACGCGCGATTCGACGTTCTCGAAGCGGTTGTGGTGATAGGTGGTGCGCGCAGCCGAATTCTTGGTGTCGCTGTCGCTGTATCCGTTGAGCGCGACCTTCTGGTAGTTGTAGACGTGGTTGTAGGACACGGTGACGTGATGGACGCCCTTCTTCATGTCGATGCCGCCATCGAAAGACGCATCGCCGGCGCCCGAGCACTTGGTCAAGGAGGCGAACACGGTGTTGTGGTCGACCCAGATCTTGGACGGCGAGCCGCTGGAATTGCCTTCCAGCGAGATCGAGTCGGCATCTTCACCGCCCTGCAGCAGGCCGATGGTCATGTTCTGGATGATGACGTTGCTGGAGTTGCCCACCACCCAAAGCCCGAAGTTGGCCGACGAGCCGTTGGCCCCCTTGATGGTGATGTTGCTCTTGTTCTTGATCTGCACGGTCTTGGCCGGCAACTTCCACTGCGCGCAGACGTCCTTGATGCTGCTGAAGTCGAACTTGCCGGTGTAGTTAAGCACCAACCCGCCGCTGCCGGAATAACTGTCGATCGCAGCCTGCATCGCCTCGAAGGTGGTCACGGTGACCGGTGTTTTGTTGCCGCCGCCGGTGGTGCCGGCACCGTACCCGACCGGGCCGGCGATGGCGCCCGCAGCGCAGGCGGACAGGGCAAGCGCAACTGCGCCCTGAAATGTCTTGATGATCATGCAGCCTCTCCCAAAGTGTGGAAAAGCGATGCGTGCTGCCTGCGCCGGAGCGACGACAACAGCAAAGCGGTGCGTGGGGGCCGCATTCTTCGCGCGATTTAACACATAAAACAATTATCCATCACTGAAACTTTGACGCACCACGGTGTTCTCCGTGCAGGACATGCAAAAGAGACAGCACGAGACACCCGGGACAGGACACCATTGTGGCGTGCACGGTGTTTTGCTCTGTATGCAGATGTGTTTTTCATGCATGCAAACGCAGGCCGATGCCGGTTTACTCACGCGCGCGTTCGACCGCAGTTGCTGGTGGCAAATGCGTTTTCTAGGCATCGAAGTGCGACACGCAATGGTGCGCGGCGGTCACTGCACACGAACGTGTGTTGTGAGCATCATTGGTGCGTAGCAGCAGCGCCATCGCAGACACATGCGGTTTGCGAGGTTTGTGTGGTTTACACGGCATTTGATGCCGCGTTGCAGAAGACGATGCGTGATTGCGCTTTTGGATCAATCGCGACAATGGGCGAGCACTGGCGCGACGACCAGCCTCTCTCGACATGGTCAGGCCGCGTAGGTCCGACCACGTGTGCGTCAGGTGGTGTGCGACCGTAGCTGGCAATCCGCATTGAATGTGTCGGCTCAACGACACGCGGTTGAGGCACAGCTGCGTGTATCAACACGACTGCTCTTCACGACCACTCTTCGAACCTTGCTCGCACGATGCGCAAGCAAGGCAGCGCATGCTCAATCGCGACGCGTCGCAGCGGCGCACCGCAGCCGGGCACGCTCAGCTTCACGGCACTTACATACACCCACCCCACCCCATCCACTCAAACAGCGCGGCTGGCCTGCAGGGAGGCATGCACCAGCTGCTCGCCGGGCCACGGCGTCTGGTCGTCGAGGAAGTTGCCGACCAGGCGCATGCACGCCGGGCGTTCTTCCACATGCGGCATATGGCTGGAATTGGCGAACACATGCCACCGCGCGTCCGGAATCAGGCGTGCGTACGGCTCCACCGTTTCCGGTGTGGCCTCGTCGTACTTGCCCGACAGCACCAGCGTGGGCGCGTTGATGCGGTGCAAGCGCTCGATGATGCTCCAGTTGCGCAGGCTGCCGACCACGTGGAATTCGGTCGGGCCGTTCATGGCGTGATACACGGTCGGGTCGGCATCGATGGCGGCGAAGGTGCGCGCCACTTCGGCAGGCCACGGCAGCACGCGGCAGACGTGCTGGGCGTAGAACACCTGGCTTGCGGCGCGATAGGCCGGGTCGTCCAGGGTGCCGGCCGCTTCGTGCGCGTCCAGCGCCGCCTGGATGTCCTCGGGCAGGCGCGCGCGCAGCCGCAGCGCCGCAGCGCGCCACAAGCCCATCGATGCCGGGGAGTTGGCAATCACCAGCGCACGCAGGCCGGCCGGCCGCCGCACCGCATGCTCGGCCGCCAGCATCCCGCCCCAGGACTGCCCGAGCAGCGCGTATTGCGACAGTCCCAACTGCGTGATCAAGGCCTGCAACTCGTCCAGAAACAGCCCCACCGTCCAGAAACCGGGGTCTGCATCGGGAAGATGGGTGGACTTGCCGTTGCCGAGCTGGTCGTAATGGATCACCGCGCGGCCATTGGCTGCCAGGTCCTTGAAGCTGTCCACATAGTCATGGGTGCAGCCGGGGCCGCCGTGCAGCACGATCAGCGGGCAGGCGTCGCTGCGCAGGTCGCCGGTGATGCGGTACCAGGTCCGGTACCCACGGAATTCGACGTAACCCTCGGTGGACTGCATGACCTGCGCCTGCTAACGGCAAGAATGAGCGCCGAGCCTAGCGAGGCAACCGCCGCGCGTTAACTGGCAAAACTCACAGGTTCGTGGCGCTTTCGAAGCTCGGGGCCGGCTGCGCGGGCGGCCGGGCGCATCATCGGTCGCCAGGACGGGCACCAACCCGTGCAGCGATTGCACCTGCCGATCACAAACTTCCACCACAGGGAAATCGCCTATCGCGGCTTGCCGTCGCAGTCGCTGAACACGCCGCGCTTACGGCTCCAGCAATCGATAGTGCATGCCGCGCACGACGGCCTCGACGCGATTGCGCGCGCCCAGCTTGCGCGCTGCCGAGTTCAGATGCAGGTTCACCGTGGCGGTGGAACGGTTGAGCGCAGCGGCGATGCTCTTGGCTGTCAGCCCTTTTGCCGAATACTGCAGGCATTCGCGCTCGCGGCGGGTCAGCGCGATGTGGTGGCAGCGGCGTTCCTGCGGATCGAGCAGTTCCTGCGCGCGTGCCTGGAAGGTATGCGCCAGCAGCAGGAATGGCGACAGCTGCGCTTCGGCCAGCCGTGGCGCCTCGGCCGCGACCGCATCGACCGCAGCGCTGAATGTCGCGAACGCGCCACCCGGCAGGTGCAGGGGCACGGTGACACCGGTTCCCATACCGCTATCGCACAGATAACGCGTGACCTGCCGATGCTGGCTGCCGACGTATTCCACGCCCTCCATCTCGCCGTCGCTGCGGTAGGACCACACAAATGGCGTGGTGCGGCGCGTCGCACGCTGCTGCACCGGGTCATGCTGGTAATAGCCGTGCTCGCACCAGATGTGCTGCATGTCGCCCGGCGCATTGCGCTGCATGAACACCGACGGGGTGATCAATGCCCCTTCCAGACTCAGCGGGACCGGCGCGTAGTCGTAGACCAGGGACTGGAAGCCCAGCCCGCAGACGTCGGAAAACACCCGGTCCAGGCAGGCATTGAGCGTGTGCAGCGCCTGCAGGTCGCGGCCCAGGCTGGCCAGAGTGTCGAACATGTGGGGTCCTTCGGTGTCGACGTACGCCGCTGGATGACATCCGGCATGGAAAACCTAGCATTTTTACCAATGGATGGGCTTGGCGGCCACATTATCGTCACAATGCCAGTCAGCTGGCTGCACTGCAGCATCGACGTGCAGACGCTCCCACGGCGCCTGCGTCGCGACCCGGCATCCCTTTCAGCGGACACCTGCATGACCGACACCCCCCGCCGCAACGATGCGGCCGCGCTGGAACGCTTTGGCTACACCCAGGAGCTCAAGCGGCAGCTGACGCTCAAGGACCTGCTGATCTACGGGCTGGTATTCATGGTGCCGACCGCGCCGTTCTCCATTTTCGGCGGCGTGTTCGACATCAGCGCCGGGATGGTGCCGCTGACCTATCTGCTCGGCTTCGTGGCGATGCTGTTCACCGCGTTGAGCTACCAGCAGATGTCGCAGGCGTTTCCGGTCGCCGGCTCGGTGTATGCGTATGTGGGACGCGGCCTGAGCAGCGGCATGGGCTTTCTGGCCGGCTGGGCGATCCTGCTGGATTATCTGCTGGTGCCCACCCTGCTCTACGTGGTCGGCGCCAACGCCATGCACAACGTATTGCCGGCGCTGCCGCAGCCGGCGTGGATCGCCTTCTTCGTGGTGTTCAACACGCTGGTCAACCTGCGCGGCATTGAAACCACCGCGCGTGCCAATCGCTTCTTCCTCTACGCGCAGCTGGTGGTGCTGGCGGTGTTCGTGGTGCTGGCCAGCCTGGCGATCCAGCGTGGCGTCAATGGTGCGCACTGGAACCTGCGTCCGTTCTACAACCCGCAGGCCTTTTCGCCGCAGCTGATCTTCAGCGCCTTGTCGGTGGCGGTGGTGTCGTTCCTGGGCTTCGATGCGATCTCCACGCTGTCCGAAGAAGCCCGTGGCGGCAATCGCGTGGTCGGGCGCGCGACCCTGCTGGCGCTGTTGCTGGTGGCGGGCTTGTTCGTGCTGCAGACCTGGCTGGCCGCGCTGCTGCAGCCCACCCTGCAACGCTATCCCGACGCGCAGGCCTCCAACGATGCGTTCTTCGAGATCGGGCGCCTGATCGCCGGGCCGTGGTTGCAGATCGTCATTGCACTCACGGTCGCGATCAGTGCGGCGATCGCCAACGCGTTGGTGGCGCAGGCCGCCACCTCGCGCCTGTTGTTCGCCATGGCGCGCGACCGCCAGCTGCCGGCCTTTCTGCGCTACATCCATCCACGCACCGGCGTGCCGCAGCGCGCCATCCTGCTGGTGGCAGGCCTGAGCATGGTGCTGGGCGAAGTCTTCGTCGGACAGATCGCGCTGCTGTCCTCGTTGTGCAATGTCGGCGCACTGACCGCCTTCATCCTGTTGCACGTGGCGGTGCTGTGGCATTTCCGCGGACAGGGCCGCCGCGTGCTGTTGCATGTCGCCACGCCGTTGATCGGCATCGTGATCCTGGCCTATGTGCTGATCAATGCTGACCGGCATGCGCAACTCGGCGGCACGGCCTGGATGGTGGTCGGGCTTGCAGTGTTGGCGTTTTTGAAAGCCAGCGGTCGCTCGACCGACTTCCGCGCCAGCGACGCGTTGGAGTAATACGTCGCGAGCCGATATGCAGCCTTGCTGCTGGCTGCCGGCGTGCGGCGACATGCCTGCTTGCAGGAACGTTGAGCGCACCTTGTTAAAGCCCGCCAAGGTTATGCGCGCTCGCCATCCCGCATGCAGCGTAGCTACCTGCATCGCCTGACAGCTTGATCAAGGCGGCGCTGCCGGTGCGCTGCGCGACCGCAGTTGCCGCAGGTAGAGCGGCGTACGTGTTGCAGATATGCGGCGCCATGCGCATGCGCAAGGCCACTGGCAGGCGCGCACACGTCAACTGCTGCGTGCAAAACACGATTATCTTTTTATCGACCGCCAATCTCTGAACGAGATTTTCAGCACATATTCAGCTTTAAACATTCGCTAGTCTCGTTCGGCGCCAACGATGGCGCCCGCACGCTGTGGCCCCCGCTGCAGCCTGTCGTTCCCTGATGAGAAGGACTACCCATGAATCGCAAAAATGCCTTGTACCTGGCGCTGTTTTCCGCCGTTTCCGGCGCTGCACTGGCAACGCCGCCGACCGAAATGGATGCGGCACCGGTGAGTACCGCGCCGCAGGCGGCCAAGCTCGGCGCAGCGACGTTGCAGTCGGCAAGTCTGCGTGGCGGCATCCTGCCCACGCGTGTGGTGCAACTCACTGCGCCCACCAGCACCGAGATCGGTCGCGTGCGTGAGCGTCGCATCGCACAGGTCAAACATGGGCAGCCCTTGCAGATCGGGTTTTCGCGCGCGGTTGCCAAGCCTTTGGTGAATCTGGCCACGCTTGATTGGCAGATGGCCAAAGACGGCTCACGCGTGGCGACCTTGAAGGTCGGCTCCGCGCAGGCGGCCTCGCTGCGTGCATCGCTGATCCTGCGTGGTGCCGGCGCCACGCCGGGCGATCCGTCCAAGGTGACGCTGCGCTTTGCCGGCGACGATGGCCGGGTGTTCGAGCAATCCGGTGCCAGCTTCTCCGCCAGCGGCGACGCCATCGGCTGGTCGCCGACCGTCAGCGGCGAGAATCTGTTGGTGGAGCTGTCGCTGCCGGCCGGCCAGTATCCGGAGAACTTCAGCTTGAGCATCCCGCAGCTGTCGCACCTGGACATCAGCCCCACCGCCAGCGCGCGCGACATGATGACCATCGCCATCGGCGAGAGCGACTCCTGCCAGAACGATATCGTCTGCCGCGCCAATCCCACCGCCGGCTTCACCAATGCCGCAAAGGCGGTGGCGCGCATGGTGTTCACCACCAGCCAGGGCTCGTTCCTGTGCACCGGCACGCTGCTCAACAACACCAACTCGCCCAAGCGCAACCTGTTCTGGACTGCAGCGCATTGCATCAGTACGCAGACGGTCGCCAACACACTGCAGACCTACTGGTTCTACGACGCGGCCACCTGCAACGGCAATACCGCCAGCTCGCAGGCCACCACCTTGACCGGCGGTGCATTCCTGCGCCACGCCAACACCACGCGCGATACCGCGTTGCTGGAACTGAAGACCGCACCGCCAAGCGGCGCGTTCTATGCGGCATGGAACAGCGCGGCGATCGGCGCGACCGGCACCTCGATCGTCGGCATCCACCACCCGTCCGGTGACGTCAAGAAGTATTCGCTGGGCACCGTCAATGGGCTGAGCACCAGCATCGACGGCAAGAGCCCGCTGTACCGTGTGGTCTGGAACGATGGCGTCACCGAGGGCGGCTCGTCCGGCTCGGGCCTGTTCACCGTCGCCAGCGGTGGCGCCTACCAGCTGCGCGGCGGCTTGTACGGCGGCTACTCGTTCTGCACCGCGCAGACCGATCCGGATTACTACTCGCGCTTCTCGGACGTGTATTCCAGCATTTCCACCTACTTCGGCCCGTAAGCGGGCGATGTGCGTGGCAGGCGGGTAGCGCCTGCCACGTGCGACTGCGCCTGGCCTGTGCAGAGTGTGGTCGATTGCTTGATGTGCTGTGTGGATCGATCTGTACGGGTTGATGTTTTGTGCGCTGACCTTTGGACCCCATCGGTCACGCGCGTCAGTCGTGATGCACTTCATCTGCAGTGCCCGGATGATGCAGACTTGGCAGCTCGTCCTTCACCTGGATCGGCATGCCCGTTCAACGCACTCCTTGTGTCATCGCCGTAGCTGCACTCCTGGCCTTGTCGCTACAGGTCACCGCCCATGCAGCCGGCAAACCCGCCAATCGCGACGACGTCAAGGCCTACGCGCTGCAGCTGTGCCTGGACAACAACTATGAGCGTAGCGGCAAATACACGTCAGACCAGCTGCGCGATCGCTCGTATCTGCTGACGACCTATGCGCTCGACAATGCCAAGACCGGTGCCACCGACCGCCTGCATCGTTTCGTGGCCGAGCAGACGGCAGACTTCCATCACGCCGAAGTGCCGATGAAGGACGAAGCCCGCCGCGGCCCGTTCAACAGGATCTTCGCGCAATGCATGGCGTTTTATCGTTCGCCTGCGTTGAACGCGTTCATCGCACGGGAACTCTGAAGGCAATCGATGCAAGCCCACCGTTGGAAGGCAACGGATGGATCCGCGTAGCCGATTCGGGGCGGGCCATCGGACCGAGCAGTGCACGCACCGCGTGCATCGCAGGTGCAGCTCTCCTGCATCGGGCGCGGGCATGCCAGTGCCGAGGTTTACGTGAGCCATTCGCAAACCTGGCAGCCCCACGCTAGTCTGAGTCAGTGCCACGCCCCCCTGGCACATCCTCTCCCCCGCTTCGACAGGAGCCGTCATGTCCGCCTCTTCGCCACGCTCTTCCCGTCGCCAGGTGCTGCGCATCGCGCTGGCAGTGGCCACGCTGAGCGTGACGAGCCAGCTCGGTGCCGCACTACGGCGCGCACCGAAGGAAGACCCTGCGCCGTCAGACCCGGCGTCACCGGCGCCCTTCCCGGCCAAGGGCAGCGTGCTGGTGCTGCTCGGCACCAAGGGCGGCCCCACGCCATCACCGCTGCGCGCCGCGGCCGCCAACGCGCTGGTCATCGACGGGCAGCCCTACCTGATCGACTGCGGCAATGGCGTTGCACAGCAACTGGCCAAGGCCGGCATCCGCCTGCCTGCGCTGCGCGACATCTTTCTGACCCATCACCACTCCGACCACAACGCCGACCTGCTCAACGTGGTCTGGCTGGCGTGGGCCAGCGGACTGCAGACGCCGGTGCATTTGTACGGCCCGCCCGGTATCGCCAGGATGGTGGATGCCTTTGTCGAGATGAATGCCATCGACATCGATGCGCGCATCCGCGAAGAAGGCCGCCCGCCGTTCAAGCAGCTGATCCATGTGCACGAGTTTGACCAGCCCGGCACGGTGCTGCAGAACGACCAGGTCACCGTCACCGCGACGCTGGTGGATCACTACACGCTCAAGCCGGCGTTCGCCTACCGTTTCGCCGCGCGCGACCGCACGGTGGTGTTCTCCGGCGACACGCGCTACCTGCCTGCACTGGCCGAATTCGCAAAGGACACCGACATCCTGGTGCACGAGGTGATGTACCTGCCCGCGCTGGAAAAGATGCTCAAGACCAACGACAACGCACCGACCTTGCTCGACCATCTGCTCAAGAGCCATTCCACCAGCGAGGAAGTCGGCAGGATCGCTTCAGCGGCCAACGCAAGGATGCTGGTGCTCAATCACTTTGTGCCTGGCGGCGACCCCACGATCACCGATGCGATGTGGAGCGAGGGCGCGCGCAAGCACTATGCCGGGCCGATTGTGGTCGGCAAGGATCTGATGCGCTTGTAGCGAAGCAGTTGGGCACTGTAGCGATGGATCCGGCTGCGCACTGTCATCAGCGCATTCGACCCGTATCCGGCGGTGATATCGCCAATCGCTATCAAGCGGCACGCAATCACCAGACATCGTGCAGAGCGGGCACGACACAGCAGGCGACACTGGATCTGTGGTCTCGTGTGCCCAAGAGCGGCTAACACGTAGCAAGCAGTCGCCAGGTGGACGTGGACGGCGCGCTCGGAACCGGGGTGGAAGGGCGCGACGAGCGTTTCCGGTGACGCTCAATCGAATCGCGCGCAAGCGCGCTCCTACATTGGTCTGGCACGCGCCGACTGCCCGTACCGGCCTGCCTTGCCGACTGTGCGGAGCATGCCGTCCGTGTCGCGTTGCCGAGCCGCGCCAGGACGTGCTGGCGCCGTGCCGGTTTTGGGCAGCGGCTGCGCCTGCCTGCCGGCGGCGCCCCAGCCTTGCCAGCCGCTCTACGTCAGCACCGGACTGCGCAGGCCCCACACGCCCGCACCTGCCTTGCAATACGCGTCGATAAACGCCTGCTGCGACGGCATCTGCTCCACCGCGTGCCGGATCGGCTGGGCGATGCCGTCCAGCAGGCGACGCAGGTCGCGATCGGACAGCGCACGCGCCAGTGGGTGATGCTGCTCGGGCAGGATGCCCTGCCCTATCAGCACATGGGTCCAGGAGTCGACGCGGAACAGTTCATCGGCCGCTTGCCAGGCGTGTGCGCGTTCGCGCCAGGCGCGCAGGCGCAGCGCCAGCGATTCGGGCAGCTCCATCGCGCGGCATTGCCGCCATAGCGGTTCCTCGCGCTGGGTGGCGTGGTAATGCAGGATGATGAAGTCGCGCACATGTTCCATTTCGGCGCGGCTGATGTCGTTGAACAGCTCCACCTGCGAGGGCGCAATGCCATCGGCCGGGAACAAGCTGATCAGGCGCACCACGGCGGCGATGGTGAGATGGATGCTGGTAGATTCCAGCGGCTCGATAAAGCCGCTGGCCAGGCCCAGCGACACCACGTTTTTGTTCCAGGCCTTGAGGCGGCGGCCGGTGCGGAACGGCACCAGCCAGGGGTCTTTCAGCGCAGGCGCGGCCACATCGCGTAGCAACTTGGCATGCGCCTCGTCGTCGGACAGGTGTTTGCTGGAAAAGACCAGACCATTCCCGACGCGATGCTGCAGCGGGATATGCCAGCGCCATCCGGCTTCGTGCGCGATGGCGCGGGTGTACGGCACCGGCGGGCCAAGCGCGTCGGTCTGCACCGCAACGGCGCGATCGCACGGCAACCAATGGCTCCAGTCTTCGTAACCGGTGTGCAACGCCTGCTCGATCAGCAGGCCGCGAAAACCGCTGCAATCGATGAACAGGTCGCCCTCGAGCACCTGCCCGTCTTCCAGCAGCAGGCTGGCGACATCGCCACTGTCCGGCTGCAATGTCACCTGCTGGATCCTGCCCTCGATACGCCTGACGCCACAGGCTTCGCTGCGCGTGCGCAGGAACCTGGCATACAGCGCGGCATCCAGGTGATAGGCATAGTTGACCACAGGCTCGCGCAGCAAGGCGAAACGGTCGACGCGCGAAGCCACGGTTTCCAGGCAGTAATCGCCAAAGCTGCCCGGCATGCCGCGGCGCTGGCTCTCCAGCCACAGATGGTGGAAGGCGCACACCAGCGTGCTTTGCCCGGTGATGCCGAACGGATGGATATAGCGCTCGCCCTGGCGGCGCCAATGCTCGAAGGAGATCGACAACTTGAAGGTGCCGGCCACCGCGCGCAGGAACTCCTGCTCGTCGATCTGCAGAAAGCGATGGAAGCTGCGGATCGGCGGCACGGTGGATTCGCCCACACCCACGGTACCGATCTGCTCGGACTCGACCAGGGTGATCTCCAGCAGCTCGCGAAATTGATGCGACAGTGCGCAGGCGGCGATCCAGCCAGCGGTGCCGCCGCCGGCGATGACGATCTTGCGAATCGGGGCCTGGCTCACTGCGCGCTCCTGGGTGATGGATCCGGGGTGAGGTCTTGATCGATCGTCTGGACAACGCGGGTGGCCCGCAGGGAGCGGAACGCGCGCGTGGCGCCTGCCAATGCCGCACATCGGCCCTGCCCACCCGGCAGCTGCGCAGTTGTCCGGCCAGTGGCCTTGGAGCCGATCGCGCGCATCAGCGGTTGAGCCTGCCGAGCAACAGCGCGCGCAGCTGTCGCGCCAGCGTGGGGTCGATCGGGCCCAGCGCATGCCGTGCCTGCTCGGGCAGGTGCTCGCCCGCGCGCTCGGCAGGGCCGAACACGTAGTAGTCGAACAGGGCGCGCCAGGCCTCCTTCTCCGCTGCCGGGCGGTCGCGGATGGCCCACAGCGCGTGATACAGCGCGGGCATCGGCGACGGCAGATGCGCGGGCACACTGCTCCACCAGTAGTTGACCAGCACGTTGAATGGCTGCAGCGATTGCACGTGATGCCACCACATGCCGGGAATGAACACTGCATCGCCCGGCTCCAGCACAACGGTGCGCGCCTGCGCCAGCGCCTGGGCAAAGCGTGGATACCGCAGCAGATCCGGATTGGCGATATCCACCATGCTCACGACCTGCCCGCCCGGCGTGGGATCCAGCGGGCCGGGATACAGGTTGGCCACCTGCTCGGGCGGAAACAGCGTGAAGCGACGTTGCCCCACCGCGCAGCAGGCCAGGTTGTTGGGCGCATCGTAATGGCAGGAAGCAATGACGCGATTACCGATCCAGATACTCGGCTGCACCGCGATGCCGCTGGCGGCGAAATCCAGATCATTGCCTGCGCGCAAGCCCGGGAGATTATCGTCAATAGGCAACGACGCCAGATAATAGGTAGGCGGCTGCGGGTCGTCGCGATGCGTCACGATCGCCTCCAGCAAGCTGCTCAGGCTACCGCGCTGCACCTCGAAATTCAGCGCACTGCAATCGTCGGTATAGAACGGCCGGCCGGCGATCTCCGGGCCGCCGCGGGAATACTGCAGGGGGCGTCCACTATCGTGCGCGCGCAGCAGCGCCATCGCCTCCTCGGGGCTGCGCAGCCCGGCCTGCACCAGCGACCAGTCGCGTGCGACGCCACGCAGCACCACCGGCTCGGCGGCATCGCACAGCGCGGCAAGCGGCAGTGCGTCGGGGTGGCAATCGCTGCGCTCGGCGACGGCCGCGAGTGAGGAGAAGGCTGCGCCGGTCGTCATGCGCTCAGGCGAACGCAGCAGTCGCAGACGCAGTGTGCGCCTGCTGCAGGCGGCGCTGCTTCTCGGCCATCAGCCGACGCACGTTGTGCAGCGAGGCCAGCATCAGGAACGCAGCCTCCAGATAGCCGGCCCGATGCAGTTGCTGCAACGAGGACGCATCGAGTGCGGCAAGCCGCTCGCGGTCGATGGCGAACAGGCCTTCCAGCTTGGTGGCGTGGGTGGCATCCAGCGTGACATCCAGCTGCACCGGCTGGATCAGCCCCAACGCATCCAGTGCGGCCGCCATCGCCTGGCCGGCATCCACACCGTCGCGGATGCCGCGCAATACACCGATGATGTGCTCCAGGTACGGGCTATGGCCGCCCTGCGGAAGAAAGACCGCCTCGCCTTCGTGACGGCTGATGCGCGGGTGCTCCAGATCGACGTGGATCACCGGCTCCTGCACCAAGGCGCCCTCGATGCGCTGCTCCTGGAAGCCGATCAGAAACGGGCCCTTGGCGACGATGCCGGGCAGATAGCTGGCAGTCCAACGGCCGTCCTGCAGAAACAGATTCTCGTCCTGTGCAAAGCCCAGCAGCGCCACCGACTGGTAGCCGCCGGTGGCTGGATCCTTGCGAAAGAACAGCGGGTACTCGCGCTGCAGCTCGGCGTATTCGGTGACGAATGCCGGCACCAGGCCGAGCGCATCGCCGAACTCGGCACCGAAGCGCAGCACGACGCGTAGATCGTGATGCGCCACATTGTTGAGCACTGCGTATCGCGTCATCTGAAACTCCAACGGTGCTCCGCCACGGAGTACCGCATTGCGTGGAATGCGTCGATCGCGCGGCCAGGTACCGCACTTGCTGGTGGCGAGCATTGCCAAAAAGCGGCAGACCGGCAAGCGGCACAGCAGCATCGGGACCAGGCCTGCAGCAACCTACATCGCCGGGGTGACCCGGCGGCGGCCGTGTGTGGGTGCAAGCAAGCGCCGCGTGTGCCGGCGACACCAAGGGATGCGCGGCGGCATCCAGCTCGCGCCTGCGGTTGCGGCCGCCGGACCGGTGCCACGCAGGCTGACGACTCGATGCGGCCACGTGGCGCAGCCAGCGAACGCTCGCCGGCCGCCTTCGAAAAAGCGCGCGACTGGCCCGCACCAGCCCGCACGTCGGCATCGGCCCCACCAGGCACCGGCTGCGCTCACCGGGAGGGAAGTGAGCGCAGCCGGTGGGTCAGAACGCGTAACGCACACCCAGCGTGTAGCGTGGCTGCTGGTCGATCAGGCGGATGATCTGCTTGTCCGAGCGCCCATGCCAACGCACGTCTTCGCCGGTGAGGTTGATCGCCTCAAAGCCCACGGAAAGTTGCTTGCTGAAGCTGTAGCTGACGCTGAGGTCCCACTGCTGATACGCCTCGACGTAGTACGGATTGCGGTTGGCATTGTCCTGGTTGGCGGCGATCAGATACTCGTCGCGCCAGTTCCAGGCCAGGCGCGCGCTCCAGCCGTATTTTTCGTACATCAGCATCACGTTGGCGGTGTCGCTGAGGCCAAGCAGCGCGAACTGGTCGCGATCGATCACCGTGTTGTCGAAGCCCACATCGCCTTCGACGATGGTGTAGTTGGCGTAGATGCCGAAGCCGGTGCTGTCGAAGAAGTACTGCCCGCCCAATTCCCAGCCGTGGATGTTGGCCTTGTTCTGGTTGACCGGGCGCGACACGTCGAACTGATACAGCGGATCGGAGGCATTGCCGACGATGTCGTAGGCGTTCTCCAGTGCCAGGCTCTGCGCCGAGCTGCCGTTGTAGGCGGCCAGCCCGCCGGTGGCAGCGGCATTGCGCAGCAGCGCCATCGCCGCAAACAGTGAGGTGTCGTTGGCCGAGCACGCCGCCGCGACGTCGTTGCCGGAGGCGCCCACCTGCGCCGCACAGGCGCCGCTCTGCAGGAACGCCAGCGCGGCCTGCGCGTCAGGACCGGAGGTGGGATCGCTCAGCCCGTACAGGGATTCGCGCGAGACCGTGTTGCCGATGAAGTTGCTGACGCGCTTGTTCCAGAACGTGGCCGACACGTAGCTGGCATCGGCGAAGTACCACTCCAGCGCCAGATCGAGGTTGTCCGATTCCAGCGGGTCCAGTTGCGGGTTCTGCGAGCTGCCGCCGGCGCGGTTGGAGGGGTTGATCAGGATCGAGCCATTGGGCGTATTCGGCGTCGGGCCGGCGATCAGGTTGTTGTAGGGCGCGCGTGCGATGGTCTGGCCGAACGAGGCGCGCCCCTTCAGCTGATCGGAGATGTCGATGCTGAAGTCCAGATTGGGCAGGATGTAGTTGTAGCTGGTCTTCTCGCTGAAGGGCTGCTGCTCGGTGGAGCGCAACAGCTGGAAGTCGTTGTTGGCTTGCCACAACAACGCCGTGGGCGTGGCCACCTGCGAGGTGGATTCCACATCGGTGCGCTCGTAGCGCAAGCCCAGCCGCGTATTGGTGGTCATGCCGGAGATGTCGCCCTTCAGTTCCAGCTGCACGTAGGCGGCACGGGTCTTCTCTTCCACCTGGTTGTCGGCGCTGTATTGGGGGTTGTAGCGGGTGGTGGCGCCGTACTGGCTGCCACCCCACAGCGCCAGCTGATCGGCATCGCCGCGCCATGCATTGGGCGCGGCGCCATTGGCGTTGAAGTCCTTGAACATGCCGGTGATGCTCACCGGCCGCAGCAGCGCCTGCATGCCGGGCTCGTTGCCGGCGTTGGCCACGCCCCAGTCACCCAGCGTGGAATTGGTGTCGCTGGTAAGCCGGTTCATGGTGGTATTGGCGGTACTCACGCCGAACTGGAAGCGCCCGTCCTCGAAATCGAAGGTGCCGTCCATGCGGCCTTCCTTGATCTCGGTGACCTGCGATTGATAGAAGATGCGCAGGACCTGCGAGCCAAGCTCGGCGGGGGTGAAGTCCGGGTTGAGCACGCCGTTGGTGCCAGCCAGGGAATCGGCCGCGGTGGGATACCAGGTGCGTGCGCCGATCGGCAGGCCATTGTTGAAGCGCAGCTCCTGCCCCCATTGACCGCCGCAGGACGGGCCGTTGCTGCAGTTGTTGGTGCCGGCGAAACTGAAGTACGTGGCGCTGCCGCCGGTGACCGGGTCGTTGGGCAGGCTCTTGGTCTTGGAGTTGTGCGCATCGAAGGACAGCTGGAAGCGGTCGCTCACCTGCCAGTCGGCATTGAAGCCGAGCGAGCCGAGCGTGTACTTCTGCTCGTTGCGCTGCTGCTCCATGCCGAAGTCCTTGGCGCCGTTGGGCACGTCGCGCAGATACACCGGGGTGGCCACCGCCTGGCCGGTGTCGAAGGTCAGATCGGTGAAGCTGTTGGCGCGCTGCAGCCAGATGCCCTGCTCGCCGCGCTCTTCGCGGATTTCGTTGGACGAATAGGTGTAGTCCAGGGTCAGGGTCAGGCTGTCGCTGGGCGCGAACTGCATCACCGCCTGGCCATTGGTGCGCTCGCGCTGGAAGTCGGCAAAGGCATAGCGCAGATCGTTGGGCATGCCGTATAGCTGACCGATCGCCGGTGCGTTGGTCACCACCGCATCCGGGCGCAGGGCCGGGTCGGTGCCGGTCCAGCGCTGGATGTTCCAGGTGTTTTCGGTGGCCTGCACCGAGCCGCCGTGGCGCTTCTGGTAACTACCGCTCAGGCCGATGCCGAAGGTCTTGTCGGGATTGGTATAGCTGAAGATGCCGGAGACTTCAGGAGTGAGCGAATCGCCGAACGGCTGCGAACGATCCGACACCATCTTGGCGCCGGCATTGGCCACCACGCCTTCGTGATTGAACGGCTTGTCGGTCTGGATGTTGATGGTGGCGCCGATGCCGCCGCTGGGCGCGGTGGCACGGCTGGTCTTGAACACCTCGATGCCGGTGATGGCTTCGGAGGCGAGCTGGGCGAAGTTGAACGCGCGCGTGCCCACATCCACACCACCGATCGGAGTCTGGCCCGGCGCACCGAACGCATCGGCACCGGGAATCAGGCGGCCGTTGAGGGTGACGGTATTGAACTGCGGGCCGAAGCCGCGCGCGGTGACCTGCGCGCCTTCGCCATCGCGGCGCTCGATCGAGATACCGGTGATGCGTTGCAGCGACTCGGCCAGATTGGTATCGGGAAATTTGCCGATGTCTTCGGCGCTGATCGCATCCACCACGCCGGCAGCATCGCGCTTGATGCCCATCGACTGATCCAGGCTGCTGCGGATGCCGGTGACATTGACCGCATCCAGGGTGGTGGCGGTTTGGGCGCCGGACTGCGGTGGCGGCACCTGCTGCGCGGCAACGTCCTGCGCAAAGGCGGGGTTGATCACCAGGATGCCACCGACGAAGGTAAACATGGCCTTCGACTTGAACTTGCTCAACGTACGACGCATCGATCTATCCTCGGGTCTGGAGTCCAACACCCACGGCCGTGGTCGCGGAATGCGACGCGGCGCTTGCCTGACCACGCGCCTGGACGGCACGCGACATACATCCCTGCACAGCACTTGCTCTGATCCGCCGCCTCGACTGCCGGCGCATCCCCCCTGATGCAAGCCATGTGCGTGCCACGTCCTCACGGACGCGCCGTGCACCTGGCGCTCTACCGCACCTGCGACTGCCTTCCCAACCAGTACGCTTGCACCACGTGTCTCGCCCTGCGCCTCTGCATGCAACCGCGTACCAGCGGGCAATGCAGGACTGATAGCGCTAACACGGGACGCAGCCTAGTCACGCGTGGCGGGGCTTGTCACCGTGCGTTGCAGCAAACACACCAAGCCACATGCAGGCACAAAACACCGCGTGCGCTTGAGTCCGTAGCGCGAAAGTAGGCGCAGCGTGGCTGTAAGCGTTACCAGCCAGTGGTGGCGATAACTACGCCGCAACGGCGCAGTTGCATGCCGTCGCCTGGCCGCAGCAACACCATACGAAGCAGTTGCGCAAAGCAGCGCGAGAATCGCAGCGCGGCCGCCTTCAACGGCGATGTACTGAGGCGCACACGCGTGGCAGTGGACGCCGATGCGAGCACGTCATTGCGCGCTTGCGCGCGACATCGGACTGCAGGGCGCAACGAAAAAACGGCGCAATCGCTGCAATCGATTGCGCCGTTGGTGACGGTAAGTCGCGTGTACTGAAGGCCCGCAGCATCTACGCCATTGCAGCGCAGATGCCTGCATCGACAGCCGCTAGCCGATCGTATCGACCTGGTTGTCGCCACGCTGGGCATCGGGCAATGCATGGTCCGGATCCAGCGTCACGTGCAGCACTTTCTGCGTGGTCGGCAGCGTCAGCGTGGGCGCGGTGTTCTGCAGCCAGGTTTCCACCGGCACGCGGCGGTCCAGATGGCTGCCGTCGGCCAGGTCCACCCGCACGGTGACCGGCATCACCAGTTTCTGGCGGCTGCGCAGCGTGAGTTGCAGGCCCTTGGCGGGATCGTGATCGACGTAATGGGCCTCGCTGATCCCCATGTCCAGCTGCCAGTTGTTGAGATACCAGCCGCGCCACCACCAGGCCAGATTCTCGCCGCTCTCGCTTTCCATCAGCCGGAAGAAATCCGACGGCGTCGGGTGCTTGTAGGCCCAGGTCGCGATGTACTTGCGGAAGGCCGGGTCGAAGCGCTCCGGCCCCAGGATCTGCTCGCGCAACAGCACCAACCCCAACGCACCCTTGAAATAGGTCAGCGAATGCCGGTAGGTCTCGCTGGTGGAATCGGCGTTGTCCATCAATGTCGGCGCACCGGCATCGGCCAGCAGCGGCAGGATTTCGTCGACCGGGTTGCCGCCCTTGGGCGCATATTCCGAATCGCGCTTGGGCGCGTACTCGCCCTTGTTGAAGGCATCGGATGCATAGACGTCGATGAAGGTGTTGAAGCCTTCGTCCATGAACGCGTGGCGGCGCTCGTTGGAGCCGACGATCATCGGGAACCAGGTGTGTCCGATCTCGTGCGCGGTGATCCAGAACAACTCCTTGCCGCTGTCTTCGAAACCGTCGAAGACGATGCCCGGATACTCCATGCCCGCACCGTACCCGCCCAGGTTGATCGCGGCCGGCCACGGATACGGGTACCACTGCGAGAAATGTTCGATCGCGCCCTTGACGTATTCGGTGGAGCGGTTCCACTTGTCCGCGCCCACGCCCTCCAGCGGATACACCGACATCGCCAGCGACTGCTTGCCGCCCGGCAGCTTGATGCGCGCGGCATCCCACACGAACGCAGGCGAGGCGGCAAACGCGACATCGCGGGTGTTGTCCATATGGAAGCGCCAGGTGCGCGTGGCGTTTCCCGCAGGTTTGGCAGCGCGCGCGCTTACTTCCTCGGGCGTGCGGATCAGCACCGTACGATCGCTGCTGCGTGCCTGCTGCAGGCGTTGCTGCTCGCTGCGGCTGAGCACCTCGGCCGGATTGGTCAGCGCGCCCGAACCGGCGACCAGGAAGCCCTCCGGCACGGTCACCGCGTAGTCGAAGTCGCCGTACTCCAGATAGAACTCCGAGCCCAGATACGGCTGCGTGTCCCAGCCGCGCAGATCGTCGTAGACGGCCATGCGCGGATACCACTGTGCAATCTCGTAGATCTCGCCCTGCTTGCTGGCACTGACCGCAGTGCGCCCGCCCCAGGTGCCCGGAATCGTGTAGCGGTAGCGGACATGCACGGTCAGCGCCTTGCCCTGCCCGGCCAACGGCTGCGGCAGGTCCACCCGCATGCGGGTGTCGTCGACGACGAAATGCGCAGGCTGGCGACGCCCTCCATCGTCGATCTCGACACTGGCGATCTGCATGCCGTCGGTGAACTGGGTGCGGCGCGACGGCCGGCTGGCGGCAGCGCGCGCATCGGCGCGGTAGATGTTCTGGTCCAGCTGCAGCCACAGCACGTCCAGCGTGTCCGGGCTGCGGTTGGTGTAGTGGATCGCCGCCTCGCCCGTGAGCGTGTGGGTCGCCGGGTCGATGCTGGCGTTGAGGCTGTAGTCGGCACGGTTCTGCCAGAACAGCGGGCCGGGGACGCCGCTGCCGCTGCGGTAGGCGTTGGGTGCGTCGGGCAATTGCAGCGGTGCGAACAAGGCCAGCGGATCGAAGACGCTTGCCGGCGCGGCGGCACTGGCGGCGGGCGCGGCATGCGCGGACGAGGTGATGCATGCCAGCGACAGCGCAACGGCGAGCGATCGGCGCAAGGTGGGGAACATGCGTGAAATCCTGCGGCGGAGGGGATCCCCATCCTACGGTCGCCCTTGCCCGGCACGGCACTGCCATTGGTCCCGGTTGCGGCATCGAACTTCTCGACGGTGACAGGCTGTCCGGGGCGCAGAGGCCGCGGCCCGCGCGCGATCTGCAGATGCCGATCGCACCAGCCCTGCCCTGGCGGCGGCTAGCCCGCGCTTGCCACCTCAGTCGGCAGCAAGCCGCGACAAGCGCAACGCGCCATCCCCACCCTCGGCCAGCGCATCGCCCGGGTTGCTCAACCGGCAGCGGCGCAGCGACAGACAGCCGCAACCGATGCAGTCGGTGAGCTGGTCGCGCAGGGCCTGCAGCTCGGCGATGCGCGCATCCAGTTGCGCGCGCCAACGTGCCGACATGCGTGCCCATTCCGCACGCGTGGGCGTGCGCTGGTCCGGCAGCACCGAGAACGCATCCAGCACCTGCTGCAACGGCACGCCGAGCCGTTGCGCCACGCGAATCACGGCGATGCGCCGCAGCACGTCGCGCGCATAGCGGCGTTGATTTCCGGCAGTGCGCAGGCTGCGGATCAGCCCCTTGCGCTCGTAGAAATGCAAAGCCGACACCGCCACGCCACTGCGCTTGGCCACCTCGCCCACGGACAACTCACGCTGCATTGCCTTGACCTCAACCTTGGTTGAGGCAGGATGCTGCGCGGCCATGACCGGTGCAAGCCCCGTGGTCATGGCTCTACACATTTCAGTTTCTGGATGCTCGATGCCCGCCGATACCGCCCTGCCCGCCACGCCACTCAATGCGGCCCAACCCACTTCCATCCTGGCCGCGCCGTATCGCGCCGCAACGCTGGGCATGGTGGCACTGGTATCGCTCAATGCCTTCGAATCGCTGGCGGTGGCCGCCGCCATGCCGACCGTCGCGCGCGAATTGAATGGCTTGCCGCTGTATGCGCTGGCGTTCGGCGGCACCCTGGCGACCAGCGTGGTCGGCATGACCGCCGCCGGGCGCTGGAGCGACCGGCGTGGCCCCGGCGGCGCGCTGGCTTACGGCCTGCTGTGCTTCGTGATCGGCCTGCTGGTGGCAGGGCTGGCGCCGAGCATGCCGGTGCTGATTGCCGGCCGCCTGCTGCAGGGCCTGGGGGCCGGCGCGTATTCGGTGGCGCTGTACGTGATCGTCGGGCGTCTGTATCCGGAAGCCTTGCGGCCCCGCGTGTTTGCTGCGTTTTCGGCCGGCTGGGTGGTGCCGTCGTTGATCGGGCCGGGCATCAGCGGATTGATCGTGCAGCACGTGGGCTGGCGCTGGGTGTTCCTGTCGGTGCCGCTGCTGGCGATACCGGCCGGGCTGATGCTGTGGCCGGCGATCCGCGGGCGCACCTGGTCCAGCGACACAGCCGGCGCGTCGCGTTCCGCGTTGCGCTGGGCGGTGGGTGCGGCCTTGGGTGTGCTCGGCGTGTATCTGGGCGGGCAGCTGCACGGCACGAGCGCGTTGCTGGCGATGCTGCCGGCACTGGCGCTCACCGGGTACTGCGCCTGGCAGCTGTTGCCTGCCGGCACGCTACGGCTTGCGCGCGGGCTGCCCAGGGTGATCGCGCTGCGCGGCATCGCGGCGGCGGCCTTCTTCGGCTTCGAGGCGTTCCTGCCGTTGCTGCTGTCGCGCGAACGCGGCCTGTCGCCGCTGCTGGCCGGCGTGGCGCTGAGCGTCGGCGCGCTGGGCTGGTTCAGTGGCTCCTGGTACCAGGGCCATAGCCGCGCCGGCTGGTCGCGCCCACGCCTGCTCAAGACCGGTGCGTGCTTCATGTCGCTGGGCATCGTGATCAGCGCGGGAGCGGTGTGGCCGGTCATCCCGGTGCCGGTGGCGATTGCCGGCTGGGCGCTGACCGGCCTGGGCATGGGCCTGCTGTATCCGAGCCTGTCGGTGTTGACGTTGTCGCTGTCGCCGCCGGCGCAGCAAGGCGCCAACAGTTCGGCGCTGCAGTTGAGCGAGGCGATTGCGGTGGCCGGCATGCTGGCGCTGGCCGGCGCCTTGTTCGCCGCGCTGCTGGCCTCGGCGACTGCGGCCGCCTACCTGAGCGTGTTCGCCCTGGCATGGCTGCTGGCGGTGGCGGGCCTGTTGGTGGCGCGGCGGGTGTAATGGGTGAGCGGTGTGCGCGGTGTATCGAAGCAAGAGAACACTGATCGCGAGGCTGACGTGTCGCGCTCAGTCGATGTGTATCGCCCGCATCGCATGCAGCGCGCGTACGGTCTGCACGATTTGCTGGATCCGCCTGCTCGGCACGTCGCGTTGGCATGACGCAAACCCGGCACATCTCATCGCCCACAGCGCAACCGACTTTGCCGATCCTGTCGAGATCGCTGCGATCGGGACCGGAAAAACGTATCCGCGAGCGGCTGGTCATTTTTTCGCCACCCATCTTGACAGCGTTGCAGGCCGGGGCCTGCACCCACTTGTCCACAGCCTTGTGCAAGTTCCATCCACAGGGGGTGTGGAAAACCTGCGCTGCGCGGCAGGCAGCGCAGGGCTTGCGCGTCACTGCAGCATGTGTCACGCAATACGGGGCAACAGCTGCCTCATACAGCGCGGGCCGTTACGTACAACCCGGCCATGCGGAAGCAGCGCTTTACTCACGACCACATGCAAGGGCGATCACGCCACACGGCAGCGCCGCGTTGCAGCGGCGCTGCCTCACCCGCTGCTGCATCAGTTCACGATCACGTGCGGCACGAAGCGCGAGGTGTCGCGGGTGATCGGACCATCGTCGTCGCGCATGCCCAGCCCGGCCGGACGATCGGCCACCACCCAGCTGCCGACCAGCGCATGCCGGCCATCGAACACCGGCAATGGATGATGCGCCTGCAGGATCGCCGGCCCGTCCACATACGGGCCATCGGTCTGCGCAGCGTCGCCCTGTGCGCTGACCAGGGAAATATTGGCGCCCTCGCGCGACAGCAGCGGCTTGCGTACCCAGCCTGCCGTGGGCGCTTCGCCGGCTTGCGCAAAGCGCGCCGGCAGCAGGTTGGGATGGCCCTGATGCCGCTCCCACAACAGCGGCAGGATGCCCTTGTTGCTCAGCACCGATTTCCACGCCGGCTCGATCAAGCGCACGCGGTTGGCGCACAATGCCGGGCCGAAGCGCTCTTCCATCATGAATTCCAGCGGATACAGCTTGAACAGCGTGTGGATCACCCGGTCCTGCTCATCGGTAAACCAGCCATCGGCGCTGAGGCCGATGTCTTCGATGGCCACTTCCTCGGTGCTGATGCCCACCTGATGCGCGCAGTCGCGCAGGTAGCGCACCGTGGCGCGGTCTTCCAGCGAATCGCGCACCGCGGAGAAATGCATCTGCGCACCGATCGCGCCATCCACCGCCAGCGCGCCCAGGGTTTCGCACAGCAGGTCCTGGATCAGGTTGTACTGATCGGTGCCCTTGGGCAGCGCACCGGCGGCGATCTGCTGTTCCAGCCACAGCCACTGGAAATATGCCGATTCGTACAGCGAGGTCGGCGTGTCGTAGTTGAGCTCATACAACTTGGCCGGGCCGTTGCCGGCATAGGCCAGGTCCATGCGGCCGTATAGATGCGGGTCGCGGTTCTTCCATGAGGTGGCGATCCAGTCCCAGTAGAACGGCGGGATCGCCAGCTGCATCATCAGCTGCTCCGAGCCCACCACCTCGTCCACCAACTGCATCGCCATGTCGTGCAGTTCCTGCGTGGGCGCCTCGATGTGGTCTTCGATCTGCTGCAGCGTAAACGCGTAATACGCGCTTTCGTCCCAGTACCGCTCGCCGTCGATGGTGTGGAAATGGAAGCCGAGCGACTCGGCCTGCTCGCGCCAGTCCGGGCGCTCGGCAATTGCGATCCGTTGCATGTCAGCCGCCGTATCCGGAGCTGCGCCCGCCGCTGCCGAACGAACTGCGCGCCGCCGCACTGGAGCCGAAACCCGAGCGCGACACGGTGATCGCCCGCGACGGCATGTCGATGGCGCCGCTGCGCCCGCGGACGGTGCCGACGCGGTTGCTGGCCAGATCGCCGTTGGGCTTGTAGTACCCGCCGCTGCGGTAATCGCGGTACAGCGGAATCGAGCCGCCATAGCGGTAGCCGCCACCACCGGTCATGTTGCCCAACGCGTAGCCCAGCAGGAACCCGCCCATCGGCGGGATCCAGCTCTGCTGGCCCTGCGCCGTCTGCACCGCCGTGCAACTGCCGAACTGCTCGTCGCACTCGTAGCGCGTACTGAAGCGCGGCGCGGCCTGTTGGTGCTTGGTCACCGCCTCGTCGTAGGCCTTGAGGCATTGCTGGATGTCGGTCTGTTCCTGCTTGATCTGGTAGCAGTCGGAGGCCGACTGCAGTACCACGCCGGTTTCCGGTTCGGAGCCGCAGCCGGTGACGAGGGCGGCCGGCAATGCGGCCATCAGGGTGAGCTTGAGATTGCGTGATCGCTTCATGCCTGCGCTCCGTTACGGCGTGATCGCCGCGGCATTGATCAGCCCGACCGCGATCGACACGCCGGCCGAAAAGATGCCGGCGGCGGTGACGTTGTCGGTGATCTGCCGCGAGATGCGCCCGGCCACCAGGTTGGCCAGCAGATACGCAACGACCTGGATGCCGCAGGCGACCGCGCCCCAGATCAGCGCATCGACCAGGCTCACCGAATGGGTGATGGCCGAATGCAGCGGCAATGCCACACCGATCAGGTTGCCGGCCAAGGCGGTGGCCGCAGCCACGTTGCCCTGCCGCAGCAGGGTGAAATCCTTGTGCGGGGTGACCAGGGTCACCAGTACCACCGCCACGATCAACACGCCCAGGCCGGTGCCGAAGTAGGAAAGAAACGCGAGAAAACTCTGCAGGTTGATCGGGTTCATGACAGGACCAGGGTAAGTGGAGGACGAGCGCGCACGCTCAGGTGATATCCAGATCGGCGACGGTGACATCGATGCCGACCGCATAGGTGACGCAGAACTCGTTGGGGCCGGAATCCTCGCCGGTGACCAGCAGGAATTCCTCGCGCTGCAGCTCCGGTACATCGCGGCTGTAGAGCATGGCGTAGTGGGTCAGATCGCCATCGCGGCGCGGCGGCTGATAGCGGTACAGCACCTCGTCGTAGGCAATCGGCGGGATGCGCGCGGCATCGTCGGTGGACTGCGTGGCGCGTTGCCAGCGCTTGCCGGCGTACTCGATCTGCGCCGCACCCAGATGCGGATGCTGCATCACGAACTCCTGAAACGCCTGCTTGCTGGGCGGATTGACCGTCTCGCAATACACGAAGGCTTTCATCGCCTCCAGATCGCCGCCAACCGTGGTGACCTGCAGGAACGCGTCGTCGTCCAGATAGAAACGATGCAGGGCATAGCCATCGCCCAGATTGACGTGGCCGTAGCACGGAATGCCTTGATGCCCGCCCGGCAACTCGGCGGTCATGGCCTCCGGTGCCATGCGGTACAGCGTGGTATCGATCTCCAGCTGCCCACCCACGCGCAAGCCCAGCGGCAGCGCATGACCGATGGCGCCAGTGCCGGAGTTGGGCAACGGCGGTGGTTGTGGTTGACCGAACAACTTGCTGAAAAAACTCATCGTCATGCACCTTGTGGCGATGGGGAACGGGACACCGGCTCAGCGCGCAGGGCCTGCCAGGCGATGGCAGGCACGGGAACGCGCTGTTGGGCCAGGTAATACAGCATGGCACCGGCCGGCACCGCGGTGTGTGCGGGCGGGTTCAAGCGCAGCGCGCCATCGGGCGCGCGCAGGCCCAGCAACAGGGCGCCGCGCTGGCCGAAATCGGCGGCCAGCAGGCGGTAATCCAGCGGGTCGACATCGGCAGGAACCGCCAGGCTGAACTGGGTCGGGCCATCGTCCACCGACAGCAGTTCGGCCGTGATCGCCGCGCTGCCCGGATCCTGCGCCGCGCGGGCCAGGATCTCGGCGGTCATCGGCCGCGTGCATTCGATCGCCGGATAGTGGCAATTGACCAGCCGCGCGGCGCTGCCCGAGTCGAAGTGCGCCACGACGTGCGCACGCGGCGCATGCGCCATCAGCGCGAACACCGCCGCCAGGGTCTGGTCGTCCGAGGGCGGGTTGACGATCACCCGCGCCGCACCGGCGATGCCGGCACGCAGGTAGACCTCGGTATGCGTGTACGACTCGGCGGCGATGAAGCGCATATGGTCGGGCATCGGGTTCTCGGCCACGCCCTCGGCGATCAGCACCACGCCTTCGTCGTCGGTAGCGGTATCGGACAGCAGTAGTTCCAGCAAGCGTGTGGACGCGGCGCCCTGCCAGCCGATCAGGATGGTGTGCCCGCGCAGATCGGCGTAAGCCATCTTGCCCATGTGGTGGCGCCTCCAGAAGGTGATGAGCACGCCGCTGGTCTTGGCCAGCACCGTGGCGAACAGCGCCACCGCGCCCGGCATCAGCACGAACGCGGCGATATAGCGCCCGGCCACCGAACCCGGCGACAGGTCGCCGTAGCCGATGGTGGTGGCGGTGGTCATGTAGTAGTACGGAAACGCGTCCAGGCCAACGAGCTTTTGCTCGCCGGCCAGCAGCAGCAACACCCAGCTCAGCCCCATGTGCGCCAGCAATGCCAGCGCCACCATGCCCCAGCTGACGCGGCGCACGTGGCGCCGCACTATCCGCAACAGCTTTCCGACGATGATCATGGCGCGTCCTGTGCCGTGCGGCGGATCAGCTGTCGCTGCGCGGAACCTGCTGCACGTCGCGCACCTGGCCGATCAGCGGCGCGCTGCCGCCGGCGGTATCGTGGCCGAGCTGGGCCGGCTTCTTGAAGCGTGCCAGCACTGCGGCGGCGTTGGACTCGCCTTCCATCAGGCCGGCCGCAGCCAGACGCCGATTCAGATCGCCGTCGCCACTGGCTGCCTCCAGCTCTTCGGCCGATTCGATGCGTGCGGAGGTCTCGGCCTGACGCGCCTTGATCCGCTCCAGCGATTCCAGTGCCGAGCCCATCTTGCTGCTGGCACCGGAATGGCGCGCGGCAATCGCCGCCTGCGCCTTCTGCACCGCATCGGTGGCCTTGACGGTGTCGATCTGCTGGCGCATGCCGCGCAGCTGGTTCTCGGTCTTCTGGATGGTGGCCTTAAGCGTCACCACCGACTGGTCCAGCGAGCTCTTGGAGGCCTTGTCGCCGGCGTCCTCGCTTTCCAGCGCCGCCAGCTTGACCGCCACGTCGTGCGCCAGTGCCTCGTCGTTCTTGGCCAGCGCACCTTCGATATAACGCGTGTATTCGGCCATCTTGCCGGCGCGCGCGTCGATCTTCTGCTGGGCGAGCTTGCTCTGCGCCATCAGCTTGGTCAGCTCCTCGCGCGAGCGCGTGAGCTGGGCGCCGGCATCGCGCATTTCCTGGTCCAGGATGCGCAGCGCGTTGGCGTCGACCGCCTTCTGGCCGGTTTCGTGTGCAGTGCCACGCAGCAGCGTGATCAGCTTTGAAAAGATACTCATGACAACACGCCTTTAGGAAAAGAACGGCTTGAGAGATTCGGCGGCATCCAGCGTATTGGCCGCCAGGGTCTGGATTTCCTCGTCAATCTGGTCGAGCGTGGACGACGCCGACAGTTCGCCGAAGACCACATAACTATCCTTGCCGTCGACCTGCACCAGGCCCAGGTTGGACAGAGGATTGAGCGGGTTGAGGCGCAGGCAGGCGTCGTTGAACGCCGCGCGGTCGCTGACCTGGTCGGCATTGGCCAGCAGGGTGGAAACGAACACCTGCGAGCCGGAGGCGGCGACCTGGATCTGCATGTCGCCGTGGTCGGCCAGGGTGAGGTTGATGGCCGGCTCCAGCCCGTCGATCAGCTCGACCTCGATCGGCTGGTCGCGGTAGCGCTCGGCCAGCAGGCCGTGCAATTCGACAGTGGTGTACTGCGTCATACGATGTCCTGTCCTTTGGTCATGCAGCGGTGGTGATGCAGTTGCCGCTGCGGTGATGCAGCAGCGGCCGTGCAATGGGCGGACATACTACAGACTGTCCGCGACCGGCAGAAAGGGCCAGAAGTCAGCCGGTCAGGCCAGCTGCAGGCGGTAGTAGACCACCCGTTCAGTTGGCTCGAAGCCGCATGCCGCATGCGCCGCCTGGGCGCCGCTGTCGTCCAGCCGCGCATCGGAGGCCAGCTCCGCGCAGCCCTGCTCCCGCGTCCACGCCACTGCCGCGGCCACCAGCGCGCGACCGAGCCCGCGGCCGCGCCAGGCCGGACTCACATACCAGCCTTCCAGAAAGCCCACCGGCGTGCTCTCGGTGCCATTGACGTAGTCGTGGCGCACCGACACCTCGGCAAACCCCAGCGCCGCATCCGCGTCGTCCACCGCCAGCAGGTGGCTGGCGTCTGCCTGCGCCAGCGCGGCCTGCAGCTCGGCGAGGCCATCGTCGGCATCGGGCCACAATGCCAGGCGCAGGGCCAGCAAGGCCTGCGCATCTGCGCCCACCGCCGCGCGCACCCGCCAGCCGGCCTGTGTGCTCACGGATACAGCATCCGCTTGCTCCAGTGGCTGGCCGCATCGGCCTCGTAACGCCAGCGCTCGTGCAGGCGGAACTTGGCGCCGTACCAGAACTCGAATGCCTGCGGCACCACCCGGAACCCGCCCCAGCCCTCCGGGCGCGGCACCGCGCGGCCTTCGAAGGTGGCTTCGACCTTGGCGATGGCCGCGTCGAACTCCTCACGCGAGCCCAGCGTCTGCGACTGCAGCGAGGCCCAGGCGCCGATCTGGCTCATGCGCGGGCGCGAGGCGAAGTAGGCATCCGATTCCTCCGCGCCGACCAGTTGCACGCCGCCCTCGATGCGCACCTGGATGCCGGCCTCGCGCAGGCTACGCCACAGGAACAGCAGGGCGGCCTGCGGATGGGTCTGCAGGTCGCGGCCCTTCGCGCTGTCCAGGTGGGTATAGAACACGAACCCGCGCGCATCGAAGGCCTTGAGCAGCACGGTGCGCGCGCTCGGCCGGCCGTCCACGTTAGCAGTGGCCACGGTCATTGCGCTGGCTTCGAGTTCGGCGCCGGCCTGCGCCTCGGCGTACAGCGCGGTAAAGGTGGCAAGGGCTTCTGCGTACAGATCGGTCATGACGGTGCGAGGGCAGCAAGATTGACGCCTATTGTGGGCGCATCGGGCCTGCTTCGCCTATGCGCAGCGGTCGACAGGCCTGCGCCGCTGCCAGGACCTGCGGCTGATGCCTGAAAAGCAGGTCGCGCGCATGCTCTTCGGCGTCTTCGCGTCACTGACGCTGGCTGCCAAGCACTCGCCACGGGTTGCGTGCAGCCACTCCATCTTCAGCGGTCGTCCCAGCCGTTGTCCGCGCAGCGTGGGTGTCGATGCTGCTGCGCGCAGCCGGCGGTCGCCGCGCCGGAATGGTTTCAGTCCATGCCGATCGGCCCGATGCGCGGGCCCGAATGCTACGATCCCTGCGCATGAACCCCGCTTCCAATCTCGTGATGGTCGGCCCGATGGGCGCCGGAAAAAGCTGCATCGGCCGCCGTCTGGCCGAGCGCTTCGGGCTGGAGTTCGTCGACGTGGACCAGGCCATCGTCGAGCAGGTCGGCAGCAGCATCCCGGCCATTTTCGAACAGCACGGCGAAGCGCGGTTCCGGCAGCACGAGGTCCAGACCCTGCAGACGCTGCTGGAGCAGGACAACAAGCTGATTTCCACCGGCGGTGGCGCGGTGCTGGATCCGCTCAACCGCCAGCGCATCCGCGCGCGCGGCTTTGTGGTGTACCTGCACGTCAGCGTGCCGGCCCAGCTCACCCGGCTGGCGCGCGACCGCAACCGGCCGCTGTTGCAACGCGCCGACCGCGAGCAGGTGCTGCATGCGATGGCCGCGCAACGCACCCCGCTGTACCAGGAGGTCGCCGACCTCAGTCTGGAAACCGATCACTTCTCCCCCGCCGAGGCCACCGCGCAGCTGGTGCTGCGCCTGGCCGCGCAATGGCGCATGTCGAGTCCCCCCGCATGACACTTCCCCGTTCCTCGCGCAGCGTCGATGTCGACGGTGCGCAGCCGTACACCATCACCATTGCGCCCGGCCTGCTGGCCGATGGCGCGCGCCTGGCCAGCCATGTGCGCGGCCGCCACGTATTGCTGCTCAGCGACTCGCAGGTGGCCCCGCAGTATGCCGCCGGCGTGCGCAAGGCGCTGCTGCAGGCGCGCCCGGACCTGCAACTGGGCGAGCTGGTGATCGCCGCCGGCGAAGCCTCCAAGACGCTGGACAATTTCGGCGCCGCGATCACGGCATTGGCCGAGCTGGGCGCCACCCGCGACGCCTGCGTGTTCGCACTCGGCGGCGGCGTGGTCGGCGACCTGGCCGGATTCGCGGCGGCGTGCTGGATGCGCGGGGTGGACTGCGTGCAACTGCCCACCAGCCTGCTGGCGATGGTGGACTCCTCGGTCGGCGGCAAGACCGCGGTGGACATCCCGCAGGGCAAGAACCTGGTCGGCGCGTTCCGTCCGCCACGCGCGGTGATCGCCGATACCGACACCTTGCACACCCTGCCCGCGCGCGAGCTGCGCGCCGGGCTGGCCGAGGTGATCAAGTACGGCGCCATCCGCGACCCGCTGTTCTTCCAGTGGCTGCATGCCGAACGCCGCGCGCTGCTGGAGCGCGACGCCGACGCGCTGGCGCAGGCGATAGCGCGCAGCTGCGAGCACAAGGCCGACATCGTCGCGCGCGACCCACTGGAAAAGGGCGAGCGTGCGCTGCTCAACCTGGGCCACACCTTCGGCCATGCGATCGAGACCGAACAGGGCTACGGCGCGCCCGGCAACGACAACCTCAACCATGGCGAAGCGGTCGCGGTGGGCATGGTGCTGGCCGCGCGGCTGTCGGCCGCGCTGGGCATGAGCGATGCGCAGGACACCGACGCGCTGCGCGCGCTGCTGCATGACTTCGACCTGCCCACCGACATTCCGCCCGGCCTGTCCCCGCAGGCCCTGCTGGGGCGCATGCGACTGGACAAGAAGAACATCGCCGGCCGCCTGCGGCTGGTGTTGTGGCGCGGCATCGGCAAGGCCGAGGTGGTACCCGATGTCGACGAGGCGGCAGTGCTGGAGATCCTGGCGGGCTGAGCAACGCCGCTTGTCTCCGGCACATTCGTAGGAGCGCCCCCGGGCGCGACAGGGCTTGCCGGTAAATCCCCGTCGCGCCCAGGTGCGCTCCTACGCCATCCCTGCTTGCCAACGCTGCCTTCGCAAGCGGAGCAACCCGGCGCGCCCATTGCCCCCAGCCTTCAGCACCGCCCGGCTACAATCGGCGCCATGCGCATCCACTTGCAACACGATCCTGGCGGCAACGCGCCGCTCCGCTACGTCCAGCTGACCCTGCAACCGGATCTGTTCGGCGGCTGGGAGCTGCTGCGCGAAAGCGGCGAGATCGGTGGACGCTCGCAGTTGCGACGCGACCAATACCTGCTGCAGGACGAAGCGGACCGGGCCTTCGACAAGGCGCGCGACACCCACCTCAAACGCGGCTTCCAACTCATCACCGGCGGCGCCGACGCGCCGCGCTGAGGACACACCTCCCATGCTCAAGAACGATCGCCTGCTGCGCGCACTGAACCGTCAGCCTGTGGACCGCACCCCCGTGTGGCTGATGCGCCAGGCCGGCCGCTATCTGCCGGAATACCGCGCCACCCGCGCGCGCGCCGGCAGCTTCCTCGGCATGGCCAAGAATCCCGAAATCGCCTGCGAAGTGACGCTGCAGCCGCTGCAACGCTTTCCGCTGGACGCGGCGATCCTGTTCTCCGACATCCTGACCATTCCCGATGCGATGGGCCTGGAGCTGTATTTCGTCGAAGGCGAAGGCCCCAAGTTCCGCCACCCGGTGCGCGATGCCGCCGCGATCCATCGGCTGGGCGTGCCGGACATGGAGACCGAGCTGCGTTACGTGATGGATGCGGTGCGCCTGATCCGCCGTGAGCTGGATGGCGCGGTGCCGCTGATCGGCTTCTCCGGCAGCCCGTGGACACTGGCCTGCTACATGATCGAAGGCGGCGGCAGCAAGGAATACGCGCGCATCAAGGCCATGGCCTTCAACGCGCCGGAGGTGCTGCATCACCTGCTCGGCACCGTCACCGATGCGGTGATCGCCTACCTGTCCGCGCAACGCGCGGCCGGTGCACAGGCGTTGCAGGTGTTCGACACCTGGGGCGGCGTGTTGTCGCCGGCGATGTACCGCGAATTCTCGCTACCCTACCTCACCCGTATCGCGCGCGAGCTGGAACGCGGCGACGGCGCCGAGCGTACCCCGCTGGTGTTGTTCGGCAAGGGCAACGGGGCCTACGTGAGCGAGCTGGCCGCCAGCGGCGCCGAAGCGGTAGGCGTGGACTGGACCATCGCGCTGGCCGACGCCGCCCAGCGCGCCGGCGGCCGCGTCGCGCTGCAAGGCAACCTGGACCCGGCCACCCTGTACGGCTCGCCCGACGCGATCCGCGCCGAGGTCGGCAAGACCCTGGACAGCTACGCCCAGGGCAACGGCGGCTCGCGCGAAGGCCATGTCTTCAACCTCGGCCATGGCATGTCGCCCGACATGAATCCCGACCATGTGGGCGTGCTGGTGGAAGCGGTGCAGACGCTGAGCAAGCGGTAATCCAAGGCATGGGTCGACAGCGCACCGGTGTGCTGTCGACCGCCGCTCAGCGCGCGCGCCCGGGGAGTGCACGCTGAGCGTGATGACGGGCGGTGGCTGCATCAGCAATAGATCGGCAGCACCGCCGATACGTATGGGATGCTGCCAGGCCGCGCCAGGCACGCGGCACAGTGACGAAGGCAGTCTTCAGCGATAGCAAGACCAGCCTCCATGCCGTCACCCGGATCACGTCTGCATCCGCTCCAAACACGGCCCTCCCGCCTCGTTCCGTTGAACATGATCTCGCCACTCCAGTGATGTGCGCAGTGAGCGCCCTGCCGACGTCACTGCGACGTGATGCGCGCCGAGCTCAGCCGCAACGCGGTCAATCATCGATGCGCGTGGGCTCCGGTTTCGCAGGGCACCGACAGCGTACCGGCCGGCCATTGACTTGCCGCAGAGAGTCGCCAAGCGGACGCGAGCTTTGCTGCCTTGCGTCAGCAGCAGCCTGTGCTCGCCTGTTCTGCATGGTCCTTCTGTTACTCCCTTTGCGATTCACCACGACATTCCCCGCACGCGGTTCCAAAACGCGTCATTACATCGCATGCCGCCCTAAAGCGGATCGGCTTCACGTCGATAAGCCCGGCATTGCCGTCGTTTAAACCAATTTTCCCGGAGCAAGGAGATTTACTGTTTCTCCACGGTGATGCGGTGCCACTGAAACACATCTCCGGACAGGCAGGCCGCCTGCCGAACCTCGACATCGTCACGTTTGTTCAAACGCTCCACTCATTCGAGAACAGGGAGAAACGCATGGCATTTCCAACCGCCGTCAACGACCAGATCACCGACTCCGTCACACAAGCCAATACCAAGGTGCTGGGCGATGCCCCCGCCATCGCCATGGGCAATCTGTACCAGGCCACCGCGCAGGCACTGGCCAATGCCGCCCATAACGCGACCAATGCGCAGCAGCAGAGTTATGTCACTGCGCAGTCGGCCACCACCATGGGCGTGGCCACCCTCTATTCCATCGACACCGCCACCACCGGGGTTGCGACCAAGCAGGTTCTGAGCACCGGCATAAAGGGCCTGGGCTAAGCCGACCGTGATTTCTGGCACATAAGGAGCAAGCAATGGCATTTCCGACCGCAGTCAATAATCAGATCACCGATTCCGTCACCCAGGTAAATACCAAGGTCCTGGGCGACGCACCGGCGATCGCGATGGGCAATCTGTATCAGGCAACCGCGCAAGCGCTGGCCAATGCCGCCCACAACGCCACCAACGCGCAGCAGCAGAGCTACGTCACTGCGCAGTCGGCTACCACGATGGGCGTGGCGACGCTGTACTCCATCGACACCGCCACCACCGGCGTCGTCAGCAAGCAGATCCTGGGCGTCTGACGGCCCGGCTAACGCCAAGGACATTCGCCAATGGCATTTCCCACCGCCGTCAACGACCAGATCACCGACTCGGTTACCCAGGCCAATCTGCAGGTATTGGGAAGCGCTCCAGCCGCAGCCATGGGCAATCTGTACCAGGCCACCGCGCAGGCGCTGGCCAACGCGGCCCACAACGCAACCCTCGCGCAACAGCAGATGTATGTCACCGCACAGGCAGCAACCACGATGGGCGTTTCGCTGCTGTATTCGCTCGATACCGGCACCACGGGTGCCGCCACCAGGAAGATCCTCGGCTAACCGCTAACGCCGCAGCGTCTTCGTTGTTTCCCTACCTCAAGGAGCTATCACCATGGCCTTTCCGACCGCCGTCAACAGCCAGATCACCGATTCCGTTTCCCAGGTCAACACCAAGGTCCTCGGCGATGCGCCGGCGATTGCAATGGGCAACCTGTTTGTTGCCACCAGCCAGGCGCTGTCCAATGCCGCCCACAACGCCACCAACAACCAGCAGCAGTCCTACGTGACGATGCAGGCGTCGACGACCCAGGGCGTGTCCACGCTGTATTCGATCGATACCGCGTCCGATGGCGTCGCCACCCGGGAAATCCTGAGCGCCGGTCTCCGGTAATCGGCAGCCAGGCGCCGCTGTCACAGCGAGAGCGGCGCCTGGTTCGATACGCGAAGCCTTTGCAACCACCACGCAGTTCGCTGGCCGAATCGAGAAAGGACGCCTCATGCTGCAACTACGTCATATCCCTACGTCCAACACCCTGGATGTTGTCGTCAGACTGATCCGGGGCCGCACCATCGTGGCGACATTCGCGCCGCATCAAAAGGCGGTGATCAACGTCGAGTTCGACGGCATCCTGCCTGTGATTCCCGGAGCGCAGCCGTTGGTCTATCGCCGGAAGCTGGACAGCGTGATCAACGTGCCGCAGGGCAATTTTGCATTCCTGGAACGCGTGCCCGATGGCGTGGCCTTGCAGTACGCGTGCAGACACGAACCACAGAACACCGTGCTGTTCTCGGCGTCGGCTGGCGTTGAACAGCGCAGGCCGTCGTTGGCCTAGGACACTGATGCCAGTGCCCCGTCATGGAGCCAAGCGCGCAGGCTGCAAGCGTCGCCAACCTGATCGGTACCGCCGCTACAGGTGCGGCGATGGCGATCGGCCAGGCGCCGGCCCTCGCGATGGGGGCGACCTATCTGGCGCTGTCGGATTCCATCGCCCTCGCAATGGAAAACGCAGTCGCCAACCAGCAGCGCGGACAGGTGCTTGCCGATGCAGCCCTTACTCAAATCCTTGCCTTAATCATCCAGAAGGGAGCGACTTCGTCATGATCGACGACAGTAGCGTGAACAGCCAGGTCGTCGATTCGGTGAGCAGCATCGTGACGCTGACCACCGGTCAGGCGCCCGCACAGGCGCTCGGCATGCTCGATGCCGTGATGCTGGAGACGCTGGGCATGGCGATGCACAACGCCGTCAACCGGCAGCAAGGCGCCGGCATGATCAATGCAGCAGCGATCACCGCCGCCTGCGCCAAGATGATCTCGGCACCGTTCCCGGTTGCGCCGCCACCACCGCCTGCACCACCCGGACCACCACCGATGGTCGCGCCGTTGCCCGGCCCGCCCCCCGTACCGCCCCCGCCTGCAGCGCTCATCGCCGCCGCAGCGGCGGAAGCCAAGGTGGCCGTCGACGTGCTGAAAACGCAAGCGCAAGGCGCCTCGGCAGATGCCGCGACCGCAACCGCCGACCTCTTGGAAGTGCATGCGCTGAGCGTACCGCCGCCCCTGCCCGCTACTCCCCCCGCCTCCGGTGCCGGCCCCGATGATGCTGCCACTTCTGATGCTCCTGCTGCTGCAGCCGCAACTTCACCCGCAGCTGCAGCTACAGGCACACCCCCTGTCGTTGCTGCATCTGCATCTGCTGCTCCTGTTGCACCTGCATCTGCATCTATCCCTGCACCTGCACCTGCGCCGCCTGCTCAGTCATAGGGCGTCCGCAGAGATGAGGTCAGCCCCCCCCTACCACTAGGCCTCATTGAAAGGCGGCCGATCATTCCATGGGAATCAAGATGGAACCGACAAAGGTCAATGCGCAGGTCATCGATGTCATCAACCAGGTGCAGCTGGCGACCATGAGCCCGCAGGTCGTGCTGACCAGCGGAGCCGGCAAAGCCTACCAATCGGTGGCGCAGTCCACTGCCATTGCGGTGCAGGACGCCACCGACGCGTTGCGCAATGTCTCCACGATCGCCACCACGGCCGTTGGCGTCGCGATGGCGCAGTACCTGGCCACCGGCGATGACAAGTACGTCACTGCACTTAGCAAGGCGCAGGAGCTGATGCAGGGCGCCACCGACGACTTCGCCAGGATCGGTTCGGCGGCCGGGCTGGTGCTGAAGAATTTCCCCGCTGGTTAAACTCACAAGGAGTCATGCAATGTCCGTTTCAATCGCAGGCCGCCTGATCTCGATGCCGACGATGCTCTCGACGCTGGGCAGGCAGTGCCTGGCCTTCATCGATGGAGGCACCCAGTGGCTGGCATGGGCGATCCAATCGCCCGGTGTGCGCTACGATTTTCCCGACGAGAGCAGCCTGCTCGACGAAGTGCAGCAAGGCCTGCACGGCTCGCGCCTGGCCTTGTTGCCGCAGCTGGAGCTGAAGGTCAGCCCGGTCAAGCTGATGACCTTGAGTCTGACCGACCTTGGCACGCTGGCGCAGGCCGAAGCAGGCGACACCGGCTCGGTGGTCAAGGCGCAGCTGCAGCGCATCTTTCGCGACAACGCCCTGTACACCGCAAGCGACCTGGCCGCAGGCCGCAGCCTGCTGACCCAGTTGAAGGTCGATGGCGCCGGCGTGTTCCAGTCGCTGGACCTTGAAGAAAGCCTGGCGCTACGCCAACTGGCCGCCGAAGCGCCGCCAGCCGACGTCACGCCAGCACTGCAGCAGGAGGCAGCAGCATTCGCCATCGAGCAGGCGCGCACGCCGCTGGAATTCTGCGATTACTACCGCTTCTATCTGGCCTGCACTTCCACGATCACAGCTGTGGACGAACGTGCGCATGCGGCGGCCTCGGCACTGCAGACGCTGTTGCCGCAGCTGTTCACCACCCTGGATTGCCCACAGGTGCAGGGGCTGCCTTCGCCCAACGAGGTCGAGCGCAGCGTTGCCGAATGGCTGGCACGCGGTCGCCAGATCGGCTTCGCGCGGCTATCGCTGGCGGCCCAGCAGATCGTCCAGCACACCCGCTACCGAGGCGACGGCGACGACCAGGCGGCGAGCGATGCGATCCGCCTCTACCTGCAGTCGGCGCAGGCCTTCCTGGCGGCCAACCGGCCCAGCCGCGGGGTGCTGGGCCAGGATGGCAGCAGCTGCGTGTTCACCATGCAGAACGACGCCCTGGCTGCACTGCTGCAGGTCAACGGCGGCATCATCTCGCTGCGCGACTTCGGTGCCGCACCTGCGTCACCCACCACCTCGCAAGACACGGATGCGGAGGTCACGCAGTGAGCACACCGCCCCCGCCTGCTGCGGCCGGCGACCAGGCCCCGCTTGCGACCAGCGCCGCCGACGCGGCGCGCGAAGCGGTGCATGCAGGTCGCGCCGCTGCCCTAGCGGCCGCACGCCTGGGCATGGCGCAGGCCGAAAACGCACTGGGTGAGAGGCTGCGCGCGCTTGCAGCGCAGCGCCCAACCGAAACCGCACCACTCGCCGCGCCGATGCGACCATCGCGTGCCGATGCCGTCACCCCGCTCCATTCCGCGTCCACTTCAGGAGATACCAGCATGTCCGACTATACTCAGCCCACGCCCCCATACCAGACACCAGCCTCCATTGCGCAATCGTCAGGATCCTCGCAGATCGAAGCGGCGCTGAAAGCGGCGCAAGCCCAGATCGATCAGGCGATGGCGGCCAGCGATAGGGCAGTACGGGCGGCCATGCAGGCCGCAACCGCCGCGACCACCGCAGCTGGCAATGACCAGGCGATCGATAGCGCAAACCAGGCACTTCAGCAGGCCGAACAGGCCGCCGCTGCGGCGGTGACCGCCGCGCAGCAGCAGACCGAGCAGGCAATGGCGGCGACGTCGCCGGCCACTCCGAACGCCGACGACGGAATAGCCAGCTGACGGAGCGATGCGTTTCGGCGTTGCGATGAAGCCGGTCTCGCGATGAACCCGTCCGGCCTCATTGGCGCCGGTCTGCCGGCTCCCCGCCGCCACGTTGATCCAGCAGCGCAGCCCCACTTGCCGCGGCCATCTAGCCCCGGCCCAGCCAACGCCCGATCCGAAGGAATTCCGACATGACCTTCTACACAGGCTTCGACACCGATCAATTCCCCGGATTGCCCGCCCTTGACTGGCTCAAGACCCAGGCCGAGCTGGCGTGGTGCGGCTACTACCTGGCACCGGCGCCAAGCCATGCCGACACCGGCTGGATGGGCCAACGCGCTGCGTTGATCGCACAAGGCTGGGGCCTGGCGCCCGTCTACCTTGGTCAGCAGACGATCGGCCCCGGTTCGCACGACGTCACCGCCCGGCAGGGCAGCCTCGATGGTGCACAGGCCGCAGCGCTGGCACGCGCCGAAGGCTTTCCCGATGGCGCGGTGGTCTATCTCGACTGGGAAGATGGCGGCAGCCCGCCACAGGCAGCCATCGACTACATCCGTATGTGGATCGCCGCGCTGTTGGGCAATGGTTTTTCGCCCGGCCTGTACTGCTCGCACGCGCGCGCAGTGGAACTGCTGTCGCGGATAGGCCCCTGCCCCTCCCCGCGCGTCTGGGCCTGGCGGGTCTCCACGGCAGGGCGTCACCTCTACGCCGGCGACATCCGGCACGTCCAGCCCTCCGATCCGGCCGGCTGCGGCTATTCCCAGGCCATGCTCTGGCAATACGAACAGGATGCGGTGCTGTCGCTTCCTGGTACGCCGTGCGATGGACTGGAAGTTGACCTCAGTTATTCGAGTTTAGCCGATCCGAGCTCGGCGTGATTGCGCGTATTTCCTGCATCGGGAAAAAGCAGGAACCCATAAACTCCAGCAATGCATGAAGATCCCTTGCAACCAACCCGACACTCCCTGCATCGATAGACGACACCACGCGTCACCCCACTTTCCCCCGCACTGATTCAATGCATTAAACGACCGGATAAGCGCATCACCTGCGTCAATCAATCCGCCAACGCACTCGTCGAAACCAGGCCAAAGCCGAATCCGGATCAACGCCTGGTGCGGACCTAGCTCCATGGAATCACATCAATATTCCATAGCAACCCTCGCCCAAAGGGACCTGCAACGATTGGCTAGCGCCCTCGGAAAGAATAATAACTGTGATTTTCCCCAATAAATTATAGCTAAATCGGCGGTATTAAAAAACGCTCCGACACCCCTGTCCAAGAGCCCACGTCTGTATCGAGCGTGCATGCGCGTATCCCCGCAGACCGGGATCATGCCGATCTCACCGCATAAAACCTAGCGCCTGCAGCAGCCAGCCCACGAGTACGCATTACCGCAGCGGCAAGAGAACTCCGCCATCAGGTCGCTCGATCTCGGTACGGCATATGCCGGCCTGCACCTTCTGCCTCGAAAGGAGATGTGAAATGACAGTAATAGTTGATTTGATGTCAGAACAAACCAATTCCGTCGGCATCGCAGGCATCTCACGACACCAAGGACGTTGGAGGCACCGGCCAGACATGCGCTATGAAGTCGACCCCGACCCGACCTTGATCGCTTGGACCGAGCAAAACATGGGAATCGGATCCTCAAGATTATCGCGCTCCCCCCTGTTACAGCAATTTACAGGTCATACGGCCGTTCTGTCTCGTCTTCGCGGGCGGGTCCAGTTCGTCAGGGGACTGGTACCGAATGTGTCGGGTTATCCATGGGCGTTCTTTGGCCAAGGCGGTGGAGGCCACTGGCAAGATGATAGCGCCATGCTTGACGACCCGACCTGCGTCAGTTTCGAGATACCTGTAACAGAGGAGGATGCCGGAAATTTCCCGCGATGGTTCCGTGCTGTGGCTCCGGAAATCAATGTCTTCGCACTGAAGAATGGTGACGGATTCAATAGCTTCAATTGCGTCCTAGCCTCTCTCACGCTGCTCATCAACTACCTTCTCGAGTCGGAGAACGACTATTCCTCCTATGTCATCCAACTGACAAAAGTACGCGACTCGCTTCAAGGCCATTTGATGCAAAACATCATGGGTGGATTTATATAAATCCACCACATGACACGCCCGCCGCAATCACAACCCCGGTCAACAGCAGTGCATTGAATAATCACGCAACTCGACTACAGCGAAAGTTTAGCAGCAAAAGCCACATTTCACTCCGCGAATGCATCAAGAGTCCACCCTCATACCACCGTAGTGCACGAGCCCCGTAATCCACACATAGATTAATACAGCGACCCAACCACCCGAGATTCTGGAGACATCAAGAATGTCAACATTCACAGTATTTTTTTGCGGGACAGGATCGAACAGCCTGGATTACGACAGTGCAAACTACAGCGAAGGACAGCTTATCTCCACATTGGCACGCAACCATCTCGGGGTGGAGTTCGATGATTGGCTCATAGCGGATGGACCGGGCAGCGGGAATCAACAAGAAAACGATAAATGGACACTCCCGGGGAACTACACTGATGCTCGGGGTACTACTTTTGGCTCGGGCTGGGAGGAGAACGTCAAGCACGCGATTGCGGTGATCAAGAAGGACCCCAGCCATATGAGGACCTTAATGACAGATGCGGAAATACGCATCCTACAAAGGGAAAAGGCAGCTGCCGAAGCAGCTGGACTTGAGCCGCAGAACACTTTTGGTGGCTGGACCCCTGCCAATAAGCACCGAAAAATCGTTCCCCAAGCCTTACAAAAGGCGCGAGCAAAAGTCCTGCGAACACCACTGCCTGACCGCGTCAACCTCATTGGCTGGAGCCGTGGCGCAGTTACCTGCCACATGATGGCCAATGCAATGTATGCCGACCCGCAGCTCCGCCACATCTGCGTCAACATTTTTGCGATAGACCCGGTACCCGGTCCTTTGAATTTCCAGTTAAACAGGACAACACTGAATACCAACGTGCTGGAATACCGCGCCGTATACGCACGCGATGAGAGGGCGCGCGGCTTTACTCCGATCATCCCGGACGTAAAAGTAAAGAAGGAACTAATCCTCATGCCTGGTGCCCATGCGACCCTTGTCGGAAACGCATCCAAGAATGGCAAGGGCGGCGGCAACCAGATCTTTCCGGAACCAGGACAAATGGTGCGGCATCTTGCGGAGACATTCCTGCGGGATAATGGGACGCAGCTCGGCTCATGCCTGAATCTGAAGGATACCGGCTTATTGGAACTCTACGAACAAATTCTCAAGGACGATAGAAGCTACATCGCAATGCGGCAACTGGGCTACGGCATGGGATGTGTGGAAACGGAAAGCGGAGACCGATGGGCAGCCGTGGGTTCCGGTGCGGTTGTTGCGGGCCTGACATCGCTACCGATGCTGCACCCCGATCCGATCTTTGTAAATTGGCACCATCGCAGTGTTTACATCAAGCACTATGCCGATCTGACAGGAAGGCCGGAGGCCATTGAAAGGGACTTGCTGGCTCAGTGGTTCCCGGTAACCACAGGGCGGTTTATTAGTCGTCCCTGAAAGACGTCACTCGCCCGACCGCCCCAATGCGTTACAGGCAGCCCAACCGTGCCACAACTGCGCTTTTTCGCTACGCTGGACCTGATCGCTAGCAATCCGGGACCATCCTTGCACTGCCGTACCCGTGGCGGAATGATGCCAGCTCGTTGTCGGCAGCGCAGGAGTGAAGCGGGATTGGACGGATTGCTGACGCACGCGATCGATGCCGCGCATGTAGTAGAGGTAGAGACAGCCGATGGGCACGACCCGGCGCGGGCGATCTTTTCGGGCGCCGCAAGTCGGCCACCCCAACCAATCGGTGCTTGAATAGAATTTTTTCTGAGAGGCGGCGCATTTGTAAGCAACCGCATGCTGGGCCCAGCCGATGAACCCAGCACGAAGTTGGGGCCTCATATCTGACGGTCAATCCTGGCCATAGACCCTACGGAACTCACGCGGACTCACCCCAACCAGCCGTCGGAAGCTCTTTTCGAAATGGCTCAGGTCGCCGAAACCGACCTTCAGCGCCACTTCGGTAATGCGCAGCTTGCGCTGCTGATGCAAAAGCTCCTTGGCCTTTTCGATCCGTAGCTGCTGCAGCATCGGTTTGAACGGGGTGCCGAGTTCGTCGCGGAACAGAAAGCCCAGATGCGACTGGCTAACGTGCGCCTGCCGGGCCAGATCGCCCAGGGTCAGCGGCTCGGCATAGTGCTCGCCCAGATGCACCAATGCGCGCCGCAGTGCGTCGTGCAGGGTGGCGAGACGTTGCCCGGGGCGATGCGGAAGGCCGTCGATCCAGTCGACAGGCGTTCCCGGCGGCGTGGGCTCAGTCGGAAGATCGGCCGGTTGCGACATCGTCGCGCATGCATCGCGCTGCGCTCCCTGCACCCGGCCTTCCAACAGACGCGGTGCGTGGCGCTGGATGTCGGCGCTGCCGATCGGCCTGCCGGCTGTCATGACCGCCAGGCGCAGCACCACCCGCTCCAGCTCCTGGAGGTTTTCCGGCCATGGGTAGTGGGTCAGGGCGTCCATCAACACCTCGGTGACCACCTGACCGTGATCCAGGCCATGCCGATCCAGCACATGCTCGACGTGAAAGCCGATATCTGTCCGTCGCTTGCGCAACGGGGTAAGTTCGATCGACAGGACATCCAGTTGCGACAGCAGCGCCCGCGAGAAGCGTCCGGCACGTACGCGGCGCGACAGATCAGCGGTCGTGGAGGCGACCACGCGTGGCGAGTCCTCGCCGTCCACGGCGGACCATGGCCCGCCGAGGCCACAAAGCTGCCCTGCCAACTGGCGCTGTAGCGCGTCGTCGAGCTCGTCCACGCTCTGCAGAAATAGCGTTCCCCCGGCCCCGCGCTTGAACCATGCCGCCGGTGCGTCGCCGGGAGCGGCGCAGTCGATCGCAACGAACGGCCCCTCCCGCCAGGGTGCAGCTGCATGCAGCAAAACGGCCACCGTTTCCTTCTCGGTTCCGAACTCGCCGCGAACGATGACCGGCAAGCGACTGTATGCGCCGTGCTCGACAAATTCGTCGATCGTCAAGACCTCTTCGCTCACGCCCACGATCGACAGCGCGCGACCAAACCGGTCTTGCGCGAACGCCCGCGCGGCATCGCGCTTGATCAGGTACGCACAATACTTTGCGATCTGCTGGCACAGCGTCATCGCCTCCGGGGTCATTCGTTCTTGAGCCGGCGTGACATTCAGTGTGCCGAGCACTTGCCGGCCGTGCTGGACGGGAAAACACTGCGTGGGCGGGGGCTGGATTTCTGCCAGAACCGGGCCCGGTGGACCGTGATGCTCCACCGCGACAAACTTACATGCCGCGCCGCTCGTGATCGCGCTCTGCGACAGTTGTGCAGCGATCTTTCCCAGCATTTTCTTCAAGGGATCGCCTGGGAAATAGGCGTGCTGCACTACATCAAAGACTTGCTTTTCCATGGATGCTTTCGACCTGATCTACTGGCGCGCTCGGAAGGCGGCCAGACCCAAGTCGCGCCATCCCTGACCAGACCGTCGGCAAAGCTCCAAGCGTGCATTCCGCTTTTTCTACGAACGCTCCCCTCGCCCGCCCTCGGTCGATCCACCCTGATGTGAGACAACGCTCGCTTGCGGTGACTGGACGGTGGCAGGCGCAAAACGATTCGCCAGCAAAGCAACCGCTTGGTGCAAGCCAGATCTGGCATTAGCACGCCGCCACAGCCCGTTCCCGACGATTCGTAGCATCGGGCTTGTCCGCAATTGGATTGGGTGCGGCGCGTCTCACTCGTTGCCGCTGCGGCGATGCGACGCTGCGACGGGCTCAAGCAATGGCGTCGTATATAGTGTTGCGACGTTCTGCACGCGCGCGCAGGGATAATGCGCTGTCTTCCCGATGGCGATGCTCATGTCCCAACCCGTGCCCACCTTGCGCGCCTACGACACCATCAAGCCGCTGCTGTGGCTGGTGTCGCTGGCGATCTTCATGCAGATGCTGGATGCGACCATCGTCAATACGGCGCTGCCGTCGATGGCGCGCAGCCTGCACGAAAGCCCGCTGCAGATGCAGTCGGTGGTCTTCAGTTATGCACTGGCGGTGGCGATGTTCATCCCTGCATCGGGCTGGATTGCCGACCGCTTCGGCACCCGGCGCACCTTCCTGGCGGCGATCATCGTGTTCACGCTGGGCTCGCTGCTGTGCGCCGCCGCGCAGCAGCTGCCGCAGCTGGTGGCGGCGCGCGTGGTGCAAGGCATTGGCGGGGCGATGCTGCTGCCGGTGGGCCGGCTGGCAGTGCTCAAGACCGTGGCGCGCGCCGACTTCCTGCGCGCGATGAGTTTCATCGCGATTCCCGCATTGATCGGCCCACTCGTCGGCCCCACGCTGGGCGGCTGGCTGGTGGAAGTCGCCTCGTGGCACTGGGTGTTCCTGATCAACCTGCCGATCGGCGTGATCGGGTTCATCGCCGCGCTAAAGATCATGCCCGACCACTACGGCGATGCACGCCAGCGCTTCGATTTGATCGGCTATCTGATGCTGGCGTTCGGTATGGTGGCACTGTCGCTGGCGCTGGACGGCATCTCCGAGCTCGGCCTGCGCCATGCCTTTGTCATGCTGCTGGCCATCGGCGGGCTGGCCGCGTTGGCCGGTTACTGGCTGCATGCGGCCAGCACGCCGGCGGCGTTGTTTCCACTGGCCTTGTTCAAGGTGGCCAGTTATCGCATCGGCATCCTGGGCAACCTGTTTGCGCGGGTGGGCAGCGGCTCGATGCCGTTCCTGATTCCACTGTTGTTGCAGGTTGGCCTGGGCATGAGCCCGATGAATGCCGGGCTGATGATGGTGCCGGTGGCGCTGGCCGGCATGGCGGCCAAACGTGCTGCGGTGAAGCTGGTCGGTCGCTTCGGCTATCGCCGCGTATTGATGCTCAATACCGTGCTGGTGGGCCTGGCGATGGCGAGCTTCGCGCTGGTCGATGTCGGCCAGCCGCTATGGCTGCGGCTGGTGCAGCTGGCCTGCTTCGGCGCGGTGAACTCGCTGCAGTTCACCGTCATGAACACCGTGACCTTGCGCGACCTGGATCGTGAGCAGGCCAGCCCCGGCAACAGCCTGCTATCGATGGTGATGATGTTGGCCACCGGGTTCGGCGCGGCGGCAGCGGGCAGTCTGCTGGCCGCCTTCAACACACATCTGGGCGACAGCCACGGCGCCACTGCCGCATTGCATGCGACCTTCCTGTGCGTCGGTGGCATCACCTTGTCGTCGACGCTGATCTTCTGGCAGTTGGCCGAGACGCGGCCACATCCCAAGCAGGTGGAAGAAGTCGCCGAATGACGCGGCCGCTGCGCCATTGACCAGCGCCGCGCGCCAGCGCAGCGCCGTGTGCGATTTCAACTGCGGTGCACGGCTCTAGATTTGCTCGCGCGGGCGGCCGCGCCGCAATGCCTCGGCGATGGTGTCAGCCAGCATGTCGCCGGTGAGCGGCTTACGCAGGAAACTGTCGAACCCGGCTTCCTGCGCGGTGGGCTCTGCCTCTTCGTCCGAGCGTGCGGTCACCGCCACCAGCGGCATGTCGTAACCGAACACGCGCAGCTGCCGCGCCAGGGCGAAGCCGTCCAGCCCGGGTAGGTCCAGATCCAGCAAGGCCAGGTCGAAAGGGTTGTCGGCCGCTTCGGTCAGCGCGGCCAGCCCGTGCGGCGCATGCACCACCGAGTGCCCTTGCGAACGCAGCAGGCCAACGATGACCTCGGCGACGGTGGGGTCGTCTTCCACCAGCAGGATACGCTGCGGGGCGACCGTGCCGCCGGTGCGCGCCACCTCGCCACCGAGCGTGGCGTTGGAAGCGACCCAGCGCAGCGGCAGATCCACCACGAAGCGCGTGCCCGCGCCGAGCCGGCTGATCACTTCGATATGCCCGCCCATCGCCATCGCCAGTTCCTGGCAGATGGCCAGGCCCAGGCCGCTGCCGCCATAGCGCGAAGTGGTCTTGGCGCCGTCACCCTGTTCGAAGCGCTGGAACAGGCGCGCTTTCTGGTCGGCGTTGATGCCCGGGCCGGTATCGGCCACTTCGAAACGCAGCCCCTGATACGAGCCCAGCGTGGTCAGCTTGAGCCCGACCACGCCGCGCTCGGTGAACTTGATCGCATTGCTGAGCAGGTTGAGCAGAATCTGGCGAATGCGGGTGACATCGCCACTGGCGGTGATGTCGCCAAGCAGCCCTACTTCCAGGCTGAAACGCAGGCCACGCTCCTGCGCCAGGGGCGCCATCAGGCCTTCCACCTCGGCCACCAGCTGGCGTACCGAGAACGGCTCCAGATCCAGTTCCAGACGGCCGGATTCGATCCGCGCCAGGTCCAGCGCATCGTTGACCAGGCGCAGCAGATGCGCGCCGGCACGACGGATCGATTCGGTATAGCTGCGCTGCTTGTTGTCCAGCGAGGTCTTGAGCAACAGCTCGCTCATGCCCAGCACGCCGGTCATCGGGGTACGTACCTCGTGGCCGAGCGTGGCCAGAAAGCGCGTCTTGGCCAGCGACGCCTGCTCGGCCAGCTCCTGCTTGTGCACGGCCAGCTGCCAGGCGTTCAAACGCCGCAGGCGGCGGCGATACAGCAACACCGCCGCGGCGATGGCGCAGAGCGCGAGCACGCCCAGAAACACCAGTCCCCATGGCGACAACCACCAGGGCGGCAGCACCTGAAAACGTAGCGTCTGGCTGGCCGACCAGATGCCGTCGGCGGTGCGCCCCTGCACTTCCAGCGTGTAATGCCCCGCAGGCAGCCGCGAGAACTGCCGCTCGCCGCTGGGACCGACATCGATCCAGTCCGGATCGTAGCCACTCAACCGAAATCGGTAGCTGTTGGATTCGGAATCGGCCAGGCTGAGCAGGCGCGCGACGATATGCAGATCGCGGTCGCCATCCTGCATCGTCAGCGGCTCTTGCCCGGTGATATCCAGACCACGCTCCCCGCGCCGCAGGCCCACGCGTTCGATGATCAACGGCGGCCTGCGGGTGCTGGGGCGCATCGTGGCCGGGTCGAACACCACCACGCCGTCGGGCGATGCGGCGACGATGCGCCCGCTGCCGGCCTGCACCAGCGTGTTGATCTGCAACTGCTGGTTGGGCAGCCCATCGTGCACGCCGTACACCCGCACCAACCTGCTGCCGGGATCGATCCGGATCAGCCCGCGTTGACTGGACACCCACGCCACGCCCCTAGCGTCGACCACCAGGCCGTTGGGTGCCACCAACGGAAACTCCTGCTCCTTTCCGACCGTGTCCAGGTGCTTGAGCCGCTTTCCGTCCCACAGATACCGCCGGATCTCGCCGGCCAACCCGGTCCAGACCACGCCCCCCTCTCCCAGCCGGAACAGATAGGTCGGCAGGGACGGTGTACCGTCGACGGGGACAAATCGGTCGGCGGCGGGGTCCCAGCGCCGCAGGCCGGCGTTATTGCTCAGCCATATCTGACCATCCGGGCCGAGGCGTAGGTCCAGGATGGTCAACACCTCCAGTCCATGACTGCCATTGACGATGGTCCGCAGCAGTTGCCCCTCCTGGTTGCGGATTTGCAGGCCATATTCCAGCACTGTCACCCACAGGCGGCCCTGCGCGTCCTCAGCCATCCAGCCCGGACGGTCCGCCGCACCATCCGGATCAGGCTCGACGTCCTCACGTAGCTGCAAGCGTTTGACCTGCCCGCTCTGCGGGTCATACCGGACCAGTTTTCCTTCGACGCCGATCCAGACCAACCCGCGCCGGCTTTCGAGCATGGAGTCGGGCGGACGGGCATCGATTTGCGTCAGATGCGTCTGCAATTGGCCGGTCGCCGCATCGAGATAATCCAGCGCATGCCGCGAGCCAGCCAGCCAGACACCGCCCGCAGCCGAAGACGCCGTCGCCAGCACCGACGGATTGGTCAGCGACTGTGGATCAGCACCGTGGTGGGCCAGTACCGCAAAGGTGTCCCAATGCGGAGGCAGGTGCCACAGGCCACCTTCAAGCGCCGCAAACCACAGCCCGCCCTCCCGATCCTCGTAAGCGGTAATCCAGTTGCGCCTGACCAGGCCATGCGCCGACAGGCTGTAGACCGGCACGCTGCTGATGTCGGTTCCTGCGGTGGACAGGCCCAGGCCGCTCTCGGTGTCCAGCCAATAGCGCCCGCTGCGGTCGTGCAGCAACACTCCCATCACCCGCCGCTTGCTCACGGCCTTCTGCCACGGCTGGGGCCGCGCCTGGCCGTCGGCGTCCACGCGAAACGCATCGCCGACCACATCCGAGACCCATAAGGTGTTGCCGCTGCGCTCCATGTGCAGCCGGTTGACCGCCTGCGTTGTTCCGGGCAACGACACCCGCTGAAAATGCGCGCCGTCCCAGCGCGCGAGCCCGCCATGGGTCCCGATCCACAATGTTCCGTCGGGCGCGACCTCGAACCCGATCACGCTGTCGGACGGCAGGCTGGTCGGGTCGCTGGGCACGTTGGAAAAGCGCTGCATGCTGCCGTCGGGACGTCGCCGATACAGCCCGTGGGCCGCAGTACCAAGCCAGATATCGCCGTTCGGGGTGTAGGCCAGCGCCCACACCGTGATTTCGCGCAGCTCCGGAAACTGCGGGTTCTCCAGCCGCCTGAACGCGCGCGTCTTGGGCTCCAGAAAACCGGCTCCGCCGTTCTCGAATCCCATCCACACCCGATTGTCGCGATCGACGCAGATGGTCCAGATCGCGTTGCTGGTCAAGCCGTCTTCCATCCGCCAGATGCGGTAGTTGCGCCCATCGAATCTGGCCAGGCCGTCATCGCTGGCGATCCAGAGATAGCCCTGCTGATCTTCGGCCAGCTCACTGACGGTGTCCGAGGGCAGCCCGTCGGCGACCGTGACCTGGCTGGGCACCGGCGTGAGCAGCGCGCCCGTGGCCGCCCGCGCAGGTGGCACCGTGACGTACACACACAGCGACACCGCTGCGATCAACCAGTAGGAAAAACACGAAAAAAGGCGCACGGGACAGGTTTCACGACAAGTCGCCGCATAGTGCGGGCCGCACGCGGTGCGAGCAAGCCCGAGCGGGCTTGTCGCGTCGCTCGTCCGTTTTCACCTCCCGTCCCGAACCAGCGCATGCAGGGGGGCCTCGATCCGGTTCAACGCTGTTGCATCGGCGCCAGGCGGCAACCGTACGACCGGGCAAGCGATGACAGCTCAGCCGACGGCCGGGACGTCATGCGCAGCGGCGGCGTCGGCCAGCACACCTGCCAGTGCCTGTGCCAGCAACTCGCCGGTGACCGGCTTGCGCAGGAAGCCATTGCAGCCGGCGGCCATCGCCTGCGGTTCTGCGTCGGCATCGGCACGTGCGGTAACCGCGACGATCGGAAAGCGCACGCCGCGCGCGCGCAACTGCGCCACCAGCGCCGCACCGTCGATGCCCGGAAGGTCCAGATCGCACAGCCCCGCGTCGAAGCGGCGCGTACTCACCTCGGCCAACGCCGCCAGACCATGCAGGACATGGGTGACCTGATGGCCACGCGTCTGCAACAGGCCAACGATCACCTGCGCCACGGTCGGGTCGTCTTCGACCAGCAGCAACTGCAATGGCGCCTGTGCCTGCGGCGAGCTTGCCCGTGCAGGCGCAGGCACTGCGGGGAGCGCGCTCACCCAGCGCAGCGGCAGCTCCACCACAAAACACGCCCCTTGCCCCAGTTCGCTGCTGACCGTCACCGCACCGCCCATCGCCGCTGCCAGTTCGCGGCAGATCGCCAGGCCCAGGCCGCTGCCGCCATGCCGGGCCAGCGTCACGGCGCCTTCGGCCTGCTCGAAGCGCTGGAACAGGCGCCCGCGCTGTTCTGCACTCATGCCCGGGCCGGTGTCGCACACTTCGATCCGGATGCCTTGCCCGTGGCTTTGCGGCACCACCCCCACACGCAGGCTGACGCTGCCACGCTCGGTGAACTTGACCGCGTTGAACAACAGGTTGAGCAGGATCTGTTGCACCCGGCTGGCATCGCCATGCAATGCAGGCGGCAGCGCGTCATCCAGCTCGCAGGCGAAGGCCAGCCGCTTCTGCTCGGCGCTCGGGCGCACCAGCTCGGCCACCTGCCCGATCAGCTGACGCAGATCGAAGTCGCGGTAATCCAGCGGCAGCTTGCCGGCCTCGATCCGCGCCAGATCCAATGCATCGTTGACCAGCCGCAGCAGATGCTTGCCGGCCAGCTGGATCGCGCTGGCATAACCCTGCTGGCGTCCGTCCAAGGGCGTCTGCAGCAGCAACTCGCTCATGCCCAACACACCGGTCATCGGCGTTCGCACTTCGTGCCCCAGGGTCGCAAGAAAGCGTGTCTTGGCCAACGATGCCTGCTCGGCCAGCTCGCGTTTGTGCTGGGCCAGCTGCCACTGCGCGCGCATGCGCACACGGCGGCGGTAGGCTGCCGCAAGCAATGCGCCCAGCAGCAGCACAAGCAGGCAAATGAGCGCGATGCCTGCGTCACTGCGCCACCACGGTGGATTGACCGAGAACCGCAGCGAGCGCATCTGTGAGCGATTGCCCAGCGGATCCACCCCCTGCAGCGTGAGTTCGTAGCTACCGGCAGGCAAGCTGGCGAATTCCCGGATTCCCGCGTTGCCCGAGGTCTGCCATTCGGTGTCGAAGCCTTTCAAGAAACTGCGATAACGATTGGACAGCGGGTCGCTGTACGACAGCAGACGGCTGACGATCTGCAGCTGCCGATCTCCAGGGCCAAGCTGAAACGGGCGATCCATTGGCAGCGCGACGCGTGCACCATTGCGTAGCACACTGACATGTTCCAGCTGCAGTGCCGGAACAAACGGTGCGATATCGGGCATTGCGGTATCCAGCAGCACGGTGGAGCCATCGCTGGTCGCCCCGATCAGGCTATCGCCCGCCATCAGCAGACAATGCTGAATGAACTCCTGGCTGGTCAATCCATCGCGTGTACCGATATTGCGTAGGCGTGCCGGCGTCACCGAAGGGTCGATCCGCCATAGCCCGCGCAAGCTGGAAATCCAGACCCTGCCACGCGGGTCGATCCGCATTGCGGACGCATCGAACCCGGTCAGGCCATCCACCTGGCCCACCTGACGCACGCGCACCCAACGTGTTGCGGTTTTTTTCCATTGTTCTGCACCGACGGCCCGATACACCCACACCATCTCCGGCGATTGGCTGGCAAACGCCTGGATCTGCGTCCCTTCCAACCCTGGGACCGGCACGAACTGGTGTGACGCTTCGTCCCAGGCAAACATGCCGCCTTCGCCTGCAACCCAGACGCGCCCGTCCGGGCCCTGTTCCAGCTGCTGTACGGCGATATCGCGCAAACCGTGCAAGTCCTGCTGCGTGATGCGCTGCAAGACACGACCGCTACGCAGATCGCGCTGCTGCAGCATGTCAATGAAGGCCATCCACACCGTATCGCCATGCTCGATGATCCAGTCAGGCGCCGATAGCGCCGACGCCGGTTCGGGGCCATCGGACGGCCAGTGGATGAATTCACCGGTCCGCAGGTCCATGCGGGAAAGGCCAAAGCTCAAATTGCCTAGCCAGACACGTTGCAGGCGATCCTCCAGCGCCGACACCAACTCCATGTCCTTGAGTTGCGACGACTGCAACCCTGTCTGAAACGTGTCGCCAGTGCTTGGATCGACGCGCAACAAGCGACCTTCCGCATCGACTTGCCACAGACCACCGGAACGTGTGGCAGGGGCCAGGTTGCAATAGATGGCATCACCCGTCGGCACCGCGGGTTTGAGCACGGCAGTGCGCTTCCAGTCTGCCGGCAAGTACCCAAGGCCGGTGCCATGCATCGGAACCCATAGCCCGCCATCAGCGGCTCCAAGCAGGCCAATGACATTCCGGCGTGACAAAGCCCCCTCTCCGCTGAAGGCAGGGACCGGTGGACGCTCGCCGCGGGTCCGCCACAGACCGCGTCCGCTTCCCAACCAGAATTCGCCGTCCGGGGCAGCCACTGCACCCCAGAATTCGTTGCCGGTGCCGAACATCGTCCCCCAGGGAAGCGGCTGCCATCGATCGTCGGATCCCATGACGTGCAACCCCGACTCGCTGCCCAGCCACAGACGGTCGCCCGCCCATTGCAGACCGAAGATGGCAGACTGCCGGTTGGGCTCGTCCGGGACATAGACGCGATGCAGACGTTTTCCGTCGTAATACGCCAGTCCACTGGTGGTTCCGATCCACAGCCGCTGCCGGTTGTCTGCCGCAAGATTCATGACCATGGCCTGGTCAAGGTCGCCATCGAGCGTACCCAGATCCACCGACGACATCACGCCGGAAGTATCGAGGCGAATCAGCGCGCCGGTCGTGGTTCCGGCCCAGATATCGCCGTCGAACGCAGTGATGCTGTAGATCTCGCCGTCCTTCATCGACGGATAGTCAACCGCGCGGTAGTGCCGAAAATGGCCTCGTCCGGCATCCATGACGCTCAGCGTCTTGCCGCAGCCGATCCATATCCTGTCAAGCGCGTCGATGTGCAGCGCCTGGATCGCGTTGCAGGGCAACGATGTCGGGTCGGAAGGATCATGTCGCCAGGTCCTGAATCCTGCGCCGTCGTACCGCACCAAACCATCCAGGGTGCCAAGCCACAGATAGCCAGCGCGATCCTGGTGGATCGCAACCACCATGGTCGATGGGAGTCCGTCGCTGGGACCCACGATCCGGAAACGCGGAATCTCCGGAATCTTCGCCACACAGGGCATTGCGCCCAGCAGCAAGACCAACAAAACAGCAAGCGCACGCATGTGGGCATCCTTTCCACGTCCAGCCCGCATGCTCGCAACGGATCGTTGCGAGCGCAAGCCAAGCGCGGTGCAGCGGGATATGTCTAGAATCCGCCCATGACAACCCTCGCCCGCCTGTTGCTGCTTCCCGCCCTGGTCGTGACCAGCCTTGCCGCGACCGCCGCGCCGGTGCGTTACGCGCTGGATCCGGTGCACACGCGGGTGCTGTTCGCGGTCGAACATGCCGGCTTTTCCAAGGCGTTGGGCACCGTTTCCGGAACCAGCGGCACGCTGGTGTTCGACCCGGACGACTGGGCCTCGGCACGGCTGGACGTGACCGTGCCGCTGCACCGCACCGACCTGGGCGATGCCAAGTGGAACGAGGCCACCCTGGCACGCAACCTACTCGACGCCGAGCACTTTCCCGACGCGCATTTCGTCTCCACGCAGGTGGAAGCCAGCGGCGAGAACCACGCCAAGGTCACCGGCAACCTGACCCTGCACTGGGTCACCCGCCCGGTCACCCTGGACGTCACCCTCAATGCGCTCAAACGCCATCCATTGCCGCCGTTCCGCCGCACCGCCGGGTTTTCCGCCACTGCCACGCTGAGCCGTGCGGAGTTCGGCATCGACGCGTGGAAATCGATGATCGGCGATACGGTGGAACTGCGCATCGAAGCCGAAGCCGTGCGCGAAGGCCGCGCCGACGACGACACGCCGCAACCCCAAAACGCACCCGCCGCCCCTGACGCTGCGCCCAGCCCGGAATCCTGAGCATGACCCTGAAGAACATCGAACGCTGGGGCGGTGTCAGCCAGACCCTGCACTGGCTGATCGCACTGCTGATCCTGGTGCTGGGCATCGTCGGCCTGACCATGGGCGAATTGCCCAAGACACCGAAATACTTCTGGGTCTACACCGCGCACAAGTCGGTGGGCCTGACCGTGTTGGCACTGGTGATCGTCCGGCTGGGCTGGCGCCTCTATGCGGGCGCGCCGCCGCCGGTGGCCGGCACCCCACGCTGGCAGGAACGCATCGCCGGGCTGACCCACTGGCTGCTGTACGCGATGATCTTTGCGATGCCGCTGTCGGGCTGGTTGTACGACTCCACCAGCGGCCTGCGCCCGTTCCGCTGGTTTGGCCTGTTTGCCGTGCCCAAGCTCAGCCCGCCGGACGAACAATTGCGTGCGGTTGCGCACTTCATCCACGAGTGGGGCTTCTGGCTGTTGATTGCCGTGGTGCTGGCGCATGCCGGCGCTGCGCTCTACCACCACCTGTTCCAGCGTGACGCCACCTTGGTGCGGATGTTGCCGCGTGGCTGGCTCTCTTCCAAACCCTAAAGGATTCCCCATGTCGTCCAGGTTGTTCGCCTCTCCCCTGCTGGTCGCCGCCTCGCTGGTGGCCACGTTCGCCACCGCCCCGGTCCTCGCTGCCGACTACGTGCAGGCGCCCGGCTCGTCGCTGGTGTTTGCCAGCAAGTACGACGGCGAAGTGTTTACCGGCAAGTTCCCCGGTTTCGACACCACGCTGAGTTTCGACCCGGCCAATCTTGCCGGCGCCAAGCTCGATGTGCGCATCCCGCTGGCCAGTGCCCTCAGCGGCAACAACGACCGTGACTCGACCCTGCAGGGGCCGGACTTCTTCAATGTCGCCAAGTTCGCCACCGCGCGCTACCGCGCCGACAAGTTCCGTGCACTCGGCGGCAACCAGTACGCGGCCGACGGCACGCTGGAACTGCGCGGCGTCAGCAAGCCGGTCACGCTGACATTCACATGGACACCCGGCACGCAGCCGGTGCTGGCCGGCAAGGCGCTGGTCAAGCGCCTGGACTTCGGCGTCGGCGGCGGCGACTGGGCCGATACCAAGACTATTCCCAACGAAACCGCGATCAGCACCAAGGTCGTGTTCAAGGCGAAGTAACGCCACCGGCCGCAACCGGACGCGGCCATTGAACGGCGGACTACCTCGTCGGGTCCGCCGTTTTTTTGTGCCTGGCGGCCGGATGATACCGCGCGACAGCTAGACTCGGCATCCATCCCAGGGACGCCGCCGATGCGCACGCATGGAACCTTGACCCGCTGGAATACCGATCGCGGCTTCGGCTTCATCACGCCGGCGCAGCCGGGGGATGATTTGTTCGTGCACATTTCAGCGTTTCCACGCAGCGCGGACGCACCACGCATCGGCGAGCTGATTTCCTTCGAGATCGAACCGGGCAAGGATGGGCGACGGCAGGCAGTGCGCGTGATGCGCGGCGGCCAGCATGCAGCCGGACGTGGCGCACGCCGGCAGCATGCGGCAGCGCGATCACCATTGCCCCATCGCTCGCTCGGGCTGGGCAAGGTCATGTTGCTGCTGCTTGTGGCAGGTGCTGGCGGCTATGCATACCTCAATCGGGACGCACTGCTGCCAGCCCCTGCACCCACTGAAACTCCGTCTGCAGCTCCGGCGCGGGCGCCCGCAAACAGGACGCAGCCAGGCCGCGCAACGCTCCAGAGCTTACCCGCACGAACGGCAGCTGCAGCAGCAGGCACAACATCGGCCACACCCGCACCCACGCCGCACCACAGCTGCGGCGGCCGCAAACACTGCTCGCAGATGACCTCCTGCGACGATGCCACCTGGGTGTTGCGCAACTGCCCCGACACAACGATGGACGGCGACCACGATGGCGTGCCCTGCGAGCAGCAGTGGTGCCATTGAATCAATACGGCTGACACCTTGAACGGGCGGCCGACACGATTCGTTTGTTAGCCCCATCATGTTGGATGCAGTCAAAAGCCGAGGTTAAACGCTGAGTCGGTCGAAGGCGCGGTGCCCTCACCAGACAGATGCCGGTTGTGTTGTTGAAAACCATACACACCGACCAGCTCGACGGGTCCTTGTCCGCCCACCGTCACGGCAACTTACGCGGCATGGGTGCCGCGTAAGCGCCTACACGGACGTACTTGCGGCGTGTCCCGCGAGGGTGAGCGGGCAAGCGCCCTGCAGCCAAGCAGCAGGTCGGCCGCCTTACAGCGAAGGCCCAGATCATCTGCACCAGACCGGCACGAAGCCGTTTTCAGCCAGTCCAGATCCAAAATCTGGCGCGTACCGGAGGCGAACACGCCGCTTCATCGCGTGCCGGCATTCAACCACTCGCGCAACCGCCGGCTGTCGAATGGCCAATCCAGCTCGCGCCCGTGCGCATCGCCCACCACCGGCACGCGCTCCCCGTAAGCGGCCTCAAGCGCCGCATCGCCGTCGATGAAGACGCTGCCGAACTCGCCTGCGCGTGCCTGCGCCAGCACTTCCACGGCCTGGTCGCACAGGTGGCAATCGTCGCGCTGGTACAGGATCAAGGCCATCGGGAGCTCCCATGCTGCGCTGCAGCCGTGCTGCAAGCGCCGAGCGACTAGAATAGCCGCCTTTACGCTCACCTCTCCGGCAAGCATGGCTGTCAGCACGTTCGACCTGTTCAAGATCGGCATCGGTCCGAGTTCCTCCCACACCGTGGGGCCGATGCGCGCGGCCGAGCGCTTCGTGCATCGTTGGCTGCTGGATGCCGGCCGCCTGCAGGATGTGGTGCGCATCCGCGCCGAGGTCTTTGGCTCGCTGGCCCTGACCGGCCGCGGCCACGGCACCGACAAGGCCGTGCTGCTCGGCCTGGAAGGCCACCGCCCCAACCTGATCGACCCGGACATCATCCCGGCCACGCTGGAGCGCATCCGCACCAGCAAGCGCATCAGCCTGATGGGCCAGCACGTCGTCGCTTTCGACGAAAAGCGCGACCTGCCGATGAACAAGCGGCAGAAGCTGCCCTACCACACCAACGGCATGCGCTTCACCGCCTACGATGCCGATGAAGCGGTGATCGCCACGCGCGACTACTACTCGGTCGGTGGCGGCTTCGTGGTCAACCAGGACGATGCCGCCGACGACCGCATCGTGGCCGACGAAACGCCGCTGCCCTACCCCTTCCTCAGCGGCGACGAATTGCTCGCGCAATGCGCACGCAGCGGCCTGAGCATCGCCGCGCTGATGTTCGAAAACGAAAAGAGCTGGCGCAGTGAGGACGAGATTCGCGCAGGCTTGCGCGAGCTGTGGGCGGCAATGCAATCCTGTGTGGAGCGCGGTATCCGCCAGGAAGGCACGCTGCCGGGTGGCCTGAACGTCTCGCGGCGCGCACCGGCGTTGTACCGCGAGCTGTCGTCCAAACCGGAGGCGGCAATGCGCGATCCGCTGACCACACTGGACTGGGTCAATCTCTACGCACTGGCCGTCAACGAGGAAAACGCGGCCGGTGGTCGCGTGGTCACTGCACCCACCAATGGCGCGGCCGGCATCATTCCGGCGGTGCTGCATTACTTCGACCGCTTCTGCCCCGGCGCATCCGAGCAGCGTATCTTCGACTTCCTGCTCACCGCTGCGGCCATTGGCATCCTCTACAAGGAAAACGCCTCCATTTCCGGCGCCGAGGTCGGCTGCCAGGGCGAAGTGGGCGTGGCTTGTTCGATGGCCGCCGGCGGTCTGGTCGCCGCGCTGGGCGGCAATCCGGGGCAGATCGAAAACGCCGCGGAAATCGGCATGGAGCACAACCTGGGCCTGACCTGCGACCCGATCGGCGGCCTGGTGCAGATCCCCTGCATCGAACGCAATGCAATGGGCGCGGTCAAGGCGATCAACGCCAGCCGCATGGCCATGCGCGGCGACGGCAAGCACAAGGTGTCGCTGGACAAGGTCATCAAGACCATGCGCGACACCGGCCGCGACATGCAGGACAAGTACAAAGAAACCAGCCGCGGCGGCCTGGCGGTCAACGTTATCGAATGCTGAGCCGGGCGCGGCCCCGGGCCGCGCCATGTATTGCAGTCACTCTCCAGGCATCGCGAAACTGGGCAATGCGTCCAACGGCAGCGGCCGCCGATGCAGTCGCATGCCAGCGCTGTACGTCCCCACCACATGCCGCCATGTACCGTCTGACGCTGGATTCCGACGGAGATCGCGATGCGACAGCTTGCCTGCACTCTCGCCCTGGCCCTGGCCTGCGGCCCTCTGATGGCACAGGAAGCCAGCTACGGCCCGCGCCTGGAAGGCTTCGACTACCCCTATCCGGTCGAGACCTTTGCGTTCACCTCGCAACGGCAGCCGCTGGAAATGGCGTACCTGGATGTCGCGCCCACCGGCAAACCCAACGGGCACACCGCCGTGCTGCTGCATGGCAAGAACTTCTGCGCCGCCACCTGGGAACAGACCATTGCCGCGTTGAGTACCGCCGGCTACCGCGTCATTGCGCCTGACCAGGTGGGCTTCTGCAAATCCAGCAAGCCGGCCGCCTATCAGTTTTCCTTCGCGCAACTGGCCGACAACACCCAGGCGCTGCTGAAGAAGCTGGGTATCGAACGTGCGGTGGTGGTCGGCCATTCGATGGGCGGCATGCTCGCCATCCGTTACGCGCTGATGTATCCGCAGGCCACCGAGCACCTGGCCTTGGTCGACCCGATCGGCCTGGAAGACTGGAAGGCCGAAGGCATTCCGTGGCGCAGCGTCGATGCCTGGTACGACAACGAACTGAAGATCAGCTTCGAGCGCATCAAGAAGTATCAGATGGAGGTCTATTACGCCGGCCAGTGGAAGCCCGAGTTCGAGCGCTGGGCCCGCATGCAGGCCGGCATGTCGCTGGGCAACGGCAGGCAGGCAGTTGCCTGGAACCAGGCGCTGACCTACGACATGGTGTTCAACCAACCGGTGGTCTACGAACTACCCAAACTCAGCGTGCCGACCACGCTGTTCATTGGCCTCAAGGACCGCACCGCGATCGGCAAGGACACCGCACCGCCCGAGGTCAAGGCGCGTGTCGGCGATTACACCAAGCTGGGCAAGCATGCGGCCGCGGCGATTCCGAACGCGAAGCTCGTCGAGTTCGCCGACCTCGGACATTCTCCCCAGGTGCAGGACCCGACACGGTTCAATGCCGCATTACTGAAGGCGATTGCGCCGTAAGCAATGCCAGCGGCGGTGCGATTGGCATGACCAACGCAGCCCAGGAAGCTGCAGCTTGCGCAAGGGCGAGCTGCAGCTGAGCCGTTTGCAAGGTGCAGAACACCCGGCAGGCCATCAACACGCGGGCGATCCAATCGACAGCGCGCGCACCCACAGCCGCGCTCAAAGAGCGCCGGCGCCTCTCCATGTCCTTAACCGGCTACCCAGCCACAATCCGCAACACATCATCCAGCAACGCCGCCGCCGTGACCTCGGCACCCGCGCCCGGCCCCTGGATCAGCAATGGCTGCTGGCGATAGCGATCGCTGCTGATGGCGACACGGTTATCGGTGCCGGCGCCGCCGGCCAGCGGGTGATCCAGCGCCAACTCGCGCAAGCCGACGCTGGCACCATGTGCGTCCACACGGCCGACGAAGCGCAGGCAACGCCCCGCGGCACGTGCCTGCTGCCAGCGCGCGCCGACCACCGCATCCAGCGCGCCCAGTTGCGCATCCAAGGCGTCAAGCGGCAACCGCGCAATGCTTGCGGGCACCAGCGATTCCACATGCACCTGTTCGGCTTCCAGCTGCCAGCCCGCCGCGCGCGCCAGGATCAGCAACTTGCGCCGCACGTCCTCGCCCGACAGATCGATGCGCGGATCCGGCTCGGTATAGCCAGCCGCCATCGCCTCACGCACGCAATCGGAAAATGCGCCGGTACCGTCGTAGCGATGAAACAGCCACGCCAGCGATCCGGACAACACCCCTTCGATCGAATGGATATGGTCGCCACCTGCCACCAGTGCGCGCACGCTGCTCAGCACCGGCAGCCCCGCCCCCACGGTGGCGCTGTCGCCGTAGTGCGCACCGCTGGCGTGACGCGCCGCGTGCACGGCCTGCGCGCGCGACAACGCGGTGCCCTGGCCTAGCTTGTTGGCAGTGACCACGTGTACGCCACGCAGCAGCCATTCCGCATGCCAGTCGGCAACGACCTCGCTGGCGGTCGCATCCACCAGCACATCGCCGGCACGCAAGGCCGTGGTTTCCGCCCACGGCTGCAGCACGGCCTGGCCCCGCGGCGCGGCATTGGCCTGGTGCAGGGCCTGTGCGGCGCTGGTGCCGCAATCGTGGGCAATACGCGAGTTGGCCAACCAGTCAAAGCGCGGCAACTGCAGCTGGCGCTCCTGCAGCGCGGTGTAGCGCGCCACGAACGCGCGCCCCACCGTCCCGGTGCCCAGCAAGGCCAGCCGTGGTGTCGGCGTCACCGCTGCCGCCGAAGCGCGGCGCGAAACAGGCAGCACGGTGCTCACGCGTCGACCTGTTTGCGGCTTGCGCTGGTCAGCGTCGCTTCGGCACGCGCCAGGCCGGCGCGCAGATCGATCAACAGGTCTTCTGCCGATTCGATACCGATCGACAGCCGCAGCAGGCCATCGGAAATCCCGGCGGCAGCGCGGGCTTCGGCGGTCATCGCCGCATGCGTCATCGAGGCCGGATGCGCGATCAGGCTTTCCACACCGCCCAGCGACTCGGCCAGGGTGAAATAACGCAGACCATCGACAAACGCGCGCACCGCAGCCTCGCCACCGTCGAGCTCGAAACTCATCATCGCGCCAAAGCCCTTCTGCTGGCGCGCAGCCAGTGCATGACCCGGGTGCGACGCCAGGCCGGGAAAATACACCTGGTTGACCACCGCATGCCCGTCCAGCAGCTCGGCGATGGCGTCGGCGTTTTCCTGATGCACGCGCAGGCGCGCATCCAGCGTGCGCAGACCGCGCAAGGTGAGGAAGGCATCGAACGGCGAACCGGTCAGGCCCAGCGCATTGGCCCACCACACCAGCTGCTGATGCAGTTCGGCATCGCGCGCGACCACCGCACCGCCCACCACATCGCTGTGGCCGTTGATGTACTTGGTGGTGGAGTGCAGCACCAGGTCCGCCCCGAACTCCAGCGGCTTCTGCAGCGCCGGCGACAGGAAGGTGTTGTCCACCACGGTCAACGCGCCAGCCTTCTTCGCCGCCTCGATGACAAAGCGCAGATCGGTGATGCGCAACAGCGGGTTGGACGGGGTTTCGATCAGCACCAGCTTGGGCGACTGCGCCAAAGCATCGGCCAGCGAACGCGGGTCGGTGAGGTCGGCGGTGATCAACGCGAAGTGGCCCTTCTTGGCCAGCGCGTTAAACAGGCGCCAGCTGCCGCCGTAGGCATCGTGCGGCACCACCAGGGTGTCGCCCGGCTGCAGCAACGCATTGAGCACCAGGTTGATCGCGCCCATGCCGGTGGAGGTGATCACCCCGCCCGCACCGCCTTCCAGCTCGGCCAGCGCTTCGCCGAGCAGATCGCGGGTCGGGTTGCCGCTGCGCGTGTAGTCGTACTGGCGCTTGTTGCCGAAACCATCGAAGGAGAAGTTGGACGACAGCACGATCGGCGGCGTCACCGCACCATAGGCAGTGTCGCGATCGATACCGGCGCGGACGGCGGCGGTGGCGGCGGTACAGGGGGCGTCGGCGGGGTCACGAAAGCTCATGCGGTTTCTCCGGTGATGCGAAGGGCAGTGGCGAGGATCGCGTCGATGCGATCGATTTCTTTCAGGAAGGCGTCGTGGCCATACGGCGAGCGCAGCACGCGCAGACTGCCGCGCGGCCCCAACCCTTCGACCAGGCTGACCAGGTCGGCCAGCGGCACCAGGCGATCGCCCTCCACCGCAACGACGACGGTGGGCACGCGCACCTGGGCCGGGTCGATGCGGTGCAGGTCGATGGATTCGGACAGCCGCAAGTAGGCGGTCACCGGCGTGCGCGCGACGTACTGCGCGCCGGCGGCATCCAGGTAGTCTTCGGCGGCCACGCGCACGCGGCCATTGATCACTTCCGGCGGCGCGTCGAAGCGCTCGCTGAATTCTTCCGGGGTGCGGTAGCTGAGCATGGCGAACTGCCGTGCCAGCGCCAGCCCATGGTTTTCGGCACATTGCAGCTGGCCCAGCGCCACCGCGCGGCGCTGCAGTGCACGCCAGGCGGCGGCATAGGGATGGGCGCGATGCGCGCCACTGACCGCAACCAAGGTACCGACACGAGCGGCATGGCGGGTCGCGAACTGCAAACCGACCAGCGCGCCGTACGAGTAGCCGACAAAGCCATGCAAACGCGCGATACCCAGCGCATCCAGCAGGGCGGCGATCGCATCGGCCTGGTCGGCGGTATCGATCGGCGCATCCAGCGTGCCGTCGGCACCGAGAAAGTCGAACGCCAGCAGGCGGCGCGATGCCGGATCCAGCGCGCGGCCGGCGCCCACCAGGCCATCCACCCAGCCCTTCTCGGGGAACAGGTCGCTGGCGGCCAGATGGCGATGCGCGGAAATCCCGCCGGCCACGAACACCACCGGCGCATTGGCGGCGCCGATCAGTTCATAGCGCAGCCGCAGCTCGCGCATGCCGGCATGGCGCATCGGCAAGGCAATGACACGCTCGCCGCGTACGGCAATCAAGCCGTCATCGGTGGTGGCGGGTGTCTCGGCGTAATCGGTCGGTGATGGCGATGCTGTATTCACGAGGCTCATGGCGATATCCGGGGTGGATCGGCCATCGAGCTTCGCGGGAGCTCGCGTTCGACGTGCGCAAGGCACGATTCGAACCATCTTTCGGCGGACGCGGAGGTCCCCGCAGGATTTGGCACCAAACGCGGGCGCTTACGCGCTCCGCTGGCTGCCCCGGCATCAAAGGGCCTGTCCCTCCGCCGGTCTCGATGGTGAAGCCAAGATGCCACCACTTTTTTGCGGTGTCAATCTCTTCATGCGGATGGAAAGATATATTTTCATCCGATACCACTGCGACCTGTGATGGACCGCATACTTGAGGCTCCTTCGTTCGAGCCGATCGCGTGCCCGACCACGTGTCTCGCAGCGCCCTGCCCGCCCTCGCCCGGCCTTTCTTGCTCGCGGTTCTGGCGTGTGCCGCACCCGCCAACGCGCAGCAACGCTGGCATTGGCCCGGTGCCGCAAACACGGCTGCGAGCTCGCCATCAGTCGCAGCGGCACAGACGGCGCCCGCATCGCCCGGCACCGGCCCCTCATTGCAACTGGAATGGCAGGCGCCGGCCTACCTGGCCTGGGTCAGCAACCCGCTGGGCGGGCCCGCACAGGTGCAACTGAGCGCACCGCCCAGCGAGGATTACCGCGCCGTGCCGCAGTTGCCGCTGACGGTGCAACTGGCTGCGCACGAGCGACGCCTGCTCGCCCGGCTGTATCCGGTCAGTAACCAGCGCAGCCTGGGTGGGCTTGGACTCAAGCTCGACCTGGTGCCCGGCGATCCGCAGGCCCGCCCGCAGCAGCAAGTGCGCTACCAGCTCCCGTTCCGCGATGCGCCGATCCAAGTGGACCAGGGCTTTGGCGGGACCTTCAGCGATACCGATACGCCCAACTGGTACGCGGTGGACTTCGCGCTGCCGCAGGGCACGCCGGTGCTGGCGGCGCGCGCGGGCACGGTCATGGAGGTGCGGCGCGATGTGAGCGAAGGCGGCCCGCATGACCAGGCCGCCGGCGCCGGCAACCTGGTGCGGGTGCTGCACACCGACGGCAGCATGGCCATCTATGCCCACCTGGCGCCCGATGGCGTGGCAGTACGCCCGGGCCAGGTGGTGCGTATCGGCGAGCGCCTGGGCACCTCGGGCAGTACCGGCTTCAGCACGGCCCCGCACCTGCATTTTTCGCTCCAGCGCAACGCGGACATGCGCCTGATCTCGTTGCCATTCCGGATGCTGGGCCCGCAGGGCGAGTTGCAGTTCCCCTCGCCGGCACCGTAAGTGGCGGCACCCGGGAGCGCCAACCTGCCGCCCGGAGAGCCCCTGACCGGCGCTACAGAGGCCGGCTGCGGCGAAGCCGCTATAATCTCCGGCTTCCTCAGTTTCCGCAGGCGTCCGACCGGGCGCGCTCAGCCCATGTCCGACGTCTCCAACGAAGCCGCGCGCCGCCGCACCTTCGCCATCATCTCCCACCCCGATGCGGGCAAGACCACGCTGACCGAAAAGCTGCTGCTGTTCGGCGGTGCGATCCAGATGGCCGGCTCGGTGAAGGGCCGCAAGGCCGCCCGTCACGCCACCTCGGACTGGATGGCGCTGGAAAAGGAACGCGGCATCTCGGTCACCTCCTCGGTGATGCAGTTCCCGTACGAGGGCAAGATCGTCAACCTGCTCGACACCCCCGGCCACGCTGACTTCGGCGAGGACACCTATCGGGTGCTGACCGCGGTGGACTCGGCGCTGATGGTCATCGACGTCGCCAAGGGCGTGGAAGAACGCACCATCAAGCTGATGGAGGTCTGCCGCCTGCGCGACACCCCCATCATGACCTTCATCAACAAGCTCGATCGCGAGGGCAAGAACCCGATCGATCTGCTGGATGAAGTCGAGACCGTGCTCGGCATCCAGTGCGCGCCGGTGACCTGGCCGATCGGCATGGGCCAGCGCCTGAAGGGCGTGGTGCACCTGATCACCGGCGAGGTACACCTGTACGAACAGGGCCGCAACTTCACCCGCCAGGATTCGACCATCTTCCCGTCGCTGGATGCGCCCGGCCTTGCCGAAAAGATCGGCGCGCAGATGCTGGCCGAGCTGCGCGACGAGCTGGAACTGGTGCAGGGTGCCAGCAATCCATTCGATCTGGACGCCTATCGCGCCGGCCAGCAGACCCCGGTGTTCTTCGGCTCGGGCGTCAACAACTTCGGCGTGCAACCGCTGCTGGATTTCTTCGTCGAGCACGCACCGCCGCCGCAGGCGCGCGACACCACCGGCCGCCGGGTCGAGGCGACCGAAGCCAAGCTCAGTGGCTTCGTCTTCAAGATCCAGGCCAACATGGACCCGCAGCATCGCGACCGCGTGGCCTTCATGCGCGTGTGCTCGGGCAAGTTCACCGCCGGCATGAAGGCCCTGCATGTGCGCAGCGGCAAGGACGTCAAGCTGGCCAACGCGCTGACCTTCATGGCCTCCGACCGCGAAATCGCCGCCGAAGCCTGGCCGGGCGACGTGATCGGTATCCACAACCACGGCACCATCTCCATCGGCGACACCTTCACCGAAGGCGAATCGCTGTCGTTCACCGGCATTCCCAACTTCGCACCGGAGCTTTTCCGTCGGGCACGCCTGCGCGACCCGCTCAAGCTCAAGCAGTTGCAAAAGGGCCTGGCGCAGCTGTCCGAAGAAGGCGCCACGCAGTTCTTCCGCCCGTTGATGAGCAACGATCTGATCCTCGGCGCGGTAGGCGTGCTGCAGTTCGACGTGGTGGCCTACCGACTCAAGGACGAATACGGCGTGGATGCGATCTTCGAGCCGGTCAGCGTCACCACCGCACGCTGGGTACATTGCGACAACGCCAGGAAGCTGGAGGAGTTCCGCGAGAAAAACGCCGGCAACCTGGGCATCGACGCGGCCGGCCAGCTGGTGTATCTCGCACCCACGCGTGTGAATCTGCAGCTGGCGCAGGAACGTGCGCCGGACGTGCGCTTCTCTGCCACGCGCGAACACGCGCATGCCAAGGCGATCGATTGACCGCGGCTTGAACCGGCGCCTGCGACCGCACTTGCCGGCGATGCGAATTGCTCGCAATTGCGGTACCTTTTTGGCATGAACGCAGACGCCTCCCCCTCGACCGACCTGCGCGACGAGATAGCCAGCGCCGTGACCCACGGCCTGGGTGCCATTGCCGCACTGGCCGGTGGCTCGGTGCTGATCACGCTGGCCGCCGTCTATGGCGACGGCTGGCAACTGGCCACCTCGATCGTGTTCAGCGCCACCCTGGTGTTGCTATACGTCGCCTCCACGCTGTTTCATGCCATCCCGCACCCGGGCGCCAAGGCGCGCCTGCAGGTGCTCGATCACTGCGCGATCTATCTGTTGATCGCCGGTACCTACACCCCGTTTACGCTGATCAATCTGCGCGACTCCTGGGGCTGGGGATTGTTCGCCGCGATCTGGGCGATCGCCGCCGCCGGAGTGGTCTTCAAGCTGTTCTTCACCGGTCGTTTCCGCCTGCTGTCGACGGTGCTGTATCTGGCGATGGGCTGGCTGATCGTGGTGGCGATCCAGCCCTTGCTGCGCTCGGTCGATACCTGGTCTCTGTGCTGGCTGCTGGCCGGCGGACTCTTCTATACCCTTGGCACGTATTTCTACCAACGCGACACCCAGCGCTATTTCCACGCGATCTGGCACCTGTTCGTACTGGCCGGCAGTGCCTGTCACTTCGTTGCGGTGATTGCGCAGGTGATGTGAGACGCGATCTGCGGTGCGTTCGCGCGCCGTGCACGAGGCATCGCCAACCATGGCCCGCGTGAACAACGTGACCGACACCTCAGCTACACCATCGCCCCCCACCCCACGTCGTCGACGCTGGCTGGTCGGGCTTGCCATCGTCGCTGCCGCCGTGGTGATCTTCGTGCTGCTGTTCCAGTGGAACTGGCTGCGCGGTCCGGTCGAGCGCGTGGTCAGCGCCAAGACCGGTCGCCAGTTCCATCTCGGCTATCTGGACGTGAAGCTGGGCCGCACGACCACCGTGCGCGGCAATCGGCTGAGCCTGGCCAACGCAGCATGGTCCAAGCGCGGGCCGATGGCCGAGCTCAACTCGGCCGAGATCGATGTCGAGTTGTGGCCACTGCTGCGCGGCAAGGTGCGTCTACCGGAAATCCGCCTGGATCACCCAACCCTCTTGCTGGAAGCCGGCGACGACACCCATCCCGGCAACTGGGTATTCGATCAGGACAGTGGCGATGGCACCATGCCGCGCCTTGGCCGCCTGCTGGTGAACAACGGGCGCCTGCAGTACATCGATGCAGCCAATCGCTCGAACGTGGATGTAGCGATCAACAGCCTCGCACCACCGAGCAGCGACCAACGTGCAGCGCCGATCGGCATCGACGGCAAGGGCCGCTGGAAGGGCTATCCCTTTACGCTCAAGGGCAATACTGCCTCGCCGCTGGAACTGAGCCAGAGCGAGCACCCATTCCGCATCGATCTGCGCGGCAGCGCCGGCGCCACCCGCACCCACGTGCGCGGCACCTTGACCAACCCGTTCCAGTTCCAGGTCTTCGATCTGCAAATGGCGCTCAGCGGCCAGGACATGCAGGACCTGTATCCGCTGACCGGCGTGGCCATGCCGTCGACGCCGCCATACAAGCTAGACGGTCATTTGCGCCGCAACGGCCAGCTCTGGCGCTACGAAAAGTTCACCGGTACCGCCGGCGACAGCGATCTGTCGGGCACTGCAGAAGTGGACCTGCGCAACAAGCGTCCGTTCCTGCGTGCCGATCTGGCGTCCAAACGCCTGGACTTCGACGACCTGGCAGGGTTCATCGGCGCACCACCGAAGACCGGCGCGGACGAGTCGGCAAATGCCGAACAGAAAAAACAGGCGGCACGGCTCGCGGCCAGTGCACGCGTGCTCCCCAGCACCCCGTACGACTTGTCGAAGCTACGCGCGATGGATGCGCAGGTACGCTGGCGCGCGCAGCGCATCAATGCGCCATCGTGGCCGCTGGACGACATGGATGCCTCGCTGACATTGAAGGACGGCTTGCTGCAGCTGGACCCGTTGAACTTCGGCGTTGCCGGTGGCGATATCCGCTCCATCATCCGCATGGATGCGCGCAACGAGGTGATCACCACGCACCTCAAGGCAGGTCTTCGCGGCATTCGGCTGGATCAGCTCTTCCCCGATACCGCCCTCGCCAAGCAGGCCTCGGGTGCCATCGGTGGCGAATTCGATCTGCGTGGACGCGGCAACTCGATCGGCGCGATGCTCGGTACCGCCGACGGCACGATCGGCGTGGGCATGGGCCGCGGCCATGTCGGCAATCTGATCATGGAGCTGGCCGGGCTGGATATCGCCGAGTCGCTCAAGTATCTGGTCACCAAGGACCGACAGATTCCGGTGCGCTGCATCTTCGGCGACTTCGGCGTACAGGACGGCCTGATGCAATCGCGTGCGCTGGCCTTCGACAGCACCGACACCATCATCATTGGCGAAGGCAGCATCAGCTTGAAGGACGAGACGCTGGACCTGCTGCTGCGCCCACGCCCGAAAGATCGCAGCATCCTGAGCCTGCGCTCGCCATTGCGGATTGGCGGCAGCTTCAAGGACCCGACCTTCCGTCCGGACTTCAAGGCATTGGGTCTGCGCGGCGCGCTTGCGGTCGGCCTGGGCATGATCGCTCCACCCGCCGCCTTGCTCGCAACCTTCGAACCGGGCCCCGGCAAGGACAGCGACTGCGGCGGCAAGTTCGCAAAGTAAGTTCACTGCACGACCTTGCGCCGTTAGCAAACCTGTCGACCGCTGTAGCGATAAAGGCAAGATGTCGATTGCATGCAAGTGCATTGTCGGATGCAGTGATCCCGAAACCTGCAGTGATGGCCGGATCAACAGGAACTGATCAGACCGCAGTCCTCGAACGACCGCACGGCCTGCACTGCTTGCACCATGCAGACCGACCTTCTCGACGGGTCCTTGCCCGCCCACCATCGCGGGACCTTAGGCGGCATGGATGCCGCGTAAGAGCCTACAAGGACGTACTTGCGGCGTGTCCTGCGATGGTGGGCGGGCAAGGGCCTTGCAGCAAACTCCTAGCGTCGAAAACACCGCACCAGAGAGTTTGCTGACTGTTTTATCGAGAGCGATGCACCCCGACCATCTCAACTGACCCTTGCGACCAGGCCGCAGATCGAACGCTCCAAAGCTGATCTATCTGCTCGCCACACTTCTCGAGCTATGTCGATCAACAGCGTTCAGGACAAGACGCAGGGAACTTAGCCGGCACGGCACTAGCTGGCGATGTAACGCTGCAACTGATCGATATCGCGCTGCTGGTTCTCGATCACCGCCTTGACCAGATCGCCGATGGAAATCACGCCCTGCACGCGGCCGTTGTCGACCACCGGCAGATGCCGGAAGCGTCCGTCGGTCATCAACTGCATGCAGCGCTCCACCGTGTCCGACGGCGACACTGTCACCACCTGAGTGCTCATGATGTCGGCAACGCTGGTGGTCGATGAGGCGCGATCGCGCAGCACCACCTTGCGCGCGTAATCGCGCTCGGACACGATGCCGACCAGGCGTGGCCCGTCCATCACCAACACCGCGCCGATGCCTTTGTCGGCCATCAGGCGGATCGCCTCGATCACTGCAGCGTCTGCCGCTACCGCGAATACCTCAACCTGTTTGGTCCCCAACAGCTGTCGTACGGTCTGCATGGCCCGCTCCGCGCTTGGTCTGGTGGTCGCAGCCTACTCCCACCGCGCCGCAGTGGGTATCGACCAAGTAGAGCGGACGCTGCTTGGCCTCGTCGTACAAGCGGCCCAGGTATTCGCCGATCAGGCCCAGGGCGATCAGCTGGATGCCGCCCAAGAACAGGATCACCGACATCATGGTCGGCCAGCCGGCCACCGGGTCGCCCATCAGCGCCGCCTTGATCACCACCCAGCCACCGAACAGGAATGCCACCAGCGCGGTGAGCAAGCCCAGATAGGTCGCCACGCGCAGCGGCACGGTGGAAAAGCTGGTGATGCCATCCAGCGCGAAGTTCCACAGCCGCCACACGGTGAATTTGCTGCGCCCCGACAGCCGTGGCGCACGCCGGTACGGCAATGCCACCTGGCGAAACCCGACCCAACCGAACAGCCCCTTCATGAAACGGTGGCGCTCGCGCAGCTGCTGCAAGGCTTCCACCACCCGCGGCGACAACAGCCTGAAATCCCCCGTGTCGGCCGGAATCGGCGTGCGCGACAACTGCCGGATCACCCGGTAGAACGCATGCGCCGCACTGCGCTTCAGCCAGCTCTCGCCCTCGCGAAAAATCCGCGTGCCGAAGATGTTGTCGTAACCGGCGCGCCACAGCGCAACGAACTCGGGGATCAACTCCGGCGGGTCCTGTCCATCGGCATCGAGCAGCACCACCGCACCGGGCAGCACATGGTCCAGGCCTGCAGAAATCGCGACCTCCTTGCCGAAGTTACGCGACAGCCGCACCGCACTCACCTGCGCATCGGCATCAGCAAGTGCCTGCAACACGCTCCAGGTGCCATCGCTGCTGCCATCGTCGACATACAGCACATGCGTCTGCACCCCACTCAGGCCCGCCAGCACTGCGCACAGGCGCGGGTGCAGCTGTGGAATGCTGGTCTCCTCGTTATAGGCTGCAATCACCACCGTCAGGCGGTCTCCTGCCACCGGCAGCTGCACGGGTCCGGACGTGCGCATGCTCACGGCGCCTGCAGATACGCAGGGCCACCCAGCTGGCGCGCCTGCCGCTGGATCCATGCCGTCCGCCGTTGCACATAAGCGCCGGGACGACGTGCGTCATAGCGGCGTGGCGAGGGCAGCACCGCCGCCAGGCGCGCCGACTCGGTCGGTGACAACCCAGCCGCATCCTTGCCCCAGAACTGCCGGGCAGCGGCCTGCGCGCCATACACCCCGTCACCGAACTCGGCCACGTTGAGATACATCTCCAGAATGCGCTGCTTCGGCCACAGCAACTCGATCAGCACCGTGTACCATGCCTCCAGACCCTTGCGTACCCAACTGCGGCCCTGCCACAGGAACACGTTCTTGGCGACCTGCTGACTGATCGTGCTGGCCCCGCGCACGCGTCCACCGCGCGCATTGTGATCGCGCGCCTTTTCGATCGCCTGCAGGTCGAAGCCGTGATGCACCGGAAACTGCTGATCCTCCGCGGCCACCACCGAAATCGGCAGGCTGGCGGCGATCCCGTCGTAGTCGCGCCATTGCTGGTGCAGCGAAAAATCCCAATCGCCCTCGCCCCAGGCTTCCAGATAGCGCCCGATCATCATGCTGCTGATCGGCGGATCGACCACCCGCAGCACCAGCACCTGCAGCACGCTCGCGGCGGCAAACAGCAGCGGCGCTGCCAACAGCCAACGCAGCCAGCGACCCGCGCGCCGCGGTGGCGCCACCTGCTTGCCATCCAATGCATCCGTCCCCATTGTTCGCTACGACCTTTCATCCCGATGCTCGTTGCATTATCCGGCAACCGGCGTCCCTTACGTCCGATGTTCCCATGACCGATCACGATCAGCTTTCCCGTTTCCTGCTGCCTGCTGCCGGCGTGCGCGGCGTCCATGTCCGCCTGACCCAGGCCTGGCACGACATCCAGGGGGCCGCCGACTACCCGCCCGCCGCACGCCAGTTGCTCGGCGAGGCGGCGGTGGCCGCCGCCCTGTTCACCGGCCACACCAAGGTCGACGGGCGTCTGTCGGTGCAGCTGCGCGGCAACCAGACGCTGCGCACCCTGTTCGCCGAATGCACCGCGGCCGGCACCTTGCGCGGCATCGTGCAGCTGGCCGACGGCGCCGATGCGCCCGCCGACCTGCGCGAACTGGGCGAGGCCGCGCTGCTGGCCATCACCATCGAGAATCCCGGCCTGGACCCGCGCGAACCGCAGCGCTACCAGAGCCTGGTCGGCATGCAGGCGCCGGATCTGGCCGAAGCGTTCGAAACTTATTTCCAGCAGTCCGAGCAACTGCCGACCCGCCTGCTGCTGGCCGCCGGCCCGGATCAGGCCGCTGGCCTGTTGCTGCAAAAGCTGCCCGGCGACGAGGGCGACACCGATGGCTGGACCCGCATCGGCGCGCTGTTCGACACCCTGGGCGCACCGGAATTGCTCTCGGTCGCCAGCGAGGACCTGCTGCACCGGTTGTTCCACGAGGAAGACACCCAATTGCTGGGCAGCAAGCCGCTCAGCTTCGGCTGCTCGTGCTCGCGCGAGCGGGTCGCCTCGATGCTGCAGTCCCTGGGCGAAGACGAGGCCCGTGCCGCTGCCGAGGCGACCGGCGAGGTCGAGGTCCGCTGCGAGTTCTGTGGGCGTGAGTATCACTTTCCGTTGACCGCACTGGACGTACTTTTCAGCGAGGCGCGCCCCCTGCAGGAGGCGCCGGAACGGTTGCAGTAGAAAGGTTTGACAGGTGCGATCCGGGGATCGTGAGTACTTGTTAAATAATCATAAACACCCTAGCATTCCGACTGCCCGCTTCCGGGAACTTAACAACTGCCGCTGGGTCTGAACTCTGGTATGCGACACCTACTGCGCCTTCCGCTTGCTCTGATGGTTGCCCTTGCGGCGGCTACGGGCGCGCATGCGCAGTCGACCCAGCAAGTACGTGAAAGCACCATCCTGCCGGTGTGGAACAAGGGCAGCGGCAAGGTCGAAGCCTTTCTGTACCTGGAGCCCACCGGCGAGCAGAGGGCCGGTGCACGCTGGCACTTCGGCCGCAACTCGCTGGACGCGGCGTTCGGCCTGACCTCCGGCGATTCGCTGGGCCTGATCTGCAACAGCAGCCGCGGGACCAACATCAACGGACTCGCCAGCCACTGCCTGCTCGCAGGCATCGGCGATGACGAAGAAGACAGCGCCGCCGCATCGCGCCGCGTGTCGGCAACCCTGGGCTTCAACCGTGGCGGCGCACGCGCCGGCGTCACTGCCGGTACCGGCCGCGATACCCTGCCGGCCTGGTTGATCGGCGCCGGCAAGGCACCGCTGACCCGCGTCGAACAGAACGACCTGACCGTGTTCGGGCAGAAGAACATCGGCCGCGAAGGCTTCGTTTCGATCGGCGGCACCTATGCGCGCGCGCGCCTGGTACCGCTGGCCGACGTTTCGCCGGCGATCGCCGACCAGTGGGACAGCAAGACCCTGAGCGTCGGAGGCGGCTACGGTGCCTTCAGCGCCAACGTCATCGGCCGCGTCGTCGACGTCCCCGGCCAGCCGGAAAAGTGGGAAGGTCTGGGCCTGGGTCTGACCTGGCGCACCCCCTGGAGCGGCCAGCTGACCGTCGGCGCAGAGAACGTCATCTCCCGCGGCAAGAACCCGTTTGCGCCGAGCAACGAGAGCAACAGCGACGGCACGATCCCGTACGTCCGGTACGAGCAAGACCTCTAAGTAATTGATTTTAAATTATTTTACCTAACGCCACCGGTTTGCAGCCGGTGGCGTTTTGCGTTCCAGCACTCTGCCTGCGGCAGCCTTTCACGTCTTTCTTCTTTTTCGTTAACGGGACTTTAATTTCTCGCATAACGCATATACCATCGGTTCACCCTGACGTTTTGGATCCGCTTCTTTCGGACCCCCGACAGGCAAACAACCCTTGGCAGTACCCAAGATCACTTGGAGAGAGAGCTAATGAATTGCAAGTCCAACAAGCTGCGCGATGCAGTCGTCCTCGCGCTTGTCGTGGGCGTCGGCGGTACCGGTACCGCCATCGCTCAGGAAGCCGGCACCACCAACCTCGACAAGATCGAAGTGACCGGTTCGCGCATCAAGAGCGCAGACGTTGAAACGTCGCAGCCCGTTCTGACGCTGACCCGTCAGGACATCGGCAAGCAGGGCGTCACCTCTGTTGCCGATGTGTTGCAGCGCGTGGCAGCCAACGGCGCGGCGCTGAACCGCACCTTCAATAACGGCGGCGACGGCAGCTCAGGCATCGCGCTGCGCAACCTCGGCAGCGCACGTACCCTGGTGCTGGTCAACGGCCGCCGCTGGACCACGGGTCTGGATGGCAGCGTCGACCTCAACACCATTCCGACTGCGATGGTTGAGCGCATCGACATCCTGAAGGATGGCGCGTCGACGATTTACGGCTCCGATGCCATTGCCGGCGTGGTGAATATCATCACCCGCAAGAACTTCGACGGTGCCGAGGCAGGCGTCAACGTTGGCCAGTACAGCGATGGCGATGGCCAGCGCCAGGCCTATGACTTCACGATCGGCACCACCACCGATCGCGCAAGCCTGCTGCTGGGCGCTTCGTACGTGCAGGAAGAGTCCGTCATGGCGGGCGATCGGCAGATCTCCGCTGGCGGTCCTCCGTTCTTCAGCGGCCAGAGCGGCACCGGATTTCCGGGTTCGTATGTGCGCAACGGTGCACGCCGCATCCTGATCAATGGTGTCGAAACGCCTTACGTGGCCAATGTCCACGGTTACAACACCGCGCCGGACAACTACCTGCTGACCCCGCAGGAACGCACCTCGCTGTTCGCTCAAGGTACTTTCAACTTCACCGACAACGTGACGTTCCGCACCGAGGCGATGTACAACGAGCGCAAGTCGGAGCAGTTGCTGGCGGCAATGCCGGTCACCGGCCTGACCTTGAGCGCCGACAGCCTCTACAACCCCTTCGACCAGAACCTGACCAGCGTCAACCGCCGCTTTATCGAAACCGGTGGCCGCTCGTTCAATCAGAACGTCAAGAACTGGCACTTCTACGGTGGCCTGGAAGGTTTCTTCGAATTTGCCGACCATAGCTTCGACTGGGATGTGGGCTATCGCTACGACAAGTCCGATCAGAACGATCTGACCTACGGCCTGTTCAACCTTGCCAACCTCAACAACGCCTACGGCCCCTCCGAGCTGCGTGGCGGCGTGCCGGTCTGCGTCACCGCACCCGGTGGCGACGTGATTCCCGGATGCGTCCCGGTCAATCCGCTGGGCCCGCGCGGCTCGATCAGCCAGGCGGCGCTGGATTACACCGGTTTCACCGCGCACGACTCGTCCTCGGTTGAATCCAAGGGCTACACCGCAAATCTCAGCGGCGACATCGTCGACCTGCCGGCTGGCCCGCTGGCCTTCGCGGCCGGCTACGAATACCGCAAGGAAAGCGGCCAGTTCGATCCGGACGCCTTCATTGCGGCGGGCCTCAGCACCGGCAACGGCGCACGCCCGACTGCAGGCTCCTACAGCCTGGACGAGTTCTATCTGGAACTGTCGGTCCCGGTGCTGGCCGATCTGCCGGGCGCCCAGCTGCTGGACTTCAGCCTCGCGACGCGTTACTCGGACTACAGCAACTTCGGCGACACCGTGAACAACAAGTTCGGCTTCCGCTGGAAGCCCATTCAGGACTTGATGATCCGCGGCAACTACAGCGAAGGCTTCCGCGCGCCCAGCATCAACAACCTGTTTGCCGGTAACGCCGACTCGTTCGAAACCTACGCCGATCCCTGCTCGATCCAGGCTGGTCAGCTCAGCAACCCGGTCGTGGCACAGAACTGCACCGCAGCCGGCGTGCCTGCCAATTTTGTGCAGCCCGGTGCAGGCACCGGCGCCAAGCAGACGCTGGAGCCGTTCACCTACACCTCCAACGAGCAGTTGCAGCCGGAAACCTCGACCAGCCGCACCCTGGGCCTGGTGTTCAGCCCCGGCTTCGCGCAGGGCTTGAATGTCACCTTGGACTGGTGGCAGATCGAGATCGAAAACGCGATCACGCGTCCGGAAGCACAGTTCATTCTGGACAAGTGCTATGGCGGCAGCGCCGGCGAGCAGGCTGAATATTGCGGTCTGATTACCCGTGACCCCAACTACAGCGATGGTGCCTATACCGTCACCAACATCAATATGCCGCTGTTGAATCTGGCGTCGTACAAGGTGGAAGGCTGGGATCTGGGTATCAACTACCGCTTGCCGGAGACGGCGTTCGGCCAGTTCACCATCAGCTGGGATTCGACCTACCTGTCGAGCTGGGAAACCAAGGCGACTGCCGATTCCGAACTGGAGCAGTTCCAGGGCCGTTACCTGAATCAGGATCCGTACTGGCGCATTCGTTCCAATCTTTATGTCGATTGGTCCCTCGGCGATTTCGGCATCAACTGGGGCATTCGCTACAAGTCCGGCATGGAAGAAGTCTGCCCCCTGTCTGCAGCGCTGGCCCAGGCGTATTGCTCGGAGCCTGATCGCGTCACCGCCGACGGCGCATCGCCGCGTAACCACATCGGCGCGACGACGTATCACGACATCCAGGTGCGTTACAACACGCCTTGGAATGCAACCGTGTCGGTCGGCCTGAACAACGCGTTCGACAAGGATCCGCCGGTCGCGTACAGCACGTCCTACAACATGTTCGATCCGCAATACGATCTGCCGGGCCGCTACATGTACATGCAGTACCGCCAGCGCTTCTGATAGAGCCTGCGGCGTAAAACAACTACGGCCCCGAATGGGGCCGTAGTTGCGTCTGGAGTTTAAAAACCGGGAACCGGACGCGGCATCCAACGCGTGCCGGTCACCCCGGAATCAAGGTCTGGATCACATGCTCGACATAGGCCTCGAAGTCTTCGCGGGCCTGCTTGGGTTGCTGCAGTTGCAGCGAGAGCTGCAGGAAACCGACGTAGGCAGCGTAGGCCAGCCGGGCGCGGTGCTGGGCATCGGTGCGGCTCAGGCCGGCCTGGCGGAACGAGGCGATCAGGTAGTCGAGACGGCGCTGCGAGACGCGGTCGATGACCGGGCGCACGGCCGGGTGGTCGAGTGCCTTGAGCAGTTCGCTGTAGATGACGTGCGGCTTGACTTCGTGCGCGACCAGTTGAAACAGCGCGCGCAGGCGTGCGCTGGGGTCGGGCACGTCCTCCAGGCTGCCGAACACTTCCTTCTGTTCGAAGATTTCCCAGCGTTCCAGGGCTGCCTGCAGCAAGGCATCGCGCGAGGGAAAATGCCAGTAGAAGCTGCCCTTGGTCACCCCGAGACGGCGTGCCAGTGGCTCCACCGCGACGGCACCCACCCCTTGTTCGGCGATCAGGTCCAGTGCGGCCTGCGCCCAATCGTCCGCGCTGAGGCGGTTGCCGCGACCGGACGTGGCGCGGGGCGTGGTGAGGCTTGGGTCGGTGATGTCATTCATTGCCGCGATTTAACCATACGCTTGAGTCAGTTGCAGTATGCATCACAAAAAGGACATACAACTGCCACGATTCAATGGCTTAACCGTCCATACGAAGGAGTATTGACAGCCGCATAGGCAGATCCATACCATGAGGTATGGTCACCTCTTCTCCTAGCCTCGCCCAACGTGTGTCTACCTCGCGCATCGACGCTGGCGAGACATCGCTTGCGGTGTCGGTGCGGGGCGCGGACCACACGCCGACGGTGCTGCTGGCACATGGCTTTGGACAAACCCGGCACGCGTGGGAAAGCACTGCGGCCCGACTGGCCGAAGCTGGCTACCGGGCGCTGGCCTACGATGCGCGCGGCCATGGCGATTCCGGTTTCAACGACGCAGACCTGCCCTACTCGGCCACGCAGTTCACCGATGACCTGATCGTGCTGGCAGGCGAGCAGGCCGAGCCACCGGTGCTGGTTGCCGCATCGATGGGCGGCTTGTTCGGCCTGCTTGCCGAGGCGCGCTGGCCAGGTCTGTTTCGCGCGATCGTGCTGGTCGACATCACGCCGCGCTGGGACACCGCGGGCGTGGAGCGCATCCTGCGTTTCATGACCGCACATCCGGATGGCTTTGCATCGCTGGATGCCGCCGCAGATGCGATTGCCGCCTATTTGCCACAGCGCCCACGCAAGACGGCCGAACAGTTGCAGGCCTTGCTGAGGCAGCGCGCAGACGGGCGCTGGCACTGGCACTGGGATCCGCGGCTGGTCGATGAACTGGCGGGACAGGATCCGCACGCACAACAACAGACCTTGCTGGACGCCGCCGCGCGGGCGCGTTGCCCGATGTTGCTGATCAGCGGCGGTCGCAGCGACCTGGTCACGCCGGACACCATCAAGGAATTCCTGTCGATCGCGCCGCATGCGCAGCACGTGCATCTGCCCGATGCCACGCACATGCTGGCCGGCGACGACAACACCACGTTTACCGCAACCGTGTTGCATTATCTGGACGCACTGCCCCCGGTTGGCACCATCGCAGCGTCCAACATTACCGAGCATGTCACTGGAGCAAGACCATGAGCATCGTTGCACCGTTTCTCCTCGTCATCCTGGCGGCGGGCATCGCTGCCTATCACCGCATGCGCCTTGCCACCTGGGTCGCGCTGAGCGCCTGTGTGCTGGTGGCCTGCTGGTTGCTGGGTGCCAATCTCACCGCAACCATCGTCGCTGCCGTGCTGGTGGTGCTGGTTTCCGCACCGGTGCTGTTGCCGTTCCTGCGCAAGCCGCTGCTGACCACGCCGCTGATGGGCTTCTTCCGCAAGGTGCTGCCGCCGCTGTCGCAGACCGAGCGCATCGCGCTGGAAACCGGCTCGGTGGGCTTTGAAGGCGAACTGTTCACCGGCGACCCGGATTGGCAGAAGCTGCTCAACTATCCCAAGCCGCAACTGAGCGCCGAAGAGCAGGCCTTCCTGGATGGCCCGGTCGAAGAGCTGTGCAGGATGGTCAACGACTGGGAGATCACCCACGTCCACGCCGACCTGCCGCCGGAGCTGTGGGAATACATCAAGAAGAACAAGTTCTTCGGCATGATCATTCCCAAGCAGTACGGCGGGCTGGGCTTCAGCGCGCTGGCGCATCACAAGGTGATCCAGAAGCTGTCCTCGATCTCCAGCGTGGTTAGCTCCACCGTCGGCGTGCCCAACTCGCTCGGGCCGGGCGAGCTGCTGCTGCATTACGGCACGCCGGAACAGAAGGATTACTACCTGCCGCGCCTGGCGGTCGGCGCAGAAGTGCCGTGCTTCGGCCTGACCGGTCCGTTCGCCGGTTCCGATGCGACCTCGATCCCCGACTACGGCATCGTCTGCAAGGGCGAGTGGAATGGTGCCAACGTGCTCGGCGTCAAGCTGACCTTCGACAAGCGCTACATTACCCTGGCGCCGGTGGCCTCGCTGATCGGCCTGGCATTCCGCGCCTACGATCCGGATGGCCTGATCGGCGACAAGAAGGACATCGGCATCACCCTGGCCCTGTTGCCGCGCGAGACCCCCGGCGTGGAAATCGGCCGTCGCCATTTCCCGCTCAATTCGCCGTTCCAGAATGGCCCGATCCACGGCGAGGAAGTGTTCATCCCGCTGAGCCAGCTGATCGGCGGCGTGGAGATGGTCGGTAAGGGCTGGAACATGCTCAACGAGTGCCTGGCGGTGGGCCGTTCGATCACCCTGCCCTCCACGGCCAGCGGTGGCAGCAAGTATGCCGCCGTGGTCACCGGCGCGTATGCGCGTATTCGCAAGCAGTTTGGCCTGTCGGTCGGACGCTTCGAGGGCGTCGAAGAAGCGCTCGCGCGGATCGGCGGCAAGGCCTATGCCATCAGCGCGTTGTCGCAGGCCACCGCTGCGGCGGTGGACCGTGGTGATGTGCCATCGGTGCCGTCGGCGATCGCCAAGTATCACTGCACCACCATGGGCCGCGAAGTGGTCAGCGACATGATGGATGTGATCGGCGGCAAAGGCATCATCCTGGGGCCGCGCAACTTCGCCGGCCGTGCCTGGCAGGCGGCACCGATCGGCGTGACCGTGGAAGGCGCCAACATCATGACCCGCAGCCTGCTGATCTTCGGGCAGGGCGCAATCCTGTGCCATCCGTGGGTGATGAAGGAAATGCAGGCGGCGCAGGATCCGGACACGCGTCGTGGCCTGGAAGAGTTCGACCAGAGTCTGTTCGGGCATATCCGCTTCGGCATCTCCAATGCGGTGCGTTCGTTCTGGTTCGGGCTGACCGGTGCGCGCATCGGGGCAGCGCCGGGCGATGCGTACACGCGGCGCTTCTTCCGCAAGCTGGATCGTTATTCCGCCAACCTGGCGCTGATGGCCGACGTGTCGATGCTGATGCTCGGCGGCAAGCTCAAGTTCAAGGAATCGCTGTCCGGACGTCTGGGCGACGTGCTGAGCCACATCTACCTGACCAGCGCGATGCTCAAGCGCTATCACGACGAAGGCGCGCCGGCGACCGATCAGCCGCTGCTGGCCTGGGCGTTCCATGACAGCGTGCACAAGATCGAAACCGCGCTGTCTGCGGCGCTGCGCAACTTCCCGATCCGTCCGGTGGGCTGGCTGATGTGGGTGCTGATCTTCCCGCTGGGCCGTCGTGCCGAAGCACCGGGCGACCGGCTGGGACACCGCGTGGCATCGATCCTGATGACACCGAACGAAGCGCGTGACCGTCTGGGCCAGGGCGTGTTTCTGACCCCCTGCGCCAACAATCCGGGCGGACGTATCGCCAGCTATCTGGCCAAGGCCGTGCTGGCCGAGCCGGTGGAGCGCAAGTTCCTCAAGGCGCTCAAGACCAAGGGCATCGAGGCGCTGGATTTCACCGCGCAGCTGGACGAAGCCGTGGCCGAAGGCGTGATCACCGGCGACGAGCGCAGGCAGCTGGAAGAGTTGCGCGAGATGATGATGGACACCATCACCGTGGACGATTTCGACCCGCACGAACTGCGTGCGGCCAGCTACTACGACAAGCCGCAGGCCCAGCAGCCGCGCGAAGCGGCGTAGGTCTCAGGCCGAGGTGACAAGCAGACAGCGGCGGGCTTCGGCCCGCCGTTGTCGTTTGTGGAGATTGGCTACTGTAGAGACCGACCATCTCGCAGTTGCATTGGCTGTCGCCGTCACCTTCAACCAGTTCGCGACACCTGCAATTCCAGCGAGCCGCCTGGTAGGAGCGGGCTTGCCCGCGATGAAGCTCTACCGGTAACGCCCCATCGCGGGCAGGCCCGCTCCTACAGGAAGCGAGCACACTGCCTCAGCGCGGCAACAACAGCAACGCCAGGGCAATCAGCGCGGGCAAGGCCTGCACGAAAAAAATGCGGCGGTTGACGCTGTAGGCGCCATAGCAGCCTGCCACGACGACACAGCCCAGAAAGAAGCCCAGCACGTCGGTGCGAGCCTGCAACGCGCCCCAGAACAGGCCCGCTGCCAGGAAGCCGTTGTACAGGCCCTGATTGGCCGCGAGCACGCGCGTGGCCTGCGCCTTCTCGGGAGTATTGCGGAAGGTCTTCAGGCCCAGCGGCCGCGTCCACAACGCCATCTCCAAGACCAGAATGTAGACGTGCAGCAGAGCGACGCACAGGCCGGCAACGATGGCGAACAGGGACATGGCGGATCGGCGTGATGGATGTGGCGACCAGCATAGCTGCGATTGCGGCCCTGCTGCTCGGAACAGGCGACGGAACCCGGCGCGCCGGCAAGAGACGGGGGATGTGCAGGACCTGCATGCATGATCGGAGCGTCGCGATTGCGGACATCGGCGGCGTGTCCTGCAATGGCCTGATCTATCTGCTCGCCACGCTCTCCCAAAGGCAAAAGCGGCTAGTTCAAACAGCGGCATCGCTAATGCATGTCATGCCCTGCTTGCCTGTGCACACCGACCATCTCGACCGGTCCTTGCCCGCCAACCGTCGCGGGACCTTACGCGGCATGGATGCCGCGTAGGGTCCTATAAGGACGTACTTGCGGCGTGTCCCGCGAGGGTGGGCGGGCAAGGGCCCTGCAACCAGGCCATTTGTTGACCGCTCCTAGTCGGAGACCTGATTGCCAGTCTCCGCATCGCGCTCTGCCGGCAGTTTGCGCGCCTCGCGCAGCAGGCCGAACGCGCCCAGGGTCATGCCCGATGCCACCAGCAGACCGACGCCGAACACTGCGCTGGAGCCGAATGCCGACACCAGCTTGTGCACCCAGACGAAGGTGAGATCGCCACCGCGGTAGATCACGGTATCGATCGCCGCGCCGGCCTTGTAACGCCATTCCCGATCCACCCGCGTGTACAAGGTCTCGCGCGCCGGCTTGGCCAGTGCGAACTCGCTGGAGCGGGTGATCACCTGCACGATCGCAAGCATCATCGGCAGCGGCGAGGCCGTCAGCACGGCGTAGCCCAGCGTGATCGCCACGCCCGGAATCAGCAGCGCCGGAGCGATGCCGAAACGCGACAGTAGCGCGCGCGTCACCAGCAGCTGCAACACCAGGGTAAGCGCGTTGATCGCCAGGTCGATGCTGGCGTAATAAGCGGTGGCCGCCGCTGCGTCCGTGTAAAGCCGGCGTACCAGCGCTGCCTGCTCGTTGTAGAGCAAGGTGCCGACGCCCACTCCGAACAGCACCATGAAGGCCAGCCAGCGCAGCAACGGCTCGCGCACGATCAGCTTGAGCCCGCCCAGTACATCGCCGCCCATCGGCACCTCGCCGGAGCCCAGCTGTCGCTCCTGCTCGCGCGCAACCGCCCACAGGCGCAGACGCAGCACGCAGACCACGCACACGGTCAGAAACCCGGCCGACACCAGCATCAAATGTGCGATGCCGATGCGCTCGACCAGCGTGCGGGTGAGGATCGGCCCGAGAAACGCGCCCAGCGTGCCGGCCGCACCGATGTAACCGTAGTAATTGCGCGCTTCGGCATTGCTGAAGACGTCGGCCATGAAGCTCCAGAACACCGCTACCGCAAACAGGTTGAAGACGGTCACCCACAGGAAGAACGCCAGGCCGCGCCCGGGCACGCCGCTGTCGAACAATACGTAGAACAGCAACAGGGTCGCGATGAAGAAGCCATACACCGCCGGCAGGAACACCCGGCGCGGGTAGCGGCTGACCAGCGCGCCGTAGACCGGCTGCAGCAACACCATGATCAAGAAGGTGCAGGTAAACAGCACCTGCAGGGTGAAATCCTTGAGCGGTATGCCGTGCGTGGCAAAGAAGGCGATCATGCCGGTGGGGAAAATCGCTTCCACATCCGCCGACGCACTCATCGCCTCGCGCACCGGGCGCAGCACGTAGTAGCCGCTGAGCAGGCAGAAGAAATACAGGAACGACCACGCCAGCGGCGGCGAGCTGCGCAATGCCACGCTCAGACGGCCAGCCGCAGAGCGCGGCGAAGACAGGCTGGTCATCGGGTAAGGCTCGCTCGCATCGACGAGCGCGACAGCAGGGACATGGCAGCGGCAACACCCGCGAAACAAGCGCGCAAGTTAGCCGATGCCGCGCTGCATCACCAGCAGCAGCGGGCGGCACCGACTAAATCGATTGCCTGCGGAGACGGCACGCCGCTTGCAGCTGTCTCCGCACAGGCTCCCGATCGCGTTGTACTGGGTCCTGGCAGTTCGATTTATGAACCTAAAATCATCAATAGGATCAACACGATGCCCATTCATCTTCCGGCAGTTTGTGCTATTGCAAAGCGCGGCGCTAGAATCGTCGGAGGCAGTGGAACAGGCGGGACAACCATGACTCAAATGCGCAGGCGCCGACGGTTCCGACCGTTGGCCATCGGGCTGCTCGGGGCGTTATTGCCTCTGGCCCTCTCTTCCACCGCGCAGACACCCGCGCCGGCTGCTTCTGCGCTGCAGCCGGCCACCGTCGTGCAGTCGCCCACCGCCCCGCTGCAATACCGTGCATCGCTTCCGGCCAGCCAGGTGCTGGCCCCGGCGGCCGGGTTCGATGTGGCCGCGTTCGAATCGATGGCCAACCAGTTGACCTACGGCAATCGCCTGCCCGGCATGGCGATGGCGATCGTGCAGGGCGGCAAGGTGCTGAGCGCGCGCGGCTATGGTGTCACCGACGTCAATCACCCGCAGCCGGTCGATGCGCATACCGTGTTCCGTCTGGCATCGCTGTCCAAGGCCTTCGCCGGCACCATGGCCGGGTTGCTGGTCAACGACGGCGTGCTGCGTTGGGACAGCAAGGTGGTGGACTACGTGCCCGGGTTCCAGCTCAGCAATGACGTCGCCACCCGGCAGCTCACCGTCGCCGAGGTGCTGAGCCACCGCGTCGGGCTGACCCGCAACGCCTACGACAACGATATCGAATCCAACGTCGACTACTACTCGCTCAGCCACAAGCTTGCCGCCGCACCGTTGCGCTGCGCGCCCGGCGATTGCTATGCGTACCAGAACGTGGCTTTCAGCCTTGTCGGCGATGTGGTGTTCGCTGCGTCCGGCAGCTTCTACGAGCAATCGGTGGAGCGCCGCATCTTCAAGCCGCTGGGCATGAACGATGCGAGCATGGGTCTGGCCGGTATCCAGGCCAGCCCGCGCTGGGCGCGCCCGCATGTGCGCAGCCGCAATGGCTGGGTGTCGCTGACGCCCAAGCCGACCTACTACCGTCTGGCCCCCGCTGCCGGCGTCAATGCCAGCGCCAGCGACATGGCGCAGTGGCTGCTCGCGCACACCGGCCACCGCACCGACGTGCTGCCTGCGCCGCTGCTGGCGACGCTGCACGCGCCGCTGATCTCCACGCCAGGGGAGATGCGCTCGGGTTGGCGCCACGAGCGTGTTGACGCTGCCAGCTACGCGCTGGGCTGGCGCGTGTTCGACTACGCCGGCCATCAGGTCGTCTTCCATGCCGGCGCAGTGCAAGGCTATCGCGGCCTGGTCGCGCTGCTGCCCGAACGTGATCTCGGCATCGCGATCATGTGGAACGGCGAGAGCGGCCTGCCCTCCGGCATGCTGCCGACCATTCTGGATCGGGCGCTGGGTCTGCCCGCCAAGCGTTGGCTGGATATCGATGTGGATGGCGACTTCGGCAGCGAGAACATGCTGGCCGAGCGCCCCGATCCTGCCGGCAAGGGCGCCTCGTCGGGCAAGTCGGTGGCATCGCCGCGCTGAGTTGGCGTTGCGGCGACCTCGCACACAGGCGGCTTCGGCCGCTTGTGTCGTTTCCGGCCTGCAGGATCGAGTCGGGCGTGTCGACATCGGTGGCCGGAAGCCGGGCATCGCTCCATGCCATGCGATGACGATCATGGCAGGCGCAGATCTGAGTCACCTTGTCGGGTAAGCGCGTCAGACCTGACTGAAAAGCGAGAGCGTGGCTGCCCACGATGCGGCCCAATGCATCTACTCCCGCTTGGCACGACCAACACACCGCACCGCTACGCCAATCGATGGCGGCACGACCGATCGGGACAGACGATGGTCAGTTGGGCGGGCGGCGCAGCGGCCCAGCCCACTGCTAGCGTTGGACCGGAGAAAGCGGGTGGCGGGTGGCAAGCGGCGATAGTGCGGCGATAGCTACAACGTCCCGGCCTGACATCCCGTCACGCATAGCGCAGCGCATCCGGCGGCGATAGCTTCGGCTGCCTGCGTGCGACCGGGACTTCCTCGATCACGGACGCCCTGGGCACGTCAATAAAAAAGCTCCCTCCCCGCTGGGCGTCGGGGAGAGAGCTCGATGTTTACGGCGATCGGGTGGTGCGGATCAGATCAGCGGCGCCGGGGTTGCGGGCAGCGCGACCGGAGCGGCCTTCTTCTTGCGAACGGCCGGCTTCTTTTTGGCGACCTTCTTCACAGCAGGCTTCTTGGCGGCAGTCTTCTTGGTGGCGGACTTCTTGGTCGCCTTCTTGGCAACTGCCTTCTTGGCGGTCTTCTTTACCGCTTTCTTGGCGGTCTTCTTGACGGCCTTCTTGGCGGCGGTCTTCTTGGTCGCCTTCTTTGCAGTCTTCTTCACTGCCTTCTTGGCGGCAGTCTTCTTGGTTGCCTTCTTTGCAGTCTTCTTCACTGCCTTCTTGGCGGTTGCCTTCTTTGCAGTCTTCTTGACGGCCTTCTTCGCAGCAGTCTTCTTCACTGCCTTCTTGGCGGTTGCCTTTTTGGCGACCTTCTTGACTGCCTTCTTGGCGGCAGTCTTCTTCACTGCCTTCTTGGCAGTGGGTTTCTTTTTCGCAGCTTTTGCAGTGGCCATGTAATTGGCTCCTCGTCAGTGAACTATGGAGGTGAAACGCCCAGTTGAAGCAAACCCCGCAACGGCACGCCGTCGTCGGGAACCGTCCGCAGGTAATGCGCGACGGGACGGATACAGAAACACCCGCATCGAACAGCGACGCGGGTGCGTGATCGGAGCGACTGCTGCTTTTTCGGAGAGAAGCGGACCCAACTCCACCGTGGATAGCGCTTCGGTGGACATCGGGAACAAGCGTGTCGGCTTGATGTCGATTCTGCTCACTCTCTTTCGCAGCAACGTCTGCTGGGCGAAACCTAATCACGCTTTTTTTTACTGTCAACACTCTTTTGCATTTTTTTTTCAACGCCTCGTCGCGGCGCGTCCCGTCGAGCGTGTCCAAAGACGCCGTGCGATGGCGCGCGCCGCTGACCTTGGCATGCAGCGGCGCAACGACGTTTTCAAAAAAGCACTTCTTTTGTGCTGTTTTTTTTTTGCGATGCAGACGCGCACGCTGTTGCCCACTGCACCGACGTAGCAGCGCACGCCTGCTCGCCGCGGTACGCGCCGCCTGTCCGCCAGCTGAAAATTTTTTATCGACCAAGCTTGCCCAAGGCCTCGCACAAGCAAAAATGCGCAAACTTATTGCGCATTTTTCGACCCACGCGTGCATCCGCGTGCACTGCCAACGGCATGCATTGCGCACCGTGTCCAAGGTTGGATGCAGGCGACGCTGCAAATATTTTTCACCGGCTGCACGCCATCTCCTCACGACCGGCTCACGTCGGAAATCCGACACCACGACGGTCGCAACGCAGTCGACGATGTCGCGCGCGCATGCCGCTGGCGAGTGCACGGTCGTCGAACATCGGCAAAGGCTTCGACTGCGAGCGACAGCCGGCACCGGCCAGACGCGTGCAGCGCGGCAGGACGCACGCCATCGGCAGGCGGGATCGGCGCGCGGCCATCGCCACGCAGACAAAAAAATGGCCGCTCCAACGAGCGGCCATCCGGGTGTGCGACGGGCGAGGCGCGGTTAGTGCGCGTCGTCTTCCAGCAGCTCGGCGTAGTCGTCCGGCGACAGCAGGTCGTTGAGCTCTTCCTTGTCGTCGAGTTCGACCACGAAGATCCAGCCTTCGCCGTAGGCGTCTTCGTTGATGGTTTCCGGCTTGTCGCTGAGTGCGCTGTTGACCTCAACGACGGTGCCGCTGACCGGGCTGTACACGTCGGAGGCGGCCTTGACCGACTCCACCACCGCCGCGCCGGTACCGACCTGCACGGTGTCGCCGACGCCGGGCAGTTCGACGTAGACCAAGTCGCCCAGCAAGCCCTGCGCGTGGTCGGAGATGCCGACGGTCACGCGGCCGCTGCTTTCGACGCGGGCCCACTCGTGGGATTTGAGGAACTTGAGGTCGCCAGGGATCTCGCTCATGGGTGTGCTCCGGGGAAACTGTTGGGTTGGGGACAGGTGGCTAGTTTAGACCGCACGACAACACAGGTGCACGCGCGTATCGGCCGGCGGGTGGCGATGGATGTCGCACGCTGCCGGACGTTTGCACGCCCGGCAGAGGTCTGACTCATTCGCCAAGGACGCCGGGCTGCGCCTGGCCGTCGCGCACGAACGGAAACTTCACCGCGCGCAACGGCACCTGCTTGCCACGGATGTCCACGCGCAACGCGTCGATGCTGCCGGCCGGCACGCGCGCGAACGCGATCGCCTTGCCGAGCGTGGGCGAGAAGGTGCCGGACAGGATCTCGCCTTCGCCGCTGGCGCTGAGCACGGTCTGGCCATGCCGCAGCACGCCCTTCTCGTCCATCACCACACCGATCAGCTGACGCGGTGCGCCCTGCGCCTTTTGCGACTCGAGCACGGCGCGACCGATGAAGTCGCGACCGTCGTCCAGGGCGATCGTCCAGGCCAGCGCGGCCTCGTACGGACTGACCGTGTCGTCCATGTCCTGACCGTAGAGATTCATGCCGGCTTCCAGACGCAAGGTGTCGCGTGCGCCCAGACCGGCCGGCTTGACGCCCTGCGCGAGCAGCGCGTTCCAGAACGCCACTGCTGCCTCCTGCGGCAACACGATTTCGAAACCGTCTTCGCCGGTGTAGCCGGTGCGCGCAAGGAACAGTTCCACGCCATCGCGCGAACGCGTCTGCAGCGCAGCGAAACGGCCGAGCTTGCTCGCCGCTACGGTATCGGCCGGATCCACCAGTTCGATCACCTTGGCGCGCGCGTTGGGGCCTTGCACGGCGATCATCGCAAAGTCGCCGCGCTCTTCCACGCGCACCTGGAAGGCTGCGGCCTGTTCGCCGATCCACTGCAGGTCCTTTTCGCGGGTGGCGGCGTTGACCACCAGGCGGAAGAAGTCCTCGCGCAGGAAGTAGACGATCAGATCATCGATCACCCCGCCCTGCGGGTTGAGCATGCAGGTGTACAGCGCCTTGCCGGAGACCTTGAGCTTGTCCACCGAGTTGGCCAGCAGGTAGCGCAGGAACTCGCGCACGCGTGCACCGTGCAGGTCGACCACGGTCATGTGACTGACATCGAACATGCCGGCGTCGCGACGCACCTGGTGGTGCTCGTCCAGCTGCGAGCCGTAATGGATCGGCATGTCCCAACCGCCGAAGTCGACCATCTTGGCGCCGAGCGCACGATGGGTGTCGTTGAGGATGGTCTTCTGGGTCATGCGCACCGGTCCAAGGGAAAGAGCACCATTATCGCCGCCCGGCCGTGCTTGGGGGAAACGGCGCAGGCGCTGCGGCAGCGCGCCGCCGACCGCCGGACCTGGCCGCGCTCTATCGCGCCGCGCTGCAGCATCGCTGCATGGGCACGATGCGCGTGCCCTGCCCGATCAACCGGCCGCCTGCACCTGCAAGGTCATGCCATCGACACCGACAATACGCACCGGCGCGCCGGCCGGAAGGTCCGGGCCGCTGACCACCCAGAACGCATCGTCGACCTTGGCACGGCCGCGTCCCTCGTGGATCGCCTGGTCGAGCACCACGCAGCGACCGATCAACTGCTCGGCACGTCGGTTGAGCAGGGGCCGATCACTCTGCCGGCCCTTGCCGCGAAACCAGCTGCGATACACCTGCACCGATACGAAACTCAGCAGCACGAAGGCAACGATCTGCAGCAGCAGCGACATGCCCGGCAACGCGAGCACCAGCACGCACACCGCTGCGGCGGCAATGCCCATCCACAGCAGGAACGCGCCGGGCACCAGCGTCTCGGCAGCAATCAACAGCAACGCCAGCACCGCCCAGGCCACCACGTCCCAACGCATGGCTCAGCCTCCCACGCGCGGGGGCATCGGCGGCACGCGCACATGGCTCGCGTCGGGTTTGTTCAGCGCTTCCTTGGCCAGCTCGGCGATGCCGGCGATCGAGCCGATGACGCCGCTGGATTCCATCGGCATCAGCACGAACTTCTGGTTGGGCGCGGTGGCCAGCGCCTTGAACGCCTCCACATACTTCTGCGCGACGAAGTAATTGATCGCCTGCACGCTGCCATTGGCGATCGCATCGGAGACCATCTGGGTGGCCTTGGCTTCGGCCTCGGCCAGTCGCTCGCGCGCCTCGGCGTCGCGGAACGCGGCTTCCTTGCGGCCTTCGGCTTCGAGCACGGCGGCCTGCTTCTCGCCTTCGGCGCGCAGGATTTCCGACTGGCGCGAGCCCTCGGCTTCGAGGATCTGCGCGCGCTTCTCGCGCTCGGCCTTCATCTGCCGCGCCATCGAGTCGATCAGGTCGCGCGGCGGCTGGATGTCGCGGATCTCGATGCGCGTGACCTTGATGCCCCAGGGATTGGTGGCCTGGTCGACCACGCTGAGCAGCTGCGCATTGATGGTCTCGCGCTGGCTCAGCGATTCGTCCAGATCCATCGAGCCGATCACGGTGCGGATGTTGGTCTGCACCAGCGCGATCGAGGCGATCTCCAGGTTGGAGACCTCATAGGCGGCCTTGGCGGCATCCAGCACCTGGAAGAACACCACGCCATCCACGCGCACCACCGCGTTGTCCTTGGTGATGACGTCCTGGCTGGGGACGTCGAGCACCTGCTCCATCATGTTGATCTTGCGCCCCACGCCGTAGACCACCGGCACCAGAAAGTGCAGACCCGGACTCATGGTGTGGGTGTAGCGGCCGAAGCGCTCCACCGTCCACTGGAAGCCCTGCGGCACCATGCGCACGGTCTTGAACAACACGATGACGCCAGCGACCAGAACGGCGATGGCCAAGAAAGAAGTCGGAAACATGAGCAGCCCCTTGCGATGACGAGTCGATCCTTGGCTGGAGTATGCCCTAGCCACCGGTCCGCACTGCGCGCCCTAGCTTCGGCGACGGCGGCCGCGACCCTGCATGCGGCGCTGTGGCTGACCACCTCGGGCAGCGTGTCGGCGTTGCGCAGCTCGCCGCAACGCGCAGGCGACCGTGCTTTGTAAAGTGCAGACGTTGCTGCGAGCGCGCGCTCAGGCGCCGCGCGGCGAGAACATGATGATCGCCATGCCGAGCAGGCAGCAGGCTGCGCCCAGCAGATCCCAACGCGTCGGCGTCACCCCGTCCACCCACCACAGCCACAGCAGCGCACTGGCGATATAGACCCCGCCATAGGCGGCATACACCCGGCCGCTGGCATCGGGATGCAGGCTCAACAACCAGACGAAGACGGCCAGGCTCAGCGCCGTCGGCAGCAGCAACCAGATGCTGCCGCCCTTGCGCAGCCACAGATACGGCAGGTAGCAGCCGACCAGCTCGGCGACGGCGGTGGCCGCGAACAGCAACAGCGTGGTCGGTGCAGCAGTCATGCGCGGCCGGGCTTGTCGACGCCTTGCTTGCCAACGTCGGCCTGCTGCAGCTCCGCAGTGTCGCGCACCTGATCACCGGCCGCGGGCGCGTCAGTGACAGGCGTCGCGGCAGCTTGCCCCAGAGCGGACGGATCACCGCCGCGTTCGCCGCGCTTGACCCGTTGCCACAGCGCCTCCTGCTGCTGCAGCGACAGCGCGGCCAGGGAGGTGCCGTCCGCCTGCGCCTGCGCCTCCATCGCGCGAAAGCGGCGCTCGAACTTGAGATTGGCATGACGCAGCGCCGCACCCACGTCGACCCTGGCATGGCGCGCCAGGTTGGCGCAAACGAACAACACATCGCCGACCTCGTCTTCCAGCCGCGCCTGGTTGTCGGCGACCGGGCCACGCGCGAACTCCACGCGCAGTTCCTCGATTTCTTCCTGCAGCTTTTCCAGCACCGGGGCCGGGCCGGGCCAATCGAAGCCGACCCGCGCCGCACGCGCCTGCAGTTTGGTGGAGCGTTGCCATTCCGGCAGGCCGCGTGCGATGCCGGCAAGTGCGGAGTCGTCTTGATGGCCGGCCGCGCGACGTTCGTCGCGCTTGATCTGCTCCCAGTTGGCGCTTACCGCCTGCGCATCGTCGGCGCGTTGCTCGGCAAACACGTGCGGGTGGCGACGCACCAGCTTGTCGCTGAGCGTGGCGACCACGTCGGCGAATCCGAACGCGCCCTGCTCGGCGGCCATCTGCGCATGGAAGACCACCTGCAGGAGAAGGTCGCCCAGCTCGTCGCGCAGAGCCGGCAGGTCGTTGCGATCGATGGCGTCGGCAACTTCGTAGGCTTCTTCGATGGTGTACGGCGCGATGCTGGCGAAGGTCTGCTCCACATCCCACGGACAGCCGTGCTCACGATCGCGCAGGCGCGCCATCAGCTGCAGCAGGCGCTGGAGGTCGCCGGTCGGCGGGGACTGAGACATGGTGTGTTCCTGGCAGGTGTGGTGCAGTGGAGTGGCGTGCCCGGGCGATGCCGCAGGTACGTGCCGCGTCACCTGGCGGCAGACGATGCGCAGGGACCGCATTGGACGTGACTGCATCGGGATTGCGCGCAGCCGCAGGATCCAACCGGCGAGCGCGCAAGCGGCGGTCGGCCGTGCTCACACCAGCCAGCTGCGCCACGGCAGATTGGGATCGCCCAGCGCGATGAAGTCGCCATTGAGCAAGGTGTCGCGGCGGTTGTAACGGAACGGTTTGCCGGTGCCGCCGGCCAGCAGCACGCCGCCGGCGGCGTGCAGCACGCACTGGCCGGCTGCGGTGTCCCACTCGGAGGTGGGGCCGAAGCGCGGATACACGTCCAGGTCGCCTTCGGCGATGCGGCAGAACTTCAACGACGAGCCTTGCGCGACCACATCGATCTCGCCCATGCGCTCCAGCGCGGCGGCGGTGCGCGCGTCGCGATGCGAGCGACTGGCCGCGACCCGCAGCGGCGTGGCCGCCGGAGTGCGCGTGTGCAGCATTTCGTCGCGGTCGCCATCGCGGCGGTAGGCGTTCTCGCCCCGTGCGGCGTACCAGACCCGCCCATCGACCGGCGCCTGCACCACGCCGAGCACCGGTGCGCCCATATGGATCAGGGCGATGTTGACGCTGAACTCGCCGTTGCGCTTGACGAACTCGCGGGTACCGTCGAGCGGGTCGACCAGCCAGTAGCTGGTCCAGAACTGGCGGTCTTCCCAGGCCACGTGCGCGGATTCTTCCGACAGCACCGGCACGTCCGGGGTGACCCGGCGCAAGCCTTCGACGATGACACGGTTGGCGGCAAGGTCGGCCTGGGTCAGCGGGCTGGCGTCGTCCTTGATCTCCACCGCGAAATCCTGCGCATAGACATCCATGATCGCCGCCCCCGCCTCGCGGGCGATGGCGATCACGGTTTCGCGCAGTTCCATCGGGATGCGGATCATGGGTTGCGCTCCAGCCACTCGCGCGCAATGAACAAGGCGGCCAGCGAGCGGCCTTCGGAAAAATCTTCGCGCAGCATCAATTCGTCCAGACGGGCGATCGGCCAGGGCACCACCTCCATCTCTTCCGGCTCGTCGCCCACCAGGCGCTCGGGATAGATGTCACGTGCCAGCACCAACCAGGATTGGTGACTCATATAAGTAGGAGCGAGCGTCATCGCACGCAGCACCTGTACCTGGCGCGCGCCGTAACCGGCTTCTTCCTTGAGCTCGCGGTCGGCCGCCTGCTCCGGCGTTTCGCCGGCATCGATGCGGCCCTTGACCAGACCCAGCTCGTAGCGATGCACGCCGGCGGCATACTCGCGCACCAGCAGCACGGTCTGCGCGTCGAGCATCGGCACCACCACCACCGCGCCGTGGCCCTGGCTGAGCTGGCGCTCGTAAAGGCGACGCTCGCCGTTGGAAAATTCCAGATCCAGCTGCTGGCGACGGAACGGCCCGTCGCCCAGATCGGTGATCTTGTGGATGGTCGGCAGGCGCGGGCTCATGCGTCGCACGCAGCGGCGGGGCCGACCGATAGAATAGGCGTATGCATCGACATGTTCATGAGCCCGAAATCCTAGCAGACCCGGCAGCCTCCCAAGCTGACGAACATTGGCGGCAACGCGATCTTGCCGTGCTGTGGCACCCCTGCACGCAGATGCGCGAGCACCCGCACACACTTCCGCTGGTACCGATCGCGCGTGGCGACGGTGCGTGGCTGATCGGCCACGACGGTCGCCACTACCTGGACGCGGTCAGCAGTTGGTGGACCAACCTGTTCGGCCATAGCGAACCGCGCATCGGCGCGGCCATCGCGCGCCAGGCTGGCGAACTGGAGCAGGTGATGCTGGCCGGCTTCACCCATGCGCCCGCCGTGCAGCTGGCCGAGCGCCTGTTGGCGATCGCGCCGCGCCAGGCCGGCCGCGCGCCGTTGTCCAAGGTGTTCTATGCCGACAATGGCTCGGCCGGCGTGGAAGTGGCCTTGAAGATGGCCTTCCACTATTTCCATAACCGCGGCGAGCACCGCCGCACGCGTTTCGTCGCGCTGGAAAACGGCTACCACGGCGAGACCATCGGCGCGCTGTCGGTCGGCGACATCCCGCTGTATCGGCGCGTGTATGCGCCGTTGCTGCTGGAGTCGATCTTTGCGCCCTCGCCCGATGCCTACCTGGCCGAGCCCGGACAGAGCGCAGAAGACTACGCACTGCAGGCGGCCGATGCGCTGCAGGCGGTGTTCGAACACTCGCCCGGCGAAATCTGCGCGCTGATCCTGGAGCCGCGCGTGCAGTGCGCAGGCGGCATGCGCATGTATCACCCGGCCTATCTGCGCCGCGCACGCGAACTGTGCGACGCGCATGGCGCGTTCCTGATCGCCGACGAGATCGCCACCGGCTTCGGCCGCACTGGCAGCCTGTTCGCCTGCGAACAGGCCGGGATCATGCCCGACCTGTTGTGCCTGTCCAAGGGGCTGACCGGCGGATTCCTGCCGCTGTCGGCGGTGCTGGCCACGCAGCAGTTGTACGACGCGTTCCTGGACGACTCGCGCGAACGTGCGTTCCTGCATTCGCATAGCTACACCGGCAATCCGCTGGCATGCGCCGCCGCGCTGGCAACCCTGCAGATCTTTGCAGACGACGATGTGATTGCGCGCAACCAGCGCACCGCCGCGCACATGACCACGCTGGCTGCGCAGATCGGCGAACACCCCGCGGTGGCCGACGTGCGCCAGGCCGGCATGATCGTGGCGTTCGAACTCACGCAGGGCGGCAACAAGCACACGCCATTCCCGTCTGCGGCGCGGGTGGGCCTGAAGGCCTATCGCGCCGCACTCGACAAGGGCGTGGTGCTGCGCCCGCTCGGCGACGTGCTGTACTGGATGCCGCCGTACTGCGTGGACGACGCGCAACTTGCGCTGCTTGCTGCGACCACCCGCCACGCCATCGAGGAGGCCGTTGCATGCGCCTGACCCGCTCCCATGTCGCACTGCCGCTGCACTGCGACCAGGAGGTGACGCTGCCGGAAGAGTCGGCCAATCACCTGCTGCGTGTGCTGCGACTGCGCGAGGGCGATGCCTGCGTGCTGTTCAACGGCGACGGCAGCGACTACCACGCGCGCATCACCCTGGCCGGCAAACGCGAGGCGCGCGCACTGGTGGAACGTGCCGAGCCGCTGCGCAACGAGTCGCCGTTGTCGATCACCCTGATCCAGGGCATTGCGCGCGGCGAGAAGATGGATCTGATCCTGCAAAAGGCCACCGAACTGGGGGTAACGGCGGTCGTGCCGGTCAATGCCGAGCGCACCGAGGTCAAGCTGGATCCGGCGCGCATGGAAAAACGTCTGGCGCATTGGCGCAGCGTGGTGGTGTCGGCCTGCGAGCAGTCCGGGCGTGCGCGCATTCCCACGGTCGCTGCGCCGCACGGCCTGCAGGACGCGGCGCAGGCCAGCGACCCGCAGGCGCTACGGCTGACGCTGGACCCGCACGGCGAGCATCGCCTGGGCAGCCTGGCGCTCGGCGCGCAACCGCATGTAATCGTGGCGATCGGCCCGGAAGGCGGCTGGTCGCCGCGTGATCGCGCCACCCTCGCCGAGGCCGGTTTCAGCGGCCTGCAACTGGGGCCACGCATTCTGCGCACCGAAACCGCGGGGCTGGCGGCAATTGCGGCGCTGCAGTCGCGGTTCGGTGACCTATAGCGCCACGACATCGTAGGAGCGCACCTGGGCGCGACCGGGCGTTATCGAGAATGCCTCGTCGCGCCCGGGTGCGCTCCTACGGGGATGTGGAGTTGACCGGCGTTGCGTCGTCCGCTGCATGTTGATGGCTCCGTCCACAGCGTCCCGGCCCTAGACCCGCGCCGACTCGTAGGAGCGCACCTGGGCGCGACGGGGCGTTATCGGGAATGCCTCGTCGCGCCCGGGTGCGCTCCTACCGGATGTGGAGTTGATCGGTTTGGTGCAGCCAGACTGCTGCACCTGGCGCTGCGCGGGCGCTCAGCGGCCGTGCTGCAGGAACCAGCTGGCCGCGCCGATCACACCGAGCTGGCCGTGCTCGACGATGCTGACCGGCACCTGCTCCAGCGCCGGACGCAATGCGCCCTTGTCGAGCAGACGTGCGACGAAATCGCTTGCGGCCACGAATGCGGCGATCTGCGGCAGGAATCCACCCGCCAGATAGACACCGCTGCGCACGCCATAGAGCAGCATCATGTCGCCGACCACGCTGCCCATGAAGCCGCAGAACGCCTGTAGCGCATCGCGTGCCAGCACGTCCTCGCCAGCCAGCGCGGCGGCGGTGACATCGGCCGGGCTGGCATGCAGCGCCGGCACGCCACGCAGCGCGGCCAGTGCGGTGTACAGATTCAACAGGCCCGGGCCGGAGAGCAGGTGCTCGGTGGCCACATGCGTGCGGGTGCGGCGCAGCTCCTGCAGCAAGGCCACTTCCAGATCGCTGGCGGCAGCAAGCGCGGCGTGGCCGGCCTCGGTCGGCAACACCACCGGGGTGGCGCCGTTGGGAATCCACAACGCCGCGCCCAGGCCGGTGCCCGGGCCCAGGATCAGCGCCGGACCCGGCGCACCCTGCGGCGGGCCGGACAACTGCAGGACCTGATTGCCGACCATGTAATTGGCCGCATGCGCCACCGCTTCGAAATCGTTGACCAGATGCAATGCCTGCATGCCGAGCTGGCGGCGGATCTGCTCGGGCGCCAGCACCCACGGCAAGTTGGCGGTGATCACGCTGCCGTCTTCCAGCGCATACCCGGCACTGGCGATGACACCACGCTGCACCGGCGCGCAGCCCAGCTCCGCAAAGAACGCGGCCATGATCTCGGCCAGGCCCGGGTAGTCGGCACACCGGTACTTGCGGTAGTCCAGCACCGTGACCGGTTGGCGTGGATCGGGGCTTTCGCACACCAGCGCCAGACGCACATGCGTCCCCCCCACGTCTGCGGCAACGAAGGTGTCGGGGCGCGGAAAGGCCACCGCTTCCATTGGACTGCTTGCGCTCACGCATTCTCCTGATAAGTGGCCGCGGGCTGGCGTCATGCCCATTGTCCGACGAACGGTAACGGGGTAGACAACGTTGTCAGTAATCGCCCTGTAACGCAACCGTGGCGATCACGATTTAAACAGGATGCCGCCAATTTCATCATTCACTCAAATTCCACGTTTGCGACAGCGATTTCAGCACAAAACGGCACCCGCCATTTGCACAAGCACCATTCCCCATAGAAACAGCTGATCAAAACCGTGAGCCGCCGACGGTGCATTGCGCAACGGTATCGGCGCAGTGCATGGCATCGCGGAGAAATGCTGCATTGCAGCGCAATCGCAGCCGCTTCAGAGATCTGTGACGATGTGTTGACAACGCTGTCAACGCTACGCGAGACTCGATCCAAATCGGGGTTCTGGCAGGAGGGGCCATGGACTGTTCGGTACTCAGGAACGGGCTACTCCCTCGCCGGTGCATTCCAGATTCGTGAGCGGGACATCACCCGATGTTCGACTCGCTGAAGTCGCATTCGCTCTACCGCTTCACCACACGGGGGACACCTCCTCTACCACGCGAATCACCCGGGCCCGCCTCTTGCGACGCGTGCCAGTGTGATCACCGCGATCGGTCAGGGCGTGTTGTTTTGCCGGCCACGCCGAGCGCGTGACGCCTTCCAGAGGCGGCGCGCTCACAGCACTAACCAACGAGGTTTAGCCATGCACAGCCGCACCACGACGTTAGCACTCTGTATTACCGCCGCTCTGTACTGCTCCGGCTCTGCAATGGCTGCCGGACAAGAACAACAGGCTCCTGCCGCCACGCCGTCGGCGACCACCGAGCTGGATACCATCACCGTCACCGGTTATCGCGCATCGCTGGAGAAGAGCCAGTCAGTCAAGCGCTCGGCCAACTCGATCGTCGATGCGATCAGCGCCGAAGACATCGGCAAGTTCCCGGACATCAATGCCGCCGAATCGCTGTCGCACCTGCCGGGCATCAGCGTCGACCGCCAGTTCGGCGAAGGCGAAAAGGTCAGCATCAACGGCACCGACCCGGCCTTGAACCGCGTGCTGCTCAACGGCCAGACCATCGCCTCGGGCGATTGGGGCGGCAACCCGACCGACACCAGCGGCCGTACCTTCAACTACACCCTGCTGTCGCCGGAAATCATCGGTCTGATGGAGGTCTACAAGACCCCGGAAGCGCGCATCGACGAAGGCTCGATCGGCGGTACCGTGATCGTGCACACCCGCAAGCCACTGGACCTGCCCAAGAACACCATCCGCGGCTCGGTCGGCTACAACTACAACGACCGTTCGGAAGAAGGCAATCCGCGCGGCTCGGCGCTGTGGAGCTGGAAGAACGACGACGAAACCTTCGGTGCGTTGATCTCCGCCACGCATGACAAGCAGGACCTGGCACGCGCCGGTATCGAATACTTCGGCTACACCACCGGCGCCAACATTCCCGCCAGCGCCACCATCACCGGCGACGGCAGCGATGTCGCCACCGCCCGTGTACCGGCCGGCATCAACAGCGCATTCTTCCAGCAGACCCGCGAACGCAGCGGCGTGCAGGGCGCGTTGCAGTGGAAGCCGAACGAGCAGAACGAATTCAACCTGACCGGCCTGTACATCAAGGGCAAGTACAACAACTTCAGCGAATCGCGTTACGTCTGCCCGGCGTGCAACAACGACCTGCAGAAGGTCACCAGCGCCAATGTGCAGAACGGCGTGGTCACCTCGGCGACCTTCGGCGATGGCGCCGCGGGGCAGCCGTACGCTCAGCTGGACGCGAACTACCGCGAGAGCACCGTCACCACCAAGAGCCTGAACCTGCGTCACGACTGGTCGGGCGAGAAGTGGGTGTTCACCACCCAGGTCGGCGACACCAAGGCCACCGGCGGCAAGAACCCCGAGTACCTGATGAAGTTCCTGATGACCGACGGCGGCTATAACTACGCCTTCGATGGTCAGAACACCGCGGTGAACTACGACAACGGCGGCGCCTCGAACTGGACGCTGCCCGGTTCGCCGGCCGGCCTGCCCGCCGGTTCGCAGGACTCCAGCGCAATGCAGGCCGGCGGCATCTTCTATCAGAAGAGCACCGACGAAGAGAAATACTTCCAGTGGGATGCGGCCCGCGATCTGGAGCTGGGCCCGTTCACCAAACTGCTGTTCGGCTACAAGTACATCAACCACAACAACGGCGTGGACGCACGCGGCAATCGCATCAATACCACCGATGCGATCTCGCTGACCCAGTTCAACCCGGGCACCACCCCGAGCGGTCTGTACGACGGCCTGGGCGCAAGTGGCGACCTGACCACCTGGCCGACCGCCAGCCTGAACTCGATCCGCAACTATCTGCTGTCGCAGCCGCAGGGTCCGTACCGTCCCGATTACGGTTCCTCGTTCGAGGTGAAGGAGATCACGCAGAACTTCTACACCCAGTTGAATTACGAGACCGGCAAGTGGCGCGGTAACGTCGGCGTGCGCCTGGTCGACACCACCGACAAGTCGCTGTACTGGCAGACCGCCGATGGCGGCACCAACTACTCGCGCGTGGCCGAGACCAACGACTACCGCAAGGCGCTGCCGAGCTTCAACATCGCCTACGACATCACCGACGACGCCGTGCTGCGTTTCTCGGCTGCCAAGGTGATCGCACGTCCACGCTATGGCGATCTGGCCGGCACGTTCAGCATCAACAGTGCGAACGGCAACTTGACCGCCGGTGGCGGCAACCCGGACCTGAAGCCGTACGAGTCCACCAACTACGACCTTGCTGCGGAGTGGTATTTCGCGCCGTCCAGCATGCTGTCCGGTGAAGTGTTCTATCGCGACATCAGCTCCTACATCGTCAACACCACCAGCCAGCAGCAGTTGACCGATCCGATCAGCGGCAACTCCGGCATCTACACGGTGACCTCGCCGATCAACGTCTCCGATGCCAAGGTCAAGGGCGTGTCGGTGAACTACCAGCAGTCGCTGGGTCTGGGCTTCGGTGTGCAGGCCAACTACACCTTTGCCGAATCCGATTCCAGTTCCGGTCTGAACCTGCCGTACCTGTCGCGCGACACCTACAACATCATCCCGTACTGGGAGCATGGCGACTGGATGGTGCGTGTGAACTACAGCTTCCGTTCCAAGTACTTCACCCAGATCGGCCGCCTGGCCTCGCAGGACTTCGCAGACAGCTACAAGCAGCTGGATCTGACCGCCTCGTACCAGATCACCGATTACATGGGCATCACCTTCGGCGCGACCAATCTGCTGGATTCCACCTACCGGCTGTTCAGCAACACCCGCTCGACCCCCACGGCGTTCTACAAGAACGGCCGCGGTTATCAGGCCCAGCTGAACTTCAAGTTCTGATGTAGCACCGGCGCGCCACCGACCCTCCACGGTGGCGCGCTTTTTTTTGAGCGGTGTGTTGCATGCAGTGCACCGCTCGATGTTGTACCAAGGAGTGGTACTGGCCACGCCCCTTCGCGGTTGAGGGAGCATGGCCAGGCCCGCTTTTGCCATCCACGTGCCGGCTGCGCTGCAACCGACACGTCTCGCTTGAAGGAGTGCAGTTCCCATGACGACCGATAGCCGCCCTGCGGCTCCATCCCGCCGCCACGCCGGAGCTGCACCCAGAACGCGAATGCTCGCGCTCGGTCTGCTGCTCGCGTTGCCTGCTGCCACGCTCAGCGCGCAATCGGCCACCGCGCCCACCGCCACCACGCTCAGCCCGGAACAGATCGACCAGCAGTGGCTCAGCGCCACCGCCAAGTACGCACCCGAGCGCGAGCGCCTGGTGCGCGAAGCCGAGGCCGGCGCACGCAAGGGTCCGTTCCGCCCCGACTGGGCTGCACTCAAGGCCTATCAATCGCCGGCGTGGTACGACAACGCCAAGTTCGGCATCTTCATCCATTGGGGCGTGTTCTCGGTGCCGGCGTTCGGCAGCGAGTGGTATTCGCGCAACATGTACCTGGAGGGCTCCAAGGAATTCGCCCATCACGTGGCGACCTATGGCCCGCAGGCGCGCTCCGGCTACAAGGATCTGATTCCCAAGTTCACCGCGCCCAAGTTCGATCCGAATGGCTGGGCCAAGCTGTTCCGGCAATCCGGCGCGCGCTATGTGGTGCCGGTGGCCGAGCACCATGACGGCTTTGCGCTGTACGACTCCCGGTTGTCGGACTGGACTGCGGTCAAGATGGGCCCCAAACGCGACCTGCTGGGCGAGTTGTCCAAGTCGATCCGCGCGCAGGGATTGCACTTCGGGCTGTCCTCGCACCGCGCCGAGCACAACTGGTTCTTCGATGGCGGGCGCAAGTTCGATTCGGACGTCAACGACCCGCGCTATGCCGCGCTGTATGGCCCGGCGCAGGTCCGCCTGCCGGGCAAGGACGACGCCGATGTGGCCAACGACTGGACCCCGGTGTCGCAGGCCTGGCTGGACGACTGGCTGGCGCGTACCACCGAGCTGATCGACACCTATCAGCCGGACCTGATCTATTTCGACTGGTGGATTGCCCACCCCACCTTCCGCAGCAGCCTGCCGACCATGCTGGCCTACTACTACAACCAGGGCGCGGCGCGCACCGAAGCCGATCGCGGCGTGGTGGTGAACTACAAGCTGGGCGCGTTTCCGGAAGGGGCCGGCACGCTGGACATCGAGCGCGGCCAGCTCACCGGCATCCATCCCACCCATTGGCAGACCGACACTTCGGTGAGCAATGCGTCGTGGGGCTATATCGAAAACGACACCTACAAGTCGCCGACCTTCATCATCCACATGCTGGCCGATGTGGTGGCCAAGAACGGCAACCTGATGCTCAACATCGGCCCGCGTGCCGATGGCTCGATCCCGGATACCGAGCGCGGCATCCTGCTGGCGATCGGCAAGTGGCTCAAGACCAACGGCGGCGCGATCTACGACAGCAAGCCGTGGCGCGTGTATGGCGAAGGCCCGACCGAGGTGGTCGGCGGCACCTTCCAGGACGTCAAGACCAAGCCCTACACCGCCGAGGATTTCCGCTTCACCACGCGCGATGGCGCGCTGTACGCGATCGAACTCGGCTGGCCGGCCGGCGGCAAGGCGGTGATCCGCTCGCTCACACCGGCCGACGGCGTGCGCGGCGTGACGCTGCTGGCCAACGGCAAGAAGGTGCCGTTCGAGCAGCAGGCCGACGGCCTGCATCTGCGCCTGCCGGCCAAGCCGGTCGGCGAGCACGCCTACGTGCTGCGCATCGATCTTTCTTCTTCCTCCACTCCCTGACGGATGCTGTTTTCATGAGCAAGCGATTGACCTGGATCCTGCTGGCGCTGGCGCTGGTGTGCGCGCCGGCCCTGGCAAAAACCCCCACGGCGTTGTTCTATCTGATGAACACGCAGAAATCGACCAACTCGTTCTTGGCCAATGTCGACAAGATCGACGTGGTGGTGCCGACCTGGTACGGCGTCGACCAGAACGGCCTGGTCAATGGCACACCCAACATGTACCTGTACGACATCGCCAAGCAGAAGAACCTGCGGGTGATGCCGATCCTGTCGATGACCACCGGGCGCGACGGCTTCCACAAGCTGATGCACGACGAGGCCGCCAAGAAGCGCATGATCGAATCGCTGCTGATCCACGGCAAGCAGCACAAGTACTACGGCTTCCAGTTCGATTTCGAGAACATTGCCTGGACCGACCGCGACGCCTACACGCTGATGGTCAAGCAGACCGCCGATGCGCTGCACAAGGCCGGCTTCAAGATGTCGGTGGCGGTGGTGCCCAACGCCCCGGGCCATGCCGAAGGCGGCCAGTTCTCCAAGTGGATGTGGGAATACTGGCGCGGCGCGTACGACCTCAAGGCGCTGGGCCAGGCCGTGGATCTGGTCAGCATCATGACCTACGACCAGCACACCCGCTGGACCACGCCGGGCCCGGTCGACGGCATGGTGTGGATGAAGAAGCACCTGGATTACGCGATCACCCAGGTGCCGAAGGACAAGCTCTCGCTCGGCATCGCCACCTACGGCTACCGCTGGTACACCGGCAATCCGGTCAAGGAAGACGGCACCGAGGCGTCGAACATCTCCGCCACCTATATCGATGCCGACGAATCGTTCCCGCTGGCGATCGAGCAGAACGCCACCGTGCAATGGGATCCGGTCGAGCAGGAATCGTGGTTCTTCTTCTACCGCGACGACATGCGCGAGTGGGTGTTCCGCCCGGATGCGCGCAGCTTCAAGGCACGCTACGACCTGGTGAAGCAGTACGGCCTGGAAGGTTTCAGCTGCTGGGTGCTGGGCGCCGAAGACCCGAAGGTGTGGGACGAGTTGCCGACCGCGCAGCGCTGACCGCGTCATCGCACTGCTGCACGACAGGACGGGCGCAGTCGGTGTTCGCATCGGAGTGCATCCACTGCAAGCCGATGCGTGCACTGCCCGCGCCCGTTCTGCACCACGCCATGCGGAGCGCGGGCGCTGCGCGACACCACACACCGCGCACCCCGACGAAGCGTGCGCCAGTCCCTGCGCCATCCGGCACGGCTTTGCTACTGTGCGTGGCTGCCGTATCTCCCCCGCCATACCGGGATGTGATTGCATGATGTCGAACTCCGCACCGAGCCTGCGCTCACCGTTATCCGGGCCGCCGTCGCCGCGCAGCCTGTCGTCGCGCCTGCTGTCATCGCACCGACGCTCCTCGTGCCTGCTTGCGATGGCGCTTGCGGCAATGGTGCTGGCGGGCTGCGGCCAACGCGATGCAGCGACCGCACCTGCAGCCAACCCCGGCACCACCGCAACACTGCCTGCGACCAACGCACCGCTGCCCCTGATTCCCGCCCCGGCCGAAGCCAGGCGCGGCACCGGCAGTTTCCGGGTCGGCACCGGCACGGTGATCTCCATCCCCACCGGCAACGCCGAAGTGCGACGCAGCGCTGAGTCGCTGGCCAGCCTGTTGCAACGCACCCGCGGCCTCACCCTGGAAGTGCGCACCGAAACCAGCGCCTCGCCGCACAGCATCCGCCTGGAGCGCACAGCGCAGGCGCCGGTGGCACACAAGGAAGGCTATAGCCTGGATGTGGACGGCAACGGCATCCGCATCACCGCGCGCGATGGTGCCGGCCTGTTCTATGGCGCGATCAGCGCCTGGCAATTGATGACGCCGGATGCGGGCAAGGGCGATGTCACCGTACCGGCGGTGGCGATCCGCGACTGGCCGCGCTTTGGCTGGCGCGGCCAGCATCTGGATGTGGCCCGCCACTTCCACGACGTGGACACCGTCAAGCATGTGCTGGACGCGATGGCCGCGCACAAGCTCAATGTGCTGCATTGGCATCTCACCGACGACCAGGGCTGGCGCATCGAAATCAAGCGTTACCCCAAACTCACCGAGGTCGGTGCCTGGCGCACCCCGCCCGGCGCCGGCCAGCATGGCACGCCCGAGCGCTATGGCGGTTTCTATACGCAGCAGCAGATCAGCGAGATCGTCGCCTATGCGGCGCGCCTGCACATCACCGTGCTGCCCGAGCTGGACATGCCCGGGCATGCGCAGGCCGCAGTGGCCGCGTATCCGGAAGAAGTCGGCGTGCCCGGCCAGCGCACGCAGGTGGGCGTGGACTGGGGCGTCAACCCGTACCTGTTCAACACCAGCGAACGCAGCCTGAGCTTCATCACCAACGTGCTGGACGAGGTGCTGACCTTGTTCCCGTCGGCGTATATCCATATCGGTGGCGACGAGGCGGTCAAGGATCAGTGGGAAGCCTCGCCCGCGGTGCGCGCGCAGATGCGCAAGCTGGGCGTCAAGGATGCGCACGCGATGCAAGGCTGGTTCAACGAACAGCTTGCGGCCTACCTCACCCAGCACGGCCGGCGCATGATCGGCTGGGACGAAATTCTCGAAGGCGGCGTGCCGGCCAGTGCCTCGGTGATGTCGTGGCGCGGCACCGACGGTGCGGTGACCGCCGCCAGGCAGGGCCACGATGTGGTGCTGGCGCCAGGCGACTGGCTGTACCTGGACAACCTGCAGACCACCCGCAGCGACGAACCCAACGGCCGCCTGACCGTACTGCCGTTGTCCAAGGTCTACGCCTTCGACCCGGTGCCCGACACACTGACCGCCGAGCAGTCCACGCATGTACTCGGCGCGCAAGGCGCGTTGTGGTCCGAATACATTCCCTCGCGCTGGCATGTGGATCACGCGCTGTTCCCGCGTCTGTCCGCCATCGCCGAAGTGACCTGGTCGCCGGTGGCTGCCCGCAACTGGAAGGATTTCCTGGCGCGCCTGCCGGCGCAGCTGCAGCGCTACAAAGCGCTGGGCATCGACTACAGCGACGGCGCCTTCGCCGCCGATATCGCACTGGAAAGCGGCCCCAACCCGGTGCTGGCCGGTGGCCCGGCCAAGGTGGCACTCGGCACCCAGGCCGGTGCGGGCACGCTGCACTACACCGTCGACGGCAGCGATCCCACGCCGGCATCGCCACGCTACGCGGCGCCGTTTACGATCCAGCTGCCGACCACGGTCAAGGCCACCGCCTTCGATGCCGGCGGCGCCGCGCTGGCGACCACGCGCAGCCGTACTTTCGATCGTGCCGGGTTGTTGCGCGTGGACACCCAGGGCCTGCGCGATTGCGTGGACACCGGTGCGCTCGGCCTGCGCCTGCCGTTGTTGCCGGAGCTGACCGGCGCCGACACGCCGGTCTACAACGTCGACCTGTTCCATGCCTGCCGGCTGTATCCGCAGGCGCGCCTGGATGGCGTCGGCGCGATCCGGATCGAGGCCGCACGCCTGCCGAACAATTTCGGCCTGGCCCACGAACAATCCAAGGTGGTGCAGTACCCCGCCAAGACGCGCCGCGGCGAGCTGGAAGTGCGCCTGGGCTGCGAGGGCGAGCTGATCGCCAGCGTGCAATTACCCAACAGCGCCACGCTGGGCGAACAATTCACGCTGGAAACCGCACTGCCTGCACGCACCGGCATCCACGATCTATGCCTGCGCTTCACCGCGCCGATTCGCGGCCCGCTGTACGCCATCGGCGCCGTCCAGTTGATTGAAACCACCGCGCAGGCGCCCCCCGCCGCCACGCGCTGATCCATCCAAGGAGAGTCATCCATGCCCCTGTCCCGTCATCGTTGCGTTCCCGCCCCCGCCCGCCTCGGGCTTGCCCTGGCCTTTGCCATCTCGCAGGCCTGGGCCGCGCCGCCCACCGCGACGCCGCTGGACAGCGGCTGGCAGGTGCGGCTGGTGCCGGGCCAGGAGCAGGCCAGGACCTATCCGAAAGCGGCGGCGTGGTTGCCGGCGCAGGTACCGGGCGCGGTGCAGACCGATCTGATCGCCGCCAAGATCGTGCCGGACCCGTTCTATCGCGACAACGAAGGCAAGATCCAGTGGGCAGGCCTGAGCGACTGGCAATACCAGACCCGCTTCAACGTGGATGCGGCCACGCTCAAGCGCGAGCATGTCGAGCTGGTGTTCGACGGCCTGGATACGTTTGCCGAGGTCACCCTCAACGGCAAGCCGCTGCTCAGCGCCGACAACATGTTCCGGCAGTGGCGCGTGGATGCCAAATCCCTGCTCAAGCGCGGCGACAACGTGCTCGAGGTCAAGCTGTTCTCGCCGATCAAGAAGATCCAGCCGTGGCTGGCCAAGCAGCCGTACGCGCTGCCGGGCGCCTACGATTCCGCCTTCGGCGACGAGCCCGAATCGCGCCACAGCTCCACCTACGTGCGCAAGGCGCCGTACAACTTCGGTTGGGACTGGGGCCCGCGCATGGTCAATGCCGGCATCTGGAAAGACGTGCGCCTGGAAGCCTGGGATGCGGTGCGCGTGGACGGGCTGCATATCGCCCAGCAACGCGTGGACGCCGACAGTGCGCAGTTGCAGGCGCAGCTGGAACTGCAGGCCGGCCGCAGCGGCCCGGTGCAGGTGACGCTGGACGTGCTGGGCCCGGATGGGCAGAAAGTCGGGCAATTCACCCAGCAGGCGGTGGTCGACCCCGGCCAGAACCGCATCGATCTGCCGGTGCGCATCGCCAAGCCCAAGCGCTGGTTCCCGGCCGGCTACGGCGCGCAGGACCGCTACACCTTCGTGGCCAGCGTGCGCGATGCCGATGGCGACAGCCAGCAGATCAAGCGGGTGACCGGCCTGCGCTCGGTGGAGCTGCGGCGCGAGAAAGACAAGTACGGCAAGAGCATGGAGATCGTGATCAACGGCATCCCGATCTTCGCCAAGGGGGCCAACCTGATCCCGCTGGATGCGTTCCCCGCGCGCGTGAGCCCCGAGCGCATGCGCAGCACCTTGCAGGATGCGCGCGATGCCAACATGAACATGCTGCGCATGTGGGGCGGCGGGCACTATCAGGACGACCGCTTCTACGAGGTGGCCGACGAGCTGGGCATCATGATCTGGCAGGACTTCATGTTCGGCGGCGCGGTGCCGCCGTACGACGTGGAGTTCCGCGAAAACACCCGGCAGGAGGCGATCGAACAGGTCAAGCGCCTGCGCGACCATCCCAGCATCGTGCTGTGGTGCGGCAACAACGAAGTGCAGACCGGCTGGGAAAACTGGGGCGACCGGGTCAAGTTCAAGCAGTCGGTGGACCCGGAGGAACGCAGCCGCATCGAGCGCGGCATGACCACCTTGTTCGGCACCGTGTTCCGCGAAGTGGTGGCCACCTACGACAGCGACGTGCCGTACTGGTCCACCTCGCCGGGCACCAACTTCGACGGCGCCGCCGACCAGGCCAACGATGGCGACATGCATTACTGGAAGGTCTGGGGCGGCCCCGCGCTGCCGGTGACCGAATACCTCAACGTCACCCCGCGCTTCATGTCCGAATACGGCCTGCAGTCGTTCCCGGACATGCGCACCGTGCGTGCCTTCGCCGAACCCGGCGACATGGATCCGGAATCGCCGGTGATGCGCGTGCATCAGAAGTTCGACAAGGGCAACGGCAACAAGCGGCTGATGCTGTACATCCGCCGCGAATTCGGCGAGCCCAAGGATTTCGAGAGCTTCGTCTACCTGAGCCAGCTGATGCAGGCCGAAGGCATCAACCTGGCCGCCTCGCATCTACGCGCCTCGCGCCCGCAATCGATGGGCTCGTTGTACTGGCAGCTCAACGATGTGTGGCCGGGTGCGTCGTGGTCCAGCGTGGACTACTACGGCCGCTGGAAGGCGCTGCACTACCACGCCCGCCGCTTCTACGCGCCGGAGCTGATCGCCGCATTGCGTAACGACAAGGGCCAGACCGAGGTGTCGCTGGTCTCCGACCGCACCACCCCGCTGGCCGCGCGTTGGCGCATGCGGGTGATGAACATGGACGGCAAGCTGCTGAGCAAGCGCGAGGAAAAGGCCACCGTCAAACCGCTCAGCAGCCTGCAGGTGGGCAACTTCAGCGACAAGCAGTTGCTGGGCAGCGCCGACCCCAAGCGCAGCTACGCGGTGTTCGAGTTGTTCGACGGCGACAAGCTGCTGTCGCGCGAGGTGGTGTTCTTCGCGCCGGCCAAGCAGCTGGCGTTGCCGGCCGCCAAGATCGACAGCCAATGGCGCGCCGATGGCGATGGCTACGCGCTGACGCTGTCCAGCAACACGCTGGCACGCGAGGTCTGGCTATCGTTCGGCGATGTGGATGCCACGCTGTCGGACAACGCGTTCGACCTGTTGCCGGGCGAGCCGTTGACCGTCCACGTGAGCAGCAAGGCCGCGCTGGCACAGTTGCAGTCCACGCTGCAGGTGCGCGATCTGGCGAGCACGCTGGCCGGTGCACCGCCGGAGCCGGCCGAGACGAAGTAAGCCGCGCCGGGAGCAGGCGTCAGGCGATGGCGCAGCGCTCGTCTCAGGGCGCTGCGCCATTGGCCAAGCCGGCGCGTGGCGCAGTGACTGCAGTCCCGGTCGCAGGTCTCGTATCTGATCCGCGCCTGATCGGCGGCAGTCACCAACCCGAGTGTCACCAACCGCTGCCCGCGGTATCGCTGCGGGCAATCCAAGAACAACGCGTGACGGCCACCCGCCGCCACGCAGGAGTGAGCAGATGTCGTTGTCCGTGTTTCCATGCCGCCTGGCGGTCGCGCTGAGTCTGGGTCTGGGCCTGCCGCTGGTCGGCGCGCCGGCGCTGGCCGCAACACAACCCGATGCGACGCCGGAGCAACGCGCCGCCGCGCTGGTCGCGCAGATGAGCCGCGAGGAAAAAGTCGCGCAGGCGATGAACGATGCACCGGCGATTCCGCGCCTGCGCATCCCCGCCTACGAATGGTGGAGCGAGGGCCTGCACGGCATTGCACGCAATGGCTATGCCACGGTGTTTCCGCAGTCGATCGGCCTTGCCGCCAGCTGGAATACCGCGTTGATGCAGCAGGTGGGCACGGTGGTGTCGACCGAGGCGCGCGCCAAGTTCAATCAGGCCGGCGCCCCGGGCAAGGATCACAAGCGCTATGCGGGCCTGACCATCTGGTCGCCCAACATCAATATCTTCCGCGACCCGCGCTGGGGCCGTGGCATGGAAACCTACGGCGAGGATCCCTTCCTCACCGGGCAGCTCGCAGTCGGCTTCATTCGCGGGCTGCAGGGCGACGATCTGGAACACCCGCGCACCATCGCCACGCCCAAGCACATCGCGGTGCACAGCGGCCCGGAGCCTGGCCGGCACAGCTTCGATGTGGACGTGTCGCCGCGCGATGTGGAGGCGACCTATACGCCCGCCTTCCGCGCCGCCCTGATCGACGGCCAGGCCGGCTCGGTGATGTGCGCCTACAACTCGCTGCACGGCACGCCGGCCTGCGCGGCCGACTGGTTGCTCAACGGCCGCGTGCGTGGCGACTGGGGCTTCAAGGGCTTTGTGGTGTCCGACTGCGATGCGGTGGACGACATGACCCAGTTCCATTACTTCCGCCCGGACAATGCCGGCTCGTCGGCTGCAGCGCTCAAGGCCGGGCACGATCTCAATTGCGGGCATGCCTATCGCGAACTCGGCACGGCGATCGAACGTGGCGAAGTGGATGAAGCCCTGCTCGACCAATCGCTGGTGCGCCTGTTCGCCGCGCGCTACCGGCTGGGCGAACTGGAAGCGCCGCGCAAGGATCCGTATGCAAAGCTCGGTGCCAAGGATATCGATAACGCCGCCAACCGTGCGCTGGCGCTGAAGGCCGCTGCCGAATCGATCGTATTGCTCAAGAACGAGGCCGGCGCACTACCGTTGAAGGCCGGCACGCGGCTGGCAGTGATCGGGCCGAATGCCGATGCGCTGGCAGCGTTGGAAGCCAACTACCAGGGCACCTCGTCCACGCCGCTCACCCCGCTGCTTGGGTTGCGCGAGCGCTTCGGCGCGCAGCAGGTGAGCTATGCGCAAGGTGCGCCGCTGGCCGCGGGCGTACCCGGCATGATTCCGGAAACCGCGCTGCGCAGCGACGGCAAGCCGGGCTTGCGTGGCGAATATTTCGATAATGTCGAGCTGGACGGTGCGCCGCGCACGGTGCGGCAGGATCGTACGGTGAGTTTCAACTGGGATCAGGTCGCCCCCGCAAAGGGCGTGCCGGCCGATCGCTACGCGGTGCGCTGGAGCGGCGAACTGCTGCCGCCGAGCGCGGGCGACTACACGCTGGCGGTGCGGGTGGCGCGCTGCTTCGACTGCGCCGGCCACGACCCGGTGCGGCTGTACATCGACGACAAGCTGGTGGTCGCCGGCAATGCCGAAGACAAGCACGTGCCGGCCGGCATGCACAACGCCGACGGCCGCAGCGTGGAAACCGTGCTGCACTTCGGCGACACCCGCCCGCGCAAGATCCGCCTGGAAATGGAACACCGCGGCCAGGACCAGGGCGTGCGCCTGGAGTGGCTGGCACCGGCGGCCGCGCAACTGGCCGAGGCCGAGCAGGCGGTGGCGCAGGCCGATGCGGTGGTGGCCTTCGTCGGCCTGTCACCAGATGTGGAAGGCGAGGAACTGCGCATCGATGTGCCCGGCTTCGACGGCGGCGACCGCAACGACATCGCCCTGCCCGCCCCGCAGCAGGCGCTGCTGGAACGGGCCAAGGCCTCCGGCAAGCCGCTGGTGGTGGTGCTGATGAGCGGCAGCGCAGTGGCCCTGAACTGGGCCAAGACGCATGCCGATGCGATCGTGGCGGCGTGGTATCCGGGCCAGTCTGGCGGCACCGCGATCGCGCGCATGCTGGCCGGCGACGACAACCCCGGCGGGCGCCTGCCGGTCACGTTCTATCGCTCCACCAAGGACCTGCCGCCCTACGTCAGCTACGACATGAAGGGCCGTACCTACCGCTACTTCAAGGGCGAGCCGCTGTTTCCGTTCGGCTACGGCTTGAGCTATACCAGCTTTGCCTACGGCGCGCCGCAGCTGTCCACTGCAACCCTGCAAGCCGGCAGTCCGTTGCAGGTGACCACCACCGTGCGCAATACCGGCACGCGTGCCGGCGACGAAGTGGCGCAGGTGTATCTGCAATATCCGGATCGCCCGCAGTCTCCGTTGCGCAGCCTGGTCGGCTTTCAGCGTGTGCACCTGAAGCCCGGCGAGCAGCGCACGTTGCGCTTCACCCTGGATGCGCGCGCGTTGAGCGATGTGGATCGCACCGGGCAGCGTGCGGTGGAAGCCGGCGACTACACGCTGTTTGTCGGCGGTGGCCAGCCCGGCACCGGCGCGGCTGGCGAGGCCGCAGCGTTCTCGATCTCGGGGCGTTCGCCGTTGCCGAAATAAGTGCGGCATCTGCGCAACATGCAACAGGCGTCGGCTGTCATGGCCGGCGCTCGGCAGCAGCCACCTGGACGCCTGCAAGGCGTTGCTGATACGCCCGGCGGTCAGCGCGTAGCATGCTGGCCGAGGTGGTCCGGGCGGCATGCGCAGGACGATGGCCACTGCGCGGTGCCGGTCTAGCCGCGCGGACATGCGGCCGGTTGAAAGCCGGTGCCGCGCGACCGCGGAGGACGCGGACCAGCCACTGCCGCCATGGCCGCAGGCCACGCGTACGGCGCCGAATTGTGCGGGCGCACTATGCACATTCGGCGCACACGTTGTATGGTCATCGGGAATTGGTCATGCAGAGGTCTCATCATCGGCTCGGCACCAGATGCCGCCGCTGCAAGGATGTCCGCTGCGTCGACCGCTTGCTGAAATCCCAGGGAGCTCCAGGTCATGCACACCCGCCGCGACATCCTCCAATTGCTGGGCGCCAGCGCGGGCGCCGGCCTGCTCGCCGGCGCACTGCCCGCCTTCGCCGCCCCCGTTGCCGGCACCTCCACGGCTGCCGGCAACTTCGTCAGCAAGCGCCCGCCCAAGGCGCAGCGCCGCTTCGTCAGCAAGGCGGTCGAGCAGCAGATCGTGCAGATCAAGGCGCGCATCGCCGATCCCGAGCTGGCCTGGCTATTCGAGAACTGCTACCCCAACACGCTGGACACCACGGTGGAAACCGGCACCCGCAACGGCAAGCCGGACACCTTCGTCATCACCGGCGACATCCACGCGATGTGGCTGCGCGACTCCTCCGCCCAGGTGCACCCGTACGTGCCGCTGGCCAGGCGCGACCCTGCCTTGCGGCGCATGTTCCATGGCCTGATCCAGCGCCAGGCTGCGTGCATCCGGCTGGACCCGTATGCCAACGCCTTCCTGCCCGATGGCCAGACCCAGCGCCTGAAGTGGTCGCTCAACGACATCACCGAGATGAAGCCCGGCGTGGGCGAGCGCAAGTGGGAAATCGATTCGCTGTGCTACCCGATCCGCATCGCGCACGAATACTGGCGCGCCACCGGCGATGCCGCCCCGTTCGACGACGACTGGCGCGCAGCGATGCAGGTGGTGGTCAGAACCTTCCGCGAGCAGCAGCGCAAGGACAACCGCGGCCCCTACGTGTTCCAGCGCCCCTCGCCGCTGGCGACCGAGACCCTGGTGCTGGAAGGCTACGGCCAGCCGACCCGGCCCAACGGCATGATCCACTCGATGTTCCGCCCCTCCGACGATGCCTGCGTGTATCCGTTGTTCGTGCCGGCCAACCTGTTCGCGGTGGCCTCGCTGCGCCAGCTGGCGACGATGAGCACGGCCCTGCATGGTGATGCCGCGTTCGCCGCCGACTGCACCGCGCTGGCCGACGAAGTGGAAGCGGCGACACGCAAGTTCGGCCAGCAACGCGACGCCGATGGGCAGGCCTACTGGGCATTTGAAGTGGACGGCTACGGCAACCAGTTGTTCATCGACGACGCCAACGCCCCCGGCCTGCTCAGCCTGGCCTACCTGGGCTGCTGCGACCGCGCCGACCCGGTGTTCCTGCGCACGCGCCAGCTGGCCTGGAGCGAACGCAACCCGTATTTCTCGCGCGGCAGCGCGGCCGAAGGCGTCGGCAGCCCGCACAGCGGCATGGGCACGATCTGGCCGATGTCGATCATCCAGTACGCGCTGGTCAGCGACGACGACGCACAACTGCGCCAATGCCTGCAGTGGCTCAAGACCACCCATGCCGGCACCGGCTTCATGCACGAGGCCTTCGACAAGGACAACCCGGGCAGCTTCACCCGCGACTGGTTCGCCTGGGCCAACACTTTGTTCGGCGAACTGATCATCGACCTGCACCAACGCAAACCCCAGCTGCTGCGCAGCGCCTGATTTTGCGAAGGGCCCGCCCTTCCAACGCGGACCTGCAGAGCGCTTGATCTTCCCTTCTCCCGCCGGGAGAAGGTGCCCGAAGGGCGGATGAGGGTACGGCCCGCCCCACTTCGTGACATCCAAGAGCACATCACCATGGCAACACGACGCGGTTTTCTCCAAGGCGCCATCGCGGCGGCACTGCTCGGCAGCGCCGGCCTCTCCGGGCTTGCACGCGCACGCGCCGGCAACTACGCACTGCCGGCCGATGCGCGCACCCGCGCCGAGCTCACCCGCCACGTCGATGTGTTCATCGGTACCGGCGGCCATGGCCACACCTTCCCCGGTGCGACCCTGCCGTTCGGCATGGTGCAGCTGAGCCCGGACACCTACAACGCGGTATGGGATTCGTGCTCCGGCTATCACGAGTCCGACGGCTCGATCATGGGCTTCTCGCACACGCACCTGTCCGGCACCGGCATCGGCGACATGCTGGATTTTCTGCTGGTGCCCGCCACCGGCGAAGTGAAGCTGGTGCCCGGCGCACTCGACGCGCCCGACAGCGGTTACCGCTCGCGCTACGACCATGCCGACGAAGCCGCCTCGCCCGGTTACTACCGCGTGCGGCTCAAGGACAGCGGCGTACATGCCGAACTCACCGCCACCGCACGCGCCGGCCTGCACCGCTACCACTTCCCGAAGGGCAAGCCGGCGCATGTGCTGCTGGACCTGTGCCACGGCATGCAGGACAAACCCGGCATCCCCACCCGCATCACCGACGCGCAACTGCGCGTGGTCGACGACCGCACGCTCACCGGTGGCCGGCGGGTCTATCAATGGGCGCAGGGGCGCTACATCTATTTCGCCATGCGGCTGTCGCGGCCGTTCAAGCAGGTGCAGCTGTACAACGAAGACCAACCGCTGGCCGCAGGCACGCGCAACGTGGACGGCGTGCACCTCAAGGCCGCATTGCACTATCCCGACGCAGCCGACGCACCGCTGCTGATCAAGGTCGGCATCTCCGCGGTCAGCGCCGACAATGCGCTGGCCAACCTGGATGCGGAACTGCCCGACTTCGACTTCGCCCGTGTGCACGCACAAGCCGTGGCCGCCTGGGAGAAGGAACTGGCACGCGTACGCATCGACAGCGATGACGACGCGCAACGCCGCATCTTCTACACCGGCCTGTATCACAGCCTGCTCGCGCCCACCCTCTTCAGCGATGTGGATGGCCGCTACCGCGGCATGGACCTGCAGATCCACACCGCCCCCAAGGGCTATCACAACTACAGCACCTACTCGCTGTGGGACACCTACCGTGCCGCGCATCCGCTGCTCACCCTGGTGCAGCCCGAGCGCGTACCGGACCTGCTGCAATGCCTGGTGCGCGGCGCCAACGAATGCCCGGACGGCGTGGGCATCTGGCCGCTGCAAGGCGTGGAAACCGGCTGCATGATCGGCTACCACTCGGCGGTGGTGCTGGCCGAGGCGCATGCCAAGGGTTTCACCGGCATCGACTACACCGCCGCCTGGCCGGCCTACCGCAAGCGCGCCATGGACGACACCACCCATGGCCTGGCGTACTACCGCAAGCTCGGCTATATCCCCGCCGACAAGGTGGACGAAGCGGTCAGCCGCACGCTGGAATACGCCTACGACGACTGGGCCTGCGCGCATCTGGCACAGGCCGCCGGTGCCACCGACGATGCACGCGCACTGCGCGAGCGCTCGCGCAATTACCGCAACGTGTTCAATCGCGACAGCGGCTTCGTACAGGCGCGTCTGGAAGATGGCAGCTGGGCCACGCCGTTCGACCCGCGCGGCATGGGCCATATCAGCAAATGGCGCGACTTCACCGAATCCAACGCCTGGCAGGCCAGCTTCCTCAATCAGCACGATCTGTACGGTTACATGGACCTGTACGGCGGCCGTGACGGCTTCGTCGCCAAACTCGACGAGCTGTTTTCCACCAGCTCCGAACTGCCCGCCGATGCGCCGCCGGATATCGACGGCCTGGTCGGCCAGTACGCGCACGGCAACGAGCCAAGCCACCACGTCGCGTATCTGTTTGCTTACGCCGGCCAGCCTTACAAGACCCAGGCGATGGTGCGCCGGCTGCTGCGCGAGCAGTACCACGACGCACGCAATGGCCTGTCCGGCAACGAAGACTGCGGGCAGATGAGCGCCTGGTTCGTGCTCAGTGCGCTCGGGCTGTATGCGGTGGACCCGGTCAGCGGCAACTACGTCCTCGGCAGCCCGCTGTTCAAGCGCGCAGAACTCGATGTCGGCAACGGCCGCACGCTGCGCATCGTCGCCAACCACAGCAGCGCGCAGAACGTGTATGTGCAGTCGCTGAGCTGGAACGGCAAACCGACCAACCGCAGCTGGATGCGGCATGCCGACCTGGCCGCTGGCGGCACGCTGGAATTCACCATGGGTGCCAAACCAAATCCGGCCTTCGGCGCGAACAAGGAGGATCTGCCACCTTCGTTTGCTTGATGTTTGTCCTTGCTCGTCACTCGTCACTCGTTACCGCCGAGAATCGCCCATGTTGCGCAGCACCCTCAGCCCCCTCGTCCTGGCCCTCGCGCTGGCGCTTCCCGTCGCCGCCAGTGCCGCCGACACCCACAGCTGGCCCAGCTTCGGCACCCAGGGCACGCAGTTCGTGCGCGACGGCAAGCCGTATCAACTGCTCTCCGGCGCCATCCATTTCCAGCGCATCCCGCGTGACTACTGGAAAGACCGCCTGCAGAAGGCGCGCGCACTGGGCTTGAACACGGTGGAGACCTACGTGTTCTGGAACCTGGTCGAGCCGCAGCAGGGCCGGTTCGACTTCACCGGCAACAACGACGTGGCCGCGTTCGTACACGAGGCCGCCGCGCAAGGCCTCAACGTGATCCTGCGGCCCGGCCCCTACACCTGCGCCGAGTGGGAAGCCGGCGGCTACCCCGCCTGGTTGTTCGGCAAGGACAACATCCGTGTGCGCAGCCGCGACCCGCGCTTCCTCGCCGCCAGCCAGGCCTATCTGGATGCCGTGTCCCAACAGGTGCGTCCGCTGCTCAATCACAACGGCGGGCCGATCATCGCCGTGCAGGTCGAGAACGAATACGGCTCCTACGACGACGACCATGCTTACATGGCCGACAACCGCGCCATGTACGTCAAGGCCGGCTTCGACGACGCCTTGCTGTTCACCTCCGACGGCGCCGACATGCTCGCCAACGGCACCTTGCCGGACACCCTGGCGGTGGTGAACTTCGCCCCCGGCGAGGCCAAAAGCGCGTTCGACAAACTGATCAAGTTCCGTCCCGACCAACCGCGCATGGTCGGCGAATACTGGGCCGGCTGGTTCGACCACTGGGGCAAGCCGCACGCCAGCACCGACGCCAAACAACAGACCGAAGAACTGGAGTGGATCCTGCGCCAGGGGCATTCGGCCAACCTCTACATGTTCATCGGCGGCACCAGTTTCGGCTTCATGAATGGTGCCAATTTCCAGGGTAATCCCAGCGACCATTACGCCCCGCAGACCACCAGCTACGACTACGACGCCATCCTGGACGAAGCCGGCCGCCCCACCCCCAAGTTCGCGCTGATGCGCGACGCCATCGCCCGCGTCACCGGCGTACAGCCGCCCGCGCTGCCCAAGCCGATCGCGATCGCGGCGCTGCCGGAGACGCCGCTGCGCGAATTCGCCTCGCTGTGGGACAACCTGCCCGCCCCGATCGCCATCGACACCCCGCAGCCGATGGAGCACTTCGGCCAGGACTACGGCTACATCCTCTATCGCACCACCGTCACCGGCCCGCGCAAGGGGCCGCTGTACCTGGGCGAGGTGCGCGATGTGGCGCGGGTATACGTCGACCAGAAGCCGGTCGGCAGTGTCGAGCGCCGGCTGCAGCAGGTCTCCACCGATGTGGATATTCCGGCCGGCCAGCACACGCTGGATGTGCTGGTCGAAAACAGCGGCCGCATCAACTACGGCCCGCGCATGGCCGACGGCCGCGCCGGGCTGGTCGACCCGGTGCTGCTGGACAACCAGCAGCTCACCGGCTGGCAGGCCTTCCCGCTGCCGATGCGCTCGCCCGACAGCATCCGCGGCTGGACCCGCACCCCCGTCGCAGGCCCGGCCTTCCACCGCGGCACGCTGCGCATCGGCACACCGACCGACACCTATCTGGACATGCGCGCCTTCGGCAAGGGCGTGGCCTGGGCCAACGGCGTCAACCTGGGCCGCCACTGGGCCATCGGCCCGCAGCGGGCGTTGTATTTCCCGGCCCCGTTCCAGCGCAAGGGCGACAACGCCGTGGTGGTGTTCGACCTGGACAGCACCGCCAAGCCCGGCGTGCGCGGCCTGCAGCAGCAGGTGTGGATCACGCCGAAGGAGTAACCGGCACGCGGGTGGCGGGCCGCTGGCGATCGCGCACCGGTCCGGGACGGCGATCGCAAGCCGCACGCCCATCCCCCGTCGACGCCCAACCCAACCGCCAGGCAACCCGCCGGGCGCCCCCGGAGCGCCCCCCCTTCAGACCGCCGCGCGCCCGCCGCTATCTGGAGGTCCGCTGCCCGCGCAGCGTCTGCTACCAATTGTGGTATCGGACCGATCGCATTCCAGGCAAGATCACCGGCTCACGCCGTTGTGGAAGGCAGTGGCGCATTCCCGTCGTCCTATCGGGCGACGGTCAGATCGTGAGTTCCAGGAGCGTTTCATGTCGTCGTCCACCGTTACGCAAGACCCTGTCTCCGCGGTTCCGGAGCAGACCCAGCACGCCTTCGCCGAACACGTTCACAGCAAGCCCGCGCCCAGCCAGCCGATCGGCAGCACCGAAGCGGCGCACCTGATGACCTTCCTGTGCCAGACCCACTCGGCCAAGCAGCCGCAGATCCTGTTGCCGCCGCAGGCGCGCGACGACGACGCGGCCTGAGTGCGACGACGCTCGCGTCAGCAATGGCAATAGCAACATTGGCGACAGCACTGCCGCTGTCGCCAGCCGCCATTATTTGCTGGTGTTGAACGCATTGAGCACGGTGAGCAGACTGGTCAGATTGTCGGCGATGCCCGCCTGCGCGATCTTCTCGACATCCGCCGCCGAGGCGGTCGTATCAAGGCTGTAGATCTGCATCACGCCCTGGTTGCTGGCGGCCTGCGACAGCGTGTTTTGCTGCTGTTGCACCGATACCGCATTCTGAAACAGGATGCCGCTCGAATGCGCCATGCTGTGGTAGATCGTGCTCGTCGCCATTGCAGGCGCCTCGCCAATGACCTTGACGTTGGATTGCGTGACAGCATCGGTGATCTGGTCGTTGACTGATGTTGGAAAAGCCATACGTGTGCTCCTGAGTGGACGGATACACGGCGCTGCGCGTTATTGCACGCCAATCGGCCCTGACAGCCGGTCGCAGCTGTTTACCGCGTCGCAGTGCGCCGACCAAGCGCCAGGCACACCGCACACCGTGTCATCTCGATAACGGCCTGCTCGCGTACGACTGAATCCTCGCAACGCCGCTTCGCGATGGACGTCGCAGGCGCAGCAAAGTCCTGCGTCATGGCGGTGGGTAGGGTCAACGCGGTCAGGCCGAGTGCGGCCAGCCAGCGCAACGGGGAAAGCGGGTGCGACGACATCGCGGGTCCTCAGTGTGGTGGGCAACGACGGCCCCCTGGGATGAACAGAGCGCGTGGTATTTAATAGATAATAAATAGGTATCTTTAAAATCCGCACAGGACTTCACCCCGATGCTCCCGTCACGCCTGCTGACCTGTCTTGTTGCGAGCCTTGCCGCTTGCGCAGTTCAAGCCGAATCGCCCATGCCGCCGCCCTCGCCCATCGTGCTCAGCGAGTTCATCGCCGACCCGGCACCGACACCGCAGGCGCATGCTTCCACGCTGCTGGAAACCCGCGACGGCACGCTGCTGGCGGCGTGGTTCGGCGGCGCGCACGAGGGAGCGGCCGATGTCGGTATCTGGCTCGCACAACGCGGCGTGCAGCACTGGCAGTCGCCACGACGCATCGCCGACGGCGCGCATGCCGGCACGGATGGCGCCGCGCTGCCGGCCTGGAATCCGGTGCTGTTCCAGTCCGGCACCGGCACGGTGCAGCTGTACTACAAGCTCGGCCCAAATCCGCGCGATTGGTGGGGCCTGCGCACCACCTCCGATGACGACGGTGCGCACTGGTCGCCGCCGCAGCGCCTGCCCGACGGCATTCTCGGCCCGATCAAGAACAAGCCGGTGCAATTGCCGAACGGACGCATCCTGGCACCCAGCAGCAGCGAAGACCGCGGCTGGCGCGCGCATCTGGAATGGAGCGACGACGACGGCGCGCACTGGCAGCGCGGCATGCCGCTCAACGACCCGAGTGTGATCGGTGCGATCCAGCCCAGCGTATTGCTGCACGCAGACGGGCGCGTGCAGGTGCTCGGGCGCAGCCAGCAGAATAGGTTGTTCAGTACCTTCTCGCAGGATGGCGGTCTGCATTGGCAACCGATGCAGTTGCTGGATGTGGAGAACCCCAACTCCGGCACCGACGCGGTGATGCTGCACGACGGCCGCGCCCTGCTGGTCTACAACCCCGGTATCGCCGGCAAGGACTGGTGGGATGGTCGCGGCACACTTGCGGTGGCGCTATCGACCGACGGCGTGCATTGGCAACGCGCCCTCACGCTGGAAAACAGTGCAAAAGACGAGTTCTCCTACCCAGCCGTGATCCAGACCCGCGATGGTCTGGTCCATATCAGCTACACCTGGAAGCGCCAACGCATCAAGCATGTCGTCCTGGATCCGACACGACTTGGCAGCGAGGCAGATGACATGAAATCGCCGCAGTCATTGCCCGGAAGTGTGCAATAGATCGAACGGTCGAGGGCGCGATTCCCTCGCCGCTTGCGGGATACGCCGTAGACCCGTCCACTGGGGGCTCGGTGGCGGCATCCATGCCGTCACACGATCCCGCAACCGGCGAGGACACCGCACCAGAGAGTTGGTCGATTGCTTTGTTTAAAACCTTGCGCACCGACCATCTCGGCTGGTCCTTGCCCGCTCACCGTCGCGGGACCTTACGCGGCATGGATGCCGCGTAAGAGCCTACAAGGATGTACTTGCGGCGTGTCCTGCGATGGTGGGCGGGCAAGGGCCCTGCAACGAAGCACCAGATCAGACGCTTTGCCCTCGCTTCTTCCACAGCGCCCGTTTGAGCTCAACACAAGAGCATTGCCGCCGTTTCAACGCAGCAAAGCCTGGTGGTCGTGCACTGATGGAATTGCACAAGCAACTCGCCGACCACCGCTCCTGCTCTTGTCCACGCATACCGACCATCGAGACTGGTCATTGCCCGCCCACCGTCGCGAGACCTTACGCGGCATGGATGCCGCGTAAGAGCCTACAAGGACGTACTTGCGGCGTGTCCTGCGATGGTGGGCGGGCAAGGACCAGCAGCCAAGCTACAGCTCACATGCCACGTCTTCGCTTCACCTAAATTGCCCAGCCATAGCGTGCAAAAAGGTCCAGCTCACGTGCTCCACAATCGGCACACGCGCCTCACAGCTCCTGCAGCAACCCCACGATCCGCCGCACACGCGCCACATCGGTACGCTGGTAGTCGCCGCCCAGATCGGAGATGTACGCGTGCGGCGCATGCACCTGCGCCGCAACCGGCCCACGTGAGGAGGCATGGAACTCGCGCGCGCCGGTGTTGGCACGCAGCGCACGCACATTGCTTTCGGACACGCCCGCACCCGGCATGATGCTGATGCGGTCGCCCGCCTGCCGTACCAATGCGGCAATGGTGTCGACACCTTCAAGCGCGCTCGCACGCGCACCGGAGGTCAGCACACGCTCGCAACCCAGCGTGATTGCATCTTCCAGCGCGCGCGACGGATCGGCACTGACATCGATCGCACGATGAAAGGTCACGCCCAGCGAACCGGCTGCGGCGATCAACACCCGCATCGTGCCCATGTCGACCTGCCCGTGCGGATCCAGCGCGCCCAGCACCACGCCATCGCATCCCAGCCGCACGCATTGCTCCACATCGCGCCGCATCACCTCGACCTCCGCCGCGTCGAAAACGAAGTCGCCTACGCGCGGACGGATCAATACGTATAGCGGAATCTGCAATCGCTCACGCACCACTGCCAGCGTGCCGAACGATGGCGTCAGCCCGCCGCCATCCAGGCCCCCGCAGAGTTCGACCCGCATCGCACCGCCTTCCTGCGCCGCCAATGCCGACCCCACCGAATCGGCGGCCACTTCCAGCCCCAACACACTCATGCTGCAGGCTCGGTGGTGTAGTGGCTTTCGCCAGGCACCAGCAGATCCTGCCGCTGCGCATCGCAGACCGCGTAACTGAAACCCTTCTGGATCGCAAACGCACCCACCTCGCCGCGCTTGTTCATCGCCAGAAATCCTACCTGCAAGGTGCGGGTGAGTTCGGGCTTGCGCCGGATCAGCCGCATTACCACCTCGCGGCAGGCATCGGCCGGCGACTTGCCCTGGCGCATCATTTCCACCACCGCAAAACTGCCGACATTGCGGATCACCTCTTCGCCGACGCCGGTCGAGGTCGCACCGCCCACCTCGTTGTCCACATACAACCCCGCGCCGATGATCGGGCTGTCGCCGACCCGGCCGTGCATCTTCCACGCCATGCCGCTGGTGGTGCACGCGCCGGACAGGTTGCCGTGCGCATCCAGCGCCAGCATGCCGATGGTGTCGTGATTGTCCTTGCCGCCTGGCAACTTTGCATCGCGCCAGGCACGGTTTTCGATATTGGCTTCCGGCGAATACTTCGAGGTCTTCAACCACTCTTTCCACGCCGCTTCCGAGCTAGGCGTGAGCAGCTTGGTCTGCGGAAATCCCTGCTCCAGCGCGAACTGCCGCGCGCCATCGCCGACCAGCATCACATGCGGGGTTTTTTCCATCACCGCGCGCGCCACCGAAATCGCATGCACCACATCTTCCAGTGAAGCAACCGAGCCGCAATTGCCCAGGTGATCCATGATGCAGGCGTCCAGCGTCACCCGGCCATCGCGGTCCGGATAGCCACCCAAGCCAACAGTCGGATTACTCGGGTCTGCTTCCGGCACGCGCACGCCGGCTTCCACCGCATCCAGTGCGATACCGCCGCTGCCAAGGATTTTCCAGGCCGCCTGATTGGCGGCAATGCCGAAATCCCAGGTGGAAATCACCCGCGCCGCGCCGCGCGGCAGCGCGGTAACGCGTCCGGCCGTGCCGGCACCGGCGGCGGCCTGCGCACGTGCGCCCCACCCGGCCAAGCCGGAAGCGATCGCACCAAGCGTGGCGCTCTTGAGGAAGTGACGACGTTGGATCATCCGGGCGAACTCCATGCAGGAAGAAGACAGGCAACCGCAGTGCGCGGCCATAGCCTTCCATCATGCGGCAGCACCGCGCGCGGATAAACCGCCTTGCGGCGCCCAGCAGTGCGGATTCGCGCATAACGCGCAGCAATGACTGTAAAGCCCCTGTCCCACAGCGGCGAGAAGGCACGGCTTGCGCGCGGGCCTTGGAGCGCCCGCGCTGCTGGCGCGGGCCGGGACGCAGAGCGGAGGTCGGGGTGAGGGTACGGGGCGAACGGCACCGCCCTGCAGCGCCGTGCCCTCATCCGGCGCTAGGCGCCACCTCCTCCCAATGGGAGAAGGGAAGCATCAAGCCCCTCTCCAACGGGAGAGGGGTTGGGGTGAGGGTACGCAGACAAGTGATGCCCATCGCCCAGCCCTCCCCGCAGCGGGCACTGCACACAGCACTCAGCAGCGATCGAAAAAATCTTCACCCCAGTTAACCCCGTTTGCCGCACTGGCCCGTTTACTCAACAGAGGCGCAGTGCACGGCGACCTCGGGCGGTCCGTTGTTCACCCATCCCTCTTCGCCACGCAAAGGATTCCCATGCCCCGTCACAGCCTTCTTGCGCTCGCCTTGCTGCTGAGCGCCTGCTCGCACGAGCCGACCGAGCCGAACAGCGACAGTTCGCGCACCACCGTGCTGCCTGCCACCGCGCAGCCATCGCCACCCACCGCTTCGACACCCGCGCAGATCGAGGGCAGTCTCGCAGCGCCTGCCCCCGCCCACCCCATGCAGCCGCCGTCTTTGCCGAGTCCAGCACCGGCACCATCTCCATCCGCGATGCCGATGCCAATGCCGATGCCAGCAGCGCCCATCGCACTTGAGGCCTCGGTTGCACAGCGGGCGCCAAGCGCCAAGTGGGTCGCACAACGCCCAATACTCGACAACCGCATGCCGATGCCGCTGGTCCTGCCGGCACCGGCCGAAGACCGCGAAACCTATCAAACGCTGCGCGACAACCCGATCGTGCAGACCGCGGCGAATCTGGTCTCCACCTTCAGCATCGATGTGGACACCGGCAGCTACAGCAACGTGCGGCGCTTCCTGAGCGCAGGCACGCTGCCGCCGGTGGACGCCGTGCGTGTGGAAGAGCTGATCAACTACTTCCGCTACGACGACCCCGCACCCACCAACGGCCAACCGTTCGCCGTGCGCACCGAACTGGCGCCCACGCCCTGGAACAACGACAGCCTGCTGCTGCGCGTCGGCATTGCCGGCCGCGACATCGCCAGCGCCGATCTGCCGCCGGCCAACCTGGTGTTTCTGGTCGATGTCTCCGGCTCGATGGACTCGCCCGACAAACTGCCGCTGCTGCAATCCTCGCTCAAGCTGCTGGTGCGTCAGTTGCGGGCGAAAGATCGCATCACCCTGGTGACCTATGCCGGCAACACCGCAGTCGTGCTGCCGCCCACGCCTGGCGACCAGCAGGGCCGCATCATCGAAGCCATCGACAGCCTGCAATCGGGCGGATCCACCGCCGGCGCCAGCGGCATCGAACTGGCCTACAGGGCTGCCCAGCAAGCCTATCTGCGCGGCGGCATCAACCGCATCCTGCTCGCCACCGATGGCGACTTCAATGTCGGCGTCACAGACTTCGATCAGCTCAAGGGCATGGTCGCCGAGAAGCGGCGCTCCGGCGTGGCGCTGTCCACGCTCGGCTTCGGCACCGGCAACTACAACGACACGCTGATGGAACAGCTGGCCGACACCGGCAACGGTGCCTACGCCTACATCGACTCGTCGCTGGAAGCACGCAAGGTACTGACCCATGAGCTCGGCGCCACGCTGGCCACGATCGCGCGCGACGTCAAGATCCAGGTCGAATTCAATCCGGACACCGTCAAGGAATACCGCCTGATCGGCTATGAAAACCGCGCACTGCAACGCGAGGACTTCAACAACGACCAGGTCGATGCAGGCGAGATCGGCGCCGGCCACACCGTCACCGCGCTGTATGAAATCACCCCGACCGACGGCCACGCATCGGTGGACCCGTTGCGCTATGCCAACACCCCCACACCTCGAAAAGTGCGTGCAATCGACAGCGAACTGGCACACGTCAAACTGCGCTACAAACTGCCCAATGCACAACGCAGCCAGTTGCTCGACACGGTGGTCCGCAGCAATCAGCGCCGGGCCTTGAACGCCACCAGCGATGCCTTCCGCTTTTCCGCCGCAGTGGCCGGGTTTGGCCAGCGCCTGCGCGGCGGCACTCAGCTGCACGGCTGGGATTATCCGCAGGTGCGTGCCCTGGCCGCGGCCAGCCTGGGCAGCGACCGCTTCGGCTACCGCGCCGATTTCCTGCAGATGGTGCAGCAGGCCGATGCACTGAGTAGCCGGCCAATTGCAACCACCGACTGATGCGCGCGGCACCTGCCTATACTGCGCGCATGCAACCTGCCGACCTTGCGCATCTTCCCGACGAGGAGCTCATGCTCCTCGTCGCCAATGGCTTTGTCGAACAGCCGGCCACCGAGTTGTTCACGCGTCACAACCGCGCGCTGTTCAACTTCCTGGCCTGGTTGTGCGAAGGCAACCTGAGCGAAGCCGAAGACCTCGCGCAGAAGACCTGGGTCAAGCTGATGACCCGCTGCAGCGACTACCGCCCTGGGCAGGCCGCCTTCACCAGTTTTCTGTTCCAGATCGCGCGCAACGGCTGGATCGACACCCGTCGCAGCGCCTATCACAGCACCTCGGTGGCGCTGGACGACGTGCATCTGCAGCTGCCCGATGACGACCTGTCCACCGAGCAGCTGGCCATGCTCGGCCAGCAACACCATCGCGTGCGCGCCGCGGTGATGGCATTGCCCGACGCACAACGCGAAGTGGTGGTGCTGCGCTTCTTTGCCGAGCTCGGCGTCGACGAAATCGCCCATGTGATCGGCGAAGGTTTCGAGACCGTCAAGAGCCGGCTGCGCTATGCATTCGCAAAGTTGCGCCTGAGCCTGGACGCGACCCGATGAGCCAGTCCTTCGAACGGTTTGTCGCCGGCAGCGATGGCCTTGCCGCACTGCTGCGTGCACTGCCGGCGCATACGCCGCCGGCGTCGATGCAGGCGTGGTTCGCACAGGCCGCACGCAACGCCGATGCCGAACGCGCTGCAGTGCATCCAACGCAGGACACCTTGCAGTTCGAAGCACCCGCCACGATGGCGGCGATGTTTGCGGCGGCCGCCGCGCAGGCGGAGCAGGCGCAGGCCGTACGGCGTGCTGCCGTGCAGGCGCGTCTGGCACAGGGCCAACCTCTCGATCAGGCCGGGACGACGAATCTGAGCGAGTCCGCGCGTGCGTGGATCGCCGCGCAACCGCCACACGCCGATATGGCAGAGCTGCGTCCGACCGCGCGTGTGGCCGCAGCAGCAGCTGCGTCGCTGGCTACGGCGGCACCGGCATCTGCGCAGGAAGCCGGAGCTGCCGCGCTTCCCGGGCCTGATAGCGCGTCCACATCCACCTCCGATGCATCGGCGCAGGCGCAGGCATCAGCAGCCACAGCAAGCTCAAACCCTGCCCCTGCCGGCAACCCAGCCGCCCGCCGGCGCAGCAGCCGTCGCCCGCGCTGGATGCCGACGCTGGCCTTCGCTGCATCGATCACCCTGGTGGTCGGCATCGGATTGCAGTGGCAGGCCGGTCAGCCCACTGCGGAGGCGCCGCCAGCGGCTGCAGTCGGGACGGCAGTCGTCGAACCGTCGACAGTTCACCAAGCCAGGCGCGCGCCTGAGCAGCTCGATCCCGGCGCAGAGCATGCGTTGGTTTTGCCTGCGATGCCGGCACCGGCGGATGCCGAAGTCTCCGAAACCGCAGCGCGCCCGAGCGCGGCAGCGCCCTCCCCGCCGCCAGCGCCGTCCCCCCTGCCATCGCTAGCCTTGACCCCGGAACCAGTCAGTGCAGCGGCGCCTGTAGCGCCTGCGCCGTCATTCGACTCCGCACTCGCCGCCGACCCCACGCCAGGCACTGACCTGCAATCAGCCGACGCCCAGCCACCCGCGGCGCCTGCACCAGCTCCAGCCCCGATCGTCGCACTCCCTGAGGATGCGTCGGTGACTGGCTCGCTCGTAGCCAGTGCCCGGCCCAGCGCGCCTGCGGCACTTGCTCCCATCCCGCCCTCGCCCGCACCGGCCCCGATGCCGGCGACCGAGCAGGCGCAGATCGTCATCAGCGCAACAGACGGCACGCTGCAATCACGCGCGCCTGGCGCAGGCCAGCCTGCACCGCTGCGTGTGCTCCATGCGCCGTTGGCGCAGACGGACGCCGCCCGCGCAACACCGCCAACCAGCCAACCAGCCTTCAGCACCACGGCGGTCGACGCCGGGATGTCTCGAGTAAAATCTGCCCCGGTGCGCATCGCGCCGATAAAGCGCGCCATGCCCCCGGCCGACTGGCTTGCGCGCCACGCCGCTGCCGACGATCACGCGCCGGCTCGGATCCGCATCCTGGCCGCCACACCCGATGCACCCGAGGTGCAGGACTGGGCCACCCAACTGCGCGCGCGCCTCCGGCAACGCGGCTGGTCAACACAGGTGGAGGTCTTGCAGGATGCAGGGCTCGAAGCCGACCAACTGCGTGTCGAGCCGCTGACCGCCATGCCTTAGGTCACCGCACCGCGCGCATCGCTGCACTCGGCTGCGCAACCGGGCTCACGCACCCGCCGCCGGAGCGTCGTCGCGCAATCTGCTGGTCAATACATGGTCGCGCCAGACGCCGTTCAATTGCAGGTAGCAGCGCGCATAGCCTTCGATCTGGAAGCCCAGCCGCTGCAGCACACGCGCACTGCGCAGGTTGTCGGGGACGTATTGCGCCATCACCCGATGCAGGCCAAGCGGGCCGAACGCAAACCCGATGCCCTGCGTGGCCGCCCACTGGATCAAACCGCGTCCCTGCTGCTGCGCATCCAGGCCATACCCGAGATGACAGCCCTGGAAGGCACCGCGCTGGATCTGGGTGAAGCCGACCGTGCCGATCACCTGTGCATCGCGCAGCAACACAAGTTGCAACTCGCGCTCGCCCGGCACTGCGGTGCGGTAGGCGATGCTCAGCCGGCGCCAGCCCTCGGTGGTGTAGAACGCCGGTGGCCGCAGCGGCATCGCCGCGGCCAGATGCGCGCGATTACGGCTGTGGTAATCGGCCATCGCGGCCGGATCGACGATGGCCAGATCGCACAGCAGCACACCGTCGGCGTGCTCGACCGGCGCGAAGACGGGAAGACTCATGCCAGCCGCGGGCGCGCCTTGCGCGCGTCATGCGTGTTGTGTGGAGCAGGCTGACACATACGGATCACGCCCCCGCAAACGGTTGCCCTACGGCAGCAAGACATCCCAGCCATCTGCCGTGTCGGCATGCACTGCACGCAGCAAGGCGGCACTCGTCCGGGCAGCGCAGCCCGCGTTCCGACCCTCATCCCGGCACTGCCCGCAACCGGGCAGCGTCGTCGCCCGGCAATGGCGCTTTAGGCGGCAACCGCCGCAAGCGCCTGCGCAACCTGTGCCTCGATCGCATCCAGGTTCGGCAGCAATGCGCTCTGCTCGCCCAGCAGCACGCGCATGTGCACGCCGTCGGGCAGCGCATCTTCAGAAGCGTCGGCCAGCAGGCCGTCGCGCGGCACCGAGATCAGCTGCGGGAACGAGGCGGTGAGCAAGGCGAAATACGGCAGCACAGGATTGCCGCCCAGCGCCTTGAGCACGATCACCTTGTTGTTGACCGCCGTAGGCTCCTCGCCCATGCCGCTCAAGCGCGCGAACGACAGCAGCGGCACCTTCCAGCCGTACCAGTCGATGCGCCCGACCACCCAGCGCGGCATCTCGGGCATCGGCTCGACCGCCACGCGCGACATCACCTCGGCCACCGTGGCGTTGGGCAGCAGCACGCGCTCCTGGCCCGCCTGGATCAGGACGCCGCGGATTTCGTCATTGTTGGCGTAGCTCATCGCACCTGTTCCGTTCTTGAGAGGAAGCGCCCGGCTTACGCCGGCCAGCGCTGCGCCAACGCCTGCGCCAGCTGCGCAGGGTCGCCGGTCAGAATGCCCTGGCGCGCCAGACGTGCCGCCGCGGCCGGGTCGTAGCAGCCGTCGGCGGATTGACCGGCCAGCCAGCCGCCCTGCTCGGCCAGCGCCAGCGCGGCCTCGACCAGCGCCTCGTTGGCGCCGCTGAGCATCAGCACCGCACTGTCGGTCGGCGGCAACGCGGCCACCAGCCCGGCCGGATCGGCCTGCGCGACAAACGCCAGCGCGCCGGCATGTTGCTGCACGCCGATGTCGTCGGACAGCACGTAGACCTTGCCCGCTGCGATCACCTGGCCGGCTTCGCCCAGTTCGACCGGCAACGCCGACACGCGTCCCATCTGCCGCACCAGGTTGCCGTACTGGCCGCCATCCAGGGTCATGCGCACCAGCACGGCGCGCGGAAACTCCGGCGGCAGCGCGGACAGCAGGCGACGGATCGCATCCGGGCCGCCGATACCGGCCAGTACCAGCACAGCACCGGTGGTGTCACCGGCCTGATCCAGCTCCACCAGCGACAGTCCGCCGGTCGACAACGCGTCCATGTTCAATTCGGCACGCGGGCGCACCACCACCGCGACCTCGTCGACCAGGCCCCAGGTACTGGAATCGCCCAGCGTCAGGCCCGGCGTGTCGGCCGCGGCCTCGGACGTGTCCACGCCCCGTGCGAACAAGGCATCGCCGGGCACGCTGTCGAATGCGTGCGCGGCTGCCTGCAGATGCTGGTCCAGCTGCAGGTCCGAATGCTGCCGCGGCGCCAGTTCCAGGCCCGGTTCGGGCTGCAGCGACGGCTCGCTCTCGGTGCCTGGCGGCAGTACGTCGGCATGGCCATGCAGCTTGGCGGCCAGATGGCGCACCCAGCGCTGCGCTTCCCAGCCCTCGCGGCGCACGGTCAGCTCGGCCTCGTCGAAGATCACCGTGACGCCGGGCATGTTGAAGGCCGGCTCCAGCGCTTCGAGCGCGTCTTCGATCGACGGCTCCAGCGCGACCAGCACCGCCACCGGCTCGGCATCGCGCAGCATCTGCACATCTACCGCGGAGGGCTCGTCTTCCAGCACCACGTGGGCGCCGGCCAGGCCGAGCGCTTCACGCAGGCGCTCGCGCGCCTGCCCGGGCCGGCCCAGCAGGGCGACCGGAGTTCCCATTGCGCCATTATTCTCGGACACGGGCGATCCCCAGCAGGTCATACACGTTTCGCATCAGATCCAACTCTTGGTAAGGCTTGCCCAGGTAACGTTGCACGCCGATCTCGAAGGCGCGCTGGCGATGCTTCTCGCCGCTACGCGAGGTGATCATCACGATCGGCACCGCTTTGAAGCGCGGGTCGGCACGCATCGCGGTCGCCAGCTCGTAGCCGTCCATGCGCGGCATTTCGATGTCCAGCAGCATCAGGTCGGGCACGCGCTCCTGCAGCAGTTCCAGTGCCTCGACACCATCGCGTGCGGTGGTGACATCCAGATTATGGCGTTCCAGCACGCGGCTGGTGACCTTGCGCATGGTCAGCGAATCGTCCACCACCATCACCAACGGCACCTGGCGCTGCGATTCGGCCGGGGTTTCCGGCGCCGGACGCGCCGGCTGGCTGAGATAGCGGCGCACCAGCGGGGCCACGTCCAGGATCACCACCACGCGGCCATCGCCGGTGATGGTGGCACCGTAGATGCCCGGCACCGAAGCGATCTGCAGGCCCACCGGCTTGACCACGATTTCGCGGTTGCCCAGCACCTGATCGATCGCCACCGCCGCGCGCAGGTCGCCCGCACGCACCAGCAGCAACGGCACCTGTGCCTGACCATCGGCACGCGCGGCGGCCTGGCCGACCAGCGAGCCGAGATCGTGCAGCACGTACTCCTCGCCGGCGTAGTGGTAGCCGCCCTCGCCCGACTCGTAGCGGCTGCGCGAGATGCGGCCGATACCGCTGACCGACGCCACCGGCACCGCGAAGGTGGTGTCGCCGATGCGCACGAACACCGCCTGGGTGACCGCCAGCGTCTGTGGCAGGCGCAGGGTGAAGGTGACGCCCTGGCCGCGTACCGAGTGGATGTCCACCGAGCCGCCCAGCTGACGCACTTCGTTGCGGACCACGTCCATGCCCACGCCACGGCCGGCCAGCTGGCTGACCTGCTCGGAGGTGCTGAAACCGGAGGCGAAGATCAGCCCATCCAGTTCGGCCTCGCTGAGTTCCTGGCCGGGTTCGATCAGGCCGCGCTGCTCGCCGCGGCGACGGATCGCCTCGCGGTCCAGCCCGGCGCCGTCGTCGGCCACTTCCAGCACGATTTCCGAGCCTTCGCGGCGCAGACGGATCGCGATGCTGCCCTCTTCCGGCTTGCCCGCGTCGCGCCGTTGCTCCGGCGCTTCCAGGCCATGTGCCACCGAGTTGCGCAGCATGTGTTCCAGCGGCGCGACCATGCGATCAAGCACGTTGCGATCGAGCTCGCCTTGGGTACCTTCCAGCAGCAGATGCACATGCTTGCCGGTATCGGTGGCGGCCTGGCGGACCACACGGCGCAGACGCGGCACCAGGCCGTCGAACGGCACCATGCGCGCACGCATCAGGCCGTCCTGCAGCTCGGAGCTGACGCGCGACTGCTGTTGCAGCAGGCCGTCGTATTGGCGCGAGAGATCTTCCAGCACGCCCTGCAGACCGCCCAAGTCGGCGGCCGATTCGTTCAGCGCGCGGCTGAGCTGCTGCAGGGTGGAGAAGCGGTCCAGTTCCAGCGGATCGAAGGTGCGATCGCCCTGATCCTGCTCGCGCTGATAACGCGCCACGATCTGCGCTTCGGTTTCCAGATCCAGACGACGCAACTGGTCGCGCAGACGGGCGTTGGTGCGATCCAGTTCGCCCATGGCGCCGCGGAAGGCGCCCATCTGCTGTTCCAGCCGCGAGCGGTAGATCGCCACTTCGCCGGCGTGATTGACCAGGCGGTCGAGCAGGTCGGCACGCACGCGCACCTGTTCCTGCTGCGTGCGCGGCAGCAGTTCTTCCTCGACCTGGCCGTCGACCGGGATGGGCGCCGACAGCGGTGCCGGTTCCACCGACGCCTTGGCGATCGCACGCACATCGGCGTCGCTGGGCTCTGCGGCATTGCGGCCACGGGTACGGGTTTCGAAGGCTTCCACCAGGTCGGTCGGCATCGCCACGGCGCGGTGCATGCCGGTGCGGGTCAACAGCTGATGCAGGCGGTCGAAGCCGCGCTCGAACAGGCGCACGTCGTCGCGGTCGATGTCGGTCCGGTTGGCCGCCACCGCTTCGAGCAGCGATTCGATCGCATGGCCGAGGTCGCCGATGGCGTTGATGCCGGCCATGCGCGCGCCGCCCTTGAGCGTGTGCAGGTCGCGCTGCAGTCCGTTGAGGACCTCGCGGTCTTCCGGCACCTCGCGCATGCGGGCGATCAGACCATCGCAATGGTCGAGCAGGTCGCGGCCTTCCTCGACGAAGATGTCGACCAGTTCGCCATCGAGCTGGTCGAAGTTGAGCGGGCCGGTATCGAAGGCTGCGCCCACATCGCTGGCGGCGCTATCGGCCGCTGCGGCGTCTTCCACCGGCGCGCTGAAGGCCACGGCGGCGGCGGCGTCGTGTTCGCTTGCGGAGTCGGCAGATTCGACTTGCTCTGTGTGTCCGACTTGTTCGGCATGCTCGGGATACTCGACTTGTTCGGTGTATTCGCCTTGCTCGGGATGCTCGAAAGGATCCGTTGCGTTGATAGCCTCGAGCGTCTGGTCTGCGTCTGCGTCTGCGTCTGCGTCTGCGTCTGGATGCTGCGCGTGGACCTCGGCATCGGCACGGGGATCCGCCTCGGCGTCAGCAGCGACGTCCGAATGCAGCTCCGGCGCAATGTCCGACTGCGGATCACCGGTCTCTTCGACCTGATCAGCCACCTGCGCCATCTCGAAGGCTTGCACCGACTCGATGGTGTGTTCGGGTAGCGCTTCGGCAGCCTGCTGTGCGTCTGCAGCGTGGTCTGCGTCTGCGGGCTGTTCCACCTCTGCAGTATGTTCTGTCTCTGTAGCCTGCTCTGCTTCAGCCTGCTCTGCTGCTGGGGTCTGCTCTGCTTCTGCAGCGTGCTCGGCTTCCGCAACGTGCTCGACTTCGTCGGCATGCGCGTGCGCGTCCAGGTGTTCCTGCTCGTCCGAATCGACATGCGCTTCCGATTGCGCAGCCTCGTCCGTATGCACAGGTTCCTGCAGGTGCACCTGCTCGCCCGACAGCGCATGTTCTTCGGAAGACGGATGCTCGCCCAACTGCGCGGTGTCTTGCACCTGCAACTGGTCGCCAAGCTGCGCGTCGGCATCCTGCGGCAACGCGGCATCGCTGTGCTGCGCTGCCTGGTCGGCGGGCGGCTGCGCGTGCGCACCGATAGCCTCGTCGTGCGGAGTGGACACGTGGTCGCCCTGCCCGGTCGACTCGCCGTCCAGCGCCGCGCTGTTCGGCGCCCAGTCTTCGCCGGTCGCCGCATGCGTGTGGTCGGCCAGCGGGGCCTGCGCATGCACCGCTTCCAATGCCTCGATGGTCTCGACAGGCGCTTCGTCCGTGGACGCCGCGTCATCGCTCAATGCGACGTCGGCATCCTGCGCGCTTGCGTGGCCCTCGCGCTGCTCGAGCTTCTCGTGCTCAGCAGCGTGCTCGCCCGGCGACTGCTGCTCGGCCTCTGCACGCTCGGCATCAATTTCCCCGGCTTCGGGTGCGGCGAGCGTCTGCGCATCGCCCAATGCGGCTTCCGCGTCGGACAACTCGTCCACTGCCACGTGCTCGCCAGCTTCCGGCACGTCGCCTGCGTGCCCATGCGATACCGCATCGACATGGCCAGCCTGCTGCAATCCGGTCGCATCCCAGGCATCGGCGTCGACCACCGGCTCATCGGCCGGCGTGTCGTGCGCATCGACGCCAGGCGACTCGGCCTCGGCTTCGTGCTGGTGCTGGGCAGCATCGCCATGCGAGGCCTCGGCGAGCTGCTCCGCTCCCGCATCGGAGGCGACTGCATCCCCGGCCGGGGCCTGCGCAGTCTCGACCGAATCAGCAACCTGCTCCTGCTCCAGCGCAGCAACCTCAGCCGTCTGTGTCTGTTCGTGCGGTGCCGGTGCGTCCAGCGCAAGCGACGAGGTGTCTTCAGCCTCGGCCTCGGCCAGCTCGTCCACCGCGATCGCTGCGTCGGCATCGGCGTGCGCATCGGCATCCGCTGCGTCATCGGCGGCATGCACGGGCGCGCTGTGATCGCTCGTATCCGACGGCAGCGCGCTGGCGTCCAGATACTGCGACAGATCCTGCGCGCCGGTCAGCTCGACCGCCGACTCGCTGCTGACCGCCATCTCGCCCGGCGCATCCAGATCTTCCAGCTCGTCCAGGAACGCCTGCGGTGGCCACTGCGCTTCCGGCAGCGTCTCCACCAGCGCGCGCAGGCGTTCGCTCAACGGCGCAAACGACGGAATCAACGGCGCATCGGCGCGCAAGGCGGTCACGGTGGTGGCGATTGCCGACGCCGTTGCGGCAATGGCGTCGATGCCCTCCTGCGAGGGGAGCAGCGACGCGGCAAGCAGACGCTTGACGTAGCTTTCGGCCGGCGTGGTCACCAGCGTGATTTCCGGCACGTCGGTCATCGCAAACGCGCCACTCATGGTGTGCACCGCGCGCAGCAATTCTTCGCTCGCCAGCTGCGGCTCGGCCTGGTTGGCCTGCAGCCATGCGTTGACGGTTTCCAGGTGGGTGGCGACTTCGGCTTCCAGGATCTCGCGCAGCACGCTGTCCACCGAGGCCGGTGTGCCACCGGTCGCCGCGAACACGCCTGCCGCTGCCGGAATGAAGGCGACATCCGCAGCCACCGGCGTCGCCGGCGCGGCCACGTAATAGACTTCTTCGCCCGCGGCCACACGCTCGGCAACTGCCTGGATGTCCGGCAGATCGGCGCTGATGCGGCCCTGGTCGCGCAATGCGGCGTTGAACTGCGGCAGCACCTCGTAGGCCAGCTCGACCATCGCCACCACCGCCGGGCTGGCCGGCCGCGAGTTGTCGAGCACGCGGTTGAGCATGCTCTCGATCTTCCAGCTGAACTCGCCGAGCACCTGCGCGCCGACCAGGCGACCGCTGCCCTTCAAGGTGTGGAAGACGCGGCGGATCGGGCGCAGGTTGTCCTGGCTGTGTGGCGCGGCACGCCAGACCGGCAGCAGCTGACCCAGATTGACCAGCTCTTCGTCGAATTCCTCCAGGAATACGTCGCGGATGTCGTCGTCGATATCGCTGTCGCCAAAGCCGCCGAAGATGCCGGCATCGGCACTGGCCTGGGCCGGTTCGCTCGCTGCCGGCTCGGGCGCTGCCTTCGCAGTCTGAGTGTCGGCATCGGTCGTGTGCTGTACCTGCGGACGCTGCACATCGAACTGCGCGGCGGCCGCGTCGAGCTGGGCCAAAAACGCCGTCGATGCGGCGTCCAGTTCGAACTCGCTGACCACCGCCTGCTGCACGCGCGGTGCGCTCTGCTCGGCGGCGTCGTCGGCCGGGGCTGGCTGCGGTTCGGGCGCGGAGTCGACGAACGGGTCGTCCAGCTCTTGCGGCGCCACGGGCGGTAGCGGCGGCGGCGAAAACGCATCCTCGATGCTGGTCTGCGCGCGGCCGGTCTGGGCCTGTGCGATGAAGTCCAGCGGTGCCTCGCTCTGGTCGGCATCGCCAGGCAACTCGATCTGCTCGATCTGCAGCGGCGCCGGTTCGGCAACCGCCGGCGTGGCGCTGTCGTCCTGCTCCAGCGCACTCAGATCCACGGTGTAGCTGACCTGCGCGGCATCGGCCGACACGCTGCCGTCCTGCTCGGCCAACACCGGGTCGAACACCGAGGTGGCGATCGGTGCGGCGTGCTCGGTGGTTTCCAGCTGCCAGTCGCCGGGCGCCTGCGCGCCATCGTCAGACAGGTCCAGCGGCGCAACCGTAAACGGCACGTGCACCTGGCCGGAGACGGTTTCCTCGGCGGCGACCGGGTCGAACGAAAACACCGTGTCGGTAGCGGCAGCGCCGGTGTCGTGCACCACGCTGGCGGCGAACGGCGCCTCGACCACGGTTTCGTTGGCCCATTCAAGCGACGGCGTCGGCGCAGCGTCGTTGGCCGCCAGCGCCGGGGCAGCGGCCTGCTGCGCGAGCGATGCGGCGAGCTGCTCGGCCACGCTGCCCGGCTGGTCGGCACCGACCGGCAGGTCGGACGGCTGGCCCGAGGGCAGCGGCCAGTAGCGCAGCGTTTCCAGACTGTTGCGGGTGATATCCAGGATTTCTTCGCGGCCGGGACGGCGCTCGCGCAGGGCTTCCAGGTAGTACTCCAGGCTGGCCATCGCATCGGCCAGGGTGTCCAGCTGGCGCCCGCTGGGCACGCGCTGCTTGCCGATCAGTTCCAGATCGACATAGCGGCGCACGCCTTCCAGGTAATCGGCCGCCTGCGGCAGCTCGAGGATGCGCAGCGCACCGCCGACTTCGCCGAGCAGATGCGGCACGTCGGCCAGGCGGGCGTGGTCCCAGTTGGTCTCGATGAAGGCGACGAAATGCTCGCGCGCCGCACCGAAATTGGCGATCGCCTCCTGCGCCAGCACGTCCACCGTGCGCCGCACTTCCGAGGAGGTGGCGCTGTTGCTGGCTTCATTGCCGTCGCCGACATCGGCGCCCAGGCTGGCGACTTGGTCATCCAGCGAGGCATCGACATACAGCAGCGCGCCGGCGATATCCAGCAGCACGCCTTCGTCCATCTGCACCTGGCCGTCGACCACGCGCGCCAGCGCATCGCGCTGCTGCACGACCACATTGCGCGCCACGCCCAGGCCCATCATGCCCAGGGTGTCGGCAACGCTGCCGAGATCCTTGACCTGGGTCTGCAGCTCGGCGATCTCGCCGCCGGTACGCAGGTGCAGGTCCAGCGCGTCCTTGACGCGCAGCAATTCTTCCTTGACCGCGTTGCCGACGGTGTCGAGCAACTCGCGATTGCGCCCGCTCAGGCTGCCGCGCGCGTGATCCAGCTCGGCCTCGGTGGCGACGCCGGCCTGCGGATCGAACGCGAACAGCACGCTTTCGCTCAGACCGGGTTGACCACGCGTGGCACGGATTTCATTGAGCAGCGGCAGCAGCACGATCGGAATGTCGCGGTGACCGTTCTGCAGGCGCTCCAGGTAGTCGGGCAGCAGCACGGTGCCGCGCATCAGCATGGCGCAGGCTTCGTCGCGGTCGGCCACCTCGCCGACCTGCACCGCCTGGGCCAGCAGCTCGAGTTCTTCGGCCACCATCGCCGGGGCGTACAGCTCCACCATGCGCAAGGTGCCCTGCACCTGGTGCAGATAGCCGGCGCAGAAGCGCATCCGACTGGTGTCGGACGGTTCTTCGGCAAAGTACTCGATCTCGTTGCGCGCCTGGCGCAACGTCTCGTCCAGCTCCGGCTTGACCCAGCCCAGCGCGGCGTGACTCATCGCATCGCGAAGCGCACTCATTGCAGCCCCCTGCCTACGGCCGGGGTACCGCCGAGGCGGCCACCGGTCTGTTCCTGCATCGACGTAACGCTACTACGCGCCATCTGTTGATCCTTTCCCGTTCCGCGTCGTGCTCACGCCGGCAGCTTGAAGTCGGCGACCGAACGGCGCAGATCGGCAGCGAGCTGAGCCAGGTTGCCGATCGACTCGGCCGTCTGCTCCGCACCCTGCGATGTCTGGCTGGTGATCTGACGGATCACGCCCATGGTCTGTGTGATATCCGTCGCTGCGGCCGACTGCTGGTGCGCGGCGATGGAGATGTTCTTGATCAGGTTGTTCAAGGCGTTGGACACGCGCTCAATTTCGGTCAGCGCGGTGCCGGCGTCTTCGGCCAGGCGCGCACCGGACACCACTTCGGAGGTGGTCTGCTCCATCGAGCTGACCGCCTCGTTGGTATCGGCCTGAATGGTCTGCACCAGGCCTTCGATCCGCCGAGTCGCGCCGGAGGTGCGTTCGGCCAGGCGCTGCACTTCGTCGGCCACCACCGCGAAACCGCGACCGGCCTCGCCCGCCGAGGCGGCCTGCACCGCGGCGTTGAGCGCCAGGATGTTGGTCTGCTCGGAAATGTCGTTGATCAGTTCCACGATCGAGCCGATCTCCTGCGAGGATTCACCCAGGCGCTTGATGCGCTTGGAGGTTTCCTGGATCTGGTCGCGGATCTGGTCCATGCCCTGGATGGTCTCGCGCACCACGCCGGCACCTTCGGCGGCGATCACCACCGAGCGCTGCGCCACTTCGGCCGACTCGGTGGAGTTGCGCGACACCTGTTCGATGCTGGCGGCGATTTCGCTGATGCGCTCGGAGGCGGTGGTGATCTGGTTGGCCTGCTGGCCGGCGGCGTCGGCCAGCTGCATCGCGGTGGCCTGGGTTTCCTGGGTCGACACGGCGACCTTGGCCGAGGTGTCGTTGATCGTGGTCACCAGGTGGCGCAGCTCGTCCACGGCGTAGTTGATGGCGTCTGCAATCGCGCCGGTCATGTCCTCGGTCACCGAGGCCTTGACGGTCAGGTCGCCCTCACCGAGCGAGCTGATTTCGTCCAGCAGCCGCATGATCGCCTGCTGGTTGCGGCTGTTGAATTCCACCTGCGCCTGGTAACGCACGTCCTGCTCGCGCGAGCGTACCCGCACCGAACTCCAGACAAAGCCGATGATCGCCAGCAGCGCCAGCAGGCCGGACACCACGCCCAGCCAGAAGTTCGGAAACAGGCGCGTGTCGCGCACCGAGCCGAACGCCGAGAACGCATCGAACAGCTTCTTGCTGTCGTCCAGCATCTTGTTCGAGCCGGCGGTCAGCGCGGCGGCCGAGGACTGCGCGGCGAACAGGTTGCGCGAGCTGGCCAGGATGGCGTCGACGTCCTTCTTCATCGTCGCCCACTGCGCCTGCGACTGCTCCAGCGCCGACAACGCGGCCGGGTTGCGCACCGCGGCGATGCCCAGTTCGTCGTTGCCCGCGCGCAGGCCTTCGAGCATCTGCGTGAACACCACCGAGTCGCGTGCCAGCGCATCGCCGGAGGCGGCGGCATTGGCGCCACCGGCGCGCATTTCGGTCACCCGGCGCGCCATGGTGCCGGCGACCACGACCTGCTGCAGCGTGTTGTAGATCTGCGAGGCGGGCGCGCCGCTGACCGTCATCGCGCGCACCACTTCGTTCAACTGCGCCTGCAGCTGCGGCACGCTGCCGGAGAAGCGTTCGGCGTTGCCGGACAGACCCAGCACCGCCGGTTCGCTGGCGATGACCTGATCTGCGTTCTTGCTCAGCGGCACCCAGGTTGCCTTGAGCTGGGCCATCGAGCTGGCGACCGAGCCTTCCTGGCCGTAGCGGCCATCCAGTTCGCTGACCGTGCTGTCGATGCGCGCCTTGGTCTCCTTGAACGCGGCAAACGCCTTGGGGTCACCGGAGACCGCTTCGCGGCCCTGGTTGGCCAGCTGCTGCGACAGCACCTGCAGATCGGCCGCGCCGGTGCCGGCACCGGCCAGACGACTGCCCTGCCAGGTGGCGACGCCGGTATTGGCGCCGAACACGATCATCGACAACACCAGCAAACCAAGCCAGAAGCTGGTGCTGACGCTGCCGAGCTTGTTGGTCTTGCGGGCGTCCGGGGCGGTACTCATGGTTCGACCTCGATCTGTATGACGTGGCGGGGTCGCGGCTTAGGCCGCGGCCTGCCGGAATTCAGGAGTGCGCGACAGCAACGCCAGGGAGAACACACCCCAGTCCTGCGTCTCGTTGCGGAAGGCACGGTCGATGAAGTGGGCATAGCGGCCTTGCGCCAACTCGCCGGGTTCGACCGCCTGGACCTGCTCGAAGCTGCGCTGGCCGTACAGCTCGTCGATGGTCAGCGCGACGTCGCCGCCGCTCTGGCGCATGATCAGCACGCGCTGGCCTTCCTGCAGCACCGTCCGCCGGCCCTCCAGGAACTGCTTCAGATCGATCACCGGGAACAGGTTGCCGCGCAGGTTGCCCACGCCCAGCAGCCAGGGCTGTGCGCCCGGCACCGGGGTGACCGGCGGCATCGGCACGATTTCCGCGACTTCGCGAAAATCCGAGACCAGCCGCCGGGTGCCGACGCGATAGCCGACGCCGCGCCAGATGTCGGCCGAGAACTGGCGTTCCGGCAGCGGCGTGGCGTGCGCAAGACTACGACGCTCGTAGTCTTCGAGAATGTCGAATGGAGAACGCATCAACGCACCAATTGTTTGATGCGGGCGATCAGATCGTCTTCGCGCGGCGGCTTGACGATGTAGTCGCTGGCACCTTGCCGCAAACCCCAGGCCTTGTCGGTTTCCATGCCCTTGGTGCTGACCAGCAGCACGGGGATGTCCTTGGTGGCCTGGTCGCGCGCCAATGCACGCGTTGCCTGGAAACCGCTCATGCCGGGCAGCACCACGTCCATCAGCACCAGATCGGGCGCCTGGCTGCGAATCAGCGCAAGTCCCTCTTCGGCATTGTCGGTGGCGACGACCGTATGGCCTGCTTTTTCCAGCCATTGACTGAAGACTGCCCTGTCGGTGGGCGAGTCCTCGATCAATATAATTCGAGCCATGTTGCCTTTCCCCCTGGTCAGGCGTGGACGTACGTGCGAATCGCGCTCAGTAGTTCTTCACGGGTGAACGGCTTGGTCAGATATTGCTCGGAGCCGACGATGCGGCCGCGTGCCTTGTCGAACAGGCCGTCCTTGGACGACAACATGATCACCGGCGTCGACTTGAAGAGCTGGTTGCCCTTGATCAACGCGCATGTCTGGTACCCATCCAGACGCGGCATCATGATGTCGACAAAAATGATCTGAGGTTGCTGGTCGGCAATCTTGGCCAGTGCCTCGAAACCATCGGTCGCTGTCACTACTTCACAGCCTTCCCGCTTCAGCAGCGTTTCGGCGGTGCGGCGAATGGTCTTCGAATCATCGATCACCATCACCTTCAGTCCTGCGAGTTCCCCACCCGCAGCAATGTTTTCAGTCATGCAAATATCCCCGGACGCGCGACGCTTCTTCCCTGCCGGCGTCGCTACGAAACTGCATGTATATCCCAAGACCCGCATTGACTGTCAAGGGTACGTTGCCGGGGGCCCGCCAGGCGGACGTTCCGACCGTGTGCAGCTGCGGGCCGAGCGGCAAGTCGCGCATTCACGACCGGCCGGGCGCGCCATCGCCACCGCTTGAAGTTACCATCGGCAGCCTGTTCTAAAGGTTTAGCTCCCCATGTCGCTCGACGTCGTTGTGGTGATGGATCCCATCGCCTCCATCAAGATCGCCAAAGACACCACCTTCGCCATGTTGCTGGAAGCGCAGCGGCGTGGTCACCGCCTGCAGTATGTGCGTCCGGGCGGACTCAGCCTGCGCGAGGGACGCGCGGTGGCACAGGTCGCGCCCTTGAGCGTGCGCGAGGACAAGACCGGCTGGTTCACCCTGGGCGAGTTCGCCGAACTGGAATTCGGCCCCGGCCAGGTGGTGCTGATGCGCAAGGACCCGCCGGTGGATGCGGAGTTCGTCTACGACACCCAGGTCCTGAGCGTGGCCCTGCGCGCCGGCGCGCAGGTGGTCAACGACCCGCAGGGCCTGCGCGACTACAACGAGAAACTGGCCGCGTTGCTGTTTCCGCAGTGCTGCCCGCCGACCCTGGTCAGCCGCGATTCCGCCGCGCTCAAGGCGTTCGTGCTCGAACACGGCCAGGCCGTGCTCAAGCCGCTGGACGGCATGGGCGGGCGTTCGATCTTCCGCAGCGGCACCGGCGACCCCAACCTCAACGTGATCCTGGAGACGCTGACCGACGGCAATCGCAAGCTGACCCTGGCGCAGCGCTTCATCCCCGACATCAGCGCCGGTGACAAGCGCATCCTGCTGGTCGATGGCGAGCCGGTGGACTACTGCCTGGCACGGATTCCGCAGGGCGACGAATTCCGCGGCAACCTGGCCGCCGGCGGACGTGGCGAAGGCCGGCCGCTGTCCGAGCGCGACCGCTGGATCGCCGCGCAGGTGGGCCCGGAAATGCGCCGCCGCGGCATGCGTTTCGTCGGCCTGGACGTGATCGGCGATTACCTGACCGAGGTCAACGTCACCAGCCCCACCTGCGTGCGCGAGCTGGATGCGCAGTTCGGCCTGAACATCGCCGGGCTGCTGTTCGACGCGATCGAGGCCGGCGCGGCGCAATGAGCGCGGCCGCGGCACTGCCGGCTCCCATGGACGAGCGCCGCCGGCTGACCGCGACGCTGGTGATCTCGCTGCTGCTGCACGGCGTGCTGATCCTGGGCGTGGGGTTTGCGGTCAGCGAGGACGCACCGCTGGTGCCGACGCTGGATGTGATCTTCAGCCAGACCAGCACCCCGCTGACGCCCAGGCAGGCCGATTTCCTGGCCCAGGCCAACCAGCAGGGCGGCGGCAATCACGCCACCGCGCAACGCCCGCGCGACAGCCAGCCCGGGGTGGTACCGCAGGACCGCAGCGGGCTGGCACCGCAGGCGCAGCGTGCGACCACGCTGCAGGCGCCGGAGCCGACCCAGACCCGCGTGGTGGCCAGCCGCCGCGGCGAGCAGGCCGTGCCCACCCCGCAGCCGAATCCGCAGACCGACCTGCCCTCGCCCACCGATGCGCAACGCGTGCAGCGCGACGCGGAAATGGCCCGGCTCGCCGCCGAGGTGCATCTGCGCTCGGAGCAATATGCCAAGCGCCCCAATCGCAAGTTCGTCTCGGCCAGTACCCGCGAATATGCCTATGCCAACTACCTGCGTGCCTGGGTGGACCGCGCCGAGCGCGTCGGCAATCTCAATTACCCGGACGAGGCGCGCCGGCGCCGACTCGGCGGCAAGGTGGTGATCAGCGTGGGCGTGCGCCGCGACGGCAGCGTGGAAAGCAGCCGCGTGCTGGTCTCCAGCGGCACCCCGGCGCTGGATGCGGCAGCGCTGCGGGTGGTGCAGCTGGCGCAGCCGTTCCCGCCACTGCCCAGGACCAAGGACGACGTGGATATCCTGCAGGTCACACGCACCTGGCTGTTCCTGCCCGGCGGCGAGCTGCACGACGATCGTTGAGCCGTGGCGCGTCCCGACAGGGACGCGTCTTTCTGCGGCATGCCTTCCCGGCGGCCCGCGTTGCCCAGTGCGTTGCGCGCGGCCTTTATGCGGCCTGCGCGGCTGCGTACAGCCGGTCGGCCAGCTCGACGATCGCGTCCGCGTCCTGCACGCGCGCGCGCCAGGCGGCGGGAATCCCGTCGATGCCATGGAATGCACCGGCCAGCTGACCGCAGATGGCCGCGGTGGTGTCGGCATCGTCGCCCAGGTTGGCCGCACGCAGCACCGCATCGGCGAACGTGTCGGTGGTGGCGAAGCACCAGAGCGCCGCCGACAGCGCATCGACCACATAGCCGGTGCCGCGGATCCGGGCGGCGGGAACTGCCGCATGGTCGCTCACCGACAACGCACGCAGCGCCGGTGTCGACAGCCCTTCGCAGCGGGTCTGCAACACCTGCTGGCGCTCGCCACCGAGCAACGCGGCACGCAACTGGAAGGCGAACAGCCGGCAGGCATCCAGCGCTTCGTCGGCGGCATGCGTGGTGCGCGAACTGTCGGCGGCGCGCTCGCCCAGCTCGGCGGGGCGATGCGCGTAGTACATCGCCACCGGCGCCAGCCGCATCAGCGAGCCATTGCCGGCCGAGCGTGGATCGGTGCTGCCGCTGAAGGCCGGGCCGCCATCCAGATAGCGCTCTAGTGCCTGCCGCACGGTCGCGCCGATATCGAAGCAGCTGCCGGTGCTGCTGAGGTAGCCGTGCTGGTACCAGTTGCAATAGCGGTTCATCTGGTCGGCGGCGTCGAAGCCCTGCCGATACAGCAGGCTGTGCGCCAGGCACAAGGCCATCGAGGTGTCGTCGGTCCACTGGCCGGCGCGCAGCGCGAACGGGCCGCCGCCGCGCATGTCGTCGATCGGCGTGAAGCTGCCCGGCGTGCAGAATTCCAGCGTGGTGCCGAGCGCATCGCCCACCGCCAGGCCCAGCAGGCAGCCGCGGAAACGCGCGCGTTGCAGGTCGTCGGTCATGGCGCGGCGCCGGCGGCCTTGGCTGCGCGTGCGGCCTGCTGCTCGAGCAGGGTCAGCGCCACGTTGTCGCGCAGATAGGCCGGTTCCACCCGCTCCGGCGCCACGCCTTCACCGCGCAGCAGCGCCGGCACGGCCAGCGTCAGCAGGTCGGCGGCATGCGGCAATGCGGCGGCATCGATGCTGCTCAGCCGGGTCGCAAATCGTTGTTGCAGCACTGCCTCGGCAGCGGCGAACCCGCTGCCGACACCGGCAAAGCGCTGCAGCGTGTCCGGCACGACGCATTCCTGCGGTACGCAGACCACTTCCGGCATCAGCTCGCGCAGCGTATCGCCAGCGCGCGCGAAGACGCCGGCATACACCTCGCCCATGCGCGCATCGATGCAGGCCAGCACCTGCGTCGCCTCGGCGGGCGCGCGCAGGGCCAGCACCTGCAGCGTGGACACCGCCAGCACCGGCACGTCCAGGCCCAGCGCGATGCCCTGCGCAATGCCGATCGCCAGCCGCACACCGGTGAAGGCGCCCGGGCCACGACCGACCGCAATCGCGTCGAGCTGGCGGCGCGCGATGCCGGCGTCGGCCAGCAGTTGCTCGGCCCATGGCAGCGCCAGTTCGGCATGGCGACGCGGCGCCAGTTCGAAGCGCTCCAGCACGCGGCCATCCACATGCAGTGCGACGGAACAGGCTTCGGTGGAGGTCTCGAACGCGAGGACTTTCATGGCAGGACCGCAGGCAGGAAGGAGAAAGCTCAGTCGTCGCCGAACGGCAACGCGAGCACGTCATTGTCGCCCACCGGCTCGGCGACGCCAAAGAATGCGCGCACGTCGCCGATCTCGCGGGTGCGCGCAAACGGCGGCAGCGACTGCATGAAGGTGCGGCCGTAGCCCTTGTTCACCAGGCGCGGGTCGCACAGCACCAGCACGCCACGATCGGTCTCGCTGCGGATCAGCCGGCCCACGCCCTGCTTGAGCGCGATCACCGCCTGCGGCAACTGCTCGTCGCGGAACGGGTTGCCGCCGTCGCGGCGGATCGCATCCAGGCGCGCTTCGAACACCGGGTCGTCGGGTGCGGCGAACGGCAGCTTGTCGATCACCACCACGCTCAAGGCATCGCCGACCACGTCCACGCCCTCGCGGAAGCTGGCCGAGCCCAGCAGCACGCCGTTGCCGGAAGTACGGAAACGCTGCAGCAAGGTGGCACGCGGCGCCTCGCCCTGCACGAACAGCGGCCACGGCGCGCCGCGCAATGCGTCGGCCGCTTCGCGCAGCGCGCGATGCGAGGCGAACAGCAGGAACGCGCGGCCATTGGAGGCGTCCAGCACCGGCATCAGCGCCGCGATCAGCGCCGTGCCGAATCCGCGTGCGGCAGGATCGGGCAGGTGCGGCGGCAGGTAGCACAGCGCCTGGCGCGCCCAATCGAAGGGGCTGGGCTGCAGCAAGGTCACCGGATCGCTCAGGCCCAGGCGCTGCGCGATGTGGTCGAACTCGCCCCCCACCGCCAACGTGGCCGAAGTGAAAACCCAGGCCGCATGCGATTTTTCGCGGTGCTCGCGCAGCGGGCCGGACACATCCAGCGGCGTGCGCTGGCAGCGGAACCCGCGCGGGCTGAGCTCGTACCACAGCACATCGTTGTCGACGGTTTCCGGCAGCTCCTGGTCGAAATCCGGCACCGGCGCATCCTCGCCCAGCCACCGCGACAGCCGCGCCAGCGCTTCCTGCGCACGTGCACAGCAGCCATCGAACCCGGGCGATGCCTCGCGCAACGGCAGCAGGGCCTCGCCCAGCCGCGCCAGCGACGACAGCACCGCATCGAAACCCTCGCGCACCTGCGGCTTGGCCAGCGCGCGCCATTGGGTGCCGCGTGACGGCAGGCCCTCCATGCCCGCACGCAGGCCGCGCAGAGCCTCGTCCAGGGCGAGGATCGGCTCCTGCAGGCTGGCCTGCGCACCGGCGACCAGGCGCGCTTCGACCATGCAGTCGCGCGCCAGTTCCTGCCACGGCCGCATGCCGAAACTCTCGCCGAAGAAATTCGCCGCCAGCTCCGGCAGCTGATGCGCTTCGTCGATGACGAAGGCCTGCGCGCCGGGCAGGATCTCGCCGAAGCCTTCCTGCTTGAGCGCCAGATCGGCCAGCAGCAGATGGTGGTTGACCACCACCAGATCGGCCGCCTGCGCGCGCTGGCGCGCCTGCACCACAAAACACTCGCTGTAGAACGGGCATTCGGTGCCCAGGCAGTTGTCGACGGTGGAGGTCACCAGCGGCAGCAGCGGTGAGTCGTCCGGCAGGGCTTCCAGCTCGGCCATGTCGCCGAATTGGGTACGCCCGCTCCAGGCCACGATGCGCTGGAACTGCGAGACCTGCTCGGGCGTGGCAAAGCGCGGCTCACCACGCGCCTGCTGGGTGCGGTACTTGCACAGATAGTTCGCGCGGCCCTTCAGCAGCGCGCTGCGCAGGCCGATGCCGAGCGCGGCGCGCACGCGCGGGAGGTCGCGATGGAACAACTGGTCCTGCAATGCGCGTGTGCCGGTGGAGACGATGGTCTTCAGCCCCGACAGCAATGCCGGCACCAGGTAGGCGTAGGTCTTGCCGGTACCGGTGCCGGCTTCGGCCAGCAGCACATCGCGTGCCTCGAACGCCTCGGCAATGGCGCCGGTCAGGCGCAACTGCGCGGCACGCGGCGCGAACGCATCGAGCTGACGCGCGAGCGCCCCGCCCTCGCTGAGCGCCTCGATGCTGGCAGTGGCAAGTTGGGACATGGGACCGGAAGCTGGAGCAGGAAGCGCGACAGCCTAGCGCGTGCGCGCTGCCGCTGCCTGGATTACGCCGGTGGGCCGGTGGCGGCACTGGCCGCGCAGCCGGCGTTTACGCGTCAGGATGCGCGGCGTGGCGCCGCTGGCGGTCGCGCGCGGGAACGAACGGCTCGCGTCGAAGCAGATGGGCGCAAGCAACGCAGGCCGCATCACGCTCGCCGCGCCTGTCGTGCAGCAGGCGCAGCCAGCGGCGTGGCCGTGCTCAGTAGCGTTTCACGCCGGGCACCGTGCACCCGGCAATCTGCGACTTGGCCGAAGCGGCGTTTTCCTTCTCGCCACGCGCCAGCCGCGACTGCTCGATGGTGGCCCAATGCCGGCGGCACAGCGGCCCGGTCTTGGAGCCCAGCTCAATGGCCTGTTTGGCGAAACGCTCGGCGGCGGGCCAGTCGGCCTGCAGCACCGCCACTTCGGCACGCTCCTGCAGGATGGCGGGATCGCCGGAAACCAGGCCCACGGCCTGATCCAGCGACGCCGCCGCGCCGGCCAGGTCGCCGGCCTGGCGCTTGCTCTTGGCGGTCTCGCGCAGGTCGTCCACCTGCGGGTCGCGCAATGGTTGTACCGACAGCTCGGTATCGTCAACGCCGGCCTCGCGTTCGATCAGCAGCAGCCGCTGTGTCGGCGTGGTCGGGTCCACCGGGACCGGCGGTGGCGCAGGCGGCGCGCTGACGCAGGCGGTGAGTGCGGCAGACACGCCAGCGAGGGCAAGCAAACGGTGCAGTCGGTTCATCGGGTCACTCCAGTCAACGTGCAGGTGCAGCCGCGGCGGGTGCCGGCGCGGGGTCTTCCGGCTTCTTTTCCAGACCGAAGAAGCGACGCCAACCACCACCGCTGGATTGCTCGGCCGGCGCGGATGCATCGCCGGGCACGCCTTCGATCGACGGTGCATTGCCGGCACAGGGGGCGTAGGCCGGCGTGAAGCCGACCACGAACGGGAACTGGCGCGCGCCCGGGCAGCCGGCATCGGTCACGCCGGTACCGGCCGCGTCCACCCACTGCCAGTCCAGGCCCTTGCCGCTGACCTTCAACGGCGCACTCGGCAGCCGCGCGAAGATGCTCGACCATACCCGCATCGCGCCGGTGGCACCGTACAGGCCGGTCTGCTCGTTCTGGTCGTTGCCCATCCAGATCACCGCTAGGTGGTCGCCGGTATAGCCGGCATACCAGCTGTCGCGGCCGTCGTTGGAGGTGCCGGTCTTGCCGGCCGGCGACAACCGGCCCAGGCCATCGCCCAGCAACTGCCGCGCAGTGCCGCCGCTGACCACCTGCTGCAGGGCGATGCTGATCAGGTTGGCCGCCACCGAATCGCCCTCCTGCGCCGGCGCCGGGGTCTTGTCGTAGCGCTTGAGCAGCTTGCCCTGCGGATCGAGCACGCCGCGCACCGCGTGCAGCGGCTGGATCTCGCCACCGGCGGCCAGGAACTGATACAGCTGCGCCATGCCGTACGGGCTCTGGTCAGTGGCACCGAGGATCAGCGAGGGATTGGTGTCGGCCTTGATGCCGGCCAGTACCTGGATCAGCTGCGCGATGCGCTCCGGGCCGACCTGCATGCCCACGCGCACCGTGGCCTGGTTGTAGGAATGCGCCAGCGCATCGATCAGCCGCACCGTGCCGTGACTGCGGTTGTCGGAATTGCCCGGCGACCAGGTCTTGCCGCGGCTGAGCTGTACCGTCACCGGTGCATCGTCGACCCAGCTGGACAGCGCCCAGCGGTCCGGCGAGGCCAGCGCCAGCAGGTAGACGAACGGCTTGAGCAGCGAGCCGACCTGCCGCTGCGCTTCGACCGCGCGGTTGAAGCCCGGCTTGGCCACGTCGCGGCTGCCGACCACCGCCAGCACGTCGCCGTTATGCACGTCGGTCAGCACCAGGCCGGCCTGCAGCGGTGGGCGCTTCTTGTTGTCCAGCCGCTTGATGGTGCCGGTCACCGCGCCTTCGGCATAAGCCTGCGCGGACGGCGACATGCCGGTGAGCACGCTCATGCCGGCGCCCTGCAGCACGCCTTCCGGGTAGTCGTGCGCCAACTGGCGCCGCACCAGATCCACATAGGCCGGGAAGCGGTTGGCCGCGACCAGGCCCGGCTCGGTGGGCACGCCCAGCGGTGCGGCCAGCGCGCGCTTGTATTCAGCCGCATCGATCAGGTTGTTTTCGTGCAGCTTGCCCAGCACGAAATTACGCCGATCCAGCGCGCGCTCCGGGTTGCGCCGCGGGTCGTAGTAGGACGGCCCCTTGACCAGCCCGATCAGCAAGGCGATCTGCTCGGTGGTCATCGAATTGAGCTCGCGGCCGAACCACAGCTCCGCGCCCGAGGACACGCCGTGGATCGCCTGCCCGCCACGCTGGCCCAGATAGACTTGGTTGAGATAGGCCTCCAGGATGGTGCGCTTGTCGTAACGCGCCTCCATGATCACTGCGTAGAGAATTTCGTTGAACTTGCGGGTGACGGTCTGTTCCTTGCCGATGCCGAGCAGGCCGCTGCGCGCCAGCTGCTGGGTCAGGGTGCTGGCGCCCTGGCGAACCTGGCCGCCGGAGCGCGCCATGATCCAGGCCGCACGCACCATGCCGCTGAGATCGATGCCGTGGTGGCTGTTGAAGTCGCGATCCTCGACCGCCTGCAGGCCGGTGACCAGCAGCTCGGGCACTTCTTCCATGCGCACCAGGCGGCGCTCTTCCTGCTTCTGTCCGTACAGCGTGGCGATGCGCGCCGGGTCCAGCCGCGCACTCTTGAGCGCCTTGCGGTCGCTGGCGTCGCGCAGGCTGGCCACGCGCCCACCGGAGAGGCTGACTTCCACCCGCCGCGCAGGCACGCGCCCATCCACATCGATATAGCCGCGGCTGGCGATGGTGAAGCGGCTGCCGTCCTGCTGGTAGGTGCCGGCCAGCTTGGCTTGCCCGTCGTCACGGTACGAGGCGGCGTCCAGCTCGGTCTTCAACGTGGCCGCATCCAGCGCATTGCCCGGTGCCAGCACCAACGGCCGCCCGTACACGCGGGTCGGGATCTGCCAACGCAGCTCGCCAAACCGCTGGGTGACCTGCTTGTTCAGATACACCGTGTAGGGAATCAGAAAACCGAGCGCCAGCGCGAATGCCGCAAAGGCCCAGACAATCAGCCTGCGTTGCCAGCGGGAACCTTGCTCGGTGGAGTCGTCCTCGAAATCGTCGGGAGCGTCGTTGTCGTGGCGTCGGGGCACAGGAATGCGAGAATGTAGAGTCCGGCGAGTCTAGCGCAGCGCTGTCGTGGTTGTGGCCGGCCGGCCCCTCTGACTTAAGAGCGGCTAACAAAACGGCCACGCTCACCGTCAGCGGGCACGGACCGTCTCCGGCATCTGCGGGTACCCTGCGTCCCCTGCGCTTGCCTTGCGCCGTCCTCGCCGCTTGACGACTGCTCGCCGGGTTTTCTTCGTCACGCCACGTCTGGAGTTCCAACGGAATGTCGATGTCACTGGCCGATGCACGCTATCTGTTCAATCGCGTGCTTGGGCTGATTCACCGCAGCGTGGCGAGCATGCGCACACGCGGCTGGCGCGCCACCTGGCAGCGCATTCGCGTGCATACGCAGGCACCACCGGTGGCGCTCGGCACGCCGCTGTGGTTGCCGGAAACGGCGCCGTTTGCCGCGTTTGCGGTTCCGCACAGCGACACCCCGCGCGTGACGCTGGTGATTCCGGTCTACAACCACATCGCGCACACGCTGGCGTGCCTGCGCGCACTGGCGGCACATCCGCCGCTGCTGGAGGTGGAGATCATCGTCGTGGACGACGGCAGCAGCGACGCCACGCAGGCGCAGCTGCCGCAGGTGCAAGGGCTGCACTACCACCGGCGCGCCAGCAATGGCGGTTTCATCGCCGCCTGCAACGACGGCATCGCCCTGGCGCGCGGCGACTACGTGGTGCTGCTGAACAACGACACCATCCCGCAACCCGGCTGGTTGGATCGGCTGATCGACACGTTTGCCCAGCACCCCGGCGCCGGGCTGGTCGGCGCGCAACTGGTGTACCCGGATGGACGCCTGCAGGAATCCGGCGGCGTGGTGTTCGCCGACGGCAGCGCCTGGAGTTACGGCCGTTTCGAATCGGCCGACGACCCGCGCCATGCCTATGTGCGTGCGATGGACTACTGCTCCGGCGCGGCGATCGCGCTGCCACGCGCGCTGTTGCAGACGCTGGGTGGGCTGGATCGCCGCTACATGCCGGCGTACTACGAAGACACCGATCTGGCGTTTGCGGTGCGTGCCGCCGGCTACCGGGTGCTGGTGCAGCCGGCCAGCGTGGTGGTGCACGACGAGGGCACCAGCAATGGCACCGACACCCGCACCGGGGTGAAGGCGTACCAGGTGCGCAACCAAGGCGTGTTCGCCGACAAGTGGCAGCAGGCGCTGGCAATGCAGTTGCCGGTCGGCACGGTCCCCGGGCCTGCGCTGCTGCATCGTGGCCAACGCCAGGTGCTGATCCTGGACGAATGCGTGCCGCAACCGGACCGCGACTCGGGCTCGTTGCGGCAGTTCAATCTGATCCGCCTGCTATGCGAAGAAGGCGCGCACGTGGTGTTCGTGCCGACCCGCCGCGAACACGCCGGACGGCACACGCAGGCGCTGCAGCAACTGGGCGTGGAAGTCTGGTACGCGCCGTTCCTGGACGGCATCGGCAGCTGGCTGCGCACGCACGGCCCGCGGTTTGCGGTGGTGCTGCTGGTGCGTCACCACGTTGCGCATGCCTGCCTGCCGCTGCTCAGGCAATACGCCCCGCAGGCGCGCACCCTGTTCGACACCGTCGACCTGCATTACCTGCGCGAGCGCCGCGGCGCCGAGCTGGCCGGCGATGCCAACCTGTTGCGCGCGGCCGAACGCACCCGCCTGCGCGAGCTGGAGATCATGGCCGCCACCGATGTCACGCTGCTGGTCTCGGCAGCCGAGCAGGCGCAGCTGCAGGCGGACGCACCGCAGATCCGCACCGCCCTGCTCTCCAACCTGCATGAGGTGGCCGGCAGCGGCCGCCGCTTCGAGCAACGCCACGACCTGGTGTTCGTCGGCGGCTTCCGGCATCCACCCAATGTGGATGCGGTGCAGTGGTTCATCAGCGCGATCTTTCCGCAGGTGCGCGCGCAATTGCCGCAGGTGGTCTTCCACTGCATCGGCGCGGACATGCCGGAGGCGCTGACACTGCTGGCCGACGAATGCCCCGGCGTGCAATTGCACGGGCATGTGCCGGATCTGCTGCCGTTCATGGAGAACGCACGCATCGCGGTGGCACCGCTGCGCTTCGGCGCCGGCGTCAAAGGCAAGATCAACCTGAGCATGGCGCACGGGCAGCCGGTGGTCGGCACCACCTGTGCGGTGGAAGGCATGCATCTGCGCGACGGCGAGGATGTCTGCGTGGCCGATGACGCCGATGCCTTCGCCGCAGCGATCGTGCGCCTGTATCGCGATGCGACGCTGTGGCAACGCCTGGCCGACAACGGGTTGCACAACGTGGCCCGGCATTTTTCGCTGGATGCGGCGCGTGGCACGGTACGCGCGCTGTTTATCGCGGAGTGAGTGTGCGCCGGGCGCTCGGGGATGGCGCTGTGAGTGGCGCCGTCGAGAACAACCGCTGCGTCAACGCTGCTCGGTCACGGCCTTGACCCGGCGCGTGAACTCGGCCAATTCCGGCAGCCCAGGATCCAACTGGTGCGCCTCGTCCTGCGCGCGTCGTGCAAAGGCGGCGTCTTCCTGTCCCAGGCGTTCGCTGCCCACCGCAACCCAGCGTTGCGCAAGCCGTCGACGCGCGCCGGCCAGTGCATCGCCGTTGGGCGTCAGCGCCTGCCAGGCATCCAGACAGCCGCGCGCGGCACGCAGGCGGTTGTTGCGTAGCTCGTCCTCGAAGCAGCGCTGACTGGCCGGCACCACACGTGCGGCGGCCTGCAGCACGCGTGGATCGCGCGGCGCCAGCGCCTGCGCGGCACGCACCGCGTCGTAGGCACTGGCGCCGGGCGGCGTCATCCACTGCTGCTGCGCTTCGGCAGCTACCACCCGTTGCAGCAGCGCGCGCAGGCGGCGCTCGCGGGTACCGCGCGACAGCCCGGTCTCGGGGCTGCGCTGGGCATCGCGTGCACGCGCAATCGCCTGCTCGGCCTGCGCAATCGCGGCGGCGCCGGGCAGCAAGGTCTTGGCTTCCTGCAGCGACTGCAGCGCGGCGTCGAACTGGAAGTCTGCCGCCTGCCGGCCGGCTTGCGCGGCATATTCGCCTGCCACCTGCTCCAGCCCACGCTGGGCGGCCGCATCCGCCGGCTCGGCTGCCAGCACTGCGGTGAAATCGCGTGCGGCCGGTGCCAGCCGGCCACGCCGCAACAGGCCCTGCGCGCGCTGACGGCGCTGGTCCAGCACACGGTGGTAGTGGCCCTCGGTCAGCGGTACATCGGCATGCCCGGCGTCATAGCGTTTGGCCGCGGCCAGCAGCATCGCCGCATCGGCCAGCGCATCGCGCGCCAGGGCCTGGCGTGCCTGCGCCAGCAGATCGGTCAGGGCGTCCTCGCGCCCTTCCAGCGCATCGGTGCGGTCCGGTGCCAGGGTCAGGATGCGCTGGTACAACGGCAGCGCGCTGTCCGGGCTGCCATCCAGGCGCCCTTGCTGCTGCGCGGACACCGCCTGTGCGAACAAGGCGTCCAACCCGGCCCGACGCGCCTGCAACTGGCGCAGGCGCAGTGCCACCGGTGCGATCTGCGCCTGCGGCACCTCCAGCGCGCCCGCCAGCGTCAGCGCGCGCTGCGCAGCAGCGGCGTCCCCGGCCGCAATCGCCGCGCGCGCCTGCACCACGGCAGCGGCACCGGTGCGCGCCAGGCCGGCGCGGGCTTCGCCACGATCGCTGTCCAGCGCAAGCGCAGCAGCGAACAGTTCGCGCGCGCCGTTGCCATCGGCCGCACTGAGATGGCCACGCGACAGCGCCGCATCGCCCCGCTGCAGCAGTTGCTGGATACGCGTGTCCGGCCACAGCCAATCGGCCAGCGGCTTGCGCAGCACGACCGTGGCCAGCAAGAGACACGCGCACAACGCCAGCACCACGCGCCATAGCGCGCGGCTGCGCAGTGGTGCCCAGAGGCGAGGCGATCTTGCCCAGCGCGGAAGCGGGAGCATGCGGTGGCGTCCGTCCTTGGCGCGACCTGACGGGGACGCGTTCACCCCGTCATGGTAGCTGTCTGCTGCGAAGACGATGTGGGCTTGGGAAGCGGGAAGCGGGAAGCGGCAGGCGGCAGGCGGCAGGCGGGCACAGCTTGCTTGCTGTGGGTGCCGCCTGTTTCAAGGCGATTGGCGCCGGCGGGCTGCGGCGCACTCAACCGAGTCGCCGCACCTCGCTCACCCCAGGCAAGGCATCCAGTTTGCCGAGCAGGCTGGACAGCTGGTCGTAGTCGCTGACCTTCAGGCGCAGGCGCAGTTGCGCCCTGCCGGTGTCGCGCACGTTGTCGCTGTTGATTTCCAGCACGTGCGCGTCCTCCTGCGCGATCAGGTTGGTGATGTCCTTGAGCAGCCAGCGGCGGTCGACCGCGCGCACCTGTACATCCACCTCGTAGCCGCTGCCGGCCTGGCCCCACTCCACCGGCAACACCCGCTGCGGATGCGCCGCGGCCAGACGCGACAGTGCCGCGCAATCGGTGCGGTGCACGGTGATGCCGCGGCCGCGGGTCAGATAGCCGGCGATCGGCTCGCCCGCCACCGGCTGGCAGCAGCGCGCCAGCTGCACCAGCAGATTGCCCACGCCCTGCACGGTGAACTTGGATTTACCCAAGCCCTCGCGGCGCGCGGTGGGCCGTGGCGGCGCCGGCACCGCCGGCTGCGAAGCGGCCCGCTCGGCTTCCAGCAGCGCGCGGCTGACCTGGTTGGGCCCGGTATCGCCCAGCGCCACCTGGATGTAGAGGTCATCGACATTCTCGGCGTGGAACTTGCGCGTGGCCACGCCCAGATCGGCGTGCTGCAGGCCCAGCCGCTTGAGCTCGCGATCGAGCAGGTCCTTGCCGGCCTGTACGTTGCGCGCGCGGTCGAGCTTGTGGAACCACGCGCGCACCTTGTCGCGCGAGCGCCCGCTGGCCAGAAAGCCATTGGACGCCAGCAACCAGTCGCGGCGTGGGTCGGCCTCCTTGGCGGTCATGATCTCCACCCGGTCGCCGCTGCGCAGCCGGTAGGTCAGCGGCACTATGCGGTCGTTGACGCGCGCGCCGCGGCAGCGATGCCCGACCATGGTGTGCACGTGATAGGCGAAATCCAGCGGCGTGGCGCCTTGCGGCAGATCGATGACCTCGCCCTTGGGGGTCAGTGCATACACGCGGTCTTCGATCAGCTCGGCGTCCAGCGCACCGGCCAGTTCGCCGTGGTCGCCTTCCTGCACCTGCTCCAGCAACTGGCGCATCCACAGGATCTTGCGGTCGAAGGCTTTTTCGCCGCCCTTGCCGCCTTCCTTGTATTTCCAGTGCGCGGCCACGCCGAGCTCGGCCTGCGCGTGCATCTCGTGGGTGCGGATCTGGATTTCGATCGTGCGCCCTTCCGGGCCGACCACCGCGGTATGCAGCGAGCGGTAGTCGTTGGCCTTGGGCCGGGCGATGTAATCGTCGAACTCGCTCGGCACCGGTGCCCACAGCGAGTGCACCGCCCCCAGGGCGGCATAGCAGGCGGCCACGTCGTCGACCATCACCCGCACCGCGCGGATGTCGTACAGCTGGTCGAAGGACAGGCGCTTCTTCTGCATCTTTCGCCAGATGCTGTAGATGTGCTTCGGCCGCCCGCTCACCTCCGCGCGCAGGCCCTGCTGGGCCAGCGTCGTCGACAGGGTGCGCTTGACCGCGTCCAGATAGCGCTCGCGCGCCACGCGGGTTTCGTCCACCTCGCGGGCGATGCGGCGGTAGGTGTCCGGCTCCAGATGCCGGAACGCCAGGTCTTCCAGCTCCCACTTCACCTGCCAGATGCCCAGCCGGTTGGCCAGCGGCGCATGGATGTCGCGGGTGAGCTGGGCCAGTGCGCGGCGCTGCTCTTCGCTCAGGCGGTCGGCCACGCGCATGCGCGCCAACTGCCGCGCCAGCAGGATCGGCACCACCCGCAGGTCGTGGATGATGGACAGCAACAGCCGCCGCAGACCTTCGCTGTTGCGCCCGGCCTCGCGACCGGCATGCAGGGCCCAGACCTGGTCGGCCGCATCCAGCCCGTCCAGCAGGCCTTCGACCGCCACCCGGCGCTCGGCCGGCTGCCATGGCAGGCCGGCGATCGCGCCGCGCAATGCCGGCAGGTCGAACAGCAATGCCGCAATCAGGGTGGCCTCATCGGCGGCCAGCAGCGCCAGCGCGTCCAGCGTGTCGGCCAGCAGCGTCCAGGCTACGTCCTCGCTCGGCGCCGGCAACTGCTGCCAGGCCTGCGCCAGGGCATCACGCAGATCCGGCGCGATCGACGCGATGGCGGGACGCTGCAGCAAGGCATGCAGGCGCTCGAGTGAGGAACTGGTCACAGCGGTGGACACGGCGATGGGCAACAACGGGGGGCTGACAGCTACGGTAACGTGCGCGTCACCTTCTCCACAACGCGCAATCGCTGCATCGTCGGCGCGATCCCGCACGCTTGCGCTTATGGTCGGTTCACCCGCCAACGTCTTGATTCGCAACTGCTGTGCGTCGCAAGTGCGGCAACGCTGCAGGCCAATCGGCACGCTCAATCGGGTTTTTACGTGCTTTTTACAACTCGCCCAAACCGCCTGCCTATCCTCCAGTGGCGTTGTCGCTGCGTCCTGCCGCGGCCACGTCATTCCAACCAACTGCGAGGTAGCCGATGAAGACCTGGAAGAAGCCTGTCGTTCGTGAAGTCAATTGTGGCGCCGAGATCAACTGCTACGTCTCCGGCGAATTCTGAGCTCACCTGCCGCCCCTCCTCCCGATGCATGACCGGCACGCGCCGGCAGATAGGTAACAGTTCTCCATGCGCATCATCGTTCTGGGATCGGCGGCCGGCGGTGGGCACCCGCAGTGGAATTGCCACACACCCGCCAGCAGGCGGGCATGGCAACAAGCCGATGGTGCCCAGCGTCGTACCCAGGCCAGCATCGCCGTCAGTGCCGATGGCCAGCGCTGGGTCCTGATCAACGCCTCCCCCGACTTCCGTCAGCAAATCCTTGCAACGCCCGCACTCTGGCCGCAGCGTGACTTGCGGCATTCGCCGATCGAAGCGGTGCTGCTGACCAGCGGCGAGATCGACCATATCGCCGGATTGCTGTCGATGCGCGAGAGCCAGGCGTTCTCGCTGCATGCCAGCAGCCGCGTGCTGGATCTGCTGTCGCAAAACCCCATCTTCGATGCGGTCAATCCCGCCTACGTGCAGCGCCAGCCATTTGCGCTGGACACGCCGGTGTCGCTGCTGGGCCTGCAGCTCACGCCATTCTCGGTACCCGGCAAGGTGCCGCTGTTCATGGAGTCGCGTAGCGGCGGCGACCTGGCCGGCTCCAACGAGGAAACCCTTGGGCTGACCATCGACGATGGCCAGCACCGCGTACATTACATTCCCGGCTGCGCAGCGATGACCGATGCCTTGCGCGCGCGCCTGCAAGGCGCCGAACTGGTGTTCTTCGACGGCACGCTGTGGCGCGACGACGAGATGGTGCAACTGGGCATCAGCCAGAAGACCGGCCAGCGCATGGGCCACATGAGCATCGACGGCCCCGACGGCACGATTGCCGCGTTCGCCCCGCTGGAGGTGGCGCGCAAGATCTTCATCCATCTCAACACCACCAATCCCGTGCTCGACACCCACTCGCCGGAGTACGCCAGCGCGCGTGCCAGCGGCTGGGACGTCGCGCACGACGGCCTGGAGATCACCCTGTGACCACCCTGCTCACCCCGGACCAGCTGGAAGCGGACCTGCGTGCCATCGGCGCCCGCCTGTACCACGACCAGCATCCCTTCCACGCGCTCCTGCACGAGGGCAAACTCGATCGCGGCCAGGTCCAGGCCTGGGCGCTGAACCGCTTCGAATACCAGCGCTGCATTCCATTGAAGGACGCCGCGATCCTGGCGCGCATGGAAGACCCGGCGTTGCGGCGGATCTGGCGGCAACGCATTCTCGATCACGACGGCAACAGCCCCAGCGATGGCGGCATCGCGCGTTGGCTGCACCTGACCGACGCGCTCGGCCTGGAGCGCACGCTGGTGGAATCCGGCCGTGCGCTGCTGCCCGGCACCCGTTTCGCGGTGCAGGCCTACCTGCAGTTCGTGCGCGAAAAAAGCCTGCTCGAGGCGATCGCCTCCTCGCTGACCGAGCTGTTCGCCCCCAACATCATCGGCCGGCGCGTGGCCGGCATGCTCAAGCATTACGACTTCGTCTCGCCCGAAGCGCTGGCCTATTTCGAGCATCGCCTGACCGAGGCGCCACGCGATTCGGATTTTGCGCTGGACTACGTCAAGCAGCACGCCGATACCGTCGAAAAACAGTCCCTGGTCAAGGCCGCGCTGCACTTCAAGTGCTCGGTGCTGTGGGCGCAGCTGGACGCGTTGCACGTGGCCTACGTCGCCCCGGGCATCGTGTGGCCGGATGCGTTCGTGCCCGACCGCGACGCCGGCCGGGCCGCGGCGTGAGCAGCATCACCCGCGACAGCCAGCCGGCCCTGCGCGCAGGCGTGCGCCTGCAGCACGACCGCGCGCGTGACCAATGGGTGCTGCTGGCGCCGGAACGCGTGGTCGAGCTGGACGAGATCGCACTGGTGGTGGCGCAGCGCTACGACGGCACCCGCTCGCTGGCGCAGATCGCGCAGGAACTGGCAGGCGAATTCGATGCTGACGCGGCCGATATCGAGGTCGATGTGATAGAACTCACCGCCACGCTGCACCAGAAGCGTCTGCTGCGGCTATGAGCATCGCCCCGCCGCCACTGTCGGTGCTGCTGGAGCTGACCCATCGCTGCCCGTTGGCCTGCCCGTATTGCTCCAACCCGATCGCGTTGGCGGCGCTGCGCGAGGAAATGGACACCGCCGGCTGGCGCTCGCTGCTGCAGCAGGCTGCCGACATGGGCGTGCTGCAGGCACACTTTTCCGGCGGCGAGCCGATGCTGCGCAAGGACCTGCCCGAGCTGGTGGCGCATGCACGTGCGCTCGGGCTGTACAGCAACCTGATCACCTCCGGCGTGGCCGGCGGCGAGCCGATGCTGGACCAGTTGCAGGCCGCCGGACTGGAGCATGTGCAGCTGAGCGTGCAGGACGTCGACCCGGCCGGTGCCGACCGTATCGCCGGCTATCGCAACAGCCTGGCGAAGAAGCGCGAGTTCGCCGCCGCCGTGCGCGCGCGCGGCCTGCCGCTGACGCTCAATGCGGTACTGCATCGCCATAACGCCGAGCGCGTGCCCGGCATGATCGCGCTGGCGCTGGAATGGCAGGCCGAACGCATCGAAGTGGCGCACACCCAGTACTACGGCTGGGGCCTGCGCAATCGCGCCGCGCTGATGCCCAGCCGCGAGCAGCTGATGGCCACGATTGACGCGGTGGAAACCGCCCGCCGCGAGCTCGGCGACCGCCTGGCGATCGACTTCGTCACCCCCGATTACTACGCCCGCCAGCCCAAGCCGTGCATGGGTGGCTGGGGCCAGCGCTTCGTCAATATCTCCCCGCGTGGCGATGTGCTGCCCTGCCATGCGGCCGAGACCATCGACGGCATGCGCTTTGACAACCTGCGCGAGCGGTCGCTGGCCGACATCTGGAACAACGGCGAGGCCTTCGTGCGCTTCCGCGGCACCGCCTGGATGCCGGAGGTCTGCCAGGGCTGCCCCAAGCGCGAGATCGACTGGGGCGGCTGCCGCTGCCAGGCGCTGGCGCTCAGTGGCGATGCCGCCACGCTGGACCCGGTCTGCGAACGCTCGCCGCGGCACACCGAGGTGCGCGCTACCGCCGAACGCGAGGCCGCCGCCCCGCCGCCGGAGTTCGTCTACCGCCGCCCCGGACGCGCGGCATCGGCCAGCACAGAGGCACGAGCCGCCGACGCGCCATAGCCGGCTGCGTCATGCGCGGGCTAGCGTCTACACTAGCCGCCTCTTCTGATCGGATGGCATCCATGTCGCTCGCACGCCGCATTCCCTTGCTGGTCTGCCTGACCCTCGCCCTGAACGCCGCTCCGGCCCTCGCGCAGCGCGCGGTGCAGGGCGACCTGCAGTCGCAGATGAGCGCCGAACAGTTCAAGGCCGCCGGCCTGGACAAGCTCGATGCCGGAGAACTGGCCGCGCTCAACGACTGGCTGCAGGGCAAGGTCGCCAAGGAAGCCGCGGTCGTGGTCGAACAGGCCAAGGAAGCCGGCCGCCAGGAAGTGATCGTCAAGAACCGCGGCTTCTTCGATTTCGGCAGCAACGAGCCGATCGAGAGCAACATCGTCGGCGAGTTCAAGGGCTTTTCGAAGGGGCGCGTGTACACCCTGGCCAATGGCCAGGACTGGGAGCAGACCGACGCTGCGACGTTGTCGGGCGTGCGCAAGGCGTCACCCAAGGTCAAGATCAAGCCGGGTCTGGTCGGCGTGTGGTATCTGCAGATCGAGGGCTACAACACGCAGGCCAAGGTGCGCCGGGTCAAGTAAGCGCGTCCAGGCATTGCCGGCCCGCCACCGCAGATTGAGCAGGCGACGGAGAACACGCATGCGTTGGATGCCATGTTGCAGCCTGGCATTGCTGGCGTCGCTGGCCTGGTTCGCAGGCGTTGCGCCTGCCGATGCGGCCACTGCGCCCACCCTGTCAGCGCAGCAGTGCGCCGATGCGCCCGAGGTCGGCATCGACCAGGCGCTGGTGTGCTATCACGATGCCATCGAGCGCCAACCGCTGGTCTACCGGCGCGTGGCCACCCGCACGGTGGACGGTGTCGAAAGGCGCGATTACCTGCTGACCTCGCAGCAGTGGTCGCCGGAGGAGCTGGTGCAGCCGGCCAGCTGGCAGCACGATGTGGCGATCTACGTCCCGGCAGATGCGTTGCCGACGCGTGCGCTGCTGATCTCCACCAATGGCACCCGCCAACCGGCCGATGGCGGCGCGCCACAACCGTCCAGCGAATTGCCACCCGAGGCCCTGGCCGCATTGGCGCGGCGCAGCCGCACCGTGGTGATCGCGCTCGGCGATCTGCCCAGCCAGGCACTGACCTACCGCAACGATGGCACGCCGCGCCGCGAGGACGACAGCGTCGCCTACAGCTGGTCGCTGTTCCTGGCGTCGCCGCAACGACGCAAGACCATGCCGCTGCACGTACCAATGGCCGCGGCGATCGCGCGCACCATGAGCCTGGCCGAACGCGAATTGGCGCCGTTGCAGATTCATCGCTTCATCCTCGCCGGCGCCTCCAAACGTGGCTGGGCGAGCTGGCACGCCACCATCGCCGATGCGCGCGTGGAGGCTGTGGTGCCGTTCGTGATCGACATCCTCAATCTGCCGGCCGTGCTCGATCACATGTCCCGGGCCTATGGCGGCAACTGGCCGATCGCATTCGGCGCCTACGCCAGGCAGGGAATCACCGCGCAGCTGCACACGCCGGCATTTGCGCAGCTGGTGCAACTGCAGGACCCGCTGAGTTATCTGCACACGCCGCAGCGCAAACGCCTGGCCGTGCCCAAGTACATCGTCAATGCCAGCGGCGACGATTTCTTCCTGCCGGACAACACGCAGTTCTTCTACGACGCGCTGCCCGGCAGCAAGGCGCTGCGCATGGTGCCCAACAGCGCGCATAGCGGCATCCGCGCCTCCATCGTCGACAGCCTGGTGCCCTTCGTGACCCGGCTGCAGCAGCAGCGTGCATTGCCAAAGGTGCGCGATTCCCTGCACACAGGCGAACACCCGCAGATCCGCTTCCAGTCGTCCGAGCGCCCTGCGCAGTTGCGTCTGTGGCAGGCGCGCAATCCGGCGGCGCGCGATTTCCGCTATGCCTGCGGCATTCGTTACAGCGCCACGCCGATCGCGCCTGCACGCGGCAACACGGCATCGGTACCAGTGCAGATTCCCGATGCCGGCTGGAGCGCGTACTTCGTCGAGGCCACCTACGCGGACGGCTTCGTCGCCACCAGCCAGACCTACGTGCTCGGCAAGCAGCGTTACCCGACGCAGGCGCCACCCAGCGACGGCGCGGCCTGCAGCACCTTGCCGGGCGCTGTCTCTGCGGCGGCTGCGCGCTGAGCTGGCGACTGCGCGGAGCACTGACGTAACCAGACCTGGCGGTAGCGACCGCCGAATCCAGTGTCGATGTCGCGAGGGCGATGTCAGCACCGCTCAGTGTCCAGACGGCGACAACAGACGCGACCGTTGCGACAGCGCGTGCGCACGCTTCCGCACTGCGCAATCACGCCCATGCAGACAGCCCTGAAACGGGCGATTTTGCACTTGAGTCCGCCAGCAAGATCGATCCAACCCGACTGAACCATTGACATCGTTGTCACCAACTTCTACACAGGCCGCTACTCGCCGATCGCATTGGCCGCTCGGACGACTCCAAAGGACTGCACGTGGCTGCGACTTCGCGTTCTGCTCTCGCTTCTGGCTTGCCCACAGCACCAGTTGCCACCGGCTTCATCGCGGCCGATGTGGGTGGCACGCATGTGCGGGTCGGCCATATCGCGCGGGCAGGTACCGCTGCGACCAAGTTGTCGCATTACCGCACCTACCGCTGCGCCGAACACGCCAGTCTGGACGCCATCCTTGCCGACTTCCTGCAGCCACGGCACGACGTCGAGGCGGTGGTGATCGCCAGTGCCGGGGTGGCGCTGGACGATGGCAGCTTCATCAGCAACAACCTGCCGTGGACGATTTCGCCTGGCCGCATTCGCGCCGCGCTTGCCGTGCCCAGCGTGCACCTGGTCAACGATTTCGAAGCGGTGGCTTACGCCGCACCGCTGATGGAACAACGTGCCGCGCTGCAACTGAGTGGGCCGACGCCGCGGCATGCACGCGCCAGCGGCCCCATCCTGGTGGTCGGCCCAGGCACCGGGCTGGGTGCGGCGGTCTGGATCGATGCCAGGCCACGCGCGATCGTGCTCGCCACCGAGGCCGGCCAGGTCGCCCTGGCCAGCAACGACGAGATGGAACTGCAGGCGCTGCGGATCCTGCTGCGTGGCGAGCGCTATCTGCCGCTGGAACATGTGCTGTCCGGGCCAGGCCTGCTGCATCTGTACAACGCCCTGTGCGAACTGCAGGGCGCCACGCCCCGCCATCGGCTGCCGGCCGCGATCACGCATGCCGCGCTGCACGAAGACGATGCATTGGCACGCGATTGCCTGCAGGTCTTTTGCGCCATCTTGGGCAGCGCGGTCGGCGACATGGCGCTGGCCTACGGCGCCGCCGGCGGCATCTATCTGGCCGGCGGCTTTTTGCCGACGATCGGGCCGTTCCTGCAGAACAGCCGTTTTCGCGAGCGTTTTCTGGCCAAAGGACGCATGCGCGCGGTACTCGAACGCATTCCGGTCAAGCTGGTCGAGCACGGGCAACTGGGCGTGCTCGGCGCGGCCAACTGGTATCTGCAACACCACGCTGACCTGACGTAAGCGATCCACCACGCGCCCGGTCCCGAGCGCGCGTCTGCAAGACCCCGCATCCGGCGAGCAGCAGCCCGCCGTCCATCCCCGTGCGTGATGAGGAGAGACATCATGAAATACAGCACCACCCTGCTGTCCAGCGCGATCGCGTTGTCGCTGGCATTCGCCGCCCAAGCCCAGGACGCAGCCGACCAGGCCACCGATCTGGATGCCGTGCAGGTGGTCGGCATCCGTGCCAGCCTGGAAAAATCGCTCGATACCAAACGCAACAACGCCGGCATTTCCGAAGCCATCACCGCCGAAGACATCGGCAAGTTTCCAAGCACCAACGTGGCCGAGGCGCTGTCGCAGATTCCCGGCGTCACCCTGGACCGGCGCTTTGGCCAGGGCGAGCGGGTCAGCATCGACGGCACCGACCCCAGCCTCAATCTGTCCTTCCTGGACGGCCACCCGGTGGCGCAGGCGATCTGGCTCTACGGCGAACAACCCAGCCGCGGATTCGACTACACCTTGCTGGCGCCGCAGATCCTGGGCCGCGCGGAAATCCTCAAATCCTCCGAAGCGCGCCTGACCGAAGGCAGCCTGGGCGGCACCGTGTTGATGCACACCCGGCAACCGCTGGACCTGGACGTCAACGAGGTGGCCGCCTCCATCGGCTACAGCTACAGCGCGCAGGCCAGCGAGGGCAAGCCGAACGCGGCACTGCTGTATAGCTGGAAGAACGCGGCCGACACCTTCGGCATCGCGGTGTCGGCGCAGCATTACGAAGAACGCGTCGATCGTCGCGGTATGGAAGTGTTCGGCTATGCGCCAGCCAGTACCTTCGCCAATGCCGCAGGCGGCGTGCCCGCCGATGCGGACGTGCCCAACTCCATCAACGCGGCCTGGTTCCAGCAGGATCGCGAGCGCGACAGCGCCGTGGTCAATCTGCAGCTCAAGCCCAGCGAGGCGCTGGAATTCAACCTCAGCGGCCTGTACATCAACGAGAACTTCGACAACTACAACCAGTCGATGTACAGCTTTTTGACCTGGAATGCCGGCACGGTGGCGGCGGTGAACCAACTCGGCGGCCTGCGCAATGGCGTGGTGACCAGCGGGCATTCCGGCGCCAATGCCGACCCGCTCGGCGGCACCGTGATCTACGACAACAACGTGCGCGAATCGGAAGTCACCACCAAGGGCCTGGACTTGCGCGGCGCATTCCGCGGCGATGGCTGGGGATTGAATGGGCAGGTGGGCCAAAGCAGATCCGAGAACAAGGACCTGTCGCAGTATTTCATCGAGCCGTTCTACAACGGCGGCTTCAGCTGGGACACGCGGCGCGGCATCCGTTTCGACGATCCGGCGCGCGCGCGCGATCCGGCCAACTGGGGCTCGGCTGGCGGCTGGTTCGGCAATAACGGCATCTTTTCCACCGAAAGCAAGGACACCTACGGCCAACTCGATCTGAATCTGCAGTTCGACAGCGTGTTCAACCAACTGCTGCTGGGCGTGCGCCATGGCAAGCATGAGGAGCGCTTCGAGCTCAACGTCTATGGCGGCGTGACGCCGGGCACGCTGGCCGACGTGGGCACCATCGGGCTGACCGATCTGCAGGATTTCTATCCGGACCACGGCCGGCATGTGCAGGCAGGCCGCAACAATGTGCTGAACTGGATCCGCAACAGCCCGGTCGACTACGGCGCGCCGGATCCGGCCAGCTACCTCAACAACACCTGGGCGCTGCAGCAGACCAATAACGCCGCCTATGCCCAGTTGAACTTCTCCGGCGGCGGCCTGCGCGGCAATCTCGGGCTGCGTTATGTCGATTCGAAAACCGAGGGCAGCGGCTTCGTCTACAGCGGCACGCCCACACTGCAGAACGCCGACAGCCTGTGGCAGACCCGCACGCGCAAGGAGGATTTCCTGCTGCCCTCGCTCACGCTGTCCTACGAGGCCGCTGACGATTGGGTATTCCGTTTTGCCGCAGCCAAGGTGATCGCCTGGGCACCGTACAACCAGATGGTCAACAACACCTTCCTCAACGACACCACGCTGACCGGCAGCGGCGGCAATGCCGAGCTATCGCCGTACGAATCCTGGAACTTCAACCTGTCGGCCGAGTATTACTTCGCGCAGCAGTCGGTGGTGGCGTGGTCGCTGTTCTACAAGAAGATCGACAACTACATCGACACCAGCGCCAGCGTGGAGCGCCAGTACAACGCGCTGCGCGATACCGCGCCGCAGAGCTGGGCGCAGTTGCTCGGCAGCAACGGCTGCAGCGCCGATGGCTATTGCGATTACAGCATCCAGCGGCCACGCAATGCCGGCGATGGCAAGGTCAAGGGCTTCAACATCGCGTTCCAGCAGCCGTTCGGCGACAGCGGCTTTGGTTTGACCGCCAACTACACCTACGCCAATGGCGAAAACAACACCGGCGATGCCCTGCCCTACCAGTCGCGCAACAGCGTTGCAGTCAGCCCGTACTACGAAAAAGGCCCGCTCAACGCACGGCTGACCTACAACTGGCGCGACAGCTATCTGGCCGGCGGTTACGTGGCCGGCGCCGCGCCGGCAAGCGTGGATGACTACGCCGAACTCGGCGCGAGCATCGGCTATGCGTTCAGCCCGAACTGGTCGCTGCAGATCGACGCGCAGAACCTGCTGGACGAGCAATACCTGCAGTATCTCGGCGACACCGACCATCTGGCCGGCCGCTACAGGAGCGGGCGCCGCTACATGGCGAGCCTGCACATGAAGTTCTGACAGCGGCTGGCAACCGGACGGCGCGCACCGCCAGGCGGTGCGGCCAATGTCCGGAACCGGCATGTACCGGGCGTACACGCCGGTTCCGCGCATCGTCCACGCCCAGCTGACCACTGCGCGCTGGGTCGCGTTCACCGCTCAAGGCGCAGTGCTTGGCCTGAGTGACCAGTCGGTGGCAGGAGCAGCGCCTCCGACACAACGCGATGGCGATGGCGGCAAGCCGTCGTCACCAGCGCCTCCGGCTCCAGTCAGTTGCGCAACGCGGCCACCCGCTGTGACAGCTTCTTCGCCGACACGCCCGACTTGGCACCCAGCTCCTGCGCGAATACCGATACGCGCAATTCCTCCAGGTCCCAGCGCAGCGACTGCCATTCATCACGTTGCTGCAGACCGCGCGCAGCCGCCTGGTCCAATGCGTCCACGAACGGCTTGAGTTCGAGCATGCGCGCCTGGTCGCGGGCCGGGTCGCGTTTGGCGCGCTCGGTTCGCAGGATCATCGCCTTGAGATAGCGCGGGTAATTGGCCAGCGCCTCGGCGGGTGTCTCGCGCAGGAAGCCGGCGTGCACCAGCGCGCGCAGCTGCTGCTCCATATCGTCCAGGTTGCCGCGCGCCCAGCCCATCAACGGCGCTTCCAGCAGGGGCTTGAGCTCGGCCACCGCAGCGAGAATGCTTTCGGCCAGCTTCAGCCGGTCCATCGCCTCGCCGAACAGGCGCTTGATCGCCTCGTCGCGGCGCTGCGCAAAGGCGCTGGGGTCGCGGATCGCGCCCAGACCATCGGCCAGCACCGCGTTGAGCGCGGCATCGACCAGATCGCCGCGCAGGCGCTCCTGCGACTCGATCGCCGCGTACAGCAGCCCGGTCTTGGGCGACACCGGCAACTGCTTGCGCGCCTGCTTGATCTTGTCGGCCAGCGCGATTTCCAGCAGCCGGCGCACGCCGCGCGGATGCGCCTGCGCCGCCTCGTTGCGGTCGGCAAAGATGCGCAACGCCGCGTCGTCGCCCTGATCCACCAGCGCCGGATAGGCCGGCACGCCGGCTTCGCCGGCAACCTGTTCGGGAATCGGCGTGGACGGAAAATCGCGCAAGCCCTCGGCAGCCAGCGCGCGCCCTGCACGCGCGGCGAAGGCCTGGCCGGCACGCTCGCCAAAGCGGGCGCGCAATCCATCCAGATCGCGCGACTCGGCCAGCACCTTGCCGTCGTCATCGCGCAGGCGCAGGTTCATCAGCAGATGCGTGTCCAGCGACTCTTCGTCGAAATCCAACGCCGCCACCTGCGTACCGGTGGTCTTGGTCAGAAAGCGCGACAGCTCGCCGCGGATGTCGTCGGCCGAGGCGATGCTGTAGGCCTCGTAGAACGCGCGCCCGAAATCCGGGGCCGGCACATAGTTGCGCCGCTGCGCCTTGGGCAGGCTGCGAATCAAGGCCGATGCCTTGTCGGCAACGAAGCCCGGCGCCAGCCACGACAGCCGTGCCGGATCCAGCGCGTTGAGCAGGTGTAGTGGCACGTCCAGCGTCACGCCGTCATCGATGGCGCCCGGCTCGAAGCGGTAATGCAGTGGCAACCGCGCATCGCCCAGCGGGAAATACTTCGGGAAACGATCGGCCTCGCTGCCTTCGCCCGGCAACAGATCGTTCAATGTCCAGTGCAGGCTGCGGCGCTTGTCCGGCGGCAGGGTTTTCCACCACGCATCCAGCCCGCTGGCCGAATGCAGTTCGGCCGGGATGCGGTCCAGATACCAGCGCGCCTGCCAGTCCTCGTCGGCCACGATGCCGGCCCGGCGCAGCTTGGCTTCTTCTTCGCGCGCCTGTTCCAGCACCTTGAGGTTGTCGGCGATGAATGCCGCACGCGTGTTGATCTCGCCCGTGACCAGGCCCTGGCGTACGAACAGGTCATGCGCGCCGGCCGGATCGATCTTGCCGAAATGGACCGGCTTCTTCGGTGCCAGCACCAGGCCGAACAGGCTGATCTGTTCGGACGCCACCACCTGCCCCTGCGCACGCGACCAATGCGGGTCGAAGTGCTTGCGTGCCAGCAGATGTCCCAGCTCGGCGATCGCCCAGTCCGGCTCGATCGCGGCATTGGTCATGCCCCAGACTTTTTGCGTGTCCAGCAGCGTGGCCGCGAGAATCCACGGCGGCGGCTTGCGTGCCAGTGCCGAGCCGGGGAACGGCACGAACCGGCGTTGCCGCGCGGCGAGAAAGTCGCCTTTTTCGGTGCGATGGCCGATCTGCGTGGGCAGGCCGGCCAGCAGCGCGCGATGCAAGGCCTGATACGCCGCTGCACGCTCGCGCTCGCTGGTGCGTGCCGCCGCTTCGGCCGCTTCGGCCTGCCTGGCGGCAGCAGCAGAGGCGTGTTGTGCAGGTGGCGCGTTCGGATCCGGCTTGCCTTCGCGCGCCAGCCGCGCAGCGCGATGCAGCTGCCCGCGCGTGGGCCGGTTGGCGTTGTGCCCATCCTCGCGCGCAGGCGCGCTGGCACCGGCCAGCAATGGCGCCAGCATCGCGGTGGCCGGCTCTTCGCTCCAACCCAGCTCTTCGCACAACAGGCGCAGCTGCCGATGCAGCTCGCGCCATTCGCGCATGCGCAGGAAGCCGAGAAAATGCCGGTTGCACCAGTCGCGCAGCTTGGACTGGGTGAGATCTTCGTGCACCTGTCGGTAGGCCTCCCACAAGCGCAGGATGCCGACGAATTCCGAGCGTGCATCGGCAAACAACGCATGCGCGTTGTCGGCCGCTTCGCGTGCCTCGGGCGGGCGCTCGCGTGGATCCTGGATGCCCAGGAAGGCGGCGATGATGATCATCTCGCGCAGGCAACCATGCTGTTGCGCAGCCACCAGCATGCGCGCCAGCTTGACGTCCACCGGCAGGCGCGCCATCTGGCGGCCGGTCGCGGTCAGGCGGCGGTTGCCGTCGATCGCGCCCAGCTCCAGCAGCTGCTGCCAGCCATCGGCGACCGCGCGCTCGTCCGGCGCTTCCAGGAACGGGAAATCCTCGATCCGCCCCAGCCCCAGTTGCAGCATGCGCAGGATCACGCCCGACAGCGACGAGCGGCGGATTTCCGGATCAGTGAATGCCGGCCGCGCGGCAAAGTCCGCTTCGGCATACAGGCGGTAACAGATGCCCTCGGCAATGCGCCCGCAGCGGCCCATGCGCTGGTTGGCGCTGGCCTGGGAGATCGGCTCGATATGCAGCCGGTCCAGCTTCTGGCGCGGGCTGTAGCGCTTGATCCGCGCAAAACCCGGGTCCACCACGTAACGGATGCGCGGCACCGTCAGCGAGGTCTCGGCCACATTGGTGGCTAGCACCAGGCGCCGACGCGGCCCCGGGTTGAACACGCGGTCCTGGTCGGCCGCCGACAGCCGCGCGTACAGCGGCACCACTTCGGTTTCGCGGTACTTGCGCCGTTCCAGCGACTGGTGCGCATCGCGGATCTCGCGCTCGCCGGGCAGGAACATCAGCACATCGCCACGCGGATCGATGCGGGTGATCTCGTCGATCGCCGCCACGATCGCATCGTTGACGGTGCGTTCGCCATCGCGGCCATTGCCACGCTCGCCGTCGCCAGTGTCGTCGGCCCCGCCGGCCTCGCCTTCGAGTGGCCGGTAACGCACTTCGACCGGGAAGGTGCGGCCTTCCACATTGATCACCGGCGCATTGTCGAAATGCTGGGCGAAGCGCTCGGTATCGATGGTGGCCGAGGTGACGATCAACTTGAGATCGGAGCGTTTTTGCAGCAACTGCTTGAGATAGCCGAGCAAAAAATCGATGTTGAGGCTGCGTTCGTGCGCTTCGTCCACGATGATGGTGTCGTAGGCCGACAACCAGCGGTCGCTGGCGATCTCGGCCAGCAGGATGCCGTCGGTCATGAACTTGATCCGCGACTGCTCGCCGACCCGGTCGGTGAAGCGCACCTGGAAGCCCACCGTGGTGCCCAACGGCGTCTTCAGCTCCTCGGCCACCCGCGCCGCCACCGCGCGCGCGGCGATCCGGCGTGGCTGGGTGCAGCCGATCATGCCGGCCGCACCACGCCCGGCCGCCAGGCACAGCTTGGGCAGCTGGGTGGTCTTGCCCGAGCCGGTTTCGCCGGCGATGACAACCACTTGATGGTCACGGATCAGCGCGATGATGCGCTCAGCCTCGCGCGCGATCGGCAGTTGCTGATCCAGCGTGATGGCCGGCTGCTGCTCGGCGCGCGCCTGGCGTTGCGCCTGCGACGCCGCCAGCGCCTGCTCGAACGCCGCGCGCACCTGCGGGTTGCCGGGCTTGCCTTGCCAGCGCGACCATAGACCGAGCAGCCGGCCCCTGTCGCGGCTCATCGCGCCATCGACGGCGCGGCGGCGCTCACGCAAGGTGTTGGCAAGGTCGGTGTCGATAGCGCTCATTGATGGAAAAATGTGAAAGATTGAATGACAACAGATCCTTTAGCCTGTCTATTGTGACCCGATATCAGGTTCCTCAGGAGGACCATTCCCATGTCCAAGAAAAAGAACGCCAACAAGCCCGTCGTCATCAATGAAGCAGCGGGTGCACTGCCGGTCGCCGCAGCATCGGCGCCACACATCGATATCGGGATCAAGGACGGCGATCGCAAGCAGATCTCCGACGGTCTGGCCCGCTACATGGCTGACGCCTTCACCTTGTATCTGAAGACCCACAACTTCCACTGGAATGTCACCGGGTCGATGTTCAACTCGCTGCACACCATGTTCGAGACCCAGTACACCGAGCAGTGGGCCGCGCTGGACGAAGTGGCCGAGCGCATCCGCGCGCTGGGCTACAACGCACCGGGCTCCTACAGCGAGTTCGTCGCCCTGACCTCGATCCCGGAAGAACAGGGGCTGAGCGACAGTGCCGACTGGCGTGAAATGGTGCGCCAGCTGGTCAGCGGCAACGAGGCGGTCTGCCGCACCGCACGCAAGGTGCTGGGTACCGCTGACGACGCCGGCGACGATCCGACCGTGGACCTGCTGACCCAGCGCCTGCAGACCCACGAGAAGTACGCCTGGATGCTGCGTTCGCTGCTGCAGTAACCCCCTTGGCGTCACCCCTGCGGGTTTGCCCAAGGTTTCGCTGCGCCGAAACCTTGGGCCCCTGCTCCATAAGTTAGACACACAGCCTCTCTCCCCTCGGGACGAGAAATGACAGCTTGCGCGCCATGGGCGCGCGTGCCTTGGAGCGCCCGCGCCACAAGCGCGGGAAGGGGCACGGAGCGGGGGTTGGGGTGAGGGTACGGAGCGAAGCTCCAGTCGCCTCAGGCAACGCTCGGCCACCGGCCATTTTTCACGCCGCACGCCCCCCCTATCCAGCAACGTCCGCATCAGCACTCGTGGGCGCACCCGCCACATCGCGGCAATCCCCGACGCACCATTGCGCAACACCGCCGGCCTGACACCGACCATGGCTTGGCCCGCGCGGTATCCTAAGCGGATGTCTTCCCCCGCCCACGAACTGCTCAGCCGCGTCTTCGGTTACGACGACTTCCGCGGCCCACAGCAAGCCATTGTCGAACACGTCGCTGCGGGTAACGATGCCCTGGTGCTGATGCCCACCGGTGGCGGCAAGTCGCTGTGCTATCAAGTGCCAGCGCTGTTGCGCGACGGCATCGGTATCGTGGTCTCGCCGCTGATCGCGCTGATGCAGGATCAGGTCGAGGCCTTGCGCCAGCTCGGCGTGCGCGCCGAATTCCTCAATTCCACGCTGGACGCGGAGAACGCCCAGCGGGTCGAACGCGCCCTGCTGTCGGGCGACCTGGACCTGCTCTACGTCGCCCCGGAGCGCCTGCTGAACCCGCGCTTCCTGTCCTTGCTGGAACGCAGCCGCATCGCGCTGTTCGCCATCGACGAGGCGCATTGCGTCTCGCAATGGGGCCACGATTTCCGCCCCGAATACCGCCAGCTCACGGTGCTGCACGAACGCTGGCCGCATATCCCGCGCATGGCGCTGACCGCCACCGCCGATCCGCCGACCCAGCGCGAGATCGCCGAACGCCTGGACTTGGTCGACGCGCGCCACTTCGTCAGCTCCTTCGACCGCCCCAACATCCGTTACACCGTGGTGCAGAAGGACAACGCGCGCAAGCAGCTGCAGGAGTTCCTGGGCCGCCACCGCGGCTCGGCCGGCATCGTCTATGCGATGTCGCGGCGCAAGGTCGAGGAGACCGCGCAATATCTGTGCTCGCAGGGCTTCAACGCCCTGCCTTACCACGCCGGCCTGCCGGCCGAGGTGCGCGCGGAAAACCAGCGCCGCTTCCTGCGCGAGGACGGCATCATCATGGCCGCCACGATCGCCTTCGGCATGGGTATCGACAAGCCGGACGTGCGCTTCGTGGCGCATGTGGATCTGCCCAAATCGCTGGAAGGCTACTACCAGGAAACCGGCCGCGCCGGCCGCGATGGCGACCCCGCCGAGGCCTGGCTCTGCTATGGCCTGGGCGATGTGGTGCTGCTCAAGCAGATGATCGAACAGGGCGAAGCGGCCGAGGAGCGCAAGCGGCTGGAGCGCGCCAAGCTCGATCACCTGCTCGGCTACTGCGAATCGATGCAATGCCGCCGCCAGGTGCTGCTGGCCGGCTTCGGCGAGACCTATCCCAAGCCCTGCGGCAACTGCGACAACTGCCTGACACCTGCCGCCGCCTGGGATGCCACCGTGGCCTCGCAGAAGGCGCTCAGTTGCGTGTACCGCAGCGGGCAGCGCTTCGGTGTCGGCCATCTGATCGACATCCTGCGCGGCAGCGAGAACGAGCGCATCAAGCAGCTCGGCCACGACCAGCTGAGCACCTACGGCATCGGCCGCGACCTGGACGAGCGCACCTGGCGCGGGGTGTTCCGCCAGCTGGTGGCCGCCAGCCTGCTGGAGGTCGACAGCGAGGGCCACGGCGGGCTGCGCCTGACCGATGCCAGCCGCCAGGTGCTCAAGGGCGAGCGCCAGGTGATGATGCGGCGCGAGAACCCGGCTGCCGGGCGCGAGCGCAGCGCGCAGCGGACCGGCCTGCCGGTGCAGCCGCAGGATCTGGTGCTGTTCAATGCCTTGCGCGGCCTGCGCGCGGAGCTGGCCAAGGAGCAGAACGTGCCGGCCTTCGTGATCTTCCACGACAGCACGCTGCGCAATATCGCCGAACAGCGGCCGACCAGCATCGATGCACTGTCGCGTGTCGGCGGTATCGGTGGCGGTAAACTGGCCCGCTATGGAGCGCAACTGATCGAGATCGTGCGCGAGCAGGGCTGATGCAACGGTATGTGTCATTGCGGTGGCGGCGCTGGCACAAAAATCCGCAGAATCGACAGCGCGCATTCAATCAGCCGTTGCTAGTTTCACAAGGCGATCTGGCACGCGCTGTCAGTCCCTCTTGAGTAGAGTCCACCCATGAAACGCAGCCTGCTTCTCCTGGCCACTCTGTTTGCCGCCGGCAGCGCACTCGCCCAGGCCGGCGAGAGCAGTGCCGAGCCGGGGTCGGCGCGGTCGCTGGACCTGAGCGTTCCGCAAGCCCCGGTGCAGTACCGCTCCGATCCCGAATACAGCACCGACCCGCCGGGCACCTTCTACGGCGACAAGAGCGGCCCCAAGCCTGCGTTGAGCCGCCCCAGCGCGGCCTCACTTGCCGCCGAACGCGCCGAACAATGCCAGGGCAAGCTGCATGGCGCAGTCGAAACCGGCATGGGCTATTCCAACCGCGGCGGCAACAGCAACTGGCAGGCCGTCAACCTGAATTCCTGCAAGACCTATTACGACGACGACGGCAAGGCGCACCAGATCGGCGTCAGCATCAGCGTCGGACGCGGCGAAGGCGCACTGTTTGGGCCGCGCTACGGCCCCGGCGGCTATGGCCCCGGCCCGTTCGGCTGGTAACCGTACGGCTCCGTCTGCGTTGACAGAGGGTTCACTGCCGCATCGCTGAGAATGTGGCCTGCCTTACGAGACGTGCTCATGTCACAGAACAAGGAACGGCCAGTTGTATTTGTCGTCGAAGATGGCGATGGCACCCGACAACTCAGCTGCCTTGTGCTGGAAAGCTATGGTTTTACCTGCCGTAGTGCAGGCTCGGTCGAAGAAGCGCTGACCCTGATCGAAAGCGACCCACGCGTGGATGTGCTGTTTTCCGACATCCATTTCCCGGGCGGCCTGACCGGCGTGGACCTGGCGCTCAAGACGGCGCACGCGCCCTACAACCTGCCGGTGCTGCTGACCTCAGGCCTGGCGGTCGAATATGTGGAAGAGATCCTGCCGGACGGCGTGGCCTTCCTCGAGAAACCCTATACCCCTGAGCAGTTGTTGAGTGCGATCCGCAGCGTGATGGCCAAGCACCGGGTGCTCTCCACCCCGGTTGCATGACGCAGACGGTCGCGACTGGACGGCGACCCACAATCCCGGTATGAAGTGGCGGCCGGCGCGATGCGTCGGCAACGGGGATTGATCACGACACGGTTGTGCCAGGGACGCGGCGCCATGCCCAACTGGCCCGACCATGTCTTACGCCAGGGGACAACATGAAACACCTAGTGACCGCAGCCATTGCCATGGCTGCGTTGAGCGGTTGCGCGACGGTCATGAACGACGCGACCCAGCCCATCCGTGTGGATACCAAGACCGCCGACGGGCACGTCATCGCTGGCGCCGACTGTGCGCTCAGCAACGACAAGGGCCGGTTCACCCTGAAGTCCGGGCAGACCGTGCAGGTACATCGGTCCTCGCGCGATCTGGAGGTCAGCTGCGTGCTGCCCGGTCAGCGCGATGCCGCCGGCCGCTCCATCTCGCGCGCCAACATCGGAATCTGGGGCAACATCTTGATCGGCGGCGCGATTGGCGCCATCGTCGACCACAGCAAAGGGACCGGCTACACCTACCCGAGCTGGATCCAGCTGGTATTCGGACAGACGCTGAGCTTCGACCGCCACCGCGAGGACCGCGGCCAACCGTTGCAGGGCGACAACGCACAAGGGCGGGCTGTCGCAGCAACCGATTCCAGCGGCGGCAATTCGCCCGGTGGAGCGGTCACGCTGCCGCTGGCAGGCGATGTCGCCCCGCCTGCACCGGCCAGCGCAGCAGCACCAGCCGGCAACGCCGCAGCCACCGTTGCACCTGCAGGCCCGGCGATGTCTACCGAATCGGCCGTGACGCGCGCGCAGGGCATCAGCACTGGCCTGAGTTGCGGCGCGGTGCAGGCGCGCAGCGCCACGCGCTTCACCGCCAGTTGCACTGGCGGCAGTACGGTGCAGATCGATTGCGCCGGCTTCCGCTGCAGCGCGAGCTTCCCGTGACCTGACAAGGCTGCGCCCGGGTGCGGGTGCAGCCGGACCGCACGACACTTGTCGGGGATGACCCGACAAGCTGTCGGCGCGGCCCCGATTTACGTGATGCACACCTCATTTAGACTGCAGCCACCGGACGCGAGGCCTGTTGGGCCGCTCAACTCGCGGGGCGCTGAGCACGCCCCTGCCGGGACATTGCCGGCACCGGGCAAGCGGCTCCCACATCGTGGTGAGTTGTTCGTCCATCAGCCTGGCTACGCGCGCTTTACTCGGACAAAGAGTCATTCGCGCAGGCGCAGACGGCTCACTTGGGTTTGCAGTCGAACTGCTCGGTGACCTGCCGGCCCTGTGTCCGAGCTCCAACGTTACGGACGCTCCAACCCAGCAACTCGATCCGTGCTGATGCTGGTTATGGCTGGCTCACGCGCTGGCCTTGTCTGCGCATTGAATTGATCACCTGCACAGCGATCTCCAAACGCTGCTGCCTATGCGCTTGCGACTTGAGACTTGAGACTTATCGGTTTGCGGTTACCGCCAGCACAGCATCATTGCGCCGGTATTCCCACGGCAGCACCGGCAGGCAGATGCCGAGCAAGCGCACTCGCAGCTGTAGCGTGCTCTTGCGCGGATGGCGATGCACCGCTGCTGCCAGGGACGAATGCAGTGTATTTCACGCCATCAAGCGGGCCGCTCGCTAGGCTGATGTCAGTGCAGCACTTGGCTGCGAAGACTTTCAGGAAATTCCCATGGGCGACAATTCGTTTCTGTCACCGGCCTTCGTCATTCTGGTTATCGGCGTGATTGCCGTGGTGTTCTGGCTGGTGACCCGCGCCAAGAAGAAGCGCAACAAGAAGTAAGCAACACAGGAAGCGCGCCAGACATCGAGATGCGACTTAGCCTGCGCTCGATGCGCACTTACCCTGAGTTGCTGATACCGGGCGCCGTGCCAGGCCGGCCTCTGCCTGGCACGGCTAACACACACTACTTCCGGCGTAACAGCGCAGCAGTGCTAACGCTGTCTGGAAAACGAGGCCCCGCAGCGACATCGCTGCGTTGAGGCCGAGCGGCATTTGATGCATGTGCCGTGTCACCAGCACGTGTCACCAGCATCTGCAGACGACCGCGTTGCGACTAGGCGCGCAGAAAAAACCGACGCCGATCAAAACCGCTCGCCTGTCGGCAGATAGCGCCACTCACCGATGGCCAGCTTGCCCAGCGATACACGGCCCACGCGCAGGCGTCGGATGCTGACCACCTCCAGCCCCACCTCAGCGCACATGTAACGCAGCTGGCCGGGTTGCACATGCTTGATCGCAAACCGCAGGCGCTCCTCGTTCTGCCAGCTCACCTTGCAAGGCGACAGGCTGCGCTGCTGGTACACCAGACCATGCGCAAGCCGCGCCATGCCATACGGGCGCAGCTCACCACGCACCTCCACCAGAAATTCCTGTTCGATCGAGGTCGCATCGGCACTGAGCCTGCGCAGCACGCGGCCGTCCTGGCTCAGCACCAGCAAGCCGCTCGCCTCGTCCTCCAGCGGCAGCGGCGCGTTCAAGCGCAGGAAGTGCCGCTTCAGCACCCGCATTTCGAGCTGGTCCAGTGCGCTGCGCGTTGCCGGCGTGACCAGTGCCAACGCCGCTTCGGCGCTCATGCCTGCCGGTTTGTGCAGCAGCAGCGTGGCAGGCTCGGCAGCTGCGAGCACGGCGTCTTCCGCCAGCGTCACCTGCGCTGCAGTGGCCAAGGCTTGCGGCTCTTCGACCACGGCCCCGTCCACACTGACCCAGCCGCCTTCGATGTATTGCTGCGCCTCGCCACGCGAGCAGCCGAACAGCGCGGCCACGCATTTGTCGAGACGGATCGGATCGGACATCGGGCGAGCTCGGTTTCAGGGCACGGCAGTGTACGTGCTGGGTCGATGGATGCGTGAGGCCGGCTTCTGCACCGCCCGACAACATGGGAAACTGGACGCTCACATAGGAGATTGCAGATGTTCATCAAGTTCGGCACCACCCGGGTCCGCCTCAACCATATCTCCGTCATCAGCGACCCCTTCAATGCAGGCGAAAACTTCGGCTCGTATTGCCACTCGGTCCGGGTCGGCCTGCTCTCCGGCGAGGAAATCTTTGCACGCTTCAATACCGAAAGCGGCGCCGAGCAGCTGCATGCAGAGGTGCTCGCTGCACTGGAAGGTTGAGCGCAAGACCCACAGTGCCGTCACGCGCGTGATGCCTCACGCGCGATGGGCGTTGCCGGCAGAGCAGCCAGCACGTGCGGGCCCGCAAATCGCTCGCGGCAACGTGGGCTTGTCGCACCGCATCACGGCCGATCCAAGCAGCTGAGCACTCGGCAGCAATGGCGCCGCCGCTGCTTGAAGACAAGCGCATTGCCGGTATCGCGACACGGAATGAATTGCACCCTGTCCCAGCAACGTCTTTGCCCTGGGTGCATCGCCACCTGTCATCAGAACGCCGGAAAATCGTTCCGCCGTTGGCACGCTTCGATCCAGCCATAACGCAATAAACAAGCAATTTCTGCGCGTATGTCAGGCCGCTGCGGACGGCTGTCGGGAAATTTCTTCCATCCGATGAATTCAATATAAGTAATTTCAAATACGAGCCTTTAGCCCGTCGCGATCCGGCCGCTAGCTGGGGCAAGACGCTCTGGTGGATGCCCCATTCATCGAGCCCCTCAGTTGCACTACCTGGATGCGGTCATGAATACATATCTGCAACGCCTCAATGTCGGCCGCCGCTTGGGCATGGCCTTTGGCATCTTGATCCTATTGTCGGGCCTGCTTGTGGCCACCGGCCTGGTCACCATGTCCAACGCGCGTTTCGAACTGGACACCATCGTCAACAGCAACATGGAGAGGATCCAGCTGTCCTCGGAAATGCTCGACGCCAACACCAACGTGGCAATCGGCCTGCGCGACATCGTCATGGTCGCTGGCGACGCGGCCAATCGCCGTGCGATGGACATGATCGAGAAGAACCGCGCACGCTACAAGCAGGCACACGACGCCCTGGCCGCACTGCCCAGCAGCGTGCCTGAAAAACAGGCGCTCGACCTGGTGCAGGAAAAGCGCGACATCTCGGTCAAGCTCAATAACCAGATTCTCGAATACGGCCTCCGCGACCAGAACCAGGAAGCGCAGGCCTTGCTGCAAGGCGACGCCGCAGCGGCCATGGATGCGCAGCAGACGGCGATCCGCGAGAACGCTGCACTGGAGCGCCGCCTCAGCAAGGAAGCCTATGCGGCCGCGGTTGCATCGATGCATCGAGGGAAGATCACCCTGGCCACCGGCGGCATTGCCGCACTGGTCATCAGCGGCCTGCTCGCGTGGCTGATCACACGCAGCCTGACCCAGCCGCTCAGCCAGGCCACACGCACCGCAGAAGCCATCGCGGCCGGCAACCTGCACAACGATGTGCACACCAACGCCAACGATGAAACCGGCCGTCTGCTCAAGGCCATGGACAAGATGCAGCTGCAGCTGCGCAACCTGATCGCCGCGCAAACCGACATGGCCAGGCATCATGACAACGGCCAGATCAGCTTCCGCATCGATGCGGCAGCATTCCCGGGCGACTATGGGCGCATGGCCAACGACACCAACCTGCTGGTTGCCTCGCACGTGGCGGTGCAGACCGATCTGGCACGCATTATGGGCCGGTATGCGGTTGGCGAACTCTCCGAAGACATGCAGCCGCTGCCCGGCGAAAAGGCTGTTTTCAGCGACACCATGTCGCAGGTCAAGCTCAACCTGTCGGCGATGAACCACGAGATCAAGCATCTCGCCCAGGCCGCCGCCAATGGCGACTTCAGCGCGCGCGGCGATGCCGAGCGCTTCCAGTTCGACTTCCGCATCATGGTCGAAAGCCTCAACCACCTGATGTCCACGGCCGACGGCAATCTGCAGTCGCTGTCGTCGTTGCTGCAGTCCATCGCCGCCGGCGACTTGACCGCACGCATGAGCGGCGAATTCCGCGGCGTGTTCGCACAGATGCGCGATGACGCCAACACCACGGCCAGCCAGCTGGCGCAGATCGTCGGCAACATCCAGGAGTCGGCCGTGTCGATCAACTCCGCGGCCAGCGAAATCGCCGCCGGCAACCAGGACCTGTCGCAACGCACTGAACAGCAGGCAGCCAACCTCGAAGAAACCGCAGCATCGATGGAAGAGCTGACCTCCACCGTCAAGCAGAATGCCGAAAGCGCACGCGAGGCCAACCAGCTGGCGATCGGCGCCGCACGCGTTGCCTCGCAAGGTGGCGACGTGGTCGGCAAGGTGGTGGACACCATGACCGGTATCGAAGCCTCGTCCAGGAAGATTGCCGACATCATCAGCGTCATCGACGGCATCGCCTTCCAGACCAATATCCTGGCCTTGAACGCGGCGGTGGAAGCCGCCCGTGCCGGCGAGCAAGGCCGCGGCTTTGCCGTGGTGGCCTCGGAGGTGCGCACGCTCGCGCAGCGGTCCTCCGGCGCCGCCAAGGAGATCAAGGACCTCATCGACGACTCGGTGCAACGCGTGGCCGAGGGTTCGGCACTGGTGCACAGCGCCGGCAAGACCATGGGCGATGTGGTGGCCAGCGTGCAACGCGTCACCGACATCATGGGCGAGATTTCTGCAGCCTCGCAGGAACAGTCGGCCGGCATCGAGCAGGTCAACCAGACCATCACGCATATGGACGAAACCACCCAGCAGAACGCCGCGCTGGTGGAAGAAGCCACTGCCGCCGCGCGCGCGATGGAAGAGCAGGCGGTGCAGCTCACCGATGCGGTGGCGATCTTCAAGATCGACGCACGCCAGACACGGCAGTCCGCTTCGCGCGTAGCGGCACCGGTCGCACAGCTGCTGAGCAAGGTCCGCAACGCCTGAGCCAGCAGCCGGCACTGCGCCGTCGACCGGGTCGTCGGTGCAGGCACGCTGATGCAACACCGCGGATGTGCCCGCAGCCATTGATGCCATCGCACACGCAGAAAGCGCCCGCCAGGGCGCTTTCTGCGTTTATCCCGCACGCTCACCGACATTCGGCGCAAACAGCTCAGGCACCCGCAACGCGCGCGCAGTGCCCACAAAATAACCTGGAAAACAAGCACGCAAGCCACTCAAAAGCGCTTGTTTCCGGCGCCATGCCTGGTTACGCTGCGCCGGTCGAAAGAGAGCAGGCCGGATGGTAGCCCGGCCACCGTCTGCAGCGCAGGGGGCATCTTAGCCATCGGTACCCACGACATCCGCAGCCGGCGATGCCGGCACTGCAGGTGTGTCCGTGCGTGCTCTCGTCACCGCTCGGCACGCCTTCTCAACCAGGAAGGATCACCCGTGAATACCAGTAACGACAGTTACGATCTGCGTCACCCAATCAACGATGAGCATGCCAAAGTGCATGCTTGCGCATACGCAGCGGATGCAGACGCAAAGCCATACGACGATGCCTTATCGCACTGGCACCAAGCCCCTCTCGACACGCGCGTGATCTGGCGGCGGCAGCTCATGCTCCAGGATGGCATGTCGGTGCTGTTGGCAGCCTGGCAGATGCCGCATTCGCCGCGCTGGGAGTGGGAGGCCATCGACCTGCGGCAGGATCGGCACCTGTGCGGCGGCAACTGCGATTCATCGCTGGCGGCAATGCGCGCTGCCGATGCATGGCCGGCACTGTGCGGTGACGAGGTCGCAGTGCTCGCCTAACATCATCCAGCGCGGCAGCGCGTTGAACCGTCCTTCTGCCCCGACGCAGTGCCATGCCGGTACGGCCACGCAACAGCCGGCCCGCCGCGCTAGCGCATGTAGGGGCCGGGACGATAGCGCTCCATCAGCGACTGCGGAGCCAGCGGCGGCGTGAAGCCGTAGCGCGCATAGAGACCATGCGCATCGCTGGTGGCGAGGCTGAAACGACGCAGCCCCTGCAGATCGGGGTGCGCCATGACCGCGTCCATGATTGCCTTGCCATAGCCCTTGCCCTGATGCTCGGGCAACACGAACACATCGCCCAGATAGGCGACGGTTGCATAGTCGGAAACCACCCGCGCAAACGCGACCTGCCCGCCCTGCAGAAACCCGCCGAAGCACAGCGAGTTGGCGATGGAGCGCTGTACCACCGCAAGCGGGATGTCCCTGGCCAGCTGCTGTGCTGGGCCAGGTAGCGATGGACCAGCGCAACATCGAGTTCGGAGTGATCGATGGAAACGCGCAGCGGCGACATGACGACAACTCCGGCAACAGTGGGCCTCAGGGTAGTGCCTGCGCAGGCAGCAGCAACAGTGCGCACAGCACCAGCATGAATCCTGCGATCACCGCATCCAGCACACGCCATGCGCGCGGATCGCGGAAGGCCGGCTGCAACAAGCGCGCGCCATAGCCCAGAGCGGAAAACCAGGCAATGCTGGCCAGGCACGCACCCGACGCGAATGCCCAGCGCAGCTGGCCCGGGTAGCGCGCGGCCAGGCTGCCCAGCAGCAGCATCGTGTCCAGATAGACATGCGGGTTGAGAAAGGTAAATGCCAGGCACGCCAGCATGGCGCGCTGCCAGCGTTGCGCACCGGCCTGCGACGGCGCCAACCCGCTGGTGCCACACCAGGCCCTGCGCGCAGCCAGCGCGCCATATGCCGCGAGAAATGCAGCTCCCGCATAGCGAAGTCCCTGCAGCAGCTCCGGCCATTGCGTCACCAGTACGCCGATCCCGGCCACGCCCAGCACGATCAGCGCGATATCGCCGAACGCGCAGATCGCCACCACCAGACCGACATGCTGGCGCTGCAGTCCCTGCCGCAGCACGAATGCATTCTGCGCACCGATTGCGATGATGAGACCTGCGCTGGCGATGAAGCCAGAGATTGCAGCTTGAGGTAACACGAGCACCTCCCGGATCACAGGTGCCAATGCTGGGCGTTTCGCGGCAATTAGGAAAACTAAATCTTCTGTATCCTGCTTAGAACTTCTAATCCTGCCGAACGCCATGGATCTTCTGCATCCGCAACTGGCCGCATTCGCTGCCGTTCTTGAGGAGGGCAGCTTCGACGCCGCTGCGCAGCGGCTGTCGGTGACGCCGTCGGCGATTTCGCAGCGGGTCAAGGCGCTGGAAGACCGGCTCGGCCAGGTGCTGGTGATCCGCAAGGCCCCCTGCCGCCCTACCCCGGTCGGCGAGCGCCTGCTGCGCCGGGTAAAGCCGATGCAGGTCCTGGAATCCGAAGCGATCGCCGACCTCCTCCCTGGCGACAGCAGCGCCGGGCATCCGCGCACGCTGGCCATCGCCGTCAACGACGACTCGCTGCAGACCTGGTTTCTGGCGGCGCTGTCGGCGCTGCACCGGGAGCACGGCGTTCTTTTCGATGTGCAGATGGACGACCAGGACCACACCCTGGAGCTGTTGCGCTCCGGGGCGGTGCTCGGTGCCGTCACCGCCGAGCGCAAGCCGCTGCAGGGCTGCAATGTGCAGGCGCTGGGAGTGATGCGTTACCACGCCATCGCATCGGCCGCATTCGTTGCGACGCATTTCAAGCAGGGCTTCAGCGCAGCGGCCCTGGCCCACGCACCGATGCTGGTGTTCAACCGAAAGGACACGCTGCAGACCCGCTTCGTCCGCCGCATCACCCGCACGCAGGTGGCGCCGCCGATCCACTACCTGCCGACCTCGACCGGCTTCGTCGAAGCGGCCGCACGCGGACTCGGCTGGTGTCTGGCGCCGGAATCGATGGTCGTGCCTGCCGTGCGCGACAGGCAGGTGGTCATCATCGACCCGACACGCTGGCTCGATGTGCCGCTGTACTGGCAATGCGCCGCGGTGCGCTCGAGCGCCCTGCAGCAGCTGGGCCAGGCCCTGCGCAAGGCCGCGGCTGCGAGCCTGCGCTGAGAGCGGCCGTGCCGCACCGACGCCGGCAAAACACGATACCCAAGGCGCGCAACTGCCGGCAGGCTATCGCACCGAATTGACGTGCAGATGCGGTCGCTGCCCTGCCCGCGCGCACTTGGCCCAGCCGCGTTGCCCGGCATCCGGCTGCCGCCGCAGCGACTGCCGGGTCGCCGTGCCACGCCGAGCCTGCTAGCCTTTCCGCCTATTCCGTTGTGATTGCCGATCCGTCATGAAAAAAGCCGTTGTTCTGTTGTCCGGGGGCATGGATTCCGCTGCCGTCATCGCGCTTGCGCAGGAGCAGGGCTTTGCCGTGCATGCCTTGAGCGTGCGCTACGGGCAGCGCCATACCTCCGAGCTGGACGCCGCCGCGCGCGTGGCCGCGGCGCAGGGCGTCATCGCGCACAAGGTGGTGGACGTGGACCTGCGCAGCATCGGCGGCTCGGCGCTCACCGACGACATCGACGTGCCCGCTGCCGGTGGCGACGGCATCCCGGTCACCTACGTGCCGGCGCGCAACACCATCATGCTGTCGCTGGCACTGGGCTGGGCTGAGGTGATCGGCGCCAACGACCTGTTCTGCGGCGTCAACGCGGTCGATTATTCGGGTTACCCCGACTGCCGGCCCGAATTCGTGCGCGCCTTCGAAGTGCTGGCCAACCTGGCCACCAAGGCCGGCGTGGAAGGCGCCGGCCTGCGCGTGCACGCACCGCTGCAGTTCCTCAGCAAGGCCGACATCGTGCGTGAAGGCGTGCGCCTGGGCGTGGACTTCGGCCTGACCGTGTCCTGCTACCGCGCCGACGCCGACGGACGCGCCTGCGGCCACTGCGACGCCTGCCGCCTGCGTGCCGCCGGTTTCGCCGACGCCGGCGTCGCGGACCCCACCCACTACGCCATTTCGCCTTGACGCCGCTGTAGGGTAGAATGCGCACCCCGGCGCACTGCCGGGACAGTGGGCCGTTAGCTCAGTCGGTAGAGCAGAAGACTTTTAATCTTTTGGTCGATGGTTCGAATCCATCACGGCCCACCAATCAAATCAGCAACTTGAAGAGCGCCGAAGGCGCTTTTTTTGTGCCCGCCGGAAAGTTGCCGGGACGTGCGTTGCCAGGGACCCTGCGTCACGGCCGCGGAGTCGGATGGCATCCACCATCTGCCGCGACTGGCGCGCCGCCGTCAACGCCGGCTCCTCTTTTGCCGATCGCGCGTGTCATCTTGCAGGTCGTGGGCCGGCGCAGGCGGCCGTGGCGTTCTCGCCAATCACGTGGCTCCCGTCTTCTGGATACGCGATTGCACGCGCCGCGTTCGTCGCGCAGCTCCTGCGGCGCGTGCCTGCTTGCGCAGCCAGCTGAGGACGTCCACTGCAGCGTCCACACGCATGCAGACATGCAGGCGGCCCAGCACAACGCTCTGTGCATCGCCGCCCGGCAAAATATCGTCAAAGCCGGTGGCTTCGCAGGCGATCAGGACCGGCGAGGCATCGGGCCGCGCGTCGGAATGCAGCATGGCCAGCACATAGCCCTGCATCATCTCGAAGCTAAGGACGACGCCCGTGCAGACGCGGAACTGTTTGCCCAGGCTCATCGCTGCGGCTCCGTCAACGCGCTATCGACGCTAGCGATTGCATCGGCGCCGGCAAGCGTGAGCGCATGCACAGCCTTACCTGCGACGCCGAGATGGGCATTAGGGCTTCGCCAGGCGGCACGCGTCCCTTCGCGGGCATTGAAGATCGGCCCCACATCATGGACGACCGGGTACGCCACAAATGTGGGTGCTTCATGGGTGTCGTGAGACATGCTGGATTCCTTTTGTGTTTTGGAATCCGCCACCCAGACACCAATCGGGGTGGCGGACGGTACGCGGTTGGCGTGCCGGCCAAAAGGACCCGGTGGGCCTTGCGGCCCCCGCGCACCGCCCGCCATAAAACTGGCCGGCATGCGCCCGCGACGATGCGGGCGATAAAAAAGCGCCGTGCATCGGTCGATGGGCGCTGGTGCGCCTTTTGGTTCGGGACGCCAATCCCGGTCGCCGATTGTGCGGCGACGTTGGCATACTCGCGCCGCCGCTTGGCGCCTGTCAATGCAGAACGTGCAACGCGGCGGCTTCAGCCGCGAAGAAACGCGGCGAAAGCACTGCCCGCGTAGCCAGCAAAACCTGAAACTCCAGCACATCCCGCCGGACGATCGGCCCGGGGCGCTGCGGCTGCGCCCATATGCCACAAGCCCTGGCGGCAGTGGACTGGCGCCGCGGCAAATGCGAATTCACATGCCGCGCCACGTTTCCTATCGTTGTTGGCTCAACGACACGCGAGCGCCACGCCATGACCAACATCGAAAAAGCCGGAACGTTTCTGCTTGGAGACCGCAAGCTCACCCGCATCGGCTACGGCGCAATGCAGCTGGCGGGGCCTGGCGTGTTCGGCCCGCCCAAGGACCGCGACGGTGCGTTGGCGGTTCTGCGCGAAGCCATCGCGCTGGGCGTCAACCATATCGACACCAGCGATTTCTACGGGCCGCACATCACCAATCAGCTGATCCGCGAGGCACTGCATCCCTACCCGCAGGAATTGACCATCGTCACCAAGATCGGCGCCGCGCGCGGCACGGATGGTTCCTGGCTACCTGCCTTCTCGCCGCAGCAGCTGGTCGAGGCGGTGCACGACAATCTGCGCAACCTGGGGCTTGAAACGCTGGAGGTGGTCAACCTGCGCGTGATGTTCAAGGCGCAGGAGCCGGCAGAAGGCTCGATCGCCGAGCAACTGGCGGCCTTGATCAAGCTGCAGCGCGATGGCCTGGTGCGGCACATCGGCATCAGCAACGTCACCGCGACGCAGGTGGCCGAGGCACGCGCCATGACCGACATCGTCTGCGTGCAGAACATGTACAACATCGCGCATCGACACGACGACGAAATCATCGACACGCTCGCGCGCGACGGCATCGCCTACGTGCCGTTCTTCCCGCTCGGCGGCTTCTCGCCATTGCAATCGTCCACGCTTGCCGCTGTTGCCCAGCGCCTGGCCGCAACCCCGATGCAGGTGGCACTGGCGTGGCTGCTGCAACGCTCGCCCAACATCTTGCTGATTCCGGGGACCTCGTCGGTGGCGCATCTGCGCGCCAATCTGTTCGCGGCGGAACTGAAACTGCCGGCCGATGCCGTCGAAGAATTGAACAGGATCGCCGCGTAAACGCAGGCGGCTGCCTCCTGGCTCGCCTTGCACGGGGGACCGGAAGCAGCCAACAAAGTGTCGCGGGTGGTCTTCAGGTGGGTGCGGACAGCATGCCGGCAAACGCAACGGATGCGTGACACACGCCGATTGCGGGCAACCGGCCGCGCCTGCCTTTCTTGAGTGAGCGCGGTCGCTCTATCGCCCGGGCTTAGCGCTCGGGCTTAGCGCCCCGGCTCATCGTTCCACAGCAGCTTGTGCAGCTGCATCTGGAAGCGCACCGGCAGACGATCGGCCACGATCCAGTCGGCCAACTCCCGCGGCGTGACTTCGCTCTTGCTGGGCGAAAACCACACCGTGCAGCGGCGGTCCAGCGCATGCGCGGCGACAATCTCGCGCGACCATTCGTAATCGGCGCGGCTGCAGATCACGAACTTGATCTGGTCGCGTGCGGTCAGCAGCGGCAGATTCTCCCAGCGATTGCGTTGTTCCTCGCCGGAGGCCGGCGTCTTGATGTCGACCACGCGCGAGACGCGCGGATCCACGGCCGACACGTCCAATGCACCGGACGTCTCCAGCGAAACATCGAAGCCGGCATCGCACAGTTTCTGCAGCAGCACCAGGCAGCGCTTCTGCGCCAACGGCTCGCCGCCGGTCACGCAGACATGGCGCACGCCGTGGCTAGCCACCTCGGCAACGATCGCATCGATGTCATGCCATTCACCGCCGTGGAAGGCGTAGGCGGTATCGCAGTAATGGCAGCGCAGCGGGCAACCGGTCAAACGCACGAACACGGTCGGCCAGCCGGCGGCCTCGGCTTCGCCCTGCAGGGACAGAAAGATTTCGGTGATCTTCAATCGCGGCAACGGCGACTGGACGATCTCGCTGGGGACGGCGGCGGCGTTCATTGGCAAAGTATGCGTCACGCCCGAAGGCGCGCACGCGCGGGCTCAGCGCAGTTGCTGGCCGAGACGGATGGACTGCAGACGCTCCTGGGCCACGCGCGCTGCGTCGGAGCCGGGATACTGCGATGCGACCTGCTGCAGGGTCTGCTGGGCCTGATCGTTCTTGCCTTCGCCATACTGCGACAGGCCAAGCTTCAACAGGCCGCCAGAGGCCTTGTCATGCGTGGGATAGCGGCTGACGAGATCGCGGAACTGCGCCTCGGCCAGCTGGAAATTTCGGGTGGCGTAGTAACTCTCGCCCAGCCAGTACAAGGCATTGGGGGTGTAGACGCCGTTTGGATACAGCTCCAGAAAACTCAGGAACAACTGCGAGGCATCGTCGTACTTGCCGTTCTTCAATGCATCGAAGGCGACGTTGTAAGCAGTGCGTTCCTCATTGCTGACGGCCAGGGTGCCTGGGTCGCCATGCACGCTGGGCGGCTTCTCGGAAGTTGCCGCCGCTGTAGGCCGCGCGGCCGGAGCCGGGGCGGGTGTGACGCTGCCGGTGGGAGATGGCAATGGCGGGGTTGCGCCACCTGCACCTTCCAGCCGATTCAGGCGTCCGTCCAGATCCAGATACTGATCCTTGGACTGCTGCTTGAGTTGTTCGTTGTCGTGCTGCAGCTGCTCCACGGTCGCTCGCAAGCCCTGCAGGTCCGAACGCGCCTGCTGCAGCTGGTTGAGGAGATCGTTGTTGGCCTGGCTGTTGGCCTGCTGCTGCTCGAGAACGGCAACACGATCAGCGAGACTGGCTCGCTGCGCGTGTGCCGGCGCGGCGACCACAAGGGCCGCCGCGACGAACAGGGATGTCACTCGAAAGCGCATCGCTTCTTACTGAGCCGTGTACACGATTTCGACGCGACGGTTCTGCGACCAGCAGCTTTCGCTGGTTTCGGTGCAGACCGGACGCTCTTCGCCGTAGCTGACGACGGTCAGCTGGCTGGCGGAACCGCCGGCAGCCTGCAGCGACGACGACACGGCATTGCCGCGACGCTCGCCCAGACCCATGTTGTACTCACGCGAACCGCGCTCGTCAGCATTGCCCTGCAGGGTGATGCGCGAGGAAGGACGGTCACGCAGGTACTTGGCGTGGCACGCCATGATGGCCTGGAATTCCGGCTTCAGGGAGTCCTGATCCAGATCGAAGTAGACGACGCGCTGACGCAGGCAGGCATCGGTATCCAGGTCGCCCGGGCCGTACAGGCCAGAGGTGGACGGGCCGGTGGGAACGGAGGAACCAGCGGTGGTGTCAGTCGCAGGAGGCGGAGTTTCCTTCACCTTCTTCGAACAACCGGCCAGCACGGCAACGGACAACAGGGAGACAAGCAAGACGCGGGTGGACTTGTTCATGGGATACCTATGGAGGCTCTGGGCCAATGAGTGGTTTAACGCAGCGAAATATTAACATTAATGCGCGGTTCGGTAAGGCCCCCACGAAGGTTCTCTCACATCTCCATCCGCCAGAACCAGACGCTGGCGGACACGAGCGTCGGCGGACACGGCATAGAGCACGCCACGACCACCTTCACGTGCGGCGTACAGCACCATGCTGGCGTTCGGCGCAAAGCTCGGCGACTCGTCCAGCGACCCCGGCGAGAGCGTGCTCCAGCTCGGCGAACCCAGGCTGCGGTCCATCATGGCGATGCGGTAGCTGTTGCCGCTGCCCTGTGCCACGGCGATCTTCTTGCCGTCGAACGAGACGCTGGCGGTGGCGTTGTAGTTGCCCTGGAAGGTCACGCGGTTGGCGCTGCCGCCGCTTGCGGCCACCTGGTAGATCTGCGGGCGACCGCCGCGGTCGGAGGTGAAGTAGATGCTGCCGCCGTCCGGCGCCCAGGTCGGCTCGGTGTCGATGCCGAAGTGATTGGTCAGCTGGGTCAACTGCTTGCTGCCCAGATCCATGACGTAGATTTCCGGGTTGCCGCTGCGCGACAGTGCCAGCGCCAGGCGGCGGCCGTCCGGCGAGAACGACGGCGCACCGTTGATGCCGCGGAAGCTGGACACCAGCTCACGCGCGCCGGTGGCGATGTCCTGCAGGTAGATCGAGGAATTGCCGCGCTCGAAGCTCACATAGGCCAGCTTCTTGCCGTCCGGGCTCCAGTTCGGCGACAGCAGTGGCTCGGCCGAGCGCACGATGGTCTGCGGGTTGTAGCCGTCCGAGTCGGCCACCATCAGTGCATAGCGCATGGCGCCGCCCTTGCCGCTGGCGGTCACATAGGCGATCCGGGTCCAGAACGCGCCACGCACGCCGGTGATCTTTTCGTAGATCGCGTCGGCCATCTGGTGCGAGACATCGCGCATCGCATTGGCACGTGCGGTCATGGCCAGGCCGAGCAGACGCTCGCCCTTGGCCACGTCGAACAGTTCGTACTCGACGCGGTAAGCGCCTTCGCCGGCATCCATCACGCGGCCGACCACAATGTAGTTCTGCTTGAGCGTACGCCAAGTCTGGAACTGCACCTCGGTGCCGCGGGTCGGCTTCTCGACGATCTGCGCAACCGGCAGCGTGCGGAACTGACCGGAACGGTCCAGGTCGGCGCCGACGACGGCAGACACATCGGTCTGCGGCGCAGTGCCGGAGCCCTGGTACGGCATGGGCACGACGGTGATCGGCGTCGCCGAAGCGCTACCGCCGACGATATCGATGGTGAGCCCTTGCTGTTGCGCGAGCGCGCTCAGCGGCAACAACAGGGCGGTCAAGGCAGCTAGCCAACGCAGCGGTTTTTTCATGGACGGCTCGGATCGGGCAGGAAAAGTGTGCAAGGGATACCAATCAGCGAGTGAACATACTCGCAATCGTGAACGAGACAGCGTGAAAGTGGAGCGAGTGGTCAACCATCGGGCGTTCCATCGGCCAAACCGGCGAGCAGGCGTGCGGTGGTGCAGCACGACCTACCCGGCAGAACTACGCCAGGCAGCCGGCCACACCCCGCAAATCTACATCCGGACCGAGGCGCAGCGCAGGTCATGCGGCCGCGCGCCCGATCTGGGGCTTGCTAGTCCTGCGGGGTGAACACAAATGTCAGGTTGCGCTGGAACACCGACTCAAACCCACGGTACGGCAATGGCTGCGCGCTCAGCACCGCGGCCTCGATCGAGCGCTGGCCGGCCTCGTCGTAAGGGCAACCCGGCGCCACCTTGGCCTCCATCACGGTGCCACCCGGCAACTGGCGGATGTTGATGCTGCATTTCTGGCCCGGCGGCACCGACGGCGGGCGCACCCACTGCGCCAGCACCTTCTGCTGGATCGCCGCGGCGTACTTGGCCGACAGATCGGTGTTGGTACCGCCCTGCCCTGCGGTCGGCTGCGCGGTGGCGGCGGCAGCCGACGAAGCCTGCTGCGCACGCGCGGCGGCGACCTGGCGCAGTTTCTGCTCGGCCAGCGCGGCTTCCTTGGTGGCCTGTTCGCGCTGGCGGCGGATGTCTGCGATCTTCTTTTCGCGTTCGGCATCGGCGGCAGCCTGCTGCGCCGCGGCCTGCTTCTTCTTGGCGTCGGCTTCTTCCTGCTGCTTGGCCAGGCGCAGTTTCTGCTCGGCCTCTTCCTGGCGTTTGCGCTCGGTCAGGTCGATCTGCTCCTGACGGCGCTTGGCCTCCTGTTCCTGCTTGGCCTTTTCCGCCGACAGCGCCAGCGCGTCGACGCGGTCCTGGTCGACCTTGTCCGGCTGCGCGACACGTTCCTGCGCCTGCGCCTGTTGCGGCGTGGGCGCATCCTGCGGACGCGGTTCGGGAATCGGCTGCGGCGGCGGCACGGTGTCTTCCGGCGCCGGTTCGGGCAGCGGTGCCGGCGGTGGCGGCGCCTCCACCGGCGTGGCCTTCAGCGCCTGGCGCGCAACGCGCGCTTCGGCGGCGGACACGTCCAGCGAGGCTTCCATGCTGGGGTCGCCCGCGGCCGGCTCGACCGAGCGTTCGGGCGACCACAGCCAGCCGGCGATGAACACCAGCGCGACCAGCACGTGCACGACCAGGGCCAGCACGACTGGCCGCAGCCAGCCATCCTCGCGCGCCGTCTGAGTGGGGAGTGCGTCAGCGTGCATCGCTGCCTGCAGTGCCGCCGGAGTCGGAGATCAGGCCGACCTTCTCGACCTTGGCCTGCTTGAGCACGTCGATGGCGTCCATGATCTTTTGATACGGCGCGGCACGATCGCCGGCCACGACCACGCGCGCGTCCTTGTCCTGCGCCACGATGGCGGCCAGTTGCGCCTGCAGCGCCGCCACGTCCATCGCCTGCGGCTTGCCCTTGGGCAGCTGCAGTGCGAGCTGGCCGTCGGCGGCGACCACCACCACGACCGGATCCTGCTTGCTCTCCAGCGCCTTGGCGCGCGAGCTGGGTAGGTTGACGTCGGTGCTCAGGGTCAGCAGGGGCGCGGTCACCATGAAGATGATCAGCAGCACCAGCATCACGTCGATATACGGCACGACGTTGATGTCGGATTTGAGCTTGCGCTTCTTACGGCGGGAAATACCGGAAATCATCGCGGAACGTTCCTATTGATCCCCCGCACATGGATGTGCGGGCTCTTGCGAGGGACTCGCCCATCCAATCCATCGCACATGCGTGTGCGCGCTGTCGCGAGGGGCTTGCCTGTCCAATCCCTGCGCCACGCCAGACGCGCATGTGCGAACGCCGCACCTGCCACGTCCACGCAGCGGGATGTGCGTGCCGTGATGGGGCATTCGCCTGGCTGCCGGCTGTCGCAGGGCACGCGCATTACTCGTCCGCGCCGGCCTGGCGCTGCAGGATCGAGCTGAACTCGTCGGCGAAGGTCTCGTAGCGCACCGACAGCCGTTCCACGCGGGTGGTGAAGCGGTTGTAGGCCCACACCGCCGGGATCGCCACGAACAGGCCGATGGCGGTGGCGAACAGCGCTTCGGAAATACCCGGTGCGACCGCAGCGATACCGGCCTGCTCGCCGCTGCTGACCATGTCGTGCATGGTCACCATGATGCCGAACACGGTGCCGACCAGGCCGACGTACGGCGCGGTGGAACCGATGTTGGCCAGCAATTCGAGATTGCGCTCGAGCTGGTCGACTTCGCGGGTGAAGGCGGTGCGCATGGCGCGCTGCGCGCCTTCCAGTTGCACCCGCCCGTCCAGCCGGCGACGGTCGCGCAGCCGCGAGAACTCGCGGAAGCCGCTCTCGAACATCGACTCCAGGCCGCCGACGGTGCGGTTACGGTCGGTGGCCGACGCGTAGAGCTTGGCCAGATCGGCGCCGGACCAGAAGCGGTTTTCGAACTCGTCCGCCTCGCGGTTGGCCTGCTTGAAGGCGCGCGCCTTGCGGAAAATGATCACCCAGCTGATGAACGAGCCGATCAGCAGCAGCAACACGATGATCTTGACCGGGATACTCGCCCGCAGAATCAGATCGACATAGTTGATGCTGCTGTTGTGCGCCACGCTGGCGGTCTGTGCCGCAGCGGCGGCAACGTCCTGCGGTAGTGCTTCCACTACCGTGTCCTGCAGGGCCAGGAGCAATGCAATCGACATCCGTTTGTTCCTCAGTAATCGGATTCTGGGGTTTCTAGAGCTTTCAACACGTCATACAGCGCATCGTCCATCCCGCGCGGGCGGAAGTCGCTGGTACCGAGTGCGGCAATGCGCACCTCGGCGGTCAGCAGCACTTCGCCCTCGCGACGTACCGACTGCGCAAACAGCAGGCTGGCCCGTTTGCATCGCAGCAGTACCGCCGACACTGACAGCGCGTCGTCGAGCCGGGCCGGCTTGAGGAAATCCAGTTGCATCGAGCGGACCGCGAACACCAGATCGTGCTGCTGGCGCATGCGCTCCTGCCCGTAGCCGAGTGCGCGCATCCACTCCGTGCGCGCCCGTTCCATGAAAGCGACGTAGCGCGCATGGTAGACCACGCCCCCGGCGTCGGTATCTTCCCAGTACACGCGTGTCGGCCAACTGAATACAGGCGGGGATTGGGGAATCGGGAGTCGGGACTCGGCGGTCATGGGCACGGAGTGTTGGTCGAGACGGCCTGGGCGCGCGATGAACGGAGCATCATCAGAACAGCTCTCCCGGCTCGCCGAATCCTGGCGCGCGGTCCCGTGGCGGTTTCAGGCCCAGGTGCATGTAGGCCTTGTGGGTGGCCATGCGGCCGCGCGCGGTGCGGATCAAAAAGCCCTGCTGGATCAGGTAGGGCTCGATCACGTCTTCCAGCGTGCCCCGCTCTTCCGACAGCGACGCAGCCAGCGACTCCACCCCAACCGGGCCGCCGTCGAAATGATCGACGATGGTGCGCAACATGCGGCGGTCGAGCTCGTCGAAGCCTTCCGGGTCGACCTTGAGCATCTGCATCGCCGCCTGCGCCACCGGCAGGTCGATATGCCCCGCCGCCTTGACCTGGGCAAAGTCGCGCACCCGCCGCAGCAGCCGGTTGGCGATACGCGGGGTGCCGCGCGCGCGGCGGGCGATCTCGGCCGCACCCTCGGGCGTGCAGTCGATGCCCAGGATCGCCGCGGAGCGGATCACGATGCGGGTCAGTTCCTGCGGCGAATAGAACTCCAGCCGCTGCACGATGCCGAAGCGGTCGCGCAGCGGCGCGGTCAGCAGGCCGGCACGGGTGGTGGCACCGATCAGGGTGAACGGCGGCAGGTCGATCTTGATCGAGCGCGCGGCCGGGCCGTCGCCGATCATGATGTCGATCTGGAAATCTTCCATCGCCGGATACAGCACTTCCTCCACCACCGGCGAGAGGCGATGGATCTCGTCGATGAACAGCACATCGTGCGGCTGCAGGTTGGTCAGCAGCGCGGCCAGATCGCCGGCCTTCTCGATCACCGGGCCGGAGGTCGAGCGCAGGTTCACGCCCAGCTCGTTGGCGATGACATGACTGAGCGTGGTCTTGCCCAGACCGGGCGGGCCGAAGATCAGCACATGGTCCATCGCCTCGCCGCGCGCCTTGGCCGCTTCGATGTAGATCTCCATCTGCTCGCGCACCGGCTGCTGGCCCAGATAATCGGCCAGGCGCTTGGGCCGGATGCTCGCATCGGCGGCATCGTCTTCGCGGGTGGCACTGCTGGCGATGATGCGCTGTTCGGTCATCCCGCCATCTTCGCATGCCGCGTGCGGGCGGCGCAGCATCTAGCAATCAAGATCGGCCTGCCGCAGCACACTGAAGAACGCGTCGAAGCTGGGCGCGCGCCAGGTGGGGACCAGCCCCTCCCAGCGATCGAAATACACCACGTCCGGCTCGCACTGCGGGCCGCGCGCGCGATAGTCCAGGCACAACAGACAGTCAATGTTATGGCTTGACAGCACCAGCACCCGATCCAGGCCGGCGTGCAGGCAGGCCGCCGCGCTGAAGTCGTCGGGGTCTTCGATGGCAGCGGCCAGATCCAGCAGGCTGCCGATCTTCGCCAGCGGCGACAGATACCGATCCACCAGCACGCATTCCCAATCCACGTAAAGATCGGAGGGAAAGCGGGTCCGCGGCACCCAGCACCAGCCGGTGTCGCCGCCGTCCTGGACACTGTAGAGCTGCTTGAACAACGCCGGCAGGCGCACGCCCAGGCGCGCTTCGGTGGCAGCCAACACAGAGGCGTCCGCAGCGGCCCCGCCGTCGTTCCAGTACCCGGCGCCGCTCCAGAACGTGGTCAACGCGGGCGGCTGCGGCTGCCAACGCACCACATCCCCATCGTGCTTGGCCTGCAGGGCGGGCGACCAGTAGTGGACATCGACCAACTGCGACAGCAGAGCGTCCACGTTGGCGAACTCCGCCAGCCTGCGATTATTGCCTGCGTCGACATAGACCACGGTGGGCTCAACATCGGATACGGAGTAGTCCAGGCACAGCGCGCGGCTGGGCGTGCGGTCATCGGCGGCAATGACGATCAGGCGGCCGTCATCGCTACCGGCAGCCAGACCGGCAAATGCGTCATCGCGGTAGTCCTCGCGAGCGCGCACCTGTGCGAAGGAAAACAATTCCGCACTGCCAAGCAGGCGTGCACGCGGGATCAGCCATTCGGCCTTGAGCCAGTTGTCCGGTTCCTCAAGCGACTGGCCACGCGCCATCTGCACAGCGCCGCCGTCATAGCGTGCATACAGGCTGCGCAGCCACGCCGGCAGACGTACACCGAGCCGCGCCTGCGCCGCTGCGATGGCGGCCTTGCTCGCCGGCACGCGCCCGAGGTTGAGCGCTTCGTCCCAGAAGGTGGCCAGGCTCGGCGAACGACCGTAGATCATCCACTTGAGCGCTGCCATGCTCAGATCTCCACTTGTGCGCCCAGCTCGACCAGGCGGTTGCCGGGGATGCGGAAGAAGCCGGTGGCCGGGGCGGCGTTGCGATGCATCAGCGCGAACAGCTTGTCGCGCCAGATCGGCATGCCGCGGTTGGCGCTGGCCACGATGGTCTCGCGGCTGGCGAAGAAGGTGGTGTCCATCGGGTCGAAATGGATGCCGCCCTGGTCACAGGAACGCATCAGCGCCAGCGGCACGTCCGGCGTTTCCATGAAGCCGAAGCGCACATAGACGCGGTAGAACTCGTCGCCGATCGACTCGATCTGCAGGCGCTTGTCCGCCGGCGCGTACGGGATCGGCAAGGTGTCGACGTTGAGGAAGATGTTGCGCTCGTGCAGCACCTTGTTGTGCTTGAGGTTGTGCATCAGCGCATGCGGCACCACCATCGGGTCGGCGGTGAGGAACACCGCCATGCCCGGCACGCGCGCCGGCGGGGCCAGCATCAGTCCCGGCAGGAAGCTGTCGATGCGGATGCCGTCCTTGCGGATTTCCTCGCGCAGCAGCGCGCGGCCGCGGCGCCAGGTGCGCATCAGGGTGAACACCACGATGCCCAGCGCCAGCGGGAACCAGGCACCCTGCAACAGCTTGGCGCCGTTGGCGATGACGAAGGCCAGCTCGATGAAGAAGAACACCACGCACAGCGGCAGCACCCAGTTGCGCCAGCGCGGCCACAACGAGCGCGCCACCAGCGCCAGCAGCAGGGTGTCGATCAGCATGGTCATCGACACCGAGATGCCGTAGGCCACCGCCAGATTGGTGGAACTGCGGAAGATCAGCACCAGCGCGATCACCATCACCATCAGCAGCCAGTTGATGCCGGGCACGTAGATCTGGCCGATGGTGGTGCGCGAGGTGTGCTTGATCAGCATGCGCGGGATGTAACCCAGCTGCATCGCCTGGCGGGCCACCGAATAGGCGCCGGTGATGACCGCCTGCGACGCGATCACGGCCGCCAGCGTGGCCAGGATGATCATCGGATACAGCGCCCAGCCCGGCACCGCTTCGAAGAACGGGTTCTTCAGTGCGGAGGGGTGATTGAGCACCAGCGCGCCCTGCCCCAGGTAGTTGAGCAGCAGCATCGGCAACACGAAGAAATACCAGCCATGGCGGATCGGCTTGGCGCCGAAGTGGCCCATGTCCGCGTACAGCGCCTCGCCGCCGGTCACCGCCAGCACCACCGCGCCCAGGATGAACACCCCGTGCCAGCCGTGCTCCATGAAGAAGCGGATCGCCCACCAGGGATTGAAGGCCTTCATCACTTCCGGTGCGTCGACGATGTTCCAGGCGCCGATCGCCCCCAGCGACAGGAACCACAGGCAGGTGATCGGGCCGAACACCTTGCCGACCTTTTCGGTGCCGAAGCGCTGCACCATGAATACCACCAGCAGCACGATCACGGTGATCGGCACGATGAAGGGATGCAGGCTGGGCGCGGCGATTTCCAGGCCTTCGACCGCGCCCATCACCGAGATCGCCGGGGTGATCACGCCATCGCCGAAGAACAGCGAGGCGCCGAAGATGCCGAGAATGCCGACCACGTACGCCGAGCGCGACCCGCTGCGCAGGGTGCGCTGGGTCAGCGCCATCAAGGCCATGATGCCGCCCTCGCCCTCGTTGTCGGCGCGCATGATGATGGTGACGTACTTGAGCGTCACCGTGACCATCAGCGCCCAGAACGCCAGCGACAGCACGCCCAGCACGGTGTCGTGGTCGCTGGTCAGCCCGTAGTGCGGCGAGAACGCCTCCTTGAGGGTGTACAGCGGACTGGTGCCGATATCGCCGAAGACGACGCCGATGGCGCCGATGACCAAGGCCATATGGCTATTGGCAGGCGCATGGCCGTGGCCAGCTGCGGAAGTGGGGGTCTGGGACATGAAGTGGGCAGGGTATCGCCAAGTGGCGTGAAGGAGAGGAGGACGGCGCGGCCTAACGCAGCGCGGCCTGGAGGGCCTTGCGAATGACCGTGGCGACTTCGTCGCCTTCTGCCCCGGCCTCGCGTGCCATGCGTGCGGCCTCGGCCGGCTTGTAACCCAGTTGCTGCAAGGCCACCGTGGCCTCGGACACCGCATCCGGACCGAGCTGGCCGGTGATCGGCGCGCCACTGCTGAAGTCGGCGGCGCGGTCGCGCAGCTCCACCACCATACGCTCGGCGGTCTTCTTGCCGATGCCGGGGATGCGGGTCAGCGCGGTGATGTCGCCGCTGGTGATCAGACGGGCGAACTCGTCCACGCTGACCCCGGACAGCACCGCCAGCGCGATCTTGGCGCCGATGCCGGTGACCTTCTGCACGTCGCGGAACAGCCTGCGCTCGCCTTCGCGCAGGAATCCGTACAGCGACACGCTGTCTTCCTTCTGCGCGTAGTGGGTGAACAGGATCACGTCGCGGCCGACATCGGGCAGGTCGTAGAAGGTGCTCATCGGCGCCTCCAGCTCATACCCCACCCCACCGACATCGATCACCAGCCACGGCGGCTGCTTGTAGGCCAGCAGCCCGCGCAGGCGGCCGATCATTGGGCACCTCCAAGGAGATGCCGGGATTGGGCATTGGGGATTGGGGATTGGTTAGTTCCCTCGCGGCCGCTGACAACGGCCGCGTACAGCCCGATCAGCTCAGCGCGAACGGACCTGCCGTTGCCAATCCCCAATCCCGACTCCCGACTCCCGATTCTCATTTCTTGCGGCTCCAGGCCTGTTGGGTATTGACGCCCAGGCGCTGCGCGGTGGCGCGCACGTGGGCGTGAGTGATGGCGACCGCCAGTGCGTCGGCGGCGTCGGCCTGCAGCTTGCCTTTCAGGTTGAGCATGATGCCGACCATGTGCTGCACCTGCACCTTGTCCGCCCCGCCCTTGCCGACCAGCGCCAGCTTGATCTCGGTGGCAGCGTACTCGTGCACCGGCAGATCGCGCAGCACCACCGCGCAGATCGCCGCGCCGCGCGCGTGGCCGAGCTTGAGCGCGGAATCGGCGCTCTTGCCCATGAACACCTTCTCGATCGCCACTTCCTGCGGCCGGTAGGTCTCGATCACCTCGCCCAGCCCGTGCAGCAGGCGCTTGAGCCGCTGCGCGAAGTCGCCCTCGCCCAGCAGCACCAGCGGCGCATGATAGACATGCCGGCTGCGACCGCTCTCATCAACGTCGATGATGCCGAGCCCGGTGCGCTGGGAGCCGGGATCGATGCCGAGGATGCGGGTCATCGAAACGCCGGGATTGGGGATTCGGGATTCGGGATTGGTGACGCACCTGCCGTGCGGCGATCGCATTGCTGTTGCGAATCCCGAATAACGAATCCCGCCATCCCGGCCATCATCAGGCGCCAAGCGCCGCTTGATCGACGTTCGAATAGACGTCCTGGACGTCGTCCAGGTCTTCGAGCATGTCGAGCAGCTTGCGGACCTGCACGGCGGTGTCGCCGTCGACGGCGATGTCGTTTTCGGCGCGGAAGGTGATTTCGGCGTGTGCCGGCTCCAGGCCGGCGGCGGTCAGCGCCTGCTTGACCTGGGCGAAGGCGTCCGGGGCGGTCAGCACGTCGATGGCGCCGTCTTCCGGGTAGACCACCACATCGTCGGCGCCGGCTTCGATCGCCGCGTCGGTGAGGGTGTCTTCGTCGGTGCCGGCGGCAAAGCTCAGCACGCCCAGGCGCTTGAACATGAAGGCCACCGAGCCATCCGTGCCCATGTTGCCGCCGCACTTGCTGAAGGCATGGCGCACGTCGGCCACCGCGCGCACGCGGTTGTCGGTCAGGCAGTCCACGATCACCGCCACGCCGCCGGGGGCGTAGCCCTCGTAGCGCACTTCCTCGTACTCCACGCCTTCCAGCTCGCCGGTGGCTTTCTTGATGGCGCGCTCGATCACGTCCTTGGACATGTTCGCCGACAGACCCTTGTCCACCGCCACGCGCAGGCGCGGGTTGTTGGACGGATCGCCACCGCCGCCGCGCGCGGCGACGCTGATCTCGCGAATGATCTTGGTGAACATCTTGCCGCGCTTGGCGTCGGAGGCGTTCTTGCGGCCTTCGATGGAGGGGCCTCTACCCATGGGTGGTTCCAGACTGGCTTGGATGACAGGGCGCGGATTTTACCTGATTGCTCGCCCGCACCGGGGCGGCGGCGTTCAGTGGCGGAACCGGCCCTGGCGCAGGAAGCGCAGCACCTGCTGCGCGGCCTCGGGCGAGCGCAACAGGCCGCTGTGGCTGGCCTGCACCACGCAATGGTCGCGCAGCCCGGGCAGGCGGGTTTCGGCCAGCGCCACGGTGCCGTCCGAGCCGCCGTCCAGCGGCGCCAGCCATTGCCCCACCCCGCGCGCGACGGTGCCGGCGATCTGGCCGATCTCCGCCTCGCCCTGCCATTGCACGACACCGTGCTGCAGCAAGGCCGCGCTGCGCCCCAGCGCCCAGCGCCCGCCGCGGCGGGCCAGGCCGCGCGCGGCGGCGCTGCCGCACAACGGCGAGCCCAGACAGACCACGCGGCGCACCGGCAATTCGGGCGCGGCGCGCAGGGCCTGCAGCGCAACCAGGCCGCCCAGGCTGTGGCAGACCAGCAATTGCGCGCCGGTCGCCTGCAGGCGTTCGATCAGCCGTGGCACGGCACGTTCGGGTCCGCCGAGCACGCTGGCGTAGCCGAACAGCGCCGGCGCCAGGCCCTCGGCACGCAGCCGGCGCGCGAGCGGCAACAGCCAGTGCGCGGTGTTCCAGATGCCGTGCACCAGCAGCACGTCGGCGGTCGCGGCGCTCGCCCGCTCACGCAGGATGCGTTGGGAGTGACCCGGGATGAACGAGGATGCGCCGGACGCGGACGTCATGACCGCGACTTGGCGCCGGCTTCAGGTGAGCGCGACGGCGTGCCGGATCTGCAGTGAGTCAGGTGCGCGCGAATCAACGCCACCCGCGCCGGGCCGGCAGACCGGCAACCGATTGGCGCCGACGGCCGTGGTCGCACGCCACACAAGCCGGGCATCGGCGCGCCGTTCAATCGGCCGCAATGCGCGGGGTGCGGCGCAGGATGAATTCGCGGTCGAGGATCTTGCCGACCGGGAAATCGTATTCGCCGACCTTCTCGAACCCGTAGCGGGCGTAGAAGCGCTGCGCGCCGAAATTCTCCGACCACACGCCGATCCACAGCGTGCACGGGCCGTCGCGTTCCAGCCAGTCCAGCGTGGTTTCGAACAGGCGGCTGCCCCAGCCGCTGTTCTGGTAGTCCTTCAACAGATACAGCCGCTTGAGCTCACCGTCGCCGGGACGCACGTCCTGATGCGGCAGCCCGCAGGGGCCGGCGGCAGCGTGGCCGACCAGCAGGTTGTCCATCTCCAGCAGCCAGATCGCATAGTCCGGGTGCGCCAGCACGATGCGCGCGCGCTCGACCGCATAGGTCTCCTGCAGGAAGCCGTGCAGATCCTCCTGCGGGTAGAGATGCCCGAAGGTTTCGGTAAAGGTCTGCGCAGCCAGCAGCGACAAGGCTTCGGCATCGTCCGGTGTGGCGCGGCGGATGCGGGTCATGCGGGCTTCTCTTGCCGGGTGGACGTGGCAGCTTCGCGCATGCGGTGGTGGGGTCGCAAGCGGGGATTCGGGATTCGGGATTCGGGATTCGGGATTCGGGATTCGGGAATCGGGAATCGGGAATCGGGAATCGGAAGAGCATCTGCGATCCGATACGCGTTTGCGGGCCGGCGCGGCGTGGACTGCGCGCAGTGCGTTGTTGAGGGCGAGCGCGGGGCAAGGCCCTGCGTCGCGGCTGCGGCAGACGCCGCCGGCGTGGGCATCGATCGTTGAGCGGGGGCGCGATGCGCCCGCGCCATCCCTGCATGCGACACGCTGCGCGGCGCAGCGTGCCGGATGCACGGCCACGCTGGGGTGGCCGTGTGGGCGGCAGGTCAGACCTGCTTGGGGCGTACCTGCACGTGCACTTCGGCCAGCTGATCGGCGGCGATCGGCGACGGGGCGTCGGTCATCAGGTCCTGCGCGCCGGTGGTCTTGGGGAACGGGATGACGTCGCGGATGGAGTCGGTGCCTGCCATCAGCGCCGCGATGCGGTCGATGCCGAAGGCGATGCCGCCGTGCGGCGGCGCGCCGTAGTTGAGCGCATCCAGCAGGAAGCCGAACTTGGCGCGCGCTTCCTCGGCGCCGATGCCGAGCAGTTCGAACACCGCGCTCTGCATGTCCGGGCGGTGGATACGGATCGAGCCGCCGCCGATTTCGTTGCCGTTGAGCACCATGTCGTAACCGCGCGAGACCGCCGTGCGGGCATTGGCGCGCAGGTCGGCGATGTCGTCCACCGCCGGCGCGGTGAAGGGGTGATGCAGGGCGACGTAGCGCTGCGCCTCCTCGTCCCACTCGAACATCGGGAAATCGGTGACCCACAGCGGCGCCCAGCCATCGGCGATCAGGTTGAAATCCTTGCCGGCCTTCAGGCGCAGCGCGCCCATGAAGTCGGACACCTTGTTGTAGCCGCCGGCACCGAAGAACACGATGTCGCCGTTGCCGGCCCCGACGTGCTTGAGCAGCGCAGCGAAGGCGTCTTCGCTAAAGAACTTGGCGATCGGCGAGCTGACTTCGCCACTCTCCGACAGTTTGACGTAGGCCAGGCCCTTGGCGCCGTACTTGGCAGCGTGGGCGGCGTATTCGTCGATCTGTTTGCGCGACAGCGTGGCGCCGCCGGGGATGCGCAGCGCGGCCACGCGGCCGTCGGCATCGTTGGCGGCGGCGGTGAACACCGGGAACTCGCTGGTCTTGACCAGTTCGGCCACGTCGACCAGTTCCAGCGCGATGCGCAGGTCCGGCTTGTCCGAGCCATAGCGACGCATCGCCTCGGCCCAGGTCATGCGCGGGAACTGCGCGGCCAGTTCGACGTCCACCACTTCGGCGAAGATGGCACGGATCATGTCTTCGACGAAATCCTGCACGTCGCGCTCGCGCACGAAGGCGAATTCCATGTCGAGCTGGGTGAATTCCAGCTGGCGGTCGGCGCGCAGCGCTTCGTCGCGGAAGCAACGCGCGATCTGGTAATAGCGGTCGAAGCCGGCCACCATCAGGATCTGCTTGAACAGCTGCGGGCTCTGCGGCAAGGCGTAGAACTCGCCCGGATGCATCCGCGCCGGCACCAGGAAGTCGCGCGCGCCTTCCGGGGTGGCCTTGGTCAGGATCGGGGTTTCGATGTCCTGGAAATCGCGTGCGTCCAGGTGCCGGCGCAGCGCCTGCACCAGCTTGATGCGGGTGCGCTGCATGCGCTGCATTTCCGGACGGCGCAGGTCCAGATAGCGGTACTTCAGGCGCGTCTCCTCGCCCGGGTTCTCGTGCGCGTGGAACGGCAGCGGCGCGGCCTTGTTGAGGATGCTGATGCGGGTGGCGATCACTTCCACCTTGCCGGTGCGCAGCTTGTCGTTGACCGCGTGCCGCGCACGCACCACACCTTCGACCTGCAGCACGTCCTCGTAGCCAAGGCTAGCGGCCACCTTGAACAGCTCGGCGCTGGCGTCGTCGCCTGCGACCGGTTCGACCGTCACCTGCACGATGCCTTCGTGGTCGCGCAGGTCGATGAAGCACACCCCGCCCAGGTTGCGGGCCACGTCGGTCCAGCCGGCGAGAGTGACGGTTTGGCCGATCAAGGTCTCGTCGACCAGGCCGCAGAAGTGGGTACGCATCGAAAGCTCCGCTGAAAAACCCGACACAGGACAGCGCCGGAGAGCCGGATATTCTGGGGCCGGCGGGCGGCAGGAGCAAATCTGCTGGCGCTCATGGCCGCTTAAGTCAGTGCCCGGCTGAATAGGCGCCAGACCCTTCCGCACCAAGGACGCCACGATGCTGCGCACCGCCCTGCTGCTCTCCGGCTTCGGCCTGATCACCCTGACCGGCCTGCTGACCAGCGCGCCTGCCGCTGCGCAGGACCGCGGCTGGAACGGCCCCAGCATCACCTGCTCCAGCAACGACAACCGTCGCCGCGAGTGCGATACGCCGTTCCGCGGCCGCGCGGTACTGGTCGAAAACATCTCCGGCACGCGCTGCATCGAAGGCCGCAACTGGGGCAGCGAGCGCGGCCGCGTCTGGGTCGACAACGGCTGCCGCGCGCGCTTTGTCGATGGCCGCAACGGCGGCGGCTGGGGCGGCAACGGTGGACCCGGCGGCGGGGTGGCCGGCACGGTGCGCTGCGAGAGCAACGACCAGCGCCAGAAGATCTGCGACACCGGCTGGCGCCGCGCCATGCTGGTGCGCCAGCTGTCCAATGCGCCCTGCGTGGAAGGCCGCAACTGGCGCCAGGACGGGGGCCGGATCTGGGTGGACGACGGCTGCCGGGGCGAGTTTGCACAGGCACGCGGCGGCGGCTGGGACCGGGGTGACGGCGGCTACGGTGGCCGCGACGACCGCCCGCGCAACGATTACGCCATCACCTGCGCCAGCGACGACCGCCGTCTGCGTACCTGCGGCTGGGATGGCCGCTATGGCCGCCCGGTGCTGACCCGCCAGCTGTCCGACACCCGTTGCGAAGAAGGCCGCAGCTGGGGGTACGACGAGCGCCGCGCGACGGTGTGGGTCAACGATGGTTGCCGGGCACGCTTCGAGGCGCGTTGAAGCAGCGAACAGGCGCGCCGCGCGCGGCTGGGTCCAGGGGTTGGGACTTCCGCCCTGCCAGCGGCTGCGGCGCGCTGGTCCGGCTCAGGCGGGGTCGGCCGCGGGCTTGGCAGCAGGCTTGCTCTCGGCGGCGGCCGCCGGCTTGGCATCGCCACCGGCGCTGCTGCTCTCGGTGAGGTTTTTCTTCTTCTCGCCCGCCGACTTGAAGTCGGTCTCATACCAGCCGCTGCCGGACAGACGGAACGAGGGCGCGGTGATCTGGCGCTTGATCGTGGCCGCCGCGCAGGCAGGACAGGTCTGCGGATCGGGGTCGGCCATCTTCTGCAGGCGGTCGAAGGCGTGACCGCAGGTGGTGCACTGGAAACCGTAGATGGGCATGGCAGGATCAGCTGAAGACGATGCGGGGCGCAGATTCTAGACGGATGCGGGCGGGCAGGTGCAGTGGGCCGTCTGCGACCCTGCACGCGCGCGAACATCTTGCGGGTGAGAGACATCGATCGATGGTGGCTGGGTGGCGCTTGCGCGCCAGGTGCGCTCGCTCGACATCGCCGTTCCAATCGGCAGAAACACGAGGTCGGAGTGTCGCGCGCGTATCGAAGGTAGCAGCCTACGCATCGAGCAGTCATCAAATCGGCGTGATCTCGCGAACCGCGCAGAGAGATGAGGCAACCATCCCGCACGCCACAAACTCACGCTTTGCATCGGCCTGACCTCACACCGGCCGCTATCGAGAGCCACTGAGCCAGGTCGTTTCGATCAAGCCGCACAATCCGGGCTGCTACACTCGAACACGTGATCGACGCGCCTCTCCCCCCACGAGGACCGCATCCATGTTGCGGCTGACTGCCTTATTGCTGGGCGTTGCCCTGTTGCTAACCGGCAGCGGGCTGCTCGGCACCTTGCTTGCCGTGCGCGGTGGCCAGGCCGGTTTCGATGCGCGTGCGCTGGGCCTGATCATGTCCGGGTATTTCGCCGGCTTCTTTCTCGGCACCTTTTTCGCACCGCCGCTGATTCGGCGTATCGGGCATATCCGCGCATTCGCCTTTTACGCGGCGCTGGCGGCGATTGCCGTGTTGCTGCATCCGATCTGGTTGAACGCCTGGGGCTGGGGCCTGCTGCGCCTGGTCACCGGCGCGGCACTGGTCGGTCTGTACACGGTGATCGAAAGCTGGCTCAACGCCGAGCCGGACGCGCGTCGGCGCAGTCGGGTGTTCTCGGTGTACATGGCGATCAACCTGTCGGCGTTGGCGCTGGGCCAGATCCTGCTCACTGCAGGCGATGCGGGCGCACCGGCGATGTTCACGCTGACGGCAATCCTGATCTGTGCGGCGGTGATGCCGGTGATGACCACGCGCCTGATTCCGCCCGAAGTGCCGCACGTCTCGCGGCTGCGCCTGAAAACGCTGTATGCGTTGGCGCCGGTGGCGACCATCGGCGCGGGACTGTCGGGCCTGGCGATGGGGGCGTTCTGGGGCTTGTTGCCGGTGTACGCCAACCGCATCGGGCTGGATGCCGATGGCGTGGCGATGTTCATGCTCACCGCCATCATCGGCGGCGCGGTGTTGCAGTGGCCGATCGGGCGCATCAGCGATGGCCATGACCGGCGCATCGGCCTGGTCACGATCAGCGTGCTGGCAGCCGGCATTGCGATCGCCGCCGCGGTACCGATGGTGCAGGCACAGACACACCTGTTGTTCGTGCTGTTCTTCGTCTACGGCGGGTTGGCGTTCTCGCTGTATCCGTTTGCGGTGGCGCACATGCTCGACTACCTGCCGCGCGAAGATCTGCTCTCCGGCTGCAGCAGCCTGCTGCTGGTGCATGGCGTGGGCGCAGCGATCGGTCCGGCCCTGGCCGGCGGCGCAATGCAGAAATTCGGACCAGCGGCACTACCGGTGTATTTCGCGGTGATGCTGCTGGCGCTGTCCGGATTTACGCTGACCCGCCTGCTGCGCTTCACGCGCCGCCGCACCCATCCGATCTCGTTCCGCCCGATGCTGCGCACCACGCCATCGGCGCTGGAGTTGATGCCGGAAACACAACAGGCCGAAGCACCGCCGCACGTCAAGGGCGGCTGACACACCTGTTTCGCCGTCGTCAGTCGCTGCGCTGCTAATCATGTGATCTGCGGCGTTGCTGCAGGGGCGCCCTTGCCCGCCCACCATCGCGGGGGCGCCGCACGGCGGAGCAGCTGGTGGAGGACTTTTTGGATGGATCAGCTATCGAGCGGTCTATCTGTTGCTTGGCTGCAAGGCCCTTGCTCGCCCACCATCGCGGGACACGCCGCAAGGCAGAGCAGATGGTGGAGGACTTTTTGGATGGATCAGCTATGGAGCGGTCTATCTGCCGCTTGGCTGCAAGGCCCTTGCCCGCCCACCATCGCGGGACACGCCGCAAGTACGTCCTTGTAGGCTCTTACGCGGCATCCATGCCGCGTAAGGTCCCGCGACGGTGAGCGGACAAGGACCAGTCAAGTTGGTCGGTGTGCATGGTTAAGAGCAGTGCGTGATGCGCGTTGCTCGATACTGGTGTGCCGCTCGAAGCCCGACACACGTGCGACGACCGACTTTTCAAGCGACTACCAACCAACTTCCTGGTGCGGTGTTCCTTACCGGTTGCGGGCCCCTCGGCGGCATGGATGCCGCCAAGGGGCCTCCACGGACGGATTCACGGCGTGTCCCGCAAGTGGTGAGGGCACCGCGCACTCGACTTACCAGGCTCTTGACCTGAGCACTTGAGTGCATCTACAACAACGCGACGACTCGAAACCGCTTGTCTTGAAGTGGAGACAACGCCGCGACACGAAACTCCGGGTGTCTTGCAACAGCGCGGCCCGGAAACATCCAGACAGCGCTGAATCGCCATCGTCCCGACGTTAGGACTTCCCAAGTCCATCTGGTGATCCCGGCCACACCTTTAGCGCGGTCATCATCACGCAATGCAAGCGCGGCAGTCTTTGCGGACCCTCCCCGCTTGTTGGATTGCAATGGATTCGACGTCCTCCTCGCGCGTGCGCCGTCCGGCCACGCTCGCCTTGTTGCTGGTTCCGCTCACCCTGCCCGCTTATGCGCAACAAGTCCCCGATGGCGCAGCGTCTGGCCCGGCTGCGGCCGAACCGGGTAGCGCTGGCGAACAGGTGTCCACGCTGGACCAGGTGCAGGTGGTCGGCCAGGCGATGACGTATTCCAAGACCAACGTCAGCAAGGAAATGCTGGACCGCCAGTTCGTGCTCGGCAGCGTCAACGATGCGCTCAACGAACTGCCCGGCGTGGTGGTCACCGAGGCCGATGCCTTCGGCTCGTCGGATTGGGGCACCCAGATCAGCATGCGCGGCTTTGTCAGCAACCGCGATACCCAGCAGATCGGCACCACCATCGATGGCGTGCCCAATGGCGGTTCGGCGTATGGCGGCGGCTCCAAGGCCAACCGTTTCATCGACATGCCGGACCTGGAAACGGTGGAAGTCAGCCAGGGCACCGCTGACATCGCCTCGCGCTCCAACGAAGCGCTGGGCGGCACCTTGAACTATCTCACCGGCGAGCCGCTGGAAGAGCAGCGCGTGCGCGTGATCGGCGGCATCGGCGACAACCAGGCGCGCAAGTATTACGCGCGCTACGACACCGGCCTGCTCGGCGGCAACACACGCGCCTGGGTCAGCGGCTCGTCCGCACGCAACGACGATTGGATCGACGGCAGCGGCCACACCAGTCGCGATCACCTGGCCGGCAAGTTCGTCAGCATCCTGGACAAGTGGACGCTCAGCGGCTACGCCTCCTACGACGATGCCGACGAATCCGAATACACCAGCGTGACACCCGAGCAGTTCGCGCGCGACCCCGAGCACGATCTGTTGACCGGCACGCTCACCGGCATCCCGTACCTGGACCAGAACTACCGCTCCGGCTCGCGTGCGCTGCGCAAGAACACCTTTGGCTACCTGCGTGGCGCCTTCGATGGCGGCAACGGCTTCAAGACCACGCTGACCGGCTATGCGCATCGCATGCAGGGCCGCGGCGACTGGATTCCGCCGTATCTGGTCGATGTCACCAACGATGGCGCCGGCGCGCCGGAATCCGAAGCGCGCGGCGGCAACACCGTGTACGCCGGCAGCGACCTGGGCAAGCTGTATTACCTCACGCCCGGCGGCGCGGCCGCGACCATGCTGGCCGGCTGCGCCGGCAGCGATGCGGTGCCGGCCGAATCCAACCCGGCGTGCTATCCGGCCGGCTCGGTGCCGGTGCAGTCGTATCGGCACAGCCACTACGACAACCACCGCGCTGGCGCGATGGCCGATGTGGAATGGCGCGCCGATCTCGGCGCCATCGACAACACCGTGCGCGCCGGCGCCTGGCTGGAGCGCTACGACCGCAGTGTCACCCGCGACTGGCATCGCCTGCTCAACGTCGGCACCAACATCAGCTTCGATCATCAGCCGTACTGGGTGCAGTTCAAGGACAACTACCAGACCGACGAGCAGATGTATTACGTCGAGGACGTGATGCGCTACGGCGCCTTCGCCTGGCGCGTAGGCGTCAAGCAGTTCTTCGTCGACCAGACCCGCGACCGCCGCATCGGCGATGCGCAGCATGTGGAATCGGATTCGCATTCGGACCCGCTGCTGTCGGCCGGCCTGACCTGGACCACACCGGTGCAGGGCCTGGAAGCCTTTGCAGGTTACTCGCAGAACTTCGCTGCGATTCCGTCCGGCGTGCTCGGCGAGACCGACCCGGTCGCACTGAGCCGCGTGCAACCGGAGACCGCCGACAACGTCGAACTCGGCCTGCGCATCAGCCGCTGGCCGTTGACCGGCAGCGTGACCCTGTACGACATCCGCTTCGACAACCGCATCGTCTATGTGCCGGCCAACTTCGTCACCGGCATCGACTACCTGGGCGAAACCGACGGCGTGTACGAGAACTTCGGCGGCGTGCATGCGCGCGGCGTGGAAGCGGCACTGGGCTATGGCTGGGACAACGGCTGGCGCATCAACGGTGCCTACACCTACAACAAGGCCGATTACCTGGGCAGCGGCGACGCCGCACGCGATACCGCGCTGGAGATCACCCCGGGCGCGCAGGTGATCGGCCAACCGCGCAACACCCTGGTGATGTCGGCGGACTGGCGCGGCCAGGCGTGGCGCTTCGGTGTGTCCGGGCGCTATCTGGGCAAGCGCTACCTGGATGCCTCCAACCGCGCCGCACTCGATGGCGTGACCACCTTCGATGCCAACCTCGGGGTGGAGCTGTCGCAGCTGTCGTCGCAGCTCAAGGGCCTGCAGCTGGCGCTCAACGTCAGCAACCTCACCGACAAACGCTACCTGGAAGGCGTGGACGGCAGCGACAGTGCCTTTATCGCCGCGCCACGCACGGTCGGGCTGACGTTGACGCTGGATCTCTAACGTCGGCGGCGCATTGCCGACCTGCGCGGGATAGGCTTTGCGATGTACTGGAGCGGATCGGGCTGAAGACACGCCACCCGATCCGCCCCCTGCATCGCCTGCCACACAGGTGCAAACGGAGAGGATCGGCGGTGTTGCAAGCGCAAGACAATAAAGCCGCTGACGCGTCGGTTACGCTCAGCCCGCTCCAACGCAGACAGGATGGGAGCGCCAACCAGGTGACACGATGATCGACCTTCCCCGCCGCCGCGTTCTGCAGACCGGGCTTGCCAGTGCCGCCGCCGCGCTGCTGCCCCCCAGCATCGCGCGGGCCGCCGCCATCGCGCCGGACCGCCGCACCGGCACGCTGGAGGATCTGCAGCATGTGGTGATCCTGATGCAGGAAAACCGCGCCTTCGATCATTACTTCGGCAGCCTGCCCGGCGTGCGCGGGTTCGGCGATCGTTTTCCGATTCCCGCACCGCCGCTACCGGGCGCGCCCGCGCGCACGGTGTGGCTGCAGCCCAGCGAGGACGGCCGCCAATGGCTGACGCCGTTCGCGCTGGATACGGCAGCGCAATTCGGCTTCATGCGCGTGCAAGGCACGCCGCATAGCTGGGTGGATGCGCAACGCGCCTGGGATCACGGCCGGCTCGGCCACTGGGCCGCCGCCAAGCACAACCATGCGCTGGGCTATTACCGGCGCGCGGATATTCCGTTCCAGTACGCGCTCGCCGACGCCTTCACCATCTGCGATGCGTACCACGCCTCGATCCAGACCGGCACCAATTCCAATCGCGTGTTCCTGTGGAGCGGCGGCAACGACCCGCAGGCGCGTGCCGGTGGCCCGGTGATCGGCAACTCGCACGACAACTTTGCGGAGCTGGGCGGTTTCCCCGACTCCTACCGCTGGACGACCTACGTCGAGCAGCTACAGAACGCCGGCGTGTCCTGGCAGATTTATCAGGACATGCGCGACAACTTCACCGACAACCCGCTGGCGGGCTTTGCGCCATTCCGGCAGGCCTTCACTGCCGCGCCCGGGCACGATGCGCAACTGCGCGCGCGTGGCGTGAGCACGCGCGGTGTCGAGCAGCTGCGCGCCGATGTGCTGGGCGGGCAACTGCCATCGGTGAGTTTCATCATTGCCGATGCGGCCGGCAGCGAACACCCTGATCCCTCCAGCCCAGCGCAAGGCGCAGCCTACACTGCACGCGTGCTGGATGCGCTCACCGCCGACCCGCAGGTATGGAGCCGCACCGCACTGCTGCTGATGTTCGACGAGAACGACGGCTTTTTCGATCACATGCCGCCGCCGGCGCCGCCGTCGCCGGACCCACGCGCGGCCGGCGGCCTTGCCGGCGCATCCAGCATCGCCACCGACGACGATTACCACCGCCACCCGGCACCGGGCGAACAGAAAGTGGATCTGCCCGAGCTGCGCGGCCGCCCCTATGGCCTGGGTCCGCGCGTGCCGCTGTACGTGATCTCGCCGTGGAGCCGCGGCGGCTGGGTGGACTCGCAGGTGTACGACCACACATCGGTATTGCGGCTGCTGGAACGCCGCTTCGGCGTGCCCGCACCGGAGATCACACCGTGGCGGCGCGCAGTCTGTGGCGACCTGGTCAATGCGTTCGATTTCCGCACGGCCGATGCGCGCCCGTTCGCCGCGGCGCTGCCCGATGTCAGCGCGACCGCAGCGCGCGCGGCAGCCCTGCGCGAACACGCACTGCCGCCCTTGCCTGCCGCGTTGCAACCGCCGCAGCAGCCCTTGGGTACACGCCGTTCGCGGGCGCTGCCGTATCGCCAAAGCGTGGAACTGGCCGCGTTGCCCGAGCGTGGCCAGGTGAAGCTGCGCATGTCCAACGCGGGCGCTGCGGTGGTCCTGCATGTCTACGACCGCTTCGATCTTGCGGCGATTCCGCGCCGTTACACCGTAGGGAGCGGCGCAGCAGTGGACGCCACGTGGACCACCGACGATGGCCGTTACGATCTGTGGTTGCTCGGCCCCAACGGATTCCATCGTCACTACCGTGGCGATCTGAGTGCACCGTTGCTGGTGACCGAGATCACCCCGGATGCAAACGATCCCGCGGCTGTGTTGTTATCGCTGCGCAATGCCGGCAGCACTGTCGTGCAGGTGGAGCTGCAACCGGCCGCATATTCAGCCGCGCAGCCGCACGAGCGCCTGAGCGTTGCACCCGGCACCACCGAGCGGCGCCGTTGGAAAGCGGCGGCAACTGGCGGCTGGTACGACCTGTGGGTGCACCACGACGGCTCAGCCCAGCGTCTGGCCGGACGTATCGAAACCGGTGCAGACAGCGTCAGCGATCCAGCCATGGGCGGGCCGGCGCGGCTGCAGCAAGACCTGCCTTTGCCGTTCGGCGCACCCGGCTGAGCCTTGCAGTGAGAACGCAGGCTGCTGCGTGCTCAGCATGCTTGCGCACGGTGCCGCTCAGTGCGCGTCGTCCGCATCCAGCATGCCAATCGTTCCCAACCAGGTTTCCACCACATGCGGCCATTGCGTGATCGGCAATGCGCCCGCGCGCAGACCGAACGCGTGGCCACCTCGGCATAGAGATGCCATTCTGCCGGTACGCCGGCTTGCTTGAGCGCCACGTAGTAGGCCAGCGATTGACTCACGCCAATGCACCGCATCGTCCTCGGCCTACGGCAAGAAGGTTGGCGGCGTCCGCGCAGTGACGGTGCTGTCTGGCCGCAGCGACAGATGGGTAGGATCGCGTGTGGCGCGGTCGTCGTCGTGCGCCCACAGATGGCCCGGATAGACGGCGATGGCAATGACACCCCCTGATGCGCACTGTCGTACCTCGAACAGCTGGCAGGAAACCGTAAGCAGCTTGCGGACTCACACGCGACATGGATCGCGGGAGGCAGCGGGTCGTTGCGCTCACCCCACCATGCTGTCGCGCACCGCGGCCGCCACCGCCTTCAACGCCGCATCGCGCGCATCGCTGTCGACGCTGGCGCCATTCAAGTACGCGGTGAGCAGCAATGGCGCCTTGCCTGCCGGTGGCCAGATGATGGCGATGTCGTTGCGGGTGTCGCTGCCGTTGCTGCCGGTCTTGTCGCCGATCTTCCAGCCGCGCGGCAGGCCGGCGCGCAGGCAGGTATCGCCGGTGCGGTTGTCGATCATCCAGTCGGCCAGCTGCTTGCGCGAGGCCGGTTGCAGCGCGTTGCCGAGCAGCAGGGTGCGCAAGGTGGCGGCCATTGCCGCCGGCGTGGTGGTGTCGCGCGGGTCGCCAGGGGCAAACCGGTTCATCTCCGGCTCGCGGCGGTCGCTGCGGGTGTGCGCATCGCCGATGCCGCGCAGGAAGGCGGTCAGGCCGGCCGGGTTGCCGACCAGCGGAAACAGCAGGTTGGCGGCCGGATTGTCGCTGTAGATCATCGTGGCCCGGCAGAGCTCGGCCACGCTCAGCGCCCCGCCGACATGGCGCTCGGTGACCGGGGCGTGCTCGAGCATGTCGGAGGCGCGGATCTTGACCCGTTGCGCCAGCGTCAGCTTGCCCTGGTCTACCCGCTGCAAGACTGCCGCAGCCAATACAAATTTGAAGGTGCTGCACATCGGAAAGCGCTCGTCTTCGCGCTGGCCGAGGCCCTTGCCGGTGGCGCTGTCGAGCAGGCTGATGCCCAGGCGGCCGCCGGTGCCACGTTCGATTTCCGCCCACTGTGCCCGCAGCACATCGTCCACCGTCATCGCCGGGGTGAGTGCCCATGCAGGTCTGGAGGCCGCAAGCAGCACGCCCGCGCCGGTTGCGTACAAGAATTGTCGACGGTTCAACATGCAGCAGCCTCCCGGTGAGAGCCCGCAGTATCGGCGCATGCCGGCCACCGGACTATTGCGATGTTTCGATCCCTGGCATGAATTGAACTAATCTCTGTGCATGCCCCGGCCCCGTCTTCCGCTCAATGCCCTGCGCGCCTTCGAGGCCGCCGCGCGCCACCAGAACCTGACCCGCGCCGCGAGCGAGCTGTGCGTCAGCCAGGCCGCGCTCAGCCACCAGATCAAGGCGCTGGAGCAGCAACTGGGCAGCAGCCTGTTCCACCGCCTGCCACGCGGTGTGGCGCTCACCGACGAGGGCGCGGCGCTGGCACCGGTGCTCGGCGAGGCCTTCGACCGCATCGCGGCGACCCTGGAGCGCTTTGCCGACGGGCGCTATCGCGAGGTGCTCAGTGTCGGCGTGGTCGGCACCTTCGCGACCGGCTGGCTGCTGCCGCGATTGCCAGCGTTTCATGCCGCGCATCCGGAGATCGAGCTGCGTCTGTCGACTCACAACAACCGGGTCGATCTGGCTGGCGAAGGCCTGGATCTGGCGATCCGTTTCGGCGACGGCGACTGGCAGGGCCAGATCGCCCATGCGCTGATGGAGGCGCCGTTTGCGCCGGTGTGCGCGCCCAGCATGGCGCGGGGCCTGCGCACACCGGCCGATCTGGCCCAGCTGCCGTTATTGCGCTCGTACCGTCTGGACGAATGGCCGCAGTGGTTTCGGGCGGCGGGCGTGGCCGAAGTCGTCGCACGCGGGGCGATGTTCGATTCGTCGTTGACGCTGGCCAGCGCGGCGGCCGCCGGTGCCGGCGTGGCGTTGTTGCCGTTGCCGATGTTTCGCCAGGATCTGGATGCCGGGCGCATGGTCTGCCCGTTCCCGATCCAGATCGACGCCGGACGCTATTGGCTCACCCGGCTGCGCTCGCGCCCGGAAGGCGATGCCGATGCGCGATTGCGCGACTGGCTGACAACGGAGCAACAGCGCTCCGGTTGAGCGAGCCCGCCGCTGCGCTCAGCGGCGCGCGGATGCCGCGATCCCCTGCACCGCCACGCGGCGAAACGCCTCGTAGTGCGCCCTGTCGGCGAACCAGTGCGGGGCGAACAGCTCGAACAAGCGGTCGTTGTGATACAGCAGCAGCACCCGCTCGTTCTCGCGGTAGCGGATGTAATCGGACCAGGGCCGGCGCAGTCGCCCGTCTGCCCAGGTGATCTCCAGCCCGGTCTCGTCCCACGCAAAGGTGTAGGTATGCCGCAGCGCGGCCTGCTGCGCGTGCAGGCGTTTGATCTTCCGCGGCAAGCCCCAGACGTGCAACACCACCAGGCCGATCAAGCCGCCGCCTCCGGCACCGATCAGCATCGGGCCGATGATTTCGCCGGCCCCGATCAGTTGCAGCAACCCCGCCCCGATCAACAGCAGGACCACCAGGATCACAATCAACAGCTTGGCCGTCTGTCGCGCATGCAGGCGCTGCGCGGCTAGATGGTCTTCCAGACTGATGGTGGCGCTGATCATGTTGCCTACCTCCCTGTGCTTGGCCCCACGCGCATCGTAACGCCTGCGCGCTACGCGCCTTCGATCAACTCCATCCAAGCCGCCTCGGCGGCGGCCAGCTGCTGCGCCGTCGCTTCGCGGTCGCGGCCCAGCACCGCCATCTTGTCACTGTCGGCATAGTTGCCGGGGTTGGCCAGTTCGCGGTCCAGTGCCGCCAGCGCCGCTTCCAGTTCGCCGACGCGCTTTTCCGCGCTGGCCAGCTTGTGCGGGTTGACGGCTTTCTTCGGCGGCAGCGGCTTGGTCGGCGGCGGCGGGGTCGGCGCCACTTCGGCCATCTTCTGCTTGGTGCCCTGGGCGGCCGGGCGGCTGCGCAGCCAGGCGGCGTATTCGTCCAGATCGCCAGCGAACGGCTCGACCACGCCATCGGCCACGCGCCAGAAACTGTCGCAGACCAGACCGATCAGATGGCGGTCATGCGAGACCATCACGATGGCGCCTTCGAAGTCGCTCAGCGCTTCGGCCAGTGCCTCGCGCATCTCCAAGTCCAGATGGTTGGTCGGTTCGTCCAGCAGCAGCACGTTGGGCTGCTGCCAGGCGATCAGCGCCAGCGCCAGACGCGCGCGCTCGCCGCCGGAGAACCCATCCACCACTTCGAAGGCGCGGTCGCCGGCGAAATTCCATTTACCCAGGAAATCGCGGAACGCCTGATTGGAGCCATCCGGCGACAGCTCGCGGAAGTGATCCATCGGCGACTGGCCCTCGTGCAGCGATTCAACCGTGTGCTGGGCGAAGTAGCCGATCCGCAGATCCGGATGCGCACTGCGCTCGCCCGACAGCGGCTGCAGCTCGCCCACCAGCGTCTTGACCAGCGTTGACTTACCCGCACCATTCGGCCCCAGCAAACCAATCCGGTCACCCGCCTCCAATCCGAATCCGACATCGTGCAACACGGTAATCGCATCGCTGGACCCACGCTTTTGCGATTCCCCATTCCCGATTCCCGAATCCCGCGGCGCAGCCGCATACCCGCAAGCAGCGTGATTCAGCCGGATCAACGAAAACGGCAAGCGATTGGGCTGGGCGAACTGGATGCGGAATTCGCGCTCGGCGCGTACCGCCTCGGTGCCGGCCATCTTGGCCAGCCGCTTCATGCGGCTCTGCGCCTGGGTGGCCTTGCTGGCCTGCGCCTTGAAGCGGTCGATGAAGCTCTGCAGATGCGCGCGCTCGGCCTGTTCCTTGTCGTGGGCGATCTGCTGCTGACGCAGGTGCTCGATGCGCTGGCGCTCGAAATCGGTATAGCCGCCGACGTACAGCTTGGCGGTGCCGCCGTGCAGATGCAGCGTATGCGTGGCCACGTTGTCGAGGAACTCGCGGTCATGCGAAATCAGCAGCAAGGTGCCCGGGTACTTGAGCAGCCATTGCTCCAGCCACAGCACCGCATCCATGTCCAGGTGGTTGGTCGGTTCGTCCAGCAGCAGCAGGTCGCTGGGCATCATCAGCGCGCGCGCCAGATTCAGGCGCACCCGCCAGCCGCCGGAGAACGAGGACACCGCGCGGTGATGGGTGTCGGCCGGGAAGCCCAGGCCGTGCAGCAACTTGCCGGCACGCGCCTCGGCATCGTAGGCGCCCAGCTCGGCCATCTTCTGGTGCGCGTTGGCGACCGCTTCCCAGTCCTCGCGCGCGGTGGCTGCGGCCTCTTCCTGCAGGATCGCCGAGACCTCGATGTCGCCGCCGAGCACGAACGACAGCGCCGGATCGGGCAGCGACGGGGTTTCCTGCGAGACGCTGGCGGTGCGCACCTTGCCGGGCAGGTCGACATCGCCCTTGTCCGCTTCCAGTTCGCCCTTGACCGCGGCGAACAGGCTCGACTTGCCGGTGCCATTGCGGCCCACCACACCGACGCGGTAGCCGGCATGCATGGTCAGGTCGACGTTGGACAACAGCAGACGCTCGCCGCGTCGCATGGAGAAGTTGCGCAGGGAAATCATTGATGGACAGTCCGATAGAACGAAAAGGAATGAGCAGATGAGCAGCACTCCTGCGACGCCATTCTAGCGTTAACGAATAATTAGCGCCTTCGGGCTGGCCGTCGTTCCCTTCGCATCGCCGCGACCAGACCCCGCCCAGCCTTGCTGGTCCTGCCTGGCCCCCCGTTCGGAGTTGTCATGAATTACCCGTTGTCCACGCTCGCAACCGCCGTCGTTGCGGCGCTGCTCGCCTCCCCCGCCTTCGCCCAGACCGCCACCCCGGCCAGCGCGCCCGCCAATACGCTCGATACCGTCATCGTCACCGGCACCCGCGTCTCCGACCGTACCGTGGCCGAGTCGCAGTCGCCGATCGACATCATCAGCGCCGAGTCGCTGCAGGCCACCGGCACCTCGGAGCTGGCCACCGCGCTGGCCCGCGCGCTGCCGTCGCTGAACTTCCCGCGCCCGGCCCTGAGCGACGGCACCAGCGCGATCCGCCCCGCGCAGCTGCGCGGCTTGTCGCCGGACCAGGTGCTGGTGCTGGTCAACGGCAAGCGCCGCCACACCTCCTCGCTGCTCAACCTCAACGGCACCATCGGCCGTGGCGCCGCGGCAGTGGACCTGAACACCATTCCGGTGGCGGCGATCGCGCGCGTGGAAGTGCTGCGCGACGGCGCCTCGGCGCAGTACGGCTCCGATGCCATCGCCGGCGTGGTCAACATCGTGCTCAAGGGCGCGGAGAAGGGCGGCAGCCTGCAGGCCGGCTTCGGCCAGTATTCGGCCGGCGACGGCAGCAACTACGAGCTGTCCGGCGACACCGGCGTGGCCTACGGCAACGAGCGCGGCTGGCTGCACGTGGCCGCCCAGCTCAACCAGCAGGACCCCACCGACCGCGCGCGCGGCTATGCCGGCGCACCCAGCGCCTCGCAGCCGGCCGTGGGCCAGAAGGCGTTCAAGATCGGCGACCCGGACGTCAACGCGCAGGCGGTGTCGGCCAATACCGAGTTCGCCTTCAGCGACAGCATCACCGGCTACGCCTTCGCCACCGCCAGCAACCGCGACATCACCTCGTTCGCGTTCTTCCGCGCGCCGGGCAGCAGCCAGAACATCCTGTCGGTGTATCCGCAGGGCTTCCTGCCGGAAATCCAGACCTACGCCAAGGACCGCTCGCTGGTGACCGGCGTGCGCGGTTCCACCGCCAGTGGCTGGGACTGGGATGCCAGCTACAACTACGGCTACAACAAGATCGATTTCCACACCCGCAACACCCTCAACGTCAGCCTGGGGCCGAGCTCGCCGACCTCCTTCTACGATGGCGCGCTGGAGACCACGCAGAACATCGTCAACCTGGACGTCAAGCGCGGCTTCGACTGGGGCCTGGCGTATCCGGTGACGGTGGCCTTCGGTGCCGAATACCGCAACGAGAAGTGGAACCAGTCGCCGGGCGAAGTGGGCTCGTATTTCCAGGCCGGCACACTGGCCGGTGGCGCGCAGGGCTTTGGCGGATTCGCGCCCAGCGTGTCCGGGCGATACTCGCGTGACAGCTACGCGCTGTATGCGGACCTGGAAGCCGATTTCACCGACAAGTTCTCCGCCGGCCTGGCCGGGCGCTACGAAGACTTCAACGACTTCGGCAGCCAGGCATCGGGCAAGTTGTCCGGGCGCTATGCGTTCACCGACAAGATCGCGCTGCGCGGCACGGTGGCGTCGGGCTTCCGCGCGCCATCGCTGGCGCAGCAGTATTTCCAGTCCACCAGCACCACCTTCCTGGCCGGCAATCCAAATCCGTTCGAGATCCGCACCTTCCCGGCCGACAGCAACGTGGCGCGCGCGCTGGGCGCAGAGCCGCTGGATGCCGAGACCTCGCTGTCCTACAGCCTGGGCCTGGTGCTGCAGCCGACCGATGCGCTCTACCTCACCGTGGATGCGTACCAGATCGATGTGGACGACCGCATCGTGCTGTCGTCCAACCTCACCGGCACCGGCGTGCGTAACCTGCTCGAAGCGCAGGGCATCTTCGGCATCAACGGCGGGCGCTACTTCACCAATGCGGTGGACACGCGTACGCGCGGCGTGGACGTGGTCGGCAGCTACCGCTGGCAGCTCGCCGCCAGCAGCGTGGACCTGACCGCCGGCTACAACTATTCGGAAACCGAAGTGCGCAGCGTCGCCGCCAACCCGGCTGCGTTGTCGGCCAACGGGCTGAGCCTGGAGCGCATCGACCGCACCGAACGCGGTCGCATCGAGGAAGGCTTCCCGCGCGACAAGTTCCTGGTCAACGGTAGCTGGAACCTGGAGCACTGGACGCTGGCATTGGGTGCCACGCGCTATGGCAAGTACAGCACGCGTCCGGCCGCGGCGACCAACGACCAGACCTTCGGCGCCAAGTGGGTGGTGGATGCCTCGGCCAGCTACAAGATCGATCGCTGGACGCTGACCCTGGGTGCGGACAACCTGCTGGACGAGTACCCGGACGAGAACAACTTTGCCAACTCCACCAGCGGGCAGTTCCCGTACAGCAATCTGTCACCGTTTGGCTTCAACGGTGCCTACGTGTACGGCCGCATCAACTATCGCTGGTAATCAAGACAGCGCTCCACACTGCTGCGGTGTTGCCACGCGTTGGTTGCTGACGCGCGCAGCACGGTCGCATCCTGACGCCTGACCACACGCCCCGGCCTGCCCGGGGCGTGTGCGTTTTTGCCCGTTGTCCGTGCGGCGTTTGATGCAGCCATCCAGGCGCGGGCATCGATGCGCCGTGAAGAGTTGCCGGCGGCCGCGGTGGTATCAACACCGCTTCCATCCTGCCGGAGCACCCACCATGGACGCAGCGCAGCTCTCACGTGGCCGCCTGATCGATCACCTGCATCTGGTCGTCCACGACCTGGCGGCGAGCCGACGTTTCTACCAGGCGGTGCTCGATGTGCTGGGCATTCCGATCGGTGGCGAAGGCGAGGGATTCTTCTGGGCCGACGAGCTGTTTGTGTCCGATCGCGACACGATGGCGCAAGGCGAACTCACCGGCCGCCACCATCTGGCCTTCCAGGCGCACGACGTGGCCATGGTGCATGCATTCCATCAGACCGCCCTCGCCCACGGCGGCCGCGACAACGGCGCGCCGGGCGTGCGCCCGTATCACCCCAGCTACTACGCTGCGTTCGTGCTCGACCCGGATGGCAACAACATCGAAGCGGTGTTCCATGGTCCTGCGCAACGCAGTGCCGATGCGGTGCAGATCACGTTCTGATGCAGAAGTTTCATATCTGGTATCGATGTCCATGATGGTGCAGGCAAACGGCTGATACCGCAGGTCTGGTGCAAACCACGCATCACTTTGGTGCACGATGACAACGATGGCAGTAGCACGTCATACATGACAGTTACTTGCGCAACGTAACCAAAATTTGACATGCGGTTACACGTGGTTAATGGTTGGGAACGCACCGCAGCTGCCGCAACGGACGCGGCCCGGGAGGGGGCCCCTGCGATGCATCCGTTCCCCACTCGGAGTTGTCACCGCATGAATTGCAAGACCAGTCCACTCGCAGTTGCCGTTGTTCTTGCACTGTCGTTTTCCGCTTCAAACGCGTCCGCGCAGTCACAGGCTCCCACCCAGAAAACGCTCGATACCTTGATCGTGACCGGCACGCGCGTGGCCGATCGCACCGTGGCCGAATCGGCATCGCCGATCGACATCATCTCGCCACAGGCACTGGAATCGACCGGCACCACCGAGCTGGCTACCGCGCTGTCACGCGCGATCCCCTCGTTGAATTTCCCGCGCCCGGCCATCTCCGACGGCTCGGACGCAGTGCGCCCGGCGCAGCTACGCGGCCTGTCGCCCGACCAGGTGCTGGTGCTGGTCAACGGCAAGCGCTATCACAGCACCGCGTTGATCAATCTCAACGACACCCAGGGCCGTGGTTCGTCGCCGGCCGATCTCAACACCATTCCGATCGCCGCAGTGGAGCGCATCGAAGTGCTGCGTGACGGTGCATCGGCGCAATACGGTTCGGATGCGATTGCCGGCGTGATCAACATCGTGCTCAAGGGCAGCGGCGAAGGCGGCAGCGTCAATGGCCGCTACGGCAAGTACAGCGCAGGCGATGGCGAGCAGTATCAGCTGTCCGGCGATGCCGGCTTCAGCTTTGCCGGCACCGGCAAGGTGCATCTGGCCGCACAGGCCGGGCATTCGGATCAGACCAACCGCGCACTGCCATTCCAGGGCCGCGTGGAGCAGCGTTACGGCGATCCGGACATCGACCAGGGCGCCATCTCCTTCAATGGCGAATACAGCCCCACCGACTACCTGACCTTCTACTCGTTCGGCATGGTCAGCCGCCGCGAAGTGCTCTCCAACGGCTACTTCCGCTTTGCCGGCGACAACCGCAACCGCCCGGAAATCTATCCGGACGGCTTCCTGCCGCAGATCTACAACGTCAGCAAGGACGTGTCGTGGGTGGGCGGTTTGAAGACCTCCACCGAAGGCGGCTTGAACATCGACCTGAGCTACAACTACGGCCAGAACAATCTCACCTTCGATGTGCGCAACAGCTTGAACAACAGCCTGGGCCTGGCCAGCCCGACCGACTTCCATGCCGGTACGCTGGAAGTGACCCAGAACGTGCTCAACGCCGACTTCACCAAGACGCTCGACTGGGGCCTGGCGTATCCGGTCACGCTGGCCTTCGGTGCGGAATGGCGCGGCGAGAAGTTCAACCAGTCGCCCGGCGATGCGGCATCCTCGGCCAATGGCGGCATTCCCTCTGCGGCAGGCACACTGATCCCGGGCGCACAGGTGTTTCCCGGCTTCAAACTCTCCGACGCCGGCTACTACAACCGCAACAGCCATTCGGCGTACGTCGACCTGGAAGCGGATCTGACCGAAAAGCTTTCGGCGGGTCTGGCCGGGCGCTACGAGAAGTACAGCGACTTCGGCGATACCGCCACCGGCAAGCTGTCGTTGCGTTACGCATTCACCGACAAGGTGGCCGTCCGCGCCACCGCCTCCACCGGGTTCCGTGCGCCGTCGTTGCAGCAGCAGAACTTCCAGTCGATCGCTACCCAGTTCCTCAACGTGGCCCAGCCCAATGGCACGGTCACTGCGATCCCGTTCGAGATCGGCACCTTCCGTACCGACAACCCGGCCGCGATCGCACTCGGCGCCGAGCCGTTGAAGGCCGAGGAATCCAAGAACTACGGTCTTGGCGTGGTGCTGCAGCCGATCGAAAACCTGTACATCACGGTCGATGCCTACCGCATCGATATCGATGACCGCATCGTGCTGTCGGAAAACCTCACCTCCAATGCGGCGCGCAATTATCTGCAGGCCAATGGCTTCCCGGGCATCGGTGGCGGGCGCTACTTCACCAACGCGGTGGATACCAAGACCCAGGGCGTGGATGCGGTCGGCACCTATCGCTGGAACCTGGACGGCGGCAGCGCGGAGCTGACCTCCGGCTACAACTACAACAAGACCGAAGTGGAACGGGTCGCCGACAACCCGGCAGCGCTGGAAGCGATCGATCCGGGTGCGGTGCGCATCGGCCGCGCCGAACTCGGTCGCATCACCGAAGGCACGCCGCGCGACAAGTTCTTCCTGGGCGGCACTTGGTCGCCGGGCAACTGGTCGTTCACCGGCACCGCCACGCGCTGGGGCGAGTTCAGCACCTTCGGCACCAACGCCGGCAGCGACCAGACCTATGCGGCCAAGTGGACGCTGGACCTGGCCGCCTCCTACAAGTTGAACGACTGGAACTTCACCATCGGCGGCGACAACGTGCTCAACGAGTATCCCGACCGCCAGGAAGCCGGCCTGGGCACGCGCACCTACCTGCCCTACAGCAGCGCCTCGCCGTTCGGTTTCAACGGTGCGCTGGTGTACGCCAACGTGAGCTACAAGTGGTAAATCGCCGCGTGCCGGTCGGCAGCGACCGGCATGTCGATCGCCTCGTCCCGCCTCGCTGAGACGGGGCAGCACGCCCCGCAGCATCGCTCGCCCTTTCCGATTTTCGCGAAAGGGCGAGTTCCCCCCTCTTTCGCAAGGATGCGCCACGCAGCAGACGCTGCGTCGCAGTCTGCTGTCTTGCTGTGCACGTCGCCTTGCCAGCGCACACGCGCTGCGCGCAGGCAACCCGGATCACGCAGTCCGCCGTCGTCTTCCCCCGGCAATGCGCGCAGCGCATCGCTGCGTCCACCATCCCCTTTGAGTCTTCATTCCCATGCACACCTCCAACGCACTCTCGCTTGCGATCTCGGTCGCACTCACCGTCTGTACGTTCGCCGCCAGTGCGCAATCGCAGCCTGCCCAGCCGCAGAAGACCTTGGACACCCTGATCGTCACCGGTACCCGCGTCAGCGACCGCACGGTGGCCGAATCCGAATCGCCGATCGACATCATCACCGAGCAGTCGCTGCAGGCCACCGGCGCCACCGACATCGCCACCGCGCTGGGCAAGCTGCTGCCGTCGCTGAACTTCCCGCGCCCGGCGATCTCCGACGGCAACGATGCCGCGCGCCCGGCCACGCTGCGCGGCCTGTCGCCGGATGCGGTGCTGGTGCTGGTGGACGGCAAGCGCTATCACACCTCCTCGCTGATCAACTACAACCCGTACGTCGGCCGCGGCTCGGCGCCGGCCGACCTGAACTCGCTGCCGATGTCGGCCATCGCACGCATCGAAGTGCTGCGCGACGGCGCCTCGGCCCAGTACGGCTCCGATGCGATCGCCGGCGTGGTCAATATCGTGCTCAAGCATGGCGCCGATGCCGGCAGCAACAGCGTGTCGGTCAATGGCGGCATCATGGACAAGGGCGATGGCGAGCAGAACGGCATCGACGGCTCGGTCGGCCTGCCGTTCGGCGGCAGCGGCGGCGACACCGCACCGGGCTGGGTGCGGCTGTCGTGGAACTACCAGAACACCATGAGCACCAACCGCGGCGAGAACACCAACCGCGCCACAACCGTGCCGGGCACGCCCAATCCGGGCGGTGTGCCCTACCAGCGCCACGGCGACCCGGCCTCCACGTTCTATCAGGGTCTGGCTGCATTCGGCTACGCGTTCTCGCCCAACCTGGAACTGTACGGCCATCTCAGCATGAGCCGTCGCGAGGTCACCTCCAACGGCTATTACCGCGCCGCCGACAACACCGCGCGCAACGTGCAGGCGATCTACCCGAACGGCTTCCTGCCGCAGATCTACAACCCCACCAACGACCGCTCGGCGGTGCTGGGTTTGAAGGGCAGCACCGAGAGCGAATGGAACTGGGACGTGTCGGCCACTTACGGCAAGAACGACATGACCTTCAACATCCTCAACAGCATCAACACCAATCTGTACTACACCACCGGCAGCTCGCCGACCAACTTCAATTCCGGTGGCTTCGAAACCGAACAGGGCACGATCAACCTGGACATCAACAAGTCCTTCGACTGGGGCCTGGCGTATCCGGTCAATGTGGCCTTCGGTGCCGAGCATCGCCAGGACCGCTACCAGATCACCGCCGGCTCGCCGGAGTCGTACTTCTTCGATCCCAACACCATCAATCCCGACGACGGCGCGCCGTATCCGGGCGGCGCGCAGGTATTCTCCGGCCTGGAGCCGACAGTGGCCGGCAAGTTCGGACGCCACAGCAATGCGGTCTACGCCAACCTGGAAGCGGACATCACCGACAAGCTGTCCGGCGGCATCGCCGGGCGTTATGAAAACTATAGCGACGCCGGCTCCACGCGTTCGGGCAAGCTGTCGGCACGCTACGCCTTCAGCGACACCTTCTCGCTGCGCGGCACCATCTCCAACGGCTTCCGCGCACCGTCGCTGGCCCAGCAGAACTACGCCTCGGTGGTGACGCTGATCCAGAACGGCGAGCTGGTGCAGGTCGGTACCTACCGCACCTCCGACCCGGTCGCGGTGGCGCTGGGCGCCGGCCCGCTGAGCCCGGAGAAATCCACCAACTACGGCCTGGGCGCTGTGTGGCAGCCGACCGCCAGCTTCACTTCCAGCCTGGACGTCTACCAGATCCGCATCTGGGACCAGATCCTGTATTCGGACCAGCTGCAGCTGGCGCAGCCGATCGGCCAGGTGGCCGCGGTGCAGTTCTTCGTCAACGGCGCCACCAGCCGCACCCGTGGCGTGGACTGGATCAACAGCTATCTCGCCGACCTGGGCAGCTACGGCAAGCTCAATCTCAGTGCCAGCGCCAACTACAACAAGACCACGATCCTGGAACTGTCCAACCCCAACTTCGGGCGCGCCAGCCAGGGCCTGCTCACCGACGCCACCCCGCGCACCAAGTACATGGCGGCGGCGGACTGGACGCTGGGCGGCTTTGCGCTGAACTTCAACGCCACCCGCTACGGATCGATCAAGCGCATCAGCGACCCGGCCGATGGCAGCCAGGACCAGACCTACGACGCGCGTTGGTTGTTGAACCTGGCCGCCAGCCAGACCTGGAACGCGTTCACCTTCACCGTGGGCGCGGACAACCTCACCAACCAGTATCCGACCAAGGCGCAGCTGACCACCGCCTACGACGACCGCGCCGGCGGCCTGCAGTATTCGTCGCTGTCGCCGTTCGGCTTCAACGGCCGCTACTGGTACGGGCGGGTCACCTACCGGTTCTGACCGGCGGGTTTCGAGCGGATCTGACGATCCGTACATGCGTCCACGCAAACACCGTCGAGTGATCGGCGGTGTTTGTCGTTGTGGGCTTCGATTCGCCAGCAGCGGCCGTGCGTCATCTGCCGCGGTGATTGCCAGCGCTATGACTGCCGCAACACTGCGTGCCGGCCTGGCGCCTCACTGCGCCGCCTGGCCGTAGCTCACCAGGAGGCGAGCAGCGCGTCCACACCACGCAGGTTGGCGCGATCGTTCCAGCTCAGCGTGTCCAGCTGCTCCAGCCGAAGCGCCGGCAGACGCGCCAGCAGGCAGGCCAGCGCGGCTTCCATTTCGATCAGCGCCAGCCGATTGCCCAGGCAGTGGTGAATGCCGCCACCGAACGACAGCGCGCGACCCTGCTGGCGGCGGATATCCAGCAGCTGCGGGTCGGTGAACTGCAGCGTGTCGTGATTGGCCGCGCCCAGCATCAGATACAGCATGGCGCCCTGGGGAACCGCCACGCCCTCGATCTCGACATCCTGCAACGCCGTGCGCGTGGCGATCTGCACCGAGCTGTCGTAGCGCATGCATTCGAGCACTGCATTGGGCAGCAGGCTCGGGGTTTCCTGCAGCAGGCGCAATTGCTGTGGATGCCGATGCAGCGCGACCAGCGCATTGCAGATCATGTTGGAGGTGGTCTCGTGGCCGGCAAAGAACAGCAGGATCACGTTGGAGACGATCTCCTCGTCGCTCAGGCGGCGGCCGTTGTCCTCGGCCTGGATAAAACGCGCGATCAGATCATCGCCACCAGCGCTGCGACGTTGCGCGATCACGCCGTGGAAATATGTCGCCAGCCGGTCGTACGCAACGCTGGTGGCCTGCAGTTCTTCCGCCGTCATCATCGGATCGAAGACTTTTGCCAGCGCGCTGGTCGCGTGGCTCAACGCGGTGACATCGGCGGCATCGATATCCAGCATCCGGCAGATGATGGCGATCGGCAGCGGGAACGCGAACTCGGTCAGCAGATCGCAGTGGCCGTTTGCCTGAAAGGCATCGATCAACCCGGCAGCAGTATCGCTGGCCACTTCACGCATGGATTCCATCTGCCGCGCACCGAAGGCCTGTGTCATCAGTCCGCGCAACTGGGTGTGCAGCGGCGGGTTGAGCAGCAGGAACATGCGGCTCATGCCCTGAAACAGCGGCAGGTGCACCGCCGCCTCGCCGTAGCGCAGACGAATGCTTTGCAAATAGTCGCGGCCGACCCGGCGGTCGCTGAGCAGGCGATCGACCACGGCATAGCGGCCGGACATCAGCCGCCCGTCTGCCACCTGCACCAACGCGCCTTCGGCGCGCAGGCGCGCGTAGGTCGGATAGGGATCGTGCCGGAACTGGGGTGTTGCCAAATCGCTGAGATGCATGGCCTGGCTCGTGTGGCGTCACCCGCAACGGGGCGATGCGTGCGTGGGCCTGCCGAACGACGCAGGCGCTCCACTGGGAGCCCGGATTGTCGGCCGGCGCCGCGCTGCGACCTTGCGCAGGGGCGAAGCGGTGTCGTCAATGTTGAATCGGCGTGCCGGACTTGCGCCCTGCGTCGCAGCTCGCACGCGCAGGCGCGGGCCACGGCGGTTTACGCGCGGCGTCTGACGCATGGATCGGCCTGCGTGCATGCGCTGCGTGTCGCATCGCGTTAATCAAGCGCTGTGTACTATGGGCGTCCGGCCAACCGGACCAGCAACGCGGTCCCGGTTCCCCCGCGCCGGACCCCAGCCATGACCACGCAATGCCCGCAGGCGACGCCCGGCGCAGTGCCGTCGGCTGGTCGCGCCCGCGACGCTCTCTCGGACACTCTCACAACGGATTGGAATGCATCACGACACCAGCCTCATCGACATCATCGCCGTCGGCCTCGCGGTCGCTTTCGTGCTGGGCACGCTCGCACAGAAAGTGAAACTCTCGCCGCTGGTCGGCTATCTGCTGGCCGGCGTCTGCGTCGGGCCGTTCACGCCCGGCTTCGTGGCCGACCAGACCATGGCCAACCAGCTGTCCGAGCTGGGCGTGATGCTGCTGATGTTCGGCGTGGGCCTGCACTTCTCGCTCGACGATCTGATGGAAGTGAAATGGATCGCGATTCCGGGCGCGTTGGCGCAGATCGTGGTCGCCACGCTGCTTGGCTGGGCGCTGGCCTGGAGCATGGGCTGGCCGCTGATGCATGGGCTGGTGTTCGGTCTGGCGCTGTCGGTGGCCAGTACCGTGGTGCTGCTGCGTGCACTGGAGGAACGCCGCCTGCTGGAAACCCAGCGCGGCCGCATCGCGGTGGGCTGGCTGATCGTCGAAGACCTGGTGATGGTGATCGCGCTGGTGATGTTGCCGGCCCTGGCCGAGGTGCTGGGTACCGCCGCGCCGGCCACGGCGCATGCCGGCGAATCCACCTCGCTGCTGGCCGCGCTGGGCCTGACGCTGTTCAAGATGGTGGCGTTCGTGGCGGTGATGCTGGTGGTCGGGCGGCGGGTGATTCCGTGGTCGCTGGAAAAGGTCGCCGCCACCGGCTCGCGCGAGCTGTTCACCCTGGCCGTGCTCGGCATCGCGCTGGGCGTGGCGTTCCTGTCGGCCACGCTGTTCGGCGTGTCGTTCGCGCTGGGCGCGTTCTTCGCCGGCATGTTGCTGAAGGAATCCGAGCTCAGCCACAAGGCCGCCAGCGATTCGCTGCCGTTGCGCGATGCGTTCGCGGTGCTGTTCTTCGTCTCGGTGGGCATGCTGTTCGACCCGATGATCCTGGTCGAGCACCCGTGGCAGGTACTGGCCACGTTCCTGACCGTGACCCTGGGCAAGTCGCTGGCCGCATTTGTGATCGTGCGTGCATTCGGCCACCCCACCGGCACCGCGTTGACCATTTCCACCAGCCTGGCGCAGATCGGCGAGTTCTCCTTCATCCTGGCCGGGCTGGGCGTGCAGCTGGCGATCCTGCCGGAAACCGGGCGCGACCTGATCCTGGCCGGCGCGCTGCTGTCGATCATCGCCAACCCGTTCCTGTTCTCGTGGCTGGACCGCTGGCAGGCCAGGCAGGCGCAGGACGCTCCGGCCGCGGTGGAGCCGGAACTGCCGCCCGGCCCGCCGCTGCCGCTGGACGGCCATGCCATCGTGATCGGCTATGGCCGCGTCGGCAGCGCGCTGGCGCAGTTGCTGCGTAGCCGCGGCGTGCCGGTGCTGGTGATCGACGACAACAGCGATCATGTGGCCAAGGCGCATGCGGCCGGCATTCCCGGTATCCGCGGCAGTGCGGCGGCCGACCGCGTGCTGGCCGAAGCCCGCCCGGAGCACGCCAAGATCGCGATCCTGGCGATCCCGCAGCCGCTAGAAGCCGGCGAGGCGCTGGCCAAGCTGCGCGCGATCAACCCCTCGCTGACGCTGCTGGCGCGCGCGCACAGCGACACCGAGGTCAAGCACCTGCTCGAACACGGCGCCGACGGCGCGGTGCTGGCCGAACGCGAGCTGGCCTATTCGCTGGCCGAGATGGTGATGTCCACCCCGCCGTATCGGGCATTGCGCGTACCGGCGTCGTAACCGCAAGGCGGGGCGACGCAGCGCTGCACGACACGAAAACCCGCCGGCGGCGCCTGCGGGTTTTTTTTTGTTGCCTGCAGGTGGTTCAGTGCGAAACGGCTTGCAGCCGTGCATTGATCGAACTGCGACCAGGGCACCGAAAAATGCCCACCAAATCCACTTGATAATCATTCCCATCCGGAGCAGGATGAGCGCCCGTTTCCTTGGCGGCCTCATCCATGACGTTTGCGGTTGGCGTTCTCAACGCAGTGCCAAGCGTGCAGTTGTGCGAGCTGCTGGGCCGCATCGGCTACGGCTTTGTGGTGCTCGACCTGGAACATGTGCTGCGCGCGCCGGACGAACTGGAACACGCCATCCGCGCCTGCGAGCTGTCCGGCTGCGAGGCCTGGGTGCGCGTGCCGGAGGTGGACGAAAAACTGATCGGCCGCGTGCTGGATGCCGGCGCGCGCGGGATCGTGATTCCACGCGCCGAATCGGCCGCGCAACTGGCCGATGCCATCGCCGCGGCACGGTTTCCGCCACTGGGCCGGCGCGGCATCACCGGCGGGCGCGTCACCGGTTTCGGCAATGTCGACCTGCCCACGTATATCGCGCAGGCCAATCGCAATATCCGCATCGTGCCGATGATCGAAAGTGCCGCCGGCATTGCGGCAGTGCCCGAGCTGCTGGCGCTGCCCGGCGTGGCGCTGGTGATGGAAGGCGCGCTGGATCTTGCGCTGGATCTGGGCCTGGGCCCACAACCGACCCATCCACAGGTGTGGGAACTGCTACTGCAACTGCATGCGCACTGCGTTTCGGCCGACGTGCCGTTCTGCCCCAATCCGCGCACCGACGCGCAACGCGCGCACTGGCTGCAACAGCCGGACCTGCGCTGGATGCTGGCCGGCGAAGACCGCGCGCTGATTCAACGCGCACTGCGCGGCCACCTGGCCAGCTTCGCCGCACCCATTCCACCACCCGCCTGCAGGAGCACGCCGTAGATGTCGACGTTCCGTTTCCACGCCCTGACCATCGCCATCGCTGCGGCCACCTGGGCCCTGCCGCCGTTGGCGTTCGCCACCGAGTCACCGGATGCGGTAGCCACCGATGCGCAGACGCCGATCCGTGCGCTGGACACGATCCAGGTGCAAGGCAGCCTGCTCGGGCGTTCCAGGCCCGACGACGTGCAGCGCTATGCCGGCAGCCGCCAGGTGATCGACCGCGAGCAACTGCGCAATGGCGGCAACCGCTCGCTGGACGATGCCCTGCAGCGCGTGCCAGGCATCAAGATCTTCGACGAGACCGGCACCGGCGCGTTGCCGCAGCTGATGCTGCGCGGCCTGTACGAAAGCCGCAGCGGCCGCGTGCAGGTGCTGGAAGACGGCATTCCGCTGGCACTGGCGCCGTACGGGCAGACCAGCCTGTCGTTGTTTCCGGTGGGGCTGAACCAGATCGACCGCATCGACATCGTGCGCGGTGGCGCGGCCGTGCAGTACGGGCCAAACAATGTCGGCGGGGTGATCAATCTGGTCAGCAAGGAGATCCCCAGCGAGTGGAGTACCACGCTGGCGCACAAGGTCACCGCCGGCGGCCAGGGCCAGTTCCTGCAGGACAGCGCGCTCAGCAGCGGCGGCTACCTCACCGACAACCTCGGCCTGCAGGTCGATGCCAATCGCACTTACGGCGAGTACTGGCGCGCGCACAGCGATACCGACATCAGCAATCTGCGCGTGCGTGCGGAGTGGTGGCTGGACGACACCAAGTTGATCAAGGCCAGCGTGCAGCGCTATCTGGTCGACATGGATCTGGCCGGCGCGCTCAGCCCCGACGATTACCGGCGCGACCCGCGCCAGTCCACCCGCCCGCTGGACAGCTTCAATGGGCGTACCACGCGTGCGTCGTTGAGCTACGAGCAGTTGTTCGGAGACTGGGGCCCGCTGAAAGACGTCCGGTTGTCCTGGACCAACTTCAGCGCGCGCAGCAGCCGCAACTTCATCGTCGGCATGCGCCAGGCCGCCACCGAAACCTGGCGTTCGGACCTGCCGCCGCAACTGCGCCAGACCGCACCGCGCGACTTCCGCGTGGTCGGCAGCGAGCCGCGGCTGAGCTGGAGCATGGGCGATGCCGGTGGCGTGCGTCAGCAGTGGACCGCCGGTGTGCGCGCGGTGCACGAGGACATCGACTTTTTGGTCGGCAATCTGCGCCTGCGCGATGGCCTGTTCACCAGCGTGCGTGACTGGCAGTTCGAAGACCGCGCCCTGGCCGCCTACGTCAGCAATGCGATCACCCTGCCCGACGAACGCCTGACCATCACCCCGGGCCTGCGCTACGAGCGGCTGGATTCGCGCTATTTCAATCGCGCCACCGGCCTGCGCACGCGCAACCAGACCCGCGATGTATTGCCGGGGTTGACGGTGGGTTTCCAGGCCAACGCAGAATGGTTCTTCTACGCGGACGGGCAGCGCTCGCTGCGTGCGCCGCAGGTCACCCAGATCATCTTCGGCAACAACCTGGATGCCGAACTGGCATGGAATTACGAAGCCGGCACGCGCTACCAGCCCAACGACCGCACCCGCATCCAGCTCGGTGCCTATCTGATCGATTTCGATCAGCAGATCCAGCTGGACAACACCACGCGCGTGTTCCGCAACCTCGGCAAGACCCGCCATCAAGGCGGCGAGCTGGAACTGCAATGGAGCCCGGAAAACCTGCGCGCGCTCACCCTCAACGCCGGTTATGCGTATCTGGATGCCAGCCAGGAATCGGGTGCATTCCGCGGGCTGCGCGTGCCCTACACCTCGCGCAACCAGATCACCCTGGGCGGCAACTACACGCTCGGTCACACCACTGTCGCACTGTCGAGCTACTACTTCAGCAAGGCCTACAGCGATGCGGCAAACACCGTGCAGGAGAACGCGATCGCCTCGGTCGGCGAGTTGCCGTCGTACTGGGTATGGAACACGCAGGTGAGCCATACGCTGTTCGAACGCGATGGACAAAAATTCAGCGCGTCGCTGGCGATCAACAACCTGTTCGATCGGCAGTACTGGTTCCGCGGTGTGGATACCAGCCCGTGGGGCCGCCAGGCCGCACCGTCGCGCACCGTCACCGCCGGGCTGGAGTACACGTTTTAGGCCTCCCACCCGGCACATGCCGTAGCAACCGACGTACAGGGGCGTCGGTCGGCTGACGGCAACGGCGCTCGCGCTGGCGGGCGCCGCAGACAACACGGCGTGCATGACGCACGTCTCCCTGCCGCAGCATGCGGCATGCGATCACCGTATCGCAGGCCACCCAACGCCCCTGCGGCTCCAGGCAGCCCGTTTCAGTACCGGTTTTTTCCACCGTCCTGTTGAACGAGAGCTGCCATGACTGCGACATCCGCTGCACCGTTGGTGATCCTCACCCATGTCTGCCATCCGGCCATCACCGAAGGGTTTCTTCCGGCCGCGCATGCGCTCGGCCTGCCGGTGTGGCTGCTGACCGACCACCGACTCGATCACCTCAGCCATTTCCGCGAGCATCCGGCGCATGCGCCGCAACGGGTGATCGAATGCGATGTGTTCAATCCGCTCGGCGTGCTGGATGTACTGCACGACGCCGATGTATCGCCGCGCGCGGTGTTCAGCAACAGCGATCATCTGCAGACCAGCACCGCGCTGGTCGCAGCGGGTCTCGGCCTGCCCGGCAAGGACTGGCAGGTCTGCTACGCGGCCAAGAACAAGGCGGCGATGCGTCAGCGCCTGCGTGCGCGTGAACTGCCATCGCCGTGGTTCTGCACGCTGGCGCCGGGTGCTGCATTGCCGGCCGACATTCCGTGGCCGGTGGTGGCCAAACCGCGCGAGGGCGTGGCCAGTCTGGACGTGCGCCACTGTGCAGATACCGCGCAGTTGCAGGCCTATCTGGACGATGTGTGGCAGCGCCATCCGCAGCGCACCGTGCTGCTGGAAGGCATGCTGGAAGGGGCGCTGTTCACGCTGGAAACGCTGGGCGACGGCCAAACGCTGCAGGCGCTGGGCGGCTTCAAGGTGCGCTTGTCGCCACCGCCGCACTTCGTGGAATGCGAGGCGCAGTGGGATGCCCGCGTGGACACGCCGGTAATTGCGCAGGCGCTGCAACAGCTGCGCAGCTTCGGGGTCGGCTTCGGGCTATGCCATAGCGAATTCATCCTCACCAGCGACGGCCCGGTGCTGGTGGAGATCAACTACCGCAGCATCGGCGACCGCCGCGAGTTCCTGCTCGACGAGATGTTCGGCAGGCAATGGTTCACCGCCGCGCTGGCACCGCATCTGGGCCTGCCGCTGCCGCAGCTGCGCTGCGATCGTGCCCATGCCTTGCTGCGTTACTACGTCGCCGAGCAGGACGGCGAGCTGGTGACCGCCAGCGAAGATCGCCGCCACCACGATGCGCACAGCGATGTGCAGTACCGGCGCATGCGCGCGCCCGGTGAACGCATCCGCCTGAGCCATTCCAACAAGGATTACCTGGGTGTGCTGAGCGCGGTGGCCAGCGATGCACAGGCGCTGCAACAGGCGGTGGTGCATGCCGAAGCGGGGCTGCAGTGGCGGATCGATGGCGCGGAGCTGCGCGCATGAGCAGTGCCGCCGACCAACGCTATATCGCCACCCGCATCATCGATGCCTGCCTGCGCGAGGACCTGCGCGGCATCGCCACCCGCGGCAGCGCCGCAATACCCGAGGCAGGCGTGCTGGCGGCATGGACCGACCCCAGCCCGGTGGAGGGCTGGTGGCGCATCGCGCATCTGCCCGACGGCACGCTGTGGTTGCCGATCCATCGGCAGGGCTATCTGCAGGACATCAGCGCCTGCGGCGACAGCTGGATCGTGCAGGGCGCCGATGGCGCGCATGTCGAACGCGGTGCGCAGGCCTGGCTGCAACGCATGAGCGCGCAGCTGGACAGCGAGACGCAACAGCTGCATCGCGCCTACGCCGAAGAAGCCGAGTGCGCTGCCGCCCACCTGGGCCTGGCGCGCCAGGCCTACGACGCGCAGGCACCTGCGCTGCTCAACGCCTTGCAGCATGCAGATGCGGCCGAGCGTGCATACCGCTGCGATCAACTGGCCAGCTACCGCGATCATCCGTTCTATCCCACCGCACGTGCCAAGGTCGGGCTGGATGCCTCGGAACTGCGCGATTACGCACCGGAATTCGCCCCCACCTTCGCGCTGCGCTGGCTGGCGGTTCCGCGTGCGCAGGTCAGCTGCACCACCGCCACGCCGGCCGAGTTGTGGCCGGACTTCGCCACGCTGGGCCTGCCGCCTGCGCTGGCCGACACGCATGTCGCCTGGCCGGTGCATCCGCTGGTGTGGGCGCGGCTGGAGCAGGACGGGTTTGCACTGCCGCCAGGCACACTGCGCGCGCCGCAGGCCTGGCTGGAGGTGCGCCCCACCCTGTCGGTCCGCACGCTGGTGCCGCTGCAGCATCCGCAGCTGCATCTCAAGCTGCCGATTCCGATGCGCACGCTGGGCGCGCTCAATCTGCGCCTGATCAAGCCCTCCACGCTGTACGACGGCCACTGGCTGGAGCGCGCACTGCGGCGCATCGATGCGCTGGATCCGGCCCTGCGCGGCCGCTGCGTGTTCGTGGACGAATCGCATGGCGGGCATGTGGGACAGACCCGTCATCTGGCCTATCTGCTGCGGCGTTACCCACCGCTGGACGCCACCACGCTGGTGCCGGTGGCCGCGCTGTGCGCGCGGTTGCCCGATGGCCGGCCGATGGCGATCCATCTGGCCGAGCGCTTTGCGCAGGGCGATGTGCTCGGCTGGTGGCGCGCGTACACCGAGCTGATGCTGGCGGTGCATCTGCGCCTGTGGCTGCGCTACGGCATCGCGCTGGAAGCCAATCAGCAGAACAGCGTGCTGGTCTACGCCGATGGCCAGGCGACGCGGCTGCTGATGAAGGACAACGACGCCGCGCGTATCGCGATGCCGCAGTTGCGCGCGCAGCTGCCGGATCTGGACGCGTTGGGCCCGCTGCACGATGCGCGCATCGCGGTGGACCAGCCGCAGGCCCTGGCGCAGATGTTCTGCACCATCGTGCTGCAGCTGGATCTGCAGGCAGTGCTGGAAGGCCTGGTCGAATGGCAGCCGGCGCTGCGCGCACCGCTGTACACGCAGTTGCAGACGCAGTTCGCCTCGACGCTGGCGCAGCTGGACGTCGATGGCATCGATACCGCTCCCGCGCGTCGCCTGCTGGCCGCACCGCGGCTGCCGGTGAAGTACCTGCTCAGCGCCGGCAGCCTGCTCAGCAAGCAACTCACCGGTGCGAGCGACATCAACAAGTTCTACGGCGATAGCGCGCCCAATCCCTTCGGCGACGCCTTCGCCGGCGCGCAGCAGAGGCCGCGTCGGCAGGCGGGTGCCCAGCGATGAAGCGCATCCTGGGCCCGGTGCTGGCCGCGCATTACCTTGCCGCCTTCACCGCACTGGGCATGCCGCTGTTTCTGCCGCAGGTGCTGGCCGAACTGGCGCCCTCGGCGGCGGTTGGCTGGAGCGGCGTGCTGTACGTGTTGCCGACGCTGTGTACCGCGTTGACGGCCGGCACCTGGGGGCGTCTGGCCGACCGCTATGGACGCAAGCGCTCGTTATTGCGTGCGCAACTGGGGCTGGCGCTGGGCTTTGCGATCGCCGGCTTCGCGCCGTCACTGAGCTGGCTGGTGATCGGCCTGATCGTGCAAGGCACCTGCGGCGGCTCGCTGGCGGCGGCCAATGCGTACCTGGCCAGCCAGCCGCAAGCCGGCCCGCTGGCACGTGCGCTCGACTGGACGCAGTATTCGGCGCGCCTGGCGATGGTCAGCGCGCCTGCGTTGCTGGGCCTGGCCGTGGCGCTTGGCCCGGCGCAGTCGCTGTATCGCGCGCTTGCACTGCTGCCGCTGCTGGCGTTCGCGCTGACCTGGCGTCTGCCCGCCGACCGGCCTGCGCCGCGGCTGACCGCGTCCACTGCGCAGTCCGCGCCCTCCGGGCATGCGGCTGCGTCGGCGCCATCGGCGTCAGCACCGGCCAGCGCACTATGGCCTGCGTTGCTGATCGCGCAGTTCCTGTTCTGCTTCGCGATGGTGGTGACCTTCCCCTACTTCATCCCGTATGCGCTGGCGCGCGGCGCCGGCCACGACGCGCTGGCCGGCCTGCTCTACAGCCTGCCGCACCTGGTCTATCTGGTGGTGTTGCCGTGGTGGCGGCGCGGCGATGGCGAAGCCTGGCTGGTGCCCGGCCTGGCGCTGTTCGCGCTGGCCTGCCTGTGGCAGGCGCTGCTGCACGACGCCGCCGCATTGGCAGCGGCACGGCTGCTGTTCGGGTTCGGCATGTTGTTCGGCCTGCGTGGGCTCAACCGCAGCCTGGCGCTGGTCGCCAGCGGGCATGGCGCCGGGCGCCTGTTCGGCCGCTTCGATGCCTGCGGCAAATGGGCCGGCGTGTTCGCCGGTGCCGCTGCCGGCGCGCTGGCCCAGGCGGCTGGCCCTGCCACCCCCTTCCTGGCTGCCGCGCTGGCTGCGGCGGCCGCTGCGCTCACCGTTCTGGTGCGCTTCCCTTCGAGGAGATCCGCCGATGTCGCCGCACACGATGCATGACCCCTGGTACGACAGCATGGCCGACGCGCAGGCCTGCAGTTGCTGGTTGAACTGCTACCTGCGCGAGTTCGCAATTCCGCAACGCACAGTGGACTTCGATTACCGCGGGCTGGATCGCCCCGGCCCGCGCGTGGCCGAGCAGCGCTGGCTGCGGATCGCGCTGGGCGATACCGGCACGCTGTGCGTGCGCATTGCCTATGCCGATCGCCTGGGCCGCTGCCGCTTTGCCTCCACGCCGTTTCTCAAGGGCGCCGGCCAACCGTGGCAGAGCCTGGACGCGCATGCCTTGGTGCGTTGCCTGCTGCAGGCGCTGGGCAGCACGCAGGCGGTCAACCCGGAACTGCTCGCGCAAAGCGCCAACAGCGTGGCGATCACTGCCGCACTGCTGCGCCAGGCACAGGGCACCGCCGCGACCGGCGAGGCGATGATCGACGCCGAACAATCGATGCTGTGGGGGCATGCCTTGCATCCCACGCCCAAGAGCCGCGAAGGCGTCGATCTGGCGCAGGTACTGGCCTGCGCGCCGGAAGCGCGCGCCGCGTTCCAGCTGTTCTGGTTTCGCATCGACCCACGGCTGCTGCGCATGCAGGGCCGCGATGTGCGTGCCAGCCTGCGGCAGCTGTCCGGCAGCGACGCGCTGTATCCCTGTCATCCGTGGGAAACGCAGCGCCTGCTCGACGACCCGCTGCTGCGCACCCTGCAGGCGCGCGGGCTGATCGAGCCCGTCGGCATGCTGGGCGAGGCACTGCGGCCCACCTCGTCGGTGCGCACGCTGTATCACCCGGAACTGGATTATTTCCTCAAATGCTCGGTGCATGTGCGGTTGACCAACTGCGTGCGCAAGAACGCCTGGTACGAGCTGGAAAGTGCGGTCGCGCTTACCGAGCTGCTGGCACCGAGCTGGCGTGCGCTGGCCGTGCAGGTGCCGGGCTTCGATGTGATGCTGGAGCCTGCGGCCACCTCGCTGGAGGTCGCCCAGGTCGATCCCGCCTTGCACGACGCCGACCCGCTGGCGGCGCGTGGCCTGTCGGAGAGCTTCGGCATCCTGTACCGGCAGACCCTGCCCGCCGCGCAACGCGCGCGTTGGCAACCGCAGGTGGCCGCCGCGTTGTTCACCTGCGATGCGCAGGGCAACAGCGTGTGTGCGTCCAGGCTGCAGGCACTGGGCGGCGCGCAGATGGATCGCCACACCGCCACGCTGCTGTGGTTCCGCGCCTATGCCGGCTTGCTGCTGGACGGGGTGTGGAGTGCCCTGTTCCAGCACGGCATCGCGCTGGAACCGCACTTGCAGAACACCGTGATCGGGTTTGCCGATGGCTGGCCGACGCGGGTATGGATCCGCGACCTGGAAGGCACCAAGCTGCTCGCACATCACTGGCCCGCCACGCGCTTGCAGGGCGTGGGCGAACGCGCCCGGCAATCGCTGTACTACACGCCGGAACAGGGCTGGAATCGCGTGGCGTATTGCGCGCTGGTCAACAACCTGGCCGAGGCGATCTTCCATCTGACCGAAGGCGATGCCGTGCTGGAGGCGCGCCTGTGGCAATGCGTGGGCGAGCTCGCCGCACGCTGGCAACAGCGCCATGGCACGCAAGCCGCGCTGCAGGGCCTGCTCGACGGCGCGCCGCTGCCTGGCAAGAACAACCTGGGCACGCGGCTGTGGCAACGCGCCGATCGCCAATCCGATTACACCGCGCTGCCCAATCCGATGCCACGCATCGCAGCGGCACGGCGGGTGGCGGCATGAGCCTGCGCATCGATATGGACGCAGTGATGCAGGCATTGCCGGGCATCCGCGGCCAAAGCGATGGCCCGCTGTGCGCCTACGTCTACGACCTGGCCGCCCTGGATGCGCACGCGGCCTGGATGCGCGCGCAACTGCCGGCCGACTGCGAGCTGTTCTACGCGGCAAAAGCCAATGCGGAGCCGCCGATCCTGCACACGCTCGCCCCGCACGTGGATGGCTTCGAGGCGGCCTCCGGCGGCGAACTGGCCTGGCTGCATCGGCAACAACCCCAGGCCGCGTTGTTGTTCGGCGGCCCTGGCAAGCTCGATGGCGAACTGGCCCAGGCCGTCGCGCTGCCCGACTGCACCGTGCATGTGGAAAGCCTGGGCGAACTGGAACGCCTGGCCGCGATCGCGGCGCAGGTCGGCCGCTGCGTGCCGGTGTTCCTGCGCATGAACATCGCCGTGCCCGGCGCGCAGAGCACGCGCCTGATGATGGGCGGGCAGCCCTCACCGTTCGGCCTGGACCCGGACGATCTGGACGCGGCGGTCCAGCGGCTGCGGGCCAGCCCTTCGCTGCGGCTGGAAGGCTTCCATTTCCATCTGATGTCGCACCAGCGCGATGCCGGCGCGCAGTTGCATCTGATCGCCGCCTACCTGCGCACCGTGCAGCAGTGGCGGCAGAGCTACGGACTCGGCCCGTTGCGGGTGAATGCAGGCGGCGGCTTCGGTGTGGATTATCTGGCGCCGGAATCGTCGTTCGACTGGGCCGGCTTCTGCGCCGGGCTGCCCGCGCTGTTGCACGAACACGGCAGCGCACTGCGCCTGCGCCTGGAGCCGGGCCGCTACGTCAGCGCCAGCTGCGGCTGGTATCTGATGGACGTGCTGGACCTCAAGCGCAGCCACGGCGCGTGGTTTGCGATCGCCCGCGGCGGCACCCATCACTTCCGCACCCCGGCCGCGCAAGGCCACGATCATCCGTTCCGCGTATTGCGTGGCAGGCACGCGCCGGTGCTGCGCGACACCCCGGTCACCCTGGTCGGGCAACTGTGCACGCCCAAGGACGTGCTGGCGCGCAACCAACCTGTCGCAGCGCTGGCGCCAGGCGACTGCCTGGCCTTCCCGCTGGCCGGCGCGTATGCGTGGAATATCTCGCACCAGCAGTTCCTGATGCATCCGCCGCCGCAGATGGTGTTCCTGCCGGTTGCGGCTCAGGCGGCGGCATCGGCGTGCGTCGCGGGCCGGACCGGCACGCGAATGTCTGCACGCAGCTCTGCCTCTGCCACCGCTTCGGGGTCGTCCAGGTAGAGATAATGCAGCGGCGCATCGCGCAGCACGTAGCCGCTGTCGGGCAGCCATTGCGCGAGCACGCGATCGAGCGCGTCTTCGATACCTGCATAAGAGCCCACATGGCGCAGCACCGCGTGCGCGCCGCCGTCGAGCTGGCGCAGTTGCAGCGGCGCCGGCGGCGACAGTGCGGCGTCGAAGACCATGCCGCATTCGAATAGATGCCGATGTGCCGGCACATCGCGGTGGTCGTGGAGTGGCAGGCCGATCAAGGTCTGCAAGTGTTCGATTGCACCGGCGCGCTCGGCCCAGGCCGCGATGCGGCCGAAGCCACGGTCCAGATCGTCGAAGGCGCCGCGCTGGCGCAGCACCACCACTTCCAGCGGATCGAGCATTTGCACCAGCACCTGCAAGGGTGCGCCGGATATCTGCGCCGGCAGCGAGGGCATGGCCAGCTGTTGCAGTTTCTGTGCGCGCACAGCGGGCGCGTTGCGCAAGCTGCTCGGGCTGGCCTGCAACAGGCTGCGGAACGCGCGTGCCAGCGCCTGCGGGGTCTGATAACCCACCGCCAGCGCCACCTCGGTCACCGTGCTCGTCGGCTCGCCCAGCAGATGCAGCGCATAACTCAGACGCAGCCGCGCGATGGTCTGCCCCAGGGTTTCGCCGGCCAACGCGCGATAGACCCGATGGAAATGATGCGGCGACTGCTGCGCCACGGCCGCCAATGCGGCCAGGTCCGGCAGCGGTTCGCCGACGCGGATGCTGGCCTGCAGATGGGCGACGACGCGCTCGACGCTGCGCTGGCGATTGAAGACGACCGAAGCGGCTGCTGGCATGGGGCGACTCCTGTTGGACAGCCCCAGCATCGCGCAGATCGGCTGGGCCTGCGGTCCCGATCTTGCGCAGTGTCGCTGGCGCGTCCGGCTGCATACAACCCGGTGGCGAACCAGGCGCAGGTGTTACAGCGTCGAGGCCACCACCGCGTCCCATGCGCCATCGGCGGTGGCCGCGCGCAGTTGCTGCCAGCCAGTTAAGCGAGCGGGTCGTCGAGCTGACCGCGGTCGCTGCGCTGGCCGGTGTCGCCGTGCCACAGCAGGCTGATCTGCACACTCATGCGTCGGACACGCCGGCTTCGGCAAAGGTGGCCATGCCGTTGTGCAAGGCGCAGGCGTGACGCAGCAGCGGAATCGCCACCGCTGCGCCGCTGGCCTCGCCCAGACGCAGGTCCAGCTGCAGCAAGGGTTCGGCATCGAGCGCGCGCAGCAAGGCGGCGTGGCCGCGCTCCTGCGAGCGATGGCCGAACAACAGCCATTCGCGCACGCCGCCATTGAGATGGGTGGCGACCAGCGCCGCGGCGGTGCTGATGAAGCCATCCACCAGCACCGGAATCCCGGCCTGCGCAGCGGCGATGTAGGCACCGACCAGGGCGGCGATCTCGAAACCGCCCAGCCGGCGCAACCGCTCCAGCGGCGTCGCAGCATCGGCATGCAGGGCCAGCGCACGGGTGATTACGGTGGCCTTGTGGGCGATGCCCTCGGCATCCAGCCCGGTGCCGGCGCCGGCCATCGCCTGCGGAAACTGCGACAGCAGCGCGCAGCCCAACGCCGCGGCCGAGGTGGTGTTGCCGATGCCCATTTCGCCGCCGACAAACAGCTGCGTGTCGCAACTCTTTGCCTGGGCGACGCTTTCGGCGCCCGCGGCCAACGCGTCGCGCAGCTGGGTGGAACTCATCGCCGGCTGCTCGCAGATGTTGGCACTGGCCGGGGCGATCCAGGCACGCCGCACCCGCGGCAACTCGCCCGGGTCGTTGACCACGCCGAGATTGACCACTTCCAGGCGCGCACCGAGCTCGCGCGCCAGCACCGCAATGGCGGCGCCACCGCGGGCGAAATTGCGCACCATCTCGCCGGTGACCGCCTGCGGAAACGCAGACACGCCCTCGGCGGCGACGCCATGGTCGGCGGCATACACCGCGATCCAGACCCGCTGCACGGTGGGGTGCTCATTGCGCTGCCAGGCCGCCAGCTGCACTGCCAGCTGTTCCAGCCGGCCCAGCGCGCCGTGCGGCTTGGTCAGTTGCTCCTGCCGCGCCAGCGCAGCCGCGCGCACGCGCGCGTCCGGCACCGCACAGGCACCATGGATCCAATCGCTCGTCACACCGCCTCTCCCGTCAGAACCATCGGCAAACCTGCCACCACCAGCACCACACGCTCGCACTGTAGCGCCAATGCCTTGTGCAGCCGGCCGGCCTGTCGACAAATCGAGGCGTGAGTTCGCTCAGCGGCACGACGCCCTGCCCCGCTTCGTTGCGCGCTCACCCCACAGTGCGCATGCCCGGCGCAACAGCCGCGCTTACTGCGCGGCCTGATAACGCAACGTCAGCAGATAATTGCGCCCGGGCTGCGCGTACCAGCGTGCGGTTTCGTACTGGCGATCGAACACGTTGTTGGCGGTGAGCGATACCTTCCAGTCCGCAGTCACGGCATAGCTCACGCGCAAATCCAGCAACCCGTAACCGGCCAGCTGCTCGGTGTTGGCCAGATCGTCGAAGCGCTTGCCGGACCCGAACAGGCTCGCGCCGACGCCGAATGCACCGAAGCTGCGGTCCGCATCGATGCGCCCGCTCTGCCGCGCGCGCCGCGGCAACCAGTTGCCGTTGTTGACCTCGCCATCGGCCTGCGGCTGCAGCCAGGTCAAGGCGCTGCGTACGGTCCAGCCGGCCAGCTCGGTGTCGTAGCCGGCTTCCACGCCGCGGATGCGCGCCTGATCGATATTGTTCGGCTGCCCGAACGGATGCGCCGCATCCACCAACGACGCGTCGTAGGCGATCAGATCGTCGATGCGGGTCTGGAACGCGCTCAGCGTCCAGGTGCCCCAGCCGTAGCTGCCACGCAGGCCGAGCTCGGCGCTCTTGGAGGTTTCCGGCCCCAGCAACGGATTGCCGAAATCGGGGTAATACAACTCGTTGAAGGTGGGTGCCTTGAACGCGGTGCCGTAGCTGGCGGTAAGGCGCAGATGCTCGGCAACATCCCAGCCCCACAGCAGGCTGCCGGTGGTCTTGCCGCCGAACTGGCTGTTGTCGTTGCGACGCAGGCTGGCCTGCAAGGACTGCGCACCGAAGCTCTGTTGCCACTGCGCGAATGCGGCGCGGTCGATGCGGCTGTCGGCATCGTAATTGTCGCTGCTGGCGATGGCGTCACGCTGCCAGTCGAAGCCGACCGTGAACAGGCCCGCGCCGGCAGCGATATCGGCCTGCAATGCGCCCTGCTTGCGGCGGGTGTCATAGGTGGACAGATACGCGCCGTCGTAATACGCATCGCTGAAGTCGGAACTGCTGCCGACGCTGGCAGTGAGCTTGACCGCATCGGTAGGCGCGTAACGCACACGGCCACCGACCGCCTGCTGCACGCCCTTTGACAGGTTGCCGCCGAAGGCCGAGCCGTCGTATTCGTTGCGGCTTTGCGCGCGCAAGGCATGCACGTCGGCGTCCCACTGGCGATTGAAGCGCCAGCCGCCCTGCATGCTCAGCGAATCGTTGCGGTAGCCATCGCGATCCGGGTCGTAGTCGCTGGAGCTGGTGTCCAGATACGCGTTGATGCCATCGGTTTCGTCATGCACCGCGTTGGCCGAATACCAGCCACCGCTTTCGCTCAGATCGCCTTCGCTGCGCCCGGCCAGGCCCGCGCTATAGCGGCGCGCATTGTCGCTTCCGGCCGCCGCGCTGAAGGTGGGTACGAAGCGGCCTTGCGGGCGCCGGGTAAAGATCTGGATCACCCCGCCCAGCGCCTCGGAACCGTACAGGCTGGAGAACGGACCACGCACGATCTCGATGCGCTCGATCTGCTCGATCGGCAGATCCTGCAACGCCGCCCCGCCCGAGGTGGCCGAGCCGATGCGCACACCATCGATCAGCACCACCACCTGATCGGACTCGGTGCCGCGCAGGAACAGCGAGGTCGGCTTGCCCGGGCCGCCGTTGTTGGCCAGCGCCACCCCGGCTTCGCCACGCAGCAGGTCCTGCAGCGAATTCACCTGGCGACGCTCGATCTGCGCGCGGTCGATCACGGTGACCGGCGCCAGCGTCTGGTCCTGGGTCTGCGCAGTACGCGAGGCGGTGACCACGACCTGGTCGAGATCGATGGCGGCCTCGGCATGGGCCAGGGTGGCCACGCACAGCGACAGCCCCGCGGCCAGCACCGCACGACGCGGCAAAACGGAAGAAACGGACATCGATTGCTGCTCCTGGAACCGCGCCTACCCGCGCGGGGGCAATGGGGACGGCAGGCAGCAACGGGCCAGCCGTCCAACGCGGCAGCGCCAGACGATCAAGGCCACGCCCACCGCGTGCCGGTTCAATCCCTCAGGCCGGTCTCCGGGCTCGCGAGTGGAAGCCTGCGCCTCCGATGCCGCGCCTTCCCATGCGACTGCACAGTGGCGTGTTGCGGCATCTGACCTCGCCCACCGTTGCGGGGGCAGCTCCGGCATTGCAGTTCGCCAAGGCGATCCGCGCACCGGATTCCCGTTTAAACCACCGGCAAACCGGCAGTCACCTCAGGGGCGCGCATGGTAGCAGGATTGGCCAGAGGCGCTTCCGAGGTCTGCGGCAGGCGGCCAGGCGCAACGCGTCTCCACGCACCGGGGGGACCAACCCCTTCTCCCACCGGGAGAAGGTGGCGCGCAGCGCCGGATGAGGGTACGGAGCGAAGCCTCATGCCATGGATGGAAGCAGCATGCCGGGACTACCGGCATGGCCGCATGCCTGCCACCGAGCGTCATCTCGCACATGCGAGTGGGCTTCGCCCCCGTACCCTCACCCCACCCCCCGCTCCGCGCCCCAGCCCGCGCTTGCGGCGCGGGCGCTCCCTGGCACGCGCGCCATGGCGCGCCAGCTGTGCCTCATCTCCCCGACGGGAGAGGGGCTTCGGGTAACTTCGTCATGACCGCGTTCAGCACTTTTCGAAGTCGCGGCAACAACGTGCCGAGGCGGCAGCGGGGCCGGGGATTGGCGGAGAGCGGCACAGGGATGTGCCGCGACGGCGAGTCAGACAGGATGTCTGCCGAGCCGAAGAGCCGATCCCCGGCCGCGCTGACGCCCTGACCGAAGCTAGTACCGACAGGCAGTGTGCTTCGCCGTACCCTTACACCTCACCCCTCACCCCTCACCGCTCACCCCAAGCCCCACTCCGCGCCACGGCCCGCCCTGCCAGCGCGGGGGGCACCAAGTCACGCGCCGGTGGCACGCAAGCTGCGCCTTGGCGCCACGTTGGAGGGAGGCCAGCTCGCTCTTCGCCTATTCCAACCCAGAAAGGGGCTCTAAAACTTCACGCCCTCTGCAGCGCCTGCTCCAGATCCGCAGCAGATCGTCGATGTGCTCGATGCCGACCGACAGCCGCACCGTGTCTTCGCTGACCCCGGCATGTTCCAGTTCGGCCGGGCCCAGCTGACGGTGCGTGGTCGATGCCGGATGCGTTGCCAGCGACTTCGCATCGCCGATGTTCACCAGCCGCGTGAACAACTGCAGCGCATCCAGAAAACGCGCGCCGGCCGCGCGCCCGCCGGGCAGGCCGAAGGTCAGCACGCCCGAGCCATGCCCGCCCAGATACTTCTGCGCCAACGCATGCTCCGGATGATCCGGCAGCGCGGCGTAATTGACCCAGGCAACCCGCGGGTGCTGTTGCAGATACGTCGCAATCGCCAGCGTGTTGGCATTGATGCGCTCCATTCGCAACGGCAGCGTTTCGATGCCTTGCAGGATCAGGAATGCGTTGAACGGCGACAGCGCCGCGCCGGTATTGCGCAGCGGCACCACGCGCGCACGGCCGATGTACGCCGCCTCGCCGAGCGCTTCGGTGTAGACCACGCCGTGATAGCTCACGTCCGGCTCGTTGAGCCGTGCAAACCGCTGTTTGTGCGCCGCCCACGGGAAGCGCCCGCTGTCCACGATCGCCCCGCCGATGCTGTTGCCATGGCCGCCCAGATACTTGGTCAGCGAGTGCACCACGATGTCGGCGCCGAAGTCGATCGGCCGCAGCAGCGACGGCGTGGCCACGGTGTTGTCCACGATCAGCGGCACGCCATGCGCATGCGCCACCGCGGCCACGGCCTCGATATCGGTGATGTTGCCGCGCGGATTGCCGATCGACTCCACGAACACCGCCTTGGTACGTTCATCGATCAAGCCGGCAAACGCCTGCGGATCGCGATAATCGGCAAAGCGCGTGCTGATGCCGAACTGCGGCAAGGTATGCGCGAACAGATTGTAGGTGCCGCCATACAACGCACTGGAGGAGACGATGTTGTCGCCGGCCTCGGCGATGGTCTGGATCGCATAGGTCACCGCAGCCTGCCCGGAGGCCAGCGCCAATGCACCGATGCCGCCTTCCAGCGCAGCCACGCGCTGCTCCAGCACGGCGTTGGTTGGGTTCATGATGCGGCTGTAGATATTGCCCTGCACCTTGAGGTCGAACAGGTCCGCGCCATGCTGGGTATCGTCGAAGGCGTAGGCGACGGTCTGGTAGATCGGCACCGCCACCGCCCGCGTGGTGGGATCGGGCTGGTAGCCGCCGTGCACGGCGATGGTTTCGGGCTTCCACTGCGGATCGGTCATGGCGCGGCTCGCTCGGACAGGACATTCGACAATACCCGGCTACCGGCCCGCACCTCATGCCAGCACGCCATGACGACATCGCCAGCGGTTAGTTCCGTTGACGCCCGGTTTGACTACGCGATTGCGTACCCAGTGCGCGACGATCAACGCACTGGCGTGTGATACGTCTCTTGCAGCATCCGCTTGTAATCGGCAATGGACGGCAACCCCACTGCGCGCCGCCGCGCATCGAGTCCCGCTTCGTCCTCGGTAGGTTGCAGCGACATGTGCCCGTCTGCTTCGGTCTCAAACTGCGTTCCGTAACGCTGCGGTTTGCCTTGTGCACGCAACACGCGATCAGTCAGCAACGCAACATGGTCTGCCGCTACATCTCTGCGGGAAAGCGCCGCTTCCAGCAACGGCAACATCTGCGCCTGAAACGTCGGATCTGCATCGGCATGCTGTACCAGTATCCACGCGGCCTCTGCGCCGTCCTCTCCAACCAGTTCATTGCCTGGCCAGCCTTGGCGTGCGACGACTTGCTTCAACCATGCGGTGTTATCGCGATCGACCGGTGCGATGCGTGCCCAATCTTCCGGCTTTCCGCCGGCAGCAATCGCGGCGCGACGGACCTGCTGGTCTTTTTCGACACGCGCCAGCAGTTCCTGTCGCAGCGCTTGATCCAAAAAAGCATTTTGCTGCGCACCAAGACGCTCTGCCTTCGCCAACAACGCTGGCCACGCCTCGGTCTTGCGTAGTCGATTGAGTCCGGGACGATCTTTACCACGCAGGTCTTCGACAGAGATACGACCGTGCGGAATCTCCGAATCGAGATAACGCAACGCTTCATCGGTGCGGCCAGCTGCCGCAAGACACTCCACCTGCAACAGCTGCGCATTTTGTGGAAACGGGATGGAAGCGCGTTGCAGCGAGCCTAAAATCTCCGCGCAGCGCGAATAGTCCTTTGCTTCATAGGCATCGACGGCAGCCACGAAATCCGGTGATTGGGCGGCGTGGCCCGCAACTGCCGAGCCTGTCCACATGACGATACCGATGATCAGATCAGCCATGCGCATCTGTGTTTCTTCCGTGGGTCTCTGGCCCGATAGTACCGGGAGACTGCTTGCCCCGGAACACCATCCGAACACGTTGCCCGACGTCAGCGGATCGTCCCGCATTCTGCGGGACGATCCTTACTCACTCAGCCCTTGCCAAACACCAGCCGCCCACCCTCGGCACGCACGCGCACGGTGTCGCCGCAGAGGTACTGGCCGGACAGGATCTGCTGGGCCAGCGGGTTTTCCGCCTGCGACTGGATCGCACGCTTGAGCGGGCGCGCGCCATACACCGGATCAAAACCGACATTGCCGAGTAATTCCAGCGCGGCATCGTCCAGGTCCAGCTTGAGGCCGCGCTCGGACAGGCGTTTTTCCAGCCCATGCAACTGGATGCGCGCGATCGACTTGATCTGCGCCTTGTCCAGCGGATGGAACACCACGATGTCGTCGAGCCGGTTGATGAACTCCGGGCGGAAATGCGCTTGCACCACGCCCATCACCGCTGCCTTCATCTGCGTATAGGCCTCGGCACTGCCGTCGCCGGACAGCTCCTGGATCTGGTGCGAGCCCAGGTTGGAGGTCATCACGATGACGGTGTTGCGGAAGTCCACCGTGCGGCCTTGGCCATCGGTCAGGCGGCCGTCGTCGAGCACCTGCAGCAGGATGTTGAAGACATCGGCATGCGCCTTTTCCACCTCGTCCAGCAGGATCAGCGAATACGGGCGCCGCCGCACCGCCTCGGTCAGATAGCCGCCTTCCTCATAGCCCACATAGCCTGGAGGCGCGCCGATCAACCGCGAGACCGAGTGCTTCTCCATGAACTCGCTCATGTCGATGCGGATCATCGCCTCGGTGCTGTCGAACAGGAAGTCCGCCAGCGCCTTGCACAACTCGGTCTTGCCCACGCCGGTCGGGCCCAGGAACAGGAACGAGCCGCTCGGGCGATTGGGATCGGACAGGCCGGCGCGCGAACGCCGCACCGCGTCGGAGACGACCTTGATCGCCTCGTTCTGGCCGACCACGCGCTGGTGCAGCTCGTCTTCCATGCGCAGCAGCTTGTCGCGTTCGCCCTCGAGCATCTTGTTGACTGGGATACCGGTCCAGCGCGACACCACCTCGGCGATTTCCTCGGCGGTCACGCGGTCCTGCACCAGCTTGAAGTCGTGATGTTCGACCTCGTTGGCCAGCGCCATCTGCTTTTCCAGCTGCGGCAGCACGCCGTACTGGATCTCGCTCATCTTGGCGTAGTCCTGGCGCCGTTGCGCGGCTTCCAGCTCCAGCTTGGCGTGCTCGATCTGCTCCTTGACCTTGGTGGTGCCCTGCAGCGCGGCCTTTTCCGACTTCCACAACTCGTTGAGGTCGTAGAACTCGCGCTCGAGCTTGTCGATGTCGGTTTCCAGATCGGCCAGGCGCTGACGCGAGGCGTCGTCCTTTTCCTTCTTCAGCATCTCGCGCTGGATCTTGAGCTGGATCAGGCGGCGCTCCAGGCGATCGAGTTCCTCCGGCTTGGAGTCGATCTCCATGCGGATGCGCGATGCCGCTTCGTCCATCAGATCGATCGCCTTGTCCGGCAGCTGGCGGTCGGTGATGTAGCGGTTGGACAAGGTGGCGGCGGCAACGATCGCCGGGTCGGTGATTTCCACGCCGTGATGCACCGCGTAGCGCTCCTTCAGCCCACGCAGGATCGCGATGGTGTCTTCCACCGTCGGTTCGCCCACGAACACCTTCTGGAAGCGCCGCTCCAGCGCCGCGTCCTTTTCGATGTACTTGCGGTATTCGTCCAGCGTGGTGGCGCCGATGCAATGCAGCTCGCCGCGCGCCAGCGCCGGCTTGAGCATGTTGCCGGCGTCCATCGCGCCATCGGCCTTGCCGGCGCCGACCATGGTGTGCAGCTCGTCGATGAACAGGATGATCTGGCCTTCGTTCTTGGACAGGTCGCTGAGCACCGCCTTTAGCCGCTCTTCGAACTCGCCGCGGAACTTGGCGCCAGCGATCAGCGCGCCCATGTCCAGCGACAGCACGCGCTTGCCGCGCAGGCCTTCGGGCACTTCGCCGTTGATGATGCGTTGCGCCAGGCCTTCGACAATGGCGGTCTTGCCCACGCCGGGTTCGCCGATCAGCACCGGGTTGTTCTTGGTGCGCCGCTGCAACACCTGAATGGTGCGGCGGATTTCTTCGTCGCGGCCGATCACCGGATCGAGCTTGCCGCTCTCCGCACGTGCGGTCAGGTCGATGGTGTATTTTTCCAGCGCCTGGCGTTGTTCCTCGGCATTTTCCGATTGCACGGTCTCGCCGCCGCGCAGCTTGTCGATGGCGGCTTCGATCTTCTTCTTGTCGCCGCCGGCCGCGCGCAAGGCCACGCCCAGCGGGCTGGCATCATCGGCGGCGGCCAGCACGAACCACTCGCTGGCGATGAAGGCGTCGCCATGTTGCTGGGCCAGCTTGTCGGTCTGGTTGAGCAGGCGGTTGAGATCGTTGCCGATCGACAGGTTGCCTTCCTGCCCGGAGACCTTGGGCAGCGTGTCCAGCGCCTCGCCCAGCCGCTCGCGCAGCAGCGGCACGTTGACGCCGGCCTGCGACAGCAGCGGGCGTGTGCTGCCGCCACTCTGGTCGAGCAAGGCGGCGAGCACGTGCACCGGCTCGATGATGTTGTGGTCGCGGCCCACGGCCAGCGACTGCGCGTCGGCCAGCGCCTGCTGGAACCGCGAGGTGAGCTTGTCCATCCGCATGGGGATAATCCTCTGAACTGGTGGCCGGCGACGCCGACGATACCGTGCAGATGCGGCTGCCGTGCGGGGTTTCAAGGTTTGGCGGCTGCGCAGGTGCCGATGCGGGACAGCCGGACCGGCTCACACGCGGTGGCGCCTGGGCTGGGCGGTGTGGGTTCGCCCACTGGCCTGGACCACCCCAGGCCGACGGACACGTCGTTACACGATCCGCCGCAGCGGCTGCGATGCAGGCGCCGCAGCAGGATTCTCCGCAGCCGCTGGCGCCGGCACGTGCGACGCCCCCAGCAGACGCGACAGCACCTGCGCCTGGATTGCCGCCAGGGCCGGCGCGCCGGGGGCACGCGGATGCGGCACCGGCACCGGCAGATCCAGGCCGATCTGGCCGTGTTCGATCAGCACGATGCGATCGGCCAGCGCACTCGCCTCGGCCACATCGTGGGTCACCAGAACCAGGGTGAAACCGTACTGCCGCCACAACTGCACGATCAGCTGCTGCATCTCGATGCGCGTCAACGCATCCAGTGCGCCCAGCGGTTCGTCCAGCAACAGCAGCCGCGGCCGGTGTACCAGTGCGCGCGCCAGGGCCACGCGCTGGCGTTGACCGCCTGACAGCGCCGCCGGCCACTCGCCACCGCGTGCACCCAGCCCCACCGCGTCCAGCGCCGCCTGTGCCTGCGCACGCCCGGCACGCCCCAGGCCCAGCGCCACGTTGTCGATCACGCGCTTCCACGGCAGCAGCCGCGCGTCCTGGAACATCAGCCGCACCGCATCGCGCTGCGCAGCCAGCGCTGCATGACCGCTGTCGACGGTGCCGGTATCGGCTGCTTCCAGCCCGGCGATCACGCGCAGCAAGGTGCTCTTGCCGCAGCCGCTGCGCCCGACCACCGCCACGCAGGCGCCAGGCGCGATCTCAAGGTCGACGCCACGCAAGACCTCGCTGTCGCCGTAGCGCTTGCCGATGCCGCGCAGGCTCAGCGGCAGGCCGGTGTCGGCCGCGCTCACCGGCGCAGCTCCGCACGCTGTTGCTGCGCCGGATGCCAGCCCAGCCACCAGGCTTCCAGCCCGCGTGCGGCCAGATCGGCCAGCTTGCCGAGCAGCGCGTACAGCACGATGGCCACCACCACGATGTCGGTCTGCAGAAACTCGCGTGCGTTGGTGGCCAGATAGCCGATGCCGGAACTGGCGGAAATGGTTTCGGCCACGATCAGGGTCAGCCACATCAGGCCCAACGCAAAGCGCAAGCCGACCAGAATCGACGGCAATGCGCCGGGCAACAACACATCGACAAACAGCTGCGGGCCGCGCAAACCGTAATTGCGCGCCATCTCGATCAAGGCCGGGTCCACGCTGCGGATGCCGTGATAGGTATTGAGATAGATCGGGAAGAATGTGCCCAGCGCCACCAGGAACAGCTTGGCGCCCTCGTCGATCCCGAACCACAGGATCACCAGCGGAATCAGCGCCAGATGCGGCACGTTGCGCAGCATCTGCAAGGTGCTGTCGAGCAGGCGTTCGGCCATACGCGACACGCCGGTGAGCAGGCCCAGCGCAAACCCGATGCTGCCGCCGATGGCCAGGCCCACGGCCGCGCGCCAGCTGCTGATGGCCAGGTGTTGCCACAACTCGCCGGTTTGCACCAACGTCACTGCGGCACGCAATACCGCATCCGGTGCGGGCAGGATGCGCTGCGGCAACCAGCCGCTAAAGGCCGCGATCTGCCAGGCCACCAGCAAGGCCAGCGGCACTAGCCAGGGCACCAGCACGTTGCCTAATCGCTGCGAGCGGCGACTCATCGCACGGCCTTGTTGGTTGGGCGATGCAGCGAAACAACGGCGTGCGCCCGCCCGCTCACGGATGCTGAGCACGCGTTCTGGCCTGCGCATGCGCTCCTGCGTGCGAGTGTATTCCTGCTTCCACGCATCACTTGCCCGCCGCCTGCTTGCCTGCCGCTGGCACCGCGGCAACCGCGGGCGCACGCCATACCGCCGGGGCCACCAGCACGCGTTTGGGCAGCAGACGTTGCGCGTAGAACAGATCGGCAGTGGCCTGCTGCGCCTTGATGACCTCGGCGCTGAGCGGTTGCACGCTGGCCGGCGGACGATGCGTCAGCGTGCGCTCGACCACCGCAGGCGACAGCCCGCTGACCTGCGCCAGCACCTTGATGCTGCCGGCGCGGTCGCGCTCCAGCAAGCCATCGGCCTGGTTGAGCTGCAGCATCACCTGCTGCACGAACGGACCCCACGCGGTGGCGTAACGCCGCGAGGACAGAAAGAACCCGCCGGTCAATCCCAGCCCCTCGCCGTTGGCGAGCAGGCGTGCGCTGCCATCCAGCGTCAATGCCGAATACCACGGGTCCCAGATCGCCCAGGCATCCACCTGCCCGGCCGCGAATGCCGCACGTGCGTTGGCCGGCGACAGATACAACGGCGTGATGTCGCGCATGCTCAGGCCGGACTTGGCCAACAACCGCAGCAGCAGGTTGTGCGCGCTGGAGCCCTTCTGGAAGGCCACCCGCTTGCCCTTGAGGTCGGCCACGCGCCGCAACGTGCTGCTGGCCGGCACCAGGATGGTCTCGGCCTTGGGCGTGGGCGGCACCCAGCCCACGTACAGCAGATCGGCACCGGCGGCCTGCGCGAACAATGGCGGAATATCGCCCGCACCGCCCAGGTCGATGCTGCCCACGTTCAAGGCTTCCAGCAGCTGCGGGCCGGCCGGAAACTCGACCCAGCTGATTCTGGTGCGCGGGAAGCGCTGCTCCAGCAACCGATGCTGCTTGGCCAGCACCAGGCTGGACACCGCTTTCTGATAGCCGATACGCAGCTGCGCCGGCTCGGCCGCCGCTGCGGGTTGCAGCCATGCGAGGCCGGACAACAGCAACGCAGCAATCAAAAAGCGGTAGCGCATCGGAGCGTTCCTCATTGCCAATCGGTGGACGGTTTTTCCCAGAGGTTGACGCCACCCTCGACCGCAAAGCGGTCGATCTCGGCCAACTCGTCCGCACTGAACCCGGGCGTCTGCAAGGCCGCGACGTTTTCGATCAACTGCTCCGGGCGGCTGGCGCCCAGCAATGCCGAGCTCACCCGCGGGTCGCGCAGCACCCAGGCCAGGGCCAGCTGCGCCAGGCTCTGCCCACGCCGCTGCGCGATCGCATCCAGCCCACGTGCGCGCTGCAGGTTGGCCTCGGACAGATGTTCCGGCCGCAGCGACTCGCCACCGGGACGATTCACGCGCGCATCGCTGGGTACGCCATTGAGGTACTTGCCGGTCAACAGGCCCTGCGCCAGTGGCGTGAATGCAATCACCCCCGCGCCGACGTCGTCGGTCGCATCGAACAGCTCATGCTCGGCCCAGCGATTGAACAGGTTGTAGGCCGGCTGGTGGATCAGCAGCGGCACCTTCCACTCGCGCAGCAACGCGGCGATCTCGCGCGTGCGCGCCGCCGAATACGACGACACGCCCACATACAGCGCCTTGCCCTGCTGCACCGCGCTGGCTAATGCGCCGGCGGTCTCTTCCAGCGGCGTGTCCGCATCGAAGCGGTGCGAGTAGAAGATGTCCACGTAGTCCACGCCCAGCCGCTGCAGGCTCTGATCCAGGCTGGACAGCAGGTATTTGCGCGAACTGCCGCCCTGCCCGTACGGACCCGGCCACATGTCCCAGCCGGCCTTGGTGGAGAGGATCAATTCATCGCGATACGGCTTGAAGTCTTCACGCAGCAGGCGGCCGAAGTTGATTTCCGCGCTGCCATACGGCGGGCCGTAGTTGTTGGCCAGATCGAAATGGGTGATGCCCAGGTCGAAGGCGGTCCGCAGCAATGCGCGCTGCGTGTCGATCGGTGTGCTGTCGCCGAAGTTGTGCCACAGGCCCAGCGACAGCGCAGGCAGGACAAGGCCGCTGCGGCCGACACGGCGGTAGGCGATGCGGTCGTAACGATCGGGATGTGCGAGATAGGTCATCAGGGTATCCGGTGAGTCAGCGTGCGCTGAAGCGATTGATGGGGCGTGCCAGCCCCAGATGATCGCGCAGGGTGCGTCCTGCATATTCACGCCGGAACAGTCCACGCCGCTGCAGCTCGGGCACCACGTGCGTGGCCACATCGGCCAGGCCGCCGGGCAGATGCGGCACCAGCACGTTGAAACCGTCCGCGGCCTCGCCTTCGAACCAGGCCTGCAGCTCGTCGGCAATCTGTGTCGGCGTGCCGATCAGGCTGTAATGCCCGCGTCCGCCTGCGATGCGCCGACCGAGCTGGGCAATGCTCAGTTGCTCCTGTCCGGCCAGCTCGGTAAACAACTGCTGGCGGCTGCGCTGGCCGGTTTCGGTGAGCGGCAGCTCCGGCAACGGGCCATCGGGGGGATAGCCGGACAGATCGAAGTTGCCCAGCATGCGCGACAGCAGCGCGATGCCGACCTCCGGCTCCACCAGCTCCTGGAACTGCGCGAACTTGTCCTGCGCCTCGGCCTGGCTCTGCCCGACCACGATGAACACACCCGGCATCACCTTCAACGCATCGCGCGCGCGCCCGAACTGTTCCAGCCGCCCCTTGATGTCGGCATAGAACGCCTGCGCCTTGGCCAGCGACGATTGCGCGGTGAACACCACCTCGGCGGTTTCCGCAGCCAGCGCGCGCCCGGGCTCGGACGAGCCGGCCTGCACCAGCACCGGATGCCCCTGCGGCGCGCGTGCGATGTTGAGCGGGCCGCGGACCTGGAAGTGCGCGCCGCGATGATCCAGCACATGCAGCCGCGCCGGATCGTAGTGCACGCCTGCAGCGGTGTCGGCGATGAAGGCATCGTCGTCCCAGCTGTCCCACAGCCCCGCGACCACCTGCTGGAATTCGCGCGCCCGCGCATAACGCTCGGCATGCACGTAATGCGCGTCGCGGTTGAAGTTCAATGCTTCGTCGGCGGCATCGGAGGTGACCAGATTCCAGCCGGCACGCCCACCGGACAGATGATCCAGCGAGGCGAACTTGCGCGCCACGTGATACGGCTCGTTGTAGCTGGTGGTCATGGTGGCGATCAGGCCGATGCGCTCGCTCACCACCGCCAACGCGCTCAGCAGCGTGAGCGGTTCGAACAGGCTGGAGCGCGCCATCCGCGACGCCACCGGCCCACCGGCCGCAGCCAGGCTGTCGGCGACGAACACCGCATCGAACTTGGCGGCTTCGGCGATGCGCACCATCTCGCGATAATGGTCGAACACCAGCGGGTCGGCACTGGCATGCGGGTGCCGCCATGCGGCCACGTGATGGCCGGTGGCCATCAGGAACGCACCGAGCGAGAGCTGTCGTGCAGCGCTCATCGCAGCCCACCGTGCGGTGCGCCTGCATTGCTCGAATCAGCATCAACAAACATCACGGACATCGTCAAAAATCCTTGTGCAGTTGCAGCCCGACATAGCGCTGGTCGTCGCGCGGCACCAGCCGGAACACGTTGCCGGTGGCATTGGCCAGCAACGGGGCGTATGAGCGGTCGCCGAGATTGCGGCCGAGCACCGCCACCCGCCAGCCATGCACATCGTCGGCCAGTGCGATGCTGGCATTCCAGATCGCATACGGGCCCTGGATGGTCTGCGGGGTCTGGCTGAGGTCGTACTGCACGCTGTCCTGCCAGCTCACGTCTCCGTTGAATTCCAGTGCCAGGCTGCCGCGCAGCGGCACCCGGTAACCGGCGCGCAGATTGCCCTTCCAGTCCGGCGAAAACGGCAACGGCCGGCCATCGACATTGCAATTGGCCGCCGCTGCGGTGGGGCAGGCAAACCGCTGGATGCGCGCCTGCGTGTAGGCCAGCGAGGCGGCCAGGCTGAGCCGCTCGGTGGGCCGGTAGTCCAGATCCAGTTCCAGGCCCTGCGTACGCACCTGCCCGGCGTTGATCAGGCGCGTCACCACCTGCCCGGCCACGGTGTCGAAGAAGTTGGCCTGGTAGTTGGCGTATTCGGTATGGAACAGCGCCACGTTCGCACTGAGGCGATCGTCCAGGGCGCGCGCCTTCAGGCCCAGCTCCCAGGCATTGGAGGTCTCCGGTTTCAGCGCCGGCGTATCGCGCGGCTGCATGTTGAAGAACACGTTGTAGGCCGGGCCCTTGTAGCCGCGCGAATAGGTGATGTAACCGGTGGTCCGCGCATCAAAGTCGTATTGCAGGCCGGTGCGGCCGGACACGCCGTTTTCTGCGGTGCTGCCGCTGCTTGCGGTGGACGGCTGGATGCCGGTGACTGCGGTTGCCGAGCTGGACAGGCGCTGATGCCGGTAGTCGAGCGTGTCACGTGTGAAGCGTGCGCCCAATAGCGCACGCAGATCCGGGCGCCAATGCCAGGTGGCCTCGCCGAAGGCGGCATAGGTTTCCGCGCGCGTGGCGTAATCGGCCACGCCCACATTGCTGGCGGTGGGCGTCGTCACCGTGCGGCGGTAGGTTTCGTCGTTACGCGCATGCAGGTAATACAGCCCGGCGACCGCCTCCACCGCACGATCGCGCGGGGTCTGGATGCGCACTTCCTGCGAATACTGCGTGTAGCCCAGGTCGCCACGGTCGTGCGAGGACGGGAACGCCGCGCTGCGTTGCGCGGTGCGATCGCCATCCTGGAACTGGGTGTTGTCCCATTGCCGCCATGCGCTGATCGAGGTCAGCAGCGCATCGCCGAGTTGCTGGTCCAGCTGCAGCGAGGCGCCCTTGTTGATGTCGTCCAGATACGTGCGGTAATCGCTGTTGATCTGCCGGTTGTCGTCCCTGGCGACGACCGGTGCCAGCGCCGCGGCGAAGTCGGCACGCGTGCTGTCCACCACCACACCGCTGGGCGCGTCGCTGTGCGATTGCAGGTAGTCAGCGAGCAACGTCGCGTTCAAGTCAGGGTTCGGGCTCAGGTCCAGCCGCAAGCGCGCGCCGGCGCGCCGGTAGCCATTGACGGTCTGGCCGTCGGCCACATTGCGCACGTTGCCGCCGTACTCGGCCCACACTGCCGACACGCTGGCCTTGAGCAGCTCCGGCACCAGCGTGCCGCCGACACTGGCACGCACGCGGTCTTCGTCGCCGCCACCGAAGTGCGAGTAATCCACATAGCCGCCGAACAGCTCCGGCGCCGGCCTGCTGACGATATTGAGCACGCCGGCGGAGGCGTTCTTGCCGAACAAGGTGCCCTGCGGCCCGCGCAGGACCTCGATGCGCTCGACATCGAGCAGGTCCAGCGTGGCCTGGCCCGGACGCCCCAGCACCACGCCGTCGATCACCGTCGCCACGCTGGGCTCGACCCCTGGCGAGGTGGAGATGGTGCCCACGCCACGCAGGAACAACGAGGTGTCCTTGTTGGAGGCACCGTTGCGAAAGCTCAGGCTGGGCACCAGCGCCGGCAGGTCGGCCACGCTGTTACGGTTTTCGCGCTCCAGCGTCTCGCCCTGCACGACGGACACCGCCACCGGCACATGCTGCAAGGTGGTTTCGCGACGCGTGGCGGTCACGGTGACCGCGCCCAGGGTCTGCGCGCCGTGCTCCGGTGTCGCAGCAGCCTCGCCCACTTCATCGGCCAGCACCGGCGCACATGCCCACACCAGACTCCAAGCAAGCACCTGCGGCCTGGCCAACCATCTCGAAGCAGCGAGGATCCTTGCAGGGGTCCGGTGTCGCGCAGGCATGTACGTCCTTTCGTGGCGTCGGCTGTCGTGCAGCAGCGTGGGGAGATTTCTTGCGAATTGGCCAGCGCCATGCATGCACGACGACCCGTCCGCAGTGCAGGCCGACACGGCGCTGCAATGCAGTAGCGCATGCTGTTTGCAGCGGCCGCGAGCGTCAAATAACCAATGTTTAGGTGGTTATTCACTCACGCGCCGCCGCGTGTCGACCACCCGTGCCCAGCGCTCGCCAAGATCTTTGCTGCATGACACCAGGCCAATGGCGATAATGGGCCCATGGATGCACCCAAGCCCTGGCACCTCTATCTGCTGCTATGTCGCAACGGCAGCTATTACGCCGGCATCACCAACGATCTGGAGCGGCGCTTCCAGGCGCATCAGCGCGGGACCGGCGCGCGCTATACCCGCGCAAACCCACCGCTGGAGCTGCTTGCCAGCCATCCGTATGCGGACCGCGCCGCCGCCTCGCGCGCAGAGTGGCAGCTCAAGCAGCAACCGCGCGCGCGCAAGCTGGCCTGGCTGCTGGCGCAGCCGCACGACGGCACCGGGTCACAGCCCGCTGACGCTTCGCTCACGCCCGCCTAGCCGCGCGGTTTCTACGCTGTAGCGCCATCGATCGCGGAGCAGCGCATGCACTATCAGCTCTATTACTGGACCGGTCTGCAGGGCCGTGGCGAATTCGTCCGGCTCGCACTGGAAGACGCCGGCGCCGACTACACCGACGTGGCGCGTGTCGAAGGCGATGAGGTGATGAATGCCTTTCTGGAAGGCCACCAGGCCGGCGCGCAGCCATTCGCACCACCCTTCCTCAAGGCCGGCGACACGGTGGTTGCGCAGGTGGCGGCCATCCTGCATGTCATCGGACCGCAACTGCAGCTGGTGCCGAACTCGGACGCACAGCGCATCCAGGCATTGCAGTTGCAGCTGACCATCGCCGACCTGGTGGCCGAGGTGCACGACAGCCATCATCCGATCGCCACCGGCCTGTATTACGAAGACCAGAAAGCCGAGGCAGCAAAGCGCGCCAAGGATCTACGCGACAACCGCCTGCCCAAGTTCCTGGGCTACTTCGAGCAGGTGCTGCAACAGGCCGGCGGCACGCATGTGCTGGGCACGCATTCCTATGTGGATCTGTCGTTGTTCCAGCTGATCAGCGGGCTGGAATACATGTTCCCCAAGCGCATGAAGACGCTGTCAGCCGAGCTGCCAGGCCTGAAAGCGCTGCAACAGCGCGTGGCCGCCCGCCCACGCATCGCCGGCTATCTCGCCTCCGAACGACGCGTGGCGTTCAATACCAACGGCATCTTCCGCCACTATCCGGAGCTGGATGCGGCGTAAGCGATGGCGGCGCGTGATGCACCGCGTGCCGCCGAAGTTGCGTTGTTTCCCTGCTGGGCTGGCGCACGACGCTGCATCCATGCATGCAGGGCCGCATTCGGGCGGCCTTCTCCTCACGTCATCCCACGCCGCGTCAGCGTCCCTGCAGCAACGCCGTCCGGATCCGCTGCAACTGTGCCTTCACTGCAGCCGCTTGCGCTGGCCCCAACCGCAGCAGCGCCTTTTGACCGACCGACAGCGACTCCAACGCGGGATCGACAAAACGATAACGGCCACGCTCGTCGCGCTGCACCTTGATCGGCCGTACCGGGTCGGGCGTGCGCAGCAGATGATCGATCACGTCGATCACGCGGTCGTTGAAGTAGCGGTCCGGCGCACCAAGATCGGCGTAGGCCTGCTGGAACAGCGGATAGAAACGCACATAACTGCGCACCAGCGCCTGCGCATCCACCTGGGTGAACGCCGCCACGTAAGGCGCATACCGCGCCGCATTGGCCTGATCGATCACCACACTGCCGCTGGCATCGGACACTGCCAACTCGCCCGCCACCGGCTGCAGCACCGAGGCGCGACGGCTGATGCTGGGCTGGGTGAGATTGTCGATCATCACCACCACGCGTTCGATCAGGTGCTTGCGCAGCACGATCGACAAGGCGCCATCGTCCTGCACCAGTTCCAGCAAGGCCTGCCACGCAGCGGCATCGCTCTGTGCCAGCGCAGGAATCGCGGCATCGGCGGCATCGGCCGAGGGCTGCTGCACCGGATGGCGCGGCCCGGCCGGTGCCGGCGGCGCGGGGGTCACCGCCGCTGCCACGGCGCTGGCGGTCTGGCTGATCGGCGCAGGCAACGTGCCCGGCGCCGTGGGTGACCCGCTGAATAGCCACCAGGCGGCGCCAGCCACCACCGGCACCGCCAGCAGCCACGGCCAACGCGAAGACTTGGATTGCATCGTGAAACTCCTTACATCGACGACATCCATGGTGTGACAACCAGATATCGCGGTGGTTCCATCGATGTGCGGCGATGACGCGATCAAGCAGACCATGTGCATCGCACAAGAGCGATTGGCCGCGAGGATGCCTGTCTCTGGCAGGAAACGCTGGCTGCAGCGCTAGAACTGGCAACGACATACGCGTGACCACCCTCCTCATTGCGAACCGATCACGCGCGCAGCGAAGTCCGATGCAGTCACAACTCAGTGATCGAGGGGCGCGATGCCCTCACCGCTTGCGGGACACGCCGTGAATCCGTCCGTGGAGGCTCCTTGGCGGCATCCATGCCGCCAAGAGTCCCGCAACCGGCAAGGACACCGCACCAGGAAGTTGGTCGACTGCTTTGTTAAAAGCCTGCCTGTCGCTCGGCTTGCGGTGGCGTGCTCAGGCGCTGGTCGACGCACACCACTCCGACCAGCGGATGCCATGCACCGCTTGCAACCATGCACACCGACCATCTCGACAGGTCCTTGCCGGCCCACCGTCGCGGGACCTTACGCGGCATGGATGCCGCGTAAGAGCCTACATGGACGTACTTGCGGCGTGTCCTGCGATGGTGGGCGGGCAAGGGCCCCGCAGCCACCCGGCAGATCATCCGAACAAGATGCATCGTGCATTGCTTGCACCATGCACACCGACCATCCCGACTGGTCCTTGCCGGCCCACCGTCGCGGGACCTTACGCGGCATGGATGCCGCGTAAGAGCCTACACGGACGTACTTGCGGCGTGTCCTGCGAGGGTGGGCGGGCAAGGGCCCTGCAGCCAAGCGGCAGATCAGCCGCTCTGCAGCTGATACATCGGCGTCGTCCAGTCCTTTGGAGCACAGCACCAAAAGCAATCTCGTGAAAAGCCGCTTGTCGCGCGTGTGTCGGACGTCGAGTATCGAACAACGCGCATCACGCACTGCTCTTACCGTGCACACAGACCATCTCCACTGGTCCTTGCCCGCTCACCGTCGCGGGACCTTACGCGGCATGGATGCCGCGTAAGGTCCTACAGGGATGTACTTGCGGCGTGTCCCGCGAGGGTGGGCGGGCAAGGGCCCCGCAGCCATCCGCAGATCACATGCTCTGGCTCTGGCTCTGGCTCTGGCTCTGGCTCTGGCTCTGGCTCTGGCTCTGGCTCTAGCTCTAGCTCTAGCTCTGGCTTTGACTCTCGCTCACCCACATCGCCAACGCTCGAACCAGAACGCCCAGCGTTGCCGCATCAAACGACAACACCGCCCGCCCGATGGCCGCGAGTGGCTGTCTCCGCCGCTCTCAGCTTGCGAAATCCAGCCGCGCGTTCACCCAGGCCGCCACGATGGCGGCGGCCGCCTGCTCGGCCTGCTTCGCAGGCAGGCGCTTCTCGCGCACCAGCCATGCGGCCGTGTCGGCGCGCACCTTCGGCAGTAACGCGCGCACGGCCTTGCGCTGTGCCGCCGGCCAGTCGCTGTCTTCCCCGGTCCAGGCGGCAATCGCCTTGTCCGGATCCTCGCCGTAGCGCTTGCGCAATGCCGGGGTCAGGTACAGCAATGGCGATACCGACGCGCGTAACGCGATGATTTTCCACTCGGCGTAACTGGCGTAGCGAATGGTGCCGGCGTCCTTGCTCAGGGCCTCGATCAACCCGTCGAAGCCGGCATCCAGCTGCTTCCAGCTGGCCAATGCAAACAGACCGCCCGGCGGCTCGCAGATCGGCGCGAACCCATCGCGTGTCGAGCCATACAGCGACCCGAACGCCTCATACGCCGGCTCGCCCACTGCAGCAAAGATGAAGCAATGCACGTAAGGACGATGATCGCTGTTGTCGCGTTCGATCCACATCCGCAGCAATGTCAGCACGCGTTCCTGCGCCTGCATGGCGGGCATGCCATCCACATCGTCGAGCAAGGATGCGGCGAAGTCGTCGACCTTGCGCAGCGCCTTGCGCGCACTTTCAAACCGCGCACTCGCCAGCTTCGCATCCACGCCCGCGGCGGGGACAAACTGATGCAGATACGCCAGCCACGCCGAAGCCAGCGGCGTGTCGTAGCCCTGCAACTGGCGCGCGGCGTCGGCAGGCGCAGTGGGAATCAAGGCGATGATGCGATCCAGCGCCTGTTGCTGCACAGTCAGCGCCTTGGCCAGCACATCGGCCCTGGCCTTCAATGTGCGTTGCAGGCAGTCGTCCGGCTTGGCGTCCTGCGCGCAGGCATTGCGCTGCCGCAGCCAGGCGCGTTGCTGATCACGCACGCCCGCGACCGCGCTACGCGGCGTGGTGTCCAGCAGCGCCCGATAGGACTCGTCCAGCTGATCGTCCAGATTGCCCAGCGCCGGCACCGCGCACAGCCGTTTTTCGACCGCCGTGCCGGCCTGCTTGCAATCGAACGACGCCGCCCAGGCACCGCCGGCGCCAAACAACAGCGCGCCGCCGATAGCCACCCGCAACACGCTGGAGCAGGCTGTCATTGCACTGCCTCCTTGCGTGCGGGCAGCAGCGAGAGCAGCAGCAGAGTCACCGCCAGCGCGACATAGGCACCCACGAACTGCCAGCTGATCACACGCGCCAGGCCGTGCAGCGACCACGGCAGATAGATGCCGCCGCGCGGGTCCACCGAATGGATCAGACCGAACAGCGTCAGCCCCGCGGCCACCAGCAGGAACACCGCGCCGCGTCGCAGGCGGCCATCGATCATCGCCGCCACGGCGGCGATCCACAGCATCGCGGTGATGATGAAGCCATTGCCCAACGCGAAGATCACCGCCAGCTCCGGCAGGCCATGCCCATCGAGTTTGGTGGTGAGTGCGACCAGTTGATCCGGCGCGATCCAGCCTGGTGCCTTGATGGTCAGCAGGTAGGCCACTGATGGCAGAAAGCCCAGCACCATCGCACCGGCATGCTGCCTGGGCGTGGCCTGGAACGCCTGCGTGGTGATGTCGATCGACACGTACACGATGATCGGTGCCAGCACCGCCAGCGGCAGCCATTGCACCAAGCCGGAGATCACACCGAGCATGCCGCCGATGCCGACGAACAGGCCGGTCAGCAGCGTGTAACCGGAGCGCGCGCCCATATGCTTGTAGGCCGGCTGGCCGATGTAGGGCGTGGTCTGCGCCACCCCGCCGCAGACGCCTGCGACCAGCGTCGCCAAGGCTTCCACCAGCAGGATGTCGCGGGTGCGGTAGTCATCGCCCGCGGCGCGTGCGCTCTCGCTGACATTGATGCCGCCTACCACCATCAACAGGCCGAACGGCAGCAGCAGCGGCAGGTACGCCAGCGTGGCGGGCAGGCCGTCGATGAAGCCCAGGTTCGGCAGCGGCAACACGATCTGCGGCGGCGTCCATTCCGGCACCGCGAAGCCCGGTGCGCCCAGGCCGGCCAGTCCCAGCCCGTAATACAACGCAGTGCCGATCACGAATGCCACCAGCACGCCGGGCAACTTGGTCGGCAACCGGCCCTTGGCCAGCAGCACGTACAGCAACAAACCCAGGGTGACGAAGCCAGCCACTGGCGAACGCAGGGTTTCCAGCAGCGGCAGCAGGCCCATCAACACCAGCGCGATGCCGGCGATGGAACCCAGCAAGGCCGCGCGCGGCAGCGCGCGCGTGACCGCCTCGCCAACGAACGACAGCACCAGCTTGAGCAGGCCCATCACCACCAACGCGGCCATGCCGAGTTTCCAGGTGGCGATGGCAGCCGCCTGCGGGTCCAGCCCCTGTGCCTTGAAGCCGACGAATGCCGGGCCAAGCACCAACAGCGCCATGCCGATGCTGGTCGGCGCATCCAGGCCCAGCGGCATCGCGGTGACGTCGTCGCGCCCGGTGCGTGCAGCCAGCCGCCGCGCCATCAAGGTGTAGAGCAGGTTGCCCACCAGCACGCCGAACGCGGTGCCGGGAAACATGCGCCCGAACACCACCTCGGCCGGGAACTGGAACATTCCGACCAATGCCATCGCGATGAAGCCGAGGATGGAGAGATTGTCGACGACCAGGCCGAAGAAGCCATTGAGGTCGCCGGCGACGAACCAGCGCGGCGATGCCGCAGTACGCGAGGAAGGGGCCGACATGGGAGCCAGGAAGCGTGGGGATCGACCGATGGTAGCCGCTGCTCCGCACGCGCGACAGCGGCGCGGTGGATCAGAGCGTGTCGCCGCGATTGCGCCGGTCTGTTCCATGCCAGGCGGCTGCGTGGCGGAACGGCCCTACTTCATCGCCGCAGCAACCTCGATCCAGCCGACGATGTCGCCACGGCCGGCACTGCGATAGCGCACCTGCACGCGCGTGGCATCGGCGCTGACATCCAGCGCGCCGGCCCGATCGCCTTGCACCAGATAGCGCTTGGTGCCGGTCGCCGTAGGGGTGGCGTAGAGCGGCAGACGCGCCACCTGCACGCGCAGTTGTACCGGCATCGGCGCGTCCAGGGTGGTGCCGATCTCGCTTGAAACCTTCGCCCCGCGCGCGTCGTAGCTGGGCCACACCGAGAGCGGCATGCCATCGCCGGTGCCTGGATCCAGCAAGGTCTGGATGTCGGGCGAGGCGATCGGCTGCTGCGTCCTGGCCACATACAACCGCCCATCGGCCGCGTAGCGATACACATCGGCGTACCACATCGGCCCGCTGCGGCAGGAGCTGGTCAGGCTGCGCTGCTGCCTGTCGGGCGTCAGATTGAAGAAGCTTTCGCACTGCACTGCCGGGCGCGTGGGCGCGGTCAGCGCACGAAAGCGCCGTTACGCCGGATCGAACACAAAGACCAGCACCGCTTCGTTGACCTGGCCGAGCATCGCCGACACCGCCAGATCCGCATGTCCGTCGAAGTTGTAGTCGTCGCTGTCCACACCAGCGCCGCCTTCGCCCTCGTCCAGGTTCGCGTCGAACCATTGCTCCTTGCCGCCCGGGCCCAACACCACATGCAGGCGCGCGCCGACCAGTGTGGCGGTCGCCTGTGTGTTTGCGTCCAGCGTCACCTGCACGCTGGTGTCGCGTGCAAAGCACGCAAACGACAGCCCACCCAGTGCGGCGAACAGCAGCTTGCGCGCAGCGCTCACGCGGAGCCGGTGCAGATGTTCAAGCCGCATGGTCGCCAGACTCAGAACGACACCTCCACCGCCTGCCGCGACCACAGCACCGACTGGTGGCCGGTGGCCTGCTTCCAGGCCAGGCGGATCGCCTCGATGTCGTTGCGCCGCTGCGGGGTGTCCTCGTGCAGGATCACCAGCACCTTGGTGCCCAGCCGGTTCGGCTCCTTGGCGCCGCGGAACAGCCATTGGCCATAAGCGTCGAACACGGTCAGGCCGTCGGGAAAGCGCGGGGTCACTTCCTTGTCCAGAAACGCGCGCCATTGGGTTTCGTCGATGGTACGGGTCTGCGGGCGATCGGCCGGGCCGGTTTCCTCGCCCACCCCGAAGTAAAGTTCGCTGCGCACCCAGCCGCGCGCCGCCGCCGGCCGCGCCGCATCGCCCTGCAGGCTGGCAGTGGTCGGGCCCGGCGCGCCGCCGGGGGTGGTGGCGCAGGCGGACAGCGCCAGCATGGCGGCAAGCAGGCAGGACGGCAGCAACTTCATCGACTTCTCCACAACGGGTACGTTTACGACGGATCGGGGGCGGGCTCATGCAGGGCCGGCATCAGCTGATGCCGGCGTGCGCGCACTGTGCCATCTCGCACGCGCCTGAACAACGCGATAATATCTCTCCATCCGGATGAATGTGGACGATCCGAACCCCCTTTGCGCCCCTGCCCGGCCGGATGCCGTCCGCGCGGCGCGTTCGCAGTTGCTGTCGCAGGAGAGAGAGATGACCCGCCCCACCCTTTCGGCTATCGGCCTGGCCGTGGCCGCCGTGTTGAGCGCCAACGCCCAGGCCCAGCAGGCCGCCCCCGGTGCCACCACGCTGGACACCGTGATCGTCACCGGCACCCGCGCCAGCGACCGCACCGTGCTGGAATCGACCGTGCCGGTGGACGTGCTCACCGCCGAGGACATCCGCAAGGCCGGCGTGGTCAACGGCGAGCTGGGCAGCGCGCTGCAGGCGTTGCTGCCCTCGTTCAACTTCCCGCGCCAGTCCAACTCCGGTGGTGCCGACCATATTCGCGCCGCGCAGCTGCGTGGGCTCTCGCCCGACCAGGTGCTGGTGCTGGTCAACGGCAAGCGCCGCCACACCTCGGCGCTGGTCAATACCGACAGCAAGATCGGCAAGGGCACCACGCCGGTGGATTTCAATTCCATCCCGATCAACGCGATCAAGCGCATCGAAGTGCTGCGCGACGGTGCCGGCGCGCAGTACGGCTCGGACGCGATCGCCGGCGTCATCAACGTGATCCTGGACGACAACCCGGAGCGTGGCGAGCTGGAAGCCAGCTTCGGCGCCTACAACACCGACGTGGAGCCGATCAATCGCCGCGTCACCGATGGCCAGACCAGCTACGCCAGCGCCAAGGTCGGCAGCCTGCTCGGCGATGACGGCGGCTTCTTCAAGGTCGGCCTGGAGCTGAAGAATCGCGAGGCGACCAACCGCGCCGGCTTCGACCAGATTCCGTCGTTCGAGGAGCAGACCCCGGCCAACCTGGCGCTGGCCGGCAAGCGCAATTACGTGCTCGGCGATGGCGCCACCAAGGGCCTGAACGCCTGGCTCAACACCAAGGTGCCCTTCAGCGCCACCGGCGAGTTCTACGCCTTCGGTACCTACAATCAGCGTGACACCGAAGGCGCCAATTACTTCCGTTACCCGGACGGTAGCGCCAACTGGCGTGAGATCTATCCCAACGGCTACCGCCCGATTTCCGAAGGCGAGAACCGCGATCTGCAGATCGCCGCCGGCGCGCGTGGGCAGCTCGGCAATTGGGACTACGACGCCAGCGTCAACTACGGCCGCAACGACTTCACCTACCGGCTGCGCAACTCGCTCAACGCCTCGCTCGGCCCAGGCAGCACTACCCGCTTCAAGACCGGCGATTTCGCCTTTGCGCAGACCGTGGGCAACCTGGATCTGACCCGCGTGTTCGATGCGGCCGGCGCCACCCACACCTTCGGCACCGGTGCCGAATTCCGCCGCGAGCAGTACCGCACCCATGCCGGCGACCCGGCCAGCTATGCGGCCGGCCCGTTCACCGATCGCCCCACCGGCTCGCAGGCCGGCGGCGGCCTGACCCCGCAGGACGAGGCCGACCTGTCGCGCAACGTGGCCAGCGCCTATGCCAACGTGTCCAGCCAGTTCGGCGACAAGTTCTCCACCGACCTGGCCGGCCGTTACGAGCATTACCAGGATTTCGGCAGCCAGTGGACCGGCAAGCTGGCCGCGCGCTACGCCTTCGCCCCGGCGTTCGCGCTGCGCGGCGCGGTCTCCAACAACGTGCGTGCGCCCTCGCTCAGCCAGATCGGCTACGAAGCCACGTCCACCGGTTATGACGCCGCCGGCCGCCTGACCCAGGGCCGCCTGCTGTCGGTCAACAACCCGATCGCACGCGCGCTCGGTGCCACCGACCTGAAGCCGGAAAAGTCGCTCAATTACAGCCTGGGCTTCACCAGCCAGCTGGGCGATCACTTCGACCTGTCGCTGGACTTCTTCCAGATCGATATCGACGACCGCATCGCGCTGTCCGAAGACATCACCGGCACCACGCTGACCGACTTCGTGCAGCAGAACTTCGCCGTTGCCGGCGTGCAGAGCGCCAGCTATTTCCTCAACGCCGCCGACACCCGCACCCGCGGCGCCGAGCTGGTCGGCAACTGGCGCCAGTACGCCTTCGGCGGCGACCTGCTGCTGACCGGCACCTACAGCTACGCCAAGACCGAGTTGAAGAACGTCATCGGCACCCCGGCGCAGCTGCTCGCGCTGGACCCGGACTACGTGCTGTTCGGTGTCGAAGAGAGCAACACGCTCACCGATGCCGCACCACGCACGCGCGCCGCGCTGGCCGCCAACTGGAACAACGAACACTGGAACCTGCAGACCCGGGTCAATCGCTACGGCAGCGCCACGCGCGTGTTCGACTTCGGCGGCGGTTTCGTGCCACGCCAGACCTACGGCGCGGAATGGCAGCTGGATCTGGAAGCCGAGTACCACCTGGGCACGCAGTGGACGCTGGCGGTCGGCGGCCAGAACATTCTCGACAACTACTCGGACCGCTCCATCGACGACATCGCCTACTTCGGCAACCTGCCGTACGACGTGCTCTCGCCGATCGGCAGCAACGGCGCGTATTGGTATGGGCGGGTGCGCTACTCGTTCTGACGCCGGGATGGGTGGATTGGGGATTCGGGATTGGCAAGGGCGGCGCATCGCCAATCCCCACTCCCGAATCCCCACTCCCCGCTGTTGCATAACCTGAATATCACATCGCCTTGCGCACACTAGCGCGATGGCAGACGTGCACTCCCCCCTTCCGTCGCCGCCATTGCTGGACGATGCCTGCGCATTGTTTCTGGACGTGGACGGTACCCTCATCGACTTCGCCGACAGCCCCGAGGCTGTGCGGCTCCTGCCCGAGGTCCGCGCGGCCATCGGCCAGTTAAGCGACCGCCTGCAGGGCGCCGTGGCGCTGGTCAGCGGCCGACCGCTGTCGCAACTGGACGCCTTGTTCGCGCCATTGTTGCTTCCGGCCGCCGGCCTGCACGGACACGAACTGCGCAGCGACATCGCCGCACGTGCGGCGATGCCGCAGGACACCTCCGAGTGGCTGCATGGCCTGCATCAGCGTGCCGCCGCACTCACGCACCGGCACCCCGGCGTGCTGGTCGAAGACAAAGGCGTCAGCGTCGCGCTGCATTGGCGCGCACAGCCGCTGGCCGGCCCCGACGTGCTCGCCTTTGCGCAGCAGGAAATCGCCCAGCTTTCCGGGTACCGCCTGCAACCGGGCGATCACGTGGTCGAATTCGTCCCCGAAGGCAGCAACAAGGGCCTGGCGGTCGAACAACTGATGCAGCAGGGCGCATTCGCCGGCCGCACGCCGGTGTTCGTCGGCGACGACCTCACCGACGAATTCGGTTTCGAAGCGGCCAATCGTCTCGGCGGCTGGAGCGTGCTGGTCGGCGATCGCGCCGAAACCAGCGCGCGCTTCCGCGTCGACGGTACCGCCGACGTGCATGCGTGGCTGCAACGCAACGCGCGTCAGGTCTGAGCGCGGCGCGCCTTCCCCTCTTCTCTTCAAAAGGATCGTTCGCACTCCATGACCGAGCCAAACCTGGATCTGGGCGTCATCGGCAACTGCAGCTTTGGGGCATTGGTCGATCGGCAGGCACGCGTGGTGTGGAGTTGCCTGCCGGCCTTCGACGGCGACCCGGCGTTCTGTTCGCTGCTCTCGCCCAAGCGCGAAGGCGGCGACTTTGCCGTGGAGCTGGAGGACTTCGCCAGCAGCGAGCAACACTACCTGCCCAATACCGCAGTGCTGCGCACCGTGTTGCGCGACCACCACGGCGGCGAAGTGGAAGTGATCGACTTCGCACCGCGCTGGCGCAATAACGGGCGCTTCTACCGGCCCGTCAGCATCATCCGGCAGATCCGCCCGCTCGCAGGCAACCCGCGCATCATCGTGCGCGCCCGCCCGCTGGCCGACTGGGGCGGACGCAGCCCGGAAACCACCTGGGGCAGCAATCACATCCGCTGGGTGCTGCCCGAATTCACTCTGCGCCTGACCACCGACGTGCCGGTACGCTTCGTGCGCGACGGCCTGCCGTTCGTGCTCAGCCACCCGGTCAACCTGGTGCTGGGCGTGGACGAATCGCTGACCCGCTCGCTCACCGGCTACGTGCAGGAAGCGCAGGAACGCACCGAAGAATACTGGCGCGAATGGGTGCGCTACCTGTCGATTCCGCTCGACTGGCAGGAAGCGGTGATCCGCAGCGCAATCACGCTCAAGCTGTGCCAGTACGAAGACAGCGGCGCCATCATCGCGGCGATGACCACCTCGATCCCGGAAGCCCCCAACACCCCGCGCAACTGGGATTACCGCTATTGCTGGCTGCGCGACGCCGCATTCGTGGTGCGTGCGCTGAATCGCCTGGGCGCCACCCGCACGATGGAGCAGTTCATCGGCTACATCTTCAATATCGCCACCGCCGACGGCACCATGCAGCCGCTGTATGGCATCGGTTTCGAATCCCAGCTGGAAGAGCACGAAGTCGAAACGATGGACGGCTACCGCGGCATGGGCCCGGTACGCCGCGGCAACCTGGCCTGGATCCAGCAGCAGCACGATGTCTACGGCAGCGTGGTGCTGGCGTCCACCCAGCTGTTCTTCGACCTGCGCCTGAAGGACCAGGGCGATGCGGACACCTTCCGCCGCCTGGAGCCGCTGGGCGAGCGCGCCTTCGCGCTGCACAACGTGCCCGATGCCGGCCTGTGGGAATTCCGCGGCCGCGCCGAGGTGCATACCTACACCGCTGCGATGTGCTGGGCTGCCTGCGATCGCCTCTCCAAGATCGCCGACCGGCTGGTGCTGCCTGAGCGCAGCGTGTACTGGCGCGAGCGCGCCGACACCATCCGCGAACGCGTGCTGGGCGAGGCCTGGAGCGAAGAACGCGGTCATTTCACCGATACGCTGGGCGGTCATCGCCTGGACGCATCGCTGTTGCTGCTGGCCGATATCGGCATCGTCGCCAACGACGACAGCCGCTTCGTGCGCACGGTCGAAGCGGTTGGCCGCGTGCTCAAGCATGGCGATGCGCTGTATCGCTACATCGCACCGGATGACTTCGGTGAGCCGGAAACCAGCTTCACCATCTGCACGTTCTGGTACATCGACGCGCTGGCCGCGATCGGTCGCAAGGAGGAGGCGCGTGAATTGTTCGAACGCATCCTCTCGCGCCGCAATCACCTCGGCTTGCTGTCGGAGGATCTATCGTTTGAAGACGGCGAAGCCTGGGGGAATTTCCCCCAGACCTATTCGCATGTGGGCTTGATCATCGCAGCGATGCGCTTGTCGCGGAGCTGGCAGGAGGCGTCATGAGTCGTTTGGTGGTGGTATCCAACCGCGTTGCAGTGCCCGGCGAAAACCGCGCCGGCGGGCTGGCGGTTGGTCTGTTGGCTGCACTCAAGGAGCGCGGCGGTGTGTGGTTCGGCTGGAGCGGCAAGACCGTCCGCGGCGACAGCGGCGGCATGCACGAACAGACCGAGGGCGACATCAAGTTCGTCACCATGGACCTCAACAAGCGCGACATCGATTCCTACTACAACGGGTTCGCCAATCGCACGCTGTGGCCGCTGCTGCACTTCCGCCTGGACCTGGTCGATTACGACCGCGCCACCCGCGAAGGCTATATGCGCGTCAACCGGCTATTCGCCGAAAAGCTGGCGCCGTTGTTGAAGGACAGCGACACGCTGTGGATCCACGATTACCACATGATTCCGCTGGGCGCGATGCTGCGCGAGCTGGGTGTAGGCTGCAAGATGGGCTTCTTCCTGCACGTGCCGATGCCCTCGGCCGACCTGATGCAGGCGATGCCGGATCACGCGCGCTTGTTCAGCACGTTCTATGCGTACGACCTGGTCGGCTTCCAGACCCAGCGCGATGCCGAGCGCTTCAAGGCCTATGTGCGTCTGTTCGGCGGTGGCCGCATTCTTGAAGGCGACATCGTCGAAGGCCCCGGCGGGCGTCGCTTCAGTGCCGCGGCGTTCCCGATCGGGATCGATACCGACCTGATCGCCAACCAGGCCAAGGCCTCGGTCGGCAAGCAGGCGGTGCGCGACCTGCGCGAAAGCCTGCGCGGCCGGCAACTGGCGATCGGCGTGGACCGGCTGGATTATTCTAAGGGCCTGCCGGAACGCTTCCAGGGCTTTGAGCGCTATCTGGAGCGTTATCCGGACCAATCCGGCAGCCTGACCTATCTACAGATCGCGCCGGTATCGCGCGGCGACGTCAACGAGTATCGCCAGTTGCGCGGGCAGCTGGAACAGATCGCCGGCCACATCAACGGTGGACATGCCGAGCCGGATTGGACGCCGCTGCGCTACGTCAATCAGAACTTCAGCCATGCAACGTTGACCGGCTTCTATCGCGCAGCCTCGGTCGGCCTGGTCACGCCACTGCGCGATGGCATGAACCTGGTCGCCAAGGAATTCGTCGCGGCGCAGGATCCGCAGAATCCGGGCGTCCTGGTGCTGTCGTTGCTGGCCGGTGCAGCGGACGAAATGAAAGAGGCACTGCTGGTCAATCCGCACGATCTGGACGGCGTGGCCGACGCGATCGCCACTGCGGCAAGCATGCCGCTGGCAACACGCATCGAACGCTGGAGCGCGATGATGGATCATCTGCGCAAGAACAACATCAATCACTGGCGCCAGCGCTACCTGCAGGCACTTGCAGATATCTGACTCCGTTGTCCGCAACGCAGGCTGCCAGCACCACGCTATCAGCACAGACGCGCTGCGCACCGGCAGCGCCCCCATCTTCTCCCCTCGGGAGAAGGTGCCCGAAGGGCGGATGAGAGTACGCGTGCACGTACAAGTGGAAATGTCCGAAGCGCAAACTCCCAGCTTCTACAAATCCCTACTCCCGAATGCCAAATCCCGCCTCACCGCTTGAGTCAATAACTCAATAGAACTACTGCAGGATCCTGCATTTGTCGCCACATGCGAATGCACCCAACACCGCCTGACACCCACAGCAATCTTCAGCCGCATCGAATTTGAGTAATTCCAGCGCCTCAACCGCATGGCCTGGAACGTTGGTTCTCATTCCGTCACGGACACACGCGTCATTGCGGTCTAAAATATCTGCATGAGTAGCGCTGAGGACCCTGGGAGGGGCTGCGCGTTCATATCCGGACGTTCTGCTTTAGGACGTTTTTGTTGGATCCAAGGCCGCCCTTTGCCAGCCTGTGATCTTGCTCCCTCCACGACTCGCCACCGCCTGCCGGTGCCTGGGTCCTTCCTGACATCTCAAAATGACTGATCAATCCTCAAAACGTGGACTAGGCACCTGGTTGCTGGTGGTCTATGCCGTGGTGATCGCCGTGCTCGGTGCGGTGCTTGCCTACGAGGGCGGCCGCCTGGTCGCCGTCGGTGGCTCCTGGTATTACCTGCTGGCGGGCATCGGCCTGTTCCTGGCCGGCGTGTTGCTGGCACTGGGCAAGCGTGCCGGCCTGTGGCTGTTCGGCGCCACGCTGGCGGCCACCATCGCCTGGGCGCTGTGGGAAGTGGGCCTGGATGGCTGGGGCCTGGTCCCGCGTCTGGCCTGGATGTCGGTGCTGGGGCTGGTGCTGCTGCCGTTCTGGGGCGTGGCCCGTCGCCGTATGCAGCCGCTGTCGGGACTGGGCTATGTGCTGGTGACTGGCGTGCTGCCGATCCTGGGCGCGACGCTGATCCTGTGGCCACTGCTGGTGCCGCGCAATGTCGAACTGGCCGATGCCTCCAAGCTGCCGGCCGAGAATGCGACGCCGTTCAGCCGCGCCAACGTGCCCAGCCCGGACGGCAACGTCGCGGCCAATCACGATGCCAGCAACTGGACCTCGTACGCCGGCTCCAACCTGTCCAACCACTACACCCCCGGTGCGCAGATCACCCCGGAGAACGCCAAGAACTTGAAGGTGGCCTGGGAGTTCCATACCGGCGATCTGAAGCCGGCCGGCTCCAAGCTGGGCTACGCTTTCCAGAACACCCCGCTCAAGGTCGGCGAGCTGCTCTACATCTGCACCCCGACCCAGAAGGTGATCGCGGTGGAAGCGGCCAACGGCAAGGAGCGCTGGCGCTTCGACCCGCAGACCAACCCCAAGGCGATGGCCGGCGTTGCCGCCACCACCTGCCGCGGCGTGTCGTACTACCAGGCCCCACAAGGCACCGCCGAGTGCCCGACGCGGATCTTCTGGCCGATGGTCGATGGCCGCCTCGGCGCGCTGGACGCGCAGACCGGCAAGCTGTGCACCAGCTTCGGCAACAACGGCTTTGTCGATCTCAATGCCGGCACCGGCAACACCAAGCCGGGCTTTGTCGGCCCGACCTCGCCGCCGGTGGTGATGCGCGGCGTGGTGATCCAGCCCACCGGCCAGGTGCGCGACGGCCAGGAAGGCGATGCGCCGTCGGGCGTGGTGCGTGGCTTCGATGCGCTCACCGGCCAGCTGCGCTGGGCCTGGGACCTGGGCAACCCGGCGATCACCGCCGAGCCGCCGGCGGGGCAGACCTATACCCGTTCCACCCCGAACGTGTGGTCGCTGATGGCCGCCGACGACGAGCTGGGCCTGGTCTATCTGCCGACCGGCAATGCCTCGGGCGATTTCTTCGGCAAGGGCCGTACCCCGCAGGATGAGGAATACACCGCCTCGCTGGTTGCCGTGGATGCGGCCACCGGCAAGGAGCGTTGGCACTTCCGCACCGTCAACCACGACCTGTGGGATTACGACATCGGCCCGCAACCGAACCTGGTCGACTGGCCGGTCGCCGGCGGTGGTACCCGTCCTGCGGTGATCCAGGCCACCAAGTCCGGCCAGGTGTTCGTGCTGGACCGCGCCACCGGTGCCCCGCTCATGCCGGTCAAGCAGATCGCCGTGCCGCAGGGCACCGATCACGGCGACTGGACCGCGGCCACCCAGCCGATCTCGCCGGGCATGCCCAATACCGTGGGCGCACCGAGCCGCGAGTACGAAACCATCGTCGAATCCGACGCCTGGGGCATGACCCCGTTCGACCAGCTGGCCTGCCGCATCCAGTTCAAGCAGCTGCGCTACGAAGGCATGTTCACCCCGCCGACCCTGCAGGGCTCGCTGGCCTTCACCGGCAACCACGGCGGCATCAACTGGGGCGGCGTCTCGGTCGATCTGCAGCGCGGCATCATGGTGATGAACAGCAATCGCCTGCCCTACACCCTGCAGGTCTACACCCGCGAAAAGATGAATGAGCTGGGCGTGGTGTCGGTGTTCGACGGCAAGAGCAAGACGCCGGGCTACATGGCGCAGAAGGGCCTGGCCTACGGCGCCCGCAAGGAGCCGTGGATGTCGCCGCTCAACACGCCGTGCGTGGCACCGCCGTGGGGCTACATCTCCGGCGTGGACCTGCGCACCCAGCAGGTGCTCTGGCGGCGTCCGCTGGGCACCGGTTACGACCAGGGCCCGATGGGTATCCCGTCCAAGACCAAGTTCGAGATCGGCACGCCCAACAACAGCGGTTCGCTGGCCACCGCCGGCGGCGTGACCTTCATCGGCGCGACCCTGGACGACTTCATGCGCGGCTTCGACACCCGCACCGGCAAGCAGGTCTGGGAGACCCGCGTGCCGGCCGGCCCGCAGGCCGCCCCGCTGAGCTACACCATCGACGGCAAGCAGTACATCGTGGCCGCCGTGGGTGGGCACGACCGCATGGAAACCAAGTCGGGCGACAGCGTGATCGCCTGGGCGCTGCCGGACGACGCGGGCGCCAAGCCGGCGAAGTAAGCCGGTGTAACGTCAGCTAGTTGGGCATCGATAGACCGGTCATCGTGAGATGGCCGGTTTTTTTTTGGGAATCGGGAATCGGGATTCGGGAATGGGAAAGGCGCTTTTCTGTCGTCTTTCAGGGCTGGGCTGGATTGATGGCGCGCCCGATTCCCCAATCCCCACTCCCGATTCCCCGCGCTTCGATGCGTGTTCGTCGCGTTGCACCGATGGCGCCGCTGGCCAGTCTTGGTGGCGTGCATGCGATCGGACTGCGTGGCGTCGAGGTCTACGAAGTGTTTACGGAGCCCGCCGATATTTCACGTGAAATTTACAATTCCAAGACCGGTATCCGGCTGCAAATCACGGTTCCGCAGCACATCGGGACGTACTGAAACCGCTTCCAAATCAACTACATCGGTGTTTTCGGGGGTCTGGTCGGCAGATTCCGACGAACGGTGATTTCACGCCGTCATGATTCGGGCTCGGCCGCCGATACCCCATAGCAGCCCATGCAGCGCAGGACGCCGCTCCCCACTCCGAATCACTCAGTTGGACTCAGCCTATGTCGCCCTCACCCGATGCCACCGCCGTCTCCCGCCCGCCTTCCGGCCGGAACCTTGCGCGTGCCAGCACGGCCGCATGGCTGCCTGCCGCTGCACAGATCGGGCTGCTGGGCTTGCTGGCGCTCTACGCCGCCACGCTGCTGCCCGGCGGTGTCTGGAGCGGCTTGGGCCGCTTGCTACCGGCGCTGCTGGTGCTGGGCGCGGCAAGTGCCGGGCTGTGGTGGTGGGCACGCCGTCGCGGTCTGGCGCAACTGCAACAGGCGATCGGCACGGTGACCGCCATCGGTGAAGGGCGCTTTCAGCGCCTGGATCTGCGCACCGCCTCCGGCGAACTCGCGCCGTTGCTGCACGCCCTGCAGGCGACCCAGGACAAGCTGGCCATCCGCCTCGATGTGATGGAACAGGGGCTGCGCCACGGCCAGTTCGTGATCAAGGCGCTGGACGATCTGGACACCATGATCCGCATCGCCGACGACGACGGCCAAGTGCTGTTTGCCAACCGCAAACTGCTGGCGATGCTCAAGCTGATCGAGCCGGATGTGCAGAGCTTCCGCCCCAGCTTCCATGCCGAAGGCTTCGTCGGCGGCAGCATCGGCGACATCTATCCCGACAGCCAAGCCGCGATCGACCGCATGCGTGCGCTGAACGCCTCCAAGGCGGTGCGCGCGCCGTTCTTCGGCCGCCAGATCGACTTCGTCTACAGCCCGATCATCGCCGCCGACGGCACCAAGCTCGGCACCATCGCGCAGTGGATGGACGTCACCGCGCAGGTCAACGCCGAGCAGGCGCTGATCCAGATCATCGATGCCGCCGCGGCCGGCGATTTCAGCCGGCGCATGCAGATCGACGGCATGGATGGCGTGCTGCTGTCGCTGGCGCAGGGCATCAACCGCATCTACGACTCGGTGGAAACCCACCTGGCCGCCTTGGCGCGGGTGATCGGTGCACTGGCCGAAGGCGACCTCACCCAGCGCGTGGAGGGCGATGCGCACGGCATCTTCGCGCGCCTGCGCGACGACACCAACCAGACCGTGACCCGGCTGACCGAGATCATCGGCGACATCCAGATCGCATCGGACACGATCCGCCGCGCGGCGGTGGAAATCGCCGCCGGCAACGCCGACCTGTCCGAGCGCACCGAGCAGCAGGCCGCCAATCTGGAGGAAACCGCCAGCTCCATGGAAGAACTCACCTCCACCGTGAAGCAGAACGCCGACAGCGCGCTGCAGGCCAACCGGCTGGTAGTGGGCACCGGCGAAGTCGCGCACAACGGCGGCCAGGTGATGGACGATGTGGTGTCCACCATGGGCCAGATCAGCACCGCCTCGCGCAAGATCGGCGAGATCATCGGCGTCATCGACGGCATCGCCTTCCAGACCAATATCCTGGCGCTCAACGCCGCGGTGGAAGCGGCACGCGCCGGCGAACAGGGCCGCGGCTTTGCGGTGGTCGCCTCGGAAGTGCGCGCGCTGGCGCGGCGCTCGGCCGATGCGGCCAAGGAGATCAAGACGCTGATCGCCGACTCCACCGACAAGGTCGAACTGGGCTCGGGCCTGGTGCACCGCGCCGGCGCGACCATGCGCGAGATCGTCGGCTCGGTCAAACACGTCACCGACATCATGAGCGAGATCACCGCCGCCAGCGCCGAGCAATCCAGCGGCATCGAACAGGTCAACCGCACCGTCGCGCAACTGGACGAAGTCACCCAACGCAACGCCGCGCTGGTGGAAGAAGCCACCGCCGCCGCGCGCAGCCTGGAAGAACAGGCCGTGGAACTGGCCGATGCGGTGTCGATCTTCCGCCTGCAGCCTGCGCACAGCGGCAACCCGAGAGCAGCGCCCGCAAGCTTCAAAAACGCAGCCGCGTAAGCCGCCGTCACGGAATCACCGTAGGAGCGCACCAGGGCGCGACGAAGCCTTCCCGGTAACGCCGCATCGCGCCCAGGTGCGCTCCTACACAAAGCAGGCGTGCCTGTCCGCCACCTCAGATCCAGCACACGCGGCCGAACAGCACTCCGTATCGACAAGCCATCATAGAAATCAACGCGCAGTCGTAGGAGCGCACCCGGGCGCGACGAAGCTTTATCGGTAACGCCCCATCGCGCCCAGGTGCGCTCCTACACAAAGCAGGCGTGCCTGTCCGCCACCACAGATCCAACGCACGCGGCCGAACAGCACTCCGTATCGACAAGCCATCATAGAAATCAGCGCGCAGTCGTAGGAGCGCACCCGGGCGCGACGAAGCTTTCCCGGTAACGCCCATCGCGCCCAGGTGCGCTCCTACACAAAGCAGGCGTGCCTGTCCGCCACCACAGATCCAGCGCACGCGGCCGAACAGTACTCCGTATCGACAAGCCATCAGAGAAATCAGCGCGCAGTCGTAGGAGCGCACCTGGGCGCGACGAAGCTTTATCGGTAACGCCCCATCGCGCCCAGGTACGCTCCTACACCGAGCAGGCCTGCCTGTCCGCCACCACAGATCCAGAGCACGCGGCCGAACAGCACTCCGTATCGACAAGCCATCAGAGAAATCAGCGCGCAGTCGTAGGAGCGCACCCGGGCGCGACGAAGCTTTCCCGGTAACGCCCCATCGCGCCCAGGTGCGCTCCTACGTCTAGCTGGGGCGCTAGTCGAGAAACCGCTCGCGCTGCTCCGGTGTCGGCAGCATGCAATGCTCGGTGCGACCGAACCAGCGGTAGCGATGGCGTGCGATCAGGCGATAGCCGATGTCGCGCACGCGACGCGGCACCACGCGCAACACCGTGGCCAGCCGCCAGAAGCCGCCCAACCCGGCCAGCACCCGCACGATCGCGTCGCTGTCGGTCCACGCACCGCGGTCATCCACCAACAGAAACGACAACGGGTCGTCCGGATCCAGCCCATGCTGCTGCAACAGCGCACGTCCGGCCTGGCCCTGCATTGCGGCAAAGCGATAACGCCCGCGTCGATCATGACGCAGCAGGAACCTGACCCAGCCATTGCACAGCAGGCACACGCCATCGAACACGATGGTCGCGGGCACAGCACCTGGCTGACGGCCGGGCGGCTCCACGCGCGACGGCTTCAAGTGAGGAGTCTCCAACCGAGACGACTCCAGCTGAGATACGTCAACGAGCGGTGGATCAACGCGGTTCAAGCCAGCCCTCGTAGCGAATGAACGGGCCGACCAGCGGCAAGTGCACGTCGACCAGGAATCCGTAACACCCGGCGTCGGCATGCTCGCGGCAACGCACCTGCTCGAACCAGCGCGCAGGCAACCGGATCCAGCCCAATGCCCATACCCGCGTAGCCTGCCAGTACAGCGATTGCGCGTCGGCGCGCAGCGCGAATTCAAACCGCACCGCGCCCAGATGTTCGCGCAAGCGCGTCCCCTCGCGCCACAGGCGCGAATGCATCGGCAGGCCGCCGAACCGGCGATGCCAGCGCTCGCCCGCCGCGTCTGCGAGAAACTCCACTTCGACCTCCACCTCGCCACTGCGCGGCAAGCGGCTCAGCAGCGCCAGTAACGGGACCAGCGCATGCGTCCCGCGTTGAATCCTTGCCCGGCCGGCGAAGGTCTGCCGCTGCTGCACCGAATGCAGCGCGCGCACCGGCGCAGGCAGCTGCGCGAACGCGTCCTGCCCCAGCACCTGCGCAAATAACGGCACGCTCAGGGCGCGATCCATGCCAGCGTGGCCATGCGTCCGCTGCGACGGTCGCGACGATGCGAGAAGAAACGTTGCGGCTCGGAAATGGTGCACAGCCCGCCGCCATGGATGGCGCTGGCCGGCACACCGGCATGCTGCAGGCGCTGACGCGCCAACGCATACAAGTCCACCCGCCAATGCCCCGGACGGGTCGCGACAAACGCGCGTTGCGCCTGCGCATCGTGCGCGACGAAGGCGTTGAACACGTCTTCACCGATTTCATAGGCCTGCGGCCCCGCTGCCGGCCCCAACCATGCCATCACCTGCTGCGGCGGTGTGCGCATCGCCGCCACGCTGCGCTCCAGCATGCCGTCGGCCAGGCCGCGCCAGCCTGCATGCGCGGCGGCCACTTCGCTGCCATCGCCAGCGGCTAACACGACCGGCAGGCAATCGGCGGTGAGGATCGCCAGCACCACGCCGGGCACGGCGGTCACCGCTGCATCGGCGACCGGTTCCCGCGCGCCTGGCGCGACAGTGCCCGCTGCAGGCGGCTGTTCGCCGGGCGCGAGCACGGGCGCGTCGACACGCAGCACCTCCACCCCATGCACCTGACGCAGCCACTGCGGGGTACCGGGCAGTACCAGCGCCTCGACCAGCAGCGCCCGGTTGCGTTCCACCTGCTCCGGCGCGTCGCCATCGGCACTGTTGCGGTTGCCGAGGTTGAGCGTGTCGAACGGCGCCAGCGAGCCGCCCAGGCCGTGACGCAGCGTGGTCAGCGCATGGATGCGTGGTGGCGCCGGCCAGTCGGCCGGCAGCACGAAGGGCGCGGCAGCGGCCACGTCAGCGGCGTGCCAGCTCGGCGGCGCGTGCGCTGTCTTCGCGCAGGGCCGTCATCAGCCGCTGCAGGTCGGCCGGCACCGGCGCGCTGGCGCGCACCGGCTCGCCGCTGACCGGGTGCAGGAATTCCAGGGTTTCGGCATGCAGCGCCTGGCGCTTGAAGGTGCGCAGCTCGTGCACCAGTTCGTCGGTGGCGCCCTTGGGCAGCTTGAGCGCGCCGCCGTACAGCGGGTCGCCGACGATCGGCGACTTCAGATGCGCCATGTGCACGCGGATCTGGTGGGTGCGCCCGGTTTCCAGCCGGCATTCCAGCGCGGTGTGTGCGCGGAAGCGCTCGCGCAGGCGGTAATGGGTGACCGCATCGCGGCCATCGTCGCGCACCGCCATCTTCAGCCGATCGCGCGGATGGCGGTCGATCGGCGCGTTGGCGGTGCCGCCGGAGACCAGCGCGCCCACCACCACCGCCAGGTACTGGCGATGCACATCGCGTGCGGACAGCTGTTCCACCAGCGCGGTCTGCGCCTGCACGGTACGCGCCACCACCATCACCCCACTGGTGTCCTTGTCCAGCCGGTGCACCACGCCGGCGCGCGGCACCGCCGCCAGCGCCGGGTCGCGGAACAGCAAGGCGTTGACCAGGGTACCGTCCGGATTGCCCGCGCCCGGGTGCACCACCAGCCCGGCCGGCTTGTCGATCACCAGTACCTGGTCGTCTTCGTACAACACGCTCAGCGGGATGTCCTGCGGCGCGGCGTGGGTCTGGGTTTCCAGCACCACCTGCACCTGCACGCTCTCGCCGCCGCGCAAGGTGTCGCGCGGGCGCGCCATTTCCCCGTTCAGCAGCGCATCGCCGGACTTGATCCACTCAGACAGGCGCGAGCGCGAGAATTCGGGGAACAGCTCGGCCAGCACCGCGTCGAAACGGCGTCCAGCGGCGTTGTCGGGCACGATGGCCTGGCGGATGGACGGGTCGAGGGGGTCGGCAGATGGGTCGGACATGGACACGGGCACTCAGGCAAAAGCGGGAATTTGGCGGTCCGGGCGGCGGGAGTCAGTCGCCGGACAGGCCACTAGGCTATCATCGCGCTCTCGTTTTCCTGATGCGTCCTGCCCAGACCCATGATCCGACGGTCCACGTTTTCCGCGCCTGCGCGCCTGATTGCCCTCATGCTGGTCATGGCGTTCGTCGTCACCGGCTGCCACCGCGGCGCCAAGGACAAGAATCCCGATGAGGGCATGCCGGTCGAGCAGCTCTACGGCAAGGGCCACGGCCTGATGGAGAAAGGCAACTGGGCCGGCGCCGAAGCCAGCTACAAGCGCCTGATCGCCCAGTACCCGTACGGCCCGTACACCGAGCAGGCGATGATCGAAACCGCCTATGCCCAGTACAAGGCCGGCAAGCACGACGACACCGTCTCCAGCGTCGACCGCTTCATCCGGACCTATCCGACCCATCGCAACATCTCGTATCTGTACTACCTGCGCGGGCTGGCTAACAGCAACCGCGACACGGTGTTCCTGCGCCGCGTGTGGTCGCTGGATCCGAGCCGTCGCGACCTGTCATCGCCGCAGCAGGCCTACAACGACTTCAACACCGTCACCGACCGCTATCCGAACAGCCGCTACGCGCCGGATGCGCGCAAGCGCATGATCGAGCTGCGCGACGTGTTCGCCCAGCATGAACTGGACAACGCGCTGTACTACCTGCGGCGCAACGCCTGGGTCTCGGCGGCCGGTCGTGCCAACTACCTGCTGGAAACCTATCCGCAGAGCGCCTACCAATACGACGCGGTCGCGGTGCTGGCCGAGGCCTACACCCACCTGGGCAACAAGACCCTGGCCGCCGACGCACGCCGCGTGCTGGAGCTCAACAGCCCGCAGCACCCGTGGCTGACCGGCGACTGGCCGAAGTATCCCTGGGCCATCCGCAAGCTCAACCCGTTCGCCGGCGAGAAGTCCGCCGCCACCGGCCAGCGCAACGCACAGATGAGCCGCGACTGAGACAGTAGTCGCCGGTGTAATGAGAAAAAGGGGCCGCAAGGCCCCTTTTTATTGCGGTAACGCGCCTGCGGCGGTGACGGCGCGCCGGCTGCCGCAGGCACTCGCGATGCCTGGCGACAGTGACGCCTGATCGACCGGGAGATCGGCCGTCCCGCATTCCGCGCCCGCGCCCCACCCTCTCCCGCAACGCGGGGCGCGCCTGCCCGCGACAGCTGCAGGCACCTCGCCAGACCCGGCACCAGGTCACCGAACCGCGCCTGTGCGCTGCCTATACTCGGCCCTGAAGAAGACCCGACTCCCCGCTGGCGCCCGCCCAGGAGGCCGCATGTCCCGCTGCATCGTCCCGTTCCTGCTCGCCCTGTTGCTGGCGGCGATGACCAACACCGCCACCGCGGCGCCGATCGTCTACGGCGTCAACGCTCACGACAATCGCCCCGGCTATTCCATGGCCCAGGCCGAGGCCCGCTTCCAGCTGCTGGCCGCACGCAATCTGCGCAGCTACCGCTTCGATGTGGACCCGCGTGACTACGCAACGCTGGATGCGCTGGTCCCGCTGGCGCGCAAGTACGGCATCACGCTGCGCCCGATGGTCTACCCGATGTCGCGCGAGATCGGCTACCAGCTGGCACGCCGCTATGCGGCCGACATCAAGGTCTGGGAGATCGGCAACGAACAGGACCTGGTGCGCGCCGAGGCCGATGCCCGCATCGCGGCAATGACCACGATGTACCTGGGCATGCGCCAGGCCTCCAACGAACTGGGCGCCGGCCTGCGTTTCACCATCAACATCACCGCCTGCAACAGCGACGACCGCAGCGCCAACGCACGCTGCCCCGGCGATCGCAATGGCTCGCTGTGGTTCCTGGCCAAGGCCAAGGCGGCCGGCTTCAATTTCGACCACATCAGCTTCCACTACTACGCCTTCCACCAGGATGCCGGCTACTGGAGCGCGTTGTACCTGGGCCAGCTGCGCACCGCGGCGCAGACCTACAAGACCCCGGTGTTCTTCAACGAGCTCAACTGTGCGGAGATCTACACCGGCAACACCACCGGCGGTGCGGAAGGCGACCGCGGCTGCTACGACAGCCTGGCGCAGTTGCTGCGCAACGTGCGCGACAACTATGCCGACGTGGTGTCCGAGGTGAACGTCTACGAATTGCTGGACCAGACCACCATCCAGGGCGCCGAAGGTCATTTCGGCCTGATGTACGACCTGACCCGGCCCAAGCCGACCCTGGACCTGCTCACCCGCTTCGCACAAACACCGGCCACCGCAACGGCAGCCAATGCAACGGGCGACCGACCGCAATAGCCGTTCGGGCTACTGGCCGGAATAGCCATTGGTGATCGGGTAACGCCGCTCGCGCCCGAACGCGCGCCGCGACACCTTGGGCCCGGGCGCGGCCTGGTGGCGCTTCCATTCGTTGAGCCGCACCAGCCGCAGCACGTGCTCCACCGTGTCGGCGGCATAGCCGGCCGCGACGATGTCATCGCGCGACTGCTCCTGGTCGACGTAGCGGTACAGGATGCCGTCCAGCACATCGTACGGCGGCAGCGAATCCTGATCGGTCTGGTTGTCGCGCAACTCGGCCGAGGGCGGGCGCGAAATCACGGCCGGCGGTATCACCGGCGCCCCGCCCACGGTGTTGCGCCACTTGGCCAGGCCGAACACTTCGGTCTTGTATAGATCCTTGAGCGGGGCGTAGCCGCCGCACATGTCGCCGTAGATGGTGGCGTACCCCACCGCGTATTCGCTCTTGTTGCCGGTGGTCAGCAGCAGCCCGCCGAACTTGTTGGACAGCGCCATCAGGATCACCCCGCGGCTGCGCGACTGCAGGTTCTCTTCGGTGATGTCCGGCTGGGTGCCTTCGAACATCGGCCCCAGCGCGGCGAGCAGGCCTTCGAACGCCGGCTCGATCGCGATGGTTTCCAGCTTGACGCCCAGCGCGCGGCATTGCTCGTCGGCCAGATCGTTGGACAGGTTGGCGGTGTAGCGCGACGGCAACCGCACCGCGGTGACGTTGTCGCCGCCCAGCGCATCGACCGCCATCGCCAGTACCAACGCCGAATCGATGCCGCCGGACAGGCCCAGCCAGACTTTGGTAAAGCCGTTCTTGCGGCAATAGTCCTGCAGCCCGCGCACCACGGCGCGCCAGGCCAGCGCATCCATGCTCTCGTCGCCATCGTCCACCCACACCACCGGGGTGAAACTGCGCTCGCCGGCGGCGTAGTCCACCACCAGCCACTGATCGACGAAGGCGGCAGCGGCCGGATGCACGGTACCGTCGCCATCGGCCACCACCGATGCGCCGTCGAACACCAGCGCATCCTGGCCGCCGACCACGTTGAGGTAGGCAATCGCCGCCCCGCTCTCGCGTGTGCGCTCGGCCAGCAGGGCATCGCGCTGCGCATGCTTGCCGCGCTCGTAGGGCGAGGCATTGGGCACCAGCACCAGCTCGGCGCCGGCCTGCACGGTCCTGGCCAGCGGTTCGGCAAACCACAGGTCCTCGCAGATCACCACGCCCACCTGCACGCCCTTGACCGTGACCACGCAGTTGTCGCCATCCGGGTCCACGTCGAAGTAGCGGCGCTCGTCGAACACTGCGTAATTGGGCAATTCGCGCTTGCGATACGTCGCCTCGATACGCCCGTCGCGCAACACGCTGGCGGCGTTGTAGACCACGCTGCCGGCACTCTGCGGCCAGCCGACCACCGCCACGATGCCGCGCGTACTGGCGGCGATGCGCGCCAGCGCTTCCTGGCAATGGGCGAGAAAACCGGGCCGCAGCAGCAGATCCTCCGGCGGGTAGCCGCTGATCGCCAGCTCGGGAAACAGCACGATGTCCGCATCGAACTCGTCGCGCGCTGCCGCGATGAAGTCGATGATGCGATCGGTATTGCGCGCCACGGCGCCGACCGGGAAGTCGAACTGCGCCATGGCGATGCGGAGCGTCTGGGACATTGGAAGGCCTATGCGAATGCAGCGGGGAAGGCGTGGCTGCGCCGCATCCCGCAACAGACCGGGATGCAGACCGGCGTCGCCGCCAAGCCTGCATTATTCCAGAAGCGCAGCGGCGTGCAGGGATCTGCCGCGCCTCGGTGCTACTCGTTCGCTGCATGCACGGCGCCTGCGCGGATGATGTCCGGCTGCGCCGTCATCGCATCAGCCCCACTGCATCTCGCCGGTGGCGACCTTGGCGCCGATCTGCAATGCCACCGTCATGCCGGCATCGGGGTAGCGCGCGGTCATGGCCTTGATCAGGTCGGCACTGTTGCTGTGCCTGGCCAGCTCTTTCTCGAAGGCCAGCAGATAATCGCGCGTGTAGGCGATGGCCGAGGCATCGGTGGGCGCGCCCGGCAGCAGATGGCCGGCTACCACCACCGATGGCGAACGCGCCGCCATGCTGTCCAGCGTCTTGCGCCAGGCGGCACGGCCTTCGGCGCCGTGCGTATCGGCGGTCCACACATGCGTGCCGGAGAACACCAGCACGCCACCGAAGATCGCCTTCAGTGCAGGCACCCAGATATAGCGTCGGTTGGCCAGACCGTCGGCCTCCACGATCTCCAGCGCGTGGCCTTCCAGTGTGAGCGCAGGGCCATCGAAGGCCTCCGGCATCACGATGTCGGTCAGGCGCTGCGGGCCGTTTTCCTTCAGCTGCGGGCCCCAGGTGGCCAGTTTCTTTTCGACATTGCCCTTGATCGCCGCGATGGTGGCCGAGGCGGCGATGACGCGTGCCTTGGGGAAGGCAGCCTTGATCGGCGCCAGGCTGAAGTAGTAGTCCGGGTCGCTCTGGCTGATGTAGATGGTGGTCAGCGTCTTGCCGCTGGCGCGGATCGCCTCGACCAGCGCCTTGCCGTCAGGCAGGGTGAAGCCGCCATCGATCAGCACCGCATCGTGCGTGCCGGAAATCAGCGCCGGCGCGCGGAAGAACCCATGTTCGCCGGCGGGGAAATGTTGATACGTCAGTGTGGTCGGTGCAGCCATGGCGGTATTCGCTCCAGGGAAGGCGGTTGCGACACTCGCAACGGCCAGGGTTTTGATGACGTCTCGTCGGGTTGGCATTGGTTTGGCCTTTGGGGATGGCGATGGTTGGGGTGAGGGTGCGGCGGAAGACAGCCAAGTCACTGGAGACGAGTGTGGGGAAAGGTCAGCTGCAAGAAAGCCAACCCCATGGCGAGAAACCAGTCCCCCAGATGCCTAAAAATGCCCAGCATCCAACTGCCGCAGGACGACATCGGGGTTGCTATAACCCGCCCCGACATCCAGCAACCACCGCTTGCCGGACGACTGCGCAACCAGCGTCGGCACGCCGCGCACATCGAATTCCTGCAACAGCTCCAGCGCGGTGTCGATGCGCGCCTGTGTCAGCGCAAGCAGCTGCGCATCCGGCGCGGCGATCTGCTTCGCGGCCTGCTCCAGCCCAAGCGATTGCAGCAGGCCCACCAGCGTGTCCAGCGCGGTCACATCGTCGCCTTCGACATAACGCGCCCGCTGGATGGCCCCCAGCACCTGCACTTCGCGCGACGGATCGACACGCGCTACCGCCGTCAGTGCCAACGTCGCCGGACCGCTATCGAAGCGCTGCTGACGATCGCCGAGCACGCGTTGCCGATACTAGGCGCTGAAACCCTGGCCGGTCAGCTGCGCAATGCGTTGGTCGTTGGACCAGGCGTAGCCGGCGAAGGTGTCGTCCATCGCCCTGGCGCCCGCGCCCAGAAACAGCCCGGCTGGCAGCAGTTGCAGCGCGACATCGGCCCGTGCCTGCAGCGCCGACACCACCGCGCTGGCGCCATAGCACCAGCCGCACAGCGGGTCGTAAATGTAGTGAACGGTAGTGGACATGTCAGCGGCATCCGGTGGCGAGGAAGGCATCCTAGGCCCGCGCCGTTGACTCTTAAATCCATCCGCCATAAACATACCGTATGCCAAAGACACACAATCGAAGCGAGACCGGACCAGGCGGCTTGGGCAATCTGCGCCGCCTGGCCTACTTCGTCGCAGTGGTGGACACCGGCTCCTTCACGGCGGCCGCCGAGCGCCTGGGCATCACCAAGGCGGTGGTGAGCCAGCAGGTCGCCCGCCTGGAGCGCGAATGCCGCACCTCGCTATTGGTGCGCACGACCCGCAGGGTGCGCACCACCGAACTCGGGCAGGCGTTCTACCAGCGCTGCGCGGCCATCCTGCGCGATACCGACGACGCCTTCGACGCGCTTACCGACACCGCCGCCGAACCGTCCGGCCTGCTCCGGCTCACCGCCCCGCTGGACTACGGCGTGCGCGTGGTGGTGCCGGCGATCGCAGCCTTCACCCGGCGCCATCCGGCCTGCAAGGTCGACGCAATCCTCAGCGACCAGACCCTGGACCTGATGACGGCCAACATCGAGCTTGCGATCCGGGTCGGCTGGCTGGCCGAAAGCAGCCTGCAGGCACGCAAGATCGGCGCGTTTCGACAGTTGCTGGTCGCCCCTTCCACGATGGCCGCGCAGCTGGCCCGAATCGCATCGCCGCAGGACATCGCCATCCTGCCCTTCGTGGCCAACACCGCCCTGCGCGATCACCAGCGCTGGCAATTCGCGCACGCCACGCATGCGCCGCAGAGTGTGGAGGTGCAGCCGGGCATCTTTCTCGACGCCACCCTCGCCGTGCGCGAAGCGGTGTGCCAGGGCGCAGGCATCTCGGTGCTGCCCGACTATGTGGTCGCTGACGATCTGGCTGCGGGTCGCTTGCTGCATGTACTGCCGCAGTGGCAGTTGCCGTCTGGCGGCATCCACGCCGTGTTCCCGGCAACGCGCTTTCGGCCCGCAAAAGTGCGCGCGTTCGTGGAGCTGTTGCTTGAGCACAATGCACAGCAGCACGAGCCCTGAATCGAACGCTGCAAGCCGATCGAATCCGCCGCCAAGCCGCGGCAGGCAACAGCGGCCGGCGAAGGCGCTGGCACCAGCCAGCCATTGGCCAGCGGAAATGGCCACGTCGGCCATTGCCACAAACGGCTAGCTACGAATGGCTAGCAACAAAAAAGGCCGCCCGAAGGCGGCCTTTCTGACGCTCACACGCTTGCGCGCAGCGTGCTTACTTCACCAGCGCAGCAATCGCCGCACCCAGATCGCCCGGCGAACGGACGGTCTTGACGCCGGCAGCTTCCATCGCCGCGAACTTGCCTTCGGCAGTGCCCTTGCCGCCCGATGCGATCGCACCGGCGTGGCCCATGCGCTTGCCGGCTGGCGCCGAAGCACCGGCGATGAAGCCGACCACCGGCTTCTTCACGAACTGCTTGATGTACTCGGCACCGGCTTCCTCGGCGTCGCCACCGATTTCGCCGACCATGATGATGCCTTCGGTCTGCGGATCTTCGTTGAACAGCTTGAGGCAGTCGACGAAGTTCAGGCCGTTGATCGGGTCGCCACCGATACCGATGCAGGTGCTCTGGCCCAGGCCCACTTCGGTGGTCTGCTTGACCGCTTCATAGGTCAGGGTGCCCGAACGCGACACGATGCCGATCTTGCCCGGCTTGTGGATGTGGCCCGGCATGATGCCGATCTTGCACTCGCCCGGGGTGATCACGCCGGGGCAGTTCGGCCCGATCAGCACGGTGTCCGGATGCGAGCGGGTCAGCACGTTCTTGACGCGCAGCATGTCCAGCACCGGGATGCCTTCGGTGATGCAGACGATGACCTTGATGCCGGCCGCGGCCGCTTCCAGGATCGCATCGGCCGCGTACGGCGGCGGCACGTAGATTACCGACGCATCGGCGCCGGTGCTCTGCACGGCATCGGCCACGGTGTTGAACACCGGCAGGTCGATATGCGTGGTGCCGCCCTTGCCCGGCGTCACGCCGCCGACGACCTGGGTGCCGTACTCGATCATCTGAGTGGCGTGGAAGGTGCCCTGCTGGCCGGTGAAGCCCTGCACGATCACCTTGGTGTTCTTGTTAATCAAAACGGACATGGATAGTTCCTTCGGTGTCGTGGATCAGGCGGCGTTCTTGACAGCTTCGACGACCTTCTTGGCACCGTCGTTGATGTTGTCGGCCGGGATGATGGCCATGCCGCTGTCGCGCAGCAGCTGCTTGCCTTCTTCCACATTGGTGCCTTCCAGGCGCACCACGACCGGGACCTTGACGCCCACTTCCTTGACCGCAGCGATGATGCCCTCGGCAATCATGTCGCAACGGACGATGCCGCCGAAGATGTTGACGAAGATGCCTTCGACCTTGTCCGAAGACAGGATCAGCTTGAACGCCTCGATGACGCGCTGCTTGTTGGCGCCGCCGCCCACGTCCAGGAAGTTCGCCGGCTCGCCGCCGTTGAGCTTGATCACGTCCATGGTGGCCATGGCCAGGCCCGCGCCGTTGACCATGCAACCGATGTTGCCGTCCATGGTGACGTAGTTGATGTCCAGCTCCGAGGCGGTCACTTCGGTCTCGTCTTCCTGCGTCTTGTCGCGCATGGCGACCAGCTGCTTCTGACGGAACGCGGCGTTGTCGTCGCTGTCGAACTTGCCGTCCAGTGCGTACAGGTTGCCGTCGTCCAGGATCGCCAGCGGGTTGATTTCAACCAGCGCCAGATCCTTTTCGTTGAACAGGCGATACAGGTTCACCATGATGCTGGCGAACTGGCCGGCCTGCTTGGCGGTCAGGCCGAGCTTGAAGCCGAAATCGCGGCCGTGGTAGCCCTGCACGCCTTCGACGAAATCGACGTTGAGCGAGTGGATCAGCTCCGGCGTCTCGGCGGCGACCTGCTCGATCTCCACGCCACCCTCGCTGGAGGCGATGTAGGTGATGGTCTTGGTGCCGCGGTCGACCAGGATCGACAGGTACAGCTCCTTGACGATCTCGCCGGCGGTGGTCACCAGCACCAGGTTGATCGGCAGTTCGACGCCGGCGGTCTGGTAGGTGGACATCTTGGTGCCGAGCATCTTGGCCGCTGCGGCCTTCACGTCGTCGGTGGTCTTGCAGAACTTGACGCCGCCAGCCTTACCGCGACCGCCCGCGTGGATCTGCGCCTTCACCATCCAGGGGCCCTTGCCCAGGGAATTGGCGACTTCAACCGCTTCGTCCGGGGTCGCCGCGACCTTGCCGGCCGGAACGGGGATGCCGTACTCGGCAAGCAGCTGTTTTGACTGGTATTCGTGGAAATTCATGCGTCACCGTGGGAAAAGGAAACGACCGCTGCGTGCAACGCAGACCGCCTGGGCGGCACGTCAAGAGACGCGAACGGGCCGCCTATTGTGGCCGACCACGCCGTGCGGCGCAAAAGTCGGCGCGGGTGGCCCGCCGTTTGCGGCGCTTGCGTGCAGCCCGGCACTGTGCGCAAGCGCTGCGCGGGCCGCGCACCTGCCTATACTCGCGGCTTGCTCCAGCGGGGAATCGGCTTGCCATCCAGCCCATCGCTTATCGACCGGATCCAGTCCGCGCCGCAGCGCGAGCTGTACTTCTTTTCGCTGTACCGGGTGCTGGTGGCCGGGCTGATCGCCGCGCTGGTGTTCAGCCCCCTGTCCGACGCGATCCCGGAGCCGCGTTACCCGCGCCTGGCGGCCGGCGTGGCGATCGGCTATCTGTCGGTGGCGATCCCGCTGCTGTTCTGGGGCCGCAGCGAGCGCCGGCTGACCACCACCGTGTTCTGTTCGGTGCTGGCCGACATCGCCGCGGCGACCCTGGCCACGCATGCGCTGCCCGGCGCCAGCGCCGGCATCGCGATGATGCTGCTGTTCAATGTCGCCGCTGCTTCGATCCTGCTGCGCCTGCGCTACGGCATGAGCATCGCGGTACTCGCCAGCGGCGCCATCGTGCTGGAATACCTGTGGACCCTGCTCGAAGGTGGCGGCGCCGCCCGCCCGGTCGCGGAACTGGCGATGTTCGCCACCAGCTACGTCGCGGTGGCCTTCATCTGCGAACAGATCGGCTCGCGTGCGCGCCGCAATCAGGTACTGGCCGAAGAACGCGGCGCGCAGGTCGCCAACCTCTACGAGATCAACGAACTGATCATCCGCCGCATGCGCACCGGCGTGCTGGTGGTCGATACGCACAACCGCATCACCCTGGCCAACGAGGCGGCGCTGGCGCTGCTCGGCGACGGCGACCAGCGCAACGCCCCGGTCAACCTGTCGCTGGCCGCGCTCACGCCCGAACTGTTGCGCCGCCTGCAGCGCTGGCGCAGCGGCTGGCGCGAGGAAGAGGCTCCGCTGCAACTGGGCGCCGACCGCCCGGAAGTGCAGCCGCGCTTCGTGCGGCTGCTCGCCGACAGCGACCTGGTGCTGGTGTTTCTGGACGATGCCAGCGTGGTGTCGCGGCGCGCCGAATCGCTCACCCTGTCGGCGATGGGGCGCTTTTCGGCCAGCCTGGCGCACGAGATCCGCAACCCGCTGGCGGCGATCAGCTACGCCTCGCAGCTGCTGGAAGAATCCCCGGACATCGGCGATGCCGACCGCCGCCTGCTGCAGATCATCCACCAGCAATGCCAGCGCACCAACGGCATTGTCGAGAGCGTGCTCGCGCTGGCCCGCCGCGAGCGCGCAAGCCCGGACAACCTGGATCTGGCCGCCTTCGTGCGCCGCTTCGTGGTCGAGTACCGGCAGACCCTGTCGATGGAGACCGACATCCTGGAGGCCAGCATCCAGGGCAATGCCGTGCATGCCTTGATCGACCCCAAGCACCTGCACCAGATCCTGACCGCGCTGGTGCACAACGCGCTCAAGTACGGCCGGGTCATGGACGAACCGGCGCGGGTGAAACTGCGCGTGGAGCGCATGGAGCGCATGGCGGTGATCGACGTGGTCGACCGCGGCCCCGGCATCCCGGAGACGGTGGCCGCGCAATTGTTCCGCCCGTTCTACACCACCTCCGAGCACGGCACCGGGCTGGGCCTGTATATCGCCCAGGAACTGTGCCGCGCCAACCAGGCGCAACTGGACTACGTGTCGGTGCCGGGCGGCGGCGCCTGTTTCCGGATCCTGTTGCAGGGGCCCAATAGCCTGCGCGGGAAATAAGCTGGATCGTCGCGTCATGCCAGCAGCAAGCCAATGGCGCTGTGGCCTGCGCTAGCGCTGCGATCGTGTCCGTGCAGCCAGCCGCTGCGCATCGTGCTGCGCCCGCGCACCATCGTGTGATCGCGTGAATCGTTACGCCCGGACCCGGCCGGCAATTGTCGACGGTCATCGCCGTGGGCTATCGTGCGCCACATGAACGAACCGAAAAGTGCCCTGGTTGTCGATGACGAGCGTGACATTCGCGAACTGCTTGTTCTCACCCTGGGCCGGATGGGCCTGCGCATCAGCACCGCCGCCAACCTGGCCGAAGCACGCGAGCTGCTGGCCAACAATCCCTACGACCTGTGCCTGACCGACATGCGGTTGCCCGACGGCAACGGCATCGAGCTGGTCACCGAAATCGCCAAGCACTATCCGCAGACCCCGGTGGCGATGATCACCGCGTTCGGCAGCATGGACCTGGCGGTGGAAGCCTTGAAGGCCGGTGCCTTCGACTTCGTCAGCAAGCCGGTGGACATCAGCGTGCTGCGCGGCCTGGTCAAGCACGCGCTGGAATTGAATAACCGCGACCGCCCCGCCCCACCCGCGCCGCCACCGGAACAGGCCAGCCGCCTGCTCGGCGACTCCGGCGCGATGGAAGGCCTGCGCGCCACCATAGGCAAGGTCGCGCGCAGCCAGGCGCCGGTCTACATCGTCGGCGAATCGGGCGTAGGCAAGGAACTGGTCGCCCGCACCATCCACGAACAGGGCGCACGCGCGGCCGGCCCGTTCGTGCCGGTCAACTGCGGCGCCATCCCCGCCGAACTGATGGAAAGCGAGTTCTTCGGCCACAAGAAGGGCAGCTTCACCGGCGCACATGCCGACAAGCCAGGCCTGTTCCAGGCCGCGCACGGCGGCACGCTGTTTCTGGACGAGGTGGCCGAATTGCCGCTGCAGATGCAGGTCAAGCTGCTGCGCGCGATCCAGGAAAAATCGGTGCGCCCGGTGGGCGCCTCCAGCGAGTCGCTGGTGGACGTGCGCATTCTCTCGGCCACCCACAAGAACCTGGGCGACCTGGTCTCCGACGGCCGTTTTCGCCACGACCTGTACTACCGCATCAACGTCATCGAACTGCGCGTGCCGCCGCTGCGCGAACGCGGCGGCGACCTGCCGCAACTGGCCGCGGCCATCATCGCGCGCCTGGCACATAGCCACGGCCGGCCGATTCCGCTGCTGACCCAGTCCGCGCTCGACGCGCTGGACCAGTACGGCTTCCCGGGCAATGTGCGCGAGCTGGAAAACATCCTAGAACGCGCCCTGGCCCTGGCCGAAGACGACCAGATCAGCGCCACCGACCTGCGCCTGCCCGCCCACGGCGGCCATCGCCTGGCCGCCACCCCCGGCAGCGCCGCCGTCGAACCCCGCGAAGCGGTGGTCGACATCGACCCCGCCTCGGCCGCCCTGCCTTCCTACATCGAGCAACTGGAGCGCGCCGCGATCCAGAAGGCGCTGGAAGAAAACCGCTGGAACAAGACCAAGACCGCCGCGCAGCTGGGCATCACGTTTCGGGCGTTGCGTTACAAGTTGAAGAAGTTGGGGATGGAGTAGCTGGAAGGCTGGGATTGGGGATTCGGCATTGGGGATTCGTAAACGCGAGTTGGCTGCGTTTCTTCTGAATGCTCCGTTCTGACCTCTACGTCTCCATGACCCTAGAAGACGGCATTCATAGCCTTATGCTGTTCACCAATAAAAAACGGCGCTCCTCTTACGAGGAAGCGCCGTTTTTATTGGGGCTTTGCAACTTTGCCCAGTCTCGCCAAAACCGGTGAGCAAAAGCTTGGGTGAGAGGGATTACCGCCGTAGCCAGCTTTTCCGATTCCCCGATCCCGATTCCCAATTCCCAATTCCCGGCCTTAGTCCTTGGTCACCCGATTGATCTCGGCCAGGCTGATCACCCGCGCGACCTTCATCCAGTCCCCTGATGCAGGTTGCCAGTAACGATCCAAGACAGACAGCTGCCCAGCCCGCCGGTCGGGGGCTCTTGCGAATCCCCAATCCCGAATCCCCAAATCCCAGCCCTTAGTCCTTCGTCACTCGGTTGATCTCGGCCAAACTGGTCACCCCGTGCGCGGCCTTGACCAACGCTGACTGGCGCAGGTCGCGGATGCCGATACTCTGTGCCGCCTCGGCGATCTGCATCGCGTTACCGCCTTCCAGCACGATCGCGCCGATCTCGTCGGTCATCGGCATCACCTGGTAGATACCGGTACGGCCCTTGTAGCCTTCGGTGCACTCGTCGCAACCGACCGCCTCATACAGCTCGATCCCGGCAGCGATCTGCGCAGGCGTGAAGCCTTCCGCCAGCAACGCATGCTCGGGCAAGGTCGATTTGCGCTTGCAGTTGTTGCACAGGCGCCGCGCCAGACGCTGCGCGATCACCAGGGTCACCGACGAGGTGATGTTGTAAGGGGCAATGCCCATGTTCATCAAACGCGCGATGGTCTGCGGCGCGTCGTTGGTATGCAGCGTGGACAGCACCATGTGACCGGTCTGCGCGGCCTTGATCGCGATCTCGGCGGTCTCCAGGTCGCGGATCTCGCCGACCATGATGATGTCCGGATCCTGGCGCAAGAACGAACGCAGCGCCGCGGCAAAGGTCATGCCGCGCTTGTTGTTCTGCTGCACCTGATTGACGCCAGGCAAGCGAATTTCAACGGGGTCCTCGGCGGTGGAGATGTTGCGCGTCTCGTCGTTGAGGATGCCGAGTGCCGTATACAGCGACACCGTCTTGCCCGAACCGGTCGGCCCGGTCACCAGCACCATCCCGTAGGGTTTGTGGATCGCCTCCAGGAACAGCTTCTGCTGGTCCGCCTCGTAGCCCAGCTTCTCGATGCCCAGCTTGGCCGCGCTGCCGTCCAGGATACGCAGCACCACCTTCTCGCCGAACAACGTCGGCAAGGTGCTCACGCGGAAGTCGATCTGCTTGGTCTTGGACAGGTTGAGCTTGATGCGCCCGTCCTGAGGCACCCGCTTCTCGGCGATATCCAGCTGCGACATCACCTTCAGACGCGCCGCGATGCGCTGGTTCAGCTTTACCGGTGCCTTGGCCACATTCTTCAGCAACCCATCGATGCGCAAGCGCACCCGATAGTCATCTTCGTACGGCTCGAAGTGGATGTCGGAGGCTCCCCGCCGGATCGCATCCACCAGCACCTTGTTGACGAACTTCACCACCGGCGTGTCGTCGCCCTTGGCATCGACCCCGGAATCCCCGCCGGCGCCCATGTCCTCGTCCCCGGCCGACACGTCCAGGTCGCCCATCCCCTCATCGTCGTCACCGAGCGACGAGCCAAGCGCCGCATTGCTGGCTTGCCATTGCTCCAAGGTGCGACGGATCTGGTCCTCGTCGACCAGGATCGGCTCGACCACCAGGTTGGTATGGAACTTGATGTCGTCCAGCGCCCGGGTCTGGGTCGGGTTGCTCACCCCCACGAACAACCGGTTGCCGCGCTTGAACAGCGGCAGCACCTGGTACTTCTGGAGCAACTCCTCACTGACCAGCTTGACCGCGTTCTGATTGGCGTCGAACGCCGACACATCCATCAGCGGCATCCCGAACTCAACGGCGTTGGCGGCAGCAAGCTGCGCGGCCGATACCAGTTTTTTTTCGGCAAACCACTGAGGAAGCGGGATCTTGGCGGCCGCAGCCTGGTCCATGGCGCCGCGAGCAGCGGATTCGTCAATCGAACCGTCCTGCACCAGGCGACGAGCGATTCCCGTGATACCGACTAGATTCGTCGTAACAGCGGTGTTCATGGATTTGTGGACCTTTTCAATTGGCTGCAGTGGTAGTGTGCCGCCGAATGTGAGGCATCGACAATGGCGGTAAAGCCGATCGCTCCTCGGCGCTACGGATCTGGGGCGTCGGCGACGAAAAGCACCTGCAACTCATGGTGGGGTAACCAGTCCCCCAGCACGCGCATATTGCCCGGATAGTACCGCCGCCGGCTTAACCGAAACCCGGCATCTGCCAGCAATTCCGGCCGGGAGAGGAAATCGGCATCCACGAAGGTCCGATGCGTGGCATCGGACGCGAATCCCTTCTGCCCCGGCACCACTACTAGGATCCGTCGTACACCGAGCCGGCGAGCAGCGGCAGCGAGCTTTCGTAAGACCTCCCGCGGCTGCTCCAGGTGCTCCAGCACATGACTGATCACCATCGACTCGAAACGAGCGCCGCCGGTCAACAATCGAAGACTCCAATCGTCACTCTCGCCATCGTAGTGATCCACGGGCAGACCACGCTCACGGCAATAGCGGACAGTCGCCTGGTTGTATTCCATCCCTCTCGACCCTTTGGGAAGACGCTCCAGCAATTCGCCGACGCCACACCCGAAGTCCAGCGTTGGCCCACGCAACAATGCCTGCGCACTACGCAAGTAGGCTCTGCGCACCAGCTTCCTGAGCCGACTCCGGTTTACCTGATACTCCGTGTAAGCAGCGCCGAACTCACTCATGCCGTCCCTCCCGGCGCAATGCCGCTCCCCGCAGCAAGACATGTAATGGCCGCACCGGAACCGATGCGATGTCGTAGGCAAGAAATCCGAGAATCAGCTGGATGCCCACGATGATCTGAATCGCCGCAAGCATGACGCTGCCCGCTGAACTGAAGTAGCCCGTTTGCGCTGATTGCAGCCAGAAAAATGCACCGGTCAACGCACCGGACACGAGAAATGCCATTCCAGCGACGAGCTCAAGCGAGGCCAGCGACAAGTCCCGCAGGAAGTAGTTGTAGAAGATCCGCTTGCCGAAACTTCGCAAATGGCGGATGGAGAAGTCCACGGCGATCCGCCGAATACTGAGGTTGCTGACTTCGTCTCCATAGCGCGCGTCCATCGGGACATCTACCACGACCGCGCGAATGGTATTCAACCGGAACAGCATGTCGCTCTCGAAGAAGTACCGCCGACTGATCTTGTCCAATGGCAGGCGCGCAAGCACGCTGGCGTGCACCGCCGTATAGCCATTGGTCGGATCGAAGATATCCCAGTACCCGGACGAAAGCTTGGTCAAAAAGGATAGGGCCGTGTTGCCCACGATTCTGACAGCGGGCATGCGACGGATTTGCGTCAAATCATAGAACCTGTTTCCCTTGGAATAGTCGGCCTCGCCTCTCACGATCGGCCCGATAAGCTCCAGCAGGGCAGCCGGGTCCATTTGGCCGTCACCATCCATCTTGACGATGATATCGGCATCTCCTGCCAGCGCCGCACGATACCCAGCCACGGTGGCGCCCCCGACTCCTAGGTTCACCGGATTGCGGACGACGACGACCCTGTCATCAGTACAATTCTGTTGCACGAAGTCGCCGCTCGCGTCCGGGCAATGGTCATCGACCACGTAAATCGACCCAACCTCTGACGGAATCGCTGCCAGTACGTCCAGCACGTGCGCCTTGACCCGGTAACACGGAATCACGATCGCCAATCGCAGCGTCTCCAATCGCGCCTCGCCCGTTTGGACGTACACAGTCGTTGCAGACACGCTCACGTCCCAGCACTGTAGGAAAGACGATAGATCCAGGCCAACAAGGTGGCAATCGGGCGCGGCCAGAAGCGGCAGAACATCATCAAATCCTCTTTGGCACGCATGCCCGATAGCACGCCATCTGTCGTCGTACTTTCTGCGTGGACACGATGCAACATCGAAACACGCTTGATCCGCACGAAACTTCCCGGTTGATCCGCAGCCCGCGTCCAGGCATCCCAATCGAGATTCAAGCGTAAATCTTCCCTGAAAGCACCCCAGCTTGCCGGAGTGCGCATCGTCACCGATGGACACGGCACCGCACACCCGAACATGAGCAGACGTCGCTTTGCTGCCCTGGAGCGCCGAACCGACAGGCCGAAGAACGCTAGCTCCTGTAATAGCCGCTTGACCACAAGCATCGAGGTGATCTGCCGCGTAGACTCTCCGACCAGTTCGCCATAGCCGGTCATGATAAGCGACGCGTCCGGCGCACCTTCCATCGCCGCTTTCGTGTCGCGGGCGAAGTCAGGCAGATAGACGTCATCTTGGTGCGCTAGCGTCACCCAACCTGCCGGCACGGCTGTCAACGCGAGATTCCAGTCCACGCCGATGCCACGACGCTCGCTATGATGTTCAACCAGGGTCGCGCCGAACCGGTCCGCCAGTTGTCGGATAGCGGACGTCGGCGTCGAGGTACTAATCCATATCGGCGATGGCGAGGACTGCGTACTCAGCGAGCGCAGACACACCTCCAAATGCGGCGAATCCCCATATGCCGGAACGACGAAGACATGACTGAGTGCAAGTGACGCCACCTCACCCCCCCTGTGCGTTAAGGGAAACCAAGGCCACACCCACGGAGATCAGCACCAGTCCTACCCATTGCCACAGTGCGAGGCGCTCGCCGTAGAGCAGCCAACTCAGCAACGCGAGCAGTAGATAAAAAAATGCCCCGGAGATCGCGAATGCCACTCCCAGTTTGACCTGGCGGACCACTAGCATCCAGACGATGAAGCCAATGCCCTGGATTGCCACCGCGGTGATTACGCTGGGCGAAAGCACTGCCGCGATCAGCCATGCTGAGCCTTCGGGTGACGGAGTCCTCGCGGCCACCTGCGCCAGTGCGCGTTTGACGAGCAACTGACTGCCAATGGTCGAACACGTCACAAAAAAAATCAGTAATATTTCGCGATACATCACGCCACGCCTGCAGATGACGCCAGTGCCAACGGATGTACACCGGTCGTCGACAGCATAAGTGGTGTGAACCAGATGCACCACTGACCTGAAAATGCTTGGCAGCTGACATTTTTTGTCACTCTGTGACTCCCCCGGACGGACGGTTCTCACCGCCCGCTAGTTGTGCCTCCAGCCAAACCGCGCCCTGGCGAGCGACGCAAAAGTTGGCACAGTCCATGCATCAATCCAGACGTGGTGATTCTGCATGCCACGATCAACCTACAGTCGAGGGAGATCCACGTGCGCTCATCCGTCCTATCCAACCAGCCGAGATTGAACTCATGAAGAAGAATGCACAGGGCTTCACCCTGATCGAACTGATGATCGTGATCGCCATCATTGCCATCCTGGCCGCCATTGCGCTGCCGGCCTATTCGGACTACACCAAGAAGGCCAAGGTCTCGGAAGTCGTGCTGGCAGCGTCGTCGGGCCGCACTACCATTTCGGAGTATGTCGCTGCGAACAACGGCAACTGCCCCAGCACCAGCGTGCTCGAGAGCCAATCGTCGACCTACGTTAGCGGTGTCAGCAACAGCGGCTGCGTGATCACCGCAGTCAGCACCGTGTCGGGCGCGACCGGTAATATCGTCCTGACCGGCACGGTGAATGCGTCCACCTTCCAGGTCGACTGGACCTGCGGTGGCAGCGTGCAGTCCAAGTACCGTCCGGGTTCCTGCCAGGGCACTAAGCAGTAATAGGTACGCTTTGACAAAGAACCCCGGGAAACCGGGGTTTTTTTTGCTCGAGAATAATGCCAATGGACAAGAGATCCCGTAATCCGACAATCTTGCTGCTCGGCATAACGCTGTTGACCGCCATACTTTACTGGCCGGGGCTAAATGGTCCTTTCCTGATGGACGATCAGCAGCATCTGCTATTGGTGCAATCCTGGCACCAGGGACAGATCGGCTTCTGGGACATGGCCGCCGGCAACGGCAACTGGCTGCTCCATCGCTCGCTTGCCATGGCCAGCCTGGCATTGAATGTCGCCATCGGCGGCGACTCCAGCACCTCCCTCAAGCTAGGCAATCTACTAGGGCATTTGTTATGCGCCTGGATCGCCTATATCATGTTTCGCCGCCTCCTTGGCCGCGATCGCAACCTCGCAGGTCATGCCGGGCTGATCGCCGCACTGATCTGCAGCCTCTGGCTGCTGCACCCGATCAATGTCAGCACGGTGCTGTATGTCGTGCAGCGCATGAGCGAAATCGCCACCATATTCCCTTTATTGGGAGTGGCACTCTACGCAACCATCCGCAACCGCATGCTGGCAGGGCGCCTTAAGGCAACCCAAGCCCTGGTACTTCTATTCCTCGGCATTCCACTGCTGACCCTGCTAGGCATCCAGGGCAAACAGAGTGCCGTAGTGCTCATCGGGCTGTGCCTGGTGGTCGAGCTCGGGTGGTTCCAGGAGCCGCGCGACTGGCCCTGGGTATTGAAAAGTTTCTATCTGGTATTCGTCGCAGTACCGCTACTGGCCCTCCCGCTGGTACTGCACCACTACTGGCAGCCACTTGAGGCTGCCATGCTTGAGTGGGGCATGACCCCTACCGAGCGACTGCTGACCGAGCCACGGGTGCTCTGGCAGTACCTGCGCATGCTCGTCGCTCCTTACTCGCCGGCGATGGGCATTTATAACGACGATATCGCCATCTCAAGCAGCCTGCTCAGCCCAGTGTCGACCCTGCTCTCGGTCGCCGGGCTCATTCTGATCAGTGTGGTTGCCTGGCGCGTGCGCAAGCGTCTTCCGGCGACGTTCGTCGGCTGGTTCTGGTTTCTGGTGGCGCACTCGGTCGAGGCAAGCATCGTGCCGATCGAGCTCTACTATGAGCATCGCAACTACCTGCCTCAATTCGGCCTCTGGCTCATGCTCATCGACCTCGCCGCAGCCGCGCTTCGTCACCTGGACAAGTCGGGGATGAAGGTCCGTATGCTGGGGTGGACCCTTGCCGGCGGATTCATCATGGTGCTGAGCATCCAGACATGGCAGAGGGTCATGGTCTGGCAGACCTCACTGGGCATCAGTTTGACAGCGATCGAAACCCACCCAAATTCGGCACGAGCTCACGTCGCCTTCGGTTTTGCGGCGATGCAGGCAGGGCTTGTCGGGGATACGTATCGGGTTTTCGAGCAATTGGCCGCCAACCCCGATCCTGCGCTTGCTGCGATTGGCAAGGTCGAACTCACCGTGCTGAACTGCCATTTGAAAAGCGACAGCGATCCCGAGCTGCTGCTGCAAGCCGGGCGCCAGTCCACCGCTTTCATCAATCCGGTACTGCCATACGCAATCTCGAACCTGATGGAAGTCCATGCACGCAAGGGCTGCGGTCGCGTCACCTCGGCGGTATTGGCCGAGACGATCGAGGACGTTCTCGCGCGGGCAACAGGCCAGCGCGAAGCCTCCCAGGCAAAATGGTCCCTGCGATACAACGCGGCGCTAGCGCACGACCAGGCAGGCGACTGGCGCGACGCTCTCAATCAGACAAGGATTGCATGGTCGCGCAGCCCAGATCCGACAATTGCATTGTTTCATGTGAAACTTCTCCTCCGGGCCGGCGACCTGAATGCTGCCAAGGCCGCATTCTGGGATGTCATGCGTCGCGCCCGCTACACCAGCGTAAGCGAGCTGGAGGGCGCGTCGCGCGGCGCTGCTCTGCGCGCGATGCTGAAAGAAATCAACACCTACGCGGCGGAGCATGGCCAGCAAGGCTTGCACTGAAGAAGCAGGATGAAGGCAGGCCGGTTCGTGCCGCTGCTGGTGCCAGCAGGTGCGCGACCCGCTATCATCATCACGTATACCGGCATGGGGTGCCGGTGGGGAGACTTGGCAATGTCAGCATTGGGCAGCACTGTGAAAAAGGGGGCTAAACCGGCCAATCGTATAAACGCGATGACGTCTTTTATCTGGGAGGGGACAGACAAGCGCGGCGTCAAAATGAAGGGGGATGAGCTGGCTCGCAATGCAAACATGCTGCGCGCCGAACTCCGCCGCAGGGGGATCAATCCCACTGTTGTCAAAACAAAGCCCAAGCCGCTGTTTGGCGCAACCGGCAAGCCGATCAAACCTAAGGACATCGCATTTTTCAGTCGCCAGATTGCGACCATGATGAAATCCGGTGTCCCGATGGTCGGCACACTGGAAATCATCGGCGAGGGCTCCAAAAATCCCCGCATGCGAAAGATGGTTGGCGAAATCCGTACCGACATCGAGGGCGGATCATCGCTCAATGAAGCGATTAGCAGACATCCGGTGCAGTTTGACGAGCTTTATCGCAACCTGGTCCGTGCCGGTGAAAGCGCCGGCGTGCTGGATACTGTGCTGGATACTGTGGCGACCTATAAGGAAAATATCGAAGCACTGAAGGGCAAGATCAAGAAAGCCCTCTTTTATCCTGCAATGGTGATGGCAGTAGCGTTGATCGTCAGTTCCATATTGCTGATTTGGGTGGTACCACAGTTCGAGACAGTATTCTCCAGCTTCGGTGCGGAATTACCTGCATTCACCCAAATGATCGTGAATCTTTCACGATTCATGGTTTCCTGGTGGCTCCCAATCTTGCTGGTGATCGTTGGGTCGGCGGTAGGGCTGACCATGGCCTACAAGCGCTCACCCCGAATGCAGCACCTGTTTGATCGTCTAGTTCTAAAGGTGCCGGTCATTGGCAAGATCATGCACGACAGTTCGATTGCCCGATTCGCACGAACAACCGCCGTTACCTTCAAGGCAGGCGTTCCGTTGGTCGAAGCGCTGGGAATCGTCGCAGGCGCGACGGGTAACAAGGTCTACGAGGAAGCAGTCCTGCGGATGCGAGACGACGTATCGGTGGGCTACCCTGTCAATCTGTCGATGAAGCAAGTAAACCTCTTTCCGCACATGGTGATTCAGATGACTGCGATTGGTGAAGAGGCCGGTGCGCTGGATGCCATGCTGTTCAAGGTCGCTGAATACTTTGAGCAAGAAGTCAACAATGCCGTCGATGCACTGAGCAGCCTGCTTGAGCCTATGATCATGATCTTCATTGGCACCATCGTAGGCGGCATGGTCATCGGCATGTATCTTCCGATCTTCAAACTTGGCGCAGTGGTTGGATAAGACGTAATGGCATTTCTCGACCAGCATCCCGGTCTCGGCTTTCCCGCCGCGGCCGGACTGGGACTGCTGATCGGCAGCTTCCTGAACGTGGTGATCCTGCGCTTGCCCAAGCGCATGGAATGGCAGTGGCGGCGCGACGCGCGCGAGATCCTGGAGCTGCCGGACATCTACGAGCCGCCACCGCCGGGGATCGTGGTGGAGCCCTCGCACGACCCGGTCACCGGCGACAAGCTCAAGTGGTGGGAGAATATCCCGCTCTTCAGCTGGCTGATGCTGCGCGGCAAGTCGCGCTACAGCGGCAAGCCGATCTCCATCCAGTACCCGCTGGTGGAGCTGTTGACCTCGATCCTGTGCGTGGCCAGCGTCTGGCGGTTCGGCTTTGGCTGGCAGGGCTTCGGCGCAATCGTGCTGAGCTGCTTCCTGGTGGCGATGTCGGGCATCGACCTGCGCCACAAGCTGCTGCCGGACCAGCTGACCTTGCCGCTGATGTGGCTGGGTCTGGTCGGCTCGATGGACAACCTCTACATGCCGGCCAAGCCCGCCTTACTGGGCGCGGCGGTTGGCTATGTCTCGCTGTGGACGGTGTGGTGGCTGTTCAAGCAGCTCACCGGCAAGGAAGGCATGGGCCACGGCGACTTCAAGCTGCTGGCCGCGCTCGGTGCCTGGTGTGGGCTGAAAGGCATACTGCCGATCATCCTGATCTCCTCGCTGGTCGGTGCCATCCTCGGCTCGATCTGGCTGGTGGCCAAGGGTCGCGACCGCGCCACCCCGATCCCGTTCGGCCCCTACCTGGCAATCGCCGGCTGGGTGGTGTTCTTCTGGGGCAACGACCTGGTGGACGGTTACCTGCACTTCGCAGGCCTGCGTTAACCGGGGCACGGCGATGAGCGACTTCATCGTCGGCCTCACGGGTGGCATCGCCTCCGGCAAGAGCGCCCTCTCCGCCGAGTTCGAGAAGCTTGGCGTGCCGGTCATTGACGCGGATGTTGTTGCGCGGCGGGTTGTGGAGCCCGGCCCCATTCTTGATGCCATCGCCGATCGCTTCGGACGCGCCATCTTGTTGCCGGATGGCGCGCTAGATCGCTCCGCCTTGCGCCAAATTGTCTTTGCCGATCCACTTCAACGGAAGGCGCTCGAAGCCATCACTCACCCCGCCATCCGCGACGAACTGCGTCGCGCCGCACTGGCTGCCCGGGGACCGTACACCATCGTGGCGATCCCGCTGCTTGCCGAAGCCGGAGGACGTGCCACCTACCCGTGGCTGGACCGTATCCTAGTAGTCGATGTCCCGGCCGCCTTGCAGCACGCGCGCCTCATGCGCCGCGATGGCGCAACACCCGAATTGGCGAGTCGGATGATCGCCGCACAGGCGACGCGCAAACAGCGAGAAGCCATCGCCGACGATATTGTCAGCAATGAAAAGACTCCGGAGCGATTGGAGCAGATCGCGCGCAGGTTGGATGTTGCCTATCGGGTAGCCGCTTCAGAGCATTAGCGTTTGATCATAGACAGTGGTGGTGAGGCCGTGGTTGCAAATCCATGTCACGAGCATCGGAGAGACACGCTACTTTTTCGCGCTGCAGGAATGCGAACAATGCGCCCAGTGAGACTTCGGGCATAGTCGCAGTGAATTCCTCCCCTTATCCCGGCCTTTATTTAGCAGTCAAGGAAGAAAGCAATGCACACCCAAAGCAATGATTCATCCGCCACCCCATTGAATGGGTCGTCGTTATTTTCTCAAAGGCGATTCACTGCAATCGCGCTACAACAAATATCAAGCCTTGTTTTAATGACGGCGCTTTGCTTCCCTACCTTTTCCGTACTCGCTCAAGACTTCGAAGTTAGCAAAATCCCACCGCTACCCGGTGAATTCAATCCTGAGATTAACATTTATGGAGGTGGCTGCCTTGTCCTCCGATGTGGAGGACAAGGCAACGGGCTATGGGATGGACAACCAGCATCAATCGTAGTTATGACGTATACGGGGCCGGAACAGCTAGAACTTCGTCCATACTTGGCGGTCGGATTCTTAGGGGCGAATAACTGCACTACAACGGCCGAGTATACGTGCCGACCGTCAGACAGCGGTTACTTCCCTGCGCTACTGGCGAAAAAATGGGAATGTCCCGCTGGATTTGATCCTAATCCAAACAACTTCATGACATGCATTCGTCGGCCAATCGATCCAGGCAAGAACAACGAATGTGATGCCCCAACATCAGGCTCCTGCACCGCAGGAAATCCGGTCAATTTTTTCACTGGCGCCAAACTACAGAAAGATATTGATTTCTCTGCGCCCGCAACCAAACTCCAATTCGTTCGCTTTTACACCAGCGGAAATATTGGGCTTGATGCCGGCTCTCCGCTAGGCATTGAGTGGCGGCACTCTTACATGCGGTCCATCAGAGCCAACTTAACATCGGGCTCGAAAACCGTTCTGCTCACAAGACCAAGTGGCAACTCTTACTTGTTTAAGAACGAGGGAAGCGGCAAATGGCATGCAGAAAGCGACGTGCGCTACGTACTCGAGGAAGTTAGGGAGGACGGGGCGCTGGTCAACTGGCATGTCCACGCTCCCGATCAGACCATTGAAGAGTTTGATGCAGCTGGCAACTTGCAGAAAATTGACTACCCTGACGGCGATTTTGTAACCCTTCGCTATACAGAAGGAAAAATCTCAGCAGTGACTGATGCGACCGGACGGAGTCTTAATTTTGCATACAAATATGGGCAACTAGACTTTATCACGCTACCGGATGGACAGAGCCTGACGTACGCTTTTGATGATAAGAACCGATTGCAAAGTGCTTCAACGCAGGGCGGCTCAGTCAGATCATATCTTTACCAGAACAAGGAGTTCCCCAGCGCCCTAACGGGAATCGTTGATGAGCAAGGCATCCAATTCGCATCCTGGGAATACGATCAATCAGGTAGAGGAGCACGCAGCTATCATGGCGCAGCCTCGGATCCGATCGATGACACAAAGATCGCCTATGACCAAAGCTCGGCAACGGTAACAAGCGCGCTAGGCGCTTCCTCTTCGTTTGCCATGAACGTTAGCTACGGGCGGGCCAAATTTGCGTCGGCGACTGCCCATTGCCCCGCATGCGGTACCTCGCAGAGCATCAAGAGCCAAACCTACGATGTCTTGGGCTATGCCGATGTCAAGCAGTACTTCAATGGCACGAAGGTAGATGAAGATTACAACGCGCGCGGACTTCGCACCCTGGAAACAACATCGCGCGACGGCCTCACCATAAAAACTGTTGCAGTCGACTGGCATCCCACCCTCCCCACTCCTGTCGCCAGATCGATTTATTCTAGCGCTGGCGACATCTATCAGAAGCAAGAGTGGACGCTCACCCAACGTGGACAGATCCTGACTTCCACTATCACGGATGGTAAAACCGGTACTGTCAGAAAGGATATGAGCAGCTTCTGCGAACAGTCAGATGTTGATACGGGCTCTAGTTGCCCACGCATCGGACTGCAGCTGACCGCTCAGCACTACGATGGTGCTCTATGGCAAGCCACACGCTTCAACTATTACATGGCCGATGACGCAGGCTGCGCTTCTACCACCAGCAGCTGCCCGCACCGCAAAGGCGACCTATGGAAAGTCACCAACGCCCTCGGCCAGGTCAACGAATACCTCGCCTACGACGGCGCAGGCCGCCCGTTGTCCATCAAGGACACCAACGGCATCGTCACCGACTACACCTATCACCCGCGCGGTTGGCTGACCGCCAGCAAGGTGCGCGGCGCCGATGCCTCCAGCGAGGCCGATGACCGCATCACCCGCATCGATTACTGGCCGACCGGCCTGGTCAAGCAGGTCACCCAGCCCGATGGCGCGTTCACCGTCTTTACCTATGATGCGGCGCATCGGCTGACCGACATCGCCGATAACGCAGGCAACACCGTCCACTACACGTTGGACAATGCCGGCAATCGCGTCAAGGAAGACACCAAGGACGCGGCCGGTACGTTGAAGCGCACGCTCTCGCGCGTCTACAACCAGCTGGGGCAACTCAAGACGCAGGCCACCGCGGCCAGCGACCCCACCGACTTCGAGTACGACGCCAACGGCAACGCCACCAAGGTGACCGATGCGCTGGCAACCGCAACGCAGAGCGAATACGACCCGCTCAATCGCCTCTCGCGCACGCTGCAGGATGTGGCCGGGATCAAGGCCAACACCACCTTCGACTACGACGCGCTGGACAACCTCACCAAGGTCACCGACCCCAAGGGCCTGGATACCAAATACGAGTACAACGGCTTTGGCGATCTGGTGAAGCTCACCAGCCCGGACACCGGCGTCACCAGCTACACCTATGACAGCGCCGGCAACCGCGCCACCCAGACCGACTCGCGCGGCAATACCACCGGCTACGGCTACGACGCGCTCAATCGCCTGACCAAGGTCACCTACCCCACCACCAACCTCAACGTGACGTACACCTACGACGTGACGCAGACAATGTGTGCGAGCGGGGAGACCTTCTCCATCGGCCGCCTGACCAAGATGCAGGACGGCGGCGCCATCACCCAGTACTGCTACAACCGCTTCGGCGATCTGGTGCGCAAGGTGCAGACCAGCAACGGCAAGGCGCTGGTACTGCGCTACGACTACACCGTCGGCGGCCAGCTGCGGCGCATGACCTATCCCGATGGGGCGGTGGTCGATTACGTGCGCAACACCCAAGGCCAGACCACCGAGGTCGGCGTGACCCCGGCCGGCGGCAGCCGTCAGGTGCTGCTGGGCAATGTCAGCTACTACCCGTTCGGTCCGGCCGCCGGCTGGACTTACGGCAATGGCCGCACCCTCGCCCGCCGCTACGATCTGGACTACCGCCCGCAGGCGATCCAGGACACCCGCCCGGGCGGGCTGGACGTGGGCTTCGGCTTCGACCCGGTTGGCAACCTCACCGCGTTGACGCCCGCTGGCAATCCCACGCCGGAGATCGGCCTGGGCTACGACACCCTGGGCCGCCTGACCGGCCTCAAGGACGGCCGCACCGGCACCCTGATCGACGGCTACAGCTACGACGCCACCGGCAACCGCCTCAGCGCCAAGGTCGGCACGGCCACGCAGGCCTACACCTACCCGGCCGACAGCCACCGCCTCAGTGCCGTGGCCGGCGTGGCCCGCAGTTACGATGCCACCGGCAACACCACCGCCATCGGCGGCACCGCGCGGCAGTACACCTACGACACCACCGGCCGCATGACCCAGGCCCGCCGTGGCGGCGCGGTGACCATGAACTACCGCTACAACGGCCGTGGCGAGCAGGTGCGCCGCTTCCTCGGCACCACCAATACCTACACGCTCTACGATGAAGCCGGCCACTGGCTGGGTGACTACGACAACAACGGCGCGCCCAAGCAGCAGGCGATCTGGCTGGACGGTCTACCGGTCGGCCTGCTGGCCAACTCCAACACGCTGCACTACATCGAACCCGATCACCTGGGCAGCCCACGCGTGGTGATCGACCCCACCCGCGATGTGGCGGTGTGGACGTGGAGCTTGAAGGGTGAAGCCTTCGGCAACACCGCGCCTGATCAGGATTCCGATGGGGATGGCGCGGCGCTGGTGCTGGATATGCGCTTCCCGGGGCAGCGGTACGATGCGGCGAGTGGATTGAATCAGAACTACTTCCGGGACTATGAAGCAGCTACTGGGCGGTATGTGCAGAGTGATCCGATTGGCTTAGGGGGTGGAGTTTCAACTTATAGCTATGTTTACGGATCTCCTCTTAACTCGACAGATCCGCTAGGACTACAAACAACAGTTGATATATGGTGTAGGCAGCACCCGGTAGAATGCGCAGCGATTTTCGCAATGGGTGCCATTACGGCAACTCCTAAAACAGGAAGCATCGCTCTTCCCAAACCCGACACACAAGAGAAATGCAAGACGTGTTCGGACATTTATCCTGAGTATGACGAATGTTCGGAAATGTCACGCTACTATCCGTATGCATCATCCGCCCACTCACTCCTTGACTTTCCGAGAGGCAGCAGAGCTAGACCTGCCACACCTGCAATGGGTGGAATATGCTCAATGAAGGGGGGGCATCAGACGGTATTCCTAAATGGCGCGTACATGGGGTCTATATTTTCTTGCCGATGCTGCACAAATACCGGCGGCGGACCAGTGATTAGTGAAATATGGGGAAATAACCGTGGCCGATAATAATCTATTTGACGAAATTAAAATGATAGCAATCAAGCTATCGCCAAGCTTGAAAATATTTAAAATAAGAAATAAAGATGGGATTATACAACTGGGATTTAGTGATTCCAATGCATTTGCGGCTGCGGTAGTGGCCGCAAGCGGCGCAAATATTAAAGCAGGAATTACTGGAACCTTTCTTAAGGGCGAAATTTTTCCATCAATTGAAAATTGCATAATTGAACTATATCTAGATCATGAATGCAGAGACATCAGGTTGATATTTTTTCTATACGAAACAATTCAAATAAAATTTGAAAATAAATTAATCACATCTAATGAATTTGAGGAATATAGAAAAATTCTAAAGCTTCACGAGCTAGCTTTAGATACTCAGCCGTCCGCCCCCTTTGACCAATGACGCCCGCACATGAGGCCACTGCGTCAGCACTTACCATGAACTACCGCTACAACGGAAAGGGCAGCATGTGCGCCGCTTCCTCGGCACCACCAATACCTACGCGCTCTACGATGAAGCCGGCCACTGGCTGGGTGACTACGACAACAACGGCGCGCCCAAGCAGCAGGCGATCTGGCTGGACGATCTACCGGTCGGCCTGCTGGCCAACGCCAACACGCTGCATTACATCGAACCGGACCACCTGGGCAGCCCGCGCGTGGTGATCGACCCCACCCGCGATGTGGCGGTGTGGACGTGGAGCTTGAAGGGCGAGGTCTTCGGCAACACCGCGCCGAATCAGGATCCGGATGGGGATGGCGCGACGCTGGTGTTGGATATGCGGTTTCCGGGGCAGCGGTTTGATGCGGCGAGTGGGTTGAATCAGAACGGATTTCGAGATGGATACGACTCAGGAAGCGGTCGATACACGCAACCCGATCCGATTGGCTTAAAAGGTGGAATTAGCGCATATGGATATGCTCAGCAGACTCCATTGATTGCCGTTGATCCGACTGGCCTTGCTGCATTCCTAACTCCCATTCCACCGGCAAATCAAAGACCAGCAGGAAGCATTTACTGCGTCGACGGCGTGATTAAGCCATATTTCAATTACGATCTTTGGCCTAAAGAGTTCCAGGAGTGCAAAGACGTTTCGGATTGTTTGATGGCACATGAGATGTCTCATGTCGGAGATGCTAATCGAGCCAGTCCCGGACTGTGCCGCAGAGGCCCCTTGCAATGGATGGGAATTGGTACAACGCCAATGAGCGTCACTTTTCCAAGCACACCTTATCCCGGGAGCAACTACAGTGAATTAGATGTGTCCGAATTCAGAGCACACACTGTTGAACTGTATTGCCTGATGAGCAAGTTGAAGTCAATGAATGGTCAGTGCGATGAAAAATGCAAGGCCGCTGTCGTACGCAGAATCAGGCAAATTACGCGCAGCTCCATACCTGCAATAGAAGGGGACACCTATGGGCAGTAAAATATCTATTTTTTCATTCCTGATTCTCCTTCCTCTTTCGGCTGCGGCAAGTCAGGACATGAAAGTAAATGTCAGCGTTATTTGCAGCAAACCCACGTCCCTACTGCTATCCGTTAAAAATACCGCCTCCACGCCAGCAGAGGTATCGGAAGCTGCATTACCATGGAATTACTCAAAGGTACTTTATACAGAAGCATTCAAAATTTCAGATGGAAAATCAGAAAAACTGATCCGAGTTGCACCAGCCGCCAACTACCTGAGGAAAATAAAATTCGCACCACAAGAAATACTTAAAGGCGAAATAAACCTGACGCAAATATTTTCCAGATTTGACAATGCAAACGAAAGCGCAAATATAGTCGTATTTTACCAGATAAGAGAAATAACAGAGCAAGGCATAAAATTTAAGGGCCGGTCTGGCGCGGTCTTTATTCCCAAGAAGAGCTTTTTCGCACAGGATTGCCCTGTAGCATTAAATCCACAATTACAACTCTCACCATGAAAGTAATTCATCGGTCGCAGTGACGAGTAGGCACTCAACAACAAAGACGTGCAGATCTTGAGTTTTCAGGGTTACGAGTAATCTACTACGGCAGTGGATCAGCCCTCATGTCCCCTACATCATGTAGTTGACATCCCAATCAACCAGTAGCACCTCTGCCTCAAGGAGCGTAAAACTCCTCTAGTAGCGGCACCCACCTCCGTCAAACCGGTGGGTTTTTTGTGCCTGCTTGCAGGCGCAAGCCGACGCGATGCCTGCGTCGGGAGGGCGGCTAATACAACACTCCTTAGGGAGGAATACGCCCGCCGGCTATGAGCGGTTTCTAACCTCCCGACATCCCGTCGCCGGCCGGCGACGGTGCTTATTTTTCGAAGGAGGCGTTGTCATGACAGATGCATCGGTATTGCAGGTTGGTGGGCGTCGTCGCCCCGTGGTGCTGGCGGAGGTGAGGCGATGAGCCGGACGCAGTCTCCAACCGCCAAGCGGTCCAAATCAAATGCCAAGCGCGCCGCTTCCGCCAAACGAGCAGCCACGCCGGTAAAGGACACGCAGCCCATGCGGCTGGTGCCGTCACCCACGTTCGATGTGGACAACCTCGCCTTCGACCGTCGCCACAGGCCTCCCGTGGACGACCTGCCGCCGCGGCCACCGCGCAAGGCACGCACGCCCACGCGCTGCACGGTGGGCTATGCGTTCTACGATGCAGAACCCGGCCGACCACACAGCCAGCGGATTCCCAGTGTGCGCTTGCGTGGGCTGTGGCTAGAGCAGTTGGGGTTTGCGGTTGGGTGCAAGCTGCAGATCACTGCGCGTGCGGGCGAGTTGGTGGTGACGGTGGTGGAGCGCTGAAAGGTGTTTTGGGTGCGGATGTTGTTTGGATGCCCTGCAGTGGGAAGGACGATACGTGTCAAGCCCTCGCGCCCGGGTGCGCTCCTACGGGAGTGTGGGTGGTGGTTAGCGGTGGAAGGCTAGTGTTGCGATGACGCCGCGCTGCTGGCCTGGGCGCACGCTGACGCGCCAGCCGTAGAGGTCGCACAGCCGGCTGACGATCGACAGGCCGATGCCGCCGCCTTGCGAATGGCCGGCGTGGGTGCCGCGGTAGCCGCGCTGGAACAGTTTGGCGGCGTCTTCTTCGCTCAGGCCGGGGCCGGAGTCGATCACTTCCACCGCATCGCCAAGCACGCGCACGCGCACCTGGCCATCCTGGGTGTACTTGACCGCGTTGCCGATCAGGTTGCCCAGCGCCACCGACAAGGCGGATTCGGGCGCGTCGATGACCAGGTCGCGCTCGCCTTCCAGCAGCAGCTCCAGCTGCTTGCCGCCCAGCTGGGCGCGGTGCGCGTCGATCAGTTGTTCAGCCACCTTGGCGACATTGCTGCTGCCCTGCCCGCGTTCGTTGCGCGAGAGCAGCAGCAGCGAGCCAATCAGGTCGCTGCACTGCAGTTCGGCGCGCTGGATGCGCTGCAGGCGTTGCAGCATCTTTTCGTCGAGATTGGGCTTGGTGAGCAGCAGTTCGGTGGCGCCGCGGATCACCGCCAGCGGCGTGCGCAGTTCGTGGCTGACGTCGGCGTTGAATTCGCGGTCGCGCTGCACCACCTCGGTGAGGCGGGCAGAGTAATCGTCCAGCGCTTCGGCCAGCTGGCCTACTTCATCGTCGGGGAAGTGCGCGGCCAGCGGCTTGGGTTCGCTGGTGCCGCCGCGGTAGGCGCGCAGGCGTGCGGCCAGGTCCGACACCGGGCGCATGACCTTGGACGCGGACCACCAGCCGATCAGCAGCGAGAAGCCGCTGAACACCAGCACCGAAAGCATCAAGGTGCGCTTGAGCTGGATCTCGCCCTTGATGGTCTGAGTCATGTCGTAGGCGAGGAAGAACCACTCGCTCGGCGTCTTGCGCACCGCCAGCTTGTACGAATACGCGTTGCCGTTCTCGTCCACGCCGGAGATGGTGTGGATGCCGTCCGGGAACTGATACCACTCCGGCTGTTCCAGCCGCAGCGCTTCGAACTTGTCGCTTTTGACCACCCGCCCACGCATCTGCTGCACCGGCAGGTCGGGGTTGCGCAGCGGGTCGGAGTAGAAACGCTGCGCAAAGGCGTCGATGTTGCGGTTCATCACGTCTTCCACCAACTGGTTTTCCACGCGCGAGCGCGCCCAGTTGGTGGCGAAGGCGAACAGCGTGGTCAGGCAGAAGCCCAACAACACGAACGACAGGATGATGCGGCTGCGCAAGCGCCGCCGGTAGCGGCCGCGCCTGCGGGCGGGCCGCGCGCCGTTATTGCTTTCAGGCATCGGGCGAGGCGATGCGATAGCCGATGCCGTGACGGGTCTGGATCATCGGCACATCGAAAGGTTTGTCGACCACCGCACGCAGGCCGTGGATATGCACACGCAGCGAGTCCGAATCCGGCAGTTCTTCGCCCCAGACGCGGGTTTCCAGCTCCTGGCGGGTGACCACGGCCGGCGAGGCCTCCATCAGCGACTGCAGGATCTTCAAGGCAGTGGGGTTGAGCTGCAGCAGCTTGCCGCGGCGACGCACTTCCAGCGTGTCCAGGTTGTATTCCAGATCGCCGGTCTCCAGCACGCGGGTGTGCACGCCCTTGCCACGACGCGACAGCGCGTTGAGCCGCACTTCCACTTCCTGCAGCGCGAACGGCTTGATCAGGTAGTCGTCCGCGCCGGAGTCGAAACCGGCCAACTTGTTGTCCAGCGAATCGCGTGCAGTGAGCATCAGCACCGGTGTCTGCTTGCGCGCTTCGTTGCGCAGCTTGCGACACACCTCGATGCCATCCATGCCGGGCAGGTTGAGGTCGAGCACGATGGCGTCGAACTCGTGCACCACGGCCAGGTGCAGACCGGTCACGCCGTCGGCGGCAAAGTCCACCGTGTGGCCACGGTCTTCGAGATAGTCGCCCAGATTGGCGGCGATATCGCTGTTGTCTTCGATTACTAGAATTCGCACTGAAACCTCAATAACTATGGTCGGGGTGGACTTAGGAGCCCGGGTCGGTGGCCTTGTGTCTCCGCTGCATGGAGCTCATGTCACGCTCGCCGCTGTCACGCAAGCGTCTGCGTTCGGCAACGGTTTTGCAGATCGAAGTGGTGTGATGAGAACCCGTCGCCTTTTCACGCGTGCAAACCAGGCGACTTTCCTCACCCGCCCTCGTCAAAATTGTATTGATGAGCTCTTGGTCGTTGTAGACCGCTGCCTTTCGGTCCGGCGTCAACGCCTGTGCATCACCATTTTCTGCCACTGCAATTTCTATTCTCGTGAGCGCAGAAAGCACCTTAGCGCGGTCTTCCTGACTGATCTCGGAGTACTTGGTGCCGCCGTCCAGCTCGTTGCGCACTTGAGCGGCCTGCTGGGCGAAAGGCTTCTTGACGTCTACTGTTGCCGAGGCATCCGCAACATTTGCTAGCAAAAGCACAGACAAAGATGCCGCATAACAGAAAGCCTTGAGCATGATCGTTCCTTGTTCCATCGTCCGTTTAACATTTCCTCACTTTAGACTCGACATCGCTGGTGGAGCAAGCGTGCCTAAGTAAAAAGGCCCAAGTGCGACAACGCACTTGGGCCAAAAGTTCATCCCGATCACCGTCACTGCCGAGAGCGGAGCTACGGTCGGGTGAGGCTAGCGAGGAAAGGATTAGATTTTCGTTAAATTTTTGCTAACAACACTCCCGGTCCGATCAGCGGATCGACTGCTCCAGGTGCTGGATGATCGCCGCCGCCACGTCCACCTCGCAGACCCCTTCCACGCCCTCCAGTCCGGGAGTCGAGTTGACCTCGAGCACCAACGGCCCGCGCCTGGAACGGATCAGGTCCACACCGGCCACGGCCAGGCCCAGCGCGCGCGCCGAGCGTACCGCGACCTCCTGCTCCTGCTCGGTGGCCTGGGCCACCGCAGCGCTGCCGCCCAGATGCAGGTTGGAACGGAAGTCGCCCTCGGCCGCCTGCCGGCGCATGGCGGCAACCACCCGGTCGCCGACCACGAAGCAGCGCAGGTCCGCGCCCTCGGCCTCGCCGATGAATTCCTGCACGATGAAGTTGGCATAGAGCCCGCGCAGCGCCTCGACTACGCCGCGCGAGGCGCTGGCTTTCTCGGCGAGGATCACCCCGGCGCCCTGCGCGCCCTCGTTCAACTTCACCACATGCGGCGGCGGGCCCAGCATCGACAGCAGATCCTGGGTGTCGTCCGGGTTGTCGCCGAACACGGTCACCGGCATGTCGATGCCTTGCGCGGCCAGCAACTGATGCGCGCGCAACTTGTCGCGCGAGCGCAGGATGGCGTCGGACGGGTTGGGCGTGTAGGTGCCCATGAATTCGAGCTGGCGCAACACGGCGGTGGCATAGCGCGTGACCGAGGCGCCGATGCGCGGGATCACCGCATCAAAGCCGGTGATCGGCTTGCCCTTGTAGTGCAGGCTGAAACCGTCGGCGGCGATGCGCATGTAGCAGCGCAGCGGGTCGAGGATGCGCACGGTATGACCACGCTTGCGCCCGGCCTCGATGAGCCGCCGGGTCGAATACAGCTTGCTGTTGCGGGAAAGAATGGCGATTTTCATCGCGGCAGGTGTACGGCGCGGCCTGGACATGGTCGGAGTCTGATGACGGAGTGACCCAAGTCCGTAGGTCTGCCGGTCGATTGGACGCGCGGGCAGCGTCCCTGCCCTTGCACGTTGCGTTCGACGGGTGTGCGACGGCCCCGAGAATGGGAGGTGGAAGTGACGCAGCAAGGCAGCTGTAAGACTGCACGCGCGGCGTGGCTGCGACGGCCCGGATGCTAGCAGGGCGGCTGCGCAGCGCTCAAGCGCGCTGACGTACCTCGGCACAGGTGATGCACGGCGCAGGTTTGCCCGCGACAGTCGCGCAGACAGCGCAGCAGACATGCGCGACTTAACGTCTCAGCTCCATCCGCGTCAGCGCGCGCGCTTCCGTCACCTCCGGCGGAATGACCGGCCGCCGCGTACCGCATCGACCGCCCTCACGCCGCCCCCCTGTCGTCGTGACGCAGTTTGCACAGCGCAACCCGCAATGCTTGAGTTCCCTCAATGCCGGCATGCCGGCGCACCCGAGACTCTCAATGCGACGTCCAGCAAGCGCGGCTTACGCCAACCCCTCCCGCATCCGTCAAGGACGCCCGTTTCCGCGCGGTGCCGTCTTCGATGGCCAGGGCACCAATTTTGCGTTGTTTTCCGCGCATGCCACGCGCGTGGAGCTGTGTCTGTTCGACGAACAGGGCACCGAAGTGCGGGTGGATCTTCCGGAATACACCAACGAGATCTGGCACGGCTACCTACCCGACGTCAAACCCGGCCAGCGCTACGGCTACCGCGTGCATGGCCCGTATGAGCCGACCGAAGGCCACCGCTTCAACCACAACAAGCTGTTGATGGACCCGTATGCACGCGAGATGGATGGCGACCTGATCTGGGCAGACGAACTGTACGGCTATACCGTGGGTCACCCGGACGGCGATCTGAGTTTCGACGAGCGCGACAGCGCGCCGTTCATGCCCAAGTGTGTGGTGGTTGAAGACACCTACGACTGGGAAGACGACGCGCGCCTGCTCAAGCCCTGGAACGAGACGGTGATCTACGAGACCCATGTGCGTGGCTATACCATGCGCAACCCGCAGGTACCGGAGGCCGTACGCGGCACCTTCGCCGGCCTGGCGCAGCCGCAGGTGCTGCAATACATCAAGGACCTGGGCATCACCGCAGTGGAGCTGTTGCCGGTACACGCGTATCTGGACGACCAGCATCTGCTGGACAAGGACCTGCGCAATTACTGGGGCTACAACACCATTGGCTTCTTCGCGCTGAAGTCGCGCTACCTGTCCAGCGGACATCGCGATGAGTTCCGCGACATGGTCAAGGCCATGCACAAGCAGGGCCTGGAAGTGATCCTGGACGTGGTCTACAACCACACCGCCGAAGGCAGCGAGCTGGGACCGACGCTGTCGTTCAAGGGCATCGACAACGCCAGCTATTACCGCCTTGCCGAAGACAAGCGTTACTACATCAACGATACCGGCACCGGCAATACGCTCAATCTGAGCAACTCGCGGGTGATCCAGTTCGTCAACGACTCGCTGCGCTATTGGGCCGGCGAGATGCATGTGGACGGCTTCCGCTTCGACCTGGCCACGATCCTGGGACGCGAGCCGAGTGGCTTCGACCAGCGTGGCGGTTTCCTGGATGCGTGCAACCAGGATCCGTTGCTGTCGGAGGTCAAGTTGATTGCCGAACCCTGGGACTGCGGCCCCGGCGGCTACCAGGTCGGTCACTTCCCGCCGGGCTGGTCGGAATGGAACGACAAGTTCCGCGACAACGCGCGCGAGTTCTGGAAGGGCGAGGATGGCAAGCTCGCCGAGTTCGCCACGCGCTTCACCGGTTCGGCCGATCTGTTCGATCGTCGCGGTCGCCGCCCGTGGGCGTCGGTCAACTTCATCACCGCGCATGATGGATTCACCCTGCGCGACCTGGTCAGCTACAACGAAAAGCACAACATCGCCAATGGCGAGGACAATCGCGACGGTTCGTCCAACGACGGTTCCTGCAACTATGGCGAGGAAGGTGATACCGACAACGCGGACGTGCTGCAGATCCGGGAGCGGCAGATGAAGAACCTGCTCGCCACGCTGCTACTCTCGCAAGGGACGCCGATGATGCTTGCCGGTGACGAGCGTGCGCAGTCGCAGGGCGGCAACAACAACACCTATTGCCAGGACAACGAGATCACCTGGCTGGACTGGGAAAACGACCCGACCGATGGCCGCCTGACCGACTTCGTCAAGGCACTGACACAGTTGCGCAAGCGCTATCCGATCCTGTCGCGCGGCCGCTTCCTCAACGGCCAGTACAACGAGGAGGCAGGCCTGCGCGATCTCACCTGGCTCAATCCGGGTGGCACCGAAATGGACGACGCGCACTGGACCGATGCCGGCGCGCGCTCGGTGGGACTGCTGCTGGAAGGCAAGGCACAGACCTCCGGTGTCAAGGAGCTGGCCAACGACGCCACGTTGTTGATCGTCATCAATGCCTACCACGAAGGCGTAACCTTCACCCTGCCCTCGGCCGACGAACCGGTGCACTGGAAGCTGGCGCTCTCGACCGACGAAGCACTGGAGGTGGACATGATGCCGGCCGGCGCCAGCGAATTCCTGGCCCCGCCGCGCAGCGTGTCGGTGTTTGAGTGCAAGAACGACCAGTAACACTGATGCGGTAACACGAACTCGCGGCCTGCCGGAAACCGGTAGGCCGCGAGTTTTTTATTGCTTCGACAACGGCGACGGAGGCTACGGCTTTAACAGGATCTGCGCTATCGATTCATGGATGTCGATGCAGCATTCAACCCTGAAGGTGACAGCCAGACTCTGCGTCGAGCGCGGGGAAGCAGAATCGCTGCTGGCGCGCCGCCATCGCAGATAGAGCTGCAATGGCTTTGCTTGCCAAAGCGCTTGGAGCAGCGGCTTGGTCTCTAGTGACGCGCGTGGCGATGCGGCCTGGTGCGGTATTTATCGAGTTACCGCTCGCCTTTATCGATAGCCGATCAACCAACTTAAAAAAACGAAACAGCCGCACCCGACAATCACGCATTTCGAGTACATCTATCGAAAAGCCCGCCGCTTAATCGCGACGCACTGTGCTTAAACAATCACATCGCCACAGCAAGCTGGACGCGCAATTCTCTGGCTCCGGCCTAAAACACGGCGACATCGGCAAGCATCACCACACCCAGATGTGATTGCACGATCCGGCAGCGTCTCGAATGCGGCAATGACGGCGATAACACCAAAGTGCACGACGGCCATGGATCGCTAAGCGTTACGCGCCCTGGCCAGACCTTGAAGACGCAAAACTCAGCCCGGATATAGCGGAAATCGCTTGTCCGGATGATTGGCCTTCCATTCCTTGTAGGAGCTGGTGCCTTCCCAGGCCTTGAACGCACGCGGCGTGCGACCACGCCCGGACCAGGTCTCGCCGGAATGCGGAATCCAGTACTTGGCCACCACTTCGCCTGTGGACGACAACGGCCCCTTGGATTTGCCAGTCATTGCCAGCGAGGCAATCTGGGACTTCTGCTTGGCATTGAAGCGGCTGCCGAATTGGGTCAGCACCTCGACCACCTGGTCGAAGGCTTCCAGCGTCTGGGCGTACTTGAGTTGGGCTTCTTCCTGCTCGAGCTTGCGCAGCTCTTCCAGCAATTGGGCTTTGGCGGCGGCAGAGGGTGAAGCGGGCGGAACCTGGCGCATTGGCAAAACTGAGGTTGGACGGGTCAGCGAGTATTGCCGTTGCGCCGGCTAGCGTAAAGCGGCAGGACGCGCCCGAGTCTGGCTGCGCTCAGCGATGGCGCAGCAAGGCATGCTCGCGGGCCATGGTCAGCACCGGCCCGATGCGCCCGGCCCGGATCAGCTCACCGCAGTGCTTGCCGACAAACTCGACCCTGGGCGCCGAAAACCACTGCACCACCCGATCCAGCTCGCCGGCGTTGATGGACCAGGCATGGCAGACCGCTTCGCCCAGCTCTTCCACCCCCACCAGCCCCAGCTCGCGAATCTGCTCGGAATCCAGCGCGAACATCTCAAGCACCTTGCCAGCATCGTCCGGCGTGCCGTAACCAAAACGCATCTGCTCGGCGCGGTGAGCAACCGAGGCTGCCCGCGCGGATTCGGCGCGTCGTATGCCCTTCAGAAGTGCGCCGATGAGTTGAGGATGCGTGGCGGTCATGGTGCTCGCTCGATGATGGCTGCCACTATGCCCATCGCCGCAAACCCGCTCAATCAGGAGGTTCCTGACCAAGGAGAAGGAAATAGCGAAGCGCGCAACTGGCGTTATTCGCTCCAAGCGCGCTGCAATCGGTGCCGGTCCAAACACTAAATGTTATATCCGGCTGCATTGTCGCAATCGGTTGTAGCCGACGAAAACACCCCATCCAGGGTTAAAAAGCCGACAGCTGAAAAACAATCGTTACCATCGACTGCGGAGGCTTAAGCTGCGCCCTGAAATTGCATGTCAGGGAGTAAGTGCAATCGCGCAGCGACCGACCCAGAGGGTAAGCAATTCAGTTAGGACGGATCGGATATCGAGCAATCCGCGCTGGCCTAGTGGACAAGATCGTCAGAGGCCACTGCCGGACATGGAGCGGGCGATGGGAATCGAACCCACGTCAGTAGCTTGGGAAGCTACAGCTCTACCATTGAGCTACGCCCGCGCGGCGTTGCGAGAGTTTAGGCGGGTGCGGGGGCCGGGCGCAATGCGTAGATGTGACGAGGGCCGGTTGCCCGGCCCTCGTTTGCAACGCGTGTGGTGCTTGGATCAGAAGTTGCCGCTGAAATTCACGAACAGCGTCGCGTCGCGGGCGCTGCGCTGGGCGGTGGTGGTGCTCAGGCCGATATTGCTCTGCAGGCCCCACAGGCCGGTGCGGGCGCCGAGCACGACGGTCGCATAGTTACGATCGAAGTTCTGGCCCGGGACGGTGTACATGCCCACGTCCGGCATCGACTGCAGCCAGGCGCTGGCTTCGGTGCCGTCCTTGAACTCGTGGTCATAGGTCGCCTGCAGGTACGGCTTGACCGCAGCACCGTCCAGGCGCACCTGGAAGCCGATGCGGCCGACCATCGAGTCGATGTCCTGATCGGCATAGCCCAGTGCGGTGGAGCTTTCGTTGCTCTCGGTGTAGCCGTCGAGCTTGAGCTTCTGCCAGGTCAGGCCGACCACCGGGCCGTACTTGACGTTGCCTTCGCCCAGCGAATAGCCGGCGTTGACCGCGGCGGTGAGGTTGCTGCCGTCCGGCGAGCCGCTGTGCACGCGGGTGGCCGGCCCGAGCTGCACTTCGCGGTCGACGTCGTAGCTCAGCCAGCTGTAGCTGACCTGCGCATTGACCCAGACCGGGCCGGTGTACCAGCCGAAGAAGCCGCCCAGCGTGGTGTCGTCCTGCTTGAAGCTGCCGTTACGGTTGCCGAAGTCGGCGTCCATGCTGCCGAAGCCGGCAAAGCCGCCAAACACCAGGTCGCCCGCAGTCCAGTCCACACCGAACAAGCCGGCCGGGGCCATGCCGTCGTACAGATCGGCATGGTCGTAACGCTGCATGTCGCCACGCACGCTGCCCCACCAACGCAGGCCATCGGCATCCGGCTTGCCGTCCAGATGCCAGGCCACCTGGTCGGCGCGCGCGCGGCCAATCGCCTGCGCCGAATGCGTGAGCACCTGCTGCAGGCGCGGGGCTTCCAGCAGCGAGATGGCGTACTCGCCCAGGATCTGGTGGGTGGCGGTGGTCGGGTGGATGCCATCGGCGAACACATAGGTGTTGGGCGCGTTGGCGGCGACCAGGCTGGTCGGGTTGCAGGCCGGCAGCGGCACGGCCGGGTTGCAGGCGGTGCTGGTGACGTTGCTGAAGCCGTAGGTGCCAGGATTGGCGACCACTTCCTGCAGGATGTGGAAGGTGTCGACCGGGATCACGCGCAGGCCGGCCGACCGCAGGCCATTGAACAATGCGGTGTTGTAGGCGGTTGCCGCAGCAGTGCCCTGCGCCATCGCGGCGGCACCGCCGGCACGGAAGCGCGGGGTGATGCCCACGTCCGGAATGGTCGGCACCATCACGTAGCGCGCGCCGGCGGCCTGCAAGGCGCCGACTGCACCGACCTGCGCGGTGACCGCGTTGCCGATGATGGCCTGCGCCTGGGCCGGCACGGCTGCAGCGGCGAGCAGATCGTTGGCGCCGCCCCATACGGTGTAGAGCGCATTCGGGTTGGCCTGGCCGCCGTTGGCGCTCAGGTAGGTGTTGATCTGGCTGGTCACCGAAGGCGCGGCACCGAGCACGCTGGTCGAACCAGCCTGGATGCGGGCGCCGCCGGCGGCGTAGTTGTCGCCGGTCTGGCCATTGCCGTTGGGCGCGGCATTGGTGCCGTAGTGGTCGGCGACGTACTCGGCCCAGACCCAGCCCGGGTTGGTGGTGAACTTGCCGGTGACCGCGCGCGAGGCGGCCGGCAGCAACGGGTTGTAGTAGCCGCTGTCGGTGAGGCTGTCACCGAAGAACACGGTCTGGTCGAACGCAGACGCGGCCATGGCCGGGGTGGCCGCAATGGCGATGGCCACGGCCATCAGGGAACGGATCGGGCGAAGGGTTGAAGCCATGGGAGTGCCTGCTCAAGGTAGTGTGGAACTGGACCGGACCTGCTGACGTACGCCGGCGAATGGCACATGGTTTCACCCTCGCCGCCCGCGCTCACGCTGCATTGCCGCATAACGCAAAAACGCGCGCCCTGGCGGCACGCGATGCCACAATGATGACATGAACATTCAACTCAACGGCACCCCGCGCGACGTTCCCGACGATCTGCTGCTGGCCACCCTGCTGGAGCAGGAAGGTCTTGCACAACGGCGCGTGGCAGTGGAGATCAATGGCGAAATCGTGTCGCGCGGGCGGCATGCCACGCACCGGTTGCGTGCCGGCGATGTGGTGGAGATCGTGCATGCGCTGGGCGGCGGTTGATGCGGCACACAGGCCGGCGCAGCTGCGCGCGATCGGTGATAATTGCCCGATGACCAATACCGCCCCCTCTGATGCGCTGATCATTGCCGGCAAGCCGTACCGTTCGCGCCTGCTGACCGGCACCGGCAAGTTCAAGGACCTGGACGAAACCCGCCTGGCCACCGAAGCGGCCGCCGCGCAGATCGTCACCGTGGCGATCCGCCGGGTGAACATCGGCCAGGACCCGAACGCGCCCAGCCTGCTCGATGTGCTGCCGCCGGATCGCTACACGCTGCTGCCCAACACCGCCGGCTGCTACACCGCCGAAGACGCGGTGCGCACCTGCCGGCTGGCGCGCGAGCTGCTGGACGGCCACAACCTGACCAAGCTGGAAGTGCTCGGCGACGAGCGCACGCTGTATCCGGATGTGGTGCAAACGCTCAAGGCTGCCGAGCAGTTGGTGGCCGATGGCTTCGACGTCATGGTCTATACCTCCGACGATCCGATCCTGGCCAAGCGCCTGGAAGAGATCGGCTGCGTGGCGGTGATGCCACTGGCCGCGCCGATCGGCTCCGGGCTGGGCATCCAGAACAAGTACAACCTGCTGGAAATCATCGAAAACGCCAAGGTGCCGATCATTGTCGATGCCGGCGTGGGCACGGCATCGGATGCGGCGATCGCGATGGAGCTGGGCTGCGACGGCGTGCTGATGAACACCGCCATCGCCGGTGCGCGCGATCCGATCCTGATGGCGAGCGCGATGCGCAAGGCGATCGAGGCCGGACGCGAAGCCTTCCTGGCCGGGCGGATTCCGCGCAAGCGGTATGCCTCGGCGTCGAGTCCGGTGGATGGCGTGATTGGATGAGTGGGTGGACTGCGTTGACATTGCCGTCGATGCGCACCGCTTGGCCGTGTGACATGCCGGATGTGGCCGTTGCTGGATCGCGCGTCGCTGCACGTGCTCCCTTACGCCGTACCCTCACCCCAACCCCTCTCCCCAAGGCAGAGGGGCTTTTGTTTTTTGATGTGACTTCCTCATGACTGATCCTTTCACCAGCGACGGCGCCAAGATGCCGCCCAAGCCCTTCACCATCGAAGAGGGCCGCCGGCAGGTGCGCAGCTTCGTGCTACGCCAGGGCCGCTTCACCCCGGCGCAGCAGCGCGCGTTCGACGAGCTGTGGCCACGCTTCGGCCTGGACTACAGCGGTGCGCCGCGCGATCTCGATGCGGCCTTCGGCCGTCCCGCACCCAAGGTGCTGGAGATCGGGTTTGGCAATGGCGCGGCATTGCGCTTTGCCGCGCAGCAAGACCCCAGCCGCGACTACATCGGCATCGAGGTGCATGCGCCCGGCGTCGGTCGCCTGCTCAATGCGCTGGACGAGGATGGCAGCACGCATGTGCGCCTGTATCACCACGACGCAGTGGAAGTGCTCGAACACGAGATCGCCGATGGCGCGCTTGACGAGGTGCGCATCTACTTCCCCGATCCGTGGCACAAGAAGCGCCACAACAAGCGCCGCCTGATCCAGCCGGCGTTCGCGCAGCTGGTGGTGCGCAAGCTGCGCGATGGTGGCCGCCTGCATGCGGCCACCGACTGGGCCGATTACGCCGAACAGATGTGGGACGTGCTCGACGCCACCCCGGGCCTGGTCAATCGCGCCGGTCCGCGCGGCCACGTCGAACGCCCCGTCTGGCGCCCGCAGACCCACTTCGAAACCCGCGGCCAGAAGCTCGGCCACGGCGTGTGGGATCTGGTTTATGACCGGGATTCGGGAGCGGGGATTGGGGATTCGTAACAGCGCTACCCCGCATACTCGACGCCGCAGTCGCTTGACCAATCCCCACTCCCGAATCCCGAATCCCTGCCCCGATGGACACCGCGCTGACACTGACCAACGATATGAAGCTCGTCCTCGGGCTGGTCGGTTTCACGATGGCGATGTTTTTGTTCGAGCGCATCCGCGCCGACGTGGTGGCCTTGATCGTGCTGGTGGTGCTGGGCGTCACCGGGCTGGTGGCGCCGGAAGAACTGTTCGGTGGTTTTTCCGGTAACGCGGTGATGAGCATCATCGCCACCACCATTCTTGGTGCGGGGCTGGAGCGCACCGGTGCGTTGAATCGGCTGGCGACCTGGTTGCTGCGGCGCTCGCACGGCAGCGAACAACGCCTGATGATGATGACGCTGGCCATCTCCGGTTTGAATTCGTCCTTCATGCAGAACCCGTCGGTGATGGCCTTGTACCTGCCGGTCGCCTCGCGGCTGGCCACGCGCACCGGGCTGACCCTGCAACGCATGCTGCTGCCGATCGCCGCAGCCATCGTGATGGGCGGCGCGCTGACCATGGTGGGCAATTCACCGCTGATCCTGCTCAACGATCTATTGGTCTCCGCCAACAACAACCTGCCCTCGGGCATGGCCAGCATCGAGCCGTTGACGATGTTCGCGCCGCTGCCGATCGGCGTGGCCTTGCTGATCGCCGCACTGCTGTACTTCCGCTTCTACGGCGACCGCAAGCTGATCGAAGAAGAACGCCTGATCAACGAAGGCGTCACGCCCTCGCGCACCGAAAGCTATTTCGCCAAGACCTACGGCATCGACGGCGACGTGTTCGAGCTCACCGTCAGCGCCGAAAGCCCATTGGTCGGCATGACCCTGGGCGAGGCCGAAGCGCTGCACGACGCGCCGTTGCTGCTGGCCCTGAAGACCGGCAACGACACCCGCCTGGCGCCGCCGGCCGACATGCGCATCTGGGTCGGCAGCGTGCTCGGGGCGATGGGGCCGCGCCAGGAAGTGACCGACTTTGCGCAGAACCAGTTCCTGCGCATGTCCTCGCGCCTGCGCAACCTGGGCGATCTGTTCAACCCCAGCCTGGCCGGCATTTCCGAAGCATTGATCCCGCCCAACTCGCGGCTGATCGGCAAGACCGCGGCCGAGTTGCGCCTGCGCAAGCAGAGCGGCATCAGCCTGCTGGCGATCAACCGCGACAAGCAGGTGATCCGCGAGGACGTGCGCAACGTGCCGCTGCGTGGCGGCGACATGCTGGTGTTCCACAGCATCTGGCAGGACCTGGCGCAGGCGGCGGAAAGCCGCGATTTCGTGCCGGTGACCGACTTTCCCAAGGGCGAGCAGCGCCCGCACAAGTTCAAGATCGCCATGGCGATCTTCGCCTTCACCATCCTGATCGCGCTGACCTCGCGCTTGCCGGTGGCACTGACCTTGATGACCGGCGTGGCCTGCATGCTGGTCAGCGGCGTGCTGCGCATGGACGAGGCCTATGCCTCGATCAACTGGAAGACCATCTTCATGATGGCCGGCCTGATTCCACTCGGCTGGGCGATGGACAGCAGCGGCACCGCGGCCTGGGTGGCCGGCCATACCATCGACCGCCTGCCCGAAGGCATTCCGGTATGGGCGCTGGAAATCAGCCTGGCGCTGCTGACCACCGCGTTTTCGCTGGTGATCAGCCATGTCGGCGCCACCATCGTGATGGTGCCGATTGCGGTCAACTTGGCGCTGGCCGCCAATGGCAACCCCACCGCATTCGCGCTGATCGTGGCGCTGTCGGCGTCCAACAATCTGATGACGGCCTCCAACCCGGTGATCTCGATGGTGGCGGGCCCAGCCAACTATCAGCCGCGCGAGCTGTGGCGCGTGGGCGCACCGCTGTCGCTGATCTACATCGTGGTGATGGTGTCGATGATCAACCTGATGTTCTGGTGGGCAGCGCGCTGAGCCGGACCACCTTCAGCAGTCACCCAAGCACCACCTGCTCACCCTCGATGCGCGCCGGCACCGCCAGCAGTGACTGACCGCGGCACGGGCCGCTGATGCATTCGCCGCCGGTGAGCTCGAACGCTGCGCCATGCGCTGCGCACACCAGATGGCCGTCCTTGGTCTTGAGGAACTGGCCCGGCGCCCAGTCCAGCCGGCGGCCGGCGTGCGGGCAGACGTTCAACCAGGCGCGCACCTGGGCACCGTCGCGATACAGCACCAGGGACTCCGGGCCGCCGTCCCAGACCGCTTCGACTTCCAGAAATCCGGCGTCGGGAATCTGCGCCAGTTCGACAAGCGTGGTGGACGGTGACGAAGACATGCGGTCTGCTGTTCGAGAACGGACTGCGATTGTGGCATGCGCCTGCATCGCCCCGACGCCACACGGCGGGCTGCAATTCGTCGCTTGCCGGCCCGTACGGGCGGTGCTCCGGGCTGCCAGAGCGACAATCGCCCAGCACACCCGATGTGATGGATTTAACAAAACGAGCGACCGTTTAACGAAGTTTTCACTCAATGACATGAAACCGCAACGATACTGCCTGCCTGTTTCCTGCCCGGCAGCCCACCGCCATGCCTGCACGCATCTTCCAACTCGGTAACCTCCACCACCTGTTTGCCCCGCGCAAGCCGCGTCACCCGCTGGTGCGCGTGGCCGCCGGCCTGGCTGGTCTGGTCATCCTTACGGTGCTGATCTTCTTCAGCGTGTTCGTGGGCGCGGCGATGATCCTGGGCGGCATTGCCTGGAAGCTGCTGAGCAAATCGAACCGTCGCACGCCGCAGCACACCCGCGTGGTCGAGGCCGAATACCGCGTGGTGCGCAAGCCTGCGCTGCCGTTGTCGCACTGAGGCACCAGTCCACCGCCTCCAGCGCGGTGAGCATCCAATCCCGAATCAGTCGCGCAGGTATTGACCAGTCTGCGCGAGTCTGCATGCGCCGATGCAAGCCGTGATCGCAGACCTGCCAGCCAGACGTTGCGCCGCACTGCACGCTGCAGCGCGGCGGTTCCGTCATGCACGGGCAAACGGCTAGACTCACGTGCCCCGTTCCCCAAGGATGCGTGCATGACCCACGATGTGATTCCCGCCGCCGATGTTCCGCGCATTCCGGTGGTTGGTGGCGGCAACTTTCCGGTGCACCGCATCTACTGCGTCGGCCGCAACTTTGCCGATCACGCGCGCGAGATGGGCGCCACTGCGCCTGCCTCCAAGGCCGAGCGTGGCCAGCCGACCTTTTTCATGAAGCCTGCCGATGCGATCGTGGTCGGCCACGGCGACCACATTCCGTACCCGCCGGGCACCAAGGAACTGCACCACGAAGTGGAACTGGTGGTGGCACTGGGCAGCGATGCGCCGGCCGGCGAGTTGCCGGTGGAGCAGGCAGAGGCGCTGATCTATGGCTACGGCGTGGGCCTGGACCTGACCCGACGCGATCTGCAGGCAGCGGCCAAGGCCAAGGGCCTGCCGTGGGACATCGCCAAGGGCTTCGACCACTCCGCACCGATCAGCGAGCTGGTGCACGCCGGCGAAGTGGGTGCGCTGGAGGCCTTGAACCTGTCGCTGGAAGTCAACGGCCAGGTGCGTCAGCAGTCGTTGCTGGATCAGATGATCTGGAACGTGCCGGAGATTTTGCATGAGCTCTCCAAACTCTATGCATTGCGCGCGGGCGACCTGATCTTCATGGGCACGCCGGCCGGTGTCGGCCCGCTGCTGCCCGGCGATCAGTTCAGTGCGCGCCTGGAAAACGTTGCCGAGCGCCACGGCATCATCGCGGGCTGACACGCGGCCCGCTACGATCACCCTGCGGCAGTTGGTCCGCGACCGCATCTGGAGTGCGCTATGGGAATGGTCAGCGAATTCAAGCAATTCGCGATGCGTGGCAATGTCATCGACCTGGCGGTCGGTGTCGTCATCGGTGCAGCGTTCGGCAAGATCGTCACTGCACTGGTGGAAAAGATCATCATGCCGCCGATCGGCTGGGCCATCGGCAATGTGGATTTCTCGCGCCTGGCGTGGGTGCTCAAGCCGGCCGGCGTCGATGCCACCGGCAAGGAAATTCCGGCAGTGGCGATCGGCTACGGCGATTTCATCAACACCGTCGTGCAGTTCGTGATCATCGCCTTTGCGATCTTCATGGTGGTCAAGCTGATCAACCGCCTGACCCACCGCAAGCCGGATGCTCCCAAGGGCCCGAGCGAAGAAGTGCTATTGCTGCGCGAGATCCGCGATTCGTTGAATAACGACACACTGAAGACACCGGGCGTGCCGTAAGCGGACACATCCGCTGCGCAACTTCGCGCGGGAGGATGACCTTTCGCACGCAGACGGGGGACCTCGCGCTGATAAGCTCGGGGTCCCCTTGTCGTTGGAGCCGCCCTGCATGCGTCGCCTCGCTGTTGCCATCTCTGCCCTACTCGCCTGCACACCCGCGCTTGCCGCACAGACCACCATCGCCGATGGCGCGCTGCGCACCGCCGCGCAGCTGCGCGAGCAGGCCCTGGCCGACACCACCGGCTTTGCGGTGGTGGAATCGTTGACCACCGAAGTGGGCCCGCGCATTGCCGGTGGCGAGGCCGATCCGCGCGCGGTGGCCTGGGCCAAGGCCAAGTTCCAGTCGCTGGGCTTCGACAAGGTGTGGACCGAGCCGGTGAGCTTTCCCAAGTGGCAGCGGCGCAGCGAACAGGCGGCGGTGATCGGCGCGCATGCGCAGCCTTTGCACATCACCGCACTGGGCGGCAGCCCGGGCGGCACCGTCGAAGGCGAGGTGGTGCGCTTCGAAAACCTGGCCGCACTGCAGGCCGCGCCGGCCGGCTCGCTGGCCGGCAAGATCGCGTTCGTCGATTACCAGATGACCAAGGCGCGCGACGGCAAGGATTACGGCAATGGCGGCGCGGTGCGCAGCAAGGGTCCGTCGGAAGCGATCCGCAAGGGCGCGATCGGCTTCGTGATGCGCTCGGCCGGCACCGACTCGCACCGCGTGCCGCATACCGGCATCACACGTTTCGATGAAGGCGTGACGCCGGTGCCGGCAGCGGCCTTGTCGGTGCCCGATGCCAACCAGCTCGCGCGCCTGACCGCGCTGGGCAGCACGCGTGTGCGGCTGGCGCTGGATTGCGGCTGGGACGGCACCGCGACCTCCTACAACGTGATCGGCGAAATCACCGGACGCAGCAAGCCGAAGGAAGTGGTGGTGATCGGCGGGCATCTGGATTCGTGGGATCTGGGCACCGGCGCGATCGACGATGGTGCCGGCGTGGCGATCACCATGGCCGCGGGCCACCTGATCGGCCAACTCAAGCAGGCGCCCAAGCGCAGCATCCGCGTGGTGGCCTTCGCCAACGAGGAGCAAGGCCTGTACGGCGGCAAGGCGTATGCGGCCGCGCACGGCAAGGATGCCAAGGACATGGCGCTGCATCAGATCGGCGCGGAGAGCGACTTCGGTGCCGGGCGCATCTATGCGTTCAACACCGGCTCGGCGGCACCGGACGCGTCGCGCGCAGCGACCAGACAGATTGCCGAGGTACTCGCGCCGTTGGGCATCGCGTATGAACCGAGCAAGGGCGGCCCCGGCCCGGATGTCGGGCCGATTTCCGCCAAGGGTGGCGCCTGGGCATGGCTGGCCCAGGACGGCACCGACTACTTCGATCTGCACCACACCGCCGACGACACGCTGGACAAGATCGACCCCAAGGCGCTTGCGCAAAACGTCGCGGCCTACACGGTGTTTGCGTACCTGGCGGCCGAAGCCGATGGCGATTTCGGCAGCCGCGCAAAAAGCGTGCAGCCGCCGAGCGAATAACTGCATTTGCAGACGTCGCGGGCGCCCCTCGGTTGAGTGCGCGCGGCACAGGGCACGCGCACGCTGCGCGTGATCTGTGCCGATACCGACATCGCAGCGACGATTGCCAGCGGCCAGGCACGTCCTGGTCGCTGCAGGTCTCAAGCACGCCACCCGCCTTTCGCTTCCACTCCAGGACGAGCACACACAATGGCGGCCAAGCGCCAACGCAGTGCGAACAACGCGGCAACCCTGCTGGATGTCGCCAAGCACGCCGGGGTCTCGCCGATGACCGCTTCGCGCGTCATCAACCGCCACCCGCATGTCGGCGAGGAGATGCGCGTGCGTGTGGAAGCCTCGGTCCAGGCATTGGGGTATCGCCCCAACCTGGCCGGCCGTTCGTTGCGCACCAGCGGCCTGTTGCGCATCGGCGTGCTGTACAGCAATCCCAGCGCGGCCTACCTCAACCAATTCATGCTCGGGCTGCTCGAACAGAGCAGCCTCAATGGCAGCCAGGTGCTGGTGGAAAAATGCGGCGCCATCCGCAGCCAGCGTGCCGCCACCGAGCGGTTGCTGGCGGCCGGCGTGGACGGCGTGATCCTGCCGCCCCCGCTATGCGATTCACGCCAGACCATCGCCGAACTCGACGCACGCGGCATCCCGGTCGTGGCGGTGGCGAGTGGCGCACCGATGGCGCAGATCAGCTCGGTGCGCATCGACGATTACCAGGCTGCGCGCGCCATCGTCGATCACCTGATCGAACTGGGCCATCGCCGCATCGCCTTGATCAAGGGCGACCCCAAGCACACGCCCAGTGCATTACGTGCCAACGGCTATCTCGACAGCCTGCAGGCTGCCGGCCTGCCTGTGGCCGAAGAGTTGATGGCAGACGGTCTGTTCACCTATCACTCCGGCCTGCTCGCCGCGCGCAGCCTGCTTGCGCAGGCGCAACCGCCTACCGCCCTGTTCTGCAGCAACGACGATATGGCGGCAGCCGCCGTTGCGGTCGCACACGGACTGGGCTTGCGCGTGCCCGAAGATGTATCGGTCGCCGGTTTCGACGACACCCCGGTCGCCACCACCATCTGGCCCGAGCTCACCACCGTGCATCAACCGGTCACCGCGATGGGCCGCGCGGCGGTGTCGCTGCTGGCCGACGCGATCCGCCAGCGACGCAAGGGCGATCCCGCGCAGGGCGTGCATCAGGTGATGAAGTACACCGTGGTCAAGCGCGGCTCGACGGCGGGGCCACCGGCGCGCTAAGCGCCGCATCGATCGGCATCGTGTAACGCCTGCGGCATCACGCTAAAAAAACGGCCACATCGCTTCCCGACGATGCGGCCGAATGGGAGGGTGCCCGACGTTGCCGTCAGGCGTACTGCAGCGCCGCACTCAGCGGCGACGGGAAGAAAGCGCAATGACCGCTTGGAGAGCGACAACAGCGAAACATGCGCGACCCAGCGCGGGGTGCGCTGGGTCGCACAACGGTGCAGCCGGATCAGAAGCGCAGACGCAAGCCCGCGTAGTAACGACGCTCGAAGATGTTCTGGTCGTAGTAGTGGTTGGTCCACTGCGCGTAGCGCCGCTCGCTTTCGCCGGTCAGATTGGTGGCCTGGGCGTACAGGGTCAGGTGATCGTTGACGTCGTAGCTGAAGGACGCATCGAGATAGCCCACGTCGTCGTTCCAGATCGCCAGCTCGTCGCCCCAGGCACCGCTGTTGACCTGGCTGAAGCGCTTGCTGCGCCAGTTGTAGGCCACACGCGCCTGCAGCTTGTCCTTCTGGTACCACAGCACCGCGTTGGCCTGGTGCTTGGAGTTATCGCCGATCGGCAAGGTGTTGCCGTCGATATCGGTGTTATCGGTGTCGGCGTCGGAGAAGGTGTAGTTGATGTTGGTACCGAAGCCGCTCAACCAGCCGGGCAGGAAGTCGAAGGCCTGCTGATACCCCACTTCAAAGCCCTTGATCTTGCCGCCACCGCCATTGACGATGCGCTCAACCGGGCCACCCAGCCGCGCCACGCCATCGGCATCGGGCAACAGTTCGATATTGGTCACCGTGGTGGGGAACGACTTCACATCGATCAGGAACGCACCCACGCTGACCAACGACGCATCGGAGAAATACCATTCCCACGAGGCGTTGTAGTTGGTGGCGCGATACGGATCGAGATCCGGATTGCCGGAGCGGCCATTGAGGAACAGCACCGCATCCGAAGGCAACGCGGGGTTGCGCGGTGGCGTGCCGTTGACCGCATAGAAGCTCACCAGCCCGCGCCCGAGATCGGGCAGGTCCTGGCGCGCCACCGCCTTGTTGTAGGCAAAGCGCAGCTTCTGCGCATCGGTGATGTCCAGCGACAGGTTGGCGGTGGGCAGCACGTCGGTGTATTGGCGGTTCAATCGATTGGTACCGATCGCCGGGCTGACGCCGTTCCATTCGACATTGCCGATGAACACATTGCCGCTGCTCAGGTACTGGTCGATCGCCAGCTTGGTCTGCACGATGCGCGCGCCGATGTTGGCCGTCCACGGGACCGCGCTGCCGGTACCGCCTTCCAGATTGGCCAGAAAATACGCTGCGGTGCTCTTTTCGGTGACCTTGTACGAATCGGCGGCCTGCTGGTAGGCCACGTTGCCGGGGTACAGGCTGTTGAGATAGCCCACCGGGTCCTTCATGACCTGCGGGTTGATCGCCGGCAGGCCCTGGCTGCCCAGGCCGGTGACCTTGAGCGGATCGAAATCGTTGAAATACGCCCAGTAACCGGGAATCGAATTGAACGGCAGCAGGCGCGCTTCGGACACGCCGCTGCAGGTGTCCACGATCAGCGGATCCTTGAAGTAATACAGCGAGCGGTTCGGGTCGGCGCAGTTGGTCGATACCGGCGACAGATAGCGATAGGTATCCAGCTTGACCTCGCGCTCGCCGTAGCGGATGCCGAACTGGAAGCCGCGCACCACGCCCTCGTCGAACTCGAAGGTGCCATCGGCGCGGAAGGCGTCCATCGTCGCTTCGATCTTGTTGCCCTGCGCCCAGGTCGACATCAGCTGCCAGTTGTCCGGGTTGGACACGTCGGTGCCGAGGTTGACCGCCGGATAGGTGCCACGGAAATCCACCGAGGCATCCACTGTCGGCAAGCCGTTGGCGTTCGCCCACTGCGTGACGCCGCCGGCGCGCGTGATCTGGTCGCCACGCGTCACCACCGCATCGGCACGCGCTTCGTCGTAGGTGCGCTGTGCATCGCCATGCACCCAGCGGAACGAGGCACGCAAAGGGCCACCATCGTCGAAGCGCAGCTCCAGATTGGTGTTGAGCGCGTCCGAGTCGGCAACGCCGGCCATCGAGTGGGCCTGGAAGCGGTTGTAGCGGAACTGGCCGTATTCCAGCACGCCGTTGGAATCGACCACCGACCCGGGCTGCAACTGGTTGGTGGCCCAACCGGTGTGCAGCTGCGCGGCCACCGAGGTGTCCTGGTCTTCGAGCTTGGTGTAGGCCGCATCGGCCAACACCGTCCACGAATCGTTGATGTTGAACTGGAACGAGCCGTTGATGCCGGTGCGCTGGCGATCGGTGCTGCGGTTGTCCAGTTCGGTGGCGACCCAGTTGTAGAAGTAATCGCGCGGCAGATTGCTGGGGTCGGTGTTGCTGCCGATGCGCCCGTCCCCGTTGAAATCGAAGCCCACATTCTGCTCGGTGGATTTCTGCGCGCCGTTGGAATACACGCTGGGGTGCTTGTTCTCCAGCGTGGCGTCGGAGTACGACACGGCCAGCAACGCGCCCCAGCGCTCGGTGCGGAAGCTGGCCAGCCCCGAGTACAGCTCGTTGAGTTCCTGCACGCGGTCGCCGTAGGAGCCTTCGGCCTGGCCGCTGAAGGTCCAGCCTTCCGGCAGGTCGAACGGGCGCCGCGTCTTCAGCGAGACGGTACCGCTGATGCCGCCATCCAGATCGGCGGCGGTCGGCGACTTGATCACATCCACGCCACTGAACAGCGTCGGCGGGATATCGACGAAATCCGGCTGCGCGCGGCCGATGTTCGGCTGGCCGTATTGATCGCCGCCACCGGCACTCAGGTACAACTCGCCGTTCATGGTGGTCTGCACCTGCGGCATGCCGCGGATATTGAGCTGCGAGCCCTCGCCGGCCGAACGCCGGATCTGCACGCCGGGCACGCGTTGCAGCGAATCGGTGATGGTGACGTCGGGCAACTTGCCGATGTCTTCAGCAGAGATCGAGTCGATGATCTGCGCAGCGGTGCGCTTGTTCTCGATGGCCTCTGCCTGCGCGCCGCGCACGCCCTTGACCATGACCTTGTCCAGGTCGGTGACCCCGGCGGCATTGCCGGCGTCCTGTGCGCCTGCGCTGCCGGCAAGCAGGGTGAGTGCAGCCGCGAGTGCGGCGGCCAGTGGGGTGTGGCGGGTGTTCGAATGCAGCTTGTTCATGGTCCCCTCCCAGGGATGACGACAATCCACGACCGTTTCGAATGGCATTGCAGCAACGGCAATGCGGTATTGGCTGACGCGCAATCGGCGCGTCAGTGCGAACGCCGTGCGGGGGCACGGCGCGGCAACGCGCTGGCGCCGCTACGGAGGCCCGTTGGCGACGCCTGTTGATGGTTCGACATTCCAGCCGCGCACCTGCAGCGTGGCATTGCGCAAGCTCGCCGCGGACGGGCCGCGGATCTCGATCTCGCGCTGCTCGCCCGGCACCAGGCTGAGGTAGTTGTCGCTGTAATACGCCGGCAGGATGCGTTGACCTTGCGCATCCACCAGGGTCAGCTTGGTGTTGAGCGCAACCTGCTGCGAGGCATTGCGCACGCTGGCGCGCAGCACCGGTTCGGCGCCCTCCTGCAGCTGCGTGCTGAGCTGTACCGGCACTGCCGCCAGCGCATCCAGACCGCGCATGGCCGCCGCATCGCGCGCCACCCAGTAGAAATTGCGCGAACGCACGGCCGCGTCGCGATCGAGCAATTGCAGCCGCACAAAGCCAAGGCCATTGGTGTCCTTGAGCAACGGCGCCAGTTGCAGCACCGGTGCCGATACCGCAACTGCCGCGGCCTCCAGCGCTTGCTCGCGCTGCTGCAGCAACTTTCCGTCGGCGGCATAGACGTCTGCGCGCACGCGCAGGCCGCTTACCGGCTCGGCCGCATTGTTGACCACCACCACCTCGTGGCCGGGCAGGTTCATCTGCACATGCAGCATCTCTGCCGCATTGCGTACGCCGTAGTAGGCCGCGTGGGTGTCGTAGTCGTGGCTGTAGATCTGCCACATGTTGCTGGGCCAGGCCGGATGGCTCATCCATAGCAGCCGCCCGCTGTTCTTGCTCCACAGCTGGGCGTTGAAGCCCTCGAAGATGGCGCGATGCGTTTCGTAGTTGAGCAGCTGCGCCTTGCGTTCGAAGTCGGCCAGGCTGGTCGGCGCGCCGAGCTTGTCGGTCAGCGAGCGCATGAAACTGGCGGTGTCGCCGTTACCGGACTGGTGCCAGTCGTGATACGCCCAGACATCGCTGATCGGCCACTGGTCCTGCGCCGCAGGTACCGATGCTTGGAACGCCTCCAGGGTGGAGAACGAGGGCGTGCCCACCTCCACCGAAAAGCCCTGCGCCAGCTTGTTGAAGTACGCCACCGGCTCGCGGTAGTTGTACGGGCCGCTGCCCTGCAGATTGATCTCGTTGGAGCTGCCGGTATACCAGCGCGTGCCATCGAGTTCGGCCACCAGCTGGTCCAGGCCTTCGTTGAGAATCGGCGCTGGCACGCCTTCGTTGCGCCCGAACCACAGCACGATGGAAGGATGATTGCGGAAGCGCTTGATCACCTCGGCGGCGTTGTCCAGGAACAGCGCCGCGTCGGCCGGCTCCATGTTGTAGTTCTGGGTGGACTGCCAGAAGTCGTTGAGCACCAGCATGCCGTATTCGTCGGCCAGCTCGAAGAAGCTGGCTTCGGTGTTCTGCCCCACCCAGTTGCGCACCACATTGAAATGCGCATCGCGCTGCAGGCGGAAGTATGGCTCCAGCCGCTCGCGCGAGACCCGCTTGCGCCAGTCGTCCATGCCCCAGTTGCCGCCCTTCACCGCAATACGCACACCATTGATGCGCAGTGCCAGATGCGGGGCCAGGCTGCTGTCGTCGAGCTGCTGCACCGCTGGCGAGGACAAGGCGCCGGGATACAGGGATTGCGCATTGCCGCCGGGTACCGGACGGATCGCTGCATGCCGCACGTCGACGATGCGCTCGCCGCGTTGCCGGGCCTGATTGAGATCGACCAGGACGCGGCGCAACGCGCCATCGTCGTCGAACAACGACAGTTCGTAGGTCACCTCACGAATACCGAAGCGCAGCTGCTGCGCGTCCGACGGCGTACCGGCCACTTCGACACTGGCCTGCAAGGTATACAGCGCAGGCTCGCCATAACCGTTTGGCCACCACAGACGCGGATTGGCGACGACCAACTGCGGCGTATCCGCAGCAGTGAGCTTGAGCGTACTGCCACCGGCCGGCACCGTGACGTCGCGCTGGATGCGTACATCGCCAAAGGCCAACTGCAACGTGCCCTGCACTGCTGCGGCAGTGTCGTTGCGCAATGGCACGTTGATTTCGAGTTCCGCGCGGTGATGATCCGGTGCCAGCTTCGCGGTGATCACTTGCGTATCACCGAGCGCCACTGGACCGGTGGCATGCAGCTGCACGTCCTGCCACAGACCGGCATTGCGATCGCGCACCGCCGGAATCCAGTCCCAGCCTTCGCTGGCGATGAAGGTCGGCCCGTCCAACGCCTGCATGCCGCCATTTTCGCCGACACCGGCCGTCATCGACTGTTCGTGCGCAATGCCGGGATGTGGCGGTGGCGACACCCGTACCGCGACGACGTTCCTGCCCGGCTTGAGCTGCTTGCTGACATCGAAGCGACCGCGTGCGAATGCGCCGCGGGTACGGCCGACCTGGGTGCCATTGACCCAGATCTCGCCGGCATAGTTGATGCCGTTGAACAGCAGCTCCAATCGCTTGCCTTGCAGTGCTGCAGGCAGATCGAAACTGCTGCGGTACCACCAGTCCTGCCGGCTCAGCGATTCGGGAATCGCCATGTTGTTGAGGCCGATATCCGGATCCGGATACACGCCACGATCGACCAGCGTGGTGAGTACCGTGCCCGGCACGGTCGCGGCGCGCCAGCGGGTCTTGCCGGCTGCGTAATCGCTACGCGACAGCGTCGCACCGCTGGCCTGACCGAGCTCTGGTGCCGCAGCGAGTTGCCATGCACCGAGCCGCCATGCGGCGGCATCCAGCGGCTGCAGCGCAGGCGCTTCCGACACCGGCCTGGCGACCGGCGCCGGGAAGGGCGCGGCACTGCGCGGCAGGGTCGCCGCCGCTTGCGGTGCGAGTTGCCCTGCCATCTGCTTGACCTGCACGCGCCAGCCGGGCGATGCGTCTTCGAAGCGCTGCAGCGCAGGATCCGGTGCCTGTCTGGCAAGCCGTGCGATGGCTGCCGCATCCAGTGTGCCGGCCTGCGCGGTGAAGCCTGCAATCTCGCCACCGAAGTGCTGCGTATACGCCGCCGGCTGCTGGCGCGGACCGAACACCAGCGTGGGCGCGACTGCGGTTTGCTGCACGTTGCCGCTGGCCACCTGGCGGCCATTGGCATACAGGCTCAGGCGCGTGCCCTGCGCAATTGCGGCAACCTGCGTCCAGACGCCGGCGCGCAGCGGCTGCTTGCTGCGCAGCACATGCTCGGCGCCTTGGGCGAAGCCCAGCAGGCCGTTGTCGATGACGAAGAAACGGCCAGCCGCCTGCGGATCACCGAGCCCGGCAATCAAGGCCGGGCCGGTGGTCCCGCTGGAGGGCCGCACCCAGGCGGACACGCTCCAATCCGCATCCGCGGCCAGCAGTGGGGTTCCGGCAGCGAGCTTCTTGCTCAGCCCGAGACCGCCCGCGAGCACGCGCACGTCGTAGGGACCGGGCGGATCGGCATCGGCAGGTGCAGCCTCCACTGCAGTCCAGGCGATGCAAGCACACAACAACCACAGCGCTCCACGGCGGAACGCCTTGCGAACCATCAGCATTAGAGGCCTCTCCCAAGCTCTACTGCCAAGCAACGGTGCACACCACATCGACGCAACCGCCAAGGCGACGCGTCGTCGCCTTGTCATTGCATCTGTCGTGATGCCGCCCGTGGCTGCCGCCCCTGTTTCAGCGGCCATGGTGCGAGGTAACGTTACCCCAGGTGGATATCGACGACAACCGTTCTGCGTTAGGGTTGGCGCTCCCAGGAGGAGGGGCTCATGCGAAACCTGATCCAGTCCGCATTACCGGCGGCGTGCGCGCTGCTGTGTTCGATCGCGTTGCCTGCAGCTGCGCAGCGTTTGCAGGTGCAGTCGCCCGACGCACGTACGCAGGTGGAATTCACGCTGCGCGCGGGCGGCGTGCCGAGCTATCGCGTGCTGTATCGCAACAAAGTCGTGCTCGACGACGCTCCGCTCGGACTGGATCTGGGCCGCGCCGACACGCTCGGCAAGGCGATGACGTTGCAGGGCAGCACCACCGAAACGCATGACAGCCGCTTCGCCCTGGCCGTGGGCAAGACGCGTCAGGCACGCGATCACTACCGCCAATTGCGCGCGCAGTTGTCGGACCCCAAACAGCGACGCCTGACAGTGGAATTGCGCGCCTACGACGACGGCGTTGCGCTGCGTTATGTGCTGCCCGACGCCGGTGAGGTGCGGATTCGCAATGAGCTCACCAGCTTTGCATTCCCCAGCGATTACGCATGCTGGAGCTTGAACCTGGGCCGCTTCGGCACCAGCCATGAGGGCGAATACGATGCGATCGCCGCATCCAGGTTGCGCCCGCACAATCTGCTCGAGTTGCCACTGGTGTGCCAGACCGATGCCAGCGGCACCACGCTGGCAATTGCCGAGGCGAACCTGCGCGATTATGCCGGCCTGTATCTCACCGGCCGCGAGGATGGCAGCCTGGGCGTGTCGGCGAAATTATCGCCACGCCTGGACGACCCCACGCTGGCCGTCAGCCTTGATGCCAAAGGCCGCGATTTCGCCACGCCGTGGCGGGTGATCATGCTGGGCGACAGCCCGGCCAGCCTGATTGAATCCAATCTGATTTCCGCACTCAACCCACCGCCGGCCTTCGATGCGAGCTGGGTGCGCGCGGGCAAATCGGCATGGGATTGGTGGTCCGGCTCACTGGCCAGTGGCGTGGCCCAGCCGGGCATGAATACCGCCACGATTGAGCGCTACATCGATCACGCGCAGCAATTGAAACTGCAATACATGCTGATCGACGATGGCTGGTATTTCGGCAGCACCGGCGATGGCCAGTACAACGTCGATGCCGATATCCGCCGGCCGGTGGAGCAGCTCGACCTGCCGGGTCTGGTGGCCTACGCACGGCAGCGCGATGTCGGGCTGTGGCTATGGGCGCATTGGCGCGCGCTGGATGCGCACATGGACGAAGCACTCGCCTGGTATCAGCAACTCGGCATCAAGGGCATCAAGGTCGACTTCATGGACCGCGACGACCAGCAGATGGTGGATTTCTACCACCGCCTGTTAGCCAAGGCCGCCGAGCACAAACTGCTGGTGGATCTGCATGGCGCCTATCACCCGACCGGCCTGACCCGCACCTATCCCAACTACCTCACGCAGGAAGGCGTGCTCGGCGCCGAGTACAACAAGTGGACCACGCGCATCACCGCCACCCACAATCTCACGCTGCCGTTTACGCGCATGTTGCTGGGGCCGATGGATTACACACCGGGTGGCTTCCGCAATGTGCGCCCGGCCGAGTTCAAGATGCAGCACATCGCACCGCAGGTGATGACCACGCGTGCGCAGCAACTGGCGATGTATGTGGTCTACGAAAGCCCGTTCGCAGTGGTCGCCGACAGCCCGGAACAATACGAAAACGTACCGGCAGCGCAGTTCCTGCGCGATGTGCCGGCGAGCTGGGATGAAACACGCGCACTCGATGGCGCCATCGGCAAACACATCGCACTGGCGCGGCGTAGCGGCAAGGACTGGTACGTGGGCGCAATGACCAACGAGCAGGCACGCACGCTGAGCTTGCCGCTGGCATTCCTAGGCAAGGGCAGCTGGACCGCCACCATCTATGCCGACGGCGCGGCCCCGACGGAGGTGCGTATCGATACGCGCAAACTCACCTCCAACGACAGCCTGCAGCTGCCATTGGCTGCAAACGGCGGCGCCGCCGTGCGACTGCAAAAAAAATAAGCTCGGCGGGACGGGCTGCGTCCGCTGAGTTGAGCCAAGTCGAGTTGAGTCAAGCGCGCGTACCGTGGCGGTACGCGCGATCGATTACGGCAGGTCCACGCCTGCGCACATCGCCGGGCGTGCATCCTTGAGCGGGCGCACGCCACTGGCGTCGAACTGCAATGCCGCATGCGTGGGCGCAAATGCCGGCCAGGCCGGCAAGCCCTTGGTGTTGGGATTGCCACGCTGCACGAACGCGGCCCAATAGCGCTGCAGACTCACCGGCGGCTGGCCGATCGGCAGATCCTTGAACAGGAACGGCAACTCGGCGCTATGCGTGACCTGCCCGCCCGGTGCGGCGGTATCGAACACGTAATGCCACACCGGCACGCCGAGCGCGGCCTGATGCTGGGCCACAGTCACTGCCGGGCAACGGAAGGTCAGATCGGTGGACAGCTGCATCGCTGCATCGCCCTGCCGTGCGGCACGCTGCGCCGCATGCGTGCGTTGCGCCTGCAGCACGGCATCGGCCTGCGCCGGATAGTCGCGACGCAGCCGCGCCTGCGCACCCTGTTTGCCGCCGTATTCCAGCTCCTGCACCACATAGCCGATCAACAGCGGCACCCTGGCCTGCGCGCCCTCGGCCAGCAACGCGGCCGGCGCACGCGGCAGCACGCGCCCATCGACGACCGCCTGCAGCCAGATGTAGCCATCGTCATCCAGTGCCGGCACGTCGACATCCTGCCCAGCCTTGATCAGCTGCTCCACCGGCAGCGCGCGCAACTGCGCCAGACGCGTGGCGGGGTCGTCGATACCTGCACGCTTGCCGATCTCCACACCCAGCGCGCGATTGTCTTCCAGCGAACGCGCCGGCAATCCGAACCCGGCGGTGCCGCTCTGCTCGATCGCCGCGGAAAACAGGCCGCGTGCCAGCGGGCTGAGCATCAGCAAGCCCACATCCTGACCACCGGCCGACTGCCCGGCGATGGTGACCCGCGCAGGGTCGCCACCGAACTGCGCGATGTTGTCGCGCACCCATTGCAGCGCGGCGATCTGGTCGAGCAAGGCGTAGTTGCCGGCGGCTTGATGGTCGCCATTGCGCAGTTCCGGCAGCGACAGGAAGCCGAGCGCACCGAGCCGGTACTGCAGCGTCACCACCAGCATGTCCTGTGCGACCAGGTTGGTCGGCAGATGACCATCGGCGCCGCCGGCCACATTGGCGCCGCCGTGGATCCAGACGAACACCGGCAGCGGCTTGGCCGGCTGCAGCGTTGGCGTCTGCACCTCGACGTAAAGACAATCTTCTGTACCGCGGCTGGCCATGGCGTCGTTCCAGCCCAGCGCCGGTTGCACGCACGGGGTGGCGGCCTGGGTGGCATCGCGCACGCCCGACCAGGCAGCGGCCGGTTGCGGCGGCTGCCAGCGCAGCGGGCCCAGCGGTGGCGCGGCAAACGGAATCGCGCGAAACACCGCACTGCCGTCGTCCTGCCACTGCCCGCGCACCAGGCCGTGATCGGTGCGTACCTGCGGCGGTGCGGCAGGCGTGGAGGCTGCTGCGGCATGCGCGCTGACGCTCAACGCACAAGCGGCGGCAAGCAGACCGGCACACAGGCGCATCACGACTCTCCACCCAACGCACGGGCACGCCAGGCGGCCTGGAACACGGCGGTGGCCGAGGCCACGTTGAGGCTTTCGACCTTGCCGCTGCCGCGGATCGACAACTGCAGGTCGCAATCGCGCGCGAACTGGCGGTCCATGCCCTCGCTCTCCGCGCCCATCACATACACCAGCCGTTGCGGCAGCGCGGCGGCGAACACGTCCTGGCCGCCCTCCACCAGGGTGGCCGCCACTGCGAAACCGGCCTGACGCAGCTGCGCCATCGCCATTGCGGTGTCGGGCAGCTGCACCAGCGGCACCGCTTCGGCGCCACCCTCGGCCACGCGCGCGGCTGCGCCGGACAGACCCAGCGTGGAGCCGGCAGGCAGCAGCAGACCGGCCACCCCGAAGTGCGCGGACGAGCGCAGGATCGCGCCGAAGTTGTGCGGGTTGCCCACGCCATCCAGCCACAGCGCCAGCACTGGCCCCTGCGGCAACGCAGCCAGCCAGTCCTGCAACGGCTGCGGGGCGACGCGCAGCACATCGGCCACCACACCCTCGTGGTGGGTGCTGGCAGCGAGCTTGCTGAGATCGGCTTCCTCGACCACGCGGTAACCGATGCGCTGGGCCACGCACCAGGCCAGCAAGGCCTTGAACTGCGGGATGCGCGCCTCGCTCAGGTACAGCTTGCGCACCGCCTCCGGGCGCGCCTTGAACACGGCCTGCACTGCGTTGATGCCGTACAGCCGCAGCTCGCGCGCATTGCCGCCGGACGACGAAGCCACGGACTGCGCAGCAGCAGGCGTGTACGCCGTTGGCGCCTGTCGTGCCGGCGGGCGCGCTGCCGGTGTACGCGGCGCGGCGCGGCCCCAGGGATTGTGCGAGGCGCCGGAGCTGCCGCCATCGCGCGGCGGTCGTCCGCCGCGTCCATCATGCTGTGTCATCGTCGTATCCAGGGTTCGTGTTGCTTGCCGGCGCTGCGGGGATCGTGTCTCCCCTTTTGCCACCAGCGTTGCTCGTCATCCTGCAGGCCGGCGCAGCCGGCGGTGCAGACGCATTGGCGACGATGGTAAGCCACTGGCGCAACGAGCCGTATACGAGGTAGCAGAGGCGCTGCTTTCGAGGCTCTGCAACACAGGGACTCAGGTTGACGTTGCCGCTATGCAGGACACGCGGGATCGGTGCCGATGCCGGTGACGGATCTGCGCCAACCCACAGCGTGCAGATGCGCCTGGCCCACGCGTTCGCCAGCGCACGTGGCCGGGATCAGTCCAGATCGGCCGGCACCCTCACCCGCGCGAACACGCGCAAATCGTGCAGCCCATCCGGCCGCATGATCGCGCAGCGGCTGCAGCCTTCTTCGACGAAGCCGTTGCGCAGCAGCACCCTGGCCGATGCCGGGTTAGTGTCGAGCACGGTGGCCTGGACGCGATAGAGCGGCAAGGTCTGCATTGCCCAGGGCACGTATGTGCCCACGATGCGCGTCATCCAGCCACGGCCCCAGTACGCACTGCCGATCCAGTAGCCCAGCTCGGCCGAAAAGCGTCGCTCGCCCTGCCCCGGACGCACCGCGATCGTGCCGCAGGCCTGGCCGTCGATCTCGATGGCCAGCACCGGATGCTGCAGGTCGACCACGCGTCCGGCCAGGAAGGCCTCGCCGTCGGCGCGCGTATACGGATGCGGGAAGCGCTCGCTCAATCCACGCGGCACCAGCGGGTCGTTGGCATGCCGCAGCAAGGCGTCCAGGTCGTCCTGGCGCCAGCGACGCAGCACGAAACCCTCTCCGTGCAGTGTCAGTGATTCGTCCATCGCTTCGGCCCTGTAATGGCTGATGACACCTGGCGAGCAGGCGCCAAATGGTTGCGGACGGCGCGCCCAGACCGGCTATGTGCGCGTGGCACATGCCGATTCCGGACAGTGGGCGCGCGCCTGGCGATGCGCGCTGTCGTCTTGTCAGCTGCTCCGATGTGCGCGGTATCGCCACTGCCGATACCGCGCACCCGGGCCGCAGGCCGCGGCTCAGCGCTTGGTGGTTTGCGCCTGCTTGAGCGCGGCGCACAGGCGGATGGTCTCGCCGGTCTGCGCCATGCCGCGGTCGGCACCGCTGAGCATGGCCAGGCGCGGCTTGAAGAACGCATCCAGGCGGTCGGCTTCTTCCACGCTGCAACCGCCGGACGCGCCCAGCGCCGGCAATCCGCCGCCGTCGAACGAGCCGCTGCGCTGCACGATACGGTCGAAGTTGGCGGTGAACCACGGCCACATCGACGCGTGCGAGGTCTCGTAACTGTGACCGCGCATCAGCAGGCTCTTCATCTCGCCCACCTTGATCGCATCGGTCAGCGCGAAATCACGCACCTGCTTGAGCAGCGCCGGGTCCTGCAGCGTGCCCAGGGCGGCGATCATGGCGTTGCGCTGCGCCGGGTCGGCATGCGTGCGCAATGCGTCGATCAGGCTCTGCACCGCCGGTGCGCCGCGCTCCTGCGCGGTCACTGCCAGTGCGGTGCCGAGCAGATCCGGATTGGCTTTGGAGAAGTCCAGTGCACCATTGCCGCCGGCCAGGACCGCATCGCCCTGCGCCAGCAGTGCCTTGCGTACTTCCGCATTCTGCAGGCGCAGCGCGAACAGCCCGGCCAGCGCCGAGCGCAGGCTGGTGTCGTCGATCGACTCGCCGCTACGTCGCGTGTAACCCAGCTGACGCAGACGCGGCAGATACGCCTGTTCGGCGGCCTTGCGCAGTACGTCGCGCTGGGCCTGGCTGGTAGCCTGGTAACGCCAGATCCACACGAAGCGGTTCAGCAGCGCCGTGGACACATCGGCCGATTCGGACGGCGCCAACTGCTTGAGCGCTGCCAGCACGGCATCGCCGTCGGTATCGCCGTGGCGGTAGGCCGCATCGATCGCATCGGCATAGGCCAGCTGTTCGTTGTCGTCGAGTTGGCCGACTTGCTTGCCCAGTTCAGCCAGCTGCTTCTTGGGCAGGCTGAAACGGTAGTAGCCGGCGCCACGCGCGTTCGGGAACACCCAGGTGTTCTTGCCGGCACCATCCAGCACGATGCTGCCGCTGCCGTCTGCGAGCATCTGGCAGGCAGTGCCGACCTGGTTCTTGCCCTTGCCGTACTTGACGCACACCGGCACGCCCCATTGCTGCGCGGTGGAGCCGGTGGAACCCAGCGGCAGATAGCGTTGCTGCTGCAGCTTGACCACGGTCTTGCCGCCTTCGCGGGCGAGCTGGGTCTGCAGATACGGCACGCCCGGCTGATTGAGGAAGCTGCGGAAGGCGGCCTTGAACTCCTCGCCCTTGCCGGCGGCATCGGCGATCGCATCGACCAGATCGTCGGCGGTGGCGCTGCCGAACTTGTGTTTGGCGATGTAGGCGCGCATGCCCTGGCGGAACACGTCTTCGCCGACGAAAGCCTCGAACATCGCCAGCACCGCCGCACCCTTCTGGTAGGTGATGCCGTCGAAGGCGGTCTCGATATCGCCGTTGCCCGTGATCGGCTGACGGATCTTGCGCGCGCTGACCAGGCTGTCATTGTCCATCGCGTACTGCGCACCGCCGATGCGGTCCAGATTGGCGCGGTATTCCGGGTGCAGCTGCATGGTGATCTTCTGCTGCATCCAGGTGGCGAACGCCTCGTTCAACCACAGGTCGTCCCACCACTCCATGGTGACGGCATCGCCGGTCCACTGGTGAGCCAGCTCATGCGCATTGGTGTTGAAGGAGCGCTGCACGTTCTCGGCCGGCGAGTCCTTGTCCAGCAACAGCAGCCAGTCGCGGAAGGTGACGAACCCGGGGTTTTCCATCGCACCGGCGCTGAAGTCCGGGGCGGCGACCAGATCGAGCTTGTCGAACGGATAGCCGAAGGCGTAATAGTCCTCCAGCGCGGCGATGATCGCCGGGGTCTGGTCCAGCGCCGGGGTGATGCGCGGGCCCTGGCCCTTGGCGGCGATGCCGCGCAGCGGGGTCGGGTTGGGGCGCTGCGGGGTGGCCGGCATGGCCGGCACGTCCACCACATCCCAGGGGCCGGCGGCATAGGCGACCAGATAGGTCGGCAGCGGCACGGTCGGAGCGAAGGTCACCGTCTTCCAGCCCTTGCCGGCCGGCTTGCTCGAGGTGGCGATGGTGTTGGCCAGCGCCTGGTCGTCGGTGGGCACGGTCAGGCTGAGGTCGAACGGGGTCTTGAATGCGGGTTCGTCGAAACCGGGGAACGCGTAGCGCGCGCTGATCGGCTCCATCTGCGTCATCGCATAGGCCTGGCCCTGGTACTTCACCTGATACAGGCCCTGCAGCTGCTGATTGAGCGGCGCGCTGTAGACGATGTCCACGGTGAGCGTCTGCGGCTGCAGCGTGCGGCCGAAATCCAGCCGCACCACACCGGCCTGCGCATCGGCTTGCACGTAGCGTGCGGTCAGCGCCTTTCCCTTGACCGGCTTGACCGTGACCTTGCTGACCTTCAATTCCTTGCCGTGCAGCCAGAGGTGATCGGAAGCCTGCTTGAGCTGCACGCGGATGCTGGTGCGGCCGCTGAACTCGCTCTGGTCCGGATCGATCTTGAACGACAGGCTGTAGCGCTCGGGCACCGCCCAGGTCGGCAGGCGGCCATTGGGCACCGGCTCGCCGGAGGACTGCGCCAGCGCGGTGCCGCAGCACAGCGCAAGGAGGGAGGGAGCAAGCAGGCAGGCAAGACGACGCATTGGCGATTCCGGGCAGGGTAACCGCCGAAGTCGACCACAGCAGGCCATGACTGTCATGTGACCTTAGTCATTGCGTGGCCGACGCGATGGGGCGCAGACACGCCGCCACATCGGCGCAGCCAGCCCGCGTTACGGCAGCGGCCACAGCACGAACATGTCCACCACCAGCAGCACCAGCGCAATGCTGCCGAGCAGGGCTGCGCGCAGGATCGGGCACTGCAGTGGCGCGATGCGGCGTGCTGGTTCGACCGAGCGTTGCCGATGCGTGGCCGGCTGCACGGACGCTACTGCAGTGGCGTCGGGCGGTTGCCCTGTTCCCGGTGTCGCAGCGCGTGCCCAGAGCGCAGCGACATCGCCAGCGCGCGATGCACCGCAATGCGGGCACGGCATCTGCGCAGCCTGCCCCTGCGCAAACCGCAGCGTGGATGGGTCGTCATTGACGCAAGGCAGCGTCTGCATCGCATGCACTCCTGGGCTGGATTGCGGCGTCCGGTTCGATCACGCGGCAGTGCTGCCGGCGTTGGCGAAAGACGCTCCCGGCAAGAAGACACCGGGCTGCGCAGCGTCACCGCATCGATGACGCTGCCTGGCGCCGACACGTTCGATGGACACAGCCTGCGCCCCGATGTTTGGGTTTTGTTTGCAATGCAGCCAAATGCAAACGCGGCGATCAACGCCGATGCCGCAGCATCCCCGCTCATCGACCACCGGCAGCAGCGCACCGCTGCCGGTATCGCTCAGGCGTGACCGCCTACCGACGGCGTCTGCGCCTCCAGGGTTTCCAGCTCGCGCGCCACCGCTTCGGGCGACTTGGTGAATGGCGCAATCAGGCTGTAGAACGCAGGCACCACGTACAGCGACAGCAAGGTGGACAGCGACACGCCGAAGATCACCACCACGCCGATCGTGGCGCGGCTGGCCGAGCCGGGCCCGCCGGCCACCACCAGCGGAATCGCGCCGACCACGGTGGCGATCGAGGTCATCAGGATCGGACGCAGGCGCACCGATGCCGACTCCACGATCGCCTCATGCACGCTGCGGCCTTCGTCGCGCAACTGATTGGCGAACTCCACGATCAGGATGCCGTTCTTGGCCGCCAGCCCCACCAGCATCACGATGCCGATCTGACTGAACAGGTTGAGCGTGCCGCCGGTGACCCACAACCCGACCAGCGCGCCCAGCACCGCCAACGGCACCGTGAGCATGATCACCAGCGGATGGGCGAAGCTTTCGAACTGTGCGGCCAGCACCAGATACACCACCAGCAAGGCCATGCCGAAGGTCAGCAGCACCGCGCTGCCGGACTGCTGGTATTCGCGCGATTCGCCCTTCCAGTCCACCTGCGCATACTCGGGCAATTCCTCGCGTGCGGTCTGCTGCGCCCAGGCGATCGCCTCGCCGAGCGGGTAGCCCGGCGCCAGGCCGGCACTGATGGTGATCGCACGCAGGCGGTTGAAGCGATTCAGGGTGCCGGCTTCGGCCACTTCGCTGAGCGTGACCAGGTTGGACAGCGGAATCAGCTCGCCACGCGTGGAACGCACGCGGATGGCGGTGAGGTCTTCCGGCGCCATGCGGCCTTCGCGGCCGGCCTGCAGCATCACGTCGTATTCCTCGCCGTTGTCCACGAACGTGGTCACACGGCGCGAGCCCATCATCGCCTCCAGTGCGCCACCGATCGCGGTGACCGGCACGCCCAGATCGGCCGCACGCAGGCGGTCGATGTTGACGCGCATCTGCGGGCGGGTTTCCTTGTAGTCCGAGTCCGGGCCGACCAGGCCGGGATTGGCTTCCATGCGCTGCAGGATGCGATCGCGCCACTGCGCGATCTCCGCATAATCCGGCCCGCCCAGCACCAGCTGGAACGGCTGGCCGCGGCTGCGCACCAGGCCGCCGCTCACCTGCGTGCGCGCACGCACGCCGCTGAGCACATTGAGCTTCTGCTGCAGTTCGTCGGCCACTTCGGTGGTCGGGCGCGTGCGTTTTTCCCAGTCCTGCAGGAACACGCTGACCCGGCCGGTGTGCATTTCCTCGCTGCTGCCGAAGCCGCCGGGCACGCGCGGGTTTGCCCGTACGATGGGCTTGTCCGGACCCACGTAAGGGCCAAGGATCGCCTCGACCTGATGCATCTGCCCCACGGTGTAATCGAAACCAGCGCCTTCGGGCCCGTCGATCATGATCTGGAAGTTGCCGCGGTCTTCGGCCGGCGCCAGCTCGGAGGGAATCCGGCCCATCAACCACGCGCTGGCACCCAGTGCCAACAGCATCAGCAGCGCAAAGATCCAGGTGCGATGCACATGCCGCTCCAGCGAGCGCCCGTACGCACCGGACACCGCCTGCATGCGGCCATCGAACCAGCGATGGAAGCGGTTGGGCCTGGCCTGCCCGTGCGAGCGCAACAGCTTGGACGACATCATCGGCGTCAGCGTCAGCGCCACGAAGGCCGAGATCGCCACCGCCGCGGCCAATGCCACCGCCAGCTCGCGGAACAGGCGCCCGGTATTGCCTTCCAGAAAGCCCACCGGCAGGAACACCGCCACCAGCACCGCGGTGGTGGCAATAACCGCGAAGGCGACCTGGCCGGTGCCGCGCTTGGCCGCCACCAAGGGCGGCTCGCCCAGGTCGATGCGGCGCTGGATGTTCTCCACCACCACGATGGCATCGTCCACCACCAGGCCGATACACAGCACCAGCGCAAGCAAGGTCAGCAGGTTGATCGAAAAATCGAACGCGTACAGCGCGATGAATGCGGCGATCAGGCACACCGGCACCGTCACCGCAGGAATCAGCGCCGCGCGTGCGCTGCCCAGAAACACCCAGATCACCACCAGCACCAGCACCACCGCTTCGATCAGCGTGTGATACACGCGCTCCACCGCCGCATCGATGAAGGTAGTGGTGTCGAAGGCGACGAAGATGTTGGTGCCCTGCGGCAGCGATTTCTGCACTTCCTCGGCCTGCGCGCGCGCCTCGCGTGCAACGTCCAGCGCGTTGGCGGTGGAGTTGCGCACGATGCCCAGGCCCACATTGGGCACGCCGTTGCTCTGGAAGTAGGCGCGGCGCTCGGCCGAGGTCAGCTCGACCCTGGCCACGTCGCCCAGGCGCACCACATAGCCGCCCTCGCCCTTGCTGAGCGGCAGCTTGGCGAAGTCCTCGGGCTTGAGATAACTGCGCTCCACGCGCAAGGTGAAATCGCGCTGCGCCGATTCGATGCTACCGGCCGGCAGCTCCACGTTCTCGTTCTGCAGCGCCGCTTCCACGTCGGCCACGGTCAGTTCGCGCGCGGCCAGTTGATCGCGGTCCAGCCAGATCCGCATCGCATAGCGCTGGCGCCCGCCGATACGCACCTGCGCCACGCCGTCCAGGCTGGAGAAGCGGTCCACTACATAGCGCTCGGCGTAGTCGGACAGCTGCAGCGTGTCCATCGTGCTGGAGCTCATGTTGAGCCACAGGATGGGGTCGGCGTCGGCCTCGACCTTGGAAATCTCCGGCGGGCGCGCCTGGTCGGGCATGCGGTCGGAGACGCGGCTGACCGCATCGCGCACGTCGTTGGCGGCAGCTTCCACATCGCGCGACTGCACGAATTCGATACTGATATCGGAAGAGCCGTTGCGGCTGCGCGCCTCGATGGTCTCGATGCCTTCGATGCCGGCCAGTGCGTCTTCCAGCACCTGGGTGATGCGGCTTTCCACCACCGCCGCCGATGCGCCGGTGTATTCCACATCCACCGACACGATCGGCGGGTCGATCGCCGGCAACTCGCGCAAGGTCAGCCGGGTGAACGACATCACCCCCAGCACGATCAGCAGCAGGCTCATCACCACCGCCATCACCGGGCGGGTAATGGACAGGTCGGAGAGCTTCATCGTGCTGCCTGCGGGCGCGCCGCTGCCGGCGCTGGCGCGGCTTGATCGACCACCTTCAGGCCCGGACGCAGCTTGCCGGTGCCGTCCACCACGATGCGCTCACCAGCCTTGACCCCGTCGAGAATTTCCACCTTGCCGTCGCGGCGCTCGCCCAGGCGCACGTCGGCGCGCTCCACGCTGCTGTCGGGCTTGACCCGGAACACGTAGGACTCGCGCCCCACCTGCACCACCGCAATCTCCGGGATCACCACCGCCTGCCGCGCCGGCTGGAACAGGCGCACATCCAGCAACATGCCCGGGCGCAGCCGGCGATCGCCGTTGGGGAAGTCCGCCCGCACCGTCACCGAGCGGGTGGTCTCGTCGATACGCGAATCGATCGCCGCCACCACGCCTTCGAACTGCTCGCCCGGATACGCCGCCGCGGTGCCATTGACGGTATTGCCGAGCTGCACCAGGCCGAACTGCGACTCGGGCACCTGGAAGTCCACGTACATGCGCGCCACATCGTCCAGCGTGGCGATCACCGTGCTCGAGGTGATCAACGAGCCCGGGCTGATCTGGCGGATGCCGAGCACGCCGGAAAACGGCGCGCGCACTTCGCGGTCGGTGATTTCCGCGCGCATCTGCTGCACGCGCGCCTGCGCCGCATCGCGCAGCGCGCGTTGCGTATCGACAGTGGATTTGGCCACCAGTTGCTGACCAACCAGGCTCAACTGGCGCCGGTACAGCTGATCGGTTTCCTCGAAGGTGGCCTGCGCGGCCGTCAGTGCCGCCTGCTGCGAATTGCCGCGCAGACGCAGCAGCAGCTGCCCGGCCTTGACCTCGTCGCCGCTGTCGAAATTGACCTGCTCCACCACATCGCTCACCGCCGCGGTCAGCGCCACCGATTCGCGCGCACGCACGGTAGCGATCGACTGCACGGTCGAGTTCCAGGGCTGGGTGGTCACCGCCTGCACAGAGACCGGGATGGGTTTGGCGGCGGCCGGTGCGGCGGCCTCACGGCTACAACCGGCCAGCGCGACGGCCAACAAGAGCGCTGCGCCGAAACGCGCGCTGGGTCGAACAAGCATCAGAACATCCTGGCGGGGTACGTCGAAAGTTTAACGACCTAGCCGCCATGGAGTTGACAGAAAGGGCCTGCTTTGCACCATGACCAAAGACCCTTGCTGTCGTCGGCGCGATGCGCTGGCCAGCGCAGCCACCGACACGGCGGCGTGGCTGCCGGACGGGTGCGGCCACCGCTCGGCCGCTGCATGTACGCATTCATGCATTGCGGCTTCGCGTTGCCCACACCCGCCTGACGCCTGCCGCTATGTCCTGTCAGCCCCGCTCAGCGTTCCAGCCCGAGAAACTCGAGCACATGACGCGCCAGCGCCTCTACGTTCTCACCATCGGCGTGAAGATGGACCTCCGGCGCCTCCGGCGCCTCGTAGGGCGAATCGATGCCGGTGAAATTGGGAATCTGCCCGGCCCGCGCCTTGCGGTACAGCCCCTTCACATCGCGCGCTTCGGCGACCGCCAGCGGCACGTCCACGAACACCTCGACGAACTCCCCGGCATCGAAGCGCTCGCGCGCCAGCTGCCGCTCGGCGCGGAACGGCGAGATGAAGCTCACCAGCACGATCAGGCCGGCATCGGCCATCAACCGCGCCACCTCGGCCACGCGGCGAATGTTCTCCACGCGGTCTTCGTCGGTGAAGCCCAGGTCGCGGTTGAGCCCGTGGCGCACGTTGTCGCCGTCCAGAATGAAGGTGTGGTAGCCCAGCGCATGCAGGCGCTTGTCGACCAGGTTGGCGACAGTGGACTTGCCCGCGCCCGACAGGCCGGTGAACCACAGCACGCGCGGAGTCTGGCCCTTGATGCGCGCGCGCGCGGCGCGGTCCACGTCCAGATGCTGCCAATGCACGTTGCCGGCACGACGTAGCGCGAACTCCAGCGTGCCGGCGGCCACGGTGGCATTGCTCTGCCTGTCGATCAGGATGAAGCCGCCCAGCACGCGGTTGCGTGCATACGGCGAGAACGCGATCGGCTCGTCCAGCGCCAGATTGCAGTAACCCACCTCATTGAGCTCCAGCCGCTTGGCGGCCAGCCGCTCCTGCGTGTTCACATCGACCTTGTGCTTGATCTCGCTGATGCTCGCAGTGACCGTGCGCGTGCCGATCTTGAGCCAGTACGGTCGCCCCGGCAGCAAGGCGGCATCGTCCATCCACAGCAGATGCGCGGCGAACTGGTCGGCCACTTCCGGCGGGTCGTCGACGGCGGCAATGATGTCGCCGCGGCTGATATCGATCTCCTCGCGCAAGGTCAGCGTGACCGCCTGGCCGGCGCGTGCGCTGTCCACCTCGCCGTTGGCATCCAGCACCGATGCCACCTGCGTGCGCCGCCCGGACGGCACCACCACGACGGCATCGCCCACCCGCACCTGCCCAGCGGCGATGGTGCCGGCGTAGCCGCGGAAGTGCTGATGGGGGCGATTGACCCACTGCACCGGCAACCGGAAGCCGCTGCCGGCTTCCGGCGTCTCCACGTGCACGGTGTCGAGATGCTGCAGCAGATGCGGGCCGCGGTACCACGGCATCCGCGTCGATGGGCTGGACAGATTTTCGCCAGCCAGAGCCGACAGCGGAATGCACTGCACATCGGCGATGCCCAACTGCGCGGCCAGCGCGCGGTAGCCCTCGGCGATGTCGGCGAAGACCTGCGCGTCGTAGTCCACCAGGTCCATCTTGTTGACCGCCAGCACCACGTGGCCGATGCCCAGCAACGACACGATGTAACTGTGCCGGCGCGTCTGCGCCAGCAAGCCCTTGCGCGCGTCCACCAGCACCACCGCGACATCGGCAGTGGATGCGCCTGTGGCCATGTTGCGCGTGTACTGCTCATGTCCGGGGCAGTCGGCGACGATGAACTTGCGCTGGTCGGTATCGAAGTAGCGGTACGCCACATCGATGGTGATGCCCTGCTCGCGCTCGGCGGCCAGCCCGTCCATCAACAACGCATAGTCGATACCCTCGCCCTGCGTGCCGTGCCGCCGGCTATCGCTCTCCAGTGCGGCAAGCTGATCGTCGAACAGCCGCTTGCTGTCGTACAGCAGGCGCCCGATCAAGGTGCTCTTGCCATCGTCCACGCTGCCGCAGGTGATGAAGCGCAGCAGCGGCTTGGCTTCGTGTTGATGCAGGTAGGCGCTGATCGCGCCGGGAATCGGGAATCGGGAATCGGGAATCGCAAAGGCGCCCTCCTCCGTCGTAACGTCTGCAGCAGACTGCTGTTGCGAATCCCCAATCCCGAATCCCGATTCCCTGCCCATCAAAAATACCCCTCAAGCTTCTTCTGCTCCATCGACGCGCCTGGCGCATGATCGATCATGCGGCCCTGGCGTTCGGAGCTGGTGCTGACCAGCATTTCGGCGATCACCGCTTCCAGCGTGTCTGCGGTCGATTCGATCGCGCCGGTGAGCGGATAGCAGCCCAGCGTGCGGAAGCGCACCGAGCGCAGTTGCGGCGTCTCGCCGTCGTGCAATGGCAGGCGGTGGTCGTCGACCATGATCCAGGCGCCGTCGCGCTCCACCACCGGGCGCGGCGCGGCGAAATACAGCGGCACCACCGGTATCCGTTCGCGGTAGATGTACAGCCAGATATCCAGCTCGGTCCAGTTGGACAGCGGAAACACGCGCACGCTTTCGCCGGGTTTGGTGCGCGCGTTGTACAGATTCCACAATTCCGGGCGCTGGTTCTTGGGGTCCCAGCGATGACGCGCGTTGCGGAACGAGAACACGCGCTCCTTGGCGCGCGATTTCTCCTCGTCGCGGCGCGCCCCGCCGATCGCCGCGTCGAAGCCGCCCTGCTCCAGCGCCTGCTTCAGGCCCTGGGTCTTCATGATGTCGGTATGCACCGCCGCGCCATGGCTGATCGGGCCGACGTCCTGGGCGATGCCGTCGGGGTTGATGTGCACGCGCAGGTCCACGCCGGTCTCGGCCACGCGGCGGTCGCGGAAGGCGATCATCTCGCCGAACTTCCAGCGCGTGTCCACATGCAGCAGCGGGATCGGTGGCGGCGACGGCGCGAACGCCTTGAGCAGCAGATGCAGCAACACCGAGCTGTCCTTGCCCACCGAATACAGCATCACCGGGGCCCGGAACTCGGCGGCGACCTCGCGCAGGATGTGGATGCTTTCGGCCTCGAGCCGATCCAGGTGTGACAGGGGCAGCAGAGTCATCAGGGTGTCGTGGGCGTCGGCGGGCAGACCAGCCGATGGTAGGGCAAGGCGCCGCAGTGTGTGGCGCGGGCCGCCCGCACCCAAATAAGCGGCCGGCATAACGCGATAACGGCTCATCCTTTCTGGCCGCGGCAACGCTTCCCTACCATCACGGGTCTCATCAACCGCCCTGGATCCGAATGACCGCCGCCAGTTCCGCGCTACCGCCCAGCCCCTTGCCCGACGAGCGCAAGGCGCTGCTGGAACGGTTGGTCGACGGCCTGGATGCCGCATCGCTGTGGTGGCTGTCCGGCTACACCGCCGGGCTGGCACAAGGCCAGCCGCCGCGCTCACTGGCGGTGTTGCCGGGCGGCCAGCCGCACGCGCCGGCACAGGAAAGCCAGCGCCTGACCGTGCTGTACGGCAGCCAGACCGGCAATGCACGCCGGGAGGCCGAGCAGCTGGCAGCCGAGGCCGGGGCCGCCGGCCTGAGCGTGCGTCTGCTGCGTGCCGACCAGTACCCCACCCGCGAACTGGCCAGCGAGCGACTGCTCTACGTGGTCATCAGCACCCAGGGCGAAGGCGACCCGCCGGACGATGCAATCGGGCTGGTGGAATTCCTGGCCAGCCGCCGCGCGCCCAAGCTGCCCGAGCTCAAGTACGCGGTGCTTGGCCTGGGCGACTCCAGTTACGCCGATTTCTGCGGCATCGCACGCCGCATCGACGATCGCCTGGCCGAACTTGGCGGCAGCCGCGTGCAGCCACGCGGCGAAGCCGATCTGGATATCGACAGCGTCGCTGCGCCCTGGCGCACGCAGGCGCTCAAGCATGCACGCGAGCAGCTCAGGAGCGGCCCGCCATCGGCCACCATCACGCCGTTGCGCAGCAGTGCAGCCGCACCGGTGTGGTCGCATCAGCAGCCCTTCCCCGCCGAATTGCTGGCCAACCAGATCGTCAGCGGGCGCGACTTCAAGGGCCCGCAGTTCCGCGTCTACGCCTTGCCGAGCAAGCGCGTGCGCCATCTGGAATTTTCGCTGGAAGGCAGCGGGCTGAGCTACGAGCCCGGCGATGCGCTAGGCATCCGCCATCGCAATCCGCCCGCGCTGGTGGATGCGGTGCTGGAAACGCTGCGCCTGGATGGTCATGCCGCGGTCACCGTCGGCGAAGAGACTCTGGCCCTGCACGAGTGGCTGGCCACCCGGCGCGAACTGACCAAGCTGTCGCGGCCGCTGCTGGCCGCCCATGCCGAGCGTGCGCGCGCCGACGAGTTGCAAGCGCTGCTCGCCCCGACCCAGACCGCCGGCCTGGCGTCGCTGCTTGCCGATCACCAGTTGATCGACGTGCTGCGACGCTGGCCGGCGGATTGGGACCATGCCGGCCTGCTGGCCGCGCTGCGTCCGCTCACCCCGCGCCTGTACTCGATCGCCTCCAGCCGCAAGCGCGTGGGCGAGGAAGTGCACCTGGTAGTGGACGAACTCACCTACCAGGCGCACGGGCATGCGCACCTGGGCTCGGCCAGCGGCTTTCTGGCCGCATTGCGCGAAGGCGATACCGCACCGGTCTACATCGAGCCAAACGAGCGCTTCCGGCTGCCGGCCGATACCGATCGCGACATCCTGATGATCGGCCCGGGCACCGGCGTGGCGCCGTTCCGCGGCTTTGTGCAGGAGCGCGCCGAAACCGGGGCCAGGGGCCGCAACTGGCTGTTCTTCGGCGCCCAGCATTTCAATACCGATTTCCTGTATCAGGCCGAATGGCAGCAGGCCTTGCAACGCGGCGAACTGCACGCGCTGGAAGTCGCGTTCTCGCGCGACCAGGCCGAAAAGATCTACGTGCAGCACCGCCTGCGCGCACACGGCGCCGAGGTCTACGCCTGGCTGCAGGGCGGTGCGCATCTGTACGTGTGCGGCGCCATCGGCATGGGCAAGGACGTGCACGCCGCCCTGCTCGACATCGTCGCCACCCACGGCGCACTCGATGCCGAAGCCGCCGCGGCGTATCTCACCCAGCTGCAGGTGGAGGGGCGGTATGCGCGTGATGTCTATTAGTGCCGGGATTGGGGAGTTGGGATTGGGGATTCGTAATTGCGGGCTCCCCGGGTCTGGTTGTTGTCGTGCTGCTGCTTGTTTGTTTTTGCCAATCCCCAATCACGAATGCCGAATCCCGTCATGAGCCACTCTGTCGAAGACATCAAATCCGAAAGTCGCCGTCTGCGCGGGTCGCTGGAACAGAGCCTGGCCGATGCGGTGACCGGTGCGTTGCGCGAGGACGATCAGACCCTGATCAAGTACCACGGCAGCTACCAGCAGGACGATCGCGACATCCGCGATGAGCGGCGTCGGCAGAAGCTCGAACCGGCGTATCAATTCATGATCCGCACCCGTACGCCGGGCGGGGTGATCTCGCCCACGCAGTGGCTGGCACTGGATGGCATCGCCACGCGGTACGCCAATCATTCGCTGCGCATCACCACGCGCCAGGCGTTCCAGTTCCATGGCGTGATCAAGCGCGAGCTCAAGGCGACCATGCAGGCGATCAACGCCACCTTGATCGATACGCTGGCCGCCTGCGGCGATGTCAATCGCAATGTGCAGGTCGCGGCCAATCCGCTGCTGTCGCAGGCGCATGCCACGCTGTATGCCGATGCCGCGCGGGTGTCCGAGCATCTGTTGCCCAACACCCGTGCGTATTACGAGATCTGGCTGAACGAAGAGCGCGTGTCCGGCTCCGGCAACGAAGAAGAGCCGATCTACGGCGACCGTTATCTGCCGCGCAAGTTCAAGATCGGTTTCGCCGCGCCGCCGCTCAACGATGTGGACGTGTTCGCCAACGATCTGGGCTTCATCGCGATCCTGCACGACGGCGAGTTGCTCGGCTACAACGTCAGCATCGGCGGCGGCATGGGCGCCAGCCATGGCGATGCGGAAACCTGGCCGCGCGTGGCCAATGTCGTCGGGTTTGTCACCCGCGATCAGTTGCTGGAGGTGGCCACCGCCGTGGTCACTACCCAGCGCGACTTCGGCAACCGTGCGGTGCGCAAGCGCGCGCGCTTCAAGTACACCATCGACGATCACGGCCTGGACACCATCGTGGCCGAGATCGAACGCCGTGCCGGCTTTGCGCTGCAACCCGCCCGGCAGTTCGCGTTCGAGCACAACGGCGACCGCTACGGCTGGGTCGAGGGCGACGATGGTCTGTCGCATCTGACCCTGGCCCTGCCTGCCGGGCGCATCGCCGATACCGACACCGCAGCGCACCTGAGCGGCCTGCGCGCGATTGCGCAATTGAACGTCGGCCAGTTCCGCATGACGCCCAACCAGAACCTGGTCATCGCCGGCGTGCTGGCCAGCGAGCGCGCGCGCGTCGATGCCCTGGTCGCGCAATACGGCCTGGATGCCGGCAATCGCGCGCCCACCGCGCTGGCACGCGGCGCAATGGCCTGCGTGTCGCTGCCGACCTGCGGCCTGGCGATGGCCGAGGCCGAACGCTACCTGCCCGATTTCAGCGCGGCCCTGCAGCCGGTGCTGGAGCAACACGGGCTGGCCGACACCCCGATCGTGCTGCGCCTGTCCGGCTGCCCGAATGGCTGCTCGCGCCCGTATCTGGCCGAGATCGCGCTGGTCGGCAAGGCGCCCGGCCGCTACAACCTGATGCTGGGCGGCGACCGCCGCGGCCAGCGCCTGAACACGCTGTACCGCGAAAACATCACCGAAGCGGACATTCTCGCCGCACTGGAACCGTTGCTGGCGCGCTATGCGGCCGAACGCGATCAGGCCGGCGACGAAGGCTTCGGTGATTTCCTGCATCGCAGCGGCCTGATCGCGCTGCCGTCCTACCCCACACACCGTCGCCTCGACCTGGAATTGCTCGCATGACCGCGCTGCCCGCTGCATCGATCACTGCGTCCGCGTTGGACGACCTGGACGCGCTCAACGCGCAGCTGGAAGGCCTGCGCGCCGACGAGCGCGTGGCCTGGGCACTGCAATACGGCCCGCAGGAGGCGGCACTGTCGTCCAGTTTTGGCGCGCAGTCGGCGGTCACGCTGCACCTGCTCACCCAGCAGCGCCCGGACATTCCGGTGATCCTGATCGATACCGGTTACCTGTTTCCGGAAACCTACCGGTTTGCCGACGCGCTGGCCGACCGGCTCAAGCTCAACCTCAAGGTCTACCGCCCGCTGGTCAGCCGCGCCTGGATGGAAGCGCGCCACGGCCGCCTGTGGGAACAGGGCATGGTCGGCATCGACCAGTACAACAACCTGCGCAAGGTCGAACCGATGCGCCGCGCATTGGACGAGCTTAACGTAGGCACCTGGTTCACCGGCCTGCGCCGCAGCCAGTCCGGTGGCCGCGCACAGACGCCGATCGTGCAAAAGCGCGGTGAGCGCTACAAGGTCAGCCCGATCGCCGACTGGACCGACCGCGACGTGTGGCAATACCTGCAGGCGCACGACCTGCCGTATCACCCGCTATGGGAACAAGGCTACGTGTCCATCGGCGACTTCCACACCACACGCCGCTGGGAACCGGGCATGCGCGAGGAGGACACGCGCTTCTTCGGGTTGAAGCGCGAATGCGGCATCCACGAGGACATCTGAGCGCAGCGCAGCGCGCGCTCGTTACGAAGCGGGCCTGCACCACTACGCGTCGAGTTTGCCGGTGGGCACATCGCCAAGCGCATCCCTGACTCGGCGCGTCCGCAGCGCATTAGGTGACGCGCACGTGCTCATGGCGCGGGAACACGTGCCTGACTGCGCTGCATCCAGTAGCGGTCGAACAGCCACATCAGCAACAACGATACCCCGACCAGCGGGAAGATCAGCCCGCAGATCACCAGCAGCGCCAGCAGACCGCGCAGCGTGCGCGGATCGGCCGGCAACGGCGGCACGCCCAGGCCGCCGACCGGGCGACGCTTCCACCACATCACCGCCGCGCTCACGCACAGCAGCACGATCGCCGCGCACGCCAGCAACAGGATCACCTGATTGGCAGTGCCGTATTGCTGGCCCAGATGCACATTGATGCCCCACTCCAGCGCGCGCCCCACTGGCCCGTAATCGCGATAGCGCATGTCCAGCAGCACCGCACCGCTGTACTGATCCAGATGGATCACGCGCTGGCGCTGCAGGTCGGCCGGATAGACCGAGGCGGTGTAAACCCCGGTAGCGCCGCGCGGTGGCGAGACGCTGTAGCCCGGCACGATGCCGAGCGCATCGAACCGCGCCATCGCCGCATCCAGCCCGATTGCGCCGTGACCGGGCGCAGCGACACTGCCGGTGCCGCCGTGCGCGGCATGTTCCGACTGCACCGCATGTTCTGACGGGCTTGGCTGTTCTGCGTGTTCTGCGTGTTCTGCGTGTTCCGAATGTTCCGAGTGTTCCGCACCCGCCAGCGTCACACCCACCCGCCCGTCATGCAGACCCTCATCCACCCCCGCGGCTCCACGCCCAGGCATCGCTGATTCCGGCACACGCGCCTGCCGCAGGGACCACGCCGGATCGGTCGTCTCGGACAAGCGCTGCTGCGACATCGGCTGCTGCACCCGCACACCGGCCGGATACCCGAAGTCATGCCCGTTGACCCAGCGATTGACCTGCGCGCCCCACAGCCACGACCACGGCATCCCGGTCAGCGCCAGGAACAGCAACACCGCCCCGACGCTGGCACCGGTGACCGCATGCAGATCGCGCCAGAACAGCCGCTGCCCCGGCGTGCCGCGCACGCTGACCACCCCGCCGCGGCGCCCGCGCGGCCACCACAGATACACACCAGTCAGCACCAGCACGATCGCCCAGCCCGCCGCCATTTCGATCAAGCCGCGCGCAAACGGCCCGATCAACTCGAGGCTGTGCAGCCGGCGGATCGTCCAGGCCAGGGTGCCGTGCTCGGGCAGCGCGCCGAGCACGTGTGCGCGATACGGGTCGACATACACCACCTGCCGCACAGCGTGCGTGTCGACCAGCCCGATCTCGGCACTGGCATCGGTGTGTGCGGGCGTGGTGTAACGAAACAAGCTGCCGCCGACCCTGCGCTGCGCCGCATCGACCAGGCGTTGCGCGGACACCCGCCGCTCGCCTACCGATACGACCTTCAAGCCATGGTGCACGCTGCGGTCGATCGCATCCTGGTACAGGAACGCCGCACCGGTCAGCGCCAGCCAGACGATGAAGGGCAGCACCAGCAACCCGGCATAGAAGTGCCAGCGCCACACCGCGCGATAGAAGCGCCAGCGGCCGTCGCGGTGCGGATCGGTGACACGGCCATCGCCCATGATTGCGCGCATCAGAAGCTCCAGTCCCAGGACAGCGACAACGCACGTCCATCGCCCGGCGAATAGCCGGAACTACCGGTGTCGTACCACGCATACACGTACGCGCGATCGGTGACATTGCGCAGCTGCAGGCTGAGCGCGTTGCGTGCGTCCAGGTTCCAGCGCGCGCCCAGATTGAGCAGGGCGTAGCCACCGGTGCGCCCCAGCGTATTGCTGCGCTCCAGATAATAATCGCCTTGCGCATTGCCCCAGGCGCTCAGCTGCACGGCCGCGGTGAGCTGCCATTCCAGCCCGGCGGTGGCCAGCCAATGCGGCACGTTTTCGATCTCCTTGCCGCGCGTGGCCGGCGCACTCGGATCCGGTGTAGCAATGCTGGCCTTTTGCCGCGAGTACGACATCCAGGCCCGCCAGTGTTCGGCCGGCTGCAGGTTCAGTTGCGCATCCCAGCCGCGCCGCAGCGTGCGCCCGACATTGGCCACATCGCCGACACCGGCCACGCCATTGACGCCCAGGATGGTGGCGACTTCGCCGGAGGCGCGTTGCTCCCAATACGCCAGGCGGCCGTCCATCAGCGCCGATGGCGCGAACTTGAAACCGGCCTCCCAGCCGTCATTGACCGACGGGCCGAGATTTGCCGGCTGGCGCCGATACGCGCCATCGCCGCTGCCGATCTGGAAGCTGCGCCCCCAGTTCGCGTACACGCTGTTCTGCCCGGCCAGCCGGTAGCTGGCACTGAACTTGGGCTGCTTGATGGTGCCGTAGTCGTACGTCGGTGCGTAAATGCCGGCACGCACATCGTGCAGTTGCCCATCGACACGGTCGATGCGATAGCCCGGCACCAACTGCAGCCGCTCGACCGGGGTCAGCACCGCCTGTACGTAGGCCCCGTGCGTGCGCAGGTCGTAATCCCAATCGCGCAATTGCGCGCCGCGCACCCGGGCCACGGTGCGATAGCGCTGCGACTGATTGTCCTGCCACTGCGCATCCACGCCAGCTTCCAGATTGGCCGCCAGCGCGCCCCAATCCGGCTGCCAATTGCCGTGCAACAGCAGGCCGCGGTGGGTCTCGTCGGTATCGCGTTCCTGCTGCAGGCCGGCCGCGGAAAAGCGCACCCAGCGCCGATTGCGGTAATCGTTCTGGTAGGCCTTGGCGCTCCACTGCGCAGCGGCGCCCAGCGTGCCGTCCGCGTGCAACGCGGTCTGCCGCAGCTGGCGTTCGCTGCGATCGTCCTGCGCATACGCCGGAGAACTACGTGGCGCCGCGCGTGCGCTGGCCGCATCCAGATAGCCGGCTTCCAGTGCGTGATTGTCGTAGTAACGCGTGGTGAGCCCGGCACGGAAGCCGCCATCGGGGTCGGTATAGAACCACTTGCCGGCCACGCTGCGTTTGCGCGCGTCGGCGTGCTCGCGATAACCATCGGAATCGCGCCAGGCCAGCACATAGTTCTGGCTCCACGCGCCATGTTCGAAGCCCTTGCCCAATTGCACCTCGCGCGCACCGAAACTGCCCGCCGTCACGCTCAGGCGGCCATCGTTGCCGCCGGTACGGGTTAGCACATCCACGCTGCCGGCGATCGCATGCAGACCGTAGCGTGCATCGTTGGTGCCGCGCACGATCGCGATCGCGCTGATGTCCTGCGCAAACACCGCATCCAGATACGGCATGCCGCCGGCATTGTCGTTGCTGGGGACGCCGTCGATCAGCAGCTTCACCGCGTTGATGCGCCCCTCGCCATTGAAACCACGGAACGAGAACCGCCCCGCATCGGTGCCCATGCGGAACTGGGTGACCTGCACGCCCGGCGCACGCATCAACAGCTCCCAGCTGTAGTCCACGTGCTGATCGTGCAGCAGCTCGCCACCGATCACATCCACCGAACTCAGCACACGTGCCGTGCTCGGGCTGCGCTGGGGTTGCGCGCTCACCTGCACCTTGCCCAGGGTCAATGCCGCATCCTGCGCCTGCACAGTGCAGGCAGGCCCCCACACCAGCGCCAACGATGGCGCGTACCACAGCGTTTTCAATAATCGCAACCGCATGACCAACCCTTCGCCGTGCCGGCACGGCAACACCGCCGTGCGCCGCGGCAACACAGCGGGCACAGGCATCACTTCAGGAGAGCGGGTCGTCCATGCAACTGCATGCAGGCGCGCCGGAAGATCGGGCACGCAAGCGCTACAACGCAACGGACGCCCGCGATGGGGCCAGACTCACGCGTACAGCGGCGGCCCACGTGCCCCGAGTGCGGCCCAGCGCACCGTCGATGTTGCGCGCGCCTGCCTGTGCACCGGCGCCGGCGCCGGCCGCGCTTGCAGCAGGCACAGCACCAGCAACGCCAGCCACGGCAGCAGGCGCGCGGCCAGCACGCAGTAATCGCAGGCTTCACCATGCGCGCCTGCGTGGTCGCCGGTGTTCGGCTTGGCGGGCGATGCAGCAGCGGAGTGATGGTGCGCGGCCGTCTGCGCCGGCACGGCCTGATGGTCCGCATGCAGCGACCCTCCTGCGTCCAGCGCCGGCCCGCTCATGCACATCGGCTCGAGCGACTGCGCCTGGCTCCAACGGCTGATCAGCGGCGCCACCAGCATCAGCAGCACCGCCAGACAGGCAAGCAGATGCAGGCAAGGGTGGCGGCGGAGCGAAGGCATTGCGCGAGTGTAAGCCGCCGCATGCCGCAGGGGCGATGGTGACGGCCGGTGCGCGACCGCATGTCGCACCCGTCGGCAGCGGTCGACCTGCCGGACCGCAGCCCAGTGACGCGCGTTCTGGTCGGGCGACATTTGCCGGCCTGATCGCGAAAATCGCCGCCGCACAGGTACAACCCTGAAGGGTCGATGCATAGCCGTTGTCGAGGTCGGTAGTCACAGTTCCAGCAGTGGACGTGACAGCGCGCACATGGCAGGCCCTGGCATGCCCTATGCTTATACGTCATCCATCCACCTGCGCGCGCATGAGCACCGTCCTGTCCGACCCAGCGGCCGAGCCCCTTCCCTGTGCTGCCAAGCCGCCGAGCGAGGCATTGCGCCTTCAGGCGCTGCGCAGTTACGGCATCCTCGACACGCCGCGCGAGGCCGCCTTCGAAGACATCACCAGGCTGGCCTCGATCATCTGCCAGACGCCGATCGCGCTGATCAGCCTGGTGGATGCCGAGCGGCAGTGGTTCAAGAGCGAACGCGGCATGGGCGAGCGCGAGACGCCGCTGTTCAAGTCGATGTGCGCGCATGCGCTGCTCGACAGCGACGTGCTGGTGGTGCCGGACACCCGCGAGGACGTCCGCTTCGCGCGCAATCCGTTGGTGACCGGCGAGGCGCCGTTGCATTTCTATGCCGGCGCCGTGCTCAAGACCAGCGAAGGTCTGCCGCTGGGCACGGTTTGCGTGCTCGACCGCCAGCCGCGCCAGCTCAGTGCCGAACAGGTCGATGCGCTGCGCGCACTCGCACGCCAGACCATGGCACAGCTGGAACTGCGCCGCGCGCTGCAGGTGGCCGAAGAATCCGACCGCTACCGCAGTCGCCTGATGGCCATCGCCGGGCATGACCTGAAGACCCCGCTGCGCACCGCCGCCTACGCCATCGACAAGATGCGCCGGCATGCCAATGTCGATTCGGTGCCGACCCTGGTCACCGCGCGCGATGCGATCAATCTGGTGGCGCGCAACCTCGACGAGCTGGCCACCCTGGCGGCCGCCAGCGAGACCGCCACGCCGGATCTGCAGCCGCTGGCGCTGGAAGATGTGCTGCATTCGGTGCTGGGTGTGTGGCGGCAACCGGCGATCGACAAGTGCCTGGCCTTGCGCCACGTGCCCACCTCGCTACGCGTGCGCAGCCATCCCACGCTGCTGACCACCTTGCTCGGCAATCTGATCGGCAACGCGGTCAAGTACACCGAACGCGGACGCGTGCTGGTCGGCGTCCGGCGTCGTCCCGGCCATGCGGTGGTGGAAATCATCGACAGCGGCATCGGCCTGAACCTGGACCACCCCGAACAGGTGTTCCAGGCCTTCCGCCAAGCCGACCCGCGCAGCGACGGGCTGGGCATCGGCCTGTGGATCGTGCACCGCACCGCCGAGACCCTGGGCTGCGAAGTGGATGTGCGCCCACGCCCGGGCGGCGGCACCTGCTTTTCGGTACGCATCCCGCTGGCCTGACCACCGCTCGGTAGCGCCGGGCCAGACCGAGTCAGCGCAGCAGGTGGGCGCTGCTTGCCGGCATTGCGCAGACCGTCAACGCCATGCAGCCGATGCCACGCAAAAAAAAGGCGGACCCGGGCTCCCGACCCGGATCCGCCGCCAAGCACGCCAGGTCTCTCCCCAGGGACCCGGGTGCGCCAGTCGCTCCATTGCGCAGCCTCGCGCAACGGTGGTGCGACAGCGCTAGCAACCGCTTGGCGACACCGACAGACAAACCAGCGATGCGATGTGCCGCATCGCCAGTCCTGCGCCGTCCACCCCTAGACGTCCGAGAGTGTCGCGTGATGGTTGCTATAAGGATTTACGACAGCGCAGCGCGCAACTTGATGCGGCCAGACCACCCCGCCGCCACGGCCCTGACAGCTGTAGGGAGAATCACCGACAGCGCGCATTTTGGCGAGCGCGCGCCGCTTCCCAAGTGATTGATAGAAGAAAGCTTTTCTAGAAAGCGGACGCTGCAGCGCAGCATTCCGATGTGCGTTCGCAGGCTGTCTCAGAACCCGGAATCGGCCGCATCCTGGCGCGCGAACCAGTCCGCCGAACGCACCTCTTCCGCCGCAACCTCCAGCAGCTGGCGCAGCACCGCCAGCGGAATCTGCACCTGGGTGCCATCGGCCTGCAGTTCCACCCACAACGATTCGTCCCGGGAATCGGCCAGCACCGTCAGTACCGCATGCTCGCGGCCCTCGACGCGTGCCGACAGCTGCAAGGCCATACCGCCGTCCTGGTCGGGCGACCATAGCCGGCTGAGGGGCGGACGCAGTGGCTCGGTCATCGGTGGCAGTGCCTCACAGTGGCGAACAGGGACCGCGCGCGCAGCCAAGCGGAATCGGTACGCCGGCGCGCAGGTCGCAGTGTACGGACAGTCGTCATCGATTCCGCACACTGACCGCCAGCATGACGCAGCTGCGCGGTTGCTACGTGGACGTACTTGCGGCGTGTCCCATGCCGGTACGCGTGCAGGCGCCCCTTAGCGACCGAAGCCCTCTCGCAAACACCGCAGACGTCGTGAGCAAGCGTGCTCGATGCGCGCTGCAGTCTTCGGCAGGCAGCTCAGCTGGTAATGGTCTGGGTCAGCGATTCCCAGGTCGGCGGCAGCGGCCAGGCCGGGGCCTGGTTGCCGTCCAGCACGCGGCGCAGGTCGCGCTTGTCGATCTGCGGCGCCAGCACGTGCACAAGATCCAGGGCGTAGTCGCGCAGCACGCGGTCGCGCGGCAGCACTGCCCAGGCGATGCACTCGGCGATCGGCGCCGGTGCCGGCCAGGCGCGCAGGTCCTCGTCGCTGGCGCTGACCGCCATCTCCGCCACCAGCCCGACGCCCAGCCCGGCACGCACATAGGTCTTGATCAGGTCTGCATCCAGCGCGGTCAGCGCGATGCTCGGCTCCAGCCCGACCTGGGCGAATGCGCGCTGCAGCGACGAGCCCGGCCGCGTGGAGGATTCGTAGCTGATCAACGGGTGCTGCGACAACGCCTGCATGTCCGGCGCGGTGCGTGCCTGATCCAGCGTATGGCCGCGCGGCACGATCACCAGCCGGCGCCAGCGATACAGCGGCACCGCGATGCCGGCGCTCGGTTCGCCGCCGGCGGTGCTGACCACTGCGATATCCGCATCGCCCTGGCTGAGCAGATCCAATGCCGCACTCTCGGCGGCCTGCTGCAGGTGCACGCTGACCTGCGGGTAGGCGTGCTTGATCTGCGCCACCGCCGGCGGCAGCACGAAGCGCGCCTGGGTGTGGGTGGTGGTCAGGGTCAGCTGGCCCTGGCTCTCGCGGCGCTGGTTGGCCGCGTAGGTGCGGATGTTGTTGGCTTCCGACAGCACCGAGCGCGCGCGCTCGATCACTTCCACGCCGGCCGGCGTCACCGCATCCAGGCTGCGCCCCTTGCGCACGAACAGCAGAAAGCCCAGTTCGTCCTCCAGCTGCTTGAGCTGCTTGGACAGACCGGGCTGGGTCGCATGCACACGCGCGGCGGCGAGCGTGATGTTGAGCTCGGCATCGGCGATGGCGACCAGATAGCGAAGTTGGGTCAGCGTCATGGGCTTATATCCAAAAAAGCGCGAGGCGCCACGAAGGACTCGACTGTAGAGGAGTTCTGCGGGCCAGCTTATAACCGAACGCTATTTTCAGGGTGTATGAAGTCATTTCCGACCGCTATATGCCGGCGTTACGGTCTGGCCCTCCCCTCTCGATGCGCTGGCCGTGCCCTCTGTGTTCCCGCTTCTTGCCGACCTGCGTGGCCGTGCCGTCCTGGTGATCGGCGGCGGCGCCGAGGCCGAGCACGCCACCTCCGCGCTGCTGCAGGCCGGTGCCGTCCCCTTGGTCGGCGCGCCGGAATTGAGCCCGCAACTGCGCGACTGGGCGCAGGCCGGGCGGCTGCGTTGGCTGGTGGGACGGTTCGAGCCGGCATGGCTGGAGCTGCCCGACCAACCGGTCTGGCTCACCATCGCCGCCAGCACCGCGCCGGACCTCAACGATGCCTTGCGTACTGCGGCCAGCGCACGCCGCCTGCTTACCCACGACGCCACGCCCGCCGCGTCGGCAGCGCCACCTGCACAGCCCCCGATGCCGCGCACCGCGGTCGGCCGGCTCTCCCCCGGCAGCGTGACCCTGGTCGGTGCCGGCCCCGGCGACCCCGGCCTGCTCACCCGGCATGCCGTGCGCGCGCTACGGCAGGCCGATGTGCTGCTCTACGATCGCCTGGTCAGCCCGCAGATCCTGCAACTGGCCCGGCGCAACGCACTGCGCGTGGAAGTCGGCAAGGCCGCCCAGGGCCACAGCACGCGCCAGGAGCAGATCCACGTACTGATGCGCGAGCACGCGCGCGCCGGGCGCCGCGTGGTGCGGCTCAAGGGCGGCGACCCGTTCGTGTTCGGCCGCGGCGGCGAAGAGCTGGAATTCCTGCGCGACCACGGCATCGGCTTCCAGGTCATTCCCGGCATCACCGCCGCGATCGCCTGCGCCGCCTATGCCGGCATTCCGCTCACCCACCGCGACCATGCGCAATCGCTGCGGCTGATCACCGCGCACTGCAAGGATTCGCTGGACACGCTGGACTGGCAGGCGCTTGGCCAGGAACGCCAGACCCTGGCGTTCTATATGGGCGTGGCCGGCCTGGACGGCATCCAGCAACGCCTGCTGCAGGCCGGCCGCGCACCCACCACCCCGTTCGCGCTGGTGGAAAACGGCTCGCGCCCGCAGCAACGCGTGATCGCCGGCACCCTTGCCAGCCTGGCCGCCACCGCGCAGCAGCACGCCGTGCGCGCCCCGGCGTTGCTGATCCTGGGCGAGGTCGCCGGGCTGGCCGCCAGCCTGCACTGGTTCGGCGCAGCGCCACTGACCGCGCAGCCGCCCCCGCACTCACCCATCGCAACGCCCGACGCGCCCACACTCGCCCACGCAGCCTGATTCCGACGGAGACCCCATGGCCCTGTACGACAACATCCTCGACACCATCGGCCGCACCCCGGTGGTCAAACTCAACCGGCTCGCGCCCGAGCACGTGACCCTGTACGTCAAGGTCGAGTCGTTCAATCCGGGCGGCTCGGTCAAGGACCGCCTGGCGCTGGCGATCATCCTTGATGCCGAACAACGCGGCCTGCTCAAGCCCGGCGACACCATTGTTGAAGCCACCTCCGGCAATACCGGCGTGGCGCTGGCGATGGTGGCCGCCGCGCGCGGCTACAAGTTCGTCGCCACCATGGTGGAAACCTTCTCGATCGAGCGCCGCAAGCTGATGCGCGCCTACGGCGCCAAGGTGATCCTGACCCCGGCCGCCGAGCGCGGCAGCGGCATGGTGCGCAAGGCCAGGGAGCTGGCCGAGCAGCATGGCTGGTTCCTGGCCAGCCAGTTCGCCAATCCGGCCAATCCGGCCTATCACCGCAACACCACAGCAGCCGAAATCCTGCGCGACTTCGCCGGCCACCGGCTGGACCATTTCGTCACCGGCTGGGGCACCGGCGGCACGCTCACCGGCGTGGGCGAAGTGCTGCGCGTGGCCCGCCCGGAAGTGCGCATCACCGCCACCGAACCGGCCGGCGCCGCGCTATTGCAGGGCCAGGACTGGAAGCCGCACAAGATCCAGGGCTGGACCCCGGACTTCGTGCCGGAAGTGCTCAACCGCGAGGTCGCCCACGAAGTGCTCAGCGTGGAAGACACCGACGCGATCAGCGTGGCGCGCCGCCTGGCCGCCGAAGAAGGCATCTTCACCGGCATCTCCGGCGGTGCCACCGTCGCCACCGCCTTGCGCGTGGCCGAAAGCGCGGTGCCCGGTGCGGTCGTGCTGGCGATGCTGCCGGATACCGGCGAGCGCTATTTCTCCACGCCGCTGTTTGCCGACATCAACGAAGGCTCCGACGACGACTGGCTGGCCGGTCTGCCCTGACCGATCACACAGCGTTGGTTTGCACGCACAGGCCGCGCCCACAGCGCGGCCTGTGCGTTTGTGGTCGTCCAGTCATTGCGCAGCTGCCCGGTGTGCTCCCGCGTGCCGGCGCGAACATGCCAACGTCGCGGCACTACGCCTGCGTGGATTTTCGTTCGCGTGCGGCGGACTCCGGCGTGCGCATACTCCCCTCCGCGTCAAGGAAACGTTAGGATGGCGGCCGACACAGGGAGAACCGTCGTGAGCAACCGGCCGTATGGATACAGCGACACCCGCGTGTGGCGGGCGCCATGGCTGGTCAAGATCACCTCGCCTGCGCACTTCGCGCTTGCCCTGGGCGTGGGCGCCTGGCTGCAGAGCGCACTGCAGCTGCCATTGCCTGCACCGACGCCACTGGCCTGGATCGAGCTGGCCGGCGGCATGATCGCCTGTCTCGGCCTGGCGCTGGCAGTGAGCTGCTTCATCCTGTTCGCGCGTCGGCGCACCACCATCATGCCCAGCGGCCATCCCTCACGGCTGGTACTCGATGGCCCGTATCGCTTCACCCGCAACCCGATGTACCTGGCGCTGGTGCTCAGCTATGTGGGCCTGTGCCTGCAGCTAGGCCTGCTGTGGGCAGTCGTCTTGCTGCCGCTGCCCTGGCTGGCCCTGCAGCGGTATGTGATTCCATTCGAAGAGGCGCGTCTGCGCAACGAATTCGGCCGCCAATACAGCGCCTATTGCGCACGCGTGCGGCGCTGGCTGTAAGCCGCCAATCGTGGCGACATCGCTGCTCGGCGATTGAGCGGATTGATCGCAGCTTGCGGGTTCGCATGCTTCCGCCGCACGACCGCCACAGCCGTTCCCGGCAATCGCAGCAGATGAGATGAATGGGCGCTAGCGTGCCTGTTCCGCAACGCGCGCCCCATCACGCGTTCCTCATGCAAATCCCATAATTATCTCGCCATGAAGATCGAAGTCTGGCAAGGCGACATCACCGAACTCGACGTTGACGTCATCGTCAACGCCGCCAACGAATCACTGCTGGGCGGTGGCGGCGTGGATGGCGCCATCCACCGCGCTGCCGGCCCGCGCCTGCTGCAGGCCTGCGAGGCATTGCCGCAGGTGCGTCCAGGCGTGCGTTGCCCCACCGGCGAAATCCGCATCACCGACGGGTTCGATCTCAAGGCGCGGCACGTGTTTCATACCGTCGGCCCGGTGTGGCGCGACGGCAAGCACAACGAGCCGGAGCAACTGGCCAACTGCTACTGGCAGTCGTTGAAGCTGGCCGAGCAGATGATGCTGCATTCGATCGCATTCCCGGCCATCAGCTGCGGCATCTATGGCTATCCGCTGTACCAGGCCGCGCGCATCGCCGTGACCGAAACGCGCGACTGGCAGCGCTCGCATAAAGTGCCCAAGCACATCGTGCTGGTGGCCTACAACGAGGCCACGTTCAAGGCCTACCAGCAGGCGCTGGCTGCGCAGGAAACCGCTGCCGCCTGACGCCTGTGCGAGGCAGAGATTGGAGATGACGAGCGCCGCAGGGCGCTCGTTGCGTTTGGGGACTCATGCGGGCGCGTGGCAACCAACACAAACAAAAACGCCGGCATCGCTGCCGGCGTTTTCGCTAAGTGTGCTCCGGCCATGAAGCGGCCGGCATGCCGATCAACCCTTCCACTTGCCCAGCGCGGCCAGGCCGTTTTCCTTGGCGCGCTCATAGATGACCTGCTGCGCCTTGGCGAAGTTGCCGGTCATGTCCTTGGCCCACAGCTTCAGTGCAGCCTGCTGCATCGCGCGGCCGTACGAGAAGCTCAGCGGCCACGGCAGGTTGCCGAGCTGGTGCATCTCGTTGAGGTGCGCGGTGGACTGCTCGTCGGTCTGGCCGCCGGACAGGAACACGATGCCCGGCAGGATCGCCGGCACGGTCGACTTCAGGCACATCACGGTGGACTCGGCCACTTCCTCGACGCTGGCCTGCTCTTCGCAGCCCTTGCCGGAGATGACCATCGAGGCCTTCAGGATGGTGCCTTCGAGCACGACATTCTGCTCATACAGTGCGCCGAACAGCGAACGCAGCGTGGCTTCGGTGACCTCGTAGCAGGTCTCGATGTCGTGGTTGCCGTCCATGATCACTTCCGGCTCGACCATCGGCACCAGGCCCTGCTCCTGGCACAGCGCGGCATAACGCGCCAGCGCATGCGAGTTGGCCTCGATGCAGGTGCCGGACGGGATGTCCTCGCCGATGTTGATGACCGCACGCCACTTGGCGAAGCGTGCGCCCAGCGTGTAGTACTCCTCCAGACGCGCGCGCAGCCCGTCCAGGCCTTCGGTGACCAGCTCACCCGGCATGCCGGCCAGCGGCTGCGCACCCTTGTCGACCTTGATGCCCGGGATGATGCCGTGGGCGGTCATGTACTCGGCGAACGGCACGCCGTCCTTGGTCTTCTGACGGATGGTCTCGTCGAACAGGATCGCGCCGGAGATGTAGTCGCTCAGCTTGGGCGTGGTCAGCAGCAGTTCGCGGTAGGCGCGACGGTTTTCTTCGATGTTCTCGATGCCGACGCTGGCAAAACGCTTGGCGATCGTGCTGGTCGATTCGTCGATGGCGATGATGCCCTTGCCCGGGGCAACCATGGCCTGGGCGGTTTCGGCAAGCTGTTCGATGCTCATGTAGTTCCTGTGGCAGCTGCGGGGGAGAACGAAAGTATAGCGACGAAAGTTGCAGACATTCCTTCACGGAATGCCTGCAACCGATTACACGTGTCCGGCATGGCGGATGTGTGGCGCGGCTCGCAGCGTGATGCGCGTTGCGGGCTGCACGCTCCGCGGGCGCACCGCACCGCAGACCCTGTCCCGCACAGCACAACGGCGACCCGCAGGCCGCCGCTGTGTCTATACGCAACGATGTGGATGCAGCGCGTGTGTCGACCGACGACGCACGCGCTGCGCAGCCTGGCGTTACAGCTCGCCCAGACCGCTGGCGCGGCCGTCTTCGCCCACTTCCAGCAGACGCAGCGTGTTGGTGGCGCCGTGGGTTTCCATATGCTCGCCGCTGGTGAACACCACGCGGTCGCCAGGTCCCATGCGCTCGTTCTCCACCAGCAGGCGGATCGCCGCACGTGCGGCCTCGCGCGGGGTCAGGCCGCGGCTGTCGAAGCTGATCGGGAACACGCCACGCATCATCGCCATGTGGCGGCGCGCGCCATCGTGACGGGTGAAGGCGTAAATCGGCATGTTGGAACGGAAGCGCGACAGGTACCGCGGCGTGCCGCCGGACTCGGTCAACGCGACCACGCCAGCCAGACCGATGTGCTCGGACAGGAACATGGTCGCCATCGCGATCGCCTGGTCGGCGCGCTGCAGATTGCGTTGCGCCGCTTCGAAGTCGGTGTCGAACTCGAACTGGCGCTCGGCGCCCAGACAGATGCGCGCCATCGCTTCCACCGCACGCACCGGGTAGGCACCGGCTGCGGTCTCGGCCGAGAGCATCACCGCGTCGGTACCGTCGATGACCGCATTGGCCACGTCCAGCACTTCGGCGCGGGTCGGGATCGGGCTTTCCACCATCGACTGCAGCATCTGCGTGGCGGTGATCACCACTTTGTTCTGCGCCAGCGACTCGCGGATGATCTTCTTCTGCAGGCCCGGCAATTCGGCATCGCCGATTTCCACGCCCAGATCGCCACGCGCCACCATCACCACGTCGGAGGCTTCGACGATCTCGACCAGGTTCTCGATCGCTTCGGTGCGCTCGATCTTGGACACCAGCGCGGCATCGCAGCCGTGCTGACGCGCGATACGGCGCGCGTCATTCATGTCTTCGGCGTTGCGGCAGAACGACACCGCAATGAAGTCCACGCCGATCTTGGCGACGATGCCGATCAGCTCCTTGTCGCGCTCGGTCAGCGCGCCCAGCGACAGGCCGCCGCCCTGCTTGTTCAGGCCCTTGCGATCGGACAGCACGCCGTCGTTGAGCACGGTGGTGACGATGCGCTGCCCCTGCACTTCGGCCACCTGCAGCTGCACCAGGCCATCGTCCAGCAGCAGCACGTCGCCGGCGGCCACGTCCTGCGGCAGGCCGAGGTAGCTGACGCCGACCTGGTGCTGGTCGCCCGCGGGCGCATTGGGGTCGGCCACCAGGTCGAAACGCTCGCCGGTGGTCAGCTTGACCTTGCCTTCGGCAAAGCGTTCGACGCGGATCTTCGGGCCCGGCAGGTCGGCCAGGATGCCGACTTCGGCACCGACGCGCACGGCCGCCGCGCGCACTTCGGCCGCGCGCTTGGCCTGGCCGGACGGGTCGCCATGGCTGAAGTTGAGGCGCACCACGTTGACGCCCGCCTTGAACAAGGCTTCCAGCACACCGGGCGGATCCGTCGCCGGTCCGAGCGTGGCGAGGATCTTGGTGCGGCGTTGACGTTCTTTCATGATGGCCTCCCTGTAAAAGCCGCGAAACTTAACACACGCGTCACCTACCGAGGATGGCATTGCGGCATAGCCACCCTCGTATTCCGGCATGTCCTAAAGACAGTGCGGGACAGTACGTACGCTTTCCGCAGCGCGCTGGCGCGTCGCGGGATGTTGCTGTGGGCTGCCACCCTAACGCGGCAGCGGTGAAGGTCCTACGGGTTGCAGCAGCGGTCAGATGACGGCGAGCGGTCGTCGCAGCGCGGATGCTGCAAGACCCTCACCGCATCCGCGTGCCGCCACCCAACGACGAGCGCCGGCTGCGCTCGCCTGGCGATGCGCGCAGCTGCTCTGTTTGTCACTCCTACGACTGGATCAAGGCGCGCAACCCGGCAGGCGTGTGCGCGATCGCGCCGGCACCGGCGGCACGCAGCTCGGCTTCGTCGCCGAATCCCCACAACACGCCGATGCTGTGGATGCCGTGGTGGTTGGCGCCATCGATGTCCATCCGACGGTCGCCGATCATCACGCAACCGGTCTTGGCGATGTCCAGCCGCCGCAGCGCTTCGGCGATCAGGTCCGGCTTGAAGCGGCGTTCGCCGTCTTCGCTGGCCCCGATCACGTTCTCGAAGCAGGCCCCGAACGGCAGATGCTCGACGATGCGGCGCGCGTAACGCTCGTTCTTGGAGGTCACCACCGCCAGGCGATGGCCGGCGCGGTGCAGGTCGACGACGACCTCACCGATACCGTCGAACACGCTCAGTTCGGTCCAGCCGACCGCGTCGTAACGCCCGCGATACGCCGCCAGTGCGCGCTGCACCAGCTCCGGATCGTCGGGAAAGCAGTCGGTGAAGCTGTCGCGCAGCGGCGGGCCGATCCACGCGCGCAGGGTCTGCGGCGACGGACGCGGCTGGCCCACCGCGTCGAAGGCGTGCACGATGCTGGCGACAATGCCCGGCTCCGAATCGACCAGGGTGCCGTCCAGATCGAAGAACAGCGTGGCTGCACTCACTTGCCGCGTGCCTCGAGCGCCGCCACCGCCGGCAAGGTCTTGCCTTCCAGGAATTCCAGGAAGGCGCCGCCGCCGGTGGAGATGTAGGTGACGTCCTTGGCGATGTCGTACTTGTCCACGGCCGCCAGGGTGTCGCCGCCACCGGCGATCGAGAACGCCTTGGAGCTGGCGATCGCACGCGCCAGCGTCTCGGTGCCATGACTGAAGGGCTCGAACTCGAATACGCCGACCGGCCCGTTCCACACCACGGTGCCGGCGCTGGCGATCAGCTCGGCGTAGCGCGCGGCGGTCTGCGGGCCGATGTCCAGAATCAGGTCGTCGGCCTCCACGGCGTCGAGCGCCTTCACCGTCGCTTCGGCATCGGGCAGGAACTGCTTGGCAACGACCACATCGGTGGGCAACGGAATCTCCGCACCGCGCAGCTTCGCATCGGCGACGATCTGATTGGCGGTGGGAATCAGATCCGGCTCGCTCAGGGACTTGCCGACGCCATGCCCGGCTGCGGCAATGAAGGTGTTGGCGATGCCGCCGCCGACGATCAGCTGGTCGACCTTGTTGACCAGGTTGGACAACAGCTCCAGCTTGGTGGACACCTTGCTGCCGGCCACGATCGCCAGCAGCGGCTTGGCCGGATTATCCAGCGCCTTGGCCAGCGCATCGAGTTCGGCCATCAACAGCGGACCACCGGCAGCCACTGGCGCAAAGCGAATCACCCCATGCGTGGAGGCCTGCGCGCGATGCGCGGTGCCGAAGGCGTCCATGACGAACACATCGCACAGCGCCGCGTACTTGCGTGACAGCGCCTCGTCGTCCTTGCCCTCGCCGACATTCATGCGGCAGTTCTCCAGCAGCACCACCTGGCCCGGCGCGACGTCCACGCCGTCGACCCAGTCGCGCACCAGCGGCACGTCCACGCCCAGCAGCGCAGTCAGGCGCGCGGCCACCGGCGCCAGCGAATCTTCTTCGCTCCAGCTGCCTTCCTTGGGCCGGCCCAGGTGCGAGGTGACCATCACTGCGGCGCCCTTTTCCAGCGCCAGCTTGATGGTGGGCACCGACGCGGTGATGCGCTGCTCGGAGGTGATCTGGCCGTTGTCGATAGGCACGTTGAGATCCTGGCGGATCAGCACGCGCTTGCCGGAGAGATCGAGGTCGGTCATGCGGACGATGGACATGGGGTCAGCTCGCTAGGTCTGGGGATTGGGGAATCGGGATTGGGGAATCGAAAAAGCAGCCGGTAGACGTGGCGCCGATGACTGGGCGCTGCGCGGATGGATGGCTTGGCGCAGCCGTTGCACGCTGGCGTTGCGCCCGCGTGCAGGTCGCGGAGATTGCAGCTTGCCTGCCGCGCATGTCGCTGCCCATACGGCTGGCGATGCGGGGGATGCTCGGTCGAAGACGACGGGCAATGCGGCTGCCTTGGCGACGGGGGATGCCCATTGTCGGACCTTCGCGCCGCAGCGGCAAACCACGGTGGGGCGCGCGGGTCCTCAGGGGCTGCGGTCGGTCGCCGAATTGCGCAGCAGGCTCACTGCGAAACCACCGACCAGCAAGGCGCCGCCGACCAGCAGCGCCCATAGCAACCAGCGCTTCCAGTCGCGTGGTGTGGCGGCCGGCTGCAGCGCGGCATCGCCGGCCAGCGGCTGTGCCTGCGCGGCGATGTTGGCCTGCGCCGGTTGCCATTGCGCTCCGCGTTCGCGGCGCAGTGCCTGCAGCATCGAGGCCAGCGGCGCATCGCCACGTTGCTGCCGCGCGCTGCCGGCGACCACCGCATACGGCGGCTGCCCCTGGGCGAGGAACATCATCCGCTCCGGCTGGTAGCCCACACGCAGCGTTGGCATCGCAGTGCTGCGCCCTTGCGCGGCGAGCAACCGCCACTGACGGTCGCGCACAGGCGCTGACAGCTGTTGCGGCGGCGACGCGGCGGCGGTGCCAGTACCCAGGCGATACGCCAACCATGGCCCGGCACGTTGCAGCCACGGTGCGTCCTCGGCATCGCGGCTTGCCACGGTCCATTCGACCGCCTCGGCCTGACCGCCGCTGACATCGACCTGGGTGATCGGAAAGCGCCCAGGCAAGGCATACACCACTGCCTTGTCCTGCGCAGTGCCCGGCAATTCCAGCCACAGCGATTGCGGCGGCGCCGAGACGCCGTCCAGTTCCGCATCGACCACGCGCAAGGCCGGCAGCTCGCCGGACACCGGCACGATGCGCAGATAGCGCGCGCCCGCGTCCAACGCGATGCGGCGCTGCCGCAGACGCTGCGCCTGGTTGTCCAGCGCCATCACGGTGGTATCTGCGGCGAGCAGGTGCCAGTCGCGCAGATCGTCGCTGCCTTCCACGCGCAGCCGGGCCTGCACCGGCGTGTTGCCGTCCCAGTCCAGCCACAGCGCGCGCGGACGATCGCGCAACGCGCTGGCATCGATCAGCCAGCTGCCACCGGCGCCTGCAACGGCAGCGGTGCCGGTGGCGAAACGGCCTTCCAGCCGACGCACCGCGCCACTGGCATCGCGTTCGGCGATCAGCTGCAGATCGCCGTTGGCAGGCGCCGCACCGGCCGGCAGCGCGAACAAGGGCAGGCGTTGCCGACGCGGCGCGGCAGCCGGCGCGGCATCCACCGGCAAGAGCGCGGCCGGCATCTCCTCGCCACGCGCATCGATCACGGTGACATCGCGCAGCGCCGGGTCATGGGCGGTGCGATAGATCGCCGCATTCAAGCGCAGCTGATACATGCCGGCGTCCGCGCCGGTTACCTGCAGCGGCCACTGTTGACGATAGTCCTGGCGCACATCGGCTGCCTGCGCCAGCAGCGGCACCAACAGCAGCCATCCCCATTGCCTCGATTTCATGCCTGATCCTTGTCCACGCCATCGTCTCCGCCAGCCTGCTCTTCGGCCACCGGCTGGCGCGGCGGCGCCGGTGCCAGATAGCCCACCACGGTGCACAACAGGCCATAGGCCATGAACGAGCCGATGCCGAGCAGATTGCCCAGATGCTGGCGGTCGACCAGCACCAGCTTGGCCAGCACCAGGCCCATCAACAGCGCACCACCCAGCCACAGTCCACGCTGACCGCGCCGCGAGCCGATCACCCAGCCCAGCACGCCCAGCACGCTCCACACGATGGTCAGGCTGGTCTGCGACAGGGTCGCGCCGATCAAGCCGGCATCCCACGCCACGCCACCCCAGTGATGCACGCTGTGCAAGGTGCTGCCGGTGATCAAGGCCCAGCCCGACACGCCCAGCGCAGTCACCCGCCAGCGTTGCACGGCCAACGGCGCCTGCGCAGACCAAGCCCAACGCGCCAGCAAGGCCAGCACCGCCAGTTGCGCCAGCTCGGCCGGATTGAGCACGGGCAGCCATGGCAATGGCGCCGCGCTCACCGGGTCCAGCAGCACGATCAACCAACCGATGCCCAGCACCGCGAACACACAGCCCAGCAAGGCATTGCGTGCCCGATCGAAACCGGCACCCTGCGGCCACGCCAGCCATGGCCAGCGCAACAGCCCCACTGCCGCCACGATCAGCCAGGGCGCGGCCAGCAAGGCGCAACGCCAGCCATTTGCCAGCACGAACGTATCGGCCAGCCAGGACACGCCCAACGACACCACCAGCGGCCACAGCAGCCACCAGATGAACTGTGCGGCCACCGCGCCGGCGCCGTGCTGCCTGCGCAGGCACCACAGCGCGCGCGTGCCGGCCACGGCGAACGCCAGCCAGGCCAGCGCCCCCCAATGTGCGAACGGTTGCGTATGCGCATGGCTCTGCCACAGCGCCAACGGCGCGGCCAGCGCCAGCCCGAACATCGCCGTCCACACCAGCGCCGTTGCCGGGCGACGCCGATGCACCTCGGCTGCCAGCCACACGCTGAGTGCGACAAAGCCCAGCAGCAGATCCGGCTCGCTGCGCAGATCGCCGGCAAAGCGCAAGATCTCGTGCACACCGCACAGCGCCCACCAGCCCAGCCCCCACAGATACGCCACCAGCGCGCGGCGCGGCTGGCCTGCATCGCGCAGGAACCAGGCACTGGCCCAGCCGGCCAATGCAAGCAGCAAGGTACTCATGCAGGTGGCGTTGGCAACGGCCACCGTGTCGTGGCGCCACGCATCCACACCGAAGGCGACCCCGACCGCCGCCAGCAACTGCAACGCCACCCCGCTGAACTGCGGGATGCGACGCTGCTGCCGCAGTCCCAGCCACAGCAAGCCGGCGCCTTCGAGCGCGAAGACGCTGGCAGTAGCGCGCGCCGACAATGCCAGCGGCACCGCCAGGGTCGCAAAACCGACCGCCAGCATCGCGTGCGCCTGACCCAGCAGGCGCGTGGAGGCACGTCGCAGCAACCAGCTGGCCAGGCCCGCGTACAGCGCCGCCACCGCCAGCGCACACAGCGCCAACGGCAGGCGCTCGCCATCCAGCAGGCGCGCCTGCAACGCGAAGGCCACCAGCGGGGTGCCGAACAACAGGCTGCCGTCGATGAGCTTGCCCGCGCTGCCATCGCCACGCCGCGCGTGCAGTACCGGAATCGCCACATACATGGCGAAGAACAACAGCAGGAACGGCTCGGTCGTGGCGAATTTCGCCGGGGCGTATTGCAGCGCACCCCACAGCGTGCCGATGCCGAAGGTGAAGGCGAATCCGAGCAGGTTCAGCACCCGCCACGGACGCGTCCAGGCGATCGCCACGATGCCGGCATTGAGCACCGCGTAGTACGAAAACAGCGCGACATGATTGCCGCTGCCGGTGGACAGCCAGATCGGCGCAAGGAAGCCGGCCAGCACACCCAGCACCGCCAGCGTGCGCGAATCCTGCACCACCGCCAGCACGCACATGCCGGCAATCAGCACCACGCTGATGCCCATCGCAAGACCCGCGCCGAGCAGCCCGTACAGCTTGAACGCGGCGAATACCGTCAGCAGCAAGCCGCCGATGGCGCCGCCCTGCAACGCCAGCGCAAAGCCCGGCCGCTGCAGCCGTTGCTTCCAGCCGAAGACCAGGCCAACCAGCGCCAGCACACTGATGCAGGCCAGCCGCAGCTCGATCGGCATGCGCATCCAGCCCTGGTCGCTGGCGTACTTCAACAGCGACGCCACACCGGCCAGCAACACCAGCATGCCGACCTTGACCGGCACATTGCCCTCGGTGAACCAGCGCTTTGCTGCGCTGGCCACGCGCGCCAGCGGGCCCGGCCCGGAGGGCACGTGCGCTGGCTGCTCGGACTCGGCAGGCGCAGCGATCAGGGGCGGCGCTTGCACTGCGCTGCGCGCCGCCGACGATGCGGGAGCTTCTGCCGGCAATGCTGGCGGCACTGGCAGTGGTGCGGCCGGCGACGGTGTCGGCGCGGCTTGCAGATCTGCTGCGCGCGGCAGCTCAGGCTCACCAGACGCAGACATACCGACGTCGGACGCCGCTTGCAGCTCCCACGCGCCGGCAGGCGATGGCGCTGACCTGTGCACCGCCGCCGCGCCCACACCTGCTGCGCCGCTGGCCTGCCATTGCGCAAGCCGCTGTTCCAGCGCATCCACGCGCCGCCGCAGCCCGGCGATCCACACCAGGGCGATCACCAGCCCTACCGGCACCGCAAGCAGCAACAGCACCACCGTCACAATCATCGTTTCCAACGCACAGCCCCTGAGTCGGCATCCGGCCGACGCTAGCGCCATCATGCTACTCGGCACGCCGACGAAAGTCGCAGGCATAACAGACGTAGCGAGTGGTCGTCGGGTGGGTGAAGGCGCCGGGCGGACACGCAGCCGTTTTTGTTGGCCACTCCTGGAGTGGTTGGGCCGAGGACACCGCCTACCGGCGCGCCTGACCAAGTCGTCAGCCGGCACTCCCGCCAGCAGCAACGCCCCCGGATCGTCTGGTCATCGACCGATCGCGCGCACTACATACGCCACGTCGCGTGATCGCGCAGAGGATGCACGGCCCCACTCTATCCATTCCTGCCCGGCGGCACGCTTCAAGGCGCTACAGCACGCATAAAAAAACCCCGGACCAGCCGGGGTTCTTCGACCGAGCGGCGCGAGGTTTACTTCGCGACAACCCGCACCATTTCCAGGCACTTGTTGGAATAGCCCCACTCGTTGTCGTACCAGGACACCAGCTTGACGAAGGTCGAGTCCAGCGCGATGCCGGCGTCGGCGTCGAACACCGAGGTGCAGGTTTCGCCGCGGAAGTCGGTGGCCACGACCTTGTCTTCGGTGTAACCCAGCACGCCCTTCAAGGCGCCTTCGCTCTGCGCCTTCACTTCGGCACAGATCTCGGCGTAGGTGGCCGGCTTTTCCAGTTCGACGGTGAGGTCGACCACCGACACGTCCGAGGTCGGCACGCGGAAGCTCATGCCGGTCAGCTTCTTGTTGAGCTCGGGGATCACCACACCCACGGCCTTGGCGGCACCGGTGGAGGACGGGATGATGTTCTCCAGGATGCCGCGCCCACCGCGCCAATCCTTGTTCGACGGGCCGTCCACGGTCTTCTGCGTCGCCGTGGCCGCGTGCACGGTGGTCATCAGGCCGCGCTTGATGCCCCACTTGTCGTTGATCACCTTGGCCAACGGCGCCAGGCAGTTGGTGGTGCACGAGGCGTTGGAAACGATCGCTTCGCCCTTGTAGGTGTTGTCGTTGACGCCGAACACGAACATCGGCGTGTCGTCCTTGGACGGTGCCGACAGGATCACCTTCTTGGCGCCCGCGTCGAGATGCTTCTGCGCGGTTTCCTTGGTCAGGAACAGACCGGTGGACTCGATCACCACGTCGGCGCCGACTGCATCCCACTTGAGGTTGGCCGGGTCGCGTTCCTGGGTCAGGCGGATCTTGTTGCCGTTGACGATCAGCGTGTTGCCGTCGACCGACACATCGGCCTTGAAGCGGCCATGCACCGAGTCGTACTGCAGCATGTAGGCGAGGTAATCGGGCTCGAGCAGGTCATTGATGGCCACGATCTCGATGTCATTGGCGAAGTTCTGCACCGCAGAGCGCAGCACGTTGCGGCCGATGCGACCGAATCCGTTGATGCCAACCTTGATTGCCATGTTCACTAGCTCCTGCGGCCGCGATGGCGCGGCGGATGGAAAGGGACCGCCATTCTAGCAGCGTCGCACTCGTGCAGCCGTGCTGCGGCAAGCGCTGCGGCATGTGGCGCTAGGACGTTGTGCCTTGGTGCATGCGTGGTGGGGATTGGGGATTGGGGATTGGGGATTGGGGAATCGGGAATCGGGAATCAGAAGGTGGACACGCTGTGTGGGTACCGGCAACCGACAAGGTGATGGGTCCGGCGGTGCCGGAGCGATGAGGTATGGGCTGACGCCTGCCTGACTTGAGAGCACGTGACGATCTGAGGTGCGGCACGGACGCGGCAATCGAAACCACGCCTTATTTTTCGATATATCCAATCTAATTCAATCACTTACTTTTGACGTCGATACGCTGAAAGGCGTATCTAGGCATATGCCGAACAGCAGCATTTCGGCGCTCCGTGGATTTCGATACTGGCCCTGCCTGCTGAGGCACCCATCCATCACAACGGAGATTCCCCATGCGTCGCACCCTTCTCTCTCTGGTTCTGGCCCTTGCCGCCACCCCGGCGCTGGCTGGCGGCGTGATGCACTACACCGACAAGGCCGCGCTGCCCGCCGATGGCGAAGCGCGCGAAGTCGCTGCGCTGTTCGATACCTGGAACGCGGCGCTGGCCACCGGCAACCCGCACAAGGTGGCCGACCTGTACGCGCCGGACGGCGTGTTGCTGCCGACCGTCTCCAACGAAGTGCGCGCCTCGCGTGCGCAGATCGAAAAGTACTTCGAGATGTTCCTGACCAAGAAGCCGCAAGGCGTCGTCAACTACCGCACCGTGCGCGTGCTCGATGACGACAGCGCGGTGGATGCCGGTGTCTACACCTTCACGCTGACCGACAAGGACGGCAAGAAGAGCAAGGTGCAGGCGCGCTACACCTTCGTGTATGAAAAGCGCGACGACAAGTGGCTGATCATCAACCACCACAGCTCGGCGATGCCGGAAGTGGATGCGCCCACGCTCGCCAAGGTCAAGTAAGTGCGCCAGCGCTGCAGCCACCGTCTCGCTGCCTGCTCCACCGCGCACCCAGACGGCGGCGCTCCTCCCCCGCCGCCGCCTGCGCCAGGCACGTCGCGTTGCAGACCGGACGCGATGCGCCGGTGCGATCACCGGCATGGCGCAGATCGCTGCTGCCGCTGCCGGTCCCTGCTCGTATCTGCGCATGACCCACAGCGTCCCTGCGCGGATGGATTGATCAGGATCAAGGCATCCAGCGGGCAAACCATCAAGACTTCACCCATCCCCTGCACACAACGAGAGTTTCCATGCGCATGCGCTCTACCCTTCTGCTCGCCGGCCTGGCCGCCGGCTTCGCCAGCGTCCCCGCACTGGCTCAATCCAAAGGCGACTGGACCGTTGCCGTCGGTGCCCACCAGGTCGCTCCCAAGTCCGATAACGGCCGCCTGGTCGGCGGCACGCTGGAGGCGGACGTCGGCAAGGACATCAAGCCGACCTTCACAGCCGAATACTTCATCGCCGACAACCTGGGCATCGAAGTACTGGCTGCGCTGCCGTTCGAGCACGACATCGCGCTCCGTGGCCTGGGGCGTGTCGGCAGCACCAAGCATCTGCCGCCGGTGATCTCGCTGCAGTACCACTTCAACAGCCAGGGCAGGCTCTCGCCGTTCGTTGGCGCGGGCATCAACTACACCCGTTTCTTCAGCACCGACACGCGCGGCGCACTGGCCGGCAGCGAGCTGGAACTGGACGATTCCTGGGGCCTGGCCCTGCACGCGGGCGTGGACTACAAGCTCAGCGACCGCGGCGCGCTGCGGGTAAACCTGCGCTGGATCGACATCGACACCGAAGCGCGCCTCGACGGCAACCGCATCGGCACGGTCAACATCGATCCGCTGGTCTACGGCGTGGCCTACGTGCACCGCTTCTGAGCCCGGCAGCGTGCGCGATGCATCTCTGGCACACTTGGCGTCCAGGGACGTGAATCCACCGCCGGAGTTGCGGACAGGTTGGTCACGTCGACCGCCTGTCCGACCTATCCGGGGATTCCATGAGCATGCTGATCCGTACCGCCCTCGCCATCGCACTGGCCGCCTCGGCCGCGCCCGCCCTTGCACAATCGGCCGGTCACTGGACCACGGGCTACGGCGCCGGCTATGTCTCGCCCAAGTCCGACAGCGGCAGCTTCGGTGGCACGCGTGCCGAGATCAAGGGCGCACCGGCGCTGTCGTTCACCTACGAATACTTCCTGCGCAACAACCTCGGCATCGAGGTGCATGCCGCGGTGTCGGGCAAGCACGATCTGGAGCTCGAGGGTGTCGGCAAGGTGGGCAGCTACTGGTCGGTGCCGCCGAGCGTGCTGTTGCAGTACCACATCAATGGCTACGGCACGGTGTCGCCGTTCGTGGGTGTCGGCATCAACTACACCACGTTTGTCGGTGAAGACGTCGATGACGCCTTCGGCAATGGCGACCTGAGCTTCGATGACTCGGTGGGCGCCACCGCGCATGTCGGTGTGGACTTCATCTTCAACGATCGCAGCGGCCTGCGGGTGGATGCGCGCTGGACGAATTCGCGCAGCAACGTCGACTTCAATGGCAGCCGGCTGGGCAAGGCGCGGATCGATCCGCTGACCTATGGCGTGTCGTACCTGGTGTACTTCTGAGCATGCCGCAGACGCCACGCTGAGCCGTGGCTGTGCTTCGCCCGGGGACGGCCATCAAACCGTCCCGGACCGATGCGTACAATTGCCGGATGAAGACCTTCTCTCATCGCACCCTCCTTCTTGCCGCAACCGTGGTCGCGGCCCTCCAGCCCATCAGCGCGTTCGCCTGGGGGCCGCAAGGCCACCGCCTGGTGGCGCGCATTGCCGAGACCGAACTGAGCCCGCAGGCGCAAGCGCAGGTGGCGCAACTGCTCAAGGGCGAAACCAACCCGACATTGGCCGGTGTCGCCAGCTGGGCCGACGAGCTGCGCGAGCACGACCCGGAGCTGGGCAAGCGCTCCGGGCCCTGGCACTACGTCAATCTTGGCGAGCATGACTGCACGTATGCGCCGCCGCGCGACTGCCCGGACGGCAACTGCGTGATTGCCGCGCTCGACCGGCAGACCGCGCTGCTCGCCGACCGTAGCCAGCCGCTGGACGTGCGCCGGCAGGCCCTGAAGTTCGTGGTGCATTTTGTCGGCGACATCCATCAGCCGATGCATGCCGGCTACGCGCACGACAAGGGCGGCAATGAATTCCAGCTGCAGGTCGCCGGCAAGGGCAGCAACCTGCATGCGCTGTGGGACAGCGGTATGCTCAACGACCGCCATCTTGATGACGATGCGTATCTACAACGCCTGCTGGCGTTGCCGGCGACCGCTGCGACATCGCCGGTGCTGCCACCGCCGGCTGCGGCATGGGCGCAGGCCTCCTGCAAGATCGCGGTCACGCCCGGCGTCTATCCGAGCAAGCACGTATTGCCGGACGACTACATCGCGACCTATCGTCCGCTTGCCGAGACCCAATTGCGCGAGGCTGGCGACCGACTGGCCGCCGTGCTCAATGCGGCGCTGGCCGCGCCCTGAGATGGAGACGCCGATGCAGCCCGAGGTGCTTGCGTTCTTTCACGCCGACAGCAACACCTTCACCTATGTGGTCGCCGACGCGGCGACCGGGGCGGCAGCGGTGATCGATCCGGCGCTGGACTATGCGGCCGACACCGGCAAGGTCGGCACGCGCGCCGCGCAAGCCATTGTCGATGCCGTCGCCCACCACCGCTGGCAGGTGCAGTGGTTGCTGGAAACCCATGCGCATGCCGATCACCTGTCTGCCGCGCAGTGGCTGAAGCAGCACTGGCCACAGGCACGCATCGGCATCGGTGACGGTATCCGCGATGTGCAGCAGACGCTTGCGCCACGTTGTGCGTTACCGGACGACTTCCGTGCCGACGGCTCGCAGTTCGATCACCTGTTCGCCGATGAGGAGCGTTTCGAGCTTGGCACGCTGCAGGTACGTGTCATTGCGGTGCCCGGGCATACCAGCGACAGCATCGCGTACCTGATCGGCGATGCGCTGTTCCCCGGCGATTCGTTGTTCATGCCGGACGCCGGCACCGCGCGCTGCGATTTCCCCGGCGGCGATGCACGGCAGCTGTTCGCCTCGATCCAGCGCATGTACGCGCTGCCGGCGGACACGCGTGTGTTCGTCTGTCATGACTACGGCCCGGGCGGCCGTGAGGTGGCGTACCAGACCAGCATCGGCGAGCAGCGGCGCAGCAATATCCACGTGCGCGACGGCGTGGAGATCGATGCATTCGTGGCGCAGCGCCAGGCCCGCGATGCCACGCTGCCCGAGCCCAGGCTGATCCGGCCGGCATTGCAGACCAATCTGCAGGCCGGCCGCTGCGACGGCGTGCTTGGCTGACGCGCCAGTGTCGCCACCACGCGGCGCATGACGCGCAGCCGCTATGATCGCTGCCTGACCTTGCTGGAGCTTCCCATGCGCACGATCGGTTTTTGGCAGCGCGCGTTCTGCGTGCTGATGCTTGCCCTGCCCGTCCTGGCCACTGCGCAGACCGCGCCAGTGACGGTGTTTGCTGCAGCAAGCCTGAAGGAATCCATGGACGAGGCCGCGGCCGCTTACGAAAAGGCGACCGGCACGCCGGTGCGCGTCTCCTACGCCGCCAGCTCAGCACTGGCGCGCCAGATCGAGCAAGGCGCACCGGCAGACGTGTTCTTTTCGGCCGACCTGGAATGGATGGACTATCTGCAGCAACGCGGCCTGGTCGTGCCGGCGCAGCGCCGCAACCTGCTCGGCAATACCCTGGTGTTGATCGCCCCGGCCACCAGCAAGCTGCGCGTGGATGCGCGCCAGCCCGGCGCGATTGCCAAGGCGCTCGGCGACAGCGGTCGGTTGGCGGTTGGCCAGACCAACAGCGTGCCGGCCGGCAAGTATGCCGCCGCAGCGCTGCGCAAACTCGGTCAGTGGGATGGAGTAAGCAATCGCTTGGCCGAGTCGGAAAGCGTGCGCGCCGCATTGATGCTGGTCTCGCGCGGCGAAGCGCCGCTGGGCATCGTATACGGCTCGGATGCGCGCGCCGAACCCAAGGTCCGCGTGGTCGCCACCTTCCCCGCCGATAGCCACGCAGCCATCGTGTATCCGGTGGCTGCGTTGAAGAACAGCAGCAATGCCGGCAAGGCCGCGTTCGTGCAATGGCTGGGCAGCAAGCCGGCCAGGGCGATCTTCGTTCGCCGTGGTTTTTCGTTGCAGGATTGAGGCGCACCGTTGTCGATGTTCACCCCGCAGGAGCTGACCGCGATCGGCCTGAGTCTCAAGGTCGCCATCGTTGCGGCCATCGCCAGCCTGCCGCCGGGCATCGCCTGCGGCTGGCTGCTGGCGCGGCGGCGCTTTCCGGGCAAGGCGCTGCTGGACGCCCTGCTGCATCTGCCACTGGTGATGCCGCCGGTGGTGACCGGCTACGCGCTGCTGGTGGTGCTGGGCACGCAGGGGCCGGTCGGCAGCTGGTTGCTGGAACATCTCGGTATCCAGTTCGCGTTCCGCTGGACCGGCGCAGCGCTGGCATGCGCGGTGATGGGATTTCCGTTGATGGTGCGCGCGATCCGCCTGTCCATCGAAGCGACCGATCGCCGTCTTGAAGCAGCCGCCGCCACGCTCGGTGCGGGCCCATGGCGGGTGTTCTTCAGCATCACCTTGCCGCTGGCCTGGCCGGGCCTGGTCGCCGGCATGGTGCTGGCGTTCGCCAAGGCCTTGGGCGAATTCGGCGCGACCATCACCTTCGTGTCCAATATTCCTGGCGAAACCCAGACCTTGTCGTCGGCCATCTACGGGCTGATGCAGGTACCGGGCATGGAATCGGGCGTGTGGCGGCTGGCCGGCGTTGCGTTGGCAATCTCGCTGGCGGCGCTGATGCTGTCCGAGTGGCTGGTGCGCAGGCCGCATCCGCGCGAGGACGGCTGATGCTCGATATCGACCTGCAGCTGCAGCGCGGCAATTTCCAGCGGCATCTCCACATCCAGGACCAGGCGCGGGTGGTGGCCCTGGTCGGTCCTTCCGGTGCGGGCAAGACCACGGTGCTCAATGCCATCGCCGGGCTGGTGCAGCCACAGGCCGGGCATATCCGCATCGACGGGCGCTGCCTGTACGACGCCCGGCAAGGCATCAACCTGCCCACGCACAAGCGCAGGATCGGCTACGTGTTCCAGGATGCGCGGCTGTTCCCGCATCTGGATGTGCGCCGCAATCTGCGTTACGGCCGGCATGCGCGCGGCACGGCGCCATTCGGTTTCGACGACGTGGTGGCGCTGTTGGGGATTGGGCCGTTGCTGCAACGCCGGCCGCGCAATCTGTCCGGGGGCGAAGCGCAGCGCGTGGCGATCGGCCGCGCCTTGTTGTCGCAACCGGCGATCCTGTTGTTCGATGAGCCCTTGTCGGCACTGGATCAGGCGCGCCGCGAAGAACTGATTCCCTACCTGCAACGCGTGCGCGACGAGATCCGCCTGCCGATGCTGTATGTCAGCCACAATCCCGACGAGGTGCAGCGCATCGCCGATAGCGTGCATGTGCTGGAATGAGCGCATCGGCACTGTCGATCACCGCATTCAACCAGCTGGTGTGTCCATGAAACAGTATCGAAAACATGTATTCCCGGTGGAGCAGGCGCGCCGCTTCCTGGAACCGGGGCCGGTGGTGCTGGTCAGCTCGGCCCACAAGGGCCAGCGCGACATCATGACCATGGGCTGGCATATGGTGCTGGAGTTTTCGCCCTCGCTGATCGCGTGCTGCATCGCCCCCGGTAACCACAGTTTCGAACTGGTCCGGCGCAGCAGGCAATGCGTGATCAACCTGCCGACGGCCGAGCTGCTCGACACCGTGATCGGCATCGGCAACAGCAGCGGTGCACAGATCGACAAGTTCGACCACTTCGGGCTGACCGCCGTGCCCGGCCAACGGGTCGCAGCGCCGGCCATTGCCGAGTGCTACGCCAGTTTCGAATGCTGCCTGTACGACGGCCGGCAGATCAACCGCCACGCGCTCTTTGTCTGGGAAGTGGTGAACGCGCAAGTGGCCAAGCGGCCTGCGCTTCCCAGGACGGTGCACTACCGCGGCGATGGCCGCTTCATGCTGTCCGGCGACGAAGTCTCGCGGCGGCACCTGTTCGCACCCGACATGCTCTGATCGCCGCGATGCGCGCGCTCAACGCGCCACCTTGCCGGTACGCACGCTGACCTTGCCTTGCCGCACTTCGAAGGTGAACGCGAACGACAGCGTCACCGGTACCGGCTGCTGGCTGATGGCGCCGCTGCAATCGTCCAGCGCGGCCGGCTGCGCCACGCCTGCGGAAAACGTACACAGCGCGGCCGGAACGAACTGCCATTGCTGCACCGTGGTGCGCACCGACTGCACCAGATCGGCATTGTCCGGCAACAGACCGGCCGCACATTCGTCGCGATCGGACATGGGGTCGACGCGCTGTACCGCGCCGTCGGCGGTCAGGATCACATGCGCGCACACGGTGGTCGGCGGCAAGCTCTGCCGCGGCGAATCGGCCGGCAGCACCGGCGCATCGCTGCGCAGCGCGCGCGGCATGCGGAAGCGCTGTGCTGGCGCCAACGTGTAAGACTGGATGGAGCCGCCACCATTGCCACCCGGTTGCGCGCTCAGCATGCGCTGGTCCACCGAATCTTCGCGCTGGCTGCGCTGCTGTTCCTGCCCCCCTTGCGTTGCACATGCGCCAAGCGACAGCGCCAGGATTGCGGCGCAGGTCGGCGCAAGGACGGCCGACAACACGTGGCGAGCAGTTGTCGGGTGGGCGTGGCCAGCGCGCAGAAACCGGCGAGTATGCGCGGCACATGCCAATCCCGGACACCCGGCGCGCCCGCCAGACAGTTGTGCAGTCGTTTTGCTGGTTGCGCTGGATTGCATCACGGCCTCTCCCGCCTTGCACAGCCCGCTGAAGCACAACCGGCAAGGCGGTTGGACGCTGGCGCCTCCGAGCGCGCGGCGGCGGCATCGGCATCGGTTCCCGTTTGCTCCGGCGCATCCATTTCGAACTTCACCGGCACGCGCACCGTGGAAGCAATCGGCTTGCCATGTACATAGGCAGGTTTCAGCCGCCACTGGCGTGCTGCCTCCAGCACCGCTTGATCGAACACGCCGGCCGGCCTGCTCTGCACAATGTCGATGTGCTGCGGCACGCCGCCAGGGTCGATGTCGATCTGCAGTTCGACAAAGCCTTCGATACCGCCGTCAAACGCGGCTGTCGGATACCTCGGCGGCTGCATCGTGGCGAAATCCACCGCATTGCCGGCCGCCAGCGCCGGTTGTGCCGCTAACGCAATGCGTGCCGGCTGCAGGGCCCAGGCGGCGGTGCTGACCCCCGCCGCCAGCAGCAGGACCATTGCCACGCGCCAGCGCGCACGTCCGGCAGCGATAGGGGAACCGCGCAGCGCCGCGATCCGCTGCGTCAACGGATGCGATGCAGCCCAATGACAGGCGAGCGGCGTAAAGTCGCCTCCAAGCTGAGTCTTGAGCATGGCGGTGGCGTAACTGCGGCGCTTGCCCGGATGTTGCGCCAGCACGGCCGCATCGCAGGCCAGCTCCTGGTCCAGCCGGAACGCACTCCAGCCCAGATGCATCAGCGGGTTGAACCAGCCGATGCAGAGCATCAACGCCGCCAGCAGGTTGGCGTGCAGGTCGCCGCGGCGCAAATGCATGCGCTCGTGCGCCAGGATCAGGGCGCGCTCATCGGCGTTGTAACGCGCACTGAAATCCGCCGGCACCACGATGCGCGGACGCCAGAGTCCCAACGATGCAGGAAGACCGGCATCGCACGCGGCCGACCAGAGCCGGTCGTCGAGCCGGTGCAACGGCCCCAGGCTGCGCATGAAACGCCGTTGCCGCGTCCACAATCCGATCGCCATCACCACCGCGCCGCCCAGCCACGCTGCTGCCAGCCATGCTGCCCACGCACGACCTTCGCCATGCACGCTGGAGAGCGCCGGCATGGCGGTCAGCGCCGGAAATCCCGGCACTGTGATGCCCAGAGACGGGCCGGGCAACAAGGCCGCCACCAGCGCCAGCGGGACGCAGGACCAGATCGCATACGCCGCGCCGGCACCCGACCGCTTGCGCAGCGGGCGACGCAGGAGCAGGCAGACCAGCAGCGCAGCGGTGGTGTACAGCGTTGTGCGCGACAACAGGACCCAGGCCTCAGGGTTCATCGTCCAGCTCCTTGAGCAGTTGTTTCAGTTCCGCGATATCGGATGCGCTGAGTTTTTCGCGCTCGCTGAAGTGCGCCACCAGTGGCGCCACCCGTCCGCCGAACAGGCGCTGCAGCAATCCCTCGCTCTGTTGCTGTACCCACTGCTCGCGCGCCAGCACCGGCGAATAGAGATAGCGTCGCCCTTGTTTGACCGCGCGGATGGCGCCCTTGCCAAGCAGGCGGTTGAGCAAGGTCTTGACGGTGGGCTCGGCCCAGTCGCTGTGGCCTGCCAGCGCGGCGACCACGTCGTCGGCGCTGCGTGGCGCCGCATCCCAGAGCACCTGCATCACCACCGCTTCGGCGTCACTGATCGACATGCGATTACATCCGTAATTTTTATCGATTACACGCGTAATTAGAATCTATGTCAAAAAGTCTGCGCAGGTGCGTCGGCAGCCTCGCCCCACGGATCGCCCTTCAGCCCGTCGCGTTGCCGGCAAAGTGCACGCTGACGCGCAAGCCGCCCAGCGTAGGTGCGTCATCCAGCTGTACGCGCGCCGCATGGGCCACGGCAATGTCGTGCACGATCGACAGGCCCAGCCCGCTGCCTTCCACACCGGTGCCCAGCTCCCGATGGAAGCGGTGGAAGACGCGCACGCGCGCGCCCTCGGGGATGCCAGGGCCGGAATCTTCCACGACCAGGGTCGGTAGCGGTGCGCATTGCGTGCTGACCCGGATGCGGCCACCCACCGGTGTGTAGCGCACGGCGTTTTCCAGCAGGTTGCGCAGCAGCAGCGAGAGTGCGGTTTCCTCGGCAACCACCAGGACCGGTTGCAGGGCCAGTTCCACGGTCTGCTGTCGCTGCATTGCAACTGCCAGCACGTCTTCGGACTCGCTTCGCACCAAGGTGTCCAGGCTCACGCTGCGCCGCGGCAGCGCGGCCACCGCTTCCACCCTGCTCAAGGCCAGCAGCTGCGCGACCATGCGTTCGATGCGGAGCACGTTGGCGTCGAGTTGCTGTTGCGATTCATCGCGTTCCTGCGCGTCGGCCGCCAGGCGCAGATTGGCCGCATGCACTTTCAGCGCGGCAATCGGCGTACGCAGTTCATGCGCAGCATCGGCGATGAAGCGACGTTCGCGCTCCAGCCCGGCCTGCACACGGTCCATCAACCCGTTGACTGCGCGCACCAGCCCGTGCACCTCGCGCGGCATATGCTGCGGTTGCAGTGGCTGCAGGCGCCTGGGATCACGCTCGCCGATCTCGTCGGAGACACGCACCAGCGAGCGTGTGGCCCAGTTCACCACAGCCCAGATCAACAGCCCCATCAACGGCAGGGCCATCACCAGCGGCACCAAGGTTCCCAGCGCGATGTCTTCGGCAAGCTCCTGACGGATGTCGGCGCGTTCGGCCGACTGAAACCAGCGCCCACCCGGCGAGCGCAGCGTAAAGGTGCGCCATTGGCCATCGGCCAGTTGCACGTCCGCGTAGCCGGCACGCAACGGCGCCATCGGTTGCGCCGGCGCGCTGTCCGAGCGCAGGACCAGCGCACCGGCCGCGTTGCGCACCTGAAATGCCAGTTTGGTTTCGTAGGCATGGCCGTCCTTGAACGCCAGCGCCTCGCCCACGCCTTGCGCCTGCCCGTGCCACCCACGGATCACGATCGGCTCGCCTTGCGGCAGATCGCCCAGAGGTTGGTCCACCAGCGACAGCAGCACGCGCGCCGATTGCACCAGACGCGCATCGAACATCTCGCCAGCTTCCTGCAGGCCGGCACGATAACTGAAACCGGCTGCGGCCAGCATCAGCAACGACAGCACGCCCAGCAAGGCCAGCAACAGCGCGCGGCGGATCGAGTTCATTGCGGCGCTTGCGGCGGCAGCGCTGCGGCAGCCTGTGCGGCCTGCTCGTCCAGTGCATAACCAATGCCGCGAACGGTGCGGATCACCGCCGGCGACAGCTTGCGACGTAGCTGATGCACATGCACGTCCACCGCATTGCTGGCGACGTCTTCGTCCCATCCATAGAGATGTTGCTGGATGCGTTCGCGACCGATCGGCCGGCCACGTTGCTCCATCAGCAGCCACAACAGTGCGAACTCGCGGCGGGTCAGGTCCAGATCGCGGCCATGCCAGCGCACCGACATGCCGGCCGGATCCAGCTGCAGCGCACCAGCCTGCAGTACCGGCTGCGCACGCCCGGCCGAGCGGCGCAACAATGCCCGTGTGCGCGCCAGCAGCTCATTGGTGTCGAACGGTTTGCCCAGATAGTCGTCGGCGCCGACATCCAGGCCGAGCGCGCGGTCGGCTGCACGCTCGCGTGCACTGAGCACCAGAATCGGGGTATCCAGCGCACGTGCGCGCGCCTTGCGGATGACCTCGATGCCATCCATGCGCGGCAAACCAAGATCCATGATGACCAGATCCACGGTGGCTTCCTGCAAGGCCATCAACGCACTGACACCGTCATGCACCCAATCCACTGCATAGGCGGCACGCCGCAATGCAGTGCGGATGCCCTCGCCCAGTGAAAGATCGTCTTCGACCAGCAGGATGCGCATATAGGCCAGTCTGGAAGTCGGCTCACGGCTTGGCAAGCTGCGCCCGCACATCTGCCAGCTTGGTGGCCACTTCCTTGCGGCGACCGGCATCGGCCAGTTGACGTCCCGGGCGTGGCGGCGCAGCGGCAGCCTTCTCGAACGCCGCTGCCGCGCCCGCCCAATCCTTCTGGTCGCGCAGGAAATCGCCGACGAAGTAGTTGCTGTCCAGTCCGTCAGGGTTGATCGCCAGCCCCTGATACAGCAATGCGCGCGCCTTGGCGTCGTCGCCGAAGCCGATCGGCCAACCGGGCACCTGGTAATACAACGCGCCCAGGCTGGTGTACGCCGCGCCGTCGAGCGCGCGCGGCGCGCGCTTGATCGCTTCTTCGAAATCGCTGCGTGCGCGTTTGACCTCCGCCAGGGCGCCCAGGCCGCCTTTTTCCGAGGCCAGACTGGAGCGCACGATGCCGTCCCAGATCAAGGCATCGGCATCGTCGGGCAGGGCGTGGCGCACCTGATCGGCCTGCTGTGCGAGTGCTTCCAGTGCGACGAGCCGCTGCGGTTTCGGCATCTGGTAGCTGATCGCCGCCCAGCGGTCCTGCACTTGCGCTACCTGCGGCTGCATGCCGGCTGCGCATGCGGCGCCGGCGACCAGGCACAGCCCGAGCATGGTGAAAAGACGCGAATTACGGTAATTGCGGTTCATGGGAAAGCTCCTGCGAGGCGACGCCGCCGCCGTGCCGCGCGTGGCGGCGGATGGTGGATAGCTGTTTGCGTAACGCGCGGTCGACCAGTTCCGGCAGTAGCCCGTTGAGCCGGGCAAAGGCCTTTTCCGGCCATCCCAACTGACGTCGCCTATCGCCGCGCACGATCGACTGCAGCAGCGCTGCTGCCACGTCTGCGGCACGATCCACCGCCGTGCCCAACTCCGCATTGAGCGCGTCCACCGCGGCAGGATTGAACGCAGTGGCCGTGGCACGCGGCGACAGATACTGGAAACGCACCCGCGTATCGGCATGCTCGCGCGCCAGGGCTTCGAACAGACCACGCAGACCGAACTTGCTGGCGCTATACCCGGCAAATCCGGCGAACCCCAGGCTGCCGAAGGTGGAGCCGAGCGCCACCATCGCTGCCTCCGGCTGCCGCGCAAACGCCGGCAACAGCGCCTGCACCAGCAGCATCGGCACGGTCAGATTCAGATGCACCATGGCGCTCAGGCTGGCCGGATCCTGATCCTGCAACAGCCCGAACTGGCTCTGCGCATGCGCAAGCACCAGCACCGACGGTGCCGGACGCATCGCATGCACCTGCGCCAGCAGCAACGCACGGCCCGTCTCGCTGGCCAGGTCCGCCGCCACCGGCACCACGCGGCCGGGTGGATGCGCGGCAGCCAGCCCTTGCAAGCGCCCGTCCGTACGTCCCACGGCCATGACCGTTGCGCCCGCCTCGACCAGGCCGGCGCACAGCGCGCTGCCGATGCCGCCGCTGGCGCCGGTCAGAATGACGCACTTGCCGCGCAGATCCATCACGCCGCCTCCGCCAGACGCGAGCCGTCGCTGCGCAGGGTGCGAAACAGGTCGCCGTACAACACGTAGAAACGCTTGGCCGCATGCACCACCGCGTGCTGGTCTAGCGGGTCGTCGAGCCGGTTCATCAGCGTCTCGAAAAAGCCGGCATGCTCCAGGTCCAGATCGCCATGCGACAACAGATAACTGAAGGCATTGGGCGGCAGCGCCAGCGTTTGCGCGATGCTGTTGGCCGCGCGCGTGGCCAGTGCCACGCTGGTGCCCTCCAGTACCAGCACCATGCCGAAGAAGCCGACCGGGTTGCCGCGCTGGATGGTGTCGTAGGCGTAGCTGATCATCAGCTCGGTCGCCAGCGACGGGCCGGCGAGCACCGCCGCTTCGCGCACCTGCCCGCACGCCACCAGATCGTCCAGGATCCACTCCTGGTGGCCCATTTCTTCTTCGATGTATTCGCCGATCGCTTCGCGCAGCCATTCCAGCCGCGCCGGCAGACGCGCGCCGCAAGCCATCAGCAGCGGCACCGTGTGCCGCACGTGGTGATAGGCCTGGCCGAGGAACGCCACGTAATCGTCGCGGGCGATGTTGCCGGCCAGCGCCGCCTGGATGATCGGCACCTGGGTCATGCGCTCGCGTTCGGTCTGGGTCTGCGCCAGCAGGGATGTGTAAAACATCATGGAGAAATGCCTTGAGAGAGGACAGTGGCCGGCAATCGATAACTGCGATCGATGGCGGAGTGATAGCGCGCGAGGATCGCGTCGCGGCGGGGGCGCCCGTTGGCCGTGAGCAGGCCCTCGTGTGCGCTGAACGGTGCATCGGCACGGACAAAGCGCGCCACGCGTGCGTAATCGGGCAAACCGGCATTGACCTCGGCCAGCGCCTTGGCGATTGCCGCGTCGTCGCTGCCAGGCCGACGCGGCCACAGCACCGCCACGTTGTCGGCCTGCGCCTCGCCCCACACCACCGCCTGCGCGAGCAATGGATGCTGCAGCAATTCGCTTTCCACCCATTCGGGCGAGACGTTGCGGCCGAAGGCGGTGATGAAGACATGCTTGCGGCGCCCGGTGATGTGGACGAACCCCTCGCCATCCACATGACCCAGATCGCCAGTGCGCACCGGCCCTGGCGGCATGGCCTGCTCGCCCAGATATCCGAGTGCGAGTACGCCGTCGACCTGGATCTCGCCATCGACGATCGCGACCTGCGCATGCGCCAGCGGCTGGCCGACGCTGCCGGCACGCACGGCACCCGGCCGGTTGAGACAGACCACAGAGCCGCATTCGGTCAGGCCGTAGCCTTCGAATACCGGCAGCCCCGCCGCAGTTGCGCGCGCCAGCAGACTGGGGCCGACATGCCCGCCGCCAACGGCGATGTAACGCAGCGATGCCGGCAAGGCCACGCCCTGCTCGGCAGCGCTGACCAGGGCGAGCAACAGCTGCGGCACCAGGATGACGCTCTCGGGCTGATAGTGCTGCAGGCAGCGCAACAGCGTGGGCACATCCAGCCCGCTGGCGCCGGTGTAACCGATCTGCGCCAACGACGGCAGCGCCACCTGCGCACCGGACAACAAGGTCGCATAGAGCCCGGCCACGTTTTCCAGCAAGGTGGACAACGGCATCAGGCACAGATGCCGACGCGGCGCGATGGCAGCCGAGGCCTCTATCAGCGAGGTGGCCACCGTGAGCAAACCGTCCGCCGACAGACACACCCCCTTTGGGCGGCCGGTCGTGCCGGAGGTGTAGGTGATGCAGGCAGTGGCGTCCGGCAATGCGGGCCGCGCTGCGACCGCTTCGATCCGCCAGAACCGCAGCGCCTCGTGGTGCAGCGCCGGCAGCGGGCCGCTGCTGCCGGCCGGCGCAGCGGCGGCGGCGTCGGTCACCACGCATTGCGCGCCGCTGGAGGTCAACGCGTGCAGTACCTGGGGGCCGGAAAAGAAAGTCGGCAACGGCACGTGCACGGCATCGATCAGACGTAGCGCCAGATCCAGGATCAACCAGTCCGGGCCGTTGTCCAGCCGGCTGGCGACCCTTGTCAGCCCTGCGGTCTGCAACTGCGTTGCCAGTCGCGCGACAGCATCGGCCAGCGTCTGCGCGTCCAGGCTTCCCGCGGCGGTCAGCACCCGCGGCGCATACGCGTGCGGCTCACCGAGCAATTGGGCGAAACGTGTGCTCATGCGCCCACTCCCATCTGGTACGCCATTGGCTCGACGCCCTGACGCGCGGCCTGCGGATACAGCGCCTGCCGCTCCAGCAAAAATGCATGACCGGCGGCGACATCGCCGCACACCACCTGCGGTTGCGTGGCGTAGTAGCTGCCCCAGTCGGTGTCGTCATCGCGCAGGCGTGACTGCAAGGCAGGCGCCAGCACCACCGGCTGCAGCTGTAGCCGGTCGAAGGTATTGCGCAGGCCGCGGGTCGCGGTGAACAACACCCAGCGCACGCCTGCGTTGTGCAGCGCATGGGTCATCTGCGGGATCAGCGCGCGTGCGCTGCCGGAGCTGATCGCCGCGAAGTTGCCCACCTCGGCCAGGCCCGAGCGTGCGACCGGAGCGGCCATGCGCCCGGCCAGCGCCGACTCGGCGGGCTCGTCCAGGTACTGCTCCACGAACAACCCGCCAGCGCTGCCAAGCCGTATCCCGACTGCCGCCATCAGCGTGCCGTGGGCATCGCGGTAGACCAGCAACTGCGGCAGGAAGCTGCGCAGCTGCGCACCGTAGCGGCGCAGGTAGACCGCAGCGATGAAGCGTTCCGCCTCCTGGCGCTGCGGGTGACCAGCCTCGACCAGGCTGGCACTGGCAAATCCAGGACGGGCATACAAACGGGAAGGCGTGGAGGTGATCATGCAGCGCATGCTGGGCCGGCTCGATTAAGTGACCATGAGCCGTGTGTTACCGAGTTGTAAGTTCTGCCGTAGCAATTCGTTGCGTGGCGTCAGGCATCGCCTGACAGCTGTCGGTGCCTGCACCACAGCGCTTTCGGCTACGCTTTCGCGCATGAGTACACATGTCACTGAATTGAGCGCTGCGGTTGCGCACATCCTGCAACGCCTCGATGGCCCGCTGCGCGTCGGCGCGCCGTTGGGCATCGGCAAGCCGCACCGGTTGTTGAACGCGTTGTATGCGCAGCTCAAGCACACGCCGACCCGGCCACTGGCGCTGTACACGGCGCTGTCGCTCAATCCGCCCAAGCCCGGCGCGGGACTGGAGGCACGCTTTGCGGCGCCGTTCATCGCGCGCCATTTTGGCGAGGATTTCCCGCGTCTTGCCTATGTCGATGACATGCTGCGCGATGCGCTGCCGGCGCATGTGCAGGTGGAAGAGTTCTACATGCAGTCCGGCGGGCTGCTGCACTCCACCCAGGCGCAGGCCGACTACACGAGCCTCAACTACACCCACGCTGCTGCGGCGGTGGCGCAGCGCGCGCCGAACCTGATCGTGCAGAAGGTGGCGCGCGAACCGGGCGGCACGCGGCTGTCGTTGTCGTGCAACAACGACATCACCCAGGACACGCTGGAGGCGGTGCAGGCGCTCGGCCTGCCGCGCCCCATGCTGGTGGCGGAAGTGGACACGCAACTGCCGTGGATCGGCGGAACCGCGGCAGTGGAGGAGGCGTTCTTCGATCTGGTGATCGACCTGCCCGGTCCGTCGCCGCGCCTGTTCGGGTTGCCCAGGCAGCCGGTAACCAGCGTCGACTACGCCATCGGCCTGTATGCGAGCGCGCTGGTCCGCGATGGCGGCACCTTGCAGATCGGCATCGGCACCCTGGCCGATGCACTGAGCCATGCGCTGGTGCTGCGACATACCGACAACGCCACCTATCGGCGCGTGCTGCAGGCGCTGGACCCGCAACTGGAACAGCATCCTGCGGTGCGCGCCAGCGGTGGCCTGGCGCCGTTCGAGATCGGCCTGTACGGCTGCAGCGAAATGCTCAACGAAGGGTTCAAGCAGTTGGTGGACAGCGGCGTGATCCGCCGGAAGGTGCACGACGATCTGGCGCTGATGCAGCGCATCGCCGACGGCAGCGCCGATGCGGCCGATCACGCGCGCCTGGCCCGCGAAGGCGAGTTTCTGCATGGGGCGTTCTATCTCGGCTCGCCGGATTTCTACCAGTGGCTACGCGAGCTGGATGCGGACACGCGCGATGCCATCGGCATGCGTCGCATCAGCGAGATCAACCAGCTGTATGGCGGCAACGAAGCGCTGGAGCGCCTGCAACGCCGCGATGCGCGCTTCTTCAACTCCTGCATGATGGCCACAGCGCTCGGCGCGGCGGTGTCCGACGGGCTGGAAGATGGCCGTGTGGTTTCCGGCGTCGGCGGCCAGTACAACTTCGTGGCGATGGCACATGCCTTGCCGCACGCGCGCAGCGCGTTGATGCTGCGGGCCACGCGCGATGCCGGTGCACACGCAGCGAGTAACGTGCGCTGGAACTACGGGCACACCACCATCCCGCGCCATCTGCGCGATCTCTACATCACCGAGTACGGCATCGCCGACCTGCGCCACCAGACCGATCAGGATTGCGTGCTGGCGATGGCCGGCATCTGCGATGCACGCTTCCAGGACGCGTTGCTGGCAACCGCCAAGGCATCGCGCAAGCTGCGTGGCGACCCTGCACTGCCTGCGCGTGCGCAACGCAACACGCCGCAGGCACTGGAACAGGCGCTGGCGCCGTTCCGCCGCGATGGCAGCCTGCCCGACTACCCGCTCGGCAGCGACTTTACCGAGGTCGAACAGCACCTGCTGCGCGCCCTGAGCTGGCTCAAACGCGCCACCGCCGGCAATAGCGCAAAGCTGATGACCGTCTGGCGCGCACTGCTGTCACGCAAGAACGACGATGCATACGAAGCCGCTGGTCTGCAACGAATGGCACTGGATGCGCCACGCAGCATCGCCGACCGCGTGCAGGCGCGGCTACTGGCGTATGCCTTGCGGAAGACTAGAGTGCACTGACGCGCCGGTGTCGCGAAAAGCGATGCCATGGCGCGTTTTTCGCACTGTGACGCACGACGGCAATACGGCGGAAAGCCTTGCGTCAAATTTGGCCCGGATGATGGCGACCACCTTCTTTCCGGCCCGGCTGCATGCGCTGCTTACTCGTTGTTTCGGCTGTGAATCCAGGCGATGACCGCACAGCGAAGCCATCACGCGCAAGGCGAAGCAACACACGCAGCGCTGCATGCCTTGGCCTGCTGATGCTGGCCGGCGTGACCGCGCATGCCGCGCCTCGCCTCACCGACCTGCAATACATCGGCAGCCACAACAGCTACCACGCCGGCTTCGCCCCCAGCGAAGCGACGCTGCTGCAACGACTGAGTCCGGAGCTGTTCGCGGCACTGGATTACCGCCATCCGCCGCTGAGGCAACAACTGGACGATGGCGTCAGACAACTCGAACTGGATGTCTTTGCCGACGCCAACGGTGGTCGCTACGCACACCCAGCCAGCGTCGCGCAGATCGCCAAGGCCGGCTTGCCGCCCGCACCGCCCAGCGCACCGGCCGGAGTGATGAGCAAACCCGGCTTCAAGGTCATGCACGTGCAGGACGTGGACCAGCGCAGCACCTGCCAGCCCTTGATCGCGTGCCTGCAGGAAGTGCGTGCGTGGTCGAAGCAGCACCCCGGGCATGTGCCGATCTTCATCCTGCTGGAAACCAAGCAGGCGCCGGTGCAACTGGCGTTTCCGACCGTGCAGCCGGAGCCGTTCGATCCGGTGGCGATGGATGCATTGGATGCCGAACTGCGCTCGGTGTTTCGACCCAGCGAGTACCTCAGCCCCGATCAGGTCCGTGGCAACGCAGCCACGCTCAACGCCGCAGTGCTTGCGCATGGCTGGCCGTCGTTGAGCGAGGCACGCGGCAAGGTGGTGTTCCTGCTCGACCAACGCGCGGCCGGTGCCAGCTACCTGCCCGGGCATCCGTCGCTGCGCGGACGCGTGTGCTTCACCAATGCCGTGCCTGGCCAAGACGATGCCGCGTTCACCGAACTCAACGATGGCCCCGCCGAGACGATCACCCAATTGGTGAAAGCCGGCTACCTGGTGCGCACGCGTACCGACGCCGACCTGAAGGAAGCACTGCAACACGACACCACCCGCCGCGACCGCATGCTGGCCAGCGGCGCGCAGTTGCTCAGCACTGACTTCCCCGCACATGAGCCGGCCGGCAACGGTTACGTGGTGCGCTTCGAAGGCGATGCGGTCGCACGCTGCAATCCGCAGCTGGCGCAGGCGCACTGCAAGGGCGACGACCTCAGGCACTGAGTCGGGGTCACTGCCGTCGTCGCAATCTCCGCACCACACACAGACCTGTCGCAACGGAAGGCGTCGGCGATGCACACCCACACCCGCAGTAAGGGGCCGGGCACTCCATCTTCTCCAACCACGCGAGCCATTGCATGCAGTCCCCACGCACCACCCATCGCCTGACCTGCGCCATCGCGCTGGCACTGTCCGCGCCGGCGTTTGCCGAGACGCCGGAGCTCGGCACCACCACGCTGGATTCGGTCAACGTGCAGGCCAAGCACGCCGCCGCACCGGGATCGCTCAACGAACAGCGCCTGTCCAGCAGCGTCAACAGCGTGATGAGCAAGCAGCAGATCGATGCGATCCCCTCCGGCGGCATCGCCGATGTCGTGTCGCACATGCCGGGCCTATCCGCGTACAGCGATATGCACCTGGGCCAGGCCACCACCGGCGAAAACGCCTATGTCAGCATTCGCGGCATGGACGCCAGCTACAACGCCTACACGCTCAACGGCTTCGGCATGCCGGAAACCGATTCATCGACGCGCGCCATCTCGTTGAACATGCTGGCGCCGTTCGGCATCCAGTCGGTGCAGGTGTCCAAATCCCCAACGCCCGACATGCCCGGCGATGCGATCGGCGGCGCGATCGACATGCGCACGCCCAATGCCTTCGACTTCGGCCAGGATGTCTACGCCAAGAGCACCGCGCAGGGCCAGTTCAATGCGCTGGCCTCGGAGCTGGGCGGCAAGGACAGCGGCGGCACCTTCCAGCAGGAGCTGGCCTGGAAGTTTGGCGATGGCCATGCCTTCGGCCTCTACGCATCGGCGTATTACGGCAGGAACAACAACATGGCGCAGGCGCCGGCGCCCAACAGCAAATACGTGCCGGCCGATCCCGCCCTCGCCACTGCAACCGACCTGCGCGATGTCGGGCCTTTGATCAGCACCCGCTACAAGTACAGCCTCTACACCAGCCAGATCGAACGCTACGGCGGCAACCTCTCGCTGGATTGGCAAGGCGACAACAGCGCGCTGTACGCGCGTGCGATCTACGGCAGCTACGGTGTCACCGGGCAGCAGGACCAGTCCAGCGCGCGCCTGGAAACCTATCGCAACCAGCCCACCGCCGTGCGTGGCGGCTACTTCAACACGCACGATATCGACGAAAAACTGGCGACGCTGCAATTGGGAGGCCAGACCACGCTGGGCCGCTTGCGCTTCGACTACGGCAGCTCGGTCGGTCGCGGCACCCGCAGCCGCCCGGACTACGTGTCGGCAAGCCTGTATGGCTTTACGCCCGGCAGCTTCGCCTTCGACCTCAGCAACCCCCGCTATCCCAGCATCGCGCCAAGCACGCCTGGCTTGCAGGACTTTTTCTACAACCTGGATTCGTCGTTGCTGTGGAAGGTGCAGGGGCACGACGCCGGCAGTCACGACAACCGCGTCAACGCACACACCGATATCACCTACCAGGTCGATGGCGATGTGCTGGACAGCGTCAAGCTCGGCCTGTCTGCCGACCACTCCGACCGTGGCGCCTACGATCACCCGTTCTTCCACAAGGACGGCAACTTCGTCACCAACGGGCCGTATTTTGGCGGTCCCAATTACGCCTTCCCCACCGCAGGCGGACCGCCTCTGAGCGCGATCCCGGGCCGCGTCACCTATCACGCCTTCGACGGCCGCTACGCCGGCCCGTTCAAGCTGCTGGACCGCAACTGGATGCTTGCGCAGGCGCTGCCCTACAAGTACGTCGACGATCCCAATGGCGCAGGCGTCTATACCGCCAACGACTACAACGCCAACACCACCTCCAGCACCGAGGCGATCTATTCCGGTTATGCAATGGCCGCGCTGCATGTCGGCTCGGTGAGCGTGCTGCCCGGCGTGCGCTACGAGTTGACACGCTATGCGGCCGAATCCTGGCAATCCAGCGGCGATGGCAGCACCGGCAGCTTCGTCGGCACCGGCAGCACCTATGGGCAAGTGCTGCCGGGCATCAGCATCAACTATCGGCCGGATGATCTCACCGTGTATCGGGCTTCGTTGCGGCGCAGTTTCAGCCGTCCGGCGTTCGGCCTGATCTCCGGCGAGACGGTGTACACCATCGACGATACCCAGAAGGTGGTCGGCATCTCCAGGCCCAATCCCGATCTGCAGCCGAGCAAGGCCGACAACGCCGATCTCTCCGCCGAGTTCTACGATCACAGCGGCGGCGTGCTCAGCGCATCGACCTATTACAAGCGCATCACCGGCTTCATCTACACCTCGCAATCGGCGACCAGCAACGACAACACCCTGGGCGGGCTGGTACCGACCGGCACCACCTTCGAAAACGGCGTGCCGGTGACCATGCCGCAGAACGGCGGTACCGCCAAGCTCTATGGACTGGAGCTGGCAGCGAGCAAGCGCCTGCAGGAGTTGCCGGGCCTGTGGAGCAACGTCGGCGTCACCGCCAACCTCACCCTGCAGCACAGCGAAGCAGACAGCAAACGCAGCGATCAACCGGAAAAGACCTGGCTGCCGCGCGCACCCGAGCGCATCTACAACCTGGATCTGTTCTACGACGATACGCATCTGCGCGCCGACCTGAGCTACAACTACACGGGCCTGCAATTGCTGGGGCTGACCAGCGACCGGCTCAACTATTATTTGCAACCGGTCAAATCACTGGACTTCACTGCGACCTATCATCTGCCGCACCACGTCGATGTCGGTGTGTCGGCCAAGAACCTGCTCAATGCCGCCACGTTCTACGAAACCCAGGGCAAGTCCAGGCGCTACATGGCCTACGACCCTGGGGCCGACGGCGCCTATGTACAGACCGGACGGGTGTACATGCTGACGGTGGGCTACACCTACTGACGGCAGACCTGCAGACAGCTGCAGCGCAATGTCTGCAGCTGCAGGGACCGGGTATGCACCAATCCGTATCGATCGCCTGACTGACATGCAGGCGATCGGTTACGGCGTGGTGCACAACTCTCTCTGCCGCTCGGGTAGAAGTGGCAGGCAGCGGCATCTATGGCAGCTGTGCGGAGGCGAGATGGCAGGTATCCACTTCTGACCCGCATCGCGACTGCGTCCCCAGTCAGTCCCGGTGCAGCCATTTCACGCAGACCACGCAGGCGGCTCGGGCAAGGTGCGCGCATGCCTCTTCCGGACCTGCTCATGCCACCACGCATCTACGCTCGCGCCTGCTTGCTCGCCCTTGCTCTGGGCACCTCCCTGGCCGCACTGGCGCAAGCGCCGCAGCCTGCCGCAGCACCTGCGCCGGCACCTGCAGCAACGCCCGCTGCGACCGTCGTGCCGACCGGCCCGCGTTCGGACCTGCATGCGCAGGTGCTGCTGGATCGTGCGCATTTCTCGCCGGGACAGATCGACGGCGAGCGCGGCTCCAACCAGAAGCGTGCGGTGTCCGGATTTCAGGCAGCGCACCAGATCAAGGTCACCGGTGAGCTGGATGACGCCACCTGGCAGGCCTTGCAGGCCGACACAACGCCGGCGCTGGTGCAGTACACGCTCACCGATGCCGATGTGGCCGGGCCGTTCCAGCCGATCCCGAAAGGGCCGGCCGAACAGGCCAAGCTGACGTCGCTGGGCTACACCTCGGTGGACGAGGCGCTGGGCGAGCGTTTCCATGCCGCTCCGGAACTGCTGCGCCAGCTCAACCCGGGCGTGGATTTGAACAAGGCCGGTGGCGTGATCCAGGTGCCCAACATCGACGGTGTCCCGCCACTGGCCAAGCCGGCCAAGCTGGTGGTCGACAAGTCCGAGTCGACGCTGCGCCTGTTCGATGCCGACGGCAAGGTGTATGCGCAGTTCCCGGTGTCCTCCGGCAGCAAGCACGACCCGCTGCCGATCGGCCGCTGGAAGGTGTTGGGCGTGGCGCGCGACCCGGTGTTCAAGTACAACCCCAAGCTGTTCTGGGACGCGAAGAAGGGCGATCAGAAGGCCACCCTGCCCTCCGGCCCGAACAATCCGGTCGGACGCGTGTGGATCGATCTGTCCAAGCCGCATTACGGGCTGCACGGCACGCCGGAACCCGGCCATGTCGGCAAGACCGAATCGCATGGCTGCGTGCGCCTGACCAACTGGGACGTGGTCAATCTGGCCAGCGTGGTTGGCCCGTCCATGCCGGTAGTGATGCAGGAGTAAGCATGAAACTGCTGATGATGCTGGTGGTCGGTGTCTTGCTCGGTGCAGCCGGCTATTGGTGGTTGGAACGCGAGGCGCCACAGGCGGCGCTGGCACCGGCGTCCGCAGCTGCACCCGCGGTGACAGCGCAGTCTGATGCGTCAGAGGCGGCAATGGCAGCGCCTTCTGCCGCTCCAGCGGTTGCCGATCCAGCCGTTGCCGCATCGTCGCCAACCACCGAGATGATGACCGCCGCAAATACGCCAGCCGCGCCTGCGTCTGCACCCTCTCCTGAGTCTGCGAGTTCAGGCAGCGGCCTGCTGATTCCGGTGCAGGGCATCGGCAGCGGCCAGCTGCAGGACACCTTTACCGACGCACGCAGCGAAGGCCGCGTGCACGATGCCATCGACATTCTTGCGCCGACCGGCACACCGGTCATTGCAGTTGCAGACGGCACGGTCGAGAAACTGTTCAACAGCGAGCGTGGTGGCCTGACCGTGTACCAGTTCGATCCGAACGGCACGTACTGCTACTACTACGCACACCTGGAACGGTATGCCGATGGTCTGGCAGAAAAGCAGGCAATCAAGCGCGGCCAGGTCATCGGCTACGTCGGCAGTACCGGCAATGCCGATCCTGCCGCACCGCACCTGCACTTCGAGATCCACCGCCTGGGGCCGGAAAAACAATGGTGGAAGGGAGAGGTCTTGAATCCCTACCCCGTATTGCATGGCGACCAGACCCTGCAGTGATGCACCAGGCGGTAATGCAGACACAGGCCTGCACGTGATGCGCAGGCCTGTGCATTCAGATCAACATGCCGCCCGATACCTCGATGCGTTGCGCGTTGATCCACCCAGTTCCCGGCGCGAGTAATGCAGCGACCACCGGCCCGATATCGTCCGGTAGCCCTGGGCGTCCCAGCGCCGTGACCGACGACACCATCGCATTGACCTGTGCGTTATCGCGCACGCTGCCGCCGTTGAAGTCTGTCTCGATCGCACCCGGCGCCAGCGTATTGGCACGAATGCCACGCGCGCCCAGTTCCTTGGCCAGATAGCGGGTGAACACCTCCACCCCGCCTTTCATCATCGCGTAAGCCGAGGCACCGGGCAGTGCGAAACGTGCCAGGCCGCTGGACACATTGAGGATGCGTCCACCGTCAGCGATCAGCGGCAATAACGCCTGGGTCAGGAAATACGGCCCTTTGAGATGGATGTTGACCAGGGCGTCGAACTGCGCCGGCGTGGTGTCGGCGATGGCCGCGTGCAGCCCGGTACCCGCATTGTTGACCAGCGCATCGAACTGCGTGCGATCCCAACCGGCCAGCACCTGCTTCAATTGCTCAGCGAATGCCGCGAACGACTCCGCGTCGGCAACATCCAGCGGCAGTGCCTGCGCACGGCGACCGAGCGTGTGGATTTCGGCGACCACCGCAGCGGCCTCATCTGCCTGGCTGCGATACGTCAGCACGATATCGCTGCCGTCCGCAGCGAGCGCAAGCGCGGCATTGCGGCCCAGGCCGCGGCTGCCGCCGGTGATCAGGGTGATCGGTGAGGTGGTCGACATGGATGGACTCCGGTACGTGTTGGGAAGCGATTGGGGCGATCACAGAGTTGGTCGGTGACCGCTGGCGGGGGTGACATTGCCTGGCCGTGCCAAGACTATTGCGCTTGCCGCGCCACATAAATCGGTCCAACCTGATTGCACCGTTCAAGAACGTCGACCAATCGATGGATACCCTGGAGTCGCTACGCGCCTTCCTGCGCGTCGCCGAGCTCGGCAGTTTCACCCGCGCCGCCGAAACGCTGGGCCTGCCCAAAGCCAGCGTTTCTACAGCCGTGCAGCGGCTCGAAGCCTCGCTTGGGACGCAGCTTTTGCATCGCACGACGCGCCGCGTGCAACTCACCGGCGATGGTACCGCGTTCTACCAGCGCAGCCGCGATCTGCTCGACGACATGGACGAATTGCAGAGCATGTTTCAGCGCGAGCGCAGCCAGCTGCGCGGGCGCCTGCGGGTGGACATGTCCTCCGGCATCGCACGCAATTTCGTGATTCCCGCATTGCCCACGTTCCTGGCGCAGCACCCGCAGCTGGAGGTGGAAATCAGCGGCACCGACCGCCGCGTCGATGTGGTGCGCGAAGGCTTCGATTGCGTGTTGCGCGTGGGCACGCTCGAAGACACCAACCTGGTCGCACGACCGCTCGGCGTGTTTCGCATCATCAACTGCGCCAGTGCCGACTACCTCGCACGACGGGGCACGCCGCAGCGCCTGGACGATCTGGTTCACCACGACCTGGTGCATTACGTGCCGACGCTGGGCCAGCGATCGTCCGGCTTCGAGTACCGCGATGGACCGGCCTACCAGCTACTGCCGATGCGCGGCCCGGTGACGGTCAACAACGGCGATGCCTATCTCGCCGCGGCATTGGCGGGCCTGGGCATCATCCAGGCGCCGGCCAGCCCGTTGCGCCCACACCTGGACAGCGGCGCCTTGATCGAGCTGCTGGCCGCCATCGCGCCAGAACCGATGCCGGTCACCTTGCTCTACGCGCAGCGTCGCCATCTGCCGCAACGCGTAGGTGCGTTCATGGACTGGGTTACGGAGGTGATGGCACCGTATCTGGAACCGCTGTAGCCCTGACCGTCGATGCGATTACCGGCGCGTCTTCGCGTGTACGTTTGCGTAGGCAGGAAGTGTTTCTGTAGCGCGCCGACATTGGCGGAAGGCATCAGTCGCTTGCGCATCACTTCGATAGCACCTACGCAAACCGATACCAGCAGGTAGCGCAGGCAGTGCGGCATGCGCCGCAGATCCACGATCACTCCGCTGGCGCCAGACACAAAAACAGGCACCTTCTGCAAGGTGCCTGCATCGTTGCAACACCAGGCCAGGCGCTGACATCGCGCCCGGCCCGGTCTGCGATCAGAACGTGTAGTTGAAGGTCAGCATGCCGTTGCGCGAGGCGCCCCATGCGCCATAGCCACCGTTGAACTGAGAGTAGTAGCGCTTGTCGAGCAGGTTGTCGACATTGAGCTGAACCGAGAACTGCGGCGACAACCGGTAGCGCGCAAACGCGCTGACCAGTGCATAAGCACTCTGCTGAAAGGCGCCGTAGACCGGGTCCACATAGTACGAGCGGTTCTGCCAGTTGACGCCACCACCCACGGTCAGATCGCTCCACGCACCTTGCGGGGTGTAGCTGTTGAACAGCTTGAGGGTGGTGCGCGGCAGATGCGTATTGATCGAGGTGCCGCTGTCATCGCGCGCGGTGTAGTGCGAGGCGCCGAAGGTGGTGTTCCAGCTCTCGGTCACCCGCCCGGACACCTCGAAATCGAAGCCTTCGCTGACCACGCCGTTGGCGGCTTCATACGCCGACTCGCTGCTACCGGGGACGAAGCCGCCGGTGGCCACGCCCAGGTTGTCCTGCTCGATGCGGAACACCGCAAGCGAGGCGTTGAGCCTGTCGTCGAACCACGCTGCCTTGACGCCGGCTTCGTAGCCCTTGCCGGTCAACGGATCCAGGTAGCCGCCAGTGGCATCGCGCAGGGTCTGCGGGTTGAAGATTTCGGTGTAGCTGACGTACGTCGACCACACGTCGTTGATGTCGTAGACCAGACCGGCGTACGGGGTGACTTCGGTCTGGCTGTCGGAGAACGGCGCCAGTCCCTGCGTGGCATCGAAGTTGCCGCCGTCGATCTGCCAGTCGGTGTAGCGCGCACCCACCAGCAACTTCAGCGAATCGGCCAGCGAGAAGCGTGCAGCCACGTAGGCCGCCTTCTGCTTGATGGTGCCGGTGCTCTGCACCGTGCGCGGGCTCCAGTTGGGTTCCGGGTAGGCACCGGTCCAGCCGAGGTAGCTGTCCAGCGGCGCCGGGAAATCGAAGGTGCCGTTGTTGACGTACTCGCGGCGGTTGTAGCTGGCGCCGGCAACCAGCTGATGCTCGCGGCCGAACAGCTGGAACGGACCTTCCGCGTAGACGTCGGCACCATCGGCCTTGCGCTCGGTCAGGTAGTTGCCCGAATACGGCACCACGCCGCCACCGGTGGCGCGGTCGAACCCGAAGATCGTATAGAACGGATAGAACAGGTGATTGGCCGCTTCGGTCTTCTCATGGCTCAAATTGGCCTTGAGGGTCCAGCCGTTGTCGAAGCTCTGCTGCAGGCTGGCGAAGGTGCGCTGCAGGCGCGTGTCCCAGAACGTCCAGTCGGCCGCCGGGTTGAACGAACGGTCATAGTTGGTGCGGGTGCCATCGCTGTAGAACAGCGGGAAGCCGCCCCAGGTGACATCGTTCGATTCCTTCTTCTGGTACTCGTAACCCACGCTCAGCAAGGTGCTGTCGGTGAGGTCGGCATCGATGATCGCCGAGCCGATCTTCTTGCGCAGGCCGTAGCGGTCCATGTCCGACTCGCCGTCCTGGTACACGCCGATCACGCGCGCACGCACGGTACCTTCGGGGCTGAGCGGCACGGTGACATCGGCCACGCTGCGGGTCTTGTTGAAATCGCCACCGCCCACCGATACGGTGCCGGTGAAGTCGCGGCTGAGCGCATGCTTGCGCACCAGGTTGATCGAGGCCGACGGGTTGCCCGAGCCGGTCAGCAGGCCGGTGGCGCCACGCACCACTTCGACGCGGTCGTACAGCGCCACGTCCAGCGCCGAATCGCCGTAGCTCCAGGCCTGCTCCATGTACGCCGGGATGCCGTCGAACTGGTAGTTGTCGATGTAGAAGCCACGTGCATAGAACTCCAGCCGCTCGCTGTCGCTCTGCGCCACCGAGATGCCGGTGACGTTATTGAGCACATCGGTGATGCTCTGCAGGTTCTGGTCGTCCATGCGGTCGCGGGTGATCACGCTGACCGACTGCGGGATCTCCCGCAGCGACAGGTTCATGCGCGTGCCGGCGGTGGTCTTTTCCACCGTATAGCCCTTGGCCTGCTCGCCCTGCACGATGAGCCGGTCCAGGGTGGTGACCTCAGCATCGCCGGCCGGCGTTTCAGCCAGCGCCTGGCCTGCCGACAACGTGCACAGCGCGGCGAACACCGCATGCGACAGCGCGCGCGGACGCTGCGCAATGGGAAGAAGACGCATTACGGTAGGACGATTCATCACAGCTCCAGCACAGACAGTCGAGGGCACCGGTCGCGGCAAGGCTGCCCGACGGCGAGACAAGGGGGAGGACGTGCCACGCGACCGTGGCAACGCGCCATTTTAATGGGAATGATTTACATTTTAAACAGGTAATTCACGCCGCCTACATCGCAATGGCGGGGAGCGAACGCCACAGCGGCCTCCGGCCGCGACCCGGCGGGCAAACGCCTGCGCACCGGCCACCCGGGCGACGCGCGCTGATGAAGTCGCCTGCATGCCATCAGGCACGTCGGCTTGCCCGGCCTTCCGGACAAGTCCGGCCAGGTGATCCTCACGCAACACGCCAGGCACCTTCCCACCCCCGCAATAACCGCGGTTTCCCCGACCGAGGCGATACGTACATGCAAGGTCGCCACGTGCAGCGCAAACAAAAACGCCGGCTTTCGCCGGCGTTTCATTGGAAGCCACTCGGCGCTTTTACAGCGCCTTTGCCGCCTGCACCACATGCTCGGCGGTGATCTTGAAGTACGCGTACAGTTGGTCGGCCGGTGCCGAGGCACCGAAGGTGTCGATACCGACCACATCACCATCCAGGCCCACGTACTTGCGCCAGAAGCCGGTCACGCCTGCTTCCACCGCAACGCGCTTGCGCACCGCATTCGGCAGCACCGACTCGCGATAGGCCGCATCCTGGCGATCGAACACATCGGTCGACGGCATCGACACCACGCGCGTCTTCAGCCCGGCCGCGTCCAGGGTCTGCTTGGCTTCCACCGCCAGCCCGACTTCCGAACCGGTGGCGATCAGGATCACGTCGGGCGTGCCGCCTTCGGCATCGGCCAGCACATAACCGCCGCGCTCGATCAGCTTGAGCTGCGCGTCACTGCGCGGCTGGTGCTGCAGGTTCTGGCGACTGAACACCAGGCAGCTCGGGCCGTCCTTGCGGGTGATGGCGGCCTTCCAGCTCACCGCCGATTCCACCGCATCGCCCGGGCGCCACACATCGTTGTTGGGGATGTAACGCAGCGAGGCCAAGTGTTCCACAGGCTGATGGGTCGGGCCGTCCTCACCCAGGCCGATCGAGTCGTGCGTGTACACGTGGATGGCATGGGCCGGATTCAACGCGCTCATGCGCACGCCGTTGCGCGCGTAATCGCTGAACACCAGGAAGGTGGCGTCGAACGGAATGAAGCCACCATGCAGCGCCAGGCCGTTGGCGATGGCAGTCATGCCGAACTCGCGCACGCCGTAATAGACGTAGTTGGCATCCGGATCATCGGTGGCCACCGACTTGCTGGCCTTCCACAAGGTCAGGTTGGAATGCGCCAGGTCGGCCGAACCGCCGATCAATTCCGGCAACAACGGCGCGAACGCTTCGATCGCTAGCTGCGAGGCCTTGCGCGAGGCGATGGTCTGGCCGTCCTGCTGCGCCTTGGCGATGTAGGCATCGGCCTGGGCGATGAAGTCGGCCGGCAGCGAGCCGTGCGAGCGGCGGGTCAGCTCGGCAGCTTCGGCCGCGTACTGCTTGCCGTACTTGTCGAACAGCTGCTCCCACTCGGCCTGACGCAGGGTGCCGGTGCCACCTGCGCGCCAGCCGGCGTAGATCTCTTCGGGAATCTCGAACGGGCCGTACGGCCACTCCAGCGCCTTGCGGGCGCCCTCGAGTTCTTCCTTGCCCAGCGGTGCGCCGTGCGAGGATTCCTTGCCGGCCTTGGTGGGCGCCCCGAAGCCGATCTTGGTGCGGCAGCAGATCAGGGTCGGCTTGTCGCTGTTTTCCAGCGCCGCTTCAATCGCCGCCTTGATCTTGTCGGCATCATGCCCGTCGACATCGCGGATCACGTGCCAGCCATAGGCCTCGAAACGCGCCGGGGTGTTGTCGCTGAACCAGCCGGCGGTGTTGCCGTCGATGGAGATCTGGTTGTTGTCCCAGAACGCCACCAGCTTGCCCAGGCCCCAAGTCCCGGCCAGCGAAGCGGCTTCGTGCGAGATGCCTTCCATCAGGCAGCCATCGCCCATGAACACCCAGGTGCGGTGGTCGACGATTTCCAGCTCAGGCCGGTTGTAGCGCTGCGCCAGCAACTTCTCGGCCAGCGCGAAGCCCACGGCGTTGGCAAAGCCCTGCCCGAGCGGGCCGGTGGTGGTCTCCACGCCGGGGGTTTCGCTGCGCTCGGGGTGACCGGCGGTCTTGCTGTGCAGCTGACGGAACTGCTTGAGCTGCTCGATCGGCAGGTCGTAGCCAGACAGGTGCAGCAGCGCGTACTGCAGCATCGAGCCGTGGCCGTTGGACAGCACGAAACGGTCGCGGTTGAACCACTGCGGGTTGTTCGGGTTGTGCCGGAAGAAATCGTTCCACAGCACTTCGGCGATATCGGCCATGCCCATCGGCATGCCGGGATGGCCGGATTTGGCGGCTTCGACCGCATCGGCGGCGAGAAAACGGATGGCGTTGGCCAGCTGGCGGCGGGTGGGCTGGGTCATGGGCGTCTATGGAAGCGGAGGGGAACACCGCTGGAAGCGGAGACGCTTATTCTCCCACAGAGCGCGTTAGGGGGCTGGGATTGGGGATTGGGGATTGGGGAGTCGGGAATCGGGAATCGGGTGCAGTGCTGCAGGTTGACGCCGCTCTCGCCAAGGCTACCGCTGCGGTACAGCGGACCTCACATCACCCGTACCGATCGCTACAGCCCGCTCTTCCCCATTCCCCATTCCCCATTCCCGATTCCCGACTCCCTATTCCTCGCCCTTGGCAACCAAGGTCGTCAGCGCCAGATCGCCAGTCACGTTCAGCGCCGTCCGGCACATGTCCAGGAAATGATTGACGCCCAGGATCATGCCGATGCCGACCGGGTTGACCCCGACCATCGCGCAGATCAGCGCCACTACCGGCAGCGAGCCGGACGGCACGCCGGCGGTGCCGATGCCACCCAGGATGCAGACCAGCATCACCATGAACTGCTGGCCGATGCTCAGGTCCACGTTGAAGAACTGCGCCAGGAAGATCACCGTCACCCCTTCGAACAAGGCGGTGCCGTTCTGGTTGGCGGTGGCGCCCACGGTCAGCACGAAACGCGACACCCGCGGCGGCAGGCCCATCTCGTCGGCCACGCGCAGGGCAGTCGGCAGGGTCGCGTTACTGGAGGCGGTGGAGAACGCCATCATCGTGGCCTCCTGGGTCTGCCTGAAGAAGCCGATCGGCGAACGCCCGGCAAACTTCACCGCCAGCCCGTAACTGACCACCATGTGCAGGCCCAGCGCCAGCACCACCACGCCTACATAAGCGCCCAGACGGATCAGCAGATCAAAGCCGAACAGCGCGGCCAGATTGAACATGAAACAGGCCACCGCATACGGCGCCAGGCGGATCACCAAGCCGATCAGGGTCATCGAGATTTCGAAGATGCCCTCGATGGCGCGCTTGAGCGTGGCCACTTTTTCATCGGCGGTCAGCACCATGCCCACGCCGAACATCACCGCAAAGAACATCAGCGACAGGATCGCGCCGTTGCTGGACGCTGCCGCGATGACGTTACTGGGCACGATCGACAACAGCATGTCCATGCCCTGCGGCTGGGTGCCGGAGCTGGAGATGATCTCGCGGGTGCGCTCGGCGTTCTGCTGGATCAACTGGTTGGCCAGCTGCGGGTCCACGCCGGCACCAGGCTTGAGCACATTCACCAGCACCAGCCCCAGCAACACCGCCACGCCGGACAGCACGACGGTGTAGCCCAGGGTGCGCCAGCCCACGCGCCCAAGCGCACGGATGTCGCCCATTTCGGAAATGCCCATCACCAATGCCGAAAACAGCAGCGGCACGATCAGCATGAAGATCAGATTGAGGAAGATCTGCGAGAACGGCGTGGTGACGTATTTGGTGACCACGCGCACCCAGTCGGCATCGCTGCCGGCCAGGTAGTAGACGGCCAGACCCAGCAGCAGACCGACAGCGAAGCCAATGCCCATCTTCCAATGCAGGGGCAGGCCCGGGCGGCGTGCGGCGGGGGATGCAGTCATCTGGTCTGGCCTTGATCTGGACACAAGCCCCGGAGCTTAACAAACGCCATCGACGCGGCCACCTACCCAGCCTGTCGCGGTACGCCTGCCCGAGGGTAGGTGTAGCTCCCACGTCAGCCGATACGGGCGCTGGAGCGTTCAACACATCTGGCGCGCTCATTGTGGGGCGGGCACAGCCGATATTTGGAACTGCCTGTACCGAGGCGCGATGCCCAAACGCCTTTGGGACGCCGTGGAATCCGGCCATGAGCTCTTGCTTGCAACCATGCACACCGACCATCCCGACGGGTCCTTGCCCGCTCACCGTCGCGGGACCTTACGCGGCATGGATGCCGCGTAAGAGCCTACAAGGACGTACT